>CBDBEG010000026.1:0-1056291 GCA_965204255.1 Rubritalea sp.
GGTGAATCCGTTGCGACCAATGAGAACGGCCACGTCTGCCTTGTTGAGGACAAGACGGAAGCGAATGTGATCCTCAGAGATTTCAGACACCATCAATTGCGCTTCGCTCGGGTGACTGATAAATTGCAGAGTGATGAATTGGAGGAAATTGCGAATTTGATCCGTGGTCTCTTGCATGGCATTACCATCTAACCAAAAAAGAGAAGTCTCAAGTGTAAATTCGTAGAGGGAAGGCTTTTATGAATGAGCTAAAAAGCTCCCACAAAGTGATCCGTGAGAGCTAAAATTTTGTGTGGAGTCTACTTCTTAGAAGCGAGGTATTCGATGACATCAACGAATTCCTGAAGTGTGAGTGCATCGAGCAGGTGTGGACCCATGATGGTAAATTCAGCCTTTTTCACGGACACGACGTCAGCAGCTTTAAGTTTCATTTCAATGCCAGCAATGTTGCGGATGATGACTTCGTTTGCATTCTTTTTTACGAGGGTGCCGTTGTGAGTCATGCCGTCCTTAGTCTTGGCGTCAACCCAGTTGTCTGCGATTGTTGCATCTGGTTTGAGGATGGACTCGGCGATTGCTTCACGGTCGAGAATAGAGCCAATCTTGTTGAGATCTGGACCTTTCTTTGCGTGCTCTTCTTCGATGCTGTGACATGCAAAGCAGGCTTGCCTCTTAAGAACTTCTTTGCCGTTGTTGATGTCGGCTTTATATTTCTCAAAGGCGAGGACGACGTTTTCGATGGAGATTTCACCAACCTTCGGAATTTTCGGTCCTTTGTCGACGACTCTATCGTTGATGCCTGGAATGAAGGCTTTGTTGTTTTTTGCAATCGTGAGGTAATGTGCTCTCTGGGTGTCATTTGCCTTTGCAACTTCGGTTTTGTAAGTAGTCGCGATCTTATCGGATGCGGTCCACGTAATTGGTTTATAGTATGGGCCGTGTGGATCAGGCTTGGTGTTCCACCACCATGAACCATCATAAGATGCTTCTTTGTTATAGAGGCGAGCAAGGGCGTCCATGAGCTTTAACTTCAGTGTGTCATCGGAAGTTGAGGTGAGCTTGGCGATGAGTCCGTCGACGCCCTTGGTTTCGTGCATGCGGCGAAGTGCCCAGATGGCGCCGTTTTGTGCTGGTGAATCGATCGCTTCGAGAGCAGCATCTACACCTTTGAGTTCGCGGAGGGTCTGCACAGCAATGTGAGGTACGACAATCTTCGAGTTTGGTGTAGCATGTAGTCCTTTGGTGCGCTCTGTTTTTCTTGGGGCAGTGTTGCGCACAATAAACTTCACTTTTCCTTGTGCGCCAGCTGTGTCAGTAAATCCGACGGTTGCAGTGAAGGTCCCTTTTTGGAAGCTTTCTGGAATCTTGAATTCGATAACGGAGTTCGCATGGGTGCCGATTCCAAATTCGAATGGCTTTCCATCCGCACGCTTGAGTGGCTTACCTACGCAAGATTTGTTGAGTTCTGTTTTACCCCAATCCTGCTTTGCTTTTGCCCACTTTTTGAGTTCGAATTTTTTGCCTTTAGTGGTCACTGTAGGGTTGAGCCAAGCGACGTGATCACCGCCGTTGCCTCCAGCTTGATCGGTGATAAGGTAGAGTTTGTTCTGTGAGCCGTCGAGCTCGACTTTGATCTCAGCAGTTTCCTTCATCGTGAGGGTCTTGGATTCGAAAAGTGGCTTACTTGATGTTGCTGGCAATTCGAATTTACGTGGCTCGGTGACGGCGAGTTTTACCACTTCACTGGCAACCTCTGGGTTCCCGATGCGACTCAGTCCGACGAGAGCCGCTACTTGCACGCGCTTGTTCTCGGATTTGAGTGCTTTGAGAAAGGGTTCAACTGAGATGTTTTTGGCAATTGATTTGCGATCAGCGATGGCGCGTAGTGCGAATTCAGCAAGCTCGGGATCTTCAGTCAGCTTAACCAGAGAGTCGACACCTTTAGCTCCAGTTAATTGAGCGTAGGTGAAGATAGCTGCAACGCGTGATTCAAGAGAGAGGGTGCCATCTTCTGCGATGGCTAACACGTCTACGGGATTTATTTTTGCTCCACGAGTGAGGATTTCTTGAGAAACGTTGAGGCGGGTTGTGGCGCTTGTGGACTTGAGTCCTTTGATAAGCGCCGTAGGCTTGAGTTTTCCGAGATTAGGAAAAGGTTTGTACTTCCAACCTTTAGGTGTGATGCGCTCAATGTGTCCTTTAGATGGGTTGCCTTTGTATCCAGCGCCATCCCAAGCTGCGATATACAGGCGACCAGAGCCGTCGACGTCGAGGTCAGTCGGCTGGGATGAGGCAATGAAGTTTTCTACTTTTTGAGTAAATGTTGGACCGTCTGATGTGAGACGGTGGATGTAGGTGTGGTTACGACCCCAGTCGGCCATCATTGGCTGCTTGTTGTATTTTGCTGGCCAAGTTGGTTCATCCATAAAGAGCGCACCAGTACCAGAGCCTGAACCAAGATCGCAGAGGGCCGGGATGATCTCATCTGCAAAATAGGTGTAGAGACTCGGGTAACCGTAGTCGCCAGTTTGAATTTGGTCGATGAAACGAATCCACCAGCCGACACCATCGTTGGTGTTACCGCGAGTGAATACGTTCATGAATGGATCAATCGCTACATCGTAGATATTGCGCAGACCGTAGGTGTAGAGTTCCATTTCGCCACCGTCAGGGCGTACTCGAAGAATGCCACCGCCGAGCATGGTCATTTTTGTGCCATCGGTGCCTTCAGCATCTACAAATCCAAAGTCACCAATTGCAATATAGATCCAACCGTCGATCCCCATGCGAATGCCGTTAGTGGTGTGATCAGCGCCACGGGAACGGTTGAATTTGATGGTTGAGATGTTTTTGATTAGATGTTTTGGAGGACCGTCAGCTTTGCCGTCTTGATTTTTATCTTCGAGCACCGACAGGTACATGCCGACCATTTCCTTCTGGCCTTGGAAGTCTCCGTGGAGGACGTAAAGCTGGTCATCCATGGCAATGAGGCCACGAGGATTGTCAATTTCAGCGTAGACTGTGTGTTTGTCCGCTTTGCCATCGTTGTTGTTGTCAATTAGCTTTATAATGCGGCCCTTACCTGGAGCTTTGTCGAGAGAGCCGAGAAGGTCGACACCGACGTAAACATCGCCGTTAGCATGAGCTGCTAGACAAGCTGGTGAGGGTGTAATTGAGCTGTCGGCAAACTTGGAAATGTTGAGGTCGCTGGGGTTGGCTTTGAGTAAGCCAAGGGTGGCTGCATATGCTAGAAAGCTAGCAAGGGTCTTCTTGGACGTTTTTCTCATAAATTCTGATTTGTGACTGTTTCTATAACACTTTCTCACTGATGGCAACGAAGCATTCTTTCTTGTGAATGGGGGATTCTATACCTAAATAGGTGATCGAAGGTAAAAACCTTACAGGTATTTATCATTTTTTTAGATCAAATATTGGCAAATGGGCTGAGATTCGCTAGTTCCATTACACCATGTCAGTTGATCCATTACTTCGATTACTCAGCCAAAAGGCGCGCTATTCGCACACAGAACTCGCAGAACTTCTTAAGTTAGATGAGCGAGCGGTGGCAGAGCGCATTACTCAATGGGAAGAGGACGGAACGATCTTAGGTTATCATGCCGTCGTCAATCGCGAGCAAGCTGGTGACAGTAACGTAGCGGCATTCATTGAGGTAAAGCTGACACCAGAGCGTGGAGGGGGCTTTGATCGCCTCGCTATGCGCATCGCGCGCTTTGAACAAGTTGAGGCATGTTACCTCGCGAGCGGCGGCTATGACCTGATGGTGATCGTGGAAGGACCAAGTCTGCGTGAGGTGGCTCGCTTCGTCAGTGAGAAGCTCAGTACGATTAATGGAGTGTTGTCTACTGCAACCCATTTCCGCCTCAAGGCATACAAGGAATACGGTTTTATTTTTGAGCAAGAAGAGCCAGAAGGGCGTCTCGTAGTTTCACCATAAGTGCACCATGGATTATTCGACAAAAATTGCTCAGCAAATCGCGACAATCCCTCATTCAGGGATTCGAGACTTCTTTGAACTTGTGCAGGGGAGAGATGATGTTATTTCTCTCGGTGTTGGTGAGCCTGATTTCCAAACTCCTTGGAATATTCGTGAGGCTGCTATCTATTCTCTAGAGAAGGGAAATACAAGTTATACCTCGAACTTTGGACTCTTGCAGTTGCGTAAGCTCATTGCGGAGTATGTGTCTGACTTTTTCTCGGTAGATTATGCTGCTGATAGTGAGGTGCTAGTCACTATTGGAGTGAGTGAGGCGATTGATTTAGCTTTGCGCGCTTTATTGAATCCTGGCGATGAAGTGATTTATCACGAGCCGGGCTATGTGTCCTATAATCCAAGTATTGCCATGGCTTATGGTAAAGCCGTAGCTGTATCCACTTACAAGGAAGCTGGTTTTGCGTTGAAAACTTCTGAGTTAGCAAAGGCAATCACACCGCAGAGTCGCGTATTGATGCTAAATTTTCCTACAAATCCAACGGGAGCGACCATTCCCACTGATGATCTAAAGGAGATTGCCGAGCTTTGTGTGAAGCACGACCTCATGGTGATCAGTGATGAGATCTATAGTGAACTGCGCTACGATGATTCTAATCACATTTCGATTGCTAGCCTCCCAGGGATGAAGGAGCGCACTATTTTGCTTCATGGTTTCTCAAAAGCGTTCGCAATGACAGGTTTCCGTCTCGGTTACGTCTGTGCTCCACAGCCGATGATTGCTGCAATGATGAAAATTCATCAGCACTCGATACTCTGTGTGCCAATCACAAGTCAGGTTGCTGCTATCGAGGCTCTGCAAAATGGTATGGAAGCTGTTGAGGAGATGAAGGCTAGCTATCACCAGCGCCGTGATTATATGGTGAAGCGCCTCAATGCGATGGGCTTAGATTGTCACAGCCCCGGTGGAGCGTTCTATGTATTCCCAGAGGTTCGTAAGTTTGGTCTCAGTAGTAAGAAATTTGCAATGCAGTTGCTTGAGGCCACGAATGTGGCGGCTGTGCCAGGAGATGCTTTCGGTGAAGGCGGTGAAGGCTTTCTTCGTTGTTGTTATGCTACCTCTATGGAGGAAATAATGATTGCCATGGACCGCATGGAAGAATTTGTTAGGAGCTTAAATACTCCAGCATGACCCTAACAGATATTCGCAATAACAAAAGCTACGCCCATGTCGCGCCTTTGGCGATATTTATGGGGTTAAGCTTTTTGATGCAAATTGCCAACGAGAGTGGTCTCGAATGGGCGCATCCAGATGCATCATGGTGGCGCGAGTGGCCGGAGCAATGGATGTATCCACTACAGACTTTGTTGGTAGGTGGTGTGCTGTGTTTCTTCTGGAAGCATTATGACTTTAGCAAGGTGAAAGGTGTCGGTCTCGGTGCTGTCATGGGGGTTGTAGGTATTGCGCTGTGGATTCTCCCTTCGTGGCTCTACGACTATTTCGGCTATACTGAGGAGACTGTCGGAGTGTGGGCGTATTTTGGTTTAGCTGAACGCACGGATGGATTTGACCCGAGCGTGCTTTCTGGAGAATTTGGAATGGCTGGCTATTGGGGATCCACCATTATGCGCTTTATGCGTGCAGTGGTGATTGTTGCTTTGGTGGAAGAGATATTCTGGCGCGGTTTTTTAATGCGCTTTTTGATCGACCGTGATGGTGACTATTGGAAAGTGCCTTTTGGAAAAGTGCAGTTCTTGGGTTATTGGGTAACTACTGCAGCCTTCATGTTTATTCATGCCCCAGTCGATTATTTTGGTGCATTTCTCTTCGGGTCATTGATGTACTGGGTAGCGGTCAGAACCAAGAGTTTGTTAGCCTGTGTCGTGATGCACGGAGTGGCGAACCTCTTGATGGGTATCTACGCTTTACAATTTGGAAAATTTGGGCTTTGGTAAGCAACGTCTAGCAGATAGACTCGCAGACTTTCTCCTACGAAAATTGGAATAACACAAATAAACTTAAGTATTGGAGATTCCCCCCACAATGCGAAGCGGATCCTGCAAGCCTATCGGGCGTGTGTGGATGCCGAGGCGGACTTCGTCGTTAACTCTGAGCATTCATTGAAATGAGTACAAAATTCTTTACTAATCGCGATACCAATACCCTGTTAAGTAAACTTGACGGAGTGTTTCTACACAACAAAGACATTGAGTTCTTTGATGCTCTGGTTGGTTACTTCCATGCTTCTGGTTACTTTGCAATTCGCCCGTTTCTAGAGGATGTACCCAAAATTCGAATACTTGTGGGCATCAATGTAGACTCTATAGTCGCGGATTATCAGAAAAAGGGGCTACTTTACCTTGCGGACTCCAATCGCGCACTGGAGGAGTTCCGGCGGTTGCTTAAAGCTGACATACAAGGTGCCTCGTACAACAAGAGGACTGAAGAAGGCATCCTCCAGTTCGTTGAAGACATCGTCAGCAAGAAAATCGAGATCAAGGCGCACCCTTCCAAGAACCTGCACGCTAAGATATACATCTTTCGCCCTCAGGGCTTTTGTGAGCATAAGGCAGGCTCTGTTATCACAGGGTCGTCAAACCTATCCGAAGCGGGACTGGGTAGTAAGGAGCAACAGTCCAATTACGAATTCAACGTCCAGCTCTACGACTACGCCGACGTGCAGTTCGCCACGGATGAGTTCGAGAAACTCTGGGAAGAGTCGGTCCCCATACTTCCTGTTGAGGCTGAAAAGCTCAAGAAGCAGACCTACTTGAACGACGAGGCCACTCCGTTCGAGGTCTATATCAAGTTCCTCATCGAGTATTTTGGAAACAGTTTGGACTTTGACCCCAACTCAGTGAGTGACCTCCCAAAAGGCTACAAGCGGCTCGCGTACCAGGCAGATGCAGTATCACAAGGTTTTGAGCTTCTCCAGAAGCACAACGGCTGTTTCCTTGCAGACGTAGTAGGTCTCGGAAAAACCGTCATTGCTATTTTGATAGCTAAAAAGTTTTTCTACCAGAATGGCTTTCCGTCACATGTAAGCGAAACCCTCGTTGTTTGCCCACCCAGCCTCTACGACAACTGGGAGGAGACCATCGACAAATTTGGCCTCAAAGGCTGTGAGATCATCACCCATGGCAGCTTGCATAAGGTCAAGAACCCCGAAAAATACGACCTTATTATTGTGGACGAAGCGCACGAGTTTCGTACCGACACTACAGAAAAATACAATCAGCTTCAAAAGATCTGTAAAACGGACGTACCCCGTCGTAACGATCATATTAAGATTCGTAAGAAAGTCATTCTTGTTTCTGCCACTCCTCTGAATAACTCACCAGAGGACATCCGCAATCTGGTTTACCTCTTTCAGGATGCGAAGGATGCCACACTCGAAATCGCAAATCTACAGCGTTTCTTCATACGCCGAATCGAGGACTACAAGAAAGCCAAGAAGGCGGAGTCCACAGCGGAGATGCTCACTAAGGTCAAAGCCATCTATGAGCTTATCCGTATAAAGGTTGTCCAGCCCCTGACTATCCGTCGCACCCGCACAGATCTGTTGGAAAACGAGCAGTATGCTGAAGACCTAAAAACCCAGGGCATAAACTTCCCGCAGGTCAAGCCGCCCAAACCGATTTACTACCCCCTCGATACGCAGCTCGATGACCTCTACGACAAGACCATTTTACTGCTCCAAGACCCAAAGGAAGGACTCACCTATAACCGTTACCGTGCTATTGGCTATCTGGCTCCCGAAAAGAAAATCAAGTACCAGAATGCGAACATGATTTCAGGGCAGCTTGCCAAACTCATGAAGACCCTACTTGTTAAGCGGCTCGACAGCAGTTTCTTTGCTTTCAAGAAGTCTCTTGGGCGTTTCCGAAATGCCACGGAAGCGATGATACGCATGTTTACAAACGGGCGCATTATCATCGCCCCTAAGCTCAAGGTCAGCGAGTTCATCATGGACGACCGTGAGGAAGAGTTGATCGATCAAGTTCTCAAGCTTCAGGAAACTGACCCAGACGTGGACATCTGCGAGCCGTCGGACTTTGACTCTGGACTCATTAAAGGCCTAAAGCACGACTTCAACATCCTCACCGAACTTTGCAAAGAGTGGGATACGATCGAAAACGATCCCAAACTTGACGTGTTCCTCAAAGAGCTTCCGAACCTCATCGATAAGAGCGTCAATCCAGAACAGAAGCTCATTATCTTCTCCGAGTCAACAGAGACCATCGAACACCTTGCCGAAAAGCTCGATGCCGCAGGGTATGAGAAGATTCTCTCCATCCACGCAGGCAACCGTAAGGAACGCCTCTCGCTCGCCCGCGCCAGCTTCGACGCAAACCTCCCGCTCACAGAGCAGGACAATGCCTACAACATCCTCATCAGCACCAAAGTTCTCGCCGAGGGCGTAAACCTCCACCGTGCCAACGTAATCGTCAACTACGACACCCCGTGGAACTCCACCCTCCTCATGCAGCGCATCGGGCGCGTCAACCGCATTGGCTCAAAAGCATCCGCCATCCACATTTATAACTTTTACCCGACAGCCAAGGTCAACAACGACATCGAGCTGGAAAAGAAAGCCATTCTCAAGCTCCAGTCTTTCCATTCTGCACTCGGTGAAGATAGTCAGGTTTACTCGGACAAGGAGGAAATCAGCACGTTCGAGCTTTTTGAGAAAGTGCCAAGGGAAGTAGTAGAGAAAGACGAGCGTCTTGCTTACCTCATGGAGCTGCGCGACTTCAAGGAAGATAATCCCGAGTTGTTCCGGAAAATCAAGAACTACCCCCTGCGCTGCCGCGTTGGGCGCAAGGACAAGACCCGCAGCGACACCACGCTGACCTTTATCCGTAGCGAACGACGAGATGCCTTCTACTGCATCACTGCCAGTAACGAAGTCGAAGTGCTTACCTTTGTGGAAATCGCCCGCCTCTTTCATGCAAATATCGAGGAAAAGGGGGTTGCGCTCCACGACAAGCACCACGAGCAGGTGCAGATCGGTCTGCAAAACTTTCAGGCTAAGGTCGAAAACGAAGTCTCATCTCAACGCGTAGTCGATGTCTCGCAAGGTCCCAACGAAAAGAAGGCATTGGCATTTATCGATGCGTTCCTAAAGCTCGACATAACGGGCGAGAGCGAGATACGCCGCATCAACTCCGCCAAGCTCGCCCTTCGTAAAGGCAAGTTCACTAACCTCCAGCGTGACCTGAACAAGCTACAGAAAGCGGTCAAGAAAACCCCGCTTAAGCCCGTCCCGCTACTCGAAAAGACGCTTGGTATTCTTGAAAAATACCCGCTTGACGAAGTGGATACGCCTGCCACCATGCAACCGCCGCTTAACTCGAAGATTGAGTCACAGATCCCTGAAATCATTATTTCCGAATCTTTTACCTCTGCCTCCGAATGACCCACGACGAACTATGCAACTATCTCCTTCAACCCTACAACCGAGATAACTGGAAAGATCTTGTCTGCTCGGTATTCGGTAGCAATAATGTTTGCCTGGAAAGCACTGCACGGCAGCTTTGTGCCGAGGACGACAGTATCAAGTCCATGGCACAGATCGGTGACGTCACACTCGAAGACAAACGCAAGCTCGCCCTCATCGAGGCCAAGGTGAAAGACAATATTAACCTCCTGCGCAATCGCGTAAGCCTGCGAAACCGTGTCGCAAAGTTTATCGACCAGTACAGCTATCATGGAGTGCTCGCCGTGTTCTTCAGTTCCAGCCGCCCCGAGTATCGCTTCACCTTCATTGCCAAAGAAACGCTCTTTGACGAGTCTGGCACCATTACCGAGAAGGAAACCGCCACCAAGCGCTTCACCTACGTCCTTGGTTGTGGGGAGACCTGCACCACCGCCGCCCAACGCTTTGAAAAGCTCAGCCAGAAAACCGATGCACGCAAACTCGATGACGTCATTGACGCCTTCTCGGTCGAGAAACTCAACAAGGAGTTTTTCGACAATTACAAGGAACACTATACACGCTTCTGCGACTATCTGCTCAGCGACACCAAGCGCAGCACCACTTACAAAACCTTTGACATCCACACTGTAAGCACTGAAGGGGAGCAAAGAAAGCTCGAAAAACCTGTTCGCGACTTTGTCAAGCGCCTGCTCGGGCGCATCGTATTTCTCCATTTTCTCCAGAAGAAGGGTTGGATGGGCTGTCCCGCTGACTCAGGCACGTGGACTGGCGGCGACCCCAACTTCCTCGACAACTACTTTACCGCAACCACAGATAAGGCTCACTTCCACTCACAGCGGCTGATCCCGCTCTTTTACGAAGCGCTCAACCAGCCCAACCGCCCCGACGATCTCTTTCCCCCTACAGGCACGCGCATCCCTTACCTCAACGGCGGTCTCTTTGAAAGACATCTCCGCACCGAGCAGTCTCTTGACTTTCCAGAGCAGTTCTTTGTAGACCTCCTCGGCTTCTTTAGACAGTATAACTTCACCATAGACGAAAACGACCCCGACGAACACAAGGTCGGCATCGACCCAGAAATGCTCGGGCACATTTTTGAAAACCTTCTCGAAGACAACAAGGACAAGGGTGCCTATTACACGCCCAAGCCCATCGTCCACTACATGTGCCAGCAGAGCCTTGTCTACTACCTGCTCACACACCTAGAGGACACCGAGGAAGCCCGCGCTGCTATCGAATACTTTGTCAGCTCCAAGCAGATCGGTGAGGGTACCCCGCATGCCAAGTTTATTAAAGCCAACGCAGCTCGTATCGAGGAACTGCTCGACAAGGTCAAAATCTGTGATCCAGCTGTTGGCTCAGGCGCCTTTCCTATTGGGTTGTTGCAGGAGATATTCTGGCTTAAGCTCACGCTCGATATGACCCTCAACGCCCCCGAGCAGCTTGCCAACGTTAAACGCGCTATCATCCAGAACTCCATTTACGGGGTGGACATCGACGCGGGCGCGGTGGACATCGCGCGCCTGCGCTTCTGGCTTGCTCTGGTTGTTGAAGAGGACAAACCGCAACCGCTACCCAACCTTGAGTTCAAAATTGCTCAGGGAAACAGCCTGCTTGCAAAATATGAAGGGAGGACGCTTTTTGATGCAACCATTCTGCAAACGAGTGAACAAAGAAAAGAGCATGTGTCTGCTATTAAGGCAACGATCGAAGCCGTCCAACAGAAGGTCAATGCAATAGAATCAAGTGACGGTCATTCTTCGCAACGTAGCAGCGCAGACAAAGAAAGCCTAAAGCAACTGAAAAGTCACCTCGCTTATTTGAAGAGCAAGAAGACAAAGCTCGAACCGAAGCAAACAGCGGCCAGCCAAACAGATTTCTTTGAAGATACAAGTGAGCTTGAAGCCAAAGCCAATAAGCTGCAACAGGCGGTTCAAGCCTTCGCTCTAGAAAGCCGACGGACGAAGAAGCAAGAGCTCAAAAGAGAAATCAAAGATCTCAAATGGGAGTTGATCGAAGCGTCATCGAAAGCAACGAAGCAACGAAGCAACGAAGCAACGAAGCAACGAAGCAACGAAGCAACGAAGCAACGAAGCAACGAAGCAACGAAGCAACGAAGCAACGAAGCAACGAAGCAACGAAGCAACGAAGCAACGAAGCAACGAAGCAACGAAGCGAAGCAACGAAGCAACGAAGCAACGAAGCAGCTTAATGAGATCAAAGCTTTACGGAAAAAGCAAGAACAACCCTTCTTTATTTGGCAACTGGAATTCCTTGACGTGTTCCGTGAGAATAGCGGCTTTGACGTGGTGATAGGGAACCCGCCCTATGTTCAGCTCCAGACTAAGGAAAAAATCTCTGCCGAGATACAAAAAGCTTACCAAGATGAAAACTATCATACCTTCGAAAAAACAGGTGATATCTATTGCTTATTTTATGAACTTGGACTCAATCTCAGCAAGCCAGAAACTGGCTTGCTCAGTTTGATTACTAGTAACAAGTGGATGAGGGCAAAATATGGGGCCTCACTTCGCCAATTCCTTAGCTGGCATCAGGGAGTCGAATGCATCGATTTTGGCGGTTACCAGGTGTTCGATACGGCAACGGTAGATACCAACATCCTGACGATTCAGCACCGTGATAGTGAGCAAGGATTCTCTGCTTGTCAGATCGGAGAGGATTATTCTCTAAACCATAGCTTACGCCAGTATATCCAAAGCAATACAGGCAAACTTACTCCTGCTGGAGACGAAGGCTGGTGTCTCGGCTCCCCTGCGGAAATGGCTCTCAAGGCGAAAATTGAGCAACTTGGCACACCACTAAAAGATTGGGATGTAAACATTAACTATGGTATAAAAACTGGCTTTAACGAAGCCTTCATTATCGATCAGGAAAAGTATGACGAACTGGTTGCTGCCGACCCTAAAAGTGCAGAAATTATTAAACCAATTCTGCGAGGCCGTGACATCCAACGCTACTCATCCCCATGGAAGGGGAAGTATTTGATCGCAACCCTTCCTGCCTTAAACTTGGATATTAACGATTATCCAGCTATAAAAAGGTATTTGCAAAGCTTTGGAAGGAAGCTTCATCAAACAGGTGAAGTTATTGGCTCTAGTGATAAGGGAACGCCGATTAAATCTCGTAAAGCTACGTCAAATAAATGGTTCGAAACTCAAGACCAAATTGCTTACTACAAAGATTTCGAGAGAGAGAAACTTGCTTGGATGGAAATAACCAATAGGAGTCGGTTCTCTTTAGTCTCCAGTGGGATGTATTGTGAAGCAACTGCCTTCATAATGACTTGTGAGCAGCCTAAAGCGATGACTGCTTTACTGAACTCTAGTCTCATCCATTGGTATTTCGATAAAATTTGTCCAGGATTAGGTAATACAGCTCATCGTTGGAAAAAAGTTTATGTCAACAAGATACCTATGATTGATTTAAAAGACGCCTCGGTTCAAAGGCTGACTTCCAAGGTGGATGCAATCCTATCACAGGCAAACCATGAAAACTACGACCCAGCAAATCCACCCAAACAACAGCTCAACCTCGAAGCTGAAATCGACGACCTCGTCTTCGACCTCTACCAACTCACTCACGAAGAACGCCAGTTGGTGAGAGAGTTTGTTCAGTAGTAAGCCTCAAGATTAATCTCTAGTAGACGCCTTTCTTTTTATCTGAAGTGTTGAAACTCGCAGCGAACTTGCATTGAATGACAGGTAGATGAGCGAGACAACCATTGGAGTGATTGCCGGGAATGGTATTTACCCAGAAACATTCATTGCTGCTGCACGCAAGAAAGTGCCTGGAGTGAAGCTTGTGGTAGCAGGATTTCACGGTGAGACCAAAGAAGAGTTAGTTGGGACCGTGGAGGCAATGGAGTGGTTCCGTGTCGGCCAGCTCGGTGGGCTTATCAAATTTTTCAAGAAGCAGGGGGTTCGTCAGGCGATCATGCTTGGCCAAATTGCGCCGCGCAATCTTTTCGACTTCCGACCTGATATGCGTATGCTCATGATGTTAGCTAAGGTCAAAGAGCGCAATGCGGAGACACTTTTCGGAGCTGTGGCGAATGCATTGCAGAAGGATGGTATTGAGCTTATGGATGCCACCACGCACCTAGAGGAGCTCCTGCCTGAACCTGGTCATGTCTGTGGTCCAAAGCTTAAGAAGCGTGCTGTGGAGGATGCAGAGTTTGGCTTCCGTACAGCTAAAGAAACAAGTCGCTTGGATATTGGCCAAAGTGTCGTTGTGCGCCACGGCACCGTCTTAGCTGTTGAGGCCTTTGAGGGAACCAATGCTTGTATCCATCGTGGTGGTGAACTGGGTCGAGGGAAGAGCTGCACGCTGGCTAAAGTCTCCAAGCCCAATCAAGATTTTCGCTTTGATGTGCCATGCCTCGGAGCTCTCACCATCGAGGCATGTAAAGCAGCTGGTGTGAGTGTGATTGCCTGTGAAGCGCGAAAGACACTCATTCTCGGTAGAACTGAGGTGGAAAAACTCTGTGACGAACACGCGATCACCATCCACGCTCTCGAAGGATAAATGCTTCAGCTAATCTATGCGGCTGGGATTGAGCGGCAAAGGATGATCTTGTCGAAGTCGGCATGCAGCTGGGACTTGAGTAGATGGATTATGAAATAACTTCTTGGTACTTCCCCCTAACCGCTTGCCACTCGGCGAATCTTTACCTAAAAGCCCTGCATGAAGATCAATGCGGGTGTAGCAGGCACAGGATCCATGGGGCGCAATCACGCGCGCATCTATTCATTGTTAGAAAATGTCGAACTGACTGCTATCTATGACCAAGACATCGAACGCGCAAAGGCTATAGCTGACGAGTTTGGTGGTGTGGCAGTGTCTTCGCTAGAAGAACTGGCTAAACATGCACAGGCGATCAGTGTGGCTGTGCCAACTGTGGTGCATCGCGAGGTGGGTTGCACACTGATGGAGCTTGGTTGTGATGTGCTGATGGAAAAGCCTATTGCCAATGGTCTCGACGATGCCCGCGCTCTCATTGAGACCTCACACGAAAAGGACCGTATTCTTCAGATCGGTCACATCGAGCGCTTCAACCCAGTGATGCGTTCGCTCGAAGAACGCCTTACTGAACCCAAATTTATCGAAGCGCATCGTCTATCACCGTTCCCGAACCGTAGTATGGATATTGGTGTGGTGCTAGATGTGATGATTCACGACCTTGAGATCATTCTTCACCTCGTCAAGAGTTCAGTGAAGAGTATTGATGCTGTAGGAGTGAATGTACTCACGCATCGTGAAGATATTGCCAATGCCCGTATTCGTTTTGAAAATGGTTGTGTTGCTAACGTGACTGCGAGTCGAATTTCACCGGAAAGAATGCGCAAGCTTCGCGTCTTCCAAGGGGATTGCTACCTCTCACTCGATTACCAAGAGCAGAGTGGTGAGATGTATTGGAAAGAGGGCATAGAGATTAAGAAGGGGGAGGTGGAGATTGAAAAAGATGAACCGCTCAAGCTTGAGCTCGCTGCCTTTATTGATTGCATAGCTAAGGGGGAGACTCCTACAGTGACAGGACATCATGGAGCCGCTGCTCTCGACGTAGCTCTTGAAATTACCAATAAGATCGCTCAGTCGCTCTAAGAGCTTTTTAAATTTGCAAGAATCAGGATCGCAGAGCATAACTTTCCAAAGTGGATAAAGTAGAAATACCGCGTAAAGCGATCTATCGGATATCGATTTACAGTCGATGCCTCCGACGACTGAGTGAGAAGAGGATTGAGACTGTGAGTTCGTCAGCTCTCGCATCTGCCGCAGGAGTGAAATCCGCCCAGCTGCGTAGAGATCTCGGATATTTCGGCCAGTTTGGTACGCGTGGACTCGGTTATCCTGTTGAAGTCTTGCTTTCGACATTCCGTGAAGTGTTAGGTCGTGCTACTCTACAGCCGGTCATTTTGGTAGGGGCTGGTAACTTGGGTCGAGCACTGCTGCGCTACGAAGGATTCATGAAGGAGGGTTTCGAGATGCTTGCAGCTTTTGATAAAAATGCGGATGCGATCGATACAAATCGAGTTCCAGTTCCTGTATATCTGGATACTGAGTTAGATACATTTATCAAGAAGTATAAGGTGCGCATGGCTGTGCTCTGTGTGCCGGCTGAATTTGGGCAACAAGTAGCCAATCAACTCGTGGAAGCAGGGGTGCAAGGAATCTTAAACTTCTCTCCAACGATTCTACAAACTCCTGATCATGTTGTTGTAACGCGTGTTGATCTAGCGATGGAATTAGAGAATCTATCGTTCTTTATCGACCAATAGCAATAACCAGCTTCAGGAATAATAAAGTCGTTCTTGCGGGTGTACTATCTCAAGCCATAGTGACGCCAATATGATTATTATGGATAAAGCGTCTGAGGAGTAATCCAACTATTTTGAGAATATTCAATTGCTCTATTGAGCGAAATATGCTGACCTTATCGTAATTATGGCCAACGCAACAAATGTACTCGCTAGCGGTATCGAAATCACAGGTTCGATCAAGTTCTCCAATGACATGATCATCGACGGCAAAATCGATGGTGAAATTGCTTCTGATAAGGGTAAGGTGACAATCGGTGAAAATGCTAAAATCAAAGGCGACATAAAGGCTGGCGAAGTGAAACTCTACGGCAAAGTAGAAGGAACAATTAACTCAGAGCGTTGTGAACTTAAGAGCAAATCTAAGCTCGAAGGTGACATCAAAACTAAGATGCTCAGCATGGAAGAAGGCGCATCACTCTCAGGTCGTACTGAGATCGGTGGCTAAGCTTCGCCTCTCATTCATTTTTAAAAAGACGTAGCTGCATTCTGCATCGTATCAGCTACGTCTTTTTTTATTCAATGCTAGAAGGTTCAAAATATAGAGTATCTATTAGGCTCCCGGTGCTTGGTGAAATACCCCTTCATCCGAAAGATATTTTCGATGACCTGATGCTGAAGGAGGGAGCACTGTGGGCTCAATTTTTTAAATACGGAATTTGCGGTGTTCTCTCCACTGTCGTACTCGTACTGGTGGTCGGCATGTTTCATTGGTATGCGCCTGAATATATGTCGAATGATTTGCCGGTGGATGTGCGACAGGATCATATGCGCATAGCGCTCCTCTCGGCTTTCATTCCTGCTAACCTTTTTGCTTATTTCACCAACCGTTGCTTGGTATTCACTCCTGGGAAGTTTGGCTTTTGGAGCGAACTGGGTGTGTTTACCTTGATTTCAATTATAAGTTTTGCGGGTGGCGAGCTCGGTAAAATGTGGATGATCAACAACGGCTTTCAAAATGTGGTGGCAGCTGGAGCCTTTGCTGTTAATTCGGCTTTAGTGAATTTTGTTGCCAGAAAATTCTTGGTCTTCTCTCGATAATTTAGTGAAAACCAGCCAGCAACCGCTTCTCACATCCAGCACACTCCTATGGGCGATACAAATTTTGAACAACCACTCAGTGTAGTGGTGCCAGCTTACAACGAAGAAAAAACTGTCGTTCAAGTGATTGACACAGTACTCAATGTGCCACTTGTAGGTGAGGTGATTGTTGTCGATGACTGTTCTGCGGATCGCACTACAAACATTGTGCAGGCAATTGCTGATTCGAATCCCAAAGTACGTTTGCTCCGTCATAAGGTCAACCAAGGTAAAGGTGCGGCTCTGAGAACGGGATTTCAAGGTGTAACTCTGCCTTTCGTGATTGTGCAAGATGCAGACCTAGAGTATGACCCAAATGAGTTTTCATTAGTTGTACAACCATTGATCGATGGAAAATGTGATATCTGTTATGGATCGCGTTACCTTAAAGATAATCCACGACGCGTGTTACGATTCTGGCACACAATGGGTAATCGCTTTCTAACCACTCTGTCTAACATGATTACGGATTTATACGTCACAGATATGGAAACGTGCTACAAGGCATTTCGTCGTGATGTGATTCAGAATATTCAAATTGAAGAAAACCGATTCGGTTTCGAACCTGAAGTGACAGCTAAAATTGCTCGATGTAGATTGCGTGTCATGGAGGTAGCAGTTTCTTACTACCCTCGCTCATCTAACGAAGGAAAGCACATTGGTTGGAAAGATGGAGTGCGTGCTATTTATTGTATTTTTAAATACGGACTTTGGCGCAGAAATACCAATGTCATGGTGATTGAAAAGGCTGATCCTAAAGCTTCAGTTGCTTAACATCATAAGTCATAGCAGTGGATACGCCAGCAAAGACGAAGCTATGGGTGATGTGGGTGACTGTTTTTCTTGGTGTCGCTTGGCTGCTCTGGCGTCTTTTGAATAACACTGGATGGATTCTCGATGACGAGCTCTGTCACTACGGTTTTTCTCGCAGTGTTTGGGAGAACCCTGAGCTGTTATTTAACCATTGGACGCGTCCAGGTCGTAATCTACTCCATTGCATCGCTGCACCGTTTGGTCTCACCGCTACGCGTATATACACCTTATTTTTGGCTCTTATCGCCATTGCGGCTACCTATCAGTTGGGAAAAATACTGAAAGTTCGCATGCTGTGGTTAGTGCCGATGTTGGCAATCTTCCAGTCATGGTTTCCAGAGCTTTCCTACCCAGTGCTGACGCAGACTCCCTTCATGTTAGTTTGGGTGTTAGGTGTCTGGCTTGGAGTAACTAAGCGCTGGCATCTGGCAGGGTTTTGCTTTGGTTATTTATCGCTCATTCGCCACGAAGGGATTCTTCTCACAGGAATTTGGTGGCTCTGGGTCTCTTGTAACGAAGAGGGATTCGTGCGAGGTCTTATTGATACCTTGCGTGGCAACAAGGTTCAAGCTGATGAGCTTCTCAAGAAACTTGGGAGAGATTGCCTGTACGGAGTAAGTACTGTGTCAGCGATTGCTATCTACAACTTGGCAGCCTTCATCTATAACGGATCATTCCCATTGAGTGTCTACTTCGAATCTAAGCCAACCACGATGTATGGAAGTGGGACTTTATTTCATTATGTGCCATTACTCATTAATGGCTTAGGGGTGGTGGTTGCGCTGCTATCTTTCTGTGGAGTATTTGGTCTTCGCGGTATGTGCGGCAAGTGGAGTCTTTTGCTTGCTACTTATCCAGTCTACTTCCTCTTGCATTCATTCATTTATTGGAAGGGGGCATTCGCTTCTGGAGGTTATTATCATTTTCTCATGCCGATGGTGCCATTTTTTGCACTGCTAGCTGCCGAAGGAGTTGGAGTGCTTAGTGATAAAGTGAAGCTATTTTGGCGAAAATCGATCCTATTTACTGTTGTCGGGCTTGTTATGTTTCAAGGGATCAACATGATGCACCACCAAGTGTGTTACCAAAATTGGGCAGCAATCAATGCGGGAAATCAGAAAGCTGAATTTAAGTGGATCGCGAAGCCTATGAGTAAGGGGGAATTATCTAACAAGGTGGTCGAAGCATCGCACTGGGCAAAAGCTGAGTTTGGTGATGGCACTCTCGTACTTGCCAAACATAGGGCTCATAATTTCATACAAGGTACGCTCTCTACACGTGAGCAGCTTACACTTGAGAATCTGCCACTTTATAAAATGCCACAAGGCACAGTGTATATTTGGGATAGCTCGTACTGCGAATATGAGAATCGGATTCGCTATGAGTCTTTTACCTCTAGCCAGGATTGGGAGATCGTAAAAATTTGGGACCTTGATTATCCAGTCGCTGGGTCTGAACTACCCCAAGAGAAATACGCTGTGATTGTTTTCGAAAAGGTTTCAGCGCGTGATATTGCTGATAAAGAATATGCCGAGCTTGGAGAGGCTGATAAGGTGAATCAGATCTACGAGTAGGCAATGCTCGTAGGAGGTAACCTCTTTGCTGTCTTTGTGACTGCTTGGTTATCACTAGCCACTTTTGAAATAGTTCTAATCGTCGTCCCTGCAATGTACATTGCCGCAATTGCAGCAAGTGCTTATTACGCTGAAGATCTCCACGGGACGCATCACATGCTGCATCCATGGCACAATCCTAAAGATAAGGATTAGCCAGGTTCAACTTCCTTTGCACGATTCTCAAAGCGCATAAGTTCTTTGAGGAATGTGAGCGGGATGGAGCCAGTAGGACCATTACGGTTTTTTGCTAGGTTGAGTTCTGCGACACCATCCAGCTCGTCACATTCTTCTGGGGTCTCTGCGTAGTAAGCGGCACGGAAGAGCAGACCCACCATATCGGCATCCTGCTCAATCGCGCCGGATTCACGAAGGTCAGACATCCGAGGTGAACCGCCACGATTTTCAGGACCACGGTTGAGCTGTGAAAGTACGATGACCGGAATGGCAAGCTCCTTTGCGAGCGCCTTGAGGCCAGCTGAGATTTCAGCGATTTCACGTTCACGTACCTCCTGAGCCTGTTTTGACGTGGACCGCATGAGCTGAAGGTAATCGATTGCAATAACTTGGATGTCTTCTTCCTTTTTCTTGCGGCGAGCTTTTGCTCGAAGCTCGGAGATGGAGATACTGGCAGTATCGTCGATAAATAGTTTTGATTCTGCAATTTCCTGTGCAGCATTATCGATCTTAGTTAAGTCAGCCTTGGTTGGAGTGAAACCATTTTGTAAATTAGTGATGGCGTAGCGCGCACGGGCAAAAAGCAAACGTTTAACAATCTCCCTAGAAGTCATCTCACACGAGAAGAACAATGCTGGAAGCTTTGCATCGAGACAGATGTGTTCAATCATGTTCATCGCAAAGGAAGTCTTACCCATGGAAGGACGGGCTGCGATAACGAACATCTCACCCGGCTTTAGCCCATTACACATAGTGTCGAGCTGGGTGTAACCTGACTTAATGCCCATTGGTGCGCCGCCACCAGCAAGATATTTCTCAAAGTCTTCGAAGACCTTTTTGACCTCTTCTTTGACGGTGGATGATTGTTTGATATCAGCCCCTTGACGGATAGCGAAAATCTTTTGTTCTACTTCGTCGAGTAGAGCTGCAACTTCTTCCTGATCTTCAAACGAGCGAGAGATCGCATCGGTGCATGAAGAGATAATGTTGCGTAGGATAAATTTATCCTTAACGATGCTTAGGTGGTGATCGAAGTGAGCCGCCGTAGGGGCGTAGGTGTAGATCTCAGTAAGAGCTGAAGGACCACCAATGTTTTCTAGTATACCTCGATCCATCAAGAGCTGTGTGAGTGAGACGAGCTCAATGGCACCGCCTGAACTCGAAAGGTCTTTCAGTATGTGGTAGAGTATCTGATGGGAAGGGTGGTAGAAGTGTTCTGGCGTGAGGCCGAGTTCTTCAGCGCGCATCACATATTCAGATGGATCCTGAAACATGGACGAGAGCAAGGACTTCTCTGGGCCGAGCGCATTTGGTAGCGAGCGCTGGGCGTTGCCCATTGGGCCTTTTTGTAACTCAGGGCCATTAAATCTCAGGCGGCTCCTGCGCCGCAGAATGTTGCCCATTGGGCCTTTTTGTAACTCAGGGCCATTCTTTGGTGTGAACTTCTTTGGTGCTTCCGTCGACATAAGGTTTGCAAATATGAAGTGAAATGCGCAGCGATGCAACACAATATAATTCTAACGATTCGGCAAGTTAATTTCTATTTCGCTCACTATGTTGACGGAATTTGTTCTGTCACCTAGATCTAATTCGACATCTTTATGGAATCATTCTCGCAGAGCACCTTTGCTTACTATTTTCTCAGTTTATTGATCGAGGGAGCTCCCTTTATTCTTTTAGGGACGATGCTCAGTGGATTCATTGATGTCTACATGCCATCTGGCATGTTAGAACGTGCGCTTCCAAAGCGTAAGCTGCTAGCCGTTCTGCTCAGTGGCTTGCTGGGTATCGTCCTTCCAGTCTGTGAATGTGCTGTTGTTCCAGTGATTCGTAGGCTTGTTGCGAAAGGTCTACCTGTATCCTGTGCCTTTACTTATATGTTAGCAGCGCCAATCGTAAACCCAGTTACAATACTGAGTACGTGGAGCGCATTCAATGAACAGCAAGCACTTTACCTTACTCTGTCGCGTGTTGGAATAGGATTTCTAGTCGCGGTGACTGTTGGATTGTTGCTGATGCTGGTGCCAATTGAAAAGGTGATTCGCAAATTGCTGCTAGCAAAAATTTCAGCATCGAATCAGGAAGAGGCACGTAGTGAGCGCGCGCATGACCACGAACATTTGCACGCTCAGACCTGTCATGGGGCGCACGGGCACACGCACGATGCGTCAGCTAATAAGTTGGACCGAGGTAAGCAGTTAGTGGGGGCAATGCGTTCGGGGATGAAGGATTTTGTGGATGTGGCCGTGTATTTTACGATCGGGGTTTGCCTCACTGCGATGTTCAATATTATGCAGGTGAGTTATTATGAAGAGATCAATAGCTATGCTGCTGATCCTTTCAAAGGTACCTTGCTACTGATGGGACTCGCCTTCGTTCTTAGCGTTTGTAGCACTTCGGATGCCTTTTTAGCTGCCTCCCTTGGTGCGTTCAGCTACGCATCTAAAATGGCCTTCATGGTTTTAGGACCTATGCTGGATGTAAAACTTCTGTTCCTCTATTTGACTGTAATGCGCAAGCGATTCCTAGCGATCTTTTGTGTGGCGCTTTTCTTTATGGTTGGTGTTCTCTGTATCGCTTGGGGTGAGTGGGACGCCTTGTTCCTCTGGTCACAAGAGATTGAGAGAAACTTTCTAACGCAGAAGGGAGGGCTCTAATATGTGGGTGTATCTGCGTAGGATTTTGTTTTCGTGCTGCCTATTAGTTTGGGGTGGAGTGATGCTCTATTTTTATCAAAGTGTTTTTATTGATGCTTATTTGACTCCAAAGTTTCAACTCACAGTGTTGCTGGGTGGTCTAGCTAGTTGCGTAGTAGGTTTTTTCAATTTGCTTACCTATAGAGTTGAAAGTAGCTGTGACCACGGTGACGATTGCTCACATGATCATGAGAGTTCTGAGCTGAATCCGATCATGGCACTCTGTGTCATTTTGTTACCACTCGGTTTTTCATTCCACTGGACCGAGCATAAAATTGATGAGGCGCACCTTGCTCGCCAGTCAGCCCAAGATATTGACCCTGCCTCAATGCGTTTTTTAGCTGATCTGCCGCCATTTACAAAAGAAACTCTCGATGAGACGCGGTCTAAGTCTGTTGACGGATTCTATCAGATGAACTTGCTGGAATTATTTTACTCGGCTGGTGACTCGGAGCTAGAGCGTGTATTTACCGGCTTAAATTTTGAAACTGAAGCGATGCTTCGTGACGAACCAAATAGAAATCCTAATGGCGACAGAATGCGTCTTTATCGAATGTTTATGACGTGCTGCGCTGCGGATATGAAAGCGATTCCAATGTCTGTTAAATTTGAAGGAGAGTTGCCAGACTATGATACAAACACATGGGTGAAAGTAGGAGGAGAAATGTTTTATGAGCACGTCGAAAGTGCAACCTATCCTGTGATGAAGATCAAAAGGATTGAGGAGATTGCGCCTCCAGAATTGGAGTTTAGGTACAAATAAAAAAGCCACCTCAAACAAAGCGGCTTTAGAAAGATTTTGCGCGCTTATTTTAGTTGCTCGTTTTAACGGCTGGCACGCGGAAGATCTTCGCTGTAAAAATGATTGGCTTGCCAGTTTTGCTGTCAATTTCAGCAGTAGAGACATCGCGAGCGAGGTGACCGGGTTTGATTCCCTTGATGTCGATGATATTGTGCGGTTTGTATGGGCTGATTACCTGAGTAGTGCTGTTTTGATAAGGGAATGCGTCTGGAAAGTTTTTATCAAAAAGTACAGGGTTGAGGCCAATATCAACAGGAGTTGTGTTGCTACATGAAACAAGCGCTACAGATAAAAGGCTGGCAAGAATTAGGGTGATTTTCTTCATAAAGCTACAAAATAAATAGCAGGGCAAAAGTCAGGAGGCGAGTATAAATTGCTAAGCTGCGAAACTCTCACCACACGAACATGTGACTTGGGCATTGGGGTTAGTTACTTTGAAGCCCCCTTGTTGAAGGTCGTTTGAATAGTCAAGTTCGCTACCTGCGACAAAGAGTGCACTTTTAGGGTCGATGACAACGTTGACTGAATTACTGGTGACAAGGATATCACGATCGCGCGGGCTATCAACCAGATCCATTTTGTATTGAAGTCCAGAGCAACCGCCGCCCACAACAGCAATGCGTAAAGCTCCATCCGAGCGACCTTGTTTTTCAAGAAGATTGCAAAGGTGGCTGGATGCTCCATCAAGGACCTTGATGAGCTTTTCGTTTCCAAGCTTGTAGTTGATCTGAGACATGTACTCACTATGAAAGTGAATCTTCAGATTTGAAGTCGAAATCGGTCGCTTTAAATAAAAAACTGGGGACCCATTCTAGATCGGATAAATCACCAGCCGGATCGGTAGTAGGTTTGCTTGTTATTAAGCGCTGATAAACTAGGAAGAAAATAAGTGGTTCGCCAGGCAGGAATTTTCAGAAGTGCTTCAAAAAGAGTTCAAGTCATAGAAATTTAGACCTACTTGACTAATCTAATACTGACAATTTGGCAGTATGATGTATCTTCAGCACTGTGGAACTAACACTTGAAGAAATAATTGAACTAACTGGAGCTAAGCTTATCCAAGGGAATGAAGATTGTAGCTTCAAAGGACTTGCGTCACTTAAAGAAGCACAATCGACTGATGTGTCCTTTTGGGGGAATGAAAAATATTACTCAGATTATTTGGCGACTTCCGCTGGAGTGGTTCTAGTGCCATCTATTGCAAAAGAATATCCAGCAGGCTCCGTCATTCTTGAGGTGGATAATCCATCGTCCGCTTTTGGCTTAGTTGTGAAAAAATTGGCAGCGAAGCAGCGGGTTTTCAAAGTTGGAGTGCATCCGACTGCGTGGGTTGCTGAAGGAGTGAAGTATGACCCAGAAAAAGTTTCAATCAAGGCAGGGGTAGCCATTGAAGAGGGGGTTGTGATTGGAGATGGAACTGAAATTAATTCAGGTGTAGTTATTGGTGAGGGCGCCATCATTGGTGCTGATTGCGTTTTACATGCAAATGTCACTGTGCGTGAGTTCTGCGAACTCGGTGATCGCGTTATACTCCAGCCGAATTGTGTGATTGGGTCTGATGGGTACGGTTATGAGCTTGTCGACGGAAAGCACGTCAAAGTGGATCAAATCGGAATTGTGGTTTTAGAAGATGATGTCGAGGTGGGAGCGAGTACAACGATTGATCGTGCGCGCTTTGGCAAGACTGTGATCGGAGAAGGTACCAAGATAGATAATTTAGTACAAATCGCGCACAATGTGGTGATCGGTAAGCATTGCCTCGTTATTTCACAGAGTGGGATCGCGGGGAGCAGTGAGCTTGGAAACTATGTAACAGTTGCTGCTCAAGTAGGAATTGTGGGTCATATCAAAGTGGGAGATCAAGCAGTGCTCTTGGCGCGGACGGGAGTCACCAAGTCGGTTAAAGGTGGGCAGATGTACATGGGTATGCCTGCTCGACCTGCGAGAGATGAACGCAAGATTTTGGTCGCTATCGCGCGTTTGCCACAGTTACTTTCTGAAATTAAACAGCTAAAAAATCAAATCTCTCAAGGAGAGTAGCTATTTAAGTTTCAATGCATAAAAAGAAAGCCGCAGAATCTTGAGTGGGTTTGCTGCGGTCTTTTGTTACTTACATTGTGTCGATCTGACGGAAGCTCAGTCTTGTCGCGTTAGCTCAACGAACACTTCCTCCAATGTGGATTTGTGGCGATGGAGAGTTCGGATCGGCCATTCGTATTGAGTTGCTAGCTGTGCAATCTTCTCTCTTGAGTCCATGCCAGAGTCGCAGAGTACCGAGAAGTTTAGCCAGTCACTCACGGTTGCATTTGGGATAACTTTCTTTACGTTAGGCAAGCGTTCGAGTGCGGCTTGAATCATTGCGGCATCACCACGCACTTCGAGTTCGATATTGCTCGCTGCACGCATGTTGCGGATCAAGTTCTCTGGTGTGTCGGATGCTTTGATTTGGCCTAAATCTACGATTATCACATGGTCGGCGACCATTTCCACTTCGCTCAGGATATGTGTAGAAACTAGTATGGTGTGCTTTTCGCCTAGACGCTTGATGAGTTTTCGAATTGAGCGAATTTGGTTGGGGTCGAGTCCATTAGTAGGCTCATCAAGTACGAGTAGGGGTGGTTGATTGATGAGTGCGTCAGCTAATCCCACTCTTTGACGGTAGCCTTTAGAGAGAGTTTTGATCATACGGCGCCGCATGTGTTGCAGGCCGCACATCTCTAACGCATCGCCAATGTGATTCCGTGCGTCACGACCACGAAGTCCCTTAAGTCGCGCACGGAAGCAAAGATACTCCTTCACGCGAACATCGTCATAGAGGGGGACGTTTTCGGGCATATAGCCGATCGATTGACGCGCCTTGATGGAGTCTTTAAAAATATCGAAGCCATTGATGCTGGCCTTACCAGAAGTTGCGGGGAGGTAGCCTGTGAGCATTCTCAATGTTGTTGTCTTGCCTGCTCCATTAGGCCCTAAGAAGCCCACAACCTGACCTTTCCCAACTTCAAAACTTAAATCATTTACAGCTGTAAAGCGGCCATATTTCTTCGTGAGATTTTGAACTTCAATCATGATACGAGAATTTTATTAAGAAAAGTAAATAAATAATCAAAGATGCGACGAAAATATCAGATGCGCAGTTGACTCTTTCAAGTTGGACTTCTAAGTAGATGCATCTTCTCCGATGACCAAGCACTAAATGCTGATCGTGGATAAGTTTACAGCCCTAAAAATTCACACAAATGAAATCATCTGTCTCTGCCCGACTTAATGCAGACCTACTTGACCAAAAATATGAACAATGGTGCGACGATCCACGTTCTGTAGAAGAAAATTGGTCAGCGTTTTTTGAAGGTTTCGAGCTCGGTTCAGCCCAAGTTGAGAAAAAGGAAACAGCGGCTACAGGCGCAGTATCTATCCCTACAGAAAGCCCATCAGTGAACGATGAGCACCACCTTAACTTCCGTGGTAAGTGCGTAAGCCTTGTTTACAACTACCGCACACTTGGTCACACACAGGCGCAGATCGATCCGCTTCACGACTCAGCTCCACGCAACCCGCGTCTTGAGCTCAGCCAGTTTGGTCTCTCTGAGTCAGACCTCGACCGTGAGGCATCCACTCAGTTCTTCCGTGGTGGTCAAAAGATGAAGCTCCGCGAAATGATCGCAGGTCTTGAAGAGTGTTACTCTAGCAAGATTGGTTTCGAGTTCATGCATATTCACAATACTGAAGTGCGTAACTGGATTCGTACTCGCATCGAGAATCGTTTTAACGACACAACAAATTTTGACGCAAAGAAGGTGCTCACATGGATCCTCGAATCCGAGCTCTTTGAGTCCTTTCTTGGTAAAAAATTCCTCGGTGAGAAGCGTTTCTCTCTCGAAGGTGGTGAAGGCCTCATGGTGCTTCTCAATGCAATCCTTGAGAAGAGCCCATCTAGCTCTGTGAAGGAAATCGAGCTTGGCATGGCTCACCGTGGCCGTCTCAACATGCTCCGCAACTTCCTCCAGAAGTCCCTCACAACAATTCTTTACGAGTTCACACCTGACTACGTTCCAGCGATGGTTGCTGGAGACGGTGACGTGAAATACCACCTCGGTTACGAGAAAGTGCGCACACTTCCTGATGGTGAAGTCCGCCTCAGCCTCGCAGCGAACCCGTCTCACCTCGAAGCTGTAAACGCAGTGACAGAAGGTAAGGCGCGTGCACGTCAGCGCATCATCGGTGACGACGGTGTGCACACAGACCGCAAGCAGGTTCTTCCAATTCTCATCCACGGTGACGCAGCATTCGCTGGTCAGGGCTCTGTAGCTGAGGTTCTCAACCTCTCCCAGCTTCCAGGTTACCGCACAGGTGGCACAATCCACCTCATTGTGAACAATCAGATTGGTTTCACAACAATGCCGAAAGATGCGCGCTCCTCGGCTTATGCAACTGACGTTGCTAAGATGATCGAAGCGCCAATCCTTCACGTGAATGGTGAAGATCCACAGGAACTCGTATGGGCTGCTCTCTTTGCTCTTGAGTTCCGTCAGCAATTCGGCCGCGACGTAGTGATCGACATGTATTGCTACCGCCGTCAGGGTCACAACGAAACTGATCAAGCAGCATTTACCGCTCCACACATTTACAGCAAGATCGCTAAGCGCCCAACACTCGGCAAGGCATACAAAGCTGAGCTCGTAGCAAATGGTTTACTTTCCCAAGCTGACGCAGACGCTGTGCAGGAGACAATCTGGAACAACCTCGAAGAAGGTTATCAGACAATGCGCGCTATCGAAAAAGAAGGCGATCGCTCTAAGTTCTCTGGCTCCACGGCTGAACCACAGCCAGAATACTCACACGCTCCTGTAGCTACAGGTCTTCCGCTCGACACGCTCAAGCACATTGGTAAGACACTTATTAACGTTCCTAAAGGCTTCAACCTCCATCCAACACTCGCTAAGCGTTTTATGCCACGTCGTGCTGATGCTCTCGAAAAAGGTGAGGGCATCGACTGGGCATTTGCTGAGTCCCTTGCATGGGGTGGACTTCTTCTCGAAGGTCATCCAGTGCGTCTCTCCGGTCAGGATTGCCGCCGTGGCACATTCTCTCAGCGTCACGCAGTATTCTACGACAACAAGACACGTGAACGTTACTTCCCGCTTCAGAACCTTGCTGATGACCAGGCTAAGTTCTGCGTCTACAATAGTTTCCTTTCTGAGTTTGCTGTTCTTGGTTTCGACTACGGTTACTCACTTGGTTGCCCTAACATGCTTGCAATGTGGGAAGCTCAGTTTGGTGACTTCTCTAACGGTGCGCAGGTAATCATTGACCAGTTCATCTCTTCAGCTGAGTCGAAGTGGCAGACGCCAAGTTCTCTTGTGATGCTTCTTCCACACGGTTACGAAGGTATGGGGCCAGAACACTCCAGTGCACG
Source organism: Rubritalea sp. (assembly GCA_965204255.1). Classification (GTDB taxonomy): domain Bacteria; phylum Verrucomicrobiota; class Verrucomicrobiia; order Verrucomicrobiales; family Akkermansiaceae; genus Rubritalea. The sequence goes on from CBDBEG010000026.1 coordinate 28,323, forward strand.
CCTTGAGCGCTTCCTTCAGCTCTGTGCTGAGGACAACATGCAGGTGGGTAACTTCACTACACCAGCAAACTACTTCCACGCACTCCGCCGTCAGAAGAAGCGTAGCTTCCGCAAGCCACTCATCCTTATGACACCTAAGAGCCTTCTTTCCCGTGATGAGGCAGTGTCCAGCATCGAAGACCTTGCAGAAGGCACATGCTTTCAAGAAATCCTTCCAGACGATAAGAAGTTTGCTAACCCAGAGAAGGTGGATCGCATCGTCTTCTGTTCTGGTAAAGTTTACTACGATCTCGTGCAAAAGCGCGAAGAGCTCGGCGACGACGCAACAGCGATCCTTCGCGTAGAGCAGCTCTATCCATACCACGAAAAAATGGTGAAGGCACTCTCCAGTGAGTTCCCTAACGTTGCTAAGTATGTATGGTGTCAGGAAGAACCAAAGAACATGGGTGCATGGAGCTTCATCAACCCACTTCTCATGGACACTTTCGACGCACGCATCCGCTACGCTGGTCGCAAAGAGGCATCTAGCCCAGCGACAGGTTCCAAGGCAATGCATAAGCGCGAACAGAAGGCGATTCTCGAACAGGCATTCAACATCTAAAATTGATGCTAATACAAGCTAACTAAAAATTCACCCACACAGACATATGTCATTCGAAGTAATAATCCCCAACGCAGGTGAGTCCGTCACCTCCGCAAACGTAGCCCAGTGGCACGTAGCAGATGGAGCAACTGTAGCTAAAGGCGACGTTCTCCTCACAATCGAAACTGACAAAGTTTCCTCTGAGCTCGAAGCTGAAGAGTCTGGCGTAATTCAGATCATAGTAGCTGAAGGTGAAGAAGTAGCGATTGGCACAGTCATCGCTAAGATCACAGTTGACGCAACAGCTCCTGTAGCTAAGCCAGCGACGCCGACACCTGAACCCGCAGCGACACCAGCTCCTGTGAAGCCATCTCTCAGCGATGCAGTTGGCTCTGGCGAAAAAGCGGGTGAGCCAGTGACTCAAGGTCGCACGACACATAAGAAGATGTCTATGCTTCGTCGTAAGATCTCTACGCACCTCGTAAACGCTCAGAAGACAGCAGCAATTCTCAGCACATTCAACGAAGTAGATATGAGCGCAATCATGAAGCTTCGTAAGGAAGTACAGGAAGACTTTGTGAAGAAGCACGGTGTGAAGCTTGGCTTTATGTCCATCTTCGTGAAGGCTGTTTCTCAGGCTCTTAAAGACGTTCCGGCACTCAACGGTCGCATTGACGGTAACGATATCATTCAGAACAACTTCGTAGACATCGGCTGTGCAATCGGCACTGACAAAGGTCTCGTGGTTCCAGTTCTCAAAGATTGTGACAAGAAGAGCTTCGCAACTATCGAGAAGGACATTCTCGATTACGCGAACAAGGCTCGCGAAGGTAAGATTGAAATGGCTGATCTTCAAGGGGGGAGCTTCACTATCTCAAACGGTGGTATTTATGGTTCACTTCTCTCTACACCAATCCTCAACGCTCCGCAGTCTGGTATCCTCGGAATGCACACTATCCAGCAGCGTCCAGTTGCTGTGAATGGTAAGGTTGAGATTCGTCCAATGATGTATCTTGCGCTTTCGTACGATCACCGTCTCGTTGATGGTAAAGAAGCTGTGACATTCCTCATTCGCATCAAGGAATGCCTTGAAAATCCAACGCGTATGATGCTCGAGATGTGATCTTAAGTTGTTAGTTTTCAGTCTATTGGTATGCAATGAAAGCTAACTAACAATTTGAGCAGCGTAGTCCGTGAAAATGGTCTACGCTGTTTTATTTATAACCTCTATGAATCTATTTTCAGTACTCTTCAAAGGCTTCGCAATAGGAGCCGCAAATGTGGTGCCAGGCGTTTCTGGCGGAACCGTTGCCTTCATCACTGGTATCTACGAGCGCTTGATCAATGCGTTGAAGTCCTTCGATGTTACAGCAATCAAGTTATTGTTCACAGGTAAGGTGAAACAATTTATCGCGCATGTTGATTTCTGGTTCCTTGCTACGCTTGGCGGCGGAGTCATTTGTTCGATTCTTACTCTTGCAAAATTATTAGAAATTGGATTCGAAAGATACTCAATCTATGTGGCGGCCTTGTTTTTCGGCCTCATTCTCGCATCCATTACATCCGTTGGGAAAATGGTGAAGCAATGGTCTGCATCTCGCGTAATCGTATTGTTTATTGGTTTCGCTGTTGCGCTTAGCATGGCTTTCGCCCCAGCAGCGAGCGAGAACACGAACATCCTTTACCTTATGCTATGTGGAGTGGTGGCGATGTGTAGCATGATTATCCCAGGCGTCTCAGGTTCTTTTGTCTTATTGTTACTCGGTAACTATCAGCTAATCATGATTAGCTCAGTCAATAAATTACGAGAGGGTAATTTAGAAGAGGCACTCCCGATCATTGTCCCAGTAGGTATAGGAGCTGTGTTAGGCTTGATCGCTTTATCGCACTTTTTGAGCTGGTTATTTAAGCGATATCACGACAACGCTGTGGCTGTAATTACAGGGTTTGTTGCGGGTTCGCTGGCTATTATTTGGCCGTGGAAGCGACCAGCAGAAGTGATACGTAAGAATGGTGAAGAAAAGATTCTCAGCTACGAGAGCTACCTGCCTCAGTTAGATGCACAATTCGCTATCGTGCTAGTTGTGATCATTGCTGGAGTAGCGCTGATGCTAACAGTTGAAAAACTGGGAGTTGGCAAAGCCTAATTAGCGCGTAAGCTAAAACAGAACGTTCTGCGACCACTCAATCACTTCTTTATAGAGAGCGCTTCTAGTCGTGCTTGATGAGTATTGTAGCCTTTTGCCATTTTTTTAGAGATTGCGAATTTTGATCATCACAGCCGCAATCATTGCCCCAAAAGTATTAATAATCATATCCCAGCAGGTGCTGTGATAGGTGTCGCTGTGCTGTAGATTGAAGATGAGTTGTGTTGAAAATTCAATCATTTCGTTGAGTGCTCCGTAACCCATTGAGGAGGTGACTACTAGTAACAGGAGCCCTATAGTTGGCATTAGTCTGCGCTGATAGCGGGTGTGGATAATACTACAAAGCGTCTGCCAACTCACCCAGGTAGTGACTGCAAACCCGTAGAAGTGAACGAGGTTGTCATAAATAAAAATCTCTCTCACTAGCCAGAGTTCACCAAGCGTCTGTGTGCTATCCTTGGTTGGTACTTCAGCAGGGAGGGGGATGATTTGACCAGCGAGGTTTAGTAAGCCCCACAAACTGAGTGACCAGAGTAGGGGGAGCGCGTATTGAATTCGTTTATGTGCGATATATATAATTACGGTAAAAATAGATTGTATTGCTATGTAATAAAGTGAGTTGTAAGATTCTAGGTAGAGCGAAGCCGCTATGAACCCAAGTAGGTAAATGACTGTCATGTAGACTACGCCAGTAATTTTAGGGCTCTTGGTTTGAATGAACATAAAGATGTGACTTACGCTCCTTAAGAACTAACAAAGCTAAAGATTCTTGCAAAGATAAAGCTGTCTGAGCTGATAGAATGCTGCTAGATACCAGAGCACGAAGCTCTCAGTCAGATTTTTCAAAATGGCCTAAACGATACGAACATCAACGCTGGGGAGTTCTCGAAACCGCAAAAGCTTACGTCGTTTAGTTACTCGCAAATAGGATGTGACATTCCTAGAATTCCTCTTGCGCTAGAGGGCTTCATCATTACACTGCCGCGCCTATGGCAACTGAGAGTAATAAAAAACGCCCAGCAATCCTCATTCTCGGTGCACCGGGCTCTGGCAAAGGTACACAAGGCAAGGCTTTGGGTAGGGTTCCTCGCTTTTTCCACTGCGCATGCGGTGATGTGTTTCGTGCGCTTGATACACGCACAGAACTCGGGCAGAAATTTGTCGAATACTCCAGCAAGGGACAGCTTGTACCTGATGAATTTACTATCGAACTTTGGGAAGCTCAGATCCAAACATGGAGCGAAAGTAGTATGTACTTTCCTGAAACAGACATTCTCATTCTTGACGGCATTCCACGCAATGTAGAGCAGGCGAAAATTCTTCAGCAGCATATTGATGTTCAACATATTTTCCATCTTTCTTGCCCAGACCGCACAGAGCTTGCTCGCCGTATGCGCAAGCGTGCACTTCGCGAAAACCGCATGGATGACACTTCAGATTCCGTGATCGAAGATCGTATCCGTACCTATGAAGCTGAGACTAAGCCAATTCTTGAATTCTACCCTGAAGATATGCGCACTGATATTGATGCAACCCAGCAGCCTGTGAAGGTGATGCACGACATCATTAGTAGAATTATCTCTCTTCCTATTTATGAGGAGATGGATAAAATATCTATCTAATCAATGATCGAGAACTCTTTCTAAAGGGCTGCCTCGGCAGCTCTTTTTTGTACTAGCAATGATTTAAATTATGAACAGTAAGCGCATTGTTTACATGGCTACAGGAAATATCGCCATTCCATCATTCGAAGCTCTAATCGCCACATCAGAGTTCGAAACTGTGGCACTTATTACTCAGCCAGATAAACCTGTAGGGCGTAAACAGATGCTCACACCACCTCGTATCAAGACAATCGCCGAAGATGCTTCTATTCCTGTACTTCAACCCAAGCGAGTCAAAAATGAAGATGAGCTTCAGTTGCTAAGGGATTTAAAACCAGATGTGATCGTCGTGATGGCTTACGGCCAAATCCTCCCTAAGGCTTTATTAGAAATTCCAAAGGTGGCCATTATCAATCTCCATGCGAGTCTCCTCCCAAAACATCGTGGAGCATCTTGTATTCAAGCTGCAATTGACCAAGGAGATCTCGAATCAGGAATAACTGTAATGCATGTTACTGAAGGACTTGATGAAGGAGATGTGATCTTGCGCAAGCCGTTTACACTACCCTCAGATATCACAGGTGGTGTTCTTCATGATATTCTCGCACAAGATGGGCCCGAATGCCTATTGCTAGCTTTAGAGCAGTTGTTTGCGAGCACGGCAACACGCGAACCACAAGATGATGCGCTTTCTAACTACGTTCCTAAGTTGATGCGTAATGATGGGAAGATTGATTGGAATCAACCAGCAGAAGTCATCGAGCGTAGAATACGAGCTTACGATCCGTGGCCAGGCACATCAACTAGCTTTCTCGATTCAAAACAAGGTAACAAACGACTTAAAATTTTCCCTCAGACAGAGATCGTTCCGAACGTGGACGGTGTAGTGGGTGAGGTGCTTTCAGTTGAAAATGGGCTCACAGTAGCCTGCGCTTCTGGAGGGCTTATTATCCATGAACTACAATCCGACGGAAAGCGTCGTATGCCAGCTTCTAACTTTCTCGTCGGTGGGAAAATTAAGGTTGGCGATATTCTAGGCTCAGATTAATTTGTGCGCATGGAAGATCTCGATCCAACACTTAAAGAGCTCTTTGAGGATGAACACTCGAAGTACCTCAAGCTACTAAAACAAGCACACTAATTAGGATATGATGCGCGAATATCAACTTAATCAGCGAGAAATATCTGGCACAAATTCAGACATAGATTATCAAGCTGAACTCAATGAGCAGCAATATGCTGCGGTCACATCTCGTCCAGGTCACGCTCTTGTGATTGCAGGTGCGGGGTGTGGAAAAACTCGCACGCTCATATATCGTGTAGCTTTTTTGTTAGATAAAGAAATAGCCGCCAAAAATATCTTACTCCTCACATTTACCAACAAAGCATCTAAGGAGATGCTGGGACGTGTAAAAGAGCTTATTCCACATGACACTTCCGATTTATGGGGTGGAACATTCCACTCGATCTGTAACCGCATATTGCGTCGTCATGCCGACGAGTTAGGGTTTAGTCGTAGTTTTTCGATTCTGGATACCGACGACCAGAAAGCATTGGTGAAGGTGCTGATTCAAGATGTAAAAATAGACACGAAGAATTTCAGCTTTCCGAAACCAAATGTCTTGCTGACAATTTTTAGTCTTTGTGAGAATACGAAGTCAAGTGTGGCCGACATCATTGATGCCAATTACGCTTACTTTGAAGAGTGGAAGAATGAAATTAAACATCTTCATCGAGCATATACAAAGAAGAAGCTCGATACGAATTGCATGGATTTCGATGACTTACTGATTCTCACCTTGAAGCTTCTTCAAAAAGATGAAGATCTTCGTGAGTTTTATCAGAGGAAGTTCCGTTACGTACTAGTAGATGAATACCAAGACACCAATACCGTTCAGTGTGAGCTTATTGATGTTTTGGTAGGTAAGAGCAATAGCTTAATGGTTGTAGGAGATGATGCGCAATCAATCTATTCTTGGCGTGGTGCAAACATGAATAATATCTTAAGTTTTCATGCCCGTTATCCTAATGCGACAGTCTACAAGATTGAAACCAATTACCGTAGTTGCCCTCAAATTCTGCAATTTTCGAACGCCGTCATCAAGGCGAATGAGAATCAGATTCCTAAAGAGTTGAGAGCTTCTCGCGAAAAGGGGAGTATGACTCCAGCGTTGATCCCTCTGAGTGATCCGCAAGCTCAAGCATACTTCGTAACACAGCGTATCGAAGATTTGATCGGCGAGGGGATGGATCTAAATGAAATTGCCGTGCTCTATAGGGCGCATCATCAGAGTATGGAAATTCAAATGGAGCTCACCTCGCGAGATATTCCATTTCAGATTACCTCTGGGTTACGATTCTTCGAACAGGCCCACATCAAGGATGTCTCAGCATTTATCCGCTTTGCTGTGAATCGGAAGGATGAGATTAGTTTTAAGCGCATGTCGAAAATGCTTCCTGGGATTGGGTCGAAGAGCGCAGACAATCTTTGGAAAGCGTGGTTAGCTTGCCCTGTTAGCCAACAAGATGATCTGCCTCTCGCGTTTTCAAAGTATCTGATAGGTCTCAAAGTGCCAAAGAAGGCAGCAGCGCATTGGGAACAGCTCTGTTGTGCCTTAGATAAACTGGTCACTCGTGATGGCTTCCAAGCGCCTTCGGAAATGATTTTAAGCATTACAGAGGGATTTTACGACGACTACATGCGAGAGAGCTTTGATAATTACCAGCAGCGTAAGCAAGATGTGCAGCAGCTCATGCAGTACGCTCAAAGTTATACAGATGTGAATGAGTTCTTGGCGCAACTCTCATTGATGAACACGGCAGATGGTGATCCAAAAGCGAAAAAGCAGGAGAAAAATGAGGACATGGTCACCCTTAGTTCTATTCATCAAGCGAAAGGGCTTGAGTGGAAAGTGGTGTTTCTCGTTTGGCTTGCGGACGGGATGTTTCCCAATAAACGCGTACTCGACACTAATAATGAAGCGCTCTTTGAAGAAGAGAGACGTCTCTTTTATGTGGCGCTAACAAGAGCCAAGGATCAGCTCTATCTGACTTATCCAATGATGAATCCAAAAAGTTATACAAGTGAAATCATGCAGACTCCCTCACGATTTTTCGACGACTTCTCACAAGATCTGGTTGAAGAATGGCAAGTCCATAGCAAGTGGTAACTCTTCGCTACATAAGCTATTTGTTTGCTAAGTTGTGTGTAGCCCTGTTTAGATAGACTCTAACTATGAGCGAGAAGAAGAATTTCCACTTCGTGGGAGTATGTGGAACGGCAATGGGTTCCGTGGCGGCAGCAATGAAGAATCGTGGATATAAAATCACAGGTTCAGATCAAAATGTGTATCCACCGATGTCCACTTTTCTAGAATCTCAAGGAGTTGAAATTACTTCTGGCTTTTCTGCTGAAAACATCTCGGATGACACCAATACAATTGTCATTGGCAATGCTATTAGTCGTGGCAATGCCGAGGCTGAAGAGGCTCTTGATAGAAAGTTACTATACGTTTCCCTACCAGAAGTTTTGAAGGAGCATTTCCTTCGTGGGCGTAGAAATCTTGTTATTTCTGGCACACATGGCAAAACGACGACATCGTCGATCCTTGCTTGGTTGCTAGAGTCAGCAGGCGAGAATCCAAGCCACATGATTGGTGGGATTCCTACCAATTTAGGTCAAGGTGCGCGCTTTACCGATTCTGACTTTGTTGTGTTAGAGGGAGATGAATATGATACGGCGTTCTTCGATAAACGTTCAAAGTTCCTGCATTACCTTCCAGAAGTTGTTGTAGTAAATAATATCGAGTTTGATCACGCAGATATCTACGACTCACTGGATGAGATCAAACTCACATTTCGCAGATTGCTCAATATTGTCCCTCGAAGTGGAGTGGCATTTATTAATGGGGACGACCCTAACTGTCTAGATGTTGCAAATGGAGCTCCAGCTCCAACAGAGACTGTTGGCTTTAGCGAAAATTGTGATGTGCGTATTGAAAATGTGGATTACGCTGGCGAAATGAGCAGTTTCACGATCAAAGGGGAAGAGTTCACGATTCCAATGTCTGGTGAGTTCAATGTACGCAACGCAGCAATGGCTGTTTGCTCAGCTCTTTTTGTGGGGCTCGCCGCTGAAAGTATCAGAAAAGGCTTACTCTCATTCTTAGGGATTGCCCGACGTCAGCAATTACGAGGTGAAAAAGGTGGGGTGAAAGTAGTGGATGATTTCGCACACCATCCAACAGCTATCGATCTAGCAATCGACGCACTGCGTCAGAAGTATGATCCGAATGATTTGTGGGTTGTGTTCGAGCCTTGCTCTAACACGACGCGACGTAATATTTTTCAGAATGAACTCGCGTCAGCCCTCTCTAAGGCAGATAAGGCTGTAGTCGCTGGCGTCCCGAACTCAGAAAAGGTTGAGGAAACTGATAGGTTATCACCTGAAAAACTCATCAAGGATGTGCAAGCGTCTGGGGCAGATGGTTGGTTCTTTGAAACTGTCGATGAAATCGTAGACCATGTTGCCGCAAAAGCCAAAAAAGGGGATGTGATTGCTGTCCTTAGCAATGGTGGATTTGGAGGCATCCACGAAAAAATTCTACAAGCCATAAAATAGCTTATCCATGGAGAAAGAAATTCATCAATTCATCATGTATCTCGCAGTGGAGCGAGGTCTCTCTCCGGCCTATCAAAACTCGATTCGACAAAGTTTAGATTCACTTGCTACTTGGGCGAACGGAAAGTCATTACCTAATATAGGGACCGATCAGTTAGCCGACTTTGTTGCTTACCGGAAATCGGAATCACTTTCTAATGCTTCGCTGAGAATACTCGTTGTTCATTTGAAGGTGTTTTTTTGCTTTCTGGCGAGTCGTGGTCTTGTAGTGGCTGATGTCGCTGAGCCACTTATAGCACCCAAAACTGAATCCACTCTACCGGACACAGTGTCCGTAGAAATGATACAAAGCTTGTTGGAATCAATTGATTTAAGTAAGCAATTAGGGAAGCGTGATCGTGCAATTCTTGAGCTCTTTTATTCGTCGGGGTTACGTCTATCAGAGATCTGTAAATTACGTATTGAGCAATATGATGCGGATGAAGGTTTAATTCGCGTTACGGGAAAGGGAAATAAAACGCGTGTTGTACCTGTGGGGGAGGCTGCGAAAAGTTCTATCGAAATCTATATCAGCGGTGAACGCCCCAGCTTGGTTAAGTCAAAGACGAGTTCTCACATATTTATTTCAGTCCGAGGTGGCGCACTCAGCGCTGATCGCGTTCGTTCTATCGTTAAGCAGCGAGCTGGCAATGCAGGTATTCAATCAAACATGTACCCACATCTCTTGCGACATTGTTTTGCCACGCACTTAATAGAAAATGGAGCAGACCTTCGTGTCATTCAGGAAATGCTAGGACACGCAGATATTTCAACGACACAGATCTATACACATGTTGATCAAAAGCGGCTCAAGGGGATTCATGGAAAGTTTCACCCCCGCGGATAATAATAGGACAGATATGCATCCGCCCTGAGGTGTTATTTGCAAGGACTGTCTCACTGTTAGGTGAGATTTTTAGGGAGCTTTGCCACCAGTTTCTTAATGTCGTCAGCCTGATGGCGATTCGCGATTAGAATGGAATCCTCAGTTTGAACGACAATCAGGTTATTCACCCCTAGTAATGCTACTTGTGTCTCCTTGGACTCAGTAAAAACAATATTGTTACTGCTCTCGACTTCTTCTAATGGGCTATTCGTTTTGTTACCATTTTCAGCTTCACCGAGATATTTTGATACTGAAATCCATGAGCCAACATCATCCCAGTCAAAATTTGCTTCGATATTAAGAACGTGTGCAGCTTTCTCCATGAGGGCGTAGTCGATAGAAATTGGCGTTAGCTGTGCAAACTTTTCAGCGACAGTCGCAGCAATGTCATTGGAGCTCTGTAGCTCGTCAATGAAGTCCGCAAGTTCTGGAGTATGCAATCTTAGTTCATGAATGACTGTCGGGATGGACCAAATAAACATCCCGGCATTCCATGCGAAATTCCCTTGTTTGATGAAAGTTTCAGCGAGCTCAGGCTCTGGTTTTTCTCTGAAGCAGGTGACATCATGCGGAATGTTAGTCAAACCTACTGGCGCAAGGGCAGATGGAGCGCCGCGCTCCACATAGCCAAAGGAAGGACAGGCCCAAGTTGGCTTGATGCCGATTGTGACTAAAGATTCAGTCTGTCGAGCTGTAGTGATGGAGTCTGAAAGAACCAAATGAAAATTATTGATATCATTGATGAGCTGGTCTGCTGGGAGCACAATCATCGTAGCTTCAGGATCTCTCGCTGCGATGAGTCCAACGCCAAGTGCTACAGCTGGTGCGGTGTCTCGTTTCGCTGGTTCAGCAAAGATGTTTTCTGTAGGTAATTCAGACGCTAGTTCTCGCACAGCATCTAACTGAATCTCGTTTGTTAGAATAAGGATGTTCTCTTTCGGAATAAGCCCTTCGAGACGAGAAATAGTTTGATTAAGTAAAGTGGAGTCTCCTAGAAGGTTGAGTAGTTGTTTTGGCTTTGTATTGCGAGAGAGTGGCCAAAAGCGTGTACCACCACCGCCAGCGAGAATGAGCGCGTATGTTTGAGACATATGCGAAGGTTGAATGGTTCAAATGATTAGAAAAGTAAGAAAAGTCGAAGATTTGAGCTTTTTTTATACACCGATCAAGAGTAATCTAACTACATGGATTATGGACAATGTGAGACTTCCAAGAACTGGGTCGAAAAATCATCTATAGCTGCTCCAGTTTTATTCGGTGCTGCAGCAGGTATTTTTTTAGGTGACCTAATGCATCGAGGCGCGCGTCGCCCAGTAGCCGCTTCACTTTTCTGCCTTGGAGTTGCGGCAATTACACCTTGTGTAGCTGAAGCTGTAAAACAGAAGGTTGTAGGACCTAGCACTCGTCGTGGAAGTCAGCGCACACTTGCTAATATTCGTGATGGAGCTGCAATCCCAGCGGATGACGTGGACGTTTATAGTGAAGAAATCGATGTCTAGACGTCGATAAAATATTGAACCACCACTTTCTTAGGCGCGCTCGATTGGGGGTGCCTTTTTATGCAACTACAGAGCTTCGTATGAGCACTGCCCTTGCATGATGAGAGTGGTTTCCTGATAACCAGCAATCTTCGCAACCAACTTTGCCTGCTTAAAGTCTCTAGCTACTTCAGCGGGAGAATGCGCATCTGATGATAAAATGAGATCAATTCCTCCATCTCTCGCGAGTTCAAGGAACTCGCTATGAGGGTATTGTTCAGCACATGCCTTATGCCAACCAGCGGTATTCAGCTCTATGATTGCACCAGAAGTTGCAATCGCATCAATGGCGGGCTCATAGAAACGCCGCAAATCGCCATTTGGCTTATAGCCAAATTTTTTGATGAGATCTGGGTGTGCTAAAACCTCAAAGAGGCCGCTGTCAGCCATATCGATATAGCTCTGCCAGTAGTTCTTCCAGACTTGTTCGACATCACATTGCTCCCACTTAGATCCGACCCATTTGGGGTTATCGAAATCCCAATGATCATTGATGTAGTGAACTGACCCAATGAGGTAATCCCAGTTGTAACGACTGCGGAGCTCAGTGATCCAGCTTTCGCAGCCGGGAAGCCAATCGCATTCCATGCCTACGCGCACTGGAAGTTGATCGCCCGCGTGAGTTCTAGCGCGCTCGACCCACGCAAAATAGTCAGGAAGCTGCGACTCTAACATTCTCCAGTCATCGAAGAATTCTTTACCAACTGGTGCGTGATCTGCGATACCATACTCGGTGAGGCCAGCTGTGATAGCTGCGTCGATGAACTGTTCGGGCTCACCCTTTGCGTGCATGCAGAGCGGTGTGTGCGTATGGTAATCAGCTGGCATTACAAAAGCGATAAGTTTGAAGCAAACTGCACTGGGCGCTGTTTGCAAAATTCTTCATTTCTAATTCTTAATAGTTCACCTTAAAATCTAGCGAGATGGTGCTAATTCAAAGGTGAAGCCTTTGAGGTATTCTGTCTCAGGAATTCCTGGCAGGATTGGGTGGTCGAGGCGTTGGCCGTGATTCTGAATGAGGCGCAAAGTGCGCTTTGCATCCACTGAAGCCTGCACTACATTCTGGAGGAATAGCTCGCGAGTAGCGTGGTGTGAGCAACAGTATGTAGAAACGATGCCATCTTTTTCTAGCAGCTTGATACCATGTAAATGCATTTCTTTATAGCGACGCATTGCGTTTTTGAGCGTTTTTTTATTACATGTGAAAGAAGGGGGAGCTAAAATAATGAGGTCGTACTTTTCTTTGCAGTGCTTAAGGAATTCAAAAGCATTGTGTTTGATTGCATCAATCTCGACTCCGTTCAGCTCAGCGTTGCGCTTTATAGCTTCGATAGCACTTTCAGATACGTCTACAGCAGTGATGCTAGCTGCGCCCGCTTTGGCACAGGCTAATGCGAATCCGCCTTGGTTGCAGAAAACATCGAGTACTTTTTTTCCTTTCGCATACTTAGCAATTGCTGCGTGTGCATCCAGTTGATCAAGGTAAAGGTCAGTTTTTTGCTCATCTAAGAGATCGATCTCAAAGAGAACGCCATTGGCTTCCATAGCGAAAGGACCTGGGTTCTCTCCATGAATCAAGGTGATCTCCGGCTCAATTCCCTCAGCCTTCAACATTAGTGAACTATTTCTGAGGATCACTGTTTTCGGGTCGAGCAATTCAATGAGAGCCTCAATAATGAGATCTTTTCTATGATGCATCGCAAGAGTGAGAATCTGCAGTACAAAGTGATCACCGTAACGGTCTACAATAACGCCAGGCAGAGCATCGGACTCACTCCAAATCATGCGACAGAACTTAATGTCTACGTCGGGTACGCGCTCACGCAGGTCGATTGCTTGTTGCATGCGACGCTTAAAGAACTCTTGGTCGAGCTTCTGCTTTCTACGAGAAATGCGACGCGCAACGATCTGCGAGTTTGGGTTGTAAATGGCTGTCCCCAGTGGGCGATCGCGGAAATCTTTGAGTGAAATGACATCGCCTGGCTCTGGAGCCCCGAAAGTTTTTTGAATTTCAGAAGCATAGACCCAGTCGTGGCCGTGAAAAATGCGAGCGCGTGGTTTGACGATTATTCCAGCCATGAGGTTATTGATCTACAGAAAGTTAAGTGAGTAAAGGGAAACTAGGGTCAACACCTGAACAATGATTTGCGAGGCATTTTCCTCTTGATAAAATCACCTCACAAAGCTTAAGTATAAAAAACAACTATTATGGGAAAGCAAAGTAATAAAATAGTAAAACGTCGCCGCCGTAAGCAATACCTTCGCCGTAAAAAAGCGCTTGCTAACCAAACTTCTCCTATAATGAAGAAGAGCGAGACAGATGAGGCAGCTGCTAAGCCGGCTAAGAAAGTAGCGAAAAAGGCTGCTAAGAAAGCCATGAAAAAAACTGCTGCTAAGAAGACTGCTAAAAAGGCGACAAAGAAGACTGCAGCTAAAAAGACAGCAAAAAAAGTTGCAAAGAAAACCAAAGAATAAGTATATCACTCTCAAAGTTTCTTTTGAAAGGTCGATACAATGTGTCGGCCTTTTCTTTTTGAGATTTGAATCGATCTCAGAGTACGGCTAACATGGACGTGCTCAAGCACACAGGCGAGCTTGAGGCTGAACTGAAACTAAATTCTCTGAATTTAGACGCCGAAGATGCTATCGAGTGGCAGTTAGTGTTGCTTCGGGCTACTGGCTACACACGTAGCATTTCACAGGCAGGAGATTTATAGAGCAAATTGCTTGATCAAAACAGACGCTTCCAACAGAGTGATTTCCCATCTACTCAGTAGTAATCTGAGAATCATTTCGTACGAATATGTGGCGCCTACTCATCATCTCTACTCTCATACCTTTTATCCTTTGTGGAGCTTGCGCCAATTTGATGGGATTCATAGTTTTAAATGGTTGCGAGAAACTGAGTATCGACGTAGAAACTCTACTTCGTAAGATACTCAGGCAAATAGGTCGCCAGGATATTAAAATTCGATTTTCTAAGAAACTCTCTTGGCAAAACAATGACGAAAAAGTTGTCAAGCTGCCTACACGTTACAAGGAGAGTAGAAATACCTCGGACGCCGCCCAAGCGGCCATTAGCTTGGCGATGTTGTTACTTCATGAAAAGCATCCATCTCTAGTGCGATGGAGAATGAACACTATTAAGCTTGGATATATTCTGCCGAGTTTCAGTTTATTGATCGTCCTATTTTCATTCATCGTTGGTAAGCTTCCAGCGGTGATCTTGCTGGCAATAATTGCAGTAGTGCTAGGTTTTTGCTCTGTCATGCTTTGGCTAAGTATGGGGGTTGAAAAGGAAGCAGCTCATCTCATGGTCAGCCGTATTGAAAAGCTTAGGGTGTTATCTAGCTTGCGTGATGAGGAATCTTTAGTTACTGCTATCAAGGCAACGCCATGGGTGTCTCTTATTCCTGGTGCATTACTGAAGTTGATTGCAAAGCATTAGCAACAAATCTAATTGAAACACTTCAAGTGTCAGACTTTTTTTAGCAAAGCGCTGAGAAAAAACGCACAAATTTCCGGTGATTTGTGATGCAAATTACAATTGACGCTAAACTATCTGCCTCAAGCTTAGCTCTGGTGTTGTATTTCTTTCAATCCCGAAGCAGTGTTCGCGGCAACAGATACTATTATTCATGGAATCACTCAATTTCCTCACACCTGATCTAGTAAAACAGGCAGCAGATCGTCTCGCTACTCCAGTTTACGTTTATTCGCGAGAGATTATTGAGCAGCGTTGTTCAGAAGTGCTAAATTTCCCTAACGCATATGGCTTCAATGCTCGTTATGCGCTCAAGGCCAACCCTCATTTAGCGATTTTAAAAATCATCGAAAAAATGGGGCTTCATTTCGACGCTTCATCAGAATTTGAAGTAATGCGCTGTCTTCATGCTGGTATTCCAGCTGAGAAGATTCAGCTCACTGGTCAGCAATTTCCACGTAAACACCTCAAAGAAATCGTCGAAGCAGGTGTACTGTTTAATGCTTGTTCATTGCGCCAGCTTGATGCATTCGGCGGCGCTTTCCCAGGAACGAATATTTCATTTCGTATCAATCCAGGAAGAGGCTCTGGCTCTAACAGAAAGACGAATGTAGGTGGTCCATCATCTTCATTTGGTATCTGGCATGAATATATTGACCAAGTGGCTGAAATTGCGGCAAAACATCAGCTTAATATCACGCGTATTCACTCGCACATTGGTTCAGGGGCGGACCCTAAAGTATGGGAAGCTGTAGCGGAAATGACTCTAGCGCAGGCTGATAAATTCCCACAAGTCCACACTGTGAACCTCGGTGGTGGCTTCAAGGTAGCTAGAATGAGTTTTGAAGTGAGTACTGATCTTCAGTCTATTGGTGAGTTCGTTAAACAAGTATTCATCAAGCATGCCGAGAAAACTGGGAATGAGTACAAGTTAGAAATCGAACCCGGAACTTACCTCTCAGCAAATTGCGGTTCACTCATCTGTGATGTTGATGACATTACGAACACAGGGGACTCAGAAAAAGGTGGTTACCAATTCCTCAAGTTAAACACAGGTATGGACACAATTACGCGCCCAGCTCTTTATGCGTCTGAGCACCCAATCGTTGTGCTTAGTGACAACACAGAAACAACAGATTTTGTTGTCTGTGGTCACTGTTGTGAAAGGGGTGATGTATTCACTGTTGATGAGAGTCACACACTCACTACACGTACACTCCCAGCCCCGCAGCTTGGTGACCTTGTTGTCATCGAAGGCGCTGGTGCCTATTGCGCATCGATGTCTTTGAAGAACTACAATTCCTTTCCTGTGACGCCGCAGCTCCTTCTTGATAAGGGTGAGCTTAAGGTGATTCAGCAGCCTCAGGATGTAGCTACAATGCTAGCGCCAGAGATTATCCCTGAGCTTTAATAGAATATTTACACCGCATAAGCGGCTAACCTTCTAAAAAATGAAGCCCCACCGAGTCGCACTTGGTGGAGCTTTTAAAATCTCTCTCACGGAGTGCCAGCTATGCGCTCGTATTAGCGAGTTTTACATCTTGGTAGCTGCCGAGGATTTTAATCATCGAACAATGGTGACTAAGCTGCTCGAGCGCGTGAACCACTCTTCCATTGTCAGCGTGCTCAGAAATGTCGACATAAAAGTAGTATTCCCATTCGCGACGCTTTGACGGGCGCGACTCGATTTTAGACATGTTGATAGATTGTTCCTCAAAGGACTGAAGCGCTTTCACTAATGATCCAGGTTCATCCTTAATTGAGAAGAGTAGGGAGGTTCGGTCATTTCCTGTAGGTGGACAGGTCTTTTCACCTATGACTAAGAAGCGAGTTGTGTTGTTTGAGTTGTCCTGAATTCCCGCATCTAACATCGTTAGATTATGCATCTGTGCAGCCAGTGGACCACCCATAGCCGCTGCTCCTTCGCCTGCTTTTTCAGTCGCAATCTTAGCAGCTTTCGTGGTTGAAGAAACTTCTACTCGGTCAGCGTGTGGGAGGTTTTTAAGAATCCATTGATTGCACTGACCAAATACCTGAGGGTGTGAATAGAGAGTTTTGATTTGATCTCTTTCGATATTAGCCATGAGGCCGTTATCGATACGCATGAGAATCTGAGCGCAAATTTTGAGAGGGGAGTCGACAAAAAGATCTAAGGTGTGTGAAACGACTCCTTCAGTCGAATTTTCTATCGGCACCACACCATAGCTGGCATCACCATGCGTCACGCAATCGAATACATCAGCGAAGTTAGGTTGCGGAATGTATACCACACTATGCCCAAACTTAGAAATGGCAGCTTGGTGCGTCCAAGTTCCTTCAGGCCCTAGGTAAGCAATCTTGAGGTTATCTTCTAACGCTAAAGCTGCAGACATGATTTCACGATAAATAGCGCAAATAGATTCCTCAGCTATCACACCATCGCTGAGAGTCGAAAGTTTACGTAAAAGTGATTCTTCACGCTCAGGAGCGTAAATTTGCAAACTTTCTTTTTTCTTAATTTCTCCAACAACATGCACGCAATCAGCACGATCATTGAGAAGGTTTACCAAAGTGGCGAGCTGGGCGTCATCAGTGAGCTCTAATCCAGCATCGATGATTTCACGATAAATGAAATACAGAGAATCTTCAGGAATGCGACCATCACTCAGAGACGAAAGCTGGTTGCGTACATCTGCTTCAGATTGTGACTTCGTGTTCGCAACTTCACATTGATTTTGTGCAGCTTGATCCTTGAGAATTTGAATGAGCTGATTGTCAATAGCATCAATTTTTTGTCGGATGTCGTTGAGTGACATTGTCGTTAATGAAGGTTGGTGTTACTGCATGCATAGAAGCCTGCTACGCACTCAATGGGTGAAAAATACAAATCATCCACCATAGAGATGGCGCACAAGGTGTATAAAAACGCCTTTGGAACTTCTCTCTGTATCAGTACCGATTATGACACGGTTTATGATCTTTCCAAGAATCGAGACGAACTGAAAGCAATATCTGAAAAACTTCATTTATTAAAGGAGGAATCTAAAGGGGAGTATATTGCGGTTGTAGAAGAGAATTTTTCCACAAAACAAGATTGCGAAAATCCAGAAGGCGAAATTGATCACATAGAAGACCAATTCGACAAAGCTCTAGACGTCATTGAAAGGATCTCAAGGGATTATACTAAAGCAGTGGAAACGCTTGAGAAGCTTATGGAACCTAAAGACTCCACAAGATTCTTTGTGGAACGTGAACATACCAATAAGACTCCATAAAAAGTCATTGACATCCTCAGAAAATGGCGTATAACGGTCGCTTCTCTATTCCTATAGAGCGTCCTCTGCATTGTATTTTCCCATATAGTTTTTCTTTATTTCCTATGTGGTGTTTGGTTCTGCAGGGGGCGCTTTTTATTACCAAGCTCTATTCCTACAGACCAAGGTAAAGAAAGGATCCGAGCGAACCGCCGTCGAGGTGCTAAGTTATGTTGATTAAAGTAGCGTCTTGTCCGTACTGTTTTTTGTGGTGTAGGCAGTTATTCGAATTTTTCGAATAACTGAAAATTTGTCTAAAAACTATTTGACATGTAGAATGAGTGTGGTATTGTCTTCCACAGATTAAGACACTTTGTTTTGTGTTTTGGTTTAGTTGGTTAATATTAAGGTAGCAGTCGTGGTTCTCTGTCTTGTTCGCCACGGCTGCTATTTTTTTAGCTACTTGAAAAGCTCACCACGCCAATGCTTAACAAAGGCGATTACGCCTACTTGCTTGCTTACTGCGTTGCAATCGTACCGACCATTGGCGACGTATTTGCCTTTGGCGTAGGAAGTTCACTCGAAGTGCTGCGTAAATCATCCACACACAACAGAGTGACAAATCTCAATAACTTAACACAATATATGTAATGCGGAATTGCTTGATAAGTAAATTACCCCGCTTAATCTTGACCTTGAAGTTAGATTGGAAAGGATGTTATGCATGACGTTTTCTGTTGTACGCAGACTTAGCATCACTGCTTTAGCCATTTTTTCACTCATCTTATTGCAGAGCTGTATGTTCACTCAGTCGAGCGGTGCGAATATGGGCATGACAGATATCTCACCACAGATGCGCAGCATGCAGATTGCTAGTGAACCAACTGGAGATTTCTACTATGCGCGACGCTATTACGTAGAGAAAACTCGCTTCTGGGGTTACGTGCGTAAACCACGTCAACCTTGGTCTGAGGCAAGGCTCGTGATTATGAACGAATCCTCAATGCTCCAGCCTGATCGCTTACCAGAAGCTGGACCAGTCATGGCTCGTTATGGCTACGATCAAAATTTCGAATACCGCATTGACGGCCACTTCACTGGGCGTAAAATTTATGAACCAGCCAGCAATCTGTTCTTGTCCGAATTTAAAGCGACAGATTACAAAGAAATCAGTAATGACGGTGGTTGGTTATTTACGCCACAAGATCATTATGATCGCACTAAGATCACCTTGGTGAATGGGACGATCAAGCGCTAAGCTTAACGAATAAAGCCTCCTTAAATGAGGTATTTCATGATTTCTGAATACTCCAACCTTCTTCCTCTGTGAGTTCCTCCCGAGCTTCGAATGCTTCTTCTTCAGTCTTTTCGGAACCGTGAAGGTGGTAGCCAACCGTTTCGTCAAGATAAGTACGGAGTGCATCGATTCCCTCTTCGTTTTCCACAGACATAGGAATGATTTGCACTTTCGGGAAGCGCTGCTTAAACATTTCTAAATTCTCTTCAGCTCCATCGAGGTCCATTTTGTTCGCAACTACGATCCAAGGGAATTTCGCCAAATCTTCATCGTACATTTTCACTTCAGTGCGGAGAGTTTGTAGATCTTCAATTGGGTCGCGACCGTCAAATCCAGCCATATCAATCACGAAGAGCAACACGTGACAGCGTGTGATGTGACGAAGGAACTCATGGCCTAAGCCACGGTTTTCGTGAGCTCCTTCGATGAGTCCCGGAATGTCAGCCACTGTGCAACGGCGGAACCCTGGGAATTCTACAACACCTACTGTCGGTTGTAGTGTGGTGAACGGGTAATTACCAACTTTAGGCGCTGCTGCTGAAAGTTTTCCAACGAGTGTTGATTTTCCAGCATTTGGAAAACCAACCATGCCAGCGTCTGCGATACGGCGTAACTCAAAATAGTACACCCCTTCTCCACCCTCTGTGCCGAGAGTATACTTTTCAGGCGTGCGGCAAGTGGAGGATTTATAGTGCCAGTTTCCTTTACCACCTTTACCACCTTCACACAAAACAATCGTTTCGCCGAGTGTTGTAAGGTCAGCAATAGGATCAAGGTCGATCCCTTCTTTACGCTCCATTTCAACCGCCTCTTTGAGGCTGAGAGCTGGGCTTCTGTAAATTACAGTGCCTGGTGGCACTTTAGCGATAACCTTTTTACCGTTCTTACCATGCTTTCTTGCGCCGGCACCATGTGCGCCACCTTTAGCTACGAGCTTCGGGTCGTAGAAAAATTGGCGGAGGTTATCTGTATTTGGGCTACATTCGATGATGATGTCACCACCATCGCCGCCGTCACCGCCATCAGGACCACCTTTTGGCAAATACTTTTCACGGCGGAAATGCACTACTCCGTTACCACCGTCACCAGCTTTACAATATACGCGGATATTATCGACAAACATGGTTTCGTTCTAAAATTTTAAGGTGCAGATTCTTCTGGAGGAACGACGTCTTACCAGCAATTCCTATTTCAGCAACCAACAATCCGAAACCATCCTCACTTTTTTACTCATTTGCGTATGATTTTTAAGTGATTTTATAAGAATTGTCTTGGCAGGTACTCTATTTCTATGCAGTTTCTGCGCACCCGCTGACCTCGCAATTGGGGAAAGCGTTTATCAAATAACACAATATTATTATGGTAGCACTCAGACTAAATCGCCAAGGCACGAAAGATCGTCCTTACTACAAAATCGTAGCAATTGACAGCCGCGCACGTCGTGACGGCCGTTACATTGAGCAAATCGGCACATACAATCCGATGCAAGAGGGCACTAACTATTCTATCGATCTTGCTAAGGCAGATACTTGGATTGGTAATGGTGCTCAGCCTTCTGACACAGTTCGTGACATCATCAAGAAGGCTCGTAAAGATGCTTTGGAGGCTTAACTTAATTCACATTTCAGATTTACCTTCAAAAGGCCACTCAATCTATTGGGAGGCCTTTTTGTTTCAGCAATGAAGAACTTAAAGAATTAAAAAAAGAAGACTGCTTTAGGTTTAACTAAATTTACGTTCCAGTTCTTTGATGGACAAATGAATCAAGGTCGGACGCCCATCAGGTGCGCAATAGGGTAAGTCACATTTAAAAAGCGCATCTAGAAACTGTTCAGCCCCACTGCGCTTCGCTACTTCATTCCATGCTGCGCGCTTAGCCAGTTTTTCAGCAAACACTTCATACGCCATAGACTTGGCACGCTTTGCTCCTACAGTATCTACAAGCTCATCGATCAAAGCAATGATGAAGGAGCGAGGATCTTTATCATCAAGTAGTGTAGGCATGCTTCGAACTTGAAGCGTCCCACCACCAAATGGCTCAAGGGATATCCCAGCTTCCGTGAAGTTTTCGAGATTTGTAATCACTGTATCAAAATCGCGCGTAGCGAGATCTATGAGCTCTGGCACGAGTAAACCCTGTGATTCTATCCCCTCATTATCTTCATCAAGTAGTAACTCATACACCATGCGCTCTCTGGCAGCTTTCGGGTCCATGATAACTAGCCCCTCCTCTCCTTGCATCATGATGTAGCGATCGTGTAGAACTCCCAAAATACTAAAGTTAGGAGCCTCCTTTGGGGTGGATTCTATTGCAAGCTTCTTTTGCTCATTCGTCTGCTTGGTGGCAAAATCTTGCTTTATGGGAGCTGCCGCTGGAGTGTTCTTACTGAGTGGTTGCGCTACAGCCACAGCAGTTGGAGCGGAAGATGTCTTTGCTGGTAAAGAAACTGCGGGCTCGCCCTTACTTTCAAAAGGTTTTCTAACGGGAGTTATCGTACCATCTTTACGAGAAATGATTTTTGCCTCACCTCGGTGCACAGAGTTTTTCTCTGATTTTGCTGAAAGTGCAGCTTCAACTGCGCTAAGTACCAAGTGGCGAATCTCAAGTGGTCTGTGGAAGCGTACTTCTTTTTTCTCTGGGTGCACATTGACGTCTACCAGCTTCGGAGCCATTTCAATCCACAGCCAAGCCGATGGGTTGAGCCCGTCGGCCACACTCCCTTTGAAGGCGTCTTTAAGCGCACGGCTAATTGCAGGATCTTCGATGGGGCGACCATTAAGAAAGATAAATTGTTGGCGGCGCCCTTTACGTGCGTATTTAGCTGGCAGCACATAGCCATGCACTTCCATCGAGTCGACATCCATCAGTGGTACTTCGATGAGTGAACGACCAGCATCCGCACCTGCAATTCCAGCAATACGCATGCGTTTGTCATTGGTTGCAGGCAAGTCGAATAAAGTTCTACCATCCTTGCGCATAGTGAAGCGCACTTCTGGCCATGCCTGCGCATGCAGCTTCACTTGATGTTCAACATGTGCACTCTCTGTGGATTCTGCACGCATAAATTTCCTGCGCGCAGGAACATTGAAGAATAATTGGCGAATTTCAAAGATCGTCCCCTGCTGCAAGCCTGCTACTTTAACATCTTGCACAATACCGCCATTGACAAAGATCTCAGTCCCTTCAACAGAGTCGTGCTCGCGTGTAACTAAGCGAAACTTAGAAACTGAAGCGATACTAGGAACAGCCTCACCGCGAAAGCCCATGGTGGTGATTGCTGAGAGCTGTTTTGCATCCTTTAACTTACTTGTGGCATGGCGTTCAAGACACATCAGCGCATCCTCCTTACTCATACCTGACCCATCATCAATAATTTTGATCAAGCTGGCGCCGCCTTTTTGAATCTCGACCTCTATCGACTTTGCTCCAGCGTCGAGCGAGTTTTCTACCATCTCCTTCACCACACTCGCAGGTCGTTTGACGACTTCACCTGCAGCGACTTGACTGGCTAAAACATCTGGTAGTATCGCTATCTTTGGCATTGGGAGGAAAATGCCAGTAGCAGCTTAAGAAACAACTCAGAAGTTCTAAAATTCCTCAAGCACCAAGCTATACATCGATGTCTTTTTTGAATAATTTTACTCGGATCACTTCTAGCTCTATGAGCGCGGAATCAAATTTATCTTCCAACGTCTTAATAGATGTGGAATAGAGTGGTCGCTGCCATCAAACCACTCACTGACACCATTGCCAACTAATGGTCGAGTCACGCCTAAAACTTCATACTTGAGGTTATTCCTTCTTTTCGCCATCTTTCATGGACGTATTGAACACAATTTTTCCATCACCGCTTCGCACTTGGGCTGAAATTAGCCTCACTAAACTCAAACAGAATTTAGAATTCGCGAAGCAGCATTCTCAACAGAAAGTGATGGCTGTGCTCAAGGCTGGAGCTTATGGACATGGTATTGAGCATATTGCTAAAGCGTTGGATAATGAAGGCTTAGCTTACTATGGTGTCGCCAATGTGATTGAAGCGCGTAAATTACATGCATCGAACATCAAAACTCGTCTCTATTTGTTGGGTCCTACCTTTCCCGATGAGCGAGCGGAAATCGTAGCTCAGCGGTGGACTCCTTCTATTTCTTCTCTAGCAGAGGCCGAACACTTTAATAGCTTGAACATGGGGAATATCCCGCTCTCGGTACACATCACTATTGATACCGGTATGGGGCGTGGAGGGTTTCTCCCAATAGCATTAGATCATGCCGTAGAGGAAATTGAGAAGCTTGAGCACATTTCAATAGAAGGTGTCGGCTCTCATCTCCCGAGTGCAGATGAAGACCGAAGATACACATTGACACAATTTGCCTGCTTCGAGTCTTCAGTGAACAATCACGCATTTAAATATAGACACCTATCTAACTCCGCAGGTCTTTTAGGTTACACAAGTAAAGTGACGAACCTTGTGCGCCCTGGGCTTATGTTGTACGGTATTTCACCCATTACGAAGTATCAAAAGGAATTACTTCCTGTGATGTCACTCAAGTCTCGCGTATCAATCGTGCGTACGCTACCAGCTGGGCATGGCATATCTTATGGTCGCGACGCCATCTTGAAGGAGGATACTCGTGTTGCCACTATTGGTGCTGGCTATGGCGATGGTTATCCGCGTTCGGTATCCAACAATGGTGCAGAAGTGCTTATTCGCGGCAGACGCTGCCCTGTGTTAGGGCGCGTGACGATGGATCAGATTATGGTGGATGTGAGTGATCTCACCATTTGCGAAGCTGGAGATGAAGTGGAACTTTTTGGGGAAAACATTCTCGCCTCAGAGCTCGCTAAAAAAGCAGATACAATTGCTTGGGAGATCCTTACAGGCATCACTCCCCGCGTGACACGCATCTATCAATAATCAAAGCGCGGTGCGCTCAGCTCTATACAAAGGGGTCTTCATCAAAGATAAGGGAGACTCTATTTTGCTCGGTCGGGTATGAAGGAGTGCACAAAAAAACTCAGCAGGTGGTCACCTGCTGAGTTTAAAAGAATACGCCGCGCTCGCGAGAGCTTACTTGCGGCGGCGCAAGATGAGAGCAAGGCCACCAAGACCAAGAAGAGCTGTGGTAGACGGTTCAGGAACCGTTCTCACAAAGGCTGCGCGGTGGGCTGCTATTTCGGTGGCGCTCAACTGTGAGTCATATGCCGCGAAACCAAGGATGTTACCTGGGAGTCGACCGATGAAGCCACCGCCCCAGATAGCGGCACCCAAACCTGTTGTGCCACTAATATCGATGACATCTCCAATGAATGTGTGAGCAAGGACACCGTTTACATAGAGATAAGTGCTCAGGCCATCTGTGGTGAATACAAGATGGGTGTCCGTGTCTGCAGTATGGGCAACTCCAGAGTCGAGATTTATTCCGCCATCATTGATACCGTAGTTGTTAGTATTGCCGAATCCCTCCCAGTCAAGGATCTGGCTGTTGCCGTCGTAGGTACCGAGGAGGATTGACCAACCATATTCTATTGGGGTGCTACCAGCGTTGACGATGAACTCGAAGCTCATTGCACCGCTTAAAGTTCCTACGTTGATCTTTTCAGGTGTGCTTACTGTAGTGAACTTGGTAGCAGTAGCTGTAGTGCCTGTACCAACAGCTGTTTTCCAGTGACTAAGAGCTGCATGTACAGAGCTCGCACCGAGGGCGAGTGAGGCTAATGTAAATAGTATTGTCTTTAATTTCATTATATCTGATAATAGGGGTTTCGAGTTTACATCAAAAACATCAAAAACATCAAAAACATCAAAATGTAGAAGATGTGAAATGCACTCTGCTGAGCGAGCTTACGTCAGTGTCTCAAAAGGCGTCAACTAATAAATTTGCATTTTTTTAGCGAGGGAGTGAAGGGTGACATGTCAGCTCTTTTTTCTCATGTTCCCAATCTTTGATGTAGACCCGAAAAATACACCCGAAGGGAGTCGAACCCCTAACCTTCTGATTCGTAGTCAGATGCTCTATCCAATTGAGCTACGGGTGCTTTTGAAACACATGCTGTGGTGTGGGAGGAGAAAAACATATTCCCCCGCTGACGTCAAGCCAACGCTGCACTTTTTTTATTAAGAAATCTAAAGAATCTTTCACAACACTCTAGTCAGTAATTGAATAGATAAAAAATAGAGGAAAGTAAAAAAATCGAAGCACTGCATACACACGAAATAATCTCCAATTTTATTGGATGAGCTCCGTAACATTTCTTCTTCCATTGATCGATTAGGTAGCAATTTTGAATTGAAAATAGCCGAAAACTACGGCACTGATCGGTCATGTTAACTATTCGCAACCTCACCAAGACGATTGGTGGGAGAACACTCTTTGAAGAAGCTAAAATGACAATCAACTGGGGCGAGCGTGTTGCCCTTGTTGGTCCCAATGGAGCTGGTAAATCCACACTCTTCCGCACCATCCTTGGCCAAGACGAACCTGATGCAGGCGAAGCCGAGATCGACGAGTATGCCATCACTGGCTACCTCGCGCAGGAAGCTGGTGACCCAGGTACTGAAACTATTCTCGAGCTTGCAATTGGTATTACACCAGAAATGGCTCAAGCGATCAAAACAATGCGTGAATTTGAAGCAGCAGGCAAAGAGTCTGATCCTGCCTACGCAGAAGCTCAGGACACATTTGACGCGAACGACGGCTACTCCCTCGAGCCAAAAGCTAAGAAGATCCTCGCAGGTTTAGGCTTCAAGCAAGAGCAAATGGATCAGCCAGCCGACACATTCTCCGGTGGTTGGATCATGCGCGCTAACCTTGCTCGCCTTCTCGTGCAAGAGCCAGATCTCCTCATGCTCGATGAGCCGACAAACCACCTCGACCTCATTTCTCTCATCTGGCTTCAACATTACCTCAAGAACTACCCTGGTGCTCTCCTCGTGATTTCTCACGACCGTGACTTCATGGATGCAATCATCGAGACCGTCTACGAGATCGATGAACAGAAGTTCGTCCACTACTCTGGTAACTATTCAGATTTCGAGAAAGAACGTGAAAAACGCTACAATCAGAAAGTTCAAAAGTACCGTAATCAGCAGAAAGAAATCGAACGTATCCAAGAATTTGTTGATAAGTTCCGTAATGTGAGCTCAAAGGCATCTCAGGTCAATGAGCGTATGAAAATGATTCAGAAGCTTAAGAGGGAGCTCGTGAAGCCAATTGCAGCGCGTAAAGTATTCCGCTTCAACATCCCTGATCCACCACGCTCTAACCAAATCCTTGTCGAGCTTTCAAAAGTTCATAAAGCCTACGGCGAAAAGGTCATTTATGATAATACTGACTTCATCGTCGAACGCGGTGACCGCGTGGCACTGGTAGGTCCAAATGGTGCTGGTAAATCCACGCTGATGAAAATCATCGCTGGCTACGAGGAAGTTCAGGAAGGTAAAGTCGAGATCGGTTACGCTACTAAAATTGGTTACTTCTCACAGCACCGTGCATTGACATTCAATGAGTCTAACACAGTGCTCGACGAAGTTCTGGCATCCAACCCGAACATCCGTGAAGACGAAGCTCGTTCCATCCTAGGCTCCTTCCTTTTCCGTAAAAACGATGTACTCAAGCGTGTCCGCGTACTATCTGGTGGTGAAAAATCTCGCCTCAACCTCGTGAAATTCCTCGTGGATCCACCGAACCTCCTCCTTATGGATGAGCCTACTACCCATCTTGACCTCCTTTCCATCGAAGCTCTTGTTCAGGCACTCAGATCCTATAAAGGAACGTTACTTTTCATTTCCCACGATGTGCACTTCATTCGCAACCTTGCAGAAACAACTGTCCACGTCAGTAGTGGTAAACTCACTAAGTATAGCGGTGGCTACGACTACTTCCTCGAGAAGTCTGGCCTCAATGATGATCGCTCAGCAGTGACTTCGTAAGAAACATCTTTGTTTTTTGTTATTCTCAAGCAGTGCTCTCTCGATAGATCATAAAATCTGCCATGGCTGTGTTACCGCGACATCGGTGAAATCGTGGCGTGGATAAACCTCAATAAAACTCAGAAAAAAGAGCGTCATCAAAAAGTGCCAAACACGCAGGACAGACCGTCAGTCAGAGGTATAAAAAGGCGCCTCACAAGAGGCACTTTAAAAATGGATATCGCTCAATAGATCAGACAGTCATGATTTCAGCTTCTTTCTCAGCTGTTGCAGTGTTAGCCTGCTGCACGAACTTGTCTGTGAGTTCTTGGATCTGCGCCTCGAAATCACGAAGGCTATCTTCGGTGAGAACATTTGCATTTTTCATCTTGTTACCAGCATCCATACCCTCTTTACGGCAACCGCGAAGACGTATCTTAATGCTCTCAGAGATTGTCTTTACGCGCTTCACCATTTCTTGACGACGTTCTTCAGTGAGTTCAGGGATTGGCAAGTAAAGCACTTTACCTTCGTTCACTGGGTTGAAGCCAAGTTGAGCTTCACGAATACCACGATCAATATCTTCCACAGTGCTTGCATCGTACGGTTGGATCATGATCTGACGTGGCTCGGGAGTTGTGATTACCGCAAGCTCACGAAGCTTCATCTTACTCCCGTAGGACTTCACGTCGATCGTGACATTTTCTACGAGGGCTGGTGACGCTTTGCCTGTACGAACTGAGCCGAATTCGTGACTCATTTGCTCGATGGATGCTTCCATCGACATTTCAATTTCTTCAAGAACGGATGTTGGTTTCATAATGATGAGTATTTAGAAGTGTATAAAAAATTAGTCCTCGTTGCTAACGATGGTGCCAATAGCATCACCTTTGATCACCTTGGCAATATTACCGTGTTCATTGAGGTCGAATACGATGATTGGGATATTGTTCTCTTGGCAGAGTGAGAATGCTGTGGAGTCTATCACTGCCAATTCGTCAGCGAGACAATGCTTGAATGATATTGTCTCGTAGCGTGTTGCATTTGGATCTTTCTTCGGATCAGCGTTGTACACGCCGTCAACCATAGTCGCCTTGAGAATCGCACATGCTCCTATCTCGCTTGCTCGAAGAGCGGATGTTGTGTCTGTAGAGAAAAATGGGCTACCAGTGCCAGCTGCAAAAATCACAACAGTACCTTTTGCAAGGTGGCGATTTGCTTTACGACGAATGAATGGCTCTGCCACGTTCTTCATTTCAATAGCTGATTGAACCACACAGGGCACACCTTCGACTTCAATAGCGCTTTGAACAGCAAGTGCGTTCATTACTGTCGCCATCATTCCCACATAGTCCGCAGTTGCACGGTCCATTCCACGTGCACTTGCACTTGCTCCGCGCCAGAAGTTACCACCACCAACAACGATAGCGATTTCGATACCAGAAGCGTGTGCTTCTTTAATTTCAAGAGCGATACGCTCTACAATCTCAGGTGAGATATTATCTTGACTACCTACCTCACGAAGAGCTTCTCCGCTCAACTTAAGGACTACACGTTTGAAAGATCGATTTGTTTCACTCATAGCTCAGCTGCATTTAGAAAACAAATTGAGCCCGCGCATGCAATCCCTATTCCCTGTAAAGCGTGGAAATTTCACTACTGATATTCTTCGGTATGAAGGCATCCATCATTTTATTGAAGCTGATCAACGTCTATTCTAACCAAGCTCTGACACCAAAATTACTAAACACTTTTTGACTACTACCCTCATTCTAAATTCTCTCATAGTTATTGTATCCCTCTCTTTTTAAGCAAAATTACGAGGAAAAATGGCCCACCAATCAATGCTGTAATAATCCCAACTGGCAAGTCAGACCCAACAGTCACACTGCGTGCGAGCGTATCACACCACACGAGAAAAACTCCACCTGACAGCAAGCTCATCCAAACCAACTGGCGATGCGCTACCCCAAAAAGCATGCGACAAAAATGTGGCACCATAATACCTATGAAACCTATTGGTCCGCAAACTGAAATGACTCCAGCCATCATCAGTGATACAGCAAAGAATAACACCTTTCGTACTCGCTCAACTTCGACGCCTCGACTCATTGCCAATTCGTCCCCAAGGCTCATGAGATCCAACTCCTCCCTATATGTTGTGATGATGGCGGAACCACTCACTATAAATGGCAAGATTCTAAAAACATCTTCGAAGTCGGCTTGACCAAGACTGCCCATCGTCCAACGCATCATCTTAAACAGACTGCCAGCATCATTAAAGAACTGCACAAGCATCGTCAAACTAGAGAAGGAAAAGCTGAGGATAATCCCCCCTAATAACAAACTCACTGTAGCTAAACCACCTGCTATTTTGGCGAGACTATAGACCAATAACACAGAAAGTAATGCTCCAGTAAAAGCTGCTATAGATAGACCACTCACTCCTAACACACTAAAAGTGAGACCTAACTGTATCCACAGGGCGACCATAAATGTCGACCCACTGGCAACTCCTAGCGTATAGGGCGTGGCCAAGGAATTGCGGAATAGAGCCTGGAAAACAAGTCCGCCCAAGGAAAGCCCTGCACCACAAAAGAAGGCTACTAACACTCGCGGGAGTCGCACTTTCCAAAAAATGATTCCATCTCTTGCTCCTGTAGAAATGTCTCCAAGCACCCGCTCACCTATAAAGGGCGCCACAACTAAAGTACATGCGGCTAACAGAATAAGTAGTATGTACTTTTTAGCCACACCCACCTCCTAACACAACATCTGCTACTCCACTACCGAACAAGTGATCGACCTCATCTTTCACAAAAAAAGCTTTCGAAACACCATCATACACGAGCTCAGCATCAGCAATGGCAATCAGCCGCGAAAAATCATTACGCGCCCAGATCAAATCATGAGTCACAACAATGACGGTCACTTCATTCTGGAGTTCTCCGATCACTCTTTGAACCTCAATCTTCTGACCTGGATCTAAATGCGCCAAGGGTTCATCAAACACGATCACTGGTGCCTCTTGAGCAAGGGCGGCAGCAATACATACCCTCTGACGCTCACCTCCGCTCAAAGTCGAAACGATACGCTCACTCAATTCAGTGACTTGCACCGCCGCCATGGCACGCTCTATGGTCTCACCACCTATCTCAAAAGAATACCTTCCCATCGTGACAAATTCTCTCACTGTGTATGGAATTTCGGCTGCGACAAGTTGAGGAACGTAGGCAATTCGTTGAGCTACCTCACGTCTTGCCATGGAGCTGAGAGCTCTCCCCATAAGTGACACCTCGCCGGTTGCTTTTGTCGACACCCCCAGCAGAGCTTTGATGAGCGTACTTTTTCCAGCGCCGTTAGGACCAATAATCGCTAAATGCTCACCCTTATTGAGAGTAAAGCTGAGTTTCTGCAACAAAGTCTTAGCTCTAACTTTTACCTGTAGGTCGCAGCATCGCAAAACCTCAACGTTCGGCATATTCATCCTCCGTTAGGATGTTGCCAATCCACTCAAGTGTCTCGATAAATCTAGGTCCTGGAACAAAGTGCTGATCCCCAACTAACAAATATATACGACCATTTCTTACCGCTTGGAGTTCTGAATGTGTAGCCCAATCCGCTTTGATTTTATCCACCCCAACAGCCGCAGCCTTAGTACTATTGATTATATCAATAATCACTTCTGGGTCCATTGTGATCAGATGCTCTCGAGAGAGTTGCGGAAATTTCTCTTCACCTTTGTAGGCATTCTCAGCATGCGCTAGCGCTAAGAGCTCTTGATGGTAGCCTGCAATGCCTGCTGCCACGAGACCATTTACTTTTCCTTTTCCAACTTCACGGCCAATTGAAAGCAATACTCGCACGCCACTCTGTGACTGCGTGCTTTCACTCACACACTGGATGCGCTGACGAATATCTGTGATCATTTTAGCAGCCTGCCTCTCTACATCAAAATAGGCGCCTAATCGCTTGATTGAATCCATAATGCCATCTACAGACATATGATTGACTGATAGGGTTTGCATACCCATTCCCTTTAACTGTTGTGCCAGTTCACTCTGCTCTTTGAGCAATACGACCACAGCAGGTTGTAGACTCACTAGAGCCTCTAAATCAACATCCAGATAACCACCTATTGGGGATTTATTAGCAGCTTCAGGTGGGTACTTCATGAAGCGAGACACTCCTACAACTTGATCGCCTAGCCCTAACGCGAAGAGAACCTCACCTGAGCTCGGCGCCATAGTCACGATTCGCTCTCGAGCTTGCAGTTCGCTCTCGACCACTTCATTTGATCTCTGAGTAGCTCTATAACTCGCTACGAAAGTCCCTACGATTAGAAGGACAATAAAAAGCTTTTTCATGAAAACGCCTCCTTCATTTTGCCGTGTAGCCATTGCGCGGAGTCGATCATGCTCGGGCCGTCTTGAATCATATTCTCTCCCATTTTCACGGTAGACATCACCACAGGCACAGTTTCATCCCAAGACCTCTCACGCACTAATGACGCCCCATCAACAAGATATTCTGGCTCATGAAAAAATACATAAAGATCAGGATTCTCCTCAGGCAAATTTTCGAGATCATTCTCAAAATACCCCACGGACTTATCTCCATACACAAGTTCGCCACCTGCTAGTTCGACCAAGTCTCGAATATAACTCAGTCCACCTACAGCCCTACGATGCCTCCCCAACCAAAGCTCTACATAGACTCTTGGGCGCACAAGAAATTGCTGCTTGCTAGATACATCTGAAAATGATTTCGATAAACTCGTTGTCAACACTCGTGATTTATCTAACGCATTGAGCAGACCGCCAAGTAGCGCTATATTTTCTAATACACCATGAAAGCTTGACGGTAAATTGAGATTGTAAATGGGCAAACCTTCCAGTGAAAAACGCTGACTTAGTTTTCTCTGAATTCCAGTAGTTAGAAGAATGAGGTCAGGCTGTAACGCTTTGATTCTCTCAAAATTTGCAGTCACATACTGCCCCACAACTTCTGCATTTGAAGTATCTACATAGCGGTCACAATATTCAGACACTCCCACAATGCGATCAAGCAAGCCCATCTTATCCATCGCTTCCGTAGCTGATGACACCAGACTAACGACTCTCATTGGATGATCTGGAAGTTCAAAGCGATGCCCTAAATATTCATTATAGATACTGCGCATTGTCGATTCCTATCAAACACAATCACTAGGAAACTACACGACTGAAATCGTGCAGCTTTACTATGAATCAACTTCAAACAGCTTAGTAAGTCATCGTCACTGCACCGTAGAAACCACGACCACGGCCTTTGACTGAACCGAGCTCACCGTAACTCGTGAAGTCTGACAGCCTATAATCGTCATCGAGAAGGTTCTCCACTCGAGCATGAAGTCTCATATTTTCGGTCAATTGATAATTACTGTAGATGTCGACAAGGAAGTAATGATCAAGGTCGGCTCTACCAGCAGATTGACGTTGATCTACCCATGTGGCTACAAGCCCTGCATCAATAGCATCGTTCACTTTAGTCTGAATACCAGCAGATGCTGTCTGCTCAGGAATCTCAGTTGCTAGGGCATTCTGATAGTAAGTATAGGATGCAAATACGAATGAGCGAATCTCTTCGATGTTCGACTCCAAGGCAAACTCTAAGCCGTTTGCCTTCGTTTTACCAGACGTGTTATCATAAACAAACTTACCACTTGTCGCATCGAAGCCTTGGTAGGCAATGAGATCTTCGACATCGTTTTCAAACCAAGTGATAGAAGCAATTGTAGTACCGAGTGTCTGCTCCACTCCGAAGTCCCAGTTGAAGGAAGACTCAGGACCGATTTTATTATTCCCGTCCACCTCACCAAATGTAGGTGCGCGGAAAGCTGTGCCAGCATTTGCTTTGAGCATAGTGGAATCGGTCACATCATATAAAGCGCCTGCGTTCCATGTGAATTCGTCACCAAAGTCATCGTGATCATCCCAGCCAAGTGTGCCATTGAGCTGGAGCGCATCTACTACTTGCCAAGAGTGGTTCACATAAACACCAAACGTATCGCGATCAGCTGCATTTTGGTAAGAAGTTTCATATCCTGCATTTTCAACATACGTTCCGACTATTGTGGTGTGATCCTGCGACCAGACATAGGCATTATCCCAATAAATCGAATAACGATCCGTGTGAGAACCAAACTCAGAGTCGAGATAATTGCCAGTAGGCAGGAAGCTTGTGGAATCAACTTCTGCGTAGTAACTGTCACTATCGAAGTCTTCTTTACTATATCCCAATGTCACACGGGAGTTCCATGCCTCAGTGATCTGATTTTCGTAGAAAAAAGTTCCAAAGAAGTAATCGTATTTATTCTTCTGAGGAATGTTCGCGACTGGATTTCCTCGCTGAGGGTATTCACTATTTGCATCGCCGCCACGGAGAGTCATCCCCAAAGATGAATGCTTGTCGATGGTGTAGTCGAAACGACCAAAATAAGAAAGCTGCGTAAAATCATTTCCATTTACTGGAGCGTCAGAATCATTTTGGGTATCCTCTGCGGTAAGACCAAGATTGTAGGAGAAATCTCCGACTTGTCCTTGTGAGCTCAGATTACCGAGCCAACTGTTGTAGGAACCGTATTCAGCTGTCGCAGAATGGGTTGGAGTCCCCTCACCCTTAGCTGTGCTCAAAGAAACGACACCTCCAATAGCGCCACCACCATAAACCGAACTAGAAGCTCCCTTGAAGATCTCAATCTTCGACAGTCCGTAAAGCTTAGTACTGCCTAGGAAGTTGGCATAACTACTCGTGGAATCACTAATGCGGACTCCATCAAGACGCATCTGCGATTTATTCGTCGTAGTACCGCGCACAAAAAGTGATCCCGCCTGACCGCGCTGACCCGCTGTGGAAGTGGCAATGACACCAGGAGTACGGTAACCAATCGCGTCCTGCACCGAGCTCTTCCCTTCAGAAATAAGCTCTGCAACATCGAGCACTGCAACACTGCTAGAAACATCGCTGAGATTTTTCTCAAATTTTGTTGCTACCACCGTCGTCGGCTCGAGCGTTTCTACGGACTTGGCTTCTTTCTGCTCTTCAGCAGAGGAAGTCACTTGGCTCGCTACAAGAAGACCAGCCACAACTTTTACACCCGCATTGGGGCTGTGTGATTTTGTATTTTTCATAGTTCGCATCCTTGTGCTTCGCAAGGCTTGGAAGAATTAAACTCATGGCTGGCAACCTGGCTAAACGAGCATCAAGCTAGTCTTACAGTGGCGGCACCGCTTCGGAATGACTCTGACGAGCTTCACCGAATTCCCCATCTATTTCCTGCCCGTGCTACGGGCTTCCATGAGTCACAGCTCACTCGCAAGCAAGCTGCAACGCACTTCTAGCCTACAAACCATTGCATGCAACTAAAAAATGTCACTAGACCCTAGTCTACGAATCTACGAACTCGAGAGATAAATTGAGAGCCACTGCTGAGTGAGTTACTGCGCCTACGGAAATAAAGTCCACTCCAGTTTGGGCAATACCTGATACAGTTTCGAGGTTTACTCCTCCACTCGCTTCGAGCTTTGGTCCAGACTCACCACGTAATGCAACAGCTTCACGTAATTGAGCATTACTCATGTTATCGAGCAAAATGTAATCCACCTCATCGAGTTTGAGGAAGTCTTCTACTTGATCAAGTCTATCGGCCTCTAACTCAACTTCTACACCTGGCTTATTTAATTTCAATTGGCGAATAGCAGATTGTATAGCAGCAAGGTCGTCTTCAGCGACAAGGTGATTATCTTTCACCATAGCGCGATCATAAAGTCCCATGCGGTGATTTGCCCCCCCACCTGCACGCACTGCCATTTTTTCCAAAGACCTCCAACCTGGAGTCGTCTTACGAGTATCCAGTATTTCTGCTTTGGTCCCTGCTATTCGTTCTACAAATGCTGCTGTCTTGCTTGCGACACCTGAAAGACGTTGTACGAAATTGAGAGCTGTACGCTCAGCAGTAAGGAGTGCCCGCGCTGGACCAGTAATTTCCATCACACGATCACCCTGCGTTACCTTAGTTCCGTCTGCTACTAACTGTAGCACCTTGATATTTGGGTCTATCTTCTTAAAAATTTTTTCAGCAATATCTAGTCCAGCAATTACCCCCTCATCCTCCACGAACATAGAGGCACGGGACTGCTTCTCAGTAGGCACAAAGTACTCAACAGTGACATCCCCTGCCCCGATATCCTCTTTGAGTGCTAAATCTATTAATTGCTCGACCTCTGGCTGCATGCGGGGACGATAGCGTGAGATTGCACTCTGAAAACCCAAAAAACTTGCAAGTTTGAACGGCTATGCTTTGACTCAAGCCATGCCGACTGCAATGCAACAAACTCTCGCTGCCTCAGCGACACTTGAGGGTTCCTCTCTCCACACTAGACAGAAAGTGACTCTTACTATCAAGCCTGCTCCAGCTGACTCTGGTTTCCAGT
Organism: Rubritalea sp.; assembly: GCA_965204255.1. Taxonomy (GTDB): domain Bacteria; phylum Verrucomicrobiota; class Verrucomicrobiia; order Verrucomicrobiales; family Akkermansiaceae; genus Rubritalea. Next base: position 64,139 of record CBDBEG010000026.1, read on the forward strand.
TCCGCAGAATCGACCTTGCAGACCAACCATTCATCGATGCTGATGTGGATAAGGTTCAGACTGTTGAGCGCGCGACAACTCTCGCTGAAGGTTCAGTTAAAGTACATACTGTAGAGCACATTATTTCAGCGCTCACAGGTATGGGAGTAGATAACGCACTTATCGAAATGAATGCGAACGAGCCACCCATCGGTGATGGATCTTCCGCTCCATACGTCGAGCTCATCAAACAAGCAGGCATTGTAACTCAAGACGTCCCAGCTAAAATCTGGGAAATCCGTGAGCCTCTCTATTCCGACGCTGGCAATGGTTCCTTCATCACGATTGTCCCTGCAAAGGACTTCCGCATTTCATGCACGAACGTCGGGCCAAATGGACGCTTTACCCAATTTTTCTCAACAAAGGTCACTCCAGAGATATACGAGAAGGAAATTGCTCCAGCACGCACCTTCGTCTACTATGAAGACGTAAAGCCCCTTCTCGACAAGGGTCTGATCAAAGGTGGCTCTCTTGAAAATGCGGTGGTCATTCGCGGTGAGGAAGTCATGAGCAAAGAGCCTCTCCGCTTTGATAATGAATTTGCACGTCACAAGGCACTCGACCTTATTGGTGATCTCATCCTCAGTGGCAAGAGAATCACAGGCCACGTCATCTGTGTGAAACCAGGTCACGGCCCAAACACCAAGATGGCTGCGATCCTAAAGAAAGAATACCTCCGCATGCGTTCGATGGTGCCACCACTTGCTATCCCTAAAGGTGAAGCAGTACTCGATATCAACGACATCCTTAAGATTCTTCCACACCGCTATCCATTCCTTCTTGTTGACCGCATCATCGACTTCGAAGGTGACAACAAGTGTACTGGCGTAAAAAATGTGACAATCAACGAGCCCTTCTTCCCAGGTCACTTCCCAGATCACCCAATCATGCCAGGCGTACTTCAGGTAGAAGCAATGGCACAGGTCGCTTCCTGCCTCATGCTGCGCAAGCCTGAAAATCAGGGGAAAATCGGTTACTTCATGAGTGCCGATAACGTGAAGTGGCGCCACCCAGTGCTTCCAGGTGACACGCTCTTCATCGAAGCTGAAATTCTCAAAATGCGCCGCAACATTGGCTATGCGACTTGTCGCTGTGTCGTGAATGGCGAAGTCGTCTCTTCTGGAGACCTCAAATTTGCACTGATCGACGAATAAATTCTCACCGATGAACCATTCCAGCCTCATCGACCCTTGCTCACCAACTGGCGTTCTTCGTGAGTGAGTTGGTAGAGGTCGAAGACGAGGTCGTCGATTTCAGCTTCGAGGTTGAGCTGTTCTTCAGGTGGATTTGCTGGGTTGTAATCCTCAGAACTTGTTATTGAATAGATTTTATCTACTAAGGCTATATGTTCGGCTTGCGTTTCCCCATTCAATTTTTTGATCGGGATTTCAGATAGAGATTGTTTGAATAACTCCAACATCTCGCCCTTCCTCTTCCCTCTATAGTAAAGCCATAGGTAGTATAATTTAGAATTCAAGAGCGATAGTATATAACGCAAGTCGAGTTCATTATTGTTTAAGGTGATTACATAACAATCCGCACTACAGAACCACTCATCTCTGTCTATAGAAAAAGCGTTTCTTCTTGCCCTGTATGGGACTATGATTTTCTCCCCAATGAAAATATCTTCTATCCTGGGCCAATGAAGCTGATAGTATTTTCTACGACCATTGCTCACTTCACGACAATCCGCCAAAACTACGCTAAATTTAGATAGGTGCCGTTGAATATTTGGGTATTTTGAGATGTCTGTTTGATCCTTCCCAAGATACAAAACTTTCTTGGTCGGCAGGCTACTATTCCAGTATCTATCAATATCCGAGTTCTTGTAAAGCGATCTCAAGAGCAGTTGCTCATCATCCGAGAAGGATTGAACGACCCTCAAGTCTCTAGGATTTTTAAGATCAAATATAAAGACACCGTCTTTTTCTTTAATCTCGTCTACGGCATTAAGCTTCTCCATATTTGTTTTAGACATGTAATCGCAACCACTAATGAGACCTTGTCTTATGTTGCAGAACGATGAAAGTAAGTGGCACTCATTCGACATCCTATTGAGAATTTCATTGACTGGGTTGCCCTGGCTCTGAGTTCCCTCAAGTCTGATATATTTATTTTCACCGTCATATAGATTTTCTCTCTCAATCTCCGAGCAAGCTAACTTTTTATCTGTTTTGCGTAGAACGTTATAAAGGTCGTAGCTGCTAGCTGTGCCTGTTTTTTCGACCAGAGTAGTATGCGTCTTTCTACTCGATGCTCTTTTGTCGAAAACTGTGATAATGTTATGCTGTCCTAACGCTGAGGCGAATATTCGATATTCATTAAAATTGATTAGTTCTCTGATACTTGCTCTCGAATACAAATCCTCCCGTAATTTTTTCGCACCAGTTGCAGTCAAAAAATAGTTCGTAGTTATAAATGAGCAACTTGCTCTGTCTTTTGCTAGATCGAGAGACAGATGAAAAAAGAAATAGAATAAATCCATTTTGCCCAAGTGGTAGCGTCCTAGATTTCCATTAGCTATTACACAGAATGTATCCTTATTTCCTTTCTGGCCAACATAAGGCGGGTTACCGATCACGACATCAAAGCCGCTATTCTCACGGAACACGTCAAGGAATTCCAGTTGCCAAATAAAGAAGGGTTGTTCTTGCTTTTTTCGTAAAGCTTTGATCTCATCAAGCAACGTTGCTTCGTTGCTTCGTTGCTTCGTTGCTTCGTTGCTTCGTTGCTTCGTTGCTTCGTTGCTTCGTTGCTTCGTTGCTTCGTTGCTTCGTTGCTTCGTTGCTTCGTTGCTTCGTTGCTTCGTTGCTTCGTTGCTTCGTTGCTTCGTTGCTTCGTTGCTTCGTTGCTTCGTTGCTTCGTTGCTTCGTTGCTTCGTTGCTTCGCGCTTTCAGCGTAGCCTCAATCAGCTCCCATTTTAGATTATCGATTTTCTCTTTAAGGGTCTTCTTATTATGAGAGGTCTCGATGAATTCCTTTATTAACTCTTGGAGTTCCAGTGATTTCTCATGCACTCTTTTTCGCTCCTGTGGTGACGAAAAGAGGCTCATTTCTGACGAGCTTGAAGAAGATGAATCACTTAACGCCTTCTGGCGTTTCTGCTGCTCTTCGATAGATTTCTCGATCTTCTTGAGTTCTTCCTGCTTCACCGCTGGCTCAAGTTCGCTACCGTGCACCTCGAAGTAGCGACTTTGTAGGGTAGCAATGCTCTGAGTGATCTCGGCTTTCTCGGTCTCTCTACTTTTGATGTCTCCATCTTTAAAGAGGATAGTCTCGTCGAAAAGTGTAATGCCCTCATATTGAGATATGAGGCTATTACCCTGCATGATCTTGCATTCAAGATTGGGCAGTGGATGCGGCTCCTTTTCTTCGACGACGAGAGCCAACCAAAGACGGAGTTTTGCGATTTCTACTGCACCACCATCGAGATCAACGCCGTAAAGCGAGTTGATGATTGTATGCTTTTTTAGCTCACAGTAGTCGATTTCCTCCTGCTTATGCACTGCAAGTGCAGCCATGGATTGATACGCCCCACTCTGAGAGCTGTCGATTTCCTCCTGCTTATGCACTGCAAGTGCAGCCCTTGCTCGGATGATTTCATTGAGCATACCAAGGGGGAATGCTCCAGAGCCGACAGCCGGATCACAGACTTTGATACTTGCTAATAGCCCATCTACGCGATTGGCCTCTGAGCGAATGCTCTTTGGCATCTCGAAGGAGTAAGTTTTAGTCTCTTTCCCTTTCTCAATCACCGTCTGCTCATGTTCGATGATGCGAGAGCTGTTGAGAATAAGACGTTCAATATCTTCTCTTGCTATTTCAGAATGCTCGCGAAGCTCTGTCTCTAGGTGATTAATCAAGCATTGCTGGCACATATAGTGCACGATCTCACGAGGCGTGTAGTAGGTTCCTTTGCTCTTGCGGTCCTTTATCTCCAAGAGATTTTCAAAGACCTTACCGAGCATTTCGGGGTCAACCGCTACCTCTTTTTCGAGAGGCTCGCTTTCGTTGACTGTAAAATTATAGCGGTCAAAAATGTCTAAGATACCATCCCCGACGTCGCCTTCCTTCGTTTTGTTTTGATTTGAGAATAACTTGTCTGGAAGCCTGATATGCGTGCTTGTCCATGCGTATCCTTGTATCGGCTCAAAGAGACCACCGTTCAGGAAGGGCATTCTACAATCAAGCTTACTGTAAAAGTCATCGCTGTCTCTGCGATCACTGGCTAAAGCCTCGTAGAAAAGTGGCTCCATGATGTCGTCGAAGAAGTTTATTCCTAAGTTGTGGCTCACTGGTAGCTCGCTTCGTTTATTGAATAAATCCCTGAGAAAGTCTTTCCGGCCACTGCCCCATGCTTCCTTTGGCTTTACCCCAAACCAACCTTTCTTTTGTAGGAAATAGAGGAATACCATCTGCCCCATGGTTTTCTTGGCAAAGTCCACTGTGGAAATGTCCTTTTCCTCGAAATCGGCTCGTATATTCGCATCCTTTTTTACGAGTTCATCCAGTTCCTCTTTCATGCGTAGGAAGAGCTCTTTGTATTTTTCGTAGAATTCTTTCGATACCGTCTCAACGTCGAATGCCGCTTCAAGCTCGGCTAAGTTCGGGCTGTCATCTGATTGAAGCAAATCCAGAAAGCGACTGGTAACAGTGTGCGTGCCCTCGTTTTTTCCAATGAGAAAAGACCAGCGTTTCGCTGGCGTAGTCTCGCTGACCATCTTGAGTTTTCCTTTCTCTTCATCGTGCTGGAAAGTCGTCTCAAACTTCACCAGTGAAAGCCTCCAATCACTGGTTTCAGCAGAAACAAAGGCGACAAGTGCCGCGTCTTTCTCTCTTGTCTTCAGGTATTCCGCAACAAAGTTCCGCTGGGCGGTGCGTGCACGTTCTAATGAGCTGCCTTTTTTCAAGTGGACAATGATCGTATCAATCACCTTATCCTCTGCATCTGTGTATTTCCCGATGCGCTTGTAATGAGAGACGAAAGGCTTGAATGCTTCTTTTAGCTGCCCTCCTACCACGTTTGCAGCCAAGGGTTCATAGTCTTTGAATAGGTTACTGATAAACTTAGAAAACTGCTCTTTATTAAAACCATCACTAAAGGTCGCTTGCGCTAAGTTTTTGGCTTCTTGCTTGGTCATAGAAAATTAACTAGTGGAAAAACTGAGATAAAATGATTTCTTGAGGAGCATTGTTGCTCCCTAAAGTCTGAGCAGCGGCGGGCTGCAACAAATCGGCTGAGATGTTCTTCTGCAAGACGGCGATTAGTTTGGTTGGGTTGAGGAGTATCTGGGAGTCACTATCTATTTCCTTCCAAGTTCTGGCTACTACTTTTTTCGGAATACTTCCGGCATCCAACTCCTTGATAACCTGCTCAAGGCGATCTTTCTCAATGTCCTCAAATTCGGAGTAGCGGCGTATCTTGTCTTGTTTGAGGAATTTCAGCAAACGCACCGCATTGTCGCGACTACCTCTCTTGCCCTCAGACTCATTCCTTTCCTCCTCCGTTACCTGTTCCAACTCTTTGGCGTTTTGTTCTAATAGTTGGTAATAAAACTTACTTAATTTTCCGCGCTTTTGCTTAGATGGACAGGATAGTGCTTGAGCAGCCTCGATGAAGTCGATCTCTTTTGAGGCCGTTTCATCTGCTGCCAGACTCGCTCTGAAAAACTTCTGTAGCTTGCCTTTGCGGAAGTAGGTGATGAGAGCTGGTGATGCTGTTTCAGCAGGCGCTTTTCGAGCGGAACGCGACTTCTTTGGCAATTTCTTGATGCATTCAAAGAGTTTAAAATCCTTATCTCTGACAGCTCGAATAGCTTGAAGGTATTTGAGTTCGCTTGCTGCATCCTCCTCTTCGCCCTCAATGGTTTCTTTGGATAGCATCTTCGTAAAGAGGCTGTAGGCTTCGATTTCTTCACCTTCTGTCAGAAGCTTGGCATCTGAACCAAGTAGCGAAATGAAGGCTGCAATTTTCACTTCGGCACACTCTTGTAACTTGATCTGTTTGTTTGCCTGTTCTGTTGGGAAGAAGGTATAGGTGTGTATCTTCTTGTGTGAAGTATCGACACGGTTGATACGACCGACACGCTGCATGATGCGCGTTGGGTTCCACGGAATATCGTAATTGATAACAACATTGGATTGGTGCAGGTTTACACCTTCGGCAAGAACATCTGTGGTGATAAGCAAGTGGTAGTCATCTTTCTTATTCTTGGCGTTGGCGTCGAAATTAGAAATTACCTTTTCTCGTTGTGCCGCTGAGCTTCCGCCCGTGAAGCAAATGATTTTCTTCGGAAAGATCGCCTCCAGCTCACGGGCTAGGTATTCAGCGGTCTCCTTTGATTCGGTGAAGATAATGGATTTTCCCTTCTTCACTGGAGCTTCAACTGCAAGTTTCTCACCAAAGGCGATGACTTTCGGATCGCGAGAGACCGTCTCCCACATCTCATGGATTTCGTTCAGGATGCGTTGATCTTGGTCGAGTGCTTTCTTGAACTCATCCGAGAATTCGGAGGCATCATATTTCTCAGCCTTTCCTTCATCTATGAGACGATCAATTCCTTCAAGATTGCCACTTTCAAGGTATTCAAAGATTTTATATGAGTGTGTTCTACTCACATAAACGGCACCAGCTTCGTATTGCTCAATGGATTTTTCATAGGATGCAATAAAGCGTTTTAAGGTTTCTTTGAATGCGAAAAAGCTACTCTCAAGGCGTTTCATCAAGAGCATCTTCATAAAGCCCATCATGTTTTCCTGGCTCTGCTTCTCCATTGGCGTGGTGCTCTTATGGAATAGCAGTGGTGTATAGCGTGCGTATGAAAATGACCGCGTGATCCGCTTAATGGTTTTGTGGAAAATATCATTCTCTTCCTCATTTAATTCGTAGAAGATTGGCTGCGGATCGGCAACGGTCGGGAAGCTCATTTTCTGCGCCTTTAGGTCGGAGCCGTAGTATTTGATAATCTCGCGTCGAGTTCGGCGCACCATAAGATATTTCAGAACACGCTCACGTATGCGACGGGCATTCTCCTTGTTTACGGCAATGAACTTTTCACGATCCTTTTTTCGATCCAAGCCCTTGAGATTCTTCTCAAGCTGCTTAAAGAAAGCCTCCAGATCGGTCAAATTCGGTAGCGTGCTTTGCCTTGAAGGCTGGAAAAGCTTAATCTGGGCGAGAAGATCGCTCGGCTTATTATTGTATGGGGTCGCCGTCACAAGGATGACTTTTTTTCCCTTACATATTTGGGCTAGCCGTGCGTAGGTTTCATTATCTTCTGACCTGAAACAGTGGGCTTCGTCAATCAGCACTACTTTAAAGTCACGGTGCTGATCCTTCTCAACAATCGACTTCAACATGCCAGTCGAGCGACATTCGTAGTCTTTGGCTTTAAAACCGAATTCACTGAAAGCATGTTTCCAACTTCCGGGGTTATCCTCGTCAATGAGCTGCGGGGGAGCTAAGACCAAGGTTTTCTCGCCAAGCTCTTGGCAGAGCATCGTGCCCATGAAGGTTTTTCCAAGGCCAACGACATCTGAGAGGAATACGCCACCATATGCATTAATGATCTTCTTAGCGTTCAGGACGGCATGATCCTGATATTGCAGTTGCTTAAAGCCCTCTGGGCGGTCCTTCTTAGTATCAAGCTTTTCGTCCCAATTAATCTCTTCCTTGAAATACTCATAGAGGAATTTCAGATAGAGCTGGTAGGGGGTGATGTCGTCTCTGAGCCATGTGTCTTGTTCAATGGTTTCGACATACTTCTCACTTACGTCCACGCCCTTGAGCCAAAGCTCTTCGAACTTTGCCTTGGCAAATTCATAGTCTGAGCGATTTTTCAGCTCTACGTTGAATTCGAGATTTTCAATCAGTCCCTTGTAGGTAAAATTACTAGAGCCAGTAATGACACGACCAGCATCGCGGTCTCCTTCTGAGAAGGTCATAATATAGAGCTTTGAATGGATTTTCTCTTCAGGATAAGCACGTATCTCTAGCTTACCTTCTTTGAGCCATTGCGTGAACTTGAGGATACCTTCCTCAACGATTTGCTTGTTCTCACTCTCTTCTAGCTCTTTCTTAACTTCCTCTGAAAACTCGTCCTTAACTTCTTTGTGCGATTTGATTTTTTGGAGCAAATCATAGGTCTCGCGGTTGGTGCTCATTCCAATCAGAATCCTCACTTTGTCGGTGCTTTCCAGTGACTCGCTTACAGCGTGAAACCCACTGGTATAAAAGTAACCGACGAGCACATCAAAATACTGCGTGTCTTTGATCAAACTAGCGAAGCGACTTTGCAGGTCGTCGCCCTTTTCGTTCGTGATAAAAGTGAGGTCAGAAGAGTGCATTTTTAAGATGAAAAGGGGTCTTGCCTAGATCTGAGCGGATTCTTTCTTAAATTCTTGAATAATAGAAGGTAAATATTCTTTTTCTTGTGGTTCAATCGCTAGGCACTTCCGAGACCTGCCTTCGCCACTCAATGACAACTCGTCTTTGCTTATAGCTAGGAGAATTGCTGCTTGCAAATCAAGTGTTCCCTCGTAACCTGCGCGCCCTATGAGTGAGCAGAACGGGCAGCCACAATCAACAGAAGCTGAACTCATCGCAGTTCGTACCGCAAAACTTGCCAAGCTTCGTACGCTCGGTATCGATCCATTCGGTTCTAGATTTGACACCACCACTACCCCAGCTGAACTCAAAGCTCGCTTCGAAGATAGTAAACAGGTTGTCATCGCTGGTCGACTTCTTGCTATCCGCGATATGGGGAAATCTGTATTCGCTACGATCGGTGACGTACACGGCCGCATCCAGATCTACCTCAACAAAAAAGGTCTCAGCGAAACTGAGTGGGCTGCATGGAAGCTCATGGATATGGGTGACTGGATCGGTATCCATGGTGAAACATTCACCACTGGCAAAGGCGAACCATCGGTAAAAGTGGAAAAGCTCACCATTCTTTCTAAGGCACTTCGCCCAATGCCAGACAAGTGGCACGGTGTGAGTGATCGTGAAACAAAGTACCGCAAGCGTCACCTCGACCTCATGTCGAACCAGCAAAGTGCAGATCTCTTTGTGAAACGCTCTCAGATGATCGCTGAAATCCGCAGCTTCCTTCACGACCGCGGCTTCCTCGAAGTAGAAACACCAATGCTGCATGATGTAGCTGGTGGTGCGGCAGCGCGCCCATTCGAGACACATCACAACGCAATCGACATGCCGCTTACCCTGCGTATCGCACCTGAGCTTCACCTCAAGCGTCTCCTCTGTGGTGGATTCACTAAGATTTTCGAACTCAATCGTAACTTCCGTAACGAAGGAATATCCCGCCGTCACAACCCTGAGTTTACGATGCTCGAGGCATACTGGGCATTCTCAGACTTCGAACAGATGGCTGACCTCGTAGAAGAAATGATCTGTCATCTTGCAGAAAAATTCTGCGGCGGTCTGCATCTTGAACACAAGAACGAAGAAGGTGAAGTCGTCCGTACGATCAACCTCGAGCGCCCATGGAAGCGCGCAGCATACCACGACCTCATCAAACAAGTGGCAGGTGACGACTGGTTCGACCTTACTGAAGAACAACATCGCACAAAGTGTAAAGAACTCGGCGTAGAAATCTCCGACAACATGGAAGACTATGAAATCACTCAACAAGTATTCGAGAAGCTCGTAGAAGAACATAGCTTCGACCCATGCTTTGTGACGCACGTTTCCAAGGAGCTTATTCCACTCGCGAAGCTTAACCCTGAGAATCCTGATGTGATCGACGTATATGAACTCATCATCAATGGTCAGGAAATCTCCCCTGGTTATTCCGAGCTCAATGACCCGATCCTTCAGAAGAAACGCTTTGAAGAGCAAGCAGGTGGTGAGACTCAAAACATTGACCACGATTTTGTAGAGACAATGGAATCTGGTATGCCACCTGCGGGCGGCATCGGTATAGGCATCGACCGCCTCATCATGATGCTCACAGGCGCTCCTACAATCCGCGACGTCGTTCTCTTCCCACAGCTTAAGAAAAAGTAATCCTATAGCTACTCAAAGGGCTCAACGCCACTAGCAAAACCCTCTAACACAAGACGGATTTCTGGGCTCGTAGTGAGCTCACTGAGACGGGCATGCTCAGGTGCGCCTTCTTTTACCCACCATTCGAGGATTTGAATTTCCGCTTGAGTTAACTGCGGTTTATTCTTAGGCGGCATACGTAAATCATCCTCTAATGGTAGATGCAGGTAGCTTATCAATGAACTTTCTTGAACGTTTCCAGGCGCAAGACACGTAGTTTCTTCCCCGCCTTCTAACATCAATGCGTATGTGTCTAGTCGGAGTGCCCCTTTCTGCTTTTTTTCACCATGACAGCTGACGCATTTATCCTCCAAGATCGGATGGATATAATGAGTGTACACGATAGGATCAACAGCAGGCTTTGCATCAGTAGCTTGTTGGCGTTTTGATTTGATTCGAGAAGGAAGCGCTTCTAAGGGGTCACCATGACTTATTGCACCACCATGATGACCTGCACAAAGCACAGTAATACCGGACACCACCATACACGCGACATAGATTGCAGTGAGAGCCCGTGTTCGCCCTTTGTGCTCATTCACTATTTTAACAACAAAGGTAACAATAAGCGTAAGAGTGAATACGATTCCATCTCGCTTATGTTCTTCAATCAACTCCCCTGCATAGGCCCCTGTTAGGTAAAGGAAATAGCCAAATACAGCTGCGAACACTCCTGTCACCATGGCAAGGAAAAGCGCTAGAGTTATCTGAGTACTCTGCATTCGACGCTGAAAGACACCAACGCATTCTAAGCAAATGACCACAGCCAGAGCCCCAATCGGCAAATGGAGAAAAAGTGGATGAAACTTTCCTAGGAAGTTAAGCCACAAGCCAAGTTCATCTGCATGCTTCGGGTCAGCCATCCCCATTTCTCCAAGCCAAGGGAGAGCTGCAACAAGACAAAAACAAAGCCACGAAAACACAAGTACAGGCTTGTAGAATATTTCGGGCATGCGGGCTTTGCGTGTGTGGTATACAACGGAATTATGCTTCTTCCTCTCCGAACATACCCCCACCGTGGTTAAGGATGAACTGAAGGTCTTCGACACCGAGACTGCTTGCGAAACCTTCGTCACCAAGGACGTTAGTAACAAGGGCCGTCTTCTGATGCTGAAGCACGCGAATTTTCTCTTCGACAGTGTCGCGTGTGAGAAGACGGTACGCGATAACCTTATTCTTCTGACCAATACGGTGCGTCCGGTCAATCGCTTGGTTTTCCACCGCTGGGTTCCACCATGGATCGTAAAGAATAACGTAAGATGCAGAAGTCAAGTTAAGACCAGCACCACCCGCTTTGAGTGAAAGCATGAAAACTGAAGGCTCCTTCGTTGTTGTTTGGAAGCTCTCGATCACGCCCTTACGGTCTTTCGTCTGACCTGTGAGATAGTGGTATGGACGGCTTTCAGTTTCGAGACGCGCCTTGATGATATCAAGCATGGAAACGAACTGCGAGAAGACGAGCACTTTGTGCCCTTCCTCACGGAGTTGATCGAGCAAGTAGAAAAGTGCAGTCATCTTCGCACTTTCCTCCTTGAGGTACTTCGGATCGATAAGACCAGGGTGACAGCAAATCTGACGTAGGCGCATCAAACCTTGGAGTATCGCAAAGGAATTTTTCTTTACTGCTTCATCGGAATCGAATCCTAGAAGAGCTTTCTGGATACGCTTGAGCTCAGCCTTGTACATCTCAGCCTGAACACCTTCCATAACAGCAAATACCTCTTCCTCTGTACGAGGTGGAAGGTCCTTCGCTACCTGTAGTTTAGTACGACGAAGAAGGAACGGACGAAGTCTCGCTGCTAGGCGGGTCTGCGACGTAGGGTCCTTGCGCTTATCGAAGCGCTTCTTGAAGTAAGCACGGGAACCAAGAACACCAGGCATTGCAAACGCCATCAATGACCACATATCCATCAAGCGGTTCTCAATTGGTGTACCTGTGAGAACGAGACGGTTTGCGGAGTTAAGCTCGCGAGCTGACTTCGCAGCCTTGGAATCTGGATTCTTAATCTGCTGGCCTTCATCAAGAATGACTGTAAGCCACTCAATGGTGTTGAGGTCCTCGCCACATACACGAAGTTGTGCATAGTTGAGAACAACAAGATCGAGCTTATTCTGCACTTCATCCACATCGAGGTCGTCGCGGGTACAGAGAATCTTCACCTTCAATTCAGGCGCAAATTTCTCGGCCTCTGTCGCCCAAACATCGAGTACGGATTTAGGACAGACAACAAGTGCTGGTTTCTTCTCGCCAGCCTCGAGTGCCTGCTGGCGAAGCCAGAGCACATAAGTAATGGACTGAATGGTTTTACCGAGACCCATGTCATCCGCAAGAATTCCACCAAAGCGGTTCGTTGCAAGATAGGAAAGAAAGCGGAAACCGTCGACTTGGTACGGACGAAGTGTTGCCTGTAGACCATCTGGCACCTCTGTCTCGAGGTTGACCTGAATGTCTTGTGCGGAATCTTTGATGCGCTTCCATGCTTTCGGATCGAACACTTCTGCAGCCTTAGGATCAGCAAGCTGAAGTGCGTGCATACGATGAGTTTCACCGGAAAGGTCAAATGGGTCCAGACCGAGTCGGGTTACAGCTTTGCGCTGGTCATCGTCGAGCTTGATTTTAAGACGCATCCATCCACCGTTCTCCATACGAACATAGCCACCACGTGCTGCAACTAATTGGCGAATTTGCGCCTTAGTAAGGTCAACTCCTTCGACGTCAATGACGATCTTGAGATCGAACCATTCGATATCCTGATTGACTACTTCGAAGCGGATTGCTGCAGTCACTGGGTCTGCAAGAAGAGTCTTAAGCTTGAAGTCCATTTTCACATCCATGGTTTTAGGCAAATTCTGCGCCCACTCAGCAAACTTTTCAGGGAAGAGCTTGGTGATGCGAGTCTTGAATTCTTCGAGCTTATCGTCATAGGTGAGCCCCATTTCTGTGAGCAATTCAGGTACTGGATAAAGCTCTTCACGAGCGAAACGTAGAAGTTGCTTGCCCTTGACTGGCTTTTGCTCAACGAGCTCCCAACCTTCTTTCTCCAACTTCTCAGTACGACGCTCTTTCTTTTCATGAGCGAGGACTTTAATTACCAAGTGCTCTGTTTCAGCAGCAGTGAGACCTTGCTCAATACGCATTTCAAAACGTGGGTAAAGATCGAGGTCGAGTACACGTTTCTTAAGAGACTCAGGGAGTTTTGCACCAATTTTACGCAAAAACTCAACACCTTCGAGAGAATCAATCACCAGCTTTGGAATCCTATAACGTGGCATCACGTCAGTATCTTCGAGCCAGCGTGGAGGACCTGGGAAAACAGTTTCATCAGACTGATAAAGCTCCTCGCGACCCGGGAGAAGACGCACGGAGTGAGATACATTATCCCCTGCTTTAGTAACAAGCTGAAGAGCAAAATTCTCTGGATAATATGGATCATCTTCACAGACCCACTTAAGTTTATCTTTCACTACCTTGTAGAACTTCTCATCAAGGTTGACGATGTAGCCCTTGAGTGCTGGCTGACAGAAAAGACGGTTCATGAAACAACATGCTGGCTCTGTATCGAGATCCATTGTTGCTGTGTCTTCATTCTTATAGAAAGCGAAATAGTGCTCCCAGATCACCTGACTCTGAGCATCCATACGGAGTGCTGCTGAAGAGAATAAATTTGCGACGCGCTCGATGTCGTTTTTTTCGCGGAGCGCAAACCACTCGCCATCATTTTCACGTATCTCGACACGCGCTTCGTTCATTGTGCTTACAATACGGAACTCGCTCTTAATGGGCTTTTCTTGTGGTGGGCGCTCATTAACGTCTTCGATGCGATCATACCACTCGGCGATCTCACGCTCTTTCTCCCAATCCTTCATTTTCTTCTGTACTGCCTCAAGGTCAGTCACAGCATTCATGAAGTCAGGGAATGGAAGCCTTTTTTTGTAGAATGCGTACGCGAGATAGTTCCAGAATTCTAGAATATCTCCTGGAGGCATTGGCCAGAGTTCTAACGGATCATACGTTACAATTTCCCAACGTGGGTTCAATCGCACCATGTCGTGATCGTGGATTTCTCCTTCAATCACGTAACGACGGTAACGTTTTTCAACCTTACTAACAAAGTCAGCTTCTTTGTCGTCAAGTTCACGTTCGATCTTCTCTTCGATAAGATCGATAACAGGGGTGTCATCAAACTCGTTAGGATTCTCTGGTAGATCTTCACCACGGTGCATACGCTCCATCATTGTAGCGTAGAGACATGCGCCCGCGATTGTCTCGTCTTCAGCAGTACAGCTGCCGAACCAACGATTACCTTGCAAACGAAGACTCGTACGAAATGTACCAGTTTCATCTTCTACACGACCTTGAATAAAGAGGTGGTTACCAAAAATTTGTGTGACAGCACCTTCTTGCTGAAGGTCGTCACCTCGGTTTCTCGATTCCTCAGCGAAACTATTTAGAAAGTTGAGTGTAGCTCTATCCGGATTCATTTGGATCTAAGTTGTTAAATCTATTCTGTGGTTGGCCCTTTATAGATAGGCACACAAAAGATCGTGAGTGTAGATGTTCGAACCATGCTCACCGATCCAGTGGAACTAGACTTTATAATCTAGATGTCAGTTCGTGCAAGAAAAAGCGTGTTCTAAATAACCTAATAATTTTCCATCTCTTGCAATACTCTAAGGCAGCACGCACTAGCCAACTAAGCCGCAATGCCCCCTAGGCTCCTCATAACCAGCTGCAATAAATCGAATCGACCGCATGTTTGTTAGAATAGCTGACAAGGTCGCAATTTGCAATCGAGAATGACTATCCTAACTCTCAGCTGAAAGCGCGTCACGCATTGTACTTAGTAAAGCAGCACCACCCTTCATCTCTACATAGGCAGTCACCATAGTCCCCTCAGCGGCCAATCGCTTTCCAACAAACACCGCAAAACTCCACGTCAGAGCTCTGTTCCCCAACTTTTGCAAAGTCAGTTCGATTTGAGCTTCATCACCAAATTTCAAAGAAGATCGATAATCACAGCTGATATGAACCTTGGGAAAGCCACTCTTTCGATCTATTGGAGGCACTCCTGCATTTGCCATCGCAAAGTGCTCAGCCTCTTCGACATAGCGTAGGATCGTTGAAAAATGGACAATTCCAGCCATGTCAGTATCCACAAACTGCACCTTTCTCAAATACGCTGGGAACTTTCTCATGCCAGCAAAGCTAACACATTCTGCTAGATTGAAGCATCAAAAATCCCACAAGGTACACGCCCTGTGGGATAAAAGTCTTGTTCGCTCTCTTTTTACTCAGAGAACTTCTTCACGAGAAGACTTGCATTGTGACCACCAAACCCGAAGGAGTTAGAGAGGGCCACATCTACATTCATTTCGCGCGCAGTGTTAGCACAGTAGTTAAGATCACACTCAGGATCTTGATCTTGAAGGTTGATCGTTGGAGCTACGACTCCATCTTTCATAGCCATCAAGCATGCTGTGATTTCAACACCACCGGCTGCACCGAGAAGGTGGCCTGTCATGGACTTCGTGGATGAAACTACCAGCTTATCTTTAGCGTGATCGCCAAATGCCAGCTTGATCGCAATTGTTTCAGAAATATCTCCAAGTGGTGTAGAAGTACCGTGGGCGTTGACATAATCTACCTCCTCTGGATTGATCTTACCGTGTTTAAGAGCCATATGCATCGCTCGGCATGGACCACTACCATCTGGAGATGGAGCGGAGAGGTGGTGTGCATCTGCACTTATACCATAACCGATGAGTTCGCCGTAGATCTTAGCCCCGCGAGCTTTAGCATGCTCGAATTCTTCAAGAATTACAACGCCGGCACCTTCACCCATTACAAAGCCGTCACGACCTGTGTCGAATGGACGAGATGCGCCCTGTGGGTCATCATTGCGTGTTGAAAGCGCCTTCATGTTGGCGAAACCACCAAGCCCCATTGGGAGCATCGTTGCCTCTGCACCACCTGCAATGAATGTGTCTGCGTCACCAAATTTGATCATGCGCCAAGCTTCACCGATATTATGATTCGATGTAGCACATGCTGTAACGATTACCATGTTAGGTCCTCCGAAGCCGTATTCCATAGAGATCATGCCTGATGCGATGTTAGAAATCATCATCGGGATAACAAAGGGTGATACACGTGCAGGACCACGCTTGATGAGCTTTTCGTGCTCGCGCTCAAGTGTGCTAAGACCACCAATGCCAGACCCGACCATCACACCAACGCGTGTCTTATCAACGGCTTCTGGATCCATACCCGAATCTTCCATTGCCATCTTTGAAGCAGCCATCGCGAGCTGTGTGTAGCGGTCTGCACGACGCGCATCTTTAGCGTCGTTGAAATATTCCTTTGGCTCGAAGTTTTTCACTTCACCACCGATCTTGACTGAGTAGTTAGTCGTATCGAGCTGCGTGATATAGTCGATGCCACTCTTACCAGCCTTAAGGCCTTCCCAAGTGGAGTTAAGATCGTTACCCAATGGGCTAACGGTTCCGATACCAGTGATAACTACTCTGCGTTCGTTCATATAAAAGTTTGTTGCTGCGAGGGATTATCAATGCGGTTGCCACATGTGCAAGCATCATCCTAAGGACTTATCCCTCCCTCTGAGGTTAGCGCGTCCACATTCTGGACAATCAACAATTTGTTCTCGGCTATAATCCTTAAAAAGATGGCCACAAACATCGCAGGTAAATATCTCCCGCTGGGAGCGACGACGGATCTGGCGATCAGTAGAGTTTCGCCCGATCATGAGAAATCCCAGCATCAGTAAGCTGAATGCCAATACTGAAATGGCCAAATCTTCGAAGCTAATTTCTAGCATGGTTTTTCACCTCCACATTGATACTCACTTCACCCACCTCGAGAGCGTCACCAGTGATTGGTTTAAATTTTTGCACGCGCAGCCAATTTTCGATATTTTTTGCGTACGAACTCTCCCCCCACTCGACTGGAGCACAATAGACCACATCTCCAGCTGGATTAATCGCCAAAGCAAACCGCAAGGCACTACCGTACGCCTGCTGTGGGATCGGAATGTTCATTGCACTAATGAATCTAGGCTCTCGTTGAGAAAATGCCCCCAGCGCCTTCAAGGTAATAACCAACTCAACTACACTTGGCTTTTGGGCTGTCTTCTTTAATTTTGGCAAACTCCCTAACTCCACTATCCCAGGCTCAATCAACTTAGGCACTGTGACAGGTACTTGGACAGTCGGCATTTCTCTCCATGGACTCGGCGGCTCAGTCATTGTCTGAAAAGTAACTTCCAACGCATCCTCGACACGTATTTGGTGATTCTTATCAGACTTGGGATCCCAACGACTCGGAAATGGAGAATTTTGATCTACCCATAACGCCATTTCGGTCGACAATTCATCGAGTAAGAGAATTTTAGCAAACTTTCTCGTCTGGGGCTTAGAGGATTTAAAATCTAGACTGATCCCCCAGAACGCAAATGCAAATAAGCCTGAAGCAAACAAAATAGCTAATAGCAAACCGCCACGATTCCCCCCTTGTCCACCACGCCAACAAAAGACGCAACCCGCATTGCGGTCACGCTGCAATTTTTTCTGACGAGAAAAAATCATAAGTCTTCAGCTAACTTCGCCCCCCAAAGGCAACGATATCCTTCACGAAGCAAGGCGTAGCTCACATCCATCCCAAGTTGCTGAGCGGACTTATCTACTTTAAGCAATACAGCTGGTGCTCCGCCGCCTTGCCAATTTTGAGAACGTCTCCCAACTGCATCCAGCAACTTCTCACGCTCGACTCTCTGCTTACCAACCCAGAATTGCGGATCAATCCCACCCGTGATACTCACTACGATAGGATTTGAAACTCGCTGCAATCGAAAGTCTGTCTCCGGAAGCTCTACTTCGGCTCCAGCTTGTGGCGTTAAAGATGAAGTCAGCAAAGGAAAAAGCATCACCAAGGCAAGTAAATCAACCAAAGGTAATGCATGTAAAAAACCAGGCTTCTCTGGCAATGACATCTCTAATTTCATTTATCGGATGAAGCATTCGCCTCATTTTGAGAATTCGCAACTTTCTCTCGACGTGTTTGCATCTCCTTATTGCCAATCTCCACGATCTCGCTAGTAGCCTCACGCGCATCACAGATGACATTCACCATCTCAATACCTGCACGCTCGATTCTGTGAATCATGCGCTTCGCATAGCCGAGGAAATACATGTAAAATAAGTAAGCTGGCACAGCGACCATCAAGCCTACTGCTGTCGTGATAAGACATTCATGCACGCCGTCATTGATCATTTTAGCGGAAGAGAACCCAGCACGTTCATGCATCCCTCCAAAAGTCTCAATCAAGCCCATCACTGTTCCCATCATGCCAACAAGCGGAGCTACAAGTGCTACAGTATAAAGAGCGCGGAGATTCTTCTCGATTTTTGGAACTTCTAACTGGCCAGCTTCACGCGCAATATCTCGCAAATCCGTACGTGGGAGATGATGACGCATCAATGTGGCGTGCGCTACTCGAGCTACTGGTCCAGGTGCACGAGCTGCTTCGTAAAGAGCATCTTCATAAGCTTTTTTCCGCACATAATTCGCTAAACCCAAGATAAGATTACCAACGTGTACACGATTGCGTTGAAAAAAGAAAATGCGCTCAAGCACAACCACCGTAGCTACGAAGGAAAGCACTAAAAGAACCCAGATGAGCGGTCCGCCCTGTTTAATTAAATCCCACATCTTGCGACAACATAAACAATCCCCTGCAACCTGCAAAGCTAGATTCTTCGCAAAATTAAGATCCCTTAAGCACTATCCTCCATTTTTTAGAACGCATCTTCCACTACAATGATCTGAGGCATACTCCCTTCCTCCAAGACTACCTCAACAACGTCAAATCGCCATAGGAAATCATTATCAGGTAACATCGAGAGCCAAGAGCGTGCGCCACGCTCTATGCGCTTCTGCTTTTCCTTATTCACAGCATCCAGAGGTCGACTCCCTACACGCTTTTTCCGAGTTTTAACCTCAACAAAAACCAAGCATCCTCCATCACGAGCCACTATATCTACCTCACCTCCTCGTGCCCCTCTAAAATTGCGATAAAGAATTTTCCAACCTCGTTGCCGTAAACTAAAGGTAGCCATTCGCTCACCCAAATTCCCTAGCTCGATGTGGCTATATTGCACACCACTTTTCTGCATAAAAATGAAAGGCCGTCTCAAAATACGACTTTGGCACCACAATATAGGAGAAAGCTTTCGCCATTGGGATAACTGCATACATGCGGCACCCTGACAAGAATACTTCACTCATGCAGTAAAAAAACGATCAAATCCCCAAATTTAATTGAGCGACTGGGGCAAAACTTTGTCTATGAATCTTAGTTGGCCCATGCTTGCGCAAGGCTTCGAGATGCGCTTTCGTCCCATAGCCCTTGTGTTTCTCAAACCCATACTCAGAAAACTCTTTCCCATAGTCGACCATCTTATGATCGCGCTTCACCTTAGCTATAATACTCGCAGCAGCAATTGAGAGGCTTTTCCCATCCCCCTTCACTACGCCTTCTGAGGCAAATGGGAAATTGAGAACTGCCAACCCATCAATAAGACAATAAGGATCTGTCACGCCGAGCTCAGCCACGGCGCGCGCCATCGCGGCATGTGTCGCCTTCAAGATATTGATAGAATCTATTTCTTCCACTTCAGCATAAGAATGCCCCCACTTTATCCGATCATCCGCCATAATATCCGCGTAGATAAGCTCACGCTTCTTCTCACTGAGCTTTTTTGAATCATCCAACAATGGATGCAAATATCCTTCTGGTAATATCACAGCCGCCGCTGAGACTGGTCCAGCTAATGGTCCTCGCCCAGCCTCATCCACTCCAACAATAATGGGATGCCCTGCGGCCGCTGCCTTCAATTCTAACTGCAAGTCAGGCATCGTTCTTCAAAAATACTATTATCTTCCGACAGCTCCAGAAGCTTCAGCGCATTTCGCTCCGTCAATCACAGCCGAAACAATGCCACCAGCATAACCCTACAAATTAGCTTCATCGCCCACATACTCCTGCATCTGCCGGCCAGACTTTTTCTAGAATCAACTCTTGAATTTTCTCCATCGTCTCGCGTTCCGAATCGATCGCATCTTCATGGCCAGATAAGTGGAGCAAGCCGTGGATAATGTGAAGCATCAATTCTCGCTCGAAAGTATTACCAAATTTCGTTCCATAATTCTGCGCTGTTTCGACGCTGATTACAATTTCTCCATGTGCAAAAGTAATGACATCCGTCGCGCCAGGAATGTCCATAAAGTCGCGGTGAACTTGCTCAATCGTCGGATCATCGACAATGCTGATCTCTACAAGATTTAGGTTAGACAGGACTCCGCCACCATGGGCTGGAGACGCTAAAGCTATGGGTAAAGCTGCATTTGCGGCAATCTTCCATTTCTCCAGCAAGGCATCACTCAGTGCGACAACCTCTTGGTTATTGTATACTTCTACCACGATTATGCGGATTTCACAGACTGTTTCACTATCTACTTCCCAGACTTTTGTTTTTCAATCGGCGCATCTACCTTGCGTTGAAGGCTTAATGGGCGATCAGCCATGCAGAGCTCAGCATCATTCTTACACTCTTCCTCTTTTGGATAGGCTATGCGACTATGCAGCACACTGCGCAGTGTTTTCGCAAAACTCTTTCGCACTTTCTTGATATCTCTCAAAGTAAGACCACAATCATCCATTTGCCCTTCGGCAATACGCTTATTTACTATATCGTCGACCAAAGAACTAATTTTCGCCGGAGCAGGTTTAGTAAGTGAGCGAGACGCACTTTCTACACAGTCAGCCAAGCTGATAATTCCACTTTCTGGAGTACGCGGTCGCGGACCTGTATAGCGGAAGTTCTCCTCATTTACATCTGGAAGATCCTCTATATTCTCCAGCCCTATTTCAGCTTTACCCTCTGCGTCACGTCGAGCTTCACATGCTTTGCGATAAAAATAGTACACGAGTGAGTCACCGTGATGTTCGCGAATTACATCCACAATCATCGGGTTGAGCTTATGCTTAATTGCCAAATCTACCCCATCCTTGACGTGAGCTATGATAATCAAAGCAGACATCCTTAGTGTAAGACTATCGTGCGGATTTTCTTCTCCTTGATTTTCGATAAAATACGTCGGCTTTTTCATTTTACCGATGTCATGAAAATACGCACAGACACGACACATTGTAGCATTCGCGCCCACTTCTTCAGCTGCAGCCTCAGCCAAGGACGCAACAATCAAACTATGATGAAATGTACCAGGCGCTTCGAGTTGCATTTGACGAAGTAACTTGTGGTTGAGGTCACTCATTTCGAGCCAACTAATATCCGTCGTGATACCGAAGAAAGATTCTAATGCTGGAAGGATCCCGCTGACCACCATTGCAATCAGCAAGCTCACCCCAAGCGCTCCAAGCATTTTCTTCATCAACTCCTGGAATAAAGCGGCGTCCTGCGGCATTTGAATGAGCTCAAAAACCACACCGAGAAATAACACGACCACACCAGCATAGAAACCAGCACGCAATAGAGAGCCTCGACGACGCACGCGCTTGGTCAAGATTACTACAGCTACCCCTGTCACGAGACTCAGCACCAAGTACTGCATCACACTTGAGCTCGGTGCCAGCATAGCTCCGAGAAAGGTCACGACATAAGTCGTAAACATCCCGTTCACGCGCCCGAGCAATACAGAATTTACGAGAGGCGCAAAGGCGTAAGGTGAAAGCAAAAGAACATAACTCACATCGCTTTCAAAATTACGAGTAAGTGCAGACACTAAGTGTACGATCAACAAGTGCAGCAATATGCTACCAAAAACTAAAGCGACCCGCCCATTGCGTACACGATGTAAATGCTGCATATCAAAAAGGGCAATCAACCCCGAAGCCAAGAGCACATTTACAAACACTGCACTCATTGGTGGCAAAAAACGCTCCGAACCTGAAGAGGATGTGAACACTAATATCGTACTCAGCGCTACAAATAATACATAGAGTAGTACTCTAAAAAAGACACTTCGATCAAGTGATCCCACAACAGCGCGCTCACCCTGTGTGCGACGCTTCTTCCCAGAAGACATTCCCTTCTGAGCGAGCTGCCTTCTTTTTAATATATCAAATACTCCCACGGATTTTATGGTTCCTTAGAATACGAAAGAACGCTAGCCGCCCTTTCAGTCGTTCAGCTCTAGACATTCCATCATCACATAGCAACACGGAATTTTTCGCTATATAGAGTCATTTTGACGTATTTTCACACAAAAATCAACTATTTGCGAAAGGTTTCGTAGACAGCTATGATGCGCGGCACGACAGGTTTGTGAATTTCTCTCTGAGAATCAAGTGTTTCATTGCTGATTCTATAGACAATTCAGACACACAACGGTCCACTTATGCACAATATTTTCTCCAATCGAAAAATAACTGTTGCAATCTAGGCGAGAATCCACTTAATTCTACATCCTGCGAGTCTGTCCAAATAGTTGTAGGTTCTCTATGGCATCTCTTTCAGATATTCGCCAATACTCGCTAGAGGGTAACCCAACTCACTTACTAGACAATATGTCAGAAGAAACGACAAATACTGAAGAACAAACAGCAGAAGAGAAGAAGGCTATCCTTCTTGATCGCTTCGAATTGCCAAACCGCGTCATCAAAGACGAGGACACTGAGACTGATACATACGCACAATTCATTGCCGAGCCATTCGAGCGTGGATTTGGTCACACTATCGGCAACTCACTCCGCCGCGTACTCCTTTCATCACTTGAAGGTGCGGCTATCACATCTGTACGTATCGCAGGTGTGCAGCACGAATTCTCCTCCCTTGCAGGTGTTGTAGAAGATGTTACTGACATCATCCTCAATCTCAAGAAGGTGAAGTTCAAGCACCACGACAAAGAGCCACGTGTTCTTAAGCTCCAGGTGGAAAAAGAAGGCGTTGTTACAGCTGGTGACATCCAAGACGACAACATCTATGAAGTTGTCAACAAGGACCAGATCATCTGTACTCTCGACCGCAAGACAAAGTTCGACTGTGAATTCGAAATCAAGGTTGGACGTGGTTTCAACACTGGTGACGAAAATAAGCGCCCTGACATGCCAATTGGTGTCATCGCTATCGACTCTATCTTCTCGCCTGTCACACGCGTGAAATACGCAGTCAGCCAGACTCGTGTTGGTCAGATGACTGACTTCGATAAGCTCGTTCTCGACGTATGGACTGACGGTCGTATTTCACCACCAGACGCACTCCTTCATGCATCTGCTATCCTTCGTCACCATCTCGACGCATTCGTCAACTACGTTGATGACGCAGTTGAGTTCGAATCTGCACAGCCAGAACAGAGCGAAGAAAACGCAGCACTTAAGAGACTTCTCAACATGAGCGTGAACGAAATCGAACTCTCCGTTCGTGCCGCAAACTGCCTCAACAACGCGAACATCACTTCCGTTGGTCAGCTTACTATGAAGACAGAAGCAGAAATGCTCAAGTACCGTAATTTTGGTAAGAAATCTCTTAACGAAATTAAGGAAAAACTCGTCGAGTACGGTCTCGGTCTTGGTATGTCCTTTGATCCTTCACTCTTGACAGGCTCAATGCCATCCGTCACGCCACCACGTCTCGGAGTTGAAGAAGAAGCATCAATGGGTATCGCTGACTTCATCGCACAGAACCTTAATGACTAATAACTAAGATGAGAAAACGACGCAAGACAGTCAAACTCCAGCGTGACGCAGCACATCGCCGCTCACTCCTCGCGAACCTTACATGCAGCCTTATCGAACACGGTCGCATCCGCACTACACTCGCCAAAGCCAAAGCTCTCCGCCCAATTGCCGAGAAAATGATAACACTTGGTAAGCGCGGTGACCTCCATGCTCGCCGTCAAGCAGTTGCTTTCCTTCAGCAGAAGGACGCAGTGAAGGCTCTCTTCGAGACAATCGCACCTGCAGCAGCTAACCGCCAAGGTGGTTACTGCCGCATCATCAAACTCGGCGCACGTACGAGTGATTCTGCTCCTATGGCTCTTATCGAGTGGGTTGACGCACCAGTTGCTGCTGACACAGAAGAAACAGCTAAGGCATAAGTCAATTTCAGCCATGTGCTGGAAATACAAAATTTACCAAGCGCATCTGAGCAATCAGATGCGCTTTTTTATTTCTTCATCTAATCTAACTCGCCATCGTCACCACTCTTTTGCTGCATATCCATACACTGGCATAGTCCACCAATGGTTACGGGATTTCGAAGCCCTTTTGCTGCATATCCATACACTGGCATAGTCCACCTGATCCGTTCGAAGTGAAGCTTGTCGCAGCTCTTTTGCTGCATATCCATACACTGGCATAGTCCACCCTTTCTCTCCTTTTACCGTGAAAGCTATTTCCTCATATCTTCGGCAACCCCGTAATTGCAGATTTAGCAACACAGCTTCTTAAATAATTCGATTTACGCAATCGTAGTTTTGCGATTGAATGCGCGAATCAATTCACCTTCAATATTTGATCCACATTTTATAGAACAAAATTATGGCTGAAAATTACTTCAACACACTTCCGCTTCGTCGCAAGATTGCTGAGCTTGGCGACTGTCACTTCATGAACGCATCTGAGTTTGTAAATGGTACAAAGGCTGCTGAAGGTAAGAAGATCGTTATCGTTGGCTGTGGCGCACAGGGTCTCAATCAAGGTCTCAACATGCGTGACTCAGGTCTCGACGTTTCCTACGCACTCCGCGACGCAGCAATCGCTGAAAAGCGTCAGTCTTTCCTCAACGCATCTGAGAACGATTTCGCAGTAGGCACATACGAAGAAATGCTTCCAACAGCAGACATCGTAATGAACCTCGCTCCAGACAAGCAACATGCATCTGTTGTGGAGACAGTGATTCCACACATGAAGGTAGGCGCAACTTTCTCCTATGCACACGGTTTCAACATCGTGGAAGAAGGCACACAAATCCGTAAGGACCTCACAGTCATCATGGTGGCACCTAAGTCCCCAGGTTCTGAAGTTCGCGAAGAATACAAACGCGGCTTCGGTGTTCCAACACTCATCTCCTGCCACGTTGAAAACGATCCAACAGGTGAAGGCATCGAGATCGCTAAAGCTCTCTGTGTCGCTCAGGGTGGTCACCACGCTGGCGTACTCAACTCCTCCTTCGTTGCTGAAGTGAAGTCCGATCTCATGGGCGAGCAGACAATTCTCTGTGGTCTTCTCCAAGCTGGCTCCATCCTTTGCTTCGACAAGATGGTAAAAGAAGGTATCGAAGAAAGCTACGCATCCAAGCTCATCCAATACGGTTGGGAAACAATCACTGAAGCTCTCAAGCACGGTGGTATCACCAACATGATGGATCGCCTTTCCAACCCAGCAAAGATCGTTGCTTACAACCTTTCTGAAGAGCTTAAGGACATTATGCGCGACCTCTTCTACAAGCACATGGACGATATCATCTCTGGTGAGTTTTCTTCCACAATGATGGCTGACTGGGCAAACGACGACATCAACCTCCTCACATGGCGTAAGAAGACTGGTGAGACTTCATTCGAGAAGTCCATTGCATCTGGCGAAATCTCTGAGCAAGAATACTTCGACAAGGGCATCCTCATGGTTGCTATGGTCAAGGCTGGTGTTGAGCTCGCTTTCGAAGCAATGGTTGATTCTGGCATTCAGCCTGAGTCCGCTTACTACGAGTCCCTCCACGAGACTCCACTCATCGCGAACACAATTGCACGTAAAAAGCTCTTCGAAATGAACCGCATCATTTCCGACACAGCTGAATACGGTTGCTACCTCTTCTCGCACGCTGCAGTGCCACTCTTGAATGATTTCGTCAACGAGCTCAGCACAGACGTCATCGGTAAAGGTCTCGAGTCTTCCGATTCAGCTGTCGACAACCGTCTCCTCGTAGACGTCAACTTTAACATCCGTAACCATGAAGTTGAAGAAATCGGCGAAATCCTTCGTGAGTCTATGGCAAACATGGTGAAGATTATCTAATTCTTGTTAGTATCATCAAATTTTCCACCAAAGAGTTCAGGGTGTCTGTCACTCTGAGCTCTTTTTGTTATTTTAAATACCTCAGCAGATGGTAAAGACTAACTGCACGAGAAGCGCCGCTTCTACACTTGCAGTTATGGGCAAACTCATATAGTACGCCCACATGTCCAGCACACTTGGTCAAATCTTTAAAATTTCTACTTGGGGTGAGTCTCATGGCGTCGGTGTTGGCGTCAACATCGAAGGTTGTCCACCACTTCTTGATATCACTCATGGCGTCGGTGTTGGGAAGAGGCACTTCTTGATATCACTCAGGAAGACATCCAAAAAGAACTCGACCGTCGCCGCCCTGGCCAGTCCGACATCGTGACTCCTCGTAATGAAGGCGACGTCGGTGAAATCCTGTCCGGCGTATTTGAAGGCAAGACGCTCGGCTCCCCTATCGGCATCCTCGTGCGCAACAAGGACCAGCGCCCATTTTCCTACACTGAGATGAAGGACAAATACCGTCCGTCCCACGCCGACTATAGCTACGATGCAAAATACGGCATCCGCGCATGGCACGGTGGTGGCCGCGCATCCGCTCGTGAAACCATCGGTCGCGTCGCAGCAGCCGCTGTTGCTAAGAAAGCGATCGAATCTATCAGCTCAGGCATCGAAGTGATTGCTTACGTCAAATCTATCAAGAACCTCAAAGCAACTGTCGACCCAAACACTGTAAAGTTCGACGACGTTGAATCGAACATCGTACGCACTGGCGATGCCGACATTGTGCAACCAATGATCGACCTCATTAAAGAGGTACGCTCGCAAGGCAATTCTGTTGGCGGCGTGATCGAATGTGTGATCCGCAACTGCCCTCCTGGCCTCGGAGCTCCTGTCTTCGACAAGCTCGAAGCTGAACTAGCAAAGGCAATGATGTCGATCCCTGCAACTAAAGGCTTTGAAATTGGCTCCGGCTTCGAAGGTACACAACTCACCGGTGCTGAACACAACGACCACTTCTATATGGAAGGCGATTGCGTGCGAACTAAGACTAACAACTCTGGTGGCGTTCAAGGCGGCATCTCTAACGGCGAGAATATCATCTCCCGCGTGGCATTCAAACCAACAGCCACCATCATGACGAAGCAATCAACTGTCAGTAACGAGAAGGAAGATACTGAACTCAAAGGCCGTGGTCGCCACGACGCCTGCGTCCTTCCACGTGCGGTACCAATCGTTGAAGCCATGGCAAACTTGGTTCTCGTCGACCATCTCCTCCGCCAACGCGCTCAGGTAGGTTTCATCTAACAAAGAGCCCTTTCAGCCACGCCATTCACTCCCACATTTATTCGTGTGATCAGTGAGATTCGTGATAATGAACACTCAACAATATTCATCACACACCCTGGCTAGTTTTATCTAGCAAGGTGTTTTGAGTGAAAACCTCGCCTTTTTACTCACCGATGGATATTCATTCACGCGAAATTTCGATGCAAAAATTAACTACATCGGCATACGCACTCAGATATCAAAAAGCTTCGATAGCGACAACCTAGTCGTCGGCCTCTCTTGGGTTTGGTGAAGATTAATTTTGATCTAGCATCTTTATCATCGACGCCATAATCCCCATTTCGTTTTATTCTCTTGATGCAATTTGATGAAATCGGTTTTTTAAGTGTGATCCTGCTGGTGATCCTAGCTTTTGCGACCCTAGGTTTCGCGAAAGGCGCACTCAAATTCCTCTACGGACTAGCCTGTCTTATTGTAACTCTCGCAGCTGGATGGGCTGGTTACACATTCGGCTATTCATTAATCCTCCAAAGCTGGCCAGACATTCCAGAATACAGTCAATACGTCTGCGGCATGGTTTCAGCTATTATAGTTTTTCTCATTCTTAAAACTGCTACCGACTTCTTTCTTTGCCCACTCCCTAAAGAGGAGGAAACTAAAAAAAAGGGTTCGAGCTTGCTTGGACTCGTCACTGGCATTGCGATCGGTGTTTCATTCTGTTTGTTAGGCATGGATCGGCTCATTGACAAAGGAACCCGTGCCGAAATTGATTACTGGGTAGAGCAAGCCGGTGAGGTGACTAGCAATGAGCTCCCTAAACTTGCGCGGCTAAAAAACTCTCTTCTTAAAACCGCCCTCGGCAAAAAAGTGAGCGATCTTCTTAGCCCTTCCAAAGGAGCTGAACAAAATCTTACACGTCTCGCCATTCTCCAAGCGACTTCTCCTGAGAACTTTCGGACACTCACCGAGTCTCCTAAATTTTCCGACACACTTCAAAATCCACAAATTCTACAATTTCTCAATGATCCGATAATCAAAGAAAGCATCGAAAAAGGTGACACTGAAAGCATTCTCAAACACCCTAATTTTATCACAATCATGGAGAATCCAGAAATGAATCGTGCAATCGCTGAGATCAATATTGAACAGGCTCTTAAGCTCCGATAAACCGTCACCAACAAAGCGCAGATCACCTAGTCTGTATTTCTAATTTTCCATATCCAATTTCCACCATGCCTAGAGAAGACTACATCGCCACAATCGGTCTCGAAGTTCACTGCCAAATCACAGCTGATAGTAAAATGTTTTGCTCCTGCCGCGCTGGCTATGGTCACGAACCTAACACAAATGTTTGCCCGGTTTGTCTCGGTCTCCCTGGCGCACTTCCAGTTCTCAACAAACACGCAATAGAGCAAACCATCCTCGCAGGCATGCTGCTCGACTGTACGACCCCAGAGGTTTCTAAATGGGACCGTAAAAACTATTTTTACCCAGACATGCCAAAGAACTTCCAGCTCACGCAGATGGATCTTCCACTCTGCATGGGCGGCAGTGTACCACTCTATGATCTCGCCTATCACAAGAATGCACAGAAGCACATTCCGAATCCAGGTAAGGTCGTAAAGATGAATCGCATCCACCTCGAGGAAGACGTAGCGAAGTCCACTCACCTCGCCAACGCATCCATTATCGATTACAACCGCGCCGGGACTCCACTCATAGAAATCGTCACTGAGCCGGATATCGACTGTGCTGAGGAAGCCTACGCCTACCTCAAGTCACTTCAACAGATCCTTCAATACGGCAAGATTTCTTATGCCGACATGGAAAAGGGCCAAATGCGCTGTGATGTAAACATCTCTGTTCGAAAAAAAGGAACTGACGAGCTCGGCACAAAGCTAGAGATCAAAAACCTCAACTCGATTTCCGCAGTACGTCAGTCCATCTACTATGAAATCGACCGCCAAATCGAAGAACTCGATATGGGGATTAACCAAGTGCAAGCAACTCTTCGCTGGGATCCAAACACTGGACAAACTTCAGTAATGCGTGTCAAAGAAGACTCTCACGACTACCGCTACTTCCCTGAGCCTGACCTCCTCCCAGTCAACACAGTCGACATGGTGGAGAAAATGAAGGCACACGTCCCTGAGCTTCCACACCAAAAACGTGACCGTTTCGTCGCCGACTATGGTGTATCATCTTATGATGCAGGTGTTCTAACAAGCGATCTCGATCTTGCTGGCTATTTTGAAGAAGCTGCCGCTGGCTCAAAATTTGGCAAGAAAGTAGCCAACTGGATTATCAACACAGTACTCGGTAAGCTAAACGAAACATTCCTAACCATCAGCGATTGCCCAATTTCACCTACTTCAATTTGTGAACTCGTAGAGCTCGTCGAAGCCGACACCATTTCTAACAATCAAGCGAAAGAAGTATTCCTTGAAATTTGGGACAACCCAAGCGTGAAGCCAGCGGACCAAGCAAAATCTATGGGATTTGAACCCGCTGACAACTCTGGTGTTGAAGCGATCCTTGACGAGCTCATCGCAGCAAACCCAGAGAAAGTTGCTGAGATTCAAGATGGTAATGCTAAAGCTGCAAACTGGTTCACTGGTCAGGGAATGAAAGCATCTAAGGGTAAAGCAAACCCGAAGATGATTTCAGACTACATCAAACAAAAACTCGGCATCTAAGTTCCTTGTTAATAAGTCCACCCAAAATCTCACTTCATAAATGGCTAAAAACAACCTTATTGAAAAATTGGCATAGCTCTAACCTGTTCGCCATCTTCTCACCTACAGCACGGGCATCTACGAGTACTAGATTTTTGATACGAAATGTGTGTGAGCATACTTTCAGTTGAAGATGCGGCAGATTATGCAAACCAGACTCAACATAGCAACTGCACATCTGGAAGAAATGACCCTTTTCAACACTCCGACTTCCTCCCTATGCTCTGAACATATTGAAAACGACGCTCACATTTCTCGGCACATCAACTTCCGTTGGGATTCCAGTCATTGGCTGTGATTGTGCTAGCTGCACATCAAACGACACAAAAAATCAACGCATGCGCTCTTCTGTTCACCTAAAAACAAAGACGCACTCCATCTTAATAGACTGCGGACCAGACCTCCGCCAACAGGCACTACGCCATAAGCTCGTCAAGGTCGATGCGGTGCTTTATACCCACTGCCACCTCGATCACATTGCTGGTTTCGATGAACTTCGCGCCTTTTGTTGGAGACGAGACGAGCCACTCCCTATGTACTCCAGCCAGAGTTGCCTAGACGAGCTTGCACGTGTTTACGCCTGGGCTTTCTCCCCTAACAATACCTATAAAGGCTATATCAAACCAGAGGCTAAGCCCATTAGCGCTCCTTTCATGTTAGGCGCCACAAAAGTCACTCCGCTCCCAGTAGAGCATGGTTTAGTAGAGACGATCGGCTTTCGATTTGATGAACTTGACCAAGCGAGCATAGCCTACATTCCAGATGCTAAGACGATCCCAGAAGCTACAATCGAACTTTTGTACGGATTGGATCATTTCATCATCGACGCTCTCCGCCCCACAGAACACCCCACTCATTTATCTATTCCTGAAGTTCTCACAATTGTTGAAAGGATTTCCCCGAAACAAACTTGGCTTACGCACATTTCACACGAGACCGATTATTTGTTAGAAGAATCTCATCTTCCTGCTAACATACGTTTTGCTTACGACACCCTCACTCTTAATTAATCACCTATGACTTTTCGCGCCGTTCTTCTTTTCTTTACTCTCTGCTACACTCTTTGTGCTCAATCTCAAATAGCACCTGATAGCGTTGTCATACTCTACAACACGAACAATCCAGAATCTTCAAAACTCGCTTTCTACTACGCTAAAGCTCGAGGAATCCCGCATGAAAATATTATAGGTCTAAACACACCGAACAAAGGGCACATCTCTCGCGAGCAATATATAACGACCATCCAAGACCCATTGCGCCACCACTTTTCTTCTAACTATTGGTGGAAACTCGGTAAAACAAGTGACGGGTTCACCCTACCTATAGTAAATAACAAGAGACTGTTAGTTTGTATGTATGGAGTTCCATTTGGTATTCGTGACCAAAAACTTCCCAAAGAAGAAGCTGCCAAAGTACCCATCACTCACCGCTCGAACTCAGCCGCCGTCGATTCTGAATTAGCGATGTTCGGCATTAAGAACATCCCACTCAGAGGTCCACTTCATAACAAATACTTTAAAAAGCAAGAAAGCTTCGCAACCATCCAAGAGCTAACACCATACTTCATGGTTGGTCGTATCGATGGACCTAGTTTTGAGATCTCAAAACGTCTCATTGATGACGCCATAGCTACAGAAAATCAGGGGCTATGGGGGATGTGCTATCTTGATAAAGCTCATAAAGGGAGCGCTTACAAAGTTGGTGACGACTGGCTCACTAACATCGAAAAGCTCAACTGGAAGGCTGGTATCCCTACAACGCTCGACGACAACAAGCAAACTTACCTAACAAACTACCCAATGCGAGACGTTAGTCTTTATTACGGGTGGTACACAAGCACTCATAATGGGCCATTTCTTAACCCCAATTTCAAATTTAAGCGCGGCGCAGTGGCTGTGCATCTACATTCTTCGAGCGCATCTAACATACGTAACAAAAATAAGAACTGGTCTGGCCCTATACTAGCAAAAGGAGCAGCAGCCACGGTGGGCAACGTCTATGAGCCCTATCTTCGAATGACTCATCACTTCGATATCCTCCATAAACGATTAGTCCAAGGATACACATTCATTGAGGCAGCCAGCATGGCGATTCCTGTACTTTCTTGGCAGAATCTTGCTCTTGGTGACCCCCTCTATCAGCCATTCAAAAACCTCAATGGTTCAGGCGAGATTACCGAAGAAGACAAACTCTACCGCTCCGTGAATATTGCATTTCGAGCATGGAAGCACGACCCAGAGCGCATTGCACAGAAACTTACCACTGCTGCCATTCAGAAAAAAGACGCACGTTATTATGAGATTCTCGGGCTATGGTCACTTTTCAAGAAAAACTCACAACGCGCTCTTAGCTATTTCCAGTCTGCTCGAAATAAATTCGACACAAGCAGCGACAAAGTACGCATAGCACTACACATTGCAAATTTCTATCGTTCAGAGAAAAAGAAGGCTGATGCCAAAGCTGTCCTCAAATACGCGCTGATTGGACGAGAAGAGACAGCCTCAGGTAAGACACTTAAAGCCATGCTGAACATTCTCGATCCACCACCCCCTCCAGCAGCAAAACCGAGAAATACACAAACTCCTAAAAATCAATAATATGTGATGCAAAGTTACTCCCAGCTTTTATCCCATAGTATTCCAACTAGGCTCAATGAAGATCCTAGCAGAGCGCTCCCAGACGAACTCACTCTTCAGGCCATTTGGTTCAACGGTTTATTTGGCACTCGTTTCACCACCACCGATGGCAAAGAAGTTCACATCCGACAATTTGGGTTTTGGAACAAAACAGCTGGCCCCGACTTCTTACACTGCTCCATCGAAATTAACGGCACTGTTCGCACTGGGTCACTAGAGTTAGACACTCACGCCAGTGACTGGGAAGCGCATGGTCACGACACGAACCTCGCATTCAACGACGTCATCCTACACGTCGTCTTCCAGAATGTAAGTGCGCAGCACTTTACTCGTTCAGAAAACCATTCTGAAATCCCAAAAGTCGTCATTCCCGATTCCCTTGTTAACGATGCCCTTCAACAACCACTCCACACCACCGCCACGGCGAGCATTGGGAGATGTTACAAACCACTCGAAAACCTTCCCTCCCCAGCGATTAAGCAATTGATGCTAACAGCAGCCAAACACCGTTGCTCAATCAAATCCAAGAGACTTCAGCTCATTCAGAAGGCTCACGGCAAAGACCAAGCCTTATGGATAGTCCTCGCAGAAACTCTCGGTTATCGACCGAACAAGCAGGCAATGACTCAGCTCGCCCAGCGACTATCCATTCATTACCTACGTAAGCACACCGAACTCACACTCCCACTCCTCTTTGGCACAGCTGGTTTTTTACACCCGGAGATTCACAAGCGAGCCCCTGCAGACTCCCAACAATGGTTAGAAGATCTCTGGCAAGAATGGTGGAAGCACCGTAGCAAACATGAACTTTGCGCTTCCCGATCCATTCAATGGTCACGTTCCGGAATTCGCCCTATCAACCACCCACATAGAAGGGTAGCTGCCATGGCTCGCATTGCCCACCACTGGTCAACATTTCGTAAACTCAGCACTCAACCTGATTCTCTGATAGAATGGCTAAGCCAACTAACAGACCCTTTTTGGAGCCATCACTACACACTCAGCTCAAAGCGCACAGACAAAGCTCTCACACTCACTGGTAAAGACCGCATAGATGCACTCTTAGTAAACCACCTTTTACCCCTGCTCATTCACCAAGGTAAGTCAAGCGCATGGACATACTACCTCAACATTCCAGCGTCCGCAAAAAGTGAATCCATCCAGCGCGTCAGCACGCGCCTCTTCGGGCAGCGCCAAGATAAAGACCACTTTCTAAAGAAAGAGTGGCAACATCAAGCACTCTTACAAATCTACCACGACTTCTGCCTAGAAGACACCAGCGACTGCGCATACTGCCCCTTCCCTGAAAGATTGGCATCACAGTTTCAATAATGCCGAACTCGCAAAAACTTCCGAAGCACCAAAACAAATCTATAGTCTAACATTCCTATGAGCAATAAACCCAAAATGCTTGGCATCCACTGGAATAGTGCGCTGAGATCGAGAATCTTTGGGGTAAGATTATTACACGCCGTAAGCATCAATTCCTATTTATAGATCCAACAGACACCCCATCAGTCTTGGTGCAGGCTGGCATCTTTTAGATCGCTTCTACTCACTACAGATCCTAACAAGCTATGCCTTCAGCTTCTTTTTCTGGGATTCGTTGATCGCGTAACCGAGACCAATAAAAACAACCAGCGCTTCTAGGCAGTAGAAGGACCAGATCGCAGTGAGTCCAGCATCTCCAGTGAACCCGTAATTGTGAAGACCGATGCTGAGAAAGTTCACATGCCACCATGAGAAGGTAACAAGGATAGAACCCACAACTGCACAATTATGCATTCCCCACTCACGGATATATCCAGCCATGCGAGCGTGAAGGATGATCAAAGTCCATAGCACGATAATCAATGCGCCATTTTCTTTCGGGTCCCAGCCCCAGAAACGCCCCCATGAATCATTCGCCCAAACACCGCCGAGAATAGTTCCCACGAGGCTAAAGAAAAGCGTGAAGCAAATCCCACCATAGACGATGCGAGTCATGAATTGACGAAAAGACTTGTCTCCTTCATCGATATTGAACACGCGAGCAAAGATATAGACATGAGCAAGACCTGCAGTGAGCAAGCCCCCCGCATAACCAATTGTGATCGTGATTACGTGAGTCGCGAGCCAGAAGTTCGAACGTAGAACAGCAATGAGAGGGTTCATCGGGTCCACACCTTTGGATTCTTCATACCACATAGCTAAGAACATACCTATAGCGGCGAGGAAGAAAGCAAGACCTAGGCAGACACCGCGCTTAGTCACGTATTCAATAAATGCCAATACGAGGATCGCAACGGCTGTAATGAACGGAATGGTATCGTAAAGGTTCCCCACAGGTGGGCGATTCATTAGAATACTACGATGCGTAATTCCTGCTATTACAAGCAATGTACCAATAATAATTAGAACCCACGCGATACGATTACACACACGACCCCAGCGCGTAGCTGGAGAAATCCAACCAAATGCCACGACCAAGAAACCTAACACAAATGGAGTTAAGGAATGGTAGAAGTAATTCATACGGTAATAGGACATTTCACTCTCGAGAGTGCTGCCCTCTCCACGCTTCTCCATTTTTCCTTGAACAACAACTTTGTAAGCTTTGACGGCTTTCAGTAACTCAGATTGTCCTCCATTTCTGTATGCCAATGCCAGCGTCTCCATCTCTCTGAGATAGGCAATCTGATCTTTATCAGCAGGCACTTTGTTCTGCATGTACTGTGTGAGCCAGCCCTTACTACGCTTTGGCCAAGTTTTTTCAGATGAGTCAGACGCAGGATACAATGCGATATCTGAATATTGGGCGTCACCTACACGCAATGCGATCATGTTAGAGACTCGACGCAATCCATCTTGTTCACTAGCAGACTGCTGAGCTGCCATTGCCAATAATTGACTTAACTGTGGCCATCTATCTACCCAAGTTGAAAATCTGCGCATTTCATCGCTGAGTGAACTTCCTTCTTCGGCCATTGGCTCGCGCACAGGAGTAAGGTGCGAACTCATCGCCACATAACTTTGAATATTCGCATACAGCCCCATCAGCTGATCTTCCACCGGGTCGAGATCGTACCCGCCATTCTTTTTCTTACTAATGTCTTTGAAGACTGTGTCGAGTTTCCCAAGATGGTCTTTAAGATCATTGAAACTATAGCGATCTCGACGCTTCTTACCATCGTGCTTCATCTCAATCAAATCGAGCACATTAACATCCTCAACCTGAAATACCTCGATCTGGTTCGCCAATTCATCACGGAACATCATGTCGAGCATCCACTCGATAGGTTTGATCTTCACCTTGCCTTCACCATCTTCAAAACACACCTTGCGCTTGCCGTTGATCGCGAGCAATTCGAAGCCTGCCCAGGTGGAAAGAGGCTTTACACGACCACCATCTTGAACTGCCAGTGAACCAAATTCCTCAACGAGCTCTGGATCCCATTTTTCGTAACCCTCTACTACATTTGGAGCACCCTTGATGATGGAATCCTTTGCTGTGTATAACAACAAGGAAGCGACAACAATAAGGGCAAAGATAAACCCAATCCAACGACCTAACTTACTTTTGCTCATTTTTGCTCCTCGCTATGCTTGCAGATACGAATTCGAAAAGTTTGATAATGAAATGGACGAAAAGCGCCACACCACAGGTGTAGATCGCATACTTTGGCCATTGATCTGATGGGTTTGTTTTGACAGTGAAGCCGGACTTCACCTTGTCGCTGGAGTCATCCCAGCTCGTTTGATAAAATGTGAGTCCGTCGTAGCGAAGCGGCTTATTCATTTCGATTTTAAATTTACGCGCATCATTGCCTTCGGCATCCAGTACAGTGACATCACTTTCATAGGTCATGGCTAAACCAGTTCCAGGATGTTTTTCACCACGTGAGTCATCAAGTCTGACACGGAATGGTGTCATCCAGATTTCCCCGTGAAGTCGAAGTGCATAGACCTTGCCATCCATGGTAGCTGTCACATCGTGACTCACGCCCTCGAAGAGTAGCACACGCTTACTTTCATCCGATTCTTTCGATTTCAGCGTCACGATACAGGAAGACATATTTGTCTCTTCAGCTCCTGTTGGTTCTTCTGCCATAGCATAAAAACCATCGACAACACGCGCGCCTTTAGGAGCTCTCCCTCGTATTGGATAGAGCTTGGTGTGGATGTTGTAATCACTCACTGTGACATCAAATGGGAAATTCGGCAGCAAGAACTGACGTGACTCGGTTGGGTGACCACGCACACCTTTGAGTAATTCTGAATGAATCACGAGCGGGTCTTGCTTAACCCCATCTTTTAGTTCTGCCACTTCTACAGAAAGTTCAGTAAGACTGAATGCTGCGCCTCCGCTTTGTCCGACCTCGAGCTGCATGTAAGCTTCGCGAGATTGGTGGTAAGTAACAGCTCCTCCTACCATCAACATCAGCATACTAAAATGCGATACCAGTATGGGTGCGTGCTTCCAGCCCTTACGCATACGCATCACACCTCCAACGAGAAGGTTCAGCGTGAATACAACACAGACCCAGTAGCCGCCAGGAAGAACGATTGGGAGATCGTGCCCATTGAGCGTCGGGCGCACGATATAAGATTCAAAGCTAAAATATTTTTTCAGCGTCCAGTAGAGACCGCTAGGTCCAGTTTGCTCAAGCGTAGAGAGCCACGTCAAAATAAGCAGAAGTACCATACTCACGATAGCTACGTGAAACCCGCCGATGAAAACGAAAATATTTGTAAGATGATTACTTTGTTTCTGACTCATCGCTTACTTCCATTGAATACTTTTACAGAAAGAAAGGAAGTTCTCGCGTTGTGCTTTCACTTCATCTGCCTTGCCCACCATTTTCACGGTGATCAAGCCCCCATTGACTTCTATCAACATTCCCAACAATGCTGCGTCTTCGATATTGATTCCACGTATACCAGTAAAGGGGCCTTCGGCTTCCAATATCGCGGCCTGTTGACCGAGCACGTCGATTTTCTCAAGCTCGGGTACGATGACTGAGTTATTGTCACCAAACTGCTTCAACCAACGCTCTGCGTTTTCTTTGACTCCACCACTGCCTACGGAAATGTAGACCTCACCATCTTTGTTAAATTTACAATTAAAATCACGAAATTTTGTGCTTGGCACCCTGCGCCACTCTGCAG
The DNA here is from genome assembly GCA_965204255.1 of Rubritalea sp. Lineage (GTDB taxonomy): Bacteria > Verrucomicrobiota > Verrucomicrobiia > Verrucomicrobiales > Akkermansiaceae > Rubritalea. Next base: position 102,081 of record CBDBEG010000026.1, read on the forward strand.
GCATCACAGCATGAAGATTTCCCTCTTCATCGTAGCTGCTAATCTTTCGAGTCTCTATGACTGTCACAGGTTTGGTACTATCATCACAGCTGATGAGAGCAATCATTAGGGCAAGCCCCAGAGCTAACTTGTATAAGTTCATGACTGATGTGCCGATAATATTGGTCGCGATAAGATGCAAGGGTAATCGGACATCCACGAAGCACTAATTCTTCGGTATTCATAGATTGCTTTTCCACAATGCTTTATCACACTACGCTGCGTGGTTCCTATTACTTTCTATAATCGTTACACTGATAGCATCGAAACCGAACAAGTCTATGGAGAAGGATTTCTCAAATGGGCTTACGACAATCCACTCGGGAAAATCGCGCTTCACGCCTTCGTGAAGCGACCGTTCTTTTCCGCTTGGTACGGTCAACGCATGAATCAACCAAAGACCGCTGCCAAAATTGCACCATTCATCGAAGAATATGGAATAAATGTGGATGATTTTCTCGACGCCCTAGAAAGCTACCGCCACTTCAACGATTTCTTCTACCGCAAGCTTAAGCCAGAAGTTCGCCCGATTGCCGACTCCGACATCGTCTTCCCGGTTGACGGACGCCATCTTGGTTTTGAAAATGCTGAACGAATCAATGGAACATTTATCAAAGGCCAACAATGGAATCTGAGAGCTCTCATCAAAGACGACGCTCTCTATGAACAATTCAAAGGCGGTTCATTGGTATTGTCACGTCTCTGTCCAGTCGACTATCACCGCTTCCACTTTCCTTGCTCAGGCACCCCGAGCGAGACACGCTTGATCAATGGGCCACTTTTCTCGGTTTCCCCTATCGCCTTGCGCCAACGCCTTGCCTACATGTGGAAAAACAAGCGTACCTGCACGGTCCTAGAAACTGAAAATCTCGGCAAGGTACTCATCCTCGAGATAGGAGCTACCTGCGTCGGCTCTATTCTCCAAACTTACAAAACCAACCAGCCGATTCAAAAAGGCGATGAAAAAGGCTACTTCGCCTTCGGAGGATCCTCTACCATCACTATCTTTGAACCAGGAAAAGCGCAGCTTGCGGCTGACCTACTAAAGCATAGCTCAAACTGCCAAGAACTCTACGCGCTCATGGGCGACACCATGGGAACGACAAAGTAATTTTCCTCTCAGAAAAATCTAATTCTTACCTTTGGACGCAACGCCAAAACTAGTTTATACCCGCACCCATCATGATTGAAGCTGCTCACACAGCACTCCACTACTGCCCAGATCTCTTTGCCTACCAGCGTCGCGTTTCCCGCGAAATCACTATAGGTACACTCAAAATTGGTGGTGACAACCCTGTTCGTATTCAATCCATGATCACTTCAGACACCCGCGACACTGAGAGCTGTGTGAAAGAAATTTTAGAGCTCGCAGCTGCTGGCTGTGAACTCGTCCGCGTGACTGCACAAACACGTAAGTATGCAGAAAATCTCAAGAACATCGTACGTGAAGTCAGAGCTGTTGGCTGCGAAGTTCCACTCGTAGCAGATATTCATTTCAAACCAGATGCTGCTCTCGAAGCCGCAAAGTGGGTCGAAAAAATCCGCGTAAACCCAGGCAACTATGCCGATAAGAAGAAATTTGAAATTCGCGAATATTCTGACGAGCAATACGAAGAAGAGCTCGAACGTATCCGCGAAGAATTTACACCACTCGTAGATCTCTGTAAGGAAAACAATCGCGCAATACGCATCGGCACCAATCATGGTTCACTCTCTGACCGCATCATGAATCGTTATGGCGACACCCCGCTCGGCATGGTCGAGAGTGCGCTCGAGTTTGCCCGCATCGCTCGAGATAATGATTACCACAATTTCATTTTCTCGATGAAAGCTTCGAATCCGAAGGTCATGATCGAAGCTTACCGCCTTCTCGTAGCGCGTCTCATGCAGGAAGGCTCTGATTGGAATTACCCAATCCACCTTGGAGTCACTGAGGCTGGCGACGGCGAAGATGGTCGCATTAAATCCGCCATTGGCATTGGCTCACTCCTCGCTGACGGCGTTGGCGACACCATCCGCGTATCCCTCACCGAAGACCCAATCAAAGAAATCCCTGTTGCTCTTGCGCTCGTCGATAATATTGTAGATTCACACATCCCACACGACCCAGAAGGACAACAATGTGGCACCCTCAGCTACGATCCATTTTCCTATAGACGTCGTAAGTCACACGAAATCACGATCAACGACATCAAGCTCGGTGGAACTAACACAGTGCGCGTCTTCACCTCACAGAAAAAATACGATGCTCTCGCTCACAAGATCGACAAGCTTGGTGATTTCACCCCTGAGATCGTCGTCGAGCAATCTGGCGTCGTTGAGATTGATCCAGAAAACGAAAAGGAAATCGCCACCATCAATGCTGAGGCAAAACCGACCTTGGTTACGGTCCCCGATGATCACCCGATGGCAGTAATTCACGCCTTCCGCCTACTCGTGTGCAAGCTCGACGCTCACCACCCGATCCTCCTCAAGGACACCTTCTTCCCATCCACTGACCCGAACAAAGATTTTCAGGACACGCTCCTCACTGCGGCTAGAAACATTGGATCCCTTCTCTGTGACGGCATTGGTGATGCAGTGTTAGTACAAGGAGAACAAGCCCCAGGTCAATCGCTCAGACTCGCATATAATATTCTTCAAGCAGCCGGCACACGTATCTTCAAAACCGATTACGTTGCTTGCCCAAGTTGCGGCCGCACCCTCTTCAACCTTCAAGAAACTACGCAGAAGATCCGTGCAGCTACCAGTCATCTCAAAGGCGTACGCATCGCCGTAATGGGATGTATCGTCAACGGTCCAGGAGAAATGGCTGATGCGGACTTCGGCTACGTCGGTGGAGCTCCGAACAAAATCAATCTCTACGTCAACAAGACGCCTGTGAAGTTCAACATCCCAGAAGCAGAAGCTGTTGACCGCCTCATCGACCTCATCAAAGAACACAACAAGTGGATCGATGCTCCAACGGCGATAGCGGAAATCTAACACGAACATGAATCTCCTAGCTCTCAGCCAAGGCGCGTTTGGTCACGCCATCTTGCAGGACATTGGCCTCATTTGCGTGATCAGCATGCTCCTAGCGGGGCTACTACACGCATGGGTGCGCAAGACTTCACCCAGCTTACAGTGGAACAAGATTGGCTCTGTGAGCACGACGGGTCTAGGCCCAGCGGATATCATCGGCTGCCTGCTAGTGACCCTTCCATTCTCTCTCGGTCTCGTTGGTCCCTATATTGATCGCAGTGAAACGGTCATCACGCCTCTGAGCTTGATCCTCAATTTTGGAATTCTCACTACGATGGCAGCCATCGTGTTTGGGCTCTACCATCAACGAGGACTATTTCCTGATGCCTTAGGGCTCGAACCCAAGCACCCAGCCCAAGTAATCACATGGGCTGTAGTGGCCTACGTCATCATGTTCATTGCTAGCATCGCTCTTTCTCAACTTGGAGTTGAGCAATGGCTGACCGAACGCTTAGGTGAAAAGCAAAACCAAAAATTAGTCGACGAGCTCATGGTTTCGCAGGAAAACCAAAAACGGCTGATCATGATTCTTGGCGCTTGTGTGATAGCTCCATTTGCCGAAGAAATCATCTTTCGTGGCTATCTTTATCCTGTCGCGAAAAAATACTCTGAGCCCATCATAGCTGCGATCTTTTCAGGAATTTTCTTTGGTGCCATCCATGGTGAAGTATGGGCCGTGATCCCTCTCTCGATTTTTGGCATTTTACTCGCCCTACTCTATGAAGCCAGCGGTAGCATTTGGTCCTGCATCCTTTGTCACGGTATCTTCAATATCATCAATGTTTTCTTCATGCTCACCATGGGTGACCAATTATGAAACTCTCCGACAGCTCAGAAGATCAGCTTATTTCACGTATCACTGAACAACTCGTTCAGCGCGAGGATATACTTGTCGGCCCAGGCGATGACTGCGCCGTCGTCACCCTTCCGAGCAACGATCTCCAACTCCTCAAGACCGACTGTGTCGTTGAGTCCATGCATTTCTATCCAGATGAAGATGCGGCACGGGTCGGCTGGAAAGCCATTGCACGCGTCGTGAGCGATATCGCAGTTATGGGAGGCACCCCCCAATCTTTTGTTGTCACCCTTGTTCTACGCCCAAACACCACTGTTGAATGGCTAGATGCCCTCTATCGAGGAATGCAAAAATGCGCGAGCGGCTACCAGCTCTCAATCGTTGGTGGTGAGACTTCCTCCGTCCCCAAAAATTCGGCCAATGTCATTTCAATTGCTGGTACTGGATGGGTAAAAAAAGAAAAACTCGTATTGCGCAGTACAGCATCACCCACTGATGCCATTTTCGTCACAGGAACACTTGGAAGTTCACTCAAGGGCAAGCATCTCGATTTCACCCCAAGACTCGAAGAAGCCCAATGGCTCGTTCGACATTACAAACCGAGCGCCATGATGGATCTCTCCGATGGTCTCGCCAAAGATCTCCCCCGCATGACCGCACTTAGCAACGTAAGTTACGAAGTCGACCTGCCGAGCATTCCATGTAATGCCGATTGTACGACCGCACAGGCCCTATCCGATGGAGAAGATTACGAGCTTCTCTTCACACTGCCTGAGGACAAAGTTCAACAGCTAGTCGAAGCTTGGCCTTCAACCTTTCCAAAACTGACACGGATTGGCACCATATGTGGCGCAAGTACTTCTGCCACTCCTCTCACTAGAAGCTGAGAACACTTTAGCTAAACCTAGGATTCCAAGAGACATCGCTATGAAAGCTCTCGCCCTCACGCTTCTTTTCTCGCTCTCGCTGCTCAGCACTAGCTCTGGTCATATCGTACAACAGCTCTTTGTCGACTTCTCGGTCGATGAAAACGAATGGATGGCTGAAGTACGTTTCGATGCCGGCATCGCTTTACCTGAGATGAGAGCCGACAAGCTTGCATTGCAACCAAAACGTGAATGGCTCATCAAGCAAACTCCCGAACAACATGCCGAGCTACGTAAGGAAGCCGAGACCTATCTCAGAGAATGCCTTCAACTTCGCTGGATAAATAAAAATCAACAGCAATCCATTCACTACCGCGTCCACTTCCCCGAATGGGAAAGCTCACCGCCAGAGTTTGCAAATCCATTCACCGACCTCGGCTTTGCCTACTTTAGCATCCAGTGCACTGGCTCAGTTCCTAAAAATGGAGACACACTTGAAGTCTTTATAGCAGATGGTGACCACCCAGATTTTGCCTTCGGATACAGCCGCATGGGATCCGAGCGAATTATTACAAGCTATCCAGGAAAAACACAGGATCTATGGACTGCTGATGCTACTCCACCGAGTGCTCAAACCTCCTTCTTTAGCTTCCTCAATTACGGCTACAGCCACGTCATTCCCGAAGGCTGGGACCACGTACTCTTCATCGCTGCACTTTGCTTTCTAAGCTTTGCTTGGCGTCCATTGCTCAGCCAATCACTTATTTTCACTCTAGGTCACACGATCACCCTCGGACTCACCATTGCTAACATCATCCCCACTCCTCCGCCCCTCCTTATGGCGTGGATCGAAATTCTCATTGCTGGGACCATCGTCTATGTCGCAGTAGAAAACTTCTTCACTAAGCAACTCAAACCACACCGGCTCATCACCATTTTTATTTTTGGACTCATCCACGGACTTGGCTTTGCCTCAGTTCTCGGCGAAACTATCCAATCCTCTGGCTCAATCGCGATGCCTCTTATCGTAGCCAACCTTGGCGTCGAGCTCGGTCAAGTCAGCGTCATAGCTATCGTTCTTATCAGCCTCTATTGGGCCAAAGAAAAAAGCTACTTCCCGACAATCAGAAAAGTAGCTTCTGCTAGTATCGCTGCCGTTGGCAGCTATTGGATGATCGAACGCCTCATCGGTCTGACCTAACAATCCAGAGCCATTTCAGAGGAATCAATATCATCTCCGCTACGGCCACGCTTTGATAAGAATACAACCACAGTCGCTGAAACCATCATCCACAGACTATAAATTACGGGAGCGATCGACATGACATCGCTCTTGAGAATCGTCGTTGCTATCAAAAGAGCAATCGTTCCATTCTGCAAACCAACTTCTAACATCACACAAGTACGTTGTGCCATGTTGAGTTTGAATATCAGTGCGAGAGCGATCCCCATCGCCATTCCGATGACATTCATCGCTACACATACTGGACCAGCCAGCACCGCATATTCATTCACCTTCTCTGCACCAAGTTTGAAGTAAAGACCGATAATCACTAGGCCTAATACCGCAGAAGAAGCTTTTCTTACGATCGACTCTACCATCTCACGCTTGTCTTTTACCCAACTTCTCACCCCCATGCCAATCAGCACTGGAATCACAGAAATCACTAAGAGCTTGATCACAGTAGAGCCAACAGGAAGCTCAAAGCCTGCATTCGCAAGATTTTGCCAATCCAAGCCCCAGTTCACAACCAGTGGAATAGTGAATGGTGTGATAAAACCAATCACAGCCGTAAGGCTTACAGAAAGGCCTACATCCCCCTTCGCTAGATAGGTAAAAAGGTTCGAAGTTACACCACCTGGACAGAGCGCAATAATCAATACCCCCATCGCCAACGCCCCACTCAAACCAAAGGCTGTAATCACAGCAATCGCGAGTAAAGGAAGTAAGATCAATTGAGCAAAAGCACCTACAAAAAATGCTTTTGGAAATTTCGAGATCCGCTTAAAATCTGCAAGTTCCAAGCTTATCCCAACCCCGATCATTACAAAGATCAGAGCCAACGGCAGAGCTATTTTTACAATTTGTTCAAACATGGATTCAGAAATAAAGTTGCAGACGCATAGCAACTATACAGTTGTTTACAACTCTTATTCTATTCTACTAAAAACCTCATAAGCATCACAACACTGTGCATGACCACACAGTAGTATGTATTTTACCACCCCCCTTCATGTTAAGTTTATCTTGAAGCAAATTAGGCTAACTGTTAGATTACACCAATGTTAGTGCGTTTATTTTCAGCTACTTTGAGTGGTGTCGATGCGATTGAGGTGGAAGTCGAAGTAAACCACGTCAAACGTGATCAATTTAAAATGTCCTTGGTGGGTCTACCGGATGCCGCAGTAAGGGAGAGCTCACAGCGAGTAATCAGCGCGATTAGCAATAGTGGTTTACTCTTCGGTAAAGGAGTTAACACCGTCAATTTGGCCCCTGCAGATCTCAAAAAAGAAGGCCCCAGTTTTGATCTACCTATTGCTTTAGTCATGGCTGCAGCAGGCATGGAAAAGCAACTCCCATTCCCTGAACGCTATTGCATTGTTGGAGAGCTAGCACTCGATGGCTCTGTGCGAAGTGTCAAAGGTGTCATTTCGATAGCGTTAGAAGCCAAGAACAAAGGTCGAACTCGGCTCATCGTCCCTTTAACGAACGTTGAGGAAGCGGCTGTGGTTGACGGCATCGAAGTTTATGGTGTGGAAAATCTCTACCAAGCTTGGCTACTGATCACAGGTGAACTTGCACAAGCGCCACACACCAAAGTTGAACAGATTGATGATCATGAATCCACTAAGCATCTAGACGACCTTTCAGATGTAAAAGGCCAGCACCAAGTCAAACGAGCCCTCGAGATCGCCGCTGCTGGAGGACATAACATGCTGATGGTGGGACCTCCGGGTACGGGCAAATCCATGATTGCAAAACGTATTCCCTCTATTCTTCCTGACATGCCACTCAGCGAGGCCATCGAAACAACAAAGATTCATTCCATCTCAGGTAAGCTCAACGGAAGCGCTCCCCTAAAAAGAAGGCGTCCCTATCGCGCACCTCATCATACAATCTCTGATGCTGGATTGTTAGGTGGCGGCACGAATCCATCACCAGGAGAGGTAAGCTTAGCACATAATGGAGTACTCTTTCTCGATGAGCTTCCTGAGTTTCGGAGACAAACTCTCGAAGTGTTACGCCAGCCTCTAGAGGACAGAGAGGTTTGCATCTCGAGAGCAGCTGGCACACTAACCTTTCCTTGTAATTGTATGTTAGTTGTTGCGCTTAATCCTTGCCCTTGTGGCTACTATGGAGATCCTAAACGCGAATGCCGTTGCTCACCTTCTCAAATTGAAAAGTACCGGCAACGCATTTCAGGTCCACTACTCGATCGAGTCGATCTCCATGTTGAGGTGCCATTGATCGAGTATGCTGAACTAAGGGATGGTGATCGAGGTGAACGTTCAGAAAGTGTGAAACAACGTGTAATGAAGGCGAGGTCTATTCAAGAAGTGCGCTATAGCTCTATCGACGGAATTTCTAGTAACAGCATGTTACCTAGTAGATTGATGGCTAAGCACTGCGAAATCGATAAAGAAACATCTCAATATTTTGAACAAGCAATGCGAGAACTGAACTTTTCCGCACGTGCACACGACCGCATTCTAAAAGTGGCTAGGACTATCGCAGATCTGGAAGGCGTAGAATCTATTCAACTCCATCACATGATGGAGGCTGTGCAATACCGCACATTGGATAGAAAACTCATAATGTAAAAATGCACTAACAGAGTGCATGGAGGCACAAAAAGCGTGACTCTGATTAGGGAATCACGCTGATCTAAATCTTTAGTAGGCTCCTTAAAGTGCTGCAATATAATGCTCAGCTTCGAGCGCTGCAGCACAGCCTTGGCCTGCTGCTGTGATACCCTGACGATAAACTGTGTCTGCGATGTCACCAGCCGCGAAGATACCAGGGGTCTTTGTCGCAGTCTTGCCTGGGATCTGGAGAAGACAGCCGTTTTCGTCTTTGTCTACGAGCTCCTCACTTACGAAACTGCTGTTAGGGTTGTGACCGATCGCCATGAACACACCTTCGAGTGGAAGTTCGGACTCTGTGCCGTCTACTGTGCTCTCTAGCTTCACACCCCGGATGCGGCCGTTGTCGTCGAGAAGGTATTCAGTCACCTGGGAGTTCCAAACTGGCTCAATCTTTTCGTTCGCGAGTGCACGAGCAGCCATCACCTTGGAAGCACGAAACTCGTCACGGCGGTGGATGAGGTAAACCTTGCTTGCGAACTTTGTGAGGAATGTTGCTTCCTCAGCAGCAGTGTCACCACCACCGATTACACAGACAGGAACGTCGCGGTAGAATGCTCCATCACATGTAGCACATGCGGTAAGACCTGCACCGCTCTTCACGAGATCCATTTCTCCTTCAATACCAAGGTAGCGAGCAGATGCTCCAGATGCGATGATTACGGTCTTAGTCTGCCAACTCATTGTCTTAGCACCAAATACCTGTTTGGCATTCACAGTGAAGGAACTGTCGTCGTTTTTCTCAACACTAATCACCTCTACGCTGTTCTGCACGCGAGCACCGAACTTCTCAGCCTGTGCCTGCATTCTTTGCATGAGCTCTGGACCCATGATGCCGTCTGGAAAACCTGGAAAGTTCTCAACGTCAGTAGTCGTTGTGAGCTGACCACCTGGCTGGGAGCCAGTGAGAATGAGTGGGTTAAAGTCTGCGCGTGCAGAGTAAATCGCTGCTGTATAACCAGCAGGGCCTGTTCCAATGATGATTACGTTCTCCATATAAAGTGTGTGAGTAAAATCTGGCGGAATTATGCCCATGAATTTTCACCTCGCAACCGAAATGATTACAATAGGATTCTGATAGGAAATATTAGAGCTTTGAATACTAAGGTCATCTTATTGAGTATAGGTTAGATGGCTGAAAATAATTTTCCTTATTGAATCCTCAGTCTGCAGCATGCAGAACATCTCGTGTGGCGTTCATACCAGAGGAAACGATCCAGGCTATTTTGGATCAAACAGATATTGTCGATGTGATCTCGGGATATATTCCGCTCAAGCGCACTGGCGGCACTTTCAAGGCCAATTGCCCATTTCATAACGAGAAGACTCCATCATTCAACGTCAATCCAGCCCGCCAGTTCTTCTACTGCTTTGGCTGCGGCGAAGGTGGATCAGCCATTACTTTTGTCCAAAAATACGAAAACCTTCCTTTCGTAGATGCCGTAAAGAAACTCGCTGATCGATCAAGTGTACCAATCATCGAAGAAGTCTATAACGACCCACAGACAGAGAAGCGCCGACGCTCGAAATCTCGCCTTGTTCAGCTTCACAACGAGTCAGCCAAATTCTTTCGCCAACTTGTCAGAGAATCACCCGATGCGCAAATCGCTCGAGATTATCTCAAGAAACGAGGATTCACGGCAGATTCTGAAGAACGCTGGCTCATCGGCTGGATGCCTGAAAATACAGCAGTTTTCCTAGAGTGGGCCAAAGAGAAAGGTTTCACAGGAAGAGAGCTCTGCGACTCAGGTATCTGCAACCTCAAAGAGGAAGGTAATCTTAGTAAAGGGATTTATGTGAACTGGAGAAACCGACTCCTCTTCCCTATCCATAATGATTATGGAGACATTATCGGCTACAGTGCACGGCAGTTGATAAACGACCCGAAGGCTGGCAAGTACATCAACACTCGTCAGACTCAACTCTTTGATAAGTCCCGTACTTTTTTTGGTCTAGATAAAGCGCGTCGGTCAATCTCTCAGGCGAAATGTGCCATTCTTTGTGAAGGTCAGATCGATGTAATTGCCCTCTCTGAGCAAGGAATTAAGAATGCAATCTGTGCGCTTGGTACGGGAACTACAGAACACCACGCACGACTACTCAAACGCTACACAAAAGAAGCTGTACTTTGCTACGACTCAGATGCGGCTGGTCACAAAGCTACCACAAGAGCCTTCAAGGCTCTCGTAAAAGAAGAGATCAATGTACGCTGTGTTACGATGCCAGAAGATGAAGATCCTGATTCCTATATCCAGACCCATGGAGTGAAGGAATTTCAGCAACTGCTTGAAAACGCTCAAGAGTTCTTCGATTACAAGCTTTCTCACGCAGTATCTACAGTAGATCTCACTAGTATCAAGGAGACGTCAGATTTGGCCTCTGAGCTTTCAGAACTTGCGCAAATGGTCGGTGATAAAGTAGCGCAGGACAAGATCGTCTCCAAAGTTGCTGCACGACTTGGCATCAGTGACCGTGACTTTAGAGAACTAATAGTAAAGTCGGCAAAGAAGAGAAAGTTCGAAAAAAGCCGAGCGAGTAACTATCGTGATCCATCTGAAATGCCTGCAGAGGTAATTGAGCCCACTCAGATGGATGGCACAGTCGCCTACCTATGTTTTTTGGCGCTAAACTCAGACATTGCGCTCGATTGGCTTTGCGAGCAAGTCGAGGCCCTTCACGAACCATTAGCCGTGACTCCTGGAGGTCACCTGCTCAATCACATCCTCTCAAAAAAGCCTGATCCATCAAAGACATCTTCAGTGCAAAGCTTCATCATTACACTCCCCCCTGCTGACCAACTAGCGTTACAACGCAACTTTGCTAAAGTACTACCTGATGATCCAATTCGTGCGGCAGAAGAAACCATGAGCATGCTGATTGCCAAACAGCTACAACGGCGAGAAGCAGTCATTCGAACCGCACTCAAGCAGCCTGCCCTCTCTGCCGAGCAACGAACAGCTTACTTGTCTGAAATTCAAGAGCTCCAAGGGCTTTTAAAAAACCTGCCCCAACGATTCATTCGCTAAGTCGACATACTGGTAAAGTCTTTGCAACTTCTCCGTTTGTAGAACAGATACGTGGGTTGAGTTAGCGTATGGCTTGGATGAGTGATGCTTGTAGAGTTCAACTAGGAACTACTTGGTTTAGTACCAACTATCTCGTATTCGTGGATCCAGTACATCAGCTTTTTGAATCTAGCATTTCCCAACCTATCCCCCTAGCACTTCAGTTTCAGCAGTGAAAAGTCGCCTTTTCTGAACTTACTCAGAACTGAGAACCCATTTGAGCAAGTACTTCGAGGAATAGTTTTGTAAAGTCAGAGCCCAATAGTTACATGTATGCCATGCGCCTAAGCCTTTTCCTCGCCCTTACTCTTTCATCCACCGCATTAGCAGATCCACGCGCTCGTCTTTTCTTAGATGGTTTGGATAAGCCGATTTACCTCACAGCCCCCAAACAGAGTACAGATTATCTCTATATCGTTGAAAAGGTGGGACTCATCAAAATGTATGACCGTAAAAAGATGCTATTGCTCGAAGAGCCATTTCTAGACCTGCGATCTAGCATTCGCATCAAAATGAATGAGCAAGGACTGCTAGGCATGGCATTTTCTCCTAATTTTCACAAAGATAGTCGTTTCTACCTCTACTACACAGACACTAAAGGCAACACACAGCTATCACGTTTTCTAGCAGCTTCCCCCACCAAGGCCGTACCCAACTCTGAAGAATTTTTGATTTCACAAAAGCAGGACTTTAAGAACCACAATGGCGGCTGGATTGGCTTTGGTCCAGATGGCATGTTGTACGTAGGCTTGGGCGATGGCGGAAGTGCCAACGACCCCAAGCGTCGTTCACAAGATCTCGGAACATTACTTGGTAAGCTTTTGAGAATCGATGTCTCGGGTAGCCGTTTTTACAAAGTCCCAAAAAATAATCCTTATGTAGACTCGGACGAGGCTTTATCAGAAATTTATGCTTATGGATTACGCAATCCATGGCGTTGTACCTGGCATGACAACCAGCTTTTTATAGCAGATGTCGGACAAAATGCTTGGGAGGAACTTAATGTCGTTCCGTTAGAAGAACTGAAACAATGTAATTTTGGTTGGCCTCAATTAGAAGGTACACATAGAACGAAAAACCCTAAAGCTAGCAAAACTTCTGACGATAAAACAGTAGAGCCAGCATATGAATACGCTCACAATATGAAAGCTGATGGAGGGTTTAGTATTACTGGAGGGATCGTCTATCAAGGTTCGGTGAAAGAACTCCAAGGGCGCTACTTGTTTGCAGATTACATCAGCAATAATATTTGGAGTGCCGACTACAAAGGTGGCAAACTCATCGATATTCAGCACCACAAGGATCACTTTAGCCAAAATGAAAAAGTTATCCGTAATATCTGCGACTTTTCCGTCGATCCACAAGGTGAAGCTTATATCATCTCTCACACTGGATCTATTTACAAAATTACTGAGTAATGAGGTCGAACTTTGGAGTCACTCCAACTTGCTTTTGGTGGAAATGTGCACAAACCTTCAAGAACTAGCAAAACCACATTCAACCTATTCACTAAGCAGTATTCTTACCTTCGGCACCTCCTCGCTAAAAAAATGCAAATTTATTGTTGACGTCTTTTGCAATCTGACTATAGTTAAGAATCTAACTTTAGGTTCCTAAGCATATTTAGGTTCCTAAGCATATTTAGGTTCCTAAGCATATTTAGGTTCCTAAGCATATTTAGGTTCCTAAGCATATTTAAAAACTTAGGAATAATGAAGTTTAAAACATCTCTCTTACTAGCCTCACTCGTCATCGGTGCAAGCTCTGCACATGCAGCTCTTAGTCATTGGCAAACAGCTGTCGGTACAGGCACTACAGCTACTGCTACCAAGTTCACTACAGTAAGCACACCTGAAACCATCAACGTAGGAACTACAGCAGGTACTGCAATGAGCTTCGAGTTCATCGTCAACGCTGGTAGTACCCCATTAGAATTTGGTGCTTCAATCCTCCTCGGTGATTCCACCAACAATCAATACCTTGCATGGGAGCACGCCACCGATACTAACAACTACGGTATCACTAATTTCAAATCTGGAGGATTCGGTACTAAAGACTCTGGAGTTGCTCTTACCGCAGACACGGATACCCACCTTGTATTCACCACAGATGGAACGAACACTTATCTCTATGTAAACGGTGCCCTTGCTCACACCTTCACTGGAGCTGCCATCGATATTGCTGGTCTAACAGGTTTGGGGGGTGCTTTACTCAATGGTGGCTTCAACAGCGCACTTCCAGGTAACATCCTTGGTTTCGCAGCATATAACTCACAGCTGAGTGCCACAGAAATAGCTGCCCACAGCGCAGCATTTGTCAGAGCAGTTCCTGAACCGTCTACCACCGCCCTTCTCGGCTTTGGTGGCCTCGCTCTCATCTTGCGCCGCCGTAAGTAAAAGCTCTCTTTAGAGCAAGCGGGTCGTATTCTTTCAAACTCAGCAGGTGACCACCTGCTGAGTTTTTTGTGTTTAGGGCACCTCTAAGAACCTCGTTGCCTCAGACTAACCTTTTTTAATAATATTGGAATTAACTGGTTTTTAGAGGTGCCCTAAATGAGTTCATTCTCCAGCGCTTTGCAGCTTCTTTTTTATCCAATCATAGATGACATTGTGGCTGATACGGAACACCTATATCGAAAATTGCACACGATTTTCAACTTTTGGCAGAGCCTTCCATGCTTTCAAGAAGGCATCTTAGGTCAAATCCCATGCATCAGCTTTGTTATGGATCATGTTCACTATCATAGTATAAAATTCCCCCCCGTGCCTGATTACTCAGATGTCAAATGCTTGCTGCATATTCCTCAGCTTGCGCTCGTTTCACCAGTGATGCATCGCTAGGTTCGTCATCCACGCCGCCATTTTGTGCCAATTCGCTTGTGACATCGCCCATCAAGAAATTGGCCGCAATCTGACGGGAAATATTCATTGAGGATAAAAACGTACTAACAAAATAGAACGCGCTCAATCAGCTGTCAGCATTCTTTTTACACTACCGCCTTCCACTTCATAGCGCAACCATTCCTGCCATTCGCCAACCATCCAATCAATAGTCGTGGTGGTAATGAACTTTTGAGCATTCTTCGGCAGAGCTCTCATCAAGGCATTGCGTCGAGCGAGGTCTAGCTCTCCAAAAATGTCGTCGAGTAAATAGATCGGCGTTCTCCCCGCGCTTTCTTGAAGAGCCTCACCTTGTGCTAATTTCATAGCAAGAGCGATTGTCCTTTGTTGGCCTTCACTCGCAAAATCCGCTGCAGCCATCTTGTTGATGGTGAGTTTTAAATCATCTCTGTGCGGTCCAGCCAGAGTCTGGCGCTGCCTACGTCCCGCCTCAGCTGTGGTTGATAAGGCGAGACGCATATCACCACCACTACCTGTGATGTATTCGATCGCGAGCAGCTCCTCTCTTTCACTGATTTGTTGTTGAGCTCTAGCCGCATGCTTTCCTAACAGCTGCACTATTCTCGCCCTCACTTTATTGATGTAATCACCATTTTCTATGAGAACTTCTGCATACGCTTGGAGCTCTGCGTCACTAGCTCTTAGATCTTTTAGCAATAAGTTACGCGCTTTGAGCGCACGGCGATAGCGACTTAAGGCCCGACGGTAACCACTATCTAACTGCGAGCAGATAAAATCTAAATAACGACGTCGTCCACCACCACTTCCACGAATGAGATCGACATCTTCATTACCAAGCCAGACGATTAGGTCACTCTGTTGGAGGTAGGCATTTTGTGTCTCTATCACTTCTCCATCCAACTGCAATTGGCTGGAGCCACGTGAATGACGGACAGCAAGGTCTCGCTCACCACATTCTCCTGCTACACCAAAACCATTCGACCCAAAACGAACTAAGGGTCTTAGGTTCTTAGACCGTGGTGATTGAAGGCGTAAAAGAACGCATATTGCCTCAAGGATGGACGTTTTTCCTTGGGTATTATTTCCAATAAATATTCCTCCACGCTCGGTAAACTCGAGACTAAGTGAATCGAAACAACGGAAATCTAACAATCGAAGATTTTCTAACATCTTAAGATAAAATGTTGCTACGCTGGATATGCAGCAGAGATTTTATCAGCCCACTTTTTTGCTTTGAGGGCGTATCTCTTCTCCATTTCTTTATACATTATGCCGCGAGACACATTGATCGTATCTGGCGCAGTCCGGCCACGACCCACCATATTCTCAAGGTCTCCACCTTGAGCTCCAAGTCCAGGAATGAGCAATGGAAAATCTTGGATCCGACTTAACACATCATCACTTGCGTTGGTAAGCCCTACGACCATACCGACATCAGTTTTGCGATTTTCTTCTTTAGCTCGTTGACAGATATCCTGCACCAACTCAAACACATAACGGTCACCTACCATCTGACGCTGAAAGTCCGTGCTACCAAGGTTCGATGTAACCGCCAGGATGTAGATTGCCTTACCTTCCCAATCGAGAAATGGCTCCATAGTGTCGTATCCAAGAAATGGATTGAGTGTCACAGCATCCACATTCCAGTTCTCAAAATAAGAACGTGCATAGTACTTCTGAGTTTCTCCTATGTCTGAACGTTTCGCATCTAAGATAATCGGTACTTCCTTAGGCATATCACCTAACATTTCCTCAAGAATCTCAAGGCCATGTAAACCCATGGCCTCAAAGTAGGCCATATTAGGCTTGAAAGCTGCGGCATACTCCCACGTTTCCCCAACAACACGCTTGAGCAATTCAGGAATTGCCTCAATGCCGCCTGAGTCGTTAGGTCTTGGGTCTAGCCCGACACAAAGTCGAGAGCCAGTAGTTTTGATACGTTGTGAAAGTTTCTCTACGTAGTGCATACACAAAATTTTGGCTTCTACCTCCGAAGATACAAGAAGATTTGAGCGGATACGCAGAAGAAAATGCTCACTAAATACAGCCTAAACTAGAGCTGTGTAAATCGCAGCAATTCCACCGCTCAGTGGCACTCCTTGAACTTCTGAGTAACCTTGTGCCGCGATGAGATTTTTCATTGTCTCACCACTAGGGAAGTCACCGATAGATCCAGCAAGATAATTATACGCAGCCTCTTCGCCAGTGAGCACACCAGCTATCTTTGGAAGAACTTTATTTAGATAAAAGTTATATGGCTTTTGGAGAACCCCTTCAGGCGTAGAGAAGTCTAACACAAGTAAATGCCCTCCAGGATGAATGACGCGCTTCATTTCAGTGAGTGCCGCTGGATAGTCCGCCATATTTCTCAAACCAAATGCCACAGTAAGTACGTCACATGAATCGTCTTCAAATGGCATATTCATAGCATCAACTACCTGTATGTTCTTCACACCACGCTGAGCCGCATGTGCCAGCATTTTTGGACAAAAATCAGAAGCTAACAATGTCGCTTCAGGGCACACTTTTTGTAACTCTAAAGCCAAATCTCCTGTACCAGTAGCGACATCAAGAATGTCGTTCGGCTGCCACCCCTTAACAATACGTCCAACCTTCTTACGCCAAAGAATATCCGTCCCCATACTAAGGACGTGGTTAGTGACTACATAACGATCAGCAATCTTGCTGAAAGCGTCTTTTACAAATGTTGGATCTTGCATGTTTGAAAAAAGAAAACTAATCAGGAAGAATGTTGCGATAGATACTAGGACTACTGTTAGGAATCTCTACCGCACCAATTGCCTTTTCATAAAACTCTCTAGGACCCACACCTCCAATCACACCATAGACATACCCCAACTCCTTGAGGGCCTCCATGCTTTTGAAAAGAAGCGCCTTCCCTACACTTGTTCCACGCGCATTCTCAGAAACGCCTGTAGGTCCATAAAAACCTTTCGCAGTCGTCTCAATGCAAGCAAAACCGAGAATATCCTTATCCTTTGTAGCGATGAAACATGTAATAGGTTGCCTACTAAAGGCAACTTTCACCTCACTTACCCATTTCGGTGAGAAATGCTCTCCTACCCAGTTAACGACAATGTGCCGTTCGTAGGCATTTGCTCGACGTAGAATAATCTCATTTGCATCTAACTTTTCATAGAGCTTTGACGAGTCACCTAACTCGTAGAGATTTACTAACATATCGATCATAATAGATAAACCTACTTTGGTGAACGTGGCTTACAAACCTAAAAGCTCGAGAAATGGCCAAGCTTCGATTTCGCGCTGCTCACGGATCACATCAGTTATCACTTCTACGCCGCACATATCTTCAACGATACCCTTGTTCGTAATAGTGGCTGTATCCAACTCTTCGACAAGATTGTTAAAGACTAAACTAGCAGGCTCGATACCTCGTGCACGCATTACCTCCACAGTAAGCAAGGTGTGATTTAGCGCTCCAAGCTTATTTCCTACTACAAGAATCACTGGATCACCCACCTCTTTCATGAGCTCCGCAATGGTGTAATCTTTACCTGTGACAGGCACGAGTAGACCTCCAGCTCCCTCTGTTACCACCACTTGGTGCTGCTGAGCTAACTTCTTCTGCTGAGCCACTAACGCAGCCGTATCGATAGGAGTATTTTCAAACATCGATGCTACATGCGGTGCAGCAGATGTTTTTAACCAAAGCGGATTTACCTGATCCGCAGTAAGCACATCACCACTCGCATCGACCAACTCGAGCGCATCATTTCTATCACCACAACAAATGGGCTTATAGCCGACAGCGTCTACACGTTCTGCGCGTAGTGCTCGGATAATTAATGATGTGACATAGGTCTTCCCACAGTCAGTGTCAGTTCCAGTGATAAATAGTCCCTTGCTCATAAAGAAGTACTCTCTTGTAAGAGTGAGCTTCTATTGGCGTAAAGCCACAGAACTTGCAAGCCCAGCTGACAATAATCTTACTGCCCCTGCTCGCTTGAGTTATTTGAGTCTGTAGAAAAACTAAGACTCTTAATTTCTCCGCTAATCAGAAACCATATCACGATCGCTAGGATCAAGGCTGTTATTTTTGCTATCCAGTGTTCCTTCAGCATCGTCTTCTAGTATTTTTTGTTTCGGTAAAAAAATCTCCTCGAGCATCTCACGAAATTCTGCTTCCGAAAGGTTGCGCTGCAAATCACCATTGATCGCAATGGATATTCCTCCCGTTTCTTCACTCACTACAATTGCTACCGCATCTGTCTCCTCTGTGAGCCCTATCGCAGCTCTATGGCGTAAGCCTAGCGTTCTGTCTGACATCTCACGCTGACTTGCAGGAAATACGCAACCCGCTGCGGCCACACGCCCTTGAGAAAGAATCATCCCTCCATCGTGTAATGCAGCCTTTGGGTAGAAAATCGACTGCGCCAGTTCTGAAGAGAACTCGGCATCCATTGTCACACCAGTATCTTGATGCTCCAAAAGACTAATTTCCTTCTCAATGGCAAAGAGTGCTCCAATGCGTGTTTTAGACAACTGGATAACGGCATCTGCCAATACCGATGTGAACTCGAGTCGTTGGTTTTTTGAAAACGTAAACAGGCTGCTACTTCCTAACTTAGCTAGAGCACTTCGAAGTTCAGGCTGGAAAATAATTACCAGAGCAAATGCTCCCCAAAGTGCCGATCGCACTAAAATCCATGCGATTACCTTGAGTTGGAAAATAAATGCCAGAGATGTCACAATGGCAAGGATCATCACAATACCTACTAAGATCCGAGCGCCACGGGTTGCCCGAAATGCTCGATATAGCTGATAAATACCAATCCACAGGATAAATATCTCCACCCCATCTCTCCAATGATCTAGCAGAAATTGCATCTCGTTCATCATTATCTAGATCAACCAAACATGGGAAGAACTATCTTAGTATTGACGGTATTTAGTACTGATGAATCATCTTCCTAAAAAAGAAAAACGTCCATCACCAAATGGCAATGGACGTTTAAAAATAATAAAAGAGAAGAAATCTCTAATTACTCAGCCGCAGGAGCATCCTTATTGAGATCCTTAAGAAGTACTTCAGTTACATCGTACTTATCTTTCATGAATGCGAAAACTGGAGTACGTGTTGCGCTCTTAGAAGAACGATCAATCACCATGTCGAGATCTTGCTCGCGTGCATAATCTGCAATTTTTACTTGAATTTCCTCAAGGATAGCACGCTGTTCTTCACCTGCCTGCTCAGCAAGAGCCTTGTTCTGGCGCTGAATCCACTGACGACGCTCGTTATCTGCAGCATTTCCTTCGCTTACTTTAAGCTTAATTTGACGCTCAATCTCAAGACGCTTTTTGTCGCTAATTGTTGCGTCATTGCGCTGCTTGCTAAGCTTCTCAATCTCGGTCTGAAGACCACGGATGTGCTCAAGACGGCTCGCGTTACCCTTCTGGATGCGTTCCTGATCTACCTTCACTTGAGCATGAAACTTTTTTGTTATGTGGAATTCATTGAACAATTTCTCCAAGCTAACAGATGCAAGCTTGAAATCTTCAGCACTAACAGAGGAGAGGCTCATCACTGTAGCCGCGATGACGAAAAAGGATTTTAGAGTGTTTTTCATAAACAGTAGAATCTTTGAGATTATTTTAAATCGAGAACAATGTGCATGAACTAAGCTCTCACGTCAACGCTCATTTCTTAATCTTTTTGCTTTATCCTAGCTCTATCTCCAGCCACTTTGCCGCCAACTTCCGCTATGGACATCGTCAAAACAATCCCAGAGCTTCTATTAGCCAAGAAGAAACAAGTACTACTTCCAGTACTTGTCCCCACAATGGGCGCCTTTCACGAAGGTCATCTGGAACTCATCAAGGTAGCTCGAAACATTGCAAGCCCGAATGGTTGTGTTGCAGTCTCCATCTTCGTCAACCCAATCCAGTTCGACAATGCAGGTGATTTAGCAAACTATCCCAACACATTGAAAGCTGACCTAAAACACTGCGAAGAACTCGGGGTTGACCTCGTTTTCACTCCGACTCCTGAAGTACTTTATTCTGAAAACCGATCGATCACGGTCACAGAAGACTCACTTTCCAACAAACTCTGCGGTGCTAATCGCCCAGGACACTTTGACGGCGTTTGCACGATAGTCACAAAACTCTTTAACCTCTTTACTCCCCTCGATGCTGTATTTGGAAAAAAAGATTTCCAACAATTAGCCATTATAAACCGCCTTGTTCGCGACCTCAACATTCAGACAATCATCCATGGTGTAGACACAGTTAGAGAACTAGATGGACTCGCTCTTTCATCCCGCAACGTGCGCCTAAGCTCTGAAGCTCGCGCTCAAGCACCCGCTATCCGCAAGGCCTTGCTCTCAGCCGAAATAACGCTACAAAACGGCGAACAGAGCAGCGATGCGCTACTCAACATGGTGAAAGCCACGCTCAACAAAGAGGCTCCAAGTGCTCGCATTGACTACATCAAATGTATTGATGCTGTTACACTCCAAAATGTGAATGAGGTTCAATCTCGCTCCGTCATTGCTCTCGCTGTATTTTTTGACGATGTTAGACTCATTGATAATATTGAACTAAATCCAATTTCCACTGCTTAACTCCTTATCAACTATGAAATCTGACTTTCTTGTCATAGGGTCTGGTATCGCAGGTCTTTCATTCGCCCTCCATGCAGCCGAACACGGCTCAGTCACCATTATTACTAAGGGTAAAGCATTAGATTCCAACACAGCTTGGGCCCAAGGCGGGATATCAGCAGTGCTCAATGAGCAAATGCGCTCTCAGGGCGACAATTACGAAACTCATGTAGCTGACACTCTAGATGCAGGCGCTGGACTATGTGATGAGAAAATTGTTCGTGAAATTATTGAGGAAGGAACTGCAACCATTGATGAACTTGTAGCACACGGTGTAGAGTTCGATAAATCAGCGAACGACCCGAACCAGTATGCTTTGGGAAATGAAGGAGGACACAATAAACGACGCGTCCTCCACTCCAAAGACACCACGGGGCAAGCAATCGTTTCAACGCTGCTCAATAAAGCGCGTGCTCACGCAAATATTACTTTTCTCGAATATCACTTCGCAATCGATCTGATCACAACAGGTAAACTAGAGAGCGTGACAGAAGATCGCATTCTCGGTGCCTATGTGCTAGAAGAGTCGACTGATGAAGTGCACATTTTTAGATCTGACCGCATCGTGTTAGCCACTGGAGGCTGCGGTAAAGTTTACCTCTACACCACGAACCCCGACAGCGCCACTGGCGATGGCTTGGCGATGGCTTGGCGAGCTGGAGCAACAATCTCCAACATGGAATTCGTGCAATTCCACCCAACATGCTTCTACAATCCAGCCGCAACTGGAGCAAAAGCGCGTTCATTCCTCGTTTCTGAAGCAGTACGCGGCGAAGGTGGAAAGTTGATCAATTCCCAAGGAGAAGAATTCACGCTAGAGCATGACCCCCGTGGCTCTCTTGCCCCTCGTGACATCATAGCTCGCTCTATTGATCACGAAATCAAAAAGACAGGAGCTAGTTGCGTCTATCTCGATGTCATCCACAAACCGAAAGGCTTCATGCAGGAGCGCTTTCCAAACATCTACAACACCCTCTTGAAATTTGGTTTAGATTGTGAGAAAGAACCCATCCCTGTTGTTCCTGCTGCTCACTACCAATGCGGCGGTGTCGTTACGGACGCGAGCGGAAGGACCAAAATTCGCGGACTTTTTGTTGTTGGAGAGGCAGCGTGCACGGGTTTACATGGAGCAAACCGTCTCGCATCCAATTCCCTTCTAGAAGGAAATGTCGTGGCCCGAAAAGCACTCTATGCGATGCTCAAGAGTTACCCCCCAAGCCAGAAATCCTCTGACTCACCCGACATCCCATCTTGGCAAGTCGGCGACGCCACACCCATCCACGAGCAAGTGCTCATTTCACACAATTGGGATGAGCTGCGTCGCCTCATGTGGAACTATGTATCCATCGTGCGCACGGACAACAGGCTATTGCGAGCCGCCCATCGCTTACGCAACCTCCGCAAGGAAGTGCGAGAGTTTTATTGGGGCTTTAAAGTCAATGCGAACATCCTCGAGTTACGCAACCTTGTAACTGTTGCCTCACTGATCGTTGATTGCGCAATCCGTCGCAAGGAGTCTCGCGGAATACATTACACGCTCGATTACCCTCACAAAAACAAAAAATTCCAGAGTAACACGGAACTCAGACGCTTCTAACTCTCCACCCTTTGCTTATAGCCAAGGGCGAAATAGTCGAAGTACAATAGCATGGAGAAGCTCAAGATAGACCAAAATATGATCCAACCAACGTAACTGTGTGCAGCTCCCGTAGCACTAAAAATAAGGCCACAACTCAGTGCTCCTATCGTGTGCCCAACACTTACATTCATCAAGCTCAATCATGTTAGCTACTAGTATTCAATCTTGCCCTCACCTCCCAAACATCTCGGGAATATTACCTATCACCTACACCAGAAAACACAGAGGTGATTGCGGAGAGACATTTTACATTGCCTGCCATGAACTGGCTCAATCACTTTGGTTACAAGGTCGCCCCGCACAAGCAATCCTCCAACTAGACAAAGCCATGATGGCAAAGCTCGCACCACATTCCGAAACGATTAATTCCTACCCTATCCCCTATAAAGCCATTCAGTGGATCATCACCCATACCGCACAAGATAGCTTTCTAGGAAACCCTGTTAGACATTTCCAACATCTAGCGAGCAGGATGAACCCCAAGCAGCCGAAGCCAGAGCTACGGACTGCTCGAGCATGGACCTGTCTACACATCGCTGAGAAAGTTCTAACTAGCACCAATTTCCCAAGGGATTTTAGGCAAATCAAAAAGGAGGCGCTGAACATCCCCAATCAACACGAATCCCTGCAGTTGCTAAAGATGCACTCACCGCATGAAGATGAGATAAACCTCGTTAGAGACCTACTATCCATCTGACCACACAGCTAATTCATTTCCTGTCGGGTCAAAAAATGGAAACTACGCCCTCTAGGGAATTCAAAAACTCCTTTAGATATTTCTCCGCCACCCTGGAGCACTTTCTCACGCGTTTCTTCAAGATTTAAGCTATAGAGAACAACTAATGCCGCCTCTCGATCTGTTGGAGATTTGATAAGAAAAATCCTCCATCCATTCCAGCATTACTAAAAACCACATACTTAAGACCGTAATCAACAAACTCTCAGCCAAACACCTTGCTGTAAAACTGTTTTATTTGCTCGATGTGAGAGCTCGACAACTCTATGTGGTTTATTTTCTCGTGCTGACTCTCGTTCATCGTGAAATTCTATAAAAAAATACGGAAAAAACTCCATCTACCAAGTTGACATTTCCTATGGAGTAATCAGTATCGAGACACACTAAGGAGTAGCCGGCGTGGCGGAATTGGTAGACGCGCTCGACTCAAAATCGAGTTCCTTGTGAGTGCCGGTTCGATCCCGGCCGCCGGTATTTTTATCCTCCTCAGCTTACTATGTAAGCGATATCAGCCTCATTGATCGCATCAATAAATTGACGTAGTCTACCCATGTCACCTCTTCCGTGACGCATCACAATTCGCGGCATATCGAGCAACTCAGTTTCATTGTTCTCCTCAGGCAGCGCTCCACACTGAACCATTTCTCCAGATTTCACAATATCGGCAAACTTCTTTGTGAGCTTCGTGAACGCACCTTCATCGATCGCGTCTTGCAAACGAATTACTAATTTGTCGCCAACATAACGATAGGAATGGAAATTTCTATAAAAATTCACAATCTCGCTCACCGCCTCTTCAATATCATCGGTGACCTTAAAGAGAGAAAAATCAGATTCAGAGATGAGGTTTAAGCGCATAAGATGCTCTTTAATAAATTGGTTCCAGAACTTCCAGTAGGTTCCACCTTTAGCATCCAGCAGGACAAGAGGATAAATCACAGCCTTACCAGTCTGAATGAGCGTGAGAGCTTCAAAAATCTCATCCATCGTACCAAAACCACCCGGCATAGCCACCGCCGCATTCGCTTCTTTCACAAAAGATAATTTTCTAGTAAAAAAGTAATTATAATCTATAAGCTTATCATCCCCAGCTATAAATGGATTTTTAGAAGATTCGAATGGAAGTGAAATATTGAGACCAAAACTCGCTTCCCTCCCAGCACCTTCATTGCCTGCTGCCATAATACCAGGACCAGCTCCAGTGATGATCATGAAGCCTTCTTCACGCATACGCTGCGCAAATTTTACAGTCGTAATGTACTCAATTTCCTCTGGCTTCGTGCGAGCTGAACCGAATATCCCCACTTTCTTAATGTGCGAATACGGATAAAAAACCTCACTGGAGATATGCATCTCCTTCAGCGCGCGGTTCATCATTTTAAAATCCTCTTGCGTCACAGCTCCCCTCGAAAGACGCACGGCTGTTATCAACATCTCTGCAAGCATACAAAAGTTTTCGCCATCATCGATCTCTTTGGCCAAGGATGAGATCTTATCATCTAACACCTTTTCACCAGTAGACCCAACAGGAGAATAAGAAGCAGAATGAATCATTCCTCCTGTGAAGTCCTTCTCTTGTGGCACATTTCTATGATTTCTTTTACTCATACTTCTAGCCTAACCGAGGAGTTAGGTAACGGCTAAAAAATCTACTAGAAAAAGCCTACTGTAGGCTTTGTAAAAATTTTATGGGATAGCAACTTAGTAGACGTCGCGACAGTAGCGTTTATCTTTCTTAAGTTGCTTCACGAAAGCGACAGCATCATCCTCTGACAGGCCACCGTGTTTCTGAGCAATCGTATGAAGCGCTACATCCACATCCTTAGCCATGCGTGATGCGTCACCACAGACGTAAAAATTTGCATTTTCCTCACCGAGCCACTTCCAAAGATCTGCGCCAGCTTCGATCATACGATCCTGCACATAAATCTTTTCTTTTTGATCACGAGAAAATGCAGTACTCAACTTAGTAAGTACGCCATCGGCCTGCATTTGTGATAGCTCATCCTGATAGAGAAAGTCTTGCGCTGCATGTGGGTTACCGAAAAATAACCAGTTACTCCCTTTAGCCCCGGAAACTTTACGCTCTTCAAGAAACGCACGGAAAGGAGCGATACCAGTACCGGGACCGACCATGATCACGGGAATGTCACCATTTTCCGGCAGACGGAATGCGTTGTTTGAGTGAAGGAAGACGCTTGGGTTAACATCATTTGCTCGCTCAGCAAGGAATGTAGAACACACGCCACCACGATTACGGTAGTTGCTGTGGTACTTCACAACACTCACAGTGAGATGCACTTCACCTAGATGTACATTTGGGCTGGAGGAAATCGAGTAAAGTCGCGGCTGCAGCTTCTTGAGCACACCAACAAATGCCTCTGCATCTTCAAAGTCAGCTGGATGATCTGTTACGAGATCAATCAATTCACGCCCCCAACAGAAATCACCAAAAGCTTCCTTGCTGTCCGCTTCAACAAGTGAACGCAGATAAGGTGAACCACTACGAGACTGCCAGTTTTGAATGAGAGCTTTATTCAAGTTACGGATATCATAGCTATTAATCAATGCTTCACGAAGCGTCGCTTCACCGCCACCAGTAAGTGGAACTTCCTCAGTTGCCTTGAAATTTACATTCGCAAGAATTTCATCAACAACAGCTTCGTCGTTGCGTGGGTACACCCCAAGGGCATCGCCGACTTCATATTCAAGACCAGAGCCTTCGAGCGAAAACTCAATGTGATGCGTCTGACGCTTTGAGTCTGCTGAGTTTAAATTGATATTTTTAAGAATTGGTGACGGAAAAGGATTCTTTTTTGAATATCCATCTTCTGCGGCATCATCTTCAACGGATAATATTGGAGCTGCTGTTACTCCAAGTGCGTCCATTACACCCTTCTTCCAAGCATCGAACGGTTCGTCGAAATCAACATCACAGTCAACACGCTCAAAGATACGAGTAGCACCAAGTTGCTTAAGACGCGTATCGAATTCAATCGCACACTTACAAAAGTCAGGATACTCTGTATCACCGAGACCAAGAACTGAGAAGTTCACGCCTTCAAGATTAGGAGCTTCATCACTGAGAAGCCACTCGTGGAAGTCTGCAGCGTTATCTGGTGGTTCACCATCACCATATGTGGATGTGATAATGAGAGCATTTTGCTCGCTTGCGAGCTTTGATTTATCGTATGAACTAAGATCTATAAGCTTTGGATTGAAGTTCATCTTCGCCATTGCTTTGGCAAGCTTCTTTCCGAGACCTTCGGAATTGCCAGTCTGAGAACCGATGAGGATCGTTACTGGGACTGTAGGCACTGAACTCTGGCTAGCAAAGCTACATCCAGAAGTGAGATCATTGATGAAATTCGACACCAAGTTATTGAGCCACTGACGTTGTTCGGCAGTGAATGGAGCATCATTAGGAATGTAATTCTGCTGCGACATAATAAAAATTCTCCTTGGGATTCATTTCCCTAAGGTCGGACAAAATGCTGCAAAGCCAAGCACCGTGCAAGCATTGATGATGACGGTGATGTATTATTTTATGATTTTAACCCAAAATGGCAAAATCTAACGCTCTCGACGCGGTCGAGCGCCCATGATTGCCCGAATCCCAATGATCGGCAAAGCGGTGATCGCTAGTGCGACAAGGCCAGTTTTCCAGCCCGGATACACACGCGCGCGCTTATTGATGAGAGCATCTAACGCTTTAGAAACGACCTGCTCTTTCGGGATGTAGAAAAATTCACTACCCGGTATTTTATTCTTATCCTCACCGCGCATAGCAATCTTACCAAACTCTGTATGCACTGGGCCTGGGCAAAGCGCCAGAACATTGATGTCGTGATCTTTCAACTCGAGGCGAATCGCTTCAGAGAAGCTCGTCACATATGCTTTAGTTGCAGCATAGACCGCAAAATCTGGGATAGGTAAAATACTTGCAAGCGAGCTCACATTGATAATGTCGCCGCCGTTTTTTGCGCGCATATGCGGCAAAAGAGCATGAGTAAGGTGAGTGAGAGCATTGATGTTAAGTTCTAGCATCTGCTCAAGTTTCGGCCACTTAGCTTGAGAAAATTCACCATAATCTCCCATCCCTGCATTATTGATGAGTAGATCAGGACTCGCTCCGTGGTTTTCGAGTAGCTGGATGAAGTTTGTGCGCGCCTCACGATCAATCAAGTCGACCGTAAAGTGCAGCACATCGAGGTGTGGATTCACCTTTTTAAGATCGCTCGCTAACTCCAGCAAGCGATCTTCGCGGCGCGCGATCAGAATCATCTGATCGCAGCAGCCTACTAATTGACGAGCAAACTCTTCACCGAAACCAGCTGAGGCTCCAGAGATCATGATTGAACGATAATAGAGGGAACTCATCATTAGTTTATAAAGCTTCAGAAATTAAGCAGTTGGCTGCTGAGCATTCTGGTCCACTTCAACAATACGAAGTGGGATGCGTGTCATGAGCTCGTCGTCGATGCTGATATCGATGGAGTATACGCCGTCTTCTGGGAACTGAAGACCTTGAAGATTAAGGATAAGGTTACGTGTCATGAATGGCACAGACTCAATAAGTTCGATTGGCATATCTGCTTCGATTGGCATCTTGTCGTCGAGTGAGTTGCCGTCTGCATCGATAATGTTCACGCTGAATTTACGCTGACCTGTGTCTTCAGGTGTAATGCAGAGGCGCATTGCAAGACAGCAATGTGGGTGTACGATTGGCATCTGTGGTGCTGCAAGTGTATCAAACGTGCCGTTGATTACCATCTTTCCGTTGTAGTCAGCTGCGAAGTCGCAAAGTGTTGCAATTTGGATATCCATAATCTTCTTTCTTATCACAATTGGTTCAAAGCCTCAAAAAATCGAAGCGGAACACCTATGCCAGATTTCCTCGCAACGTAAAGCTCAGACTTTTAGTTCTTTTGACATAAAGAAAGCCCAACCACCCCATTCTAAAAAAGCCAACCTACAATGCGCTTTCACTGAAAAACTTAACTTTTTGCTCTTCCTCATCGTACTCTCTATCCTTTGCTCAAGCAATTTGTACAGCACCACAAAAAGCGCAAACGAAGCCAGCACGAATTTCTTGCTGAAAACCAACTTAAAAATCCATTTCGAGACTCTCCTATAAAACAAAAGAAATCGCATAACGAACAACTACTCGGAGAGCCAAACTACGACAATTACAAAGGGATTGCGAACTTATCTAACAAAACCTAATCACACCCCCCACAACAAGCTAACAACACAGAGTGATCTGCTTAGCGGAACCTAATATCGCTCTGGGTGCTGACGTTTTTCGTGGTCGATGCGGTCTGCGAGATTACGCGCTTTAACTTTGTTGTTGCGCTTGGCACGACGCTCAATGTTCATCTGGCGTTTCTTTCTGCGCTTTTTGAGTTCTTCGATTTCATCTTCAAGCTTAAGATAACTTTCGTAGCGATCCACAGGCAATTCACCTGATTCCACAGCAGCGCGAATGGCGCAGCCTTTGTCTGAGACGTGCTTGCAGTCGTGAAATTTGCATTGAGCTGCGATCACGTCGATATCGACGAAGCTTTCGCGCAACGTAGTTTCATCTGTCCACATCTGCACTTCGCGGATGCCTGGATTATCGATAAGAATACCGCCTTCTTCGAGCACAAGTAGTTCGCGTGCTGTGGTGGTGTGGCGGCCTTTTCCTGTAAATTCATTCACCTCGCTCGTCCATTGCCACTCTTCCCCTAACAATTGGTTTACCAAAGTCGATTTACCTACCCCACTCGAACCTACGATAGTGATACTCACTCCAGGCTCTAGATACTTTTTGAGCACTTCTAAGCCTTCATTTTTTGCGGCACTCGTGATGTAGACATCAGCCTCACTATTGATCTCTTCAATTTCCTCTTTTGCAGATGTATTGAGGTCCTCTGGGAAAAGGTCGCTCTTATTCACCAGAACCACCGGTTTAGCCTTACTGCGGTCGATGAGCATAAAGTAACGCTCCATACGACGTGGGCTGAAATCTGATCCAGCATCCGTAACTACAACAACGACAGAAACATTGGCGGCCATCACCTGCTCCTCACTGCTTTTTCCTGGAAGCTTTCTGGAAAAGCATGTCTGACGTTGCAGGCGTGCACGGATCACGGTATCTTCATCATCACCACCAATATCAAGGGCGACCCAGTCACCTACTGCGGGTAGCTCCGCATCACTTTCAGCGTCATGGTAAACCTTGCCACTCATGATCACCTCGAGCTCTTCAGGTCCCTCAAGCAAAGCTCCGTAGCTAATCTTGTTATAACGAATCAAGCGCGCAGGCACCCAGCCTTTTTTTGCGTAGGGTTTAAAGTCTGCGGCAAATTTTTCGTTCCAACCAATGTCCTCAAGTGTCATGTGGCGGGAACATAATCATGCAATATGCAGGTTTTCGACTGCTTTTTGCTCCTAGCTTGGAAAAAATCATTGAAGTTTGGCTAGATCTTTTAACTTCGCTTTCTGAACCTTCCTAAGACTAGAACGAGGAAACTCTGCAACATAACGAGCATTTTCAAGGCGATGAATCCCCTCGAACCCTGAAACCTCTACAGGCGAATTACTCTCAATCACTGGAAGAAATCGCACACCTCGGCGTTGGTCCGGGACAGTAAAAATAACACAATCGCAGCCAGATTGCTTTCGGAGCCTCTCTTCTAACTCCTGCAGATTGATAAGTTCACCTAACACTTTAACACGATTATCTGCACGACCGAGAATTTTAAGTCGACCATTTTTAAGCTCCGCCAGATCTTGAGTCCAGAACCAACCATTAGTCTTTGGATTATCAAATTTCCAGTGACCTTCAGAGGTTTCATAGATGTAGCCAGAGAAAGCTGCCTCACCTGACCACTCCACCAAACTGTCGGAAGAAAGGCGCACTTTCCACCCAACTAAAATATCTAACCACCCATCCCCTTTGTCTCCCGTAGCAATTTGTGATGCCGACTCTGTCATCCCATAACTACGGAGAACTGGCCAACCGAGAGCCTTCGCCTCATGGTAGATAGTGTCGTCAAGCTTACCACCACCTATCACAACCGACTTCACGCATGGTGGAGCGACGCAGCGTAGATTTACTAAGTCGACAAGTTGGGTGGGAACCAAGGATAAATGGTTACAGGCTTCATCGTAGATGAATTTTGAGAAGGCTACGGCATCCCACTTCCCATGGAAAACTTGACAATGCCCCCCATTAAGAAATGAACGCACTAACACGCCGAAACCGCCAACGTGATAGATAGGTAATGCGAGCCCCCACCTATCACCAGTTTGCACCCCAAGGTGGGCATTTACCATTCTAGCAGATGCTAACAGAGCAGATTTTGACAATGCTACCCATTTCGCTAGCCCAGACGATCCAGAGGTTTGAAAAAGCACGTGCGAGCGTAACTCAAGTTTAGATGCAACCCATTGCTCAAAATCTGCTATATCATCTGCATCGATTGGATTGTGCATTACACAAACTCCTTCATCATGCCAAAACGAGGGCTCTAGGTACTTACAATGACACATAAACTTCACACTCTTTCCCATTCAATCTCTTCAAGTAGAGCATCAAACCCAAAGCCAGTTCCACCTGGTGATTTCCATTCTGGGCTCGGTGCCCCAAGACACTCAGTGAAAGCATTTGGCTCAAAGAGTCCATGAGTCATTAGACCCGCTACTGGGTCTACTAGTACTAGGTTGAAAACGCACTTCTCGACCATAGCCGCACACCACGCCGCGTAACATTGGCCAATCGGATGATCCATATAGCTCGTGAATACGAGTTTCCAACCCTCTAACATCGCCTTCGCACAAATCGGCGTGACATCGTCGACAGCGGGCTTGACCACGGCGTAACGGAATTGACTGCCTGCTTTTGGCACGTCGCGATCAATTGCTAAAGGTATTCCATAAAGCTCACGAACGTCCTGCCATGCAGGATCATCGGCGCGACATGGATCTTCTAAAAATCGATCTTCGCCCGTAGAGTTTCACTCATCGATTCGATGTATGCGCGCATCTGACCGCCACCAAGTACATTATTGAAATCTAATCGCCACCTATGCTCTGGGTGCTCGGCGTGCACTTCATGCATCAATGCTAACTCAGCATCTGGATCTCTGCCAGTTTTGAGTTTTAGCACATCAAAGCCAGCAGATATCGCTTCATCGAGTTTTTCACGACCACCTACGATGGTGGCATGACTACGTGGCACTTGGATTCCATCGAACACACTCACTCCATTACGTCGTGCTGTACCATCAACCATGGCGCACTTCACAGCAGCTCTTACTATGGGGCGAAAAAGCCGGCGGTATTTTAGATCTTCAATGACTTCATGGATGCTCGGATCACCAAAGATCTCCCATGGATGAATGCAGCCTACACCACCATTGATACGAATCAGCAGACCCTCATGCGATGTGTCGTTAGATCGACTATTGAGCCCGAATCTGCTGTGCAGCGTGTACCGGTGAATATAAATAGACTCGCTCATCTTTGGCAATTAGATAACACAGCCGACGGTGAAGCACACTGCAAAAAGAATAAGCTGGATGCCACCCAATGCGAGAAACTTGTTGTATTTCGAGCTCGGAGTCTCGTCGCGCACGAACCACCAAATCTTTACCCCAAGCGGAATAAAAAACAGACTCGTCAACCAGAGCTCACTTTGATCAAAGAGAACCCAAACGAGAGATAGAGCAAAAGCTCCGAAGATTTCAACTGCAACCACCCGCTTACCCCAAGTTTCTCCAAACTTCACTGCTAAGGTATTTTTACCATTTGTGGCGTCCTCTTCTCGGTCTCGCAGGTTGTTGATAGAAATCAGCACAGCGCTCAACAAACCAGTCTGTAAGCCTAGCAATATGCCCTCCAGTGGCCAGCCTCCTAACTGCACGAAAATCGTCCCCATCACAGCAATGACACCGAAGAAGAGGATGACAAATATCTCTCCTAGTCCACGGTAGGCAAGCGGCACTGGACCACCAGTGTAGCCGTAACAGAGATAGAGCGATGACAAACCGATAGCAACCATCGTCCAACCTCTCGTCTCAAACAAAAACCACCCAAAGACTGCAGCGACCAGCAAACACACTACTGCAACGCTATAAACTTGAGCTCTTGACAACAAACCTGAAGCCGTCGCGCGCACAGGTCCGAGCCTTTTTTTTGTATCGGCTCCCTTGTCATTATCGATCGCGTCGTTGAAAAAGTTCGTACCAATCTGAATCCAGATGGCTCCCATTAAGGTACAAATGGCAAGCCATAGGTCAAATGTGCCCTCAAGCTTCCATGCGAGCATACAACCAAGCCATACAGGCACGATAGCGGCTGGAAGTGTTTTTGGGCGCGCTGCCAGTATGCAGGATTTGAGAGTAACATTCATCGCGTGTTAGTTACGCTTGTTAGCTATAGGTAGATCTTCTTGCTGCAGAAAAATTTGCACAGCGTTAGCAAACTCGATAGGCTTCTCCCACGGTACTCTATGTCCGCAGTCACTTACGACCTCTAGTCGTCCATTCGGAAGAGCTGACACAGCACGTTTCGCTACTTCTAGAAACTTGGTGTCGTTCTCACCCACCACCCAGAGCACGGGACATGTTATTTCATGTAAGCGCTCAAGCAGGTCTTGCTGTACGCCTACTGTCCAATCCCTGAATGAACGTGCAACAGCTTCACGCCTAGGATGAAGTTTACGGCGATCTAGCATTTCACTTCCCGCTAGTACTCCTTGCGCATTCCATTCTGCGAGAAATGCATCCCAGTCTCCTTTGAGCACTTTCGCAGCCCATACAGCATCATGTGCTTGGCGCGGGATGCATTCTGGTTCGCTGATACCTGTATGTGCAGAGACAATGATAGCTTTTGACCATTTATCAGGATTATTTAACAGAGCATGGAGGGCTAAGCGCCCGCCCATCGAGTAACCTAACAGCACTGGATCAGTAGCATGCACTTCCTTGTTGAAAGCAGCGCCAAACCTGTCGATGGGCATTGGGCAGCACGCTAAGTACTGCCAGAGATCGACTCTGGCGACAGGCATATCGACCGCATTCATCTCCTGTGCAAATCTTTTCCAGTCAGCTGCCATTCCTACGGCGCCATGTAATGCATAAATCATGATTTTTTTGAAGTCAGCTCTATTCTGAGATGACTGCTTCTAACGATAGGCTGTCATGTACTCAATAATGAATCTCTCAGATTACTGTTCCCCTTTGCGATGTAGTCCTTTCCATTTCCCTAGGGACATTCCATGTATACGTCCAAACATTTTGAAGAATGAGCGTGTTGAAGCGAACCCTACCATCACAGCAATTGTAAGATTAGTAGATCTCAACAAATGTTATACATGCTGCATCCTTACAAGCTTGAGTGCAATCGACGAAGTAATTCGTTCAATCAAATACACTACACAATCAGCCCGCCTAGGAGTAACGACTTAGGCGGTTTTTTTATTTAAACTAAATCTCAAGTTACAGCTTGCGTAGAATGAGGTTGCGGATTTCCGTCATATCTTCGATTGCGAAACGTATCCCTTCACGTCCGACTCCCGAATCCTTCACCCCTCCATAAGGCATATTGTCTACTCGCCATGAGGGCACATCGCCGATCACGACACCCCCAACCTCGAGCACATCCCACGCTTTATGCACTTTGTAAATATCACGTGTAAAAATCCCAGCTTGTAAGCCAAACTTACTAGAATTTACGTCTTCAAGAGCAGCATCAAAATCGGAGAAAGGCGACAAAATTACTACAGGCCCAAAGGCTTCCTCGGTAAACAAATGCGCATCTCTAGCAACACCCTCTAACACAGCAGGAGTAAGCATAGCTCCGTCGCGCTCCCCCCCTGTGAGGAGTGTAGCACCACATTGCACCGCTTCAGTAATCCAAGATTCTACACGCTGAGCTTCTTGCTCATTAATCATTGGACCAATAAAGGTTGCTTCATCCTTTGGATCACCACAAATCAATTGCTCCGCAGCTGCGATCAATGCCTTTTTGAAATCGGTATAGAGTGTGTCGTGGACGATCACACGCTGTACGCTAATGCACGACTGCCCAGATTGGTAGAATGCCCCGATAATAATTCTAGCAACTGTATTTTCAAGTTCAGCGTCGTGATCAACGATGCACGCAGCATTTCCACCAAGTTCTAGCACAACTTTCTTTTTGCCCGCCTGAGCCTTCAATGCCCATCCTACCTCGGAAGATCCGGTGAAACTCAGCAACTTCAACCTTTCATCTATCGTAAATAACTCAGCACCATCTCGCTTACACGGCAAAATAGAAAATGCACCTTCGGGTAAATCGATTTCCGCCAAGACTTCACCAATAACCAAAGATCCAACAGGAGTGAGACTCGCTGGCTTGAGGATAAATGGGCAACCAGCAGCAATGGCAGGTGCGATTTTATGAGCAGCTAAGTTGAGTGGGAAATTGAATGGTGAGATAAATGAGCATGGCCCGATTGGCACACGTTTCCACATTCCTGAGTATCCCTCAGAGCGAGATGAAATCTCTAACTCCTGAACTTCACCATGAATGCGTACAGACTCTTCTGCAGCGATGCGGAACGTATCAATCAGCCTCGACACTTCAGTACGACTATCTTTGATGGGCTTCCCTGCCTCCACACATAGAATCTGCGCGAGTTCTTCAAATCGTTCTTCGAATTTTTTGACACATTGATGGAGGATGTTTTGCCGCTTATAGGCAGGCAGAACAGCCATAGTGGGTGCAGCCCTCTCAGCAGCAGCTATGGCATCATCAATCACAGAAGCATTAGCCAAAGCAACGCGTGAAACCAGCTCACCCGAGTATTTATCAAATAGCTCAATCTCTTGATTCGATGTCGCGGGTTTGTTCGCTAAGTAATAAGGGTATTTTGATTGTATCATGATGTCTTTGCTGACTTTTCAAAAGTTCGTGACGAAGCATAATTTTACTTCCCCTATTAGTCGATATCAACTTCATACAAAAATGCCACACAGTTTCCTGTGCAGCGTTTTGAATTTTTAAGGTCTTAATCTCTGAATAACTGGCAACTTCAAACTGTCATCAACAGCGACTAACACTTGTGTGGCTTTGGAATGGTGTTACCGTAGCGGTGGGTGCACTCGGAGATGGATTGCTCGCGGTAATAATGTGTGAGCTCAATGCGGCCGTTGAGCACTATGTCCCAGTCAACGAGCTGAACTGCTGCGTCGTTTGCTGCGCGGCGAAGTGTTTCGCTCGCTCCAGGTGCGCGAAGGCTAGCGTATGTGTCAGCTACAGACGCGAGGCGCTTAGCAAGTGTGGAGTCAGATTCGATCGTCACGCTCACGCCAACAGGAAGAGCTACTTTGTCAGTAGAAGAAACATCAACAGCAACGCCAGCTGTCTTAGCAACTACGAGCACTGTAGCGAGATCCTGCTGAGTCATGCCATCAGCACGCACGAGGAGTCGCTTGAGCGGCACATAGCGGAAGTGGTTAGTTTCTCCGTGAAGCTTTGTCGGATCGTGCTCGATGGAGAACTCCTTGCTCTGCCAGAGTGCACAGCTTCCTGCTGCAGCTTCGAGAGCAGCCTCGTCATCCACCTTAAGCTCGCCAATGAGAGCCTGCACTGGAGCAGAAACTTTAGCTATCTGTGTAGGAAGTGCGCTCTGTGACCACGTCGCAAAGAGTGAAACGTAGTTCGGGCCACCAGCCTTTGCACCTGGGCCGAAGCAAGACTTCTTCCAGCCACCAAATGGCTGACGCTGAACGATCGCTCCTGTGATTGGACGGTTGATGTAAGCATTACCCACCTGTACTTGTTCGCGCCAGATTGCAATTTCACGGTCGTCGAGCGTGTGGATGCCGCCAGTAAGACCGAAGTCGGAATCGTTCTGAATCGCCATCGCGTGCTTAAGGTCATCCGCGCGAATAATTCCAAGCACTGGGCCAAAGCACTCAGTCTTGTGGAACCAGCTACCCTGCTTCACACCGAGTTTGATACCTGGAGTCCAAAGGTGTGGATTGTCCTCGAGCATCTTCGGTTCAAGAAGCCATTCTTCCCCTTCGTCAAGCGTAGTAAGAGCACGCTGGAGGTGCTCCTCAGGCTTAAGCATGAGCGGTGTAATGATAGATGAAGCATCCCAAGACTGACCTACTTTGAGAGACTCAGCTGCATCCTTAAGCTGGCGCATGAATGCTGGATTATCGTATACATCACCTTCGATGATTGCGATGGAGGAAGCGGAACACTTCTGACCAGCATGACCAAAAGAACCTTTCACAAGATCCTTCACAGCCTGATCTGGATCAGCTGCGTTTGTAATGATAAGGGAGTTCTTTCCAGAGGTCTCAGCGTAGAGACGCATGTCTGGCTTCCAGTTCTGGAACATACGGCCAGTCTCGTAAGCACCTGTGAGAACCACAGCTCCTACGCGATCGCTCGCTACGAGACTTTGACCAACTTCATTGTCAGGACATGGAACGAACTGGAGAATATCCTTAGAAACACCTGCGTCCCATAGCTGATTCACCATCACCCAAGCTGTGAGCACAGACTCAGGAGCTGGCTTGATAATTACAGTGTTACCTGCCATGAGACCCGCGAGGATACCACCACATGGGATAGCATACGGAAAGTTCCATGGTGGTGTAATCACTACTATGCCGAGTGGCTTAAACTCAGTGCCGTCGAGCATGCCGTCCCAGCTGAGACTACCTGCGTAGTAGTTTGCAAAGTCAGCTGCTTCACTCACCTCAGCATCAGCCTCAGAAGAAGCCTTACCAGCTTCCATCACCATAGTAGCGATAGAGTCAGCTCGCTGCTTCTCGATTTCAATAGCTACGTCCTTGAGGATCTTTGCACGCTCTTCCACAGATTTCTCCGCCCAAGCTGGCTGTGCTGCTTCTGCTACATCGAGAGCCTTCTGCACCTGCTCTGCACTTGCCAGAGAATATTTGTAAAGAGGAACATTCTTTGATGGATCAATCCCCTGTCCAAGCTCATCTGTCACTACCATCTCACCACCGATCTGAAGCGGCACTGTTGGCACTTCAATATTGCGGAATTCGTCAACCTTGTTGTTGATCCACTCAGCATTACGACGGAGACTCCAATCTGTATCTGGGCTGTTGTGAAATGACTTGTCGTAATCCACTGCGAACTCTTCTTTAGCACGAATCTGGTCGCGATTCGGATAGTCCTGCACAGTGTCTTTGATGTCACAAGCTTCGAGGAACATTGCCTTCTGCTTCTGCCACTTCGGGCAATCTACCTTCATGCCAAAGATGTCGTGAAGGAAGTTCTCTTCGTGTGTGTTCTCATCGAGACGACGCACAAGGTAGGAAATAGCGGAGTGGAAATCTTCTTTTTTCACCACTGGAGCATAACGAAGAAGCGCACCTGCGATCTCCTGCACGGCACGCGCCTGATGGTTCGCCATACCCTCGAGCATTTCTAGTTCAACATACTCCTCCACGCCTTCTTTAGCACGGATGAGAAGTGAGTAGGAAATTTCGAAAAGGTTGTGGGATGCGATACCTAGCTGCACGCTCTTCGCGTTCTCTGGCTGGCAACCGTAGTGGACCATGCGCTTGTAATTCGCGTCTACTGCGAGCTTTGTTGTGTATGGAGCCTGCTTCCAGTCGTGAATGCTAGCCTCTACAGTTTCCATCGCAAGGTTTGCGCCTTTTACAATACGGATCTTGATAGATGCTTTACCTTCCGCTGTGCGCTTCTTCGCCCACTCAGTGAGTTTCTTCTGAACGTTGAAAGAATCAGGAAGGTATGCCTGAAGCACGATACCTGCACGAAGGTTATGGAATTCTTCTTCCTCAAGAACCTGTGTGAACGCATCGCATGTGAGACGAAGGTCACGGTATTCTTCCATGTCAAGGTTTACGAACTTAGGGTGGCTCTGTCCTACAGCGTTTGTGTAGGTATGCTCTTTAGCGCAACGATAAAGGCGGCGAATGCGCTCTTTGATAAGCTCAAGCGTGTTCTCATATGCCACGAGGTTAATCTGGGAGAATACGGCAGATATTTTCACAGAAATATACTCGCAGTCTGGGCTAGTGAGACGATCGAGAACCTGCTGCATGCGGTGCTCAGCTTCACCTTCACCGAGGATTGCTTCACCGAGCTGATTGATGTTCATGCTAGTCTGCTCTTTTTTACGCTTTGCTAGGTGCGGCTTGAGCTTCTCGTCTTCACTTGGAAGAATCACTTGAGCGGACTCAGTGCGCATTTTCTCAGTCACAGCTGGCATCACGATGTCTGGCACGAGCGCAGATGCTAGAGCACCCACACGCATTACTACTTGCTCGTGAAGCGGAAGATAAGTAGGGACGCCGTATTGATCGATGAGGTAGCGAAATTGGTTTGCAGAACGTGTGTTGTTCGCTGGACGGAAAACCTGATCAGCCATCGCAAGCGTGAGTGCCTTGCCTGCTGGATCTTCCATCATACGGGACATCTTCCACGCTTGGTAGCGCTCGCCCAAGCTCTGCTGCTTACTCGCTTTATCGAGAATCACTTTTGCTAAATCCAGTGCCTTGTGCGCAAGATCCTTGTCACTGAGGCCCTGGAGGGACTCTTGGGTAAATGTTGAAATTTTGTCGAGTGTGGACACGGTTGAATTGTTAATCAATTTGTCCACATCCGTATTGTCCAATTCTGTTGTACATAATATGTAAATCTGCACATCGCAAAAAAATCTTGGTTAAATCACACATTGACTCATGGTTCTTGTCGTATGACCGACGTTGTAAAATTAGACGCCTTCCTTACTCAGCTCAGCACCCCACTCATAGGTGACAGACTCTTTGCTCAACTACCTGATGTCGTTTACTGCATCAAAGACCGCGATGGCCGCTACATCACAGCAAATAAAGCTTTTGCTGATCGGCTCAATCTACGCTCGGTGAACTCCATCATCGGCAAGACTGCACACGATCTGTTCCCTCTCCATCTAGCTGAAAACTACACCCACCAAGACGAAGAGATCTTTTCCCAAGGAGAAGACATCATCGATAGGCTCGAGGTGTTCACAGACAAAGGGCGACTCGTTTGGCACCTTGCCAGCAAATTTCCACTCTACGATAACGAAGGGGAAATCATCGGAGTCGCATCCATATCAAGAGATTTGCTCACTCCCTGTGACGAAGATCTACGCTTTGCCGGGATTGCAAAAACCGTCAGCTACATCCAACAAAATTATGCCCACAGCATCAACATCGCGGAACTAGCAAAGAAAATTAAACTCAACGTCACTCAGCTTGATAGACGCATGAAAAAAGTCTTCAAGCTCAGCACTGCACAGTTTATTCGAAAAAACCGCATCGTCGCAGCCGCCTCCGCCTTGCGAAAAACGGACAAACCCATTTCACAAATCGCGCAAGAGTCCGGTTACAGCGATCAGTCTGCCTTCACTCGCCAATTCTCCGCCACCGTAGGCATGACCCCAGGCGCATATAGATCTGACGGATAGACTCAGCTATTAGGCAAAGAATATGTGATTCAATCCTATATATCATTCGTTGGAGTCATTGTTATAGGTATCATCCAATGCCTTATCAGCAACAAAATCAGGTTAGTATTCTTACCTTTGGCACCATCCTAACGAGGTGTTCAGACTTCACTTTTCACCCCTCGCTAAAAAAGTTTAAATTTATTGTTGACGTCTTTTGCAATCTAACTAAATTAAGAATCAACTTTAGGTTCCTAAGCATATTTAGGTTCCTAAGCATATTTAGGTTCCTAAGCATATTTAGGTTCCTAAGCATATTTAGGTTCCTAAGCATATTTAGGTTCCTAAGCATATTAAAATACTTAGAAATCTATATTTACATCTCGTCTCACTCGTCATCGGTGCAAGCTCTGCACATGCAGCTCTTAGTCACTGGAAAACAGCTGTCGGTACAGGCACTTCAGCTACTGCCACCAAGTTCACTACAGTAAGCTCACCTGAAACCATCAACGTAGGTACTACAAGAGGTACTGCAATGAGCTTCGAGTTCATCGTCAACGCTGGTAGCACCCCAATAGAATTTGGTGCCTCACACCTCCTCGGTGACTACGACAGCAACAACCAACCTTTCATGGGAGCAATACCAAAATACTAACAACTACGGTATCTATGATGGCACAATTAGAGACTCTGGAGTTGCTCATACTGCAGACACGGACACACACCTTGTATTCACCACAGATGGCACGAACACTTATCTCTATGTAAATGGTGCCCTTGCTCACACCTTCACTGGAGCTGCCATTAATATTGCTGGTCTAACAGGTTTGGGGGGAGCTCTCCCCAGCAACAGTGGCAATCTCTTCTACAGCCGACTCCCAGGTAACATCCTTGGTTTCGCGGCATATGACTCACAGCTGAGTGCCACCGAAATAGCTGCCCACAGCGCAGCATTTGTCAGAGCAGTTCCTGAACCGTCTACCACCGCCCTTCTCGGCCTTGGTGGTCTCGCTCTCATCTTGCGCCGGCGTAAGTAAGCTCTCGCAAGCGGGTCGTATTCTTTCAACCTCAGCAGGAACCTCCTGCTGAGTTTTTTTGTGGACTCCTTCATACCCAACCGAACAAAATAGAGTCTCCCTTAAGTTATAACAAACATCTTATTTCTTTGACCTGTCGTATATAGCTCACACCACGCTACAAAATCACTAATGCTACCCGTTTTAAATACCTTCTTGCCCACGCCAACCCGTCGGCAAAGCTGACCGTATTAAATAACACTCACAATAATGACGCTGCTAGCTGTTTTAGCATTTCGTCACGCTTTCATGGTCAACCCTTACCAAACGAATCCCCCAACGACACCAGCAACTAGTACTGCGAGCCACGCTGGTACTTTATGTGTTCCTATAGCGAGAAAAATTAGAGTCACAATGAGGAGGTCTACAGCGGAACTCACAACACCAGCTCTGAACATGTGCACGAGTGCGGCGCCGAGCAATCCAACTACCGCAGCATTTGCTCCCATCACAGCGCCTTGAGCTCGCGGTAATTTCTTCAACCAGTTCCACAGAGGTACGCCAGCAACTAACAAAAACATTCCTGGAGCAAAAATAGCCACTGTACCAATCACTCCACCCAACCACGGATTCCCTCCGATGTTAACTACAGTTCCTAGATATGAAGCTAAGCTAAACATTGGCCCAGGAACGGCTTGCGCAGCACCATAGCCTGCAAGAAATGAGTCTTGGCTCATTAGTCCTCCTCCAACAAAACTCGTTTCTAACAATGGGAGTACCACATGCCCGCCTCCAAACACCATAGAACCAGCGCGTAGCAGCCCCGCTAAACCTTCAGCGCCATCTCCCATTTTTGAAAGAATAAGGAGACAAGCCACTCCAGCAATAAACAAACCGATTCCTACAATGCTCAAAACAGGCAGTTTACCTAACTGCGCCTTTTCTTTGATCTGCACTTTTGATTCAGAAAAGCAGTAGGCGCCAATAACTCCACTAACGAGAATCACAAGTGGCTGCATCCACGATTGGGTTAAAATAAACAACGTAAGCAACGACCCGCCTGCTAACCACAATTGCGGTAGTCCTGGGCATAATTTCTTTTTCATCCCGATCACGGCGAGCGCCACTATCGCAACAGCTGCAAGCTTCAGTCCATGAATCCATCCAATCCCTAACGCATCAGAAAGTGGCTGGAATCCAACAGCTAACAAGATCATCAAAATCGCAGACGGCAATGTAAACCCTAGCCATGAACCCAAGGCACCTAACCAACCACCTTTTTCATATCCAATCGCAGCACCAAATTGACTACTCGCAGGACCAGGTAAAAACTGAC
The DNA here is from genome assembly GCA_965204255.1 of Rubritalea sp. Taxonomy (GTDB): domain Bacteria; phylum Verrucomicrobiota; class Verrucomicrobiia; order Verrucomicrobiales; family Akkermansiaceae; genus Rubritalea. The sequence goes on from CBDBEG010000026.1 coordinate 144,426, forward strand.
AAAGCGCTAACAATTCACCGAAGCGTTCTTCACTTATCCACTCTTTTTTTACAACATAAGCATCACGAAAATACCCTAAGTGTGCGACAGGACCACCAAAGGATGTGAGTCCAAGCTTGAAAGCTGCTAAAAAACAAGTAAAGAATTGCATAGCGAAAAGCTAAAGTTTGATGAAAAACACGCAATTGAAAATATGCCTCTTTGGAGGCACTTTTGACCCAATCCATCTCGGTCACACCTTCATTGCACAACAAGTCGTTCAACAACTCGGAATCGACAAGATGTTTTTTCTTCCCTGTGCTCAATCACCGCATAAAAAAGCGAGTCAATACATCAGCAAGGCCCAGGAAAGGTTCACAATGTGCAAACATGCTACGGCCCATCTGCCATGGGCTGAAGTCAGTGATTTTGATATCACCGCCCCGCCACCATCCTTTTCATGGCAAACTGCCGAATACTTCAAAACACACTTTCCTAATGCCAAACTCTATTGGCTGATGGGCACTGACCAATGGAATTCGCTCCCTCGCTGGAATCGGGTAAACTATTTCACAAAACTCCTAAATATCATAGTTTACAGTCGAAAAGGTGAGCCCATTGATCACGAAGGCCTTAGCTGCACAACTCTCACTAACATCGTGCATCCTGCATCTGCGACAAGTGTCAGAGCACAGCTCGAGAACTCTCAAATAAGCCCTTGGCTAGCGCCTAAAGTGGCTGCATTTATCAAAGAAAATGAGCTCTACATTAAGTCGCCTCTTGATTAAATCCTATTTACCACCACTAATATCAATTAAGTAATTAAACATTATGAAAAAAATAGCCCTTTTCACAGCTCTAGCGCTCTCCGCTCCGACCCTTTTTGCCGAAGAGAAACCAGAAGCAACTTCTCTTCCAGCAACAAAAGAGCCAACAGCTGAATACAAAAAAGTCATCACAGCATTCAGCAATCTCCCTGAAGAAACTCGTCTCTCGTTTCTTAAACAGCTCAACGAGGCTGGTGTTCTCTTGCAAAACAAGCGCATCTTTGAGGCTCTCGAAGTCACTCGCCAGCTCAATGACATTTTTCCTGACGACCCTCAGGTGATCAACCTTCGCGGTGCATGCTATGTCGAGCTTCGTGATTTCCCTAAAGCGATGGCTGAATTTGCTCGCTCTAAAGCCATCACAGGCCCATCATTCATCGTGATGTTCAACATGGGTGAAGTCGCATTTGTTTCAGGCGATTGGGCTAAGTCACTCAAACTCTTTACAGAGGCATTCAAGCTTACTTCAGAAAAAGCACTTCAGATGAAGCGCCTCATCGAGTTCAAAATTCAGCTCTCACACATCGGTCTATCAAAAGATAACTTTCTCGATGAAGCTGATAGAAAGATGCATGCAGAAACTGCGAAGAAACTCACAGCGCTCTACGACTACACTGATGATTCTCCATACTACTACTATGCGAACTCAGCCCTCGCCTATTCGTTAGATGATAAAGACAATGGTCTTAAGTTCCTCAACAAGGGTCGCCGTGTCTACTCCGGATCTCCACAGGCCATTGCCTTTTGGGAAGACACCATGATAGAATTCGGCTACATCAAGAGTTACTACGGCAACGAGCAAGGCTCCGAAACCGAAGAATAAAACTGGCTCACACTTTTACTACAAGAAAGCCCGCAGAGGAACTACCCACTGCGGGCTTTTTGTATCCATTTCTAGCTGAAGGTCACTTTATTTTGTGTATCTAACTCAGCATGGATGGTGTCACCATCTACAAACTTCCCATCCAGCACATCCAGACTCAATGGGTCCAACAAATGCTTTTGAATAGCGCGCTTCAGAGGTCGCGCACCATAGGTTGGGTCGTATCCTTGTTCAACTATGTAGTTACGCACCTGCTCAGAGAGTTCGAGACTCAATCCTTGCTTAGCAAGACGCTCGCATACCCGATCTAACTGCAAACCTATAATCTCACCGAGCTCTTCACGATCTAATCGATCAAAGATAATTGTCTCATCGATTCGGTTAAGAAACTCAGGCTTGAAGTGCGCTTTCAAGACTTCACTTACTTTTGCTTCACGTTGCTCAGCATTTGCCTCATCCATGATGTGTTGACTGCCTATGTTAGAGGTCATGATCAGCACTGTGTTACGGAAGTCCACCGTTCTGCCTTGTCCATCAGTGATTCGACCATCGTCTAACACTTGCAGCAAAACGTTGAACACATCCGGGTGAGCTTTTTCGACTTCATCGAAGAGCACCACACTATACGGTTTGCGTCGAACATGCTCACTAAGTTGACCACCTTCATCATAACCTACATAACCTGGAGGTGCGCCAATCAGACGAGAAACTGCATGTTTCTCCATGTACTCAGACATATCAATGCGCACCATTGCGTGTTCATCATCGAAAAGGAATTCCGCCAACGCTTTTGAGAGCTCCGTCTTACCCACACCCGTTGGTCCGAGGAATAAAAACGAGCCGATTGGTCTATTCTCATCTTGCAGACCAGCACGCGCACGGCGGACCGCATTCGATACAACATCGATCGCCTGACGCTGACCAATCACTCGCTCACCAAGACGTGATTCCATTTTGACGAGTTTGGATCTCTCACGTTCCTGCAATCTGCTCACAGGAATACCCGTCCAGCTGGCTACCACGCGTGATATATCCTCTTCTGTCACCTCTTCTGTGAGGATGCGACCCGTATTTTGAATTTCATCGAGCTTCAGTTTTGCGTCTTCGGCTTCTTTTTCAGCTGATGGAATTTGCCCATAAGTAATCTCCGACGCCTTACTCAGGTCGCCATCGCGCTTCGCATGTTCGGCTTCTACCTTCAAAGCTTCGATACGTTCTTGCGCCCCATTGACTATGTCGATAATTTCTTTCTCATTGCGCCACTGTGCCATCAATCCATCCGACTTCTCTTTTAGGTTCGCCATTTCTTCCTTCACCTTATCGAGACGTTTAGCACTCGCTGAATCAGATTCCTTCTCTAGAGCTTGGCGTTCCATCTCAAGCTGCATGACCTGACGTTCCAACTGATCGATCTCTGTCGGCACGGAATCAAGCTCAATCTTGAGGCGCGATGCAGCTTCGTCGACTAGGTCGACCGCTTTGTCTGGTAAAAATCTATCTGAAATATAACGATCACTCAATGAGGCAGCTGCCACAATTGCGCTATCTTGAATGCGCACACCGTGGTGCACCTCATAGCGCTCCTTCAGCCCACGTAGAATGGCGATCGTATCTTCAACATTAGGTTCACCCACATTTACTGGCTGAAAACGACGCTCAAGAGCGGCATCTTTCTCAATATACTTTCTGTATTCATCAAGCGTGGTCGCCCCGATGGTACGCAACTCACCTCGCGCAAGCTGTGGTTTAAGCAAGTTCGAAGCATCAACAGCTCCTTCACTCGCTCCAGCACCAACGATGGTGTGCAACTCATCAATAAAAAGAATTATTTCACCTTCTGACTCACTTACCTCCTTCAGAAAAGCCTTGAGACGTTCTTCGAACTCGCCACGGAATTTCGCACCAGCAACCATTGCTCCGATATCCATCGCAACAAGTCGCTTCCCTTGCATTGATGTTGACACATCACCGCTGATGATGCGTCGTGCTAGACCTTCTACAATAGCGGTCTTACCTACACCTGGTTCACCGATAAGTACTGGGTTATTCTTCGTGCGGCGACTCAAGACCTGCATGACACGACGGATCTCATCGTCACGACCAATCACTGGATCGATCTTTCCCTCTCTTGCTTTCGCAGTGAGGTCAGTACCATATTTCTCCAGTGATTGATATTTTCCTTCAGGATCTTCATCTGTCACTTTGTGACTACCACGTACACTCTTAAGTGCTTCCTTGAGCTTCGCTTCATCTAGCCCTACTTCCTTGAATAACTTACCTGTCGAACTATCTGCTTTTAGAGCACCAATTAAGAAATGCTCCACGCTCAAGAAATCATCACCCATTTTTTCTCGGGCCTGATCTGCTTCGTCTAAGGTAGCTCTGAGACCATAACTAGATTGAGGCTGTGCTTTACTTCCCTTCACTCTCGGTTCTCCTGCAAGTGCACTCGCTACACCCGCTTTAATACGTACTATATCCACACCAGCAGCCTCAAGTAGAGGCACCACGATACCTCCTTCTTGTTGGAGGAGCTCCAACAAGACATGTGTACCTTTCAATTCTGGATGGGATGAGCGAGTTGCAGTCTGCTGCGCAGAGTGCAAAGCCTCCTGTAACTTGATTGTCATTTTTTGCATGTTCGTATGTTTTTTTAATTCTTCCCCCTCATTTTGAGTAGGATTTCCTCTATGTAACCACAAATAACATAACAATAACTTGCACACAAATACTATTTATACGAATTATTGCTATGTCGCATTTTGTCCCACATTCTACAAAATATGCGAAGGGATCCTTATGCCAAACCAGTTGTTTACTTACATTCTTTAATGGCACCACTGTCTGTAAACCATGCATCGCACTTAAAGCCTAGGTCTCCATCGATATGACGGACGCATGCAATACAGCCGTCGCGGTAGAAATAATCTAAAGCTTCCAGCGATATTCCCAGGACTTTGACACAACTTTGGTAAGTCCGACAATATCGACATGACGCATGCCATTCTTCGCTGCGCCTTTGACGTTGGTGGCGTTTACCGCGCAGCGCAGGATTATTCCCGTTGTTTTATGACGGCATAGAAACAATTCATGCCAATGTGTATGATTTTACACTCTGCTGATTGCTCGGTCATTCTAAATGCTTGCAGCAAAGCTTACGCTGAGATATTTGTCCATTCGATGAAACGTATCATACTCATATTATTAGCATCCGTATGCTCCATGTTCACCGCTTGTGGCCAAAAAGCCGAAAAGTCACCTAGCAAAGATATTCGCATCGTCATCAAGACGGATGCTGGGAATATAGAAGCTACTGTATTTGCTTCCAAAACTCCAATCACGGCAGCCAACTTTCTCAACCTTGCGCATCGCGGCTACTACAATGGCGTAAAGTTCCACCGTGTGATTCCTAGATTCATGATTCAGGGGGGTGACCCAACAGAAACTGGCCGTGGCGGTCCAGGTTATCGCTTTGAAGACGAATTCGTACAAGGCCTCAAGCACAACAAGCCAGGCATTCTTTCCATGGCCAACGCTGGACCAGGTACTAACGGTTCTCAATTTTTCATCACGCACGTTCCTACACCACATCTCGACCGTCGTCACACTGTATTCGGTGAAGTTACTAAAGGAATGGATGTTGTGAACAAAATCACCGGTAAGCTTTCTGGCCCAGGCTGGAAAACGGATGGCGTCGGAAACAAAATCCTTTCTATCGAGATTCTCGACAACTGCGATGCTCTCTATAAAATGCAATCACAGCGTATTGCTGACTGGAATTCAGTCTTAGACAAGCGATACCCGCGCAAATAAAAAGGAAGCGGAATCAACACTAACTACAGTTTTTAACTAAAACTTCTAAAGCTCGAGCCAACAAAGTGCTCGGGCTTTTTTGGTAAAAAACAGTTTCTGACTCTAAATGTGCGGGATTTAGATAAAAGAAATGACATTTGCTAAAGCTTTCCTAGACTCCAAAGCGTAATGTCTATTTGGATTCCACCACTCATCGCCTTTCTCTTGGGCTCTATTCCCTTTGGTCTACTCATAGCAAAATCTAAAGGCATCAACATCCGGGAGCATGGTTCGGGCAACATCGGTGCGACCAATGTCTTGCGAGTCGTCGGTAAAAAATATGGCGTCACCTGCTTTATTCTCGATTTCTTCAAAGGCCTTACTCCTGGACTGCTTGGGCTCTCACTCATCCAATACACAGGCCAAGAACAAACCATGGTGATCGACAGCCTTTCTGGGCTTGCCACCACTCTTCCTGAATCTGAACGTATGTTCGCTCAGACAATGCAGTTAGTCACAGGGCTTTGTGCGATCTTCGGCCACAACTATTCTCCATGGGTAAACTTCAAAGGAGGCAAAGGTATCGCAACCTCTGCTGGAGTCTTCACCGCTTTCATGCCAGCAGCTATCCCAGTGCTTATCATTCTCTGGAGCATCCTCTTTTTCACGACGCGCTACGTTTCCGTTGCAAGTATTGCAGTATCTGTCGCCCTCCCACTTACAGCTCTATATAGCTCTTGGCATCATGAAAAAATTGCCGACGGAACTTGGAACCAACCTCTCTTCTACTTCTCCATTTTCATTGGAGCCATGGCGGTATGGAGACATCGCTCAAACATTCAAAAACTCATGAATGGCACCGAAAATAGATTCACCCCTAAAAGCAAGAAAAGCTAAGTCATGGAATTCGACCAATCTCAATCCGCAGTTGTTCTCGGAGCAGGCTCATGGGGCACAGCTCTAGCCATGGTGCTGTCAGAGCATTTTCATAAGGTTACCCTCATCGGACGATGCGAAGACCAATGCGCTGAAATCAATGGATTTCATACAAACAACAACTACCTCCCACGTGTTAGTTTACCGAAAAACATTATCGCCTCAATTGACTACCAACACGCTAAGGACGCAACTCTCATACTCTTTGCTCTCCCCACTTCTGCAACACGCGAGGCAGCTACAGAGCTAGCCAACATTAATATTTCCAATGCAACACCACTCGTTTCATGCTCTAAAGGAATCGAGCGCGGAACAGGAATTCGCATGAGCGAAATCATCGCTGAGCTCCTCCCTGACAATCCTATCGCCGTCCACTCGGGCCCCACGCATGCGGAGGAAGTATCAGCTCACCTCGCTTCAGCTGCTGTTGTAGGATCAGAGAATTTAGAACTCGTAGCTGCACTACAGACAGTTTTTACAACGAACTTTTTCCGCACATACACTAGCGATGATGTTGCTGGCATCGAACTCGGTGGAGCCCTCAAAAATGTCTTCGCAATTGCGGCGGGAATCATCTCAGGTATCGGACTTGGTGACAATGCAATCGCGGCACTAGTGACCCGAGGCTTAGCTGAAATGACGCGCCTAGGGATCACCCTTGGTGGTCGACCAGAAACATTTTCTGGTCTCTCTGGCATTGGCGACTTGATGGTGACTTGCTACTCTTCACATTCGCGCAACAACCTTGTAGGTAAAGCACTCGGTAGTGGCGAAACTCTAGAAGAAGTGACTGAACGCCTCGGCATGGTAGCAGAGGGAGTTCCTAACACATTGTCTGTTTACGAGGCAGCGCGTAAGCACAATATAGAGACACCAATCATCGACGCAGTCTACCAGATAATTTACGAAGATAAATCGGCTCAAGAAGCTCTGGTGGAACTTCTCACTCGTGACCTTAAGCCTGAAATGGGCTAGTCTCATTGACTCAAGATTGTATTGTAGCTCTAGGTTTGAGCACACACTAAGAGTTGACCCATCGGGATATCGCAGCTATCACCTTTGGCAATGAGCAAAATTGCATCTGAATATCCTGTAATTATTGCTGGCACTGGAAGCTACGTGCCAGAAAAAGTGGTGACTAATGCTGACCTCGAAAAATTTGTCGACACTACCGACGAATGGATCACCACACGTACAGGCATCAAAGAGCGCCGCATCGCTGCGGACGATGAATTCACATCCCACCTTGCGACAAAAGCTGCTAAGCGCGCACTAGAGCAAGCAGATCTCGCAGCAAAAGATGTACAGCTCATAATTGTAGCTACCATTTCCCCAGACACCATCACTCCTGCGACTGCATGCTATGTGCAGCACAACCTTGGCTCAAAGAAGGCAATCGCTTTTGATATCTCCGCAGCCTGCTCAGGCTTCCTCTACGCGATGAAGCTCGCCAAGCGCATGATCTCTGATGGAGCATATGAAAACGCACTCATCATTGGTGCAGAAAAACTCTCTTCTTTCGTCAATTGGGAAGACCGCAACACCTGTGTCCTCTTTGGTGACGGAGCTGGTGCAGCTGTGCTTCGCAGATCTCAAGAAGGCGAAGGGCGCATTCTAGCAACCGAAATGGGTACAGATGGTGCTCAGACCGGCATCCTCAACATCCCTGGTGGTGGTACCGCTTGCCCAACAACTCCCGATAACGCAGCTGACAAGCTAGCATCTCTGCAGATGTCTGGCCGCGAAGTATTTAAGCTCGCAGTCAACGTGATGAAAAAGGCATCAGAAAAGGCTATCGAGCGCGCAGGTCTCAACCCTAATGATATCAAGCTTGTGATTCCTCACCAAGCAAACCTACGTATCATTGATGCAATTGCTGATCGTCTCACAATCCCTAACGAAAAAGTTTTCGTCAACCTCGACAAGTACGGCAACACATCAGCTGCAGCAGTAGCAATTGCCCTTGATGAAGCGCACCGCACAGGACGTTTTGAACGTGGAGACAAAATTGTTCTCGTCGTTTTCGGCGCTGGCCTCACATGGGCTGCATCAGCAATCGAGTGGTAATCCTTGCTTTGGATTTTGCATTTTTTTGAAGAACTAAGAGAGATTCTGCATCTTGCCAGCTTCATGAGCTGTTGCTTAGGCTAGACTCACTTTAACCGTTTTGCTTATTGACCTGAGTTTTGTTTAAGGAATCTTAAATATTCGTGAGAAGCGGCGGATTCGATGTAATTGTTGGTCATCATACTAACAAAAAACCCGAATCCGCCCATGAAGATAGACTTCACAGCCCTGTTTTGCCCGATTGACGATTTTGTCAACGCTTTGAGCCCCGTTATCAACCTCCTTGCAGATCTCGCTGCCTACTGCTTCCAACAAAAAACCATCAATCACGCCAATACCTCCTCATCAAATCTCATTCTCTTAAGCAAAACTCAGGTTAACAAGCTTACTTAAGCGTGTCGACGAGCGTACGCCCCATCTCAGAAGGAGTCTCGGAGACTGCGATACCACACTCTGCAAGGATCTTCTTCTTCGCTTCAGCTGTGTCGTCAGCACCGCCAACGATCGCACCAGCGTGACCCATGCGGCGTCCTGGAGGCGCTGTCGCACCGGCGATGAAACCAGCGATTGGCTTGGAGCAGTTCTCCTTTGCCCAACATGCAGCTTCAGCTTCTGCGTTACCACCAATCTCACCGATCATGATGATTGCTTCTGTCTCTGAATCTTCGTTGAACATCTTGAGAACGTCGAGATGGGAAGTACCGTTGATTGGGTCACCACCGATACCTACACATGTGGACTGGCCGTAACCGAGCTCAGTGAGCTGGTAAACTGCCTCGTATGTGAGTGTGCCAGAACGGGACACAACACCGACGTTACCACGCTTGTGGATGTAACCAGGAGCGATACCGATACGGCAACCGCCGTGGGAGTTTTCGCCAATACCTGGAGTCACGATACCTGGGCAGTTAGGTCCGATAAGACGTGTCTTAGAACCTTCCATTACTGCCTTTACGCGCATCATATCAGCCACTGGGATACCCTCAGTGATTGCTACAACGAGGTCGAGCTCTGCATCAACAGCCTCGAGGATCGCGTCAGCTGCGAATAATGGTGGCACAAAGATTGCGGAAACAGTAGCGCCCGACTGCTTTGCAGCGTCAGCAACTGTGTCATAAATAGGAGTCTTGTCGCCGAAAGTCTGACCGCCTTTACCAGGAGTCACACCAGCTACAATCTGAGTGCCGTAGTCGAGAGAAAGCTGTGCGTGCTTACCACCGAAGCCACCAGTGATACCCTGAACGAGCACCTTGGTGTTTTCATCTACTAAAATAGCCATTTGTTTTATTGAGTTTGAAGTTGGCAGTTCCCAGTTGCCAGTGAATTATTGCTCAACCCGAGTGAGTTAATGAAACCTTGGAGTATTTTTGAGATCTGCTTAGATTTGTTTATTAGTTTGTTTGATTGTTCTGTGTTGATGAGCGCCAGCCTTGTGGCGAGATAAATTTGCGTTCTGAGTTCTCCGTTAGATCCTTTAGCTATCCTTAAAAACCTTTGAAAGTCAGGTTTGGAATCCCTTTCTTGACCTTATGCGATGTCTAAGGGTCGCCCTCTCCATCTGATTTTTTAGCGAATAGTCTTTGGTATCCTTTAGAGTTTCTATAAATATTTAGAGCTTACCTGCATGCTCATTTCCAAATCTTCAAATGAACCACTCATCGTGAAACTGGGAACTAAAAATTGTTAGGCATTTACTGCCGCCACGATTTTCTCAGCTGCGTCGTTAAGGTTATCTGCGCCGATAACAACGAGGTCAGAGTTAGCGATAAGCTCTTTACCCTTTGCTACATTGGTACCCTCAAGGCGTACAACGAGTGGGATGTTAAGCTCAAGCTCAGCTGCTGCTGCGAGAATACCTTCTGCAATAATGTCACACTGCATGATACCACCGAAGATGTTCACGAGGATACCTTCGATCTTAAGGTCAGAAAGAATGATCTTGAACGCTGCGGAAACCTGCTCCTTAGTTGCTCCACCCCCTACGTCGAGGAAGTTTGCTGGCTCACCACCGAAGTGCTTGATGATGTCCATTGTAGCCATTGCGAGACCTGCACCGTTCACGAGACATGCGATATTGCCGTCAAGACCGATGTAATTAAGGTCGAATGTGGAAGCTTCCACTTCACGTGGATCTTCTTCTGTTATATCACGCATCTCAACGATGTCTGGGTGACGATAAAGTGCGTTGTCGTCAAAGCCGAACTTCGCGTCGAGTGCAAGAACGTCACCTGCTGGTGTTACAACGAGTGGGTTGATTTCAACCATGTCGCAGTCACAAGCGATGAAGAGCTCGAAGAGGTTTTTGAGAAGCTTAGCGAATTGCTTAGCCTGGTCACCTGCAAGCTCAAGAGCAGCTGCGAACTTGCGTACTTCGTATGGCTGGAGGCCTGCGAGTGGGTGTACGAACTGGCGAACAATCTTCTCAGGAGTCTTTTCAGCAACTTCCTCAATATCCATACCACCTTCTGTGGATGCCACGATCACTGGACGGGATGTCTCACGATCGAGGAGGATAGCGAGATAAAGCTCATATGAAATATCAGCAGACTCAGCGATCATTACCTTGTTAACAAGACGACCCGCTTCACCTGTCTGGTGAGTAACAAGTGTCTGGCCGATCATCTGACCAGCAAGTTCACCAGCTTCTTCTGCAGTCTTAGGAAAGTGAACTCCCCCCTTGAAACCGTTCTTGAATGTGCCCTTACCGCGGCCGCCTGCATGAACTTGCGCTTTGATAACAAGGTCGTCGCCGCCAATTGCCTTAGCTGCTGCTATCGCTTCTTCGCTGTACCTGCCACAATCCCCTTAGGGCTTGGCACGCCGAACTTTTCGAAAAGCTTTTTAGCTTGATATTCGTGAATATTCATGACTTCCAAACGTCTATATTAACGTAACGCGCGGGTTCTAGTGGTATAACACAGCACGGTCAAGGTGAATCACCCTCTGAATAATAAAACTGCGCAGGCTCGATCAACCGATCAGTCTCACACAACAAAAGAATGAATTCATCTTTCTATAGCTTTTCACTACCCACCACTACCCACCACTACCCACCACTACCCACCACTACCCACCACTACCCACCACTGTCACCACAGCACCTCGCAATAGTATTTGCCTTTTGGAAAAAACATTAGATCGTCATTTTAGCAATTATGGAACTCAACCTTATTGATACAGAAATTGACCTCAGCACCTTCTCTCCACGTGAGATTGAAGAAGTACTCGAAGACCCATTCACGATCCGCTTCCTTCCCGATCATGAGCGCAAAGATGGTGAATCTCGCTATTACATGATCGGTCGCACCATTGGTGACAGCTTCCTATTTCTTGCTTTTTCAACAGATGGTAAAAAAGCACGCATATACGCTGTGCGCGAAATGACCGAGGGAGAGCAACGTTTTTATCACAGACGCTTCGCAGAATTTAAGTAACCAAGGACAATGAAAGTAATCTACCAATGGTCTGATATCCCAGAATTTCAGAACGAAACTGAAGAAGCTGTTTTTTGGAATGAGCACGAACTCAATGCCAAACTCATGGCTGGTTCCATCCACGAACCTGACTCTAAAGAATCCACGACCATCACCCTTCGTTTTGACCCGCGGATGCTCTCTCGTATCAAGCGCCTAGCTCGCTCACGCTACCTCAACTACCAGTCCATGATGAAACAGTGGCTTTCTGAGAGACTAGAAGAAGAGGCGCGCCGTTCAAGCAAACAAGACTAGCTCCAGCTATCGCTTTTAGGCTAGACATGCTTAGAAATCGACTTATCAATAAATACGATCTGTTAGCCCTCTATAATGTCGCACCCTCTGCCTAGACTTTCCCCATAACTACCCTCCGTCACCTTTCACCACCCCATGCTCGAACCTTCTCCAATCACCCGCCATTTCCTTCCAACTAAACAACCTTTGTTAGTGCCGCTGGCACAGTATTTGTTAGCTTTGGGTGGACAGCTCAAAGACTGCATGGTCGTCGTGCCTACCACTCACTCTGGACGTCAGTTACGTCAAACTCTCCCGACGCTTGCAGGTCACGCAGTACTGGCGCCATCCGTCGTTACGCCAGAGGTTCTCTTTAGCCCACAGGACACTACGAAAGCTGCCAGTAAGATTGAATGGTGGTCAGCCTGGAGCGAGACATTACGTACCCTATCCGAGGAAGAGCTTTCAGCCATTTTTCCGAAGTTAAACGAGATCGAACGTGACTTCACTTGGGGGCTCAAGGCCGCAATGCGATTCTGTAAATTGAAAGAAGAAGTTGGCTCCGTCGACTACAGCTTTAGTGAGGTCGCCGAGCACAGCGAAGAAGCAAGCCGTTGGTTACAACTCGCTGCAATCGACAGCCTAGTCAACGACTTACTAAGCCAGCGTAATCTATGTTGCCCAGTGGAAACCAAACGCAAAGCGTCAAACCACTGGAAAGCTCCGAAAGGAGTAAAACGTATCATCCTCGCCTGTGTGCCAAACCTTCCTCAGCTCGCTCGTCAGTCGCTAAATCAATCTATGCTTCCTATCGATTTACTTATTCACGCTGATGAAACCCTCTCAAAGCACTTTGATCAATGGGGCATTCCTGTAGCTGACTATTGGACATCCTGCCATTTGCCCTTGCCTTCGGAATCAACCGAGGACACGATCCAGATTTTCAACTCGGGTCACGCTGCAAGTGAAGCTCTGATCAGCGACTGTGCAGACATTCCCTCAGATCACATTGCTCTCTCCGTCACAGATCCTTCTTTTACCACCCTAGTGAGTGACAACTTCACACAAGCTGGCTGGAAACCATTTCTTCCAGAAGGTCGAGGGGTTGCGAAATCTGGTTTATGGGCATTCCTTAGACAACTCCGCTTCGCCCTCGTCAATCCGCACAACTTCCATGCGATTCCATCCATCCTCAAGTCTCCTGAAGTTCGGACCTTGCTACCTTCTTTGCAATTGCCAACTCAAGCTGCTAAAGAAATTGACGAACTCACCAAAAACCACCTCCCGCAAAGCCTAAATCACGCCATTGGCTGTGCGAGTGAAACGATCAAAGAACCACTCGAGCAGCTGCAAAGCTTTCTCCTCTCAGCGCGCTCGATGAAAGCCTCAGCCTTCATTGAAAAACTCTTTGACCACCTAGAGCGCTCGACCGATTTCCCCAGCGAGCTCATTGACCCTTTCCTAGGGGCTATCGAATCACTTCAGCAGTTAGAGTTGCAACAACAAGAAATCGACGCCCACCATGCTCTCGACCTCGTGATGGCTGCCTGCGAAGGCGTACGTGTGCAATCCGATCACAGCGGAACAGCCCTCGACCAACTGGGCTGGTTCGAGCTAGCTTATGCCAATGAGCCTCACCTCCGCATTCTAGGGTTTCATGAAAACTTTGTGCCTGAACGCCCACACGACGATGGCTTCCTTCCTGAATCTTTACGTGACAAGATTGGCCTCTACAGCCGTAGTCAGTTAGAAGCTCGAGATTCCTTCCTCTTCCACAGCCTCGTCTCAGCACGCAAAGACACAGGCTCAGTACGCTTCTTTCTATGTCAAAGTACACCGAGCGGCGAAGAGCGGCAGGCATCACGCTTATTAATGCGCTGCCCAGATGATCAGCTACCTGCTAGAGTCCAACATTGCTTCGATGAAAAAATAGAAAACAAAGAAATTCTACCAGCGTACGACTCTGGTGATTGGCAATTGAAGCTCGATTCCCCACCAGCCTGGCCAATAGATAAGGAACTCATTGTGAGCCCTAGTAAATTACGTAGTTTCCTTCACTGCCCCTTCCGCTTCTATCTCAGTAAGGTCGAAGGATTTAATCGAGAAAGTATCGACGGCCAAGAACTCGATGCAGCACAGTTCGGCAATCTCGTCCACGATACTCTCGAAGCCTATGGACGCGACCCTGATGCGCGTGACCTCACTGATCCCAAACTCATTGCGCAACATTTTGAGACATTGTTAAACTCTATCTTTGTCCAGAAATATGGTGAAGCAACCAACCTTCCCCTTAGCATCCAGCATGAAAGCGCACTCCGCAGGCTAAAAGAATTCGCCGACGAGCAAGCTCAACTTCGACAAGATGGATGGCAAATAAAATATGTAGAACTCGCCATAGGTCAAGCCGACAATGAAATCTCTTGGTCAATTTTCGACACCCCAGTGAGCATGCGTATCGACCGCATTGATGTCCATGAAACCACCAGACAATGGCGAGTGATCGACTACAAAACCTCAAAGAAAGTCAAACTTCCTGCCGATGAGCACCTCAAGAATCTAAGAACGATCGATGAGAAAGAACACTGCTATGGCGAGCCTGTGCGCCCTGCTGGTGAACGCAAGAAGTCACCGCGTCGCTGGGAAAACTTACAACTCCCACTCTACGCAGCCTTTGCTAAAGAACACTTCGGTCTCACCGAGCTTCCTGAAGTAGGCTACGTCTCCTTCCCTGCAGCCGCCATCGCCACTGGCCTCCAACTCTGGGATGACTACGATGAAGAGCTTCACGAATCCGCATTGGAGTGGACTCAAAATGCTATCGCAGCCATCCGCACAGGCAGTTTCCCGATACGTGAGCTACCCGCTAACGCCAAGAGTTGGGACGACTTTGCTGCCCTTCACCCAGTAAACCTCGAACAAGCATTCTCTTTCTAACCATGTTTTCTAGTCTCCTCATCGAAGCCTCTGCTGGTTCAGGTAAAACCTTCCAGCTCTCCAACAGATTCTTGGCATTTCTCGCTTTGGGCGAAGATCCAGCCGATTTGATAGCGCTCACATTCACACGCAAAGCTGCCGGTGAATTTACCCGACGTATCCTCAACCGTCTAGCGCTCGGAGCAAGCTCTGAAGAAGAAGCTGCGAAGCTCGCCCAAGCTCTCATCCCCACCTTGATTGGCGACCCCGCCACTCGACAGCCAGGAATCATACCGCCCTCGCAACTTCCCGACTTGGGCATGCCACGCTTTCGTGAGTTGTTAGTGTCTTTGGTTAAAACACTCGATAGATTCCAGCTCAGCACTCTCGATAGCTTTTTCACACGTCTCGTGAATAGCTTTGGGCCAGAATTAGGGCTCGCTGGATTCGAAATGTTAGATGAAGACCGCTTTACTCTCGCCCGCGAGGACACGTTGCAAAATGTACTCAATGGCGGGGCACTCACCCAAACGCAACGCGAGCTCTTCCTCAGTGCATTCATCATCGCCAATTATGGCAATGAAGAAGCGCGCGTGCGTGATTCCATTCTTCAATTCGTAGAAGACCACCACGAACGCATCCTGCAATGCCCACTCTCTGAAAGCTGGGGGAACCCGCACGCGATTTGGGAAGATTTTGATCAATGGCCAAAATTTTCACCTACAAAGCTCGCCGCCCTCCAGCAGAGCATTCTAGACGCATTGCCAGAAAAGTTTGGACATGGAAGCTTCGACAACACTGTGCGCGGCACAGTAAATACCATCACCGACTACGTTCCAGGAACACCATTACCGAATCCGCTGAAGAATAACTTGTTCAAGTGGGTTGATTCACTTGCCGAAGGCGCTGATGAAATTCACTTCAAATTCTACAAAAAAGACATGGTCTTCCCTGTTAAGCTCACATCTCTGTTAGTTGAGTTGGAAGCCCTCATTCGCTACAGCGAAATTGAAGTCTTCCTGCGCCGCACCCAAGGCATTTGGGCGGTGGTCACAGCCTTTGAACAGCAATACAACCAACAAAACCGTAGCCAAGGGCGCGTCAGCTTCGGCGACCTCACCCTCTTGCTCCAGCAACATGCAGTACTAGCTAGAGAAACAGGGTTCAATGAGCTTGCCTACCGCCTCGACTCAAAATTTAAGCACTGGATGTTAGATGAATTTCAAGATACCAGCCGCAGGCAATGGCAAGTGATCGAACCCGTGATCGATGAGGCAGTGAATGACCAAGAAGGGCAACGTAGTTTATTCGTGGTCGGTGATACAAAGCAATCCATCTACGGCTGGCGTGGAGGTGAGCCTAGGCTCTTTGAAGAACTCGTTCATCGCCCATCTTGGGACAGATTGGAGCAATGGACTATGGCGCAGTCGTGGCGCTCAAGCCAGGTTATCCTCGATTTCGTCAACCTCGTATGTGACACGCAAGGCAATGGCATGCAGCCATTCCCGGATGCCACTAAAGCGCGCTGGAAATTTGAAAACCATCGCGCAGCGAAAAAACTCAATGGTTCCGTCAATGTCTACCAATTCGACACGAAGAAAGACGGACAGATCAGCCCCAAGGAGGCTGCACTCATCGAAGAGATCCAGAGCCTTAAGCCAACTCAACGAGGACTGAGCTGTGCGATTCTTGTAGGTTCTAACAAGCAAGTACAAAATTACACTGCCCTCCTACGTCAGCACACTGACTTTGCAATCGAGGCCGAAGCAGCAGTGAGTATCGCTTCTGATAGCCCACTCGGACTTGCGTTGTTAGATTGGTTTACTTACCTCCTAACCCCCCTAGATTCCTTTGCTAGACGTCATGTCGAGACTTCTCCACTATGTGAAGCTATTCGACAATTTGGCGAAGATTTGAATGCACAATACACAGAAGCGCGCAGCGAGATTGCAGCTCAAGGAGTAAGTTTCCATATCAATAAGCTCATCAGCGCACTGCCAAAGTCGGTACAACTCAAAAGCTTTCAAAAGTTACGTCTCCAGCAGATTCTCGACACGGCACGCAACTTCGACAACACAGGTGGGTCGCTCGAAGAATGGTTACGGATGTTAAAAAAACAGACGCACCGTGAAGAAAGTGGTAGCGGAGCTATTCAGATAATGACAGTTCATAAGTCAAAAGGTTTGGAATTCGATATCGTCATGCTTCCAGAGCTCGACGGCAATTCCTACGATGTGATCACACGCATGGGTATGCTCAAAATGGAGAACGCCCAGCACCTACCTGAGCATTTCATGCTCAAACCAGCCAAAGAAATAGTACAAAAAGACCCACACCTTCAGGCGCAATATGCCCAGTGGATCGCAGACAATTGCTACGAACGCGCCTGTAATTTCTATGTGGCTCTCACCCGCGCAGCGCGCTCACTCTACCTCTTCTTGAAAGCTCCCGCATCAAGTAAGAATTCAGCGGCAGAAAAGTTAAACGACGCTGGATGGATTCACCGATCCGTGGGCGACATAGACACTCAGTCTATCACCTTAGCAAACGGGGTCGAAGGAAGCCTACTTTATCAAAGTGGTTCGCCAGATTGGTATCTTGACCACCCTGTGTCCGAATCTTTGGCTACTAAAGAAACGGCATCCATCCAGCTGCCTCCAGCAGCTCCACGTATCGGCCGACGCACAGCGTCCAAAGAAAAGTCTAGCCACTACATCAATCGCAACTCACGCTCGATGCAGGGCGGCAAAGACTTTGGTAACCAAGTCCACGCTCTCTTCGAACAAATCACCAATGTAGCCGATAAAGACACACTACCTAACAACTCCTATGGTGACACAGTAAAAGCTGCTCTGGAGCTGCCAGAGTCACGACATTGGTTTGATGCGCAGCCAAATACTGAAGTATTGCTAGAACAACCAGTGGAGTCTATCGACGCCAGCGGCACATGGTTCTCAGGAATGATCGACCGCGCTATCGTGCATTTCGATGAAGCTCAGAATCCAACAAATATTGAGATCCTCGATTTCAAAACCGACAAAGTCGACTCAGCTGAAGAACTCATGGAACGTTATGAAGGTCAAATGCGTAGCTACATCAGCGTGCTTTCTAGCGCTTACAAATTGCCAGTCTCAGCTATTTCAGCGACCTTACTTTCGACCAAGTTGAATACTTACGTTGAACTCCCATCCCATTAGCCCCAATCACACTATGCTAAAACCCACCAACTCAGCGCCATTGTTCCTTCTACAAACATTTTAGCTCACTAAGGAATTCCTCATAAACTCACTCATAGTTTTGGATAATCATTCTCGTTACAATCTTATATTAGAAACTTGCCGAGGAGAGGCTAGGTTGGAGGACTTATCGCTCTACGGTCAATAGACGAAAATCTCTGAGATGTGTGTGATTCTTGGAGAAAACTACTCCACAGCCTCGAACACACCGCCGCCGAGCAGCACGCCATTTTCATAGAAGGCACAGATCTGCCCAGGAGTGAGAGCGCGCTGTGGACGAATGAACTCGACATCGAGCTTTCCATCTTCGCATGGAGTGACCCAGACAGGTTCACCTTTCGCACGGTAACGTGGCTGAGCCTCGATTTTACGTTTGCTGATCACAGGTTTGTTAACCCAAGAGACTGTACCAATCACTGATTTGTTAGCAAAGAGCCCTGGAGTTTCGGCCTCATTGTAGCCGACGATAAGTTCGTTCTTCTCTAAATCTTTGCCGACGACGACATAGGCCACTCCATCGCGAGATGATGCCACACCATGACCTTTGCGTTGGCCGATCGTGTAGAGGTGGAGACCTTTGTGACGCCCTAGGTGCTTGCCTTCAGTATTCACAATATTACCAGGTCTGTCGGGTACAAAATGACGGAGGAAGTCCGTCATTTTGACGTTGCCGATGAAACAGATCCCTTGGCTGTCCTTTTTGCCAGCCGTTGGCAGGTCAAAGCGGTCGGCGACTTCGCGGACTTCAGGTTTCTGCATTTCACCACAAGGAAAAAGTGCATGCTTCGCCTGGTGTTGCTCCATCAGCGCGAGAAAGTAACTCTGATCCTTATTTGTGTCTGAGCCACGCAGAATGTCAGCGGTGCCGTCAGCACGATCGCGTTTGCGCGCATAGTGCCCAGTCGCCACGTACTCGAAGCCTTGGGAAAGTGCATAATCGAGGAAGACGCCAAACTTCATCTCACGGTTGCAATAGACATCTGGGTTTGGCGTGATGCCACTGCGGTAGCCTTCAAGAAGGCAATCGACGATGCGATCTTGGTATTGGTCAATGAGGTCGACAACGCGAAATTCGATGCCGAGCTTTTTGGCAACGGCATGTGCATCCTCAACATCATTTTCCCATGGGCAATCGCCTGGAATATTGTCGGTATTGATCCAATTTTTCATATAGGCTCCCACGACTTCATGCCCCTGCTCCGCCAGGAGAGCAGCCGCGACGCTAGAGTCAACGCCTCCTGAGAGGCCTACCAAAATCTTTACCATGTCCGATCACTAGAATACATCGCACGAACTTGCAAACTCGACATTGTTTCAACTTGAAAGTTCCGTGTTGCGAGAGCATCACCACAGCATGTCCACGCCAAATACAGAAGCCACTGGCAAACCAACACCTATTGCTGGCTGCACCATCTTTCTTGTGATCTTGGGAATGGTGAGTTTCCTCGCAGTTTTCGCATGGTATCAATATGGCGAGTACAAGACCGAAATCGTCAATATTTCCCAAGAAGCTCCGACGAGAACAGATCTCTCTTCTACCGCAGACTCAGATGCAGTTTCAACCCTCGAGCACAAAATGAGCAGCTTCAAAAAGGCGGTGAAGGCTGGAGAAAAAGCTGAGATCACCTTTACCCCTGCGGAGATGAACCTCGCGATCGCACATTATTCCAAATTGAAGCCGTTCCGCGAAAAAATGAGTATTCGCGAAATCAACGAAAAAGCCATCATCGCTGACATTAGCTTTGAAGTCCGCGCAGGCTTCGATGGAGTACGCTACCTCAATGGTGAAATGACAATGGAACCAGTCGTCGCAATGAGCTCTCTTTTTCCAATTGTCACAGAGATAAAACCGGACACTGGTAATCCTGTTCCGCCGAAGATGACACGCGAGTTCCCAACTTTCCTCTTCACCGAGTATCGTAATGATGAAGAACTCGCTGAAGTGTTCCATAAACTCAGCTCAGTTACCCTTAGTGCGGGTCAAATGACCGTCTTGAGCGATCCATCCTTCGAGCAGCCTGATGCCCTCCCAGATAACGTAAACGAGGATGTCAACAAATCATTCTACCTCTTAGGTCTCCTCATCTTCATGTTCACCACGACTGTGGTTTTCCTCATCTGGGTGAAAAAACGTAAACAGAATGCAGCTGCATAACTGAAACTAAGACATTCTTATAAAGAAAAAGCGCATTCTCTTTTCGGGTGAGCTCTTTTATTACCTAACTCAGATCTCGTTTAGCGAGTCTTGCGCTCTTTCGCTTTCTTAGCCTTCTTGAACTCAAGGTAAGTCAAGCCAACAACTTTATTCGACTGCGCATCGATCGTATCCACGCGCATCTTGCGCAGTATATATTCTTTCCCGATGCGCATGACATCTGTGACGAGGAATTGCTTGAGTGGTTTACCGGCAGCATTGTAGCCGACCATCTTCATCATCGCCCCATACTTCTTGTGAACCCAAACATAAACGATGTCATATTTTCCAGATCTCTTTGTCGGATTTTCTAGACGTAGCTTATAGCAGAGCTGCCCATTAACTTTTTCCTTACCGATCACTGAAGCATTTTTCCAATACAGAAAGCGCATAGAAAGATCTTCAAAACTGATATCGGTGCCATTGATGTTCTCAGAAATTTTCTTCGAGCTAAACGCCTTGGTCTTTCCTCCAACAATTTCTAACAAATCGTAGTAATCATCTTTAAGACGCATGTGAAAGCGATGATCTTTCCCTTTAACTTTGTAATGAAACTGAATGTTCTCATTGCGCAGGAACAAGCTCACTGGTGTGCGTTTTCCATTTTTCGACATAAAGCCGTGTAAGTCTTGCTGGGTCTGCATCGTCGCGGCATAGCGTGTTGTCGCGAGAATTTTTTCCGCTCGTGCATCAGCACGTACAGAGAGGGGTGAAAATACAGCAACACTGCTGCAAAGGAGAGTGAGAAACGAAACTTTCATGCTAAAAAAACACTTCATAAAGCCTAAGATGACAAGAGGAATCTCTTTATTCGAAAAGAATCTACCAAATGCCCTAACAGCGCCAAACTTAAAAAAAGAAGCGAACTCTGAGCTTGAAAATTTTGTATTTTCCACCGCTTATTCCTCAAGCGCATCCTATTTGACATAAATTTTTATGAGCCTAAGAAACCAACTCAATACTGTCCTCCCTGAAATCCTTCCAGCTTCACCAAAAGAAGCGATCAAAGGAACCGAGCTCATCCGCCTTGTGCGCATGCGACTGAATGGAAATTATTCAGATGCTTCATTGCGTTACCACTTCTCTATCATGTCCTGTGACCCAGGCTCTTCCATTGCCAAGGTGGAAAAAGGTCAAGGATACTACCGCCGCACAGCAGCAGTACCTGTGCTGGCAGGAGCTCAGGAGCTTCTCTCTATGACTCAGGGCCGACTCGACGACCTCGGTTCTGACCAAGATGCTGTCGACCTAGTTCTCCTGCGTGTCAAAAAATTCCGCGCCATTGTCCATCGCTGGTGTGAGAACAATGGCCGCTACCCATTTGTCTTCCGTAAGCCATTCAATGCATCCTCCCCGATGGGCAACCTTTGGAAATTTCCAGAGCTCATGTTAGTCGATTGGGAAGGAGCTGGTGAAGACGACTCACTCAATGTGGTGCTCAAACTCAAGCAGACGCTGAGCCTCCCACCATTCCGTCTCTATGCAGCACGCTTACGCATTCAACCAACGATTCACACTTTCCGCGAAGACTTCTTCCAAGCTCTCAGCGCCTCCGTATGGGCAAATGGTGGTGAGCTTTTCTACGCGACTCCAATCGAAGACGAAGCCCTTACTGAAGCATTTCGTAAACTCAATGCCACCTTCGGTGTTGGCGTCACCTCTTTTGGCCTCAACCTAGAACAACTCGATGATCTGCCACGTCCAGCGCACATCCTCAATGCTCACCCACGCGAGACAGAGGCGCTCATGGAGCGCTTAGAAATGAATCGTGTGGCAGCCGCCCACACCCGCCCACACCTCGATTGGGCAGCTCTCGATGCGATTCATAATGACTCTAAAGAAGTAGAACAACTCTTCAGCTGGCTCACCAAGTCACTCAGCTCAGGCATTATTAAGTCATTTGAGTAAGCCCTAGAATACATACTGTAACAGGATCCGCAGGCTCCAGCATAACGCTGAAGCTCTCTTCATATCTTCACAGTAAAGGCCTCTATCAACGTAAGGTGAAGCATCTCGAACGCTTTGAGCTAGCCGTGCTCATCCATTATTCACACTCGACGATGGAAGTGCTGTAATTGCTCACTCCTCACTCTTCACTCTTCACTTACTTACGTCGGCGCAAGATGAGAGCGAGACCACCAAGACCAAGCAGGGCGGTGGTAGACGGTTCAGGAACTGCTCTGACAAATGCTGCGCTGTGGGCAGCTATTTCGGTGGCGCTCAACTGTGAGTCATATGCCGCGAAACCAAGAATGTTACCTGGGAGTCGGTTGGAGAAGGAACTGCCGCCAGAGTAAGTAGCACCAAGACCTGTTATGCCAGCAATATCGATGGCATTCCCAGTGAATGTGTGAGCAAGAACACCGTTTACATAGAGAAGAGTGTCTGTGCCATCTGTGGTGAATACAAGATGTGTATCCGTGTCTGCAGTATGGGCAACTCCAGAGTCGGCACTACCAAATCCTCCACTGCTGGAATCACTGATACCGTAGTTGTTAATATGAACGAATGTCTCAAAATCAATAGACTGTCGGTTGCTAACGTAGTCACCGAGGAGGGATGAAACACCCAATACAGGTGCGTTGCTTGAAGCATTGACGATGAACTCGAAGCTCATTGCAGTACCTGCTGTAGTTCCTACGTTGATCGTTTTAGCTGTGCTTACGGTAGTAAACTCTGTGGCAGTAGCTGTAGTGCCTGTACCGACAGCTGTTTTCCAGTGACTAAGAGCTGCATGTGCAGAGCTCGCACCGATGACGAGTGAGGCTAATGTAAATAGTATTGTTTTCATATGCTTAGGTATATTTTTAGGATCGGCATCAAAAAACTAGGCTGGTAAAGTGGAGGCGGAGACGAGATTCGAACTCGTGAATATCGGTTTTGCAAACCGGTCCCTTAGACCACTTGGGCACTCCGCCATTTGTTATTGTTGTGCTATGGGTTTTCCTCACAGCACAGAGATTTATTACTCCCAAGCAAAGTCTCTGTCAACACTCCAATGGAAATGTTTTTGCAGCTAAACATCAAAAATAGCACCAATTCCTTGAGAAATAGCGAGCAATGCGTGATCAATTTCTTCTATAGAAATCGATAGCGGTGGCAGTAAGACGATAGTATCTAGCACTGGGCGCGTCAAAAGGCCATATTTTCTGACTTCGACACAGACGGCTTCACCTGTTCTTGCTGTAGGTTCGAGTGGTGTTCCATCTAGATTACGCAGTTCAATTCCTACAATCATGCCACACTGACGCACTTGCCAAATGTGGGGGTGTTTAGCAGAGAGTTCTGCAAGTACGCTTTCTAGGTGTGTTATTTTTGCAGGTAAGCACTTAAGCACCTGCTCTTCTTCGAAAATTTCGAAATTTGCTAGAGCCGCGGCACAGCCCAAGGAATTGGCAGTGTAACTGTGACCGCAATAGAAGGCATTTTCTCGTCCACCTCTGAAGCCATCGTAGATTTCCTCACGCACCATTGTTGCGGCCATCGGTAAGTAACCTCCTGTCAATCCCTTAGCTAAGCAGAGGAAATCAGGGATAACCTCTTCTTGTAGACAAGCAAACATCGAACCCGTACGACCAAAGCCGGTCATCACTTCATCCAAGATGAGATGGATCCCCTTTTGTTCAGTAAATCTACGTAGTTCTGCCAGCATGCCCTTAGGCCACACATGCATCTGGTTAACCCCCTGGACCAATGGCTCAATCACAACACCGGCGACTTTCTCAAGACCATCTAACCCACATAGCTCTTCCAAATTGCTCACAAAGCGCACAGGGAAACCAAACTTACGAAAACGCTCAAAGAATGCGTCGACCCCCCCCAAGGAAGCTGCCCCCATCGTATCTCCATGGTAACAATTTATAAAAGTGACAAACTCTGTGCGCTCCGGCTCACCCGTCTGCATACGAAACTGCAATGCTATTTTGAGAGCGCATTCGATGGCTGTAGACCCATCGTCAGAAAAGAAAGTTCTCGTGAGTGATGAGTTAGGAAAGTAGCTCGCCAATTTCGCTGAAAGTTCAGCTGCAAGTGGATGTGAGAACCCCAAAAAGGAAGTATGAGCCACATTGCCTAACTGAGCTGTAATTGCAGCATTGAGCTTCGGGTGAGCATGACCATGAATATTTGTCCAAATGGATGCGTTGCCATCGATATAGCGATTTCCATGTGCATCCTCGAGATAAACTCCCTCGCCACGCACCAACATCATTGGCTCATGCTCTGGAGCTGTCCATAGGTCTTGCGCTGTAAATGGATGCCAACAATGCGCTTTGTCTTTAGCGATCCAATCTGAATGAGCTTGCTTCATATGATTCGACGAGAGCTACTGAAGATTCAGACGACTAGCAATCCCAATACACCCTTAGAAGCAAGAAGTCACAGATGAGTACAAATCCATAAAAATGAGATCTATAGAAATATTCTTATTTTTGCCTAACACGGCTAAGCTCGATGCTTGCATAACGCATTACTCCGTTGCACATTCATAGGAATGGCACACACAACATCTCAGATCATCCAACAATGCCGAGAAGCAGGACTCAGACGAACTAAAGCACTCGAGTTACTGATCGACACATTGTTAGAATCACTGCGCCCAATGACTCTGGCAGAATTATCTGAGCACAAAAACCTCAACACTCAGTGCGATCGCGCTACAGTCTTCCGACTCTTGCAGCGACTTACCGATAAAGGAATTGTTCGTCGCCTAGGACTCCACGAACGCGCTGCTTATTTTACGCTTCTCCTTGAGGGTCGCCACCAAGATTTTTTGATCTGTTCCGAGTGCGGAAAAATCGAGACGATCAAGGCACCCTGCCCGGTTCATACCCTTGAAAAAAAAATTGCAGTTTCCACCGGGTTTACCAAGCTCTACCACGAACTTGAATTTTTCGGAGTCTGCCCTGCATGTAGCCAAGCTACGGCTTAATCTATGCTTAGTGACGACCAACTTACTGACGCATTTACTCAATTTCAGCGTGTCGAGAAATCGGCCTCTGAGCGAACGCTTCGTAACTACTCCCAGTCACTCACGGCCTTTCAGTCATACATGGAAGAACGTAGCTTCCCAGGCTGGAAAGCATGTCAATTAGAACACTTTCGTGACTACCTCTATCACTGCATGCAATCAGAAATGGCACGCTCGACCATCCGACTAAGATTTTCAGCCTTACGTTCTTTCTACAAATTTCTAATCCACCGTCACGGCTTAGCAAAGTCTCCCCTTGTTGATCTACAGCTACCAAAACAGGAACGTAAATTACCTACTGTACTCAACCAAGCTCAAATTGTTGAGCTGCTAGAAGCTCCGCTACATGCCGAGCTTTCAAAACAAGCACCCGAGTGGTTACCATTACGAGATACTGCCATTCTAGAACTCTTCTATTCTACTGGACTTCGTCTCTCCGAATTAGCTAACCTAACAGTCAAGGATATCGACCACGTTGAAGGTATTGCTCGTGTCGTCGGAAAAGGAGCTAAAGAGCGCATTGTTCCGATTGGGGGCTATGCCCTGAAAGCTGTGCAAACTTATCGTGCTGCTGCGCAAGTCCACGATGGAGCACTCTTTATCAATAAATCGAGGCGTCAAATCTCCACAACATCGATTGGGACCCTGCTTAAGAAATACCTATGTATGACCAGTATTCCTATTCATATTACTCCTCACAAACTACGACATTCGTTTGCTACACATTTGTTAGATAATGGTGCTGATCTGCGCTCTGTGCAGGAGCTGCTAGGTCACTCATCTCTATCAACAACTCAAATATATACGCATGTGAGCACAAAGCGCATGAAGGAGACTTACAACAAAGCGCACCCACGAGCAAAATAACTCCGACGCCTAATCCACCTTTTTCCTATGAAACAAAAGCTTCTACTCTATCTAACTCCTGTATTCTTAGGGTTCATATTTCTCTCTTGGTGGTTTTCCACGCCGCAAGTTCTCCAGCGTCGGTCCGCAGAAATCATCGACTGCATTCGCATGGAAGAAGGAACTGGTAGAGTTCAACGCGCATACAAGGCGGATAAACTACGTGACCTAATCACCAATACCATCACAGTGGAATACCCTGAGATGGAAAATACATTTCGACATCGTCGTGCTAACAACGAACCAATCACCATTGATGAGCATCACGCACGCTCAGCCCTCCTCTACCTCACTGAAATAGTAGATTGGATTACGATCGAAAATGAATCTATCAAAGTCGAGGAATACACTGACGATAAAGCTCGTCTAAATATTCAGTTCACACTCACAGCAAAGCTAAGGAAGCGCGAAGCGCGAGAAGTGAATATGCGTGGCAACTTTGAGTTTCGCTATTCCAAAAATCGTTGGTTACTCAAGGTAGCTACCTTCGAATAAAGATTTAGGCTCAAATATGTGCTAAATCCCTCTCGCCCAAATCATCCTTTTCCACTACTTCCTGCTCACATTACCATGCCTCAAGCCACTAAACTTGCAGCCAGTGCTCTCAAATTCTACTTCAAACAAAAGGATGTGAGTAAACCCACTGGTAAAACCTTGATTGTCCAAGGAGCTCCTGACGCATGGTTAGAGTACCTGGAATGTGAGACGCCAGATGTGCTCTGCTACCTCGCTAACGAAAACTCTGAATGGCTAAAGCGTGGCATAACACCCGTCCAAGACACTATTGAGCACTATGATTTAATCATTCATTTTGCCACAAAGTTTGCCACCGAAAACCTCGCTACCATTGGCAAGCTCTCACAAAAACTCACAGCTAATGGACGTTGGATCTCTGTAGTTCCAAATAAAATGGGGGCATCACGTCTCAAAAAAGACATTTCTAAGTTATTCGAGGAAGTCCAGACCTGCAGTAAATCGAAATGTCGCATCTTCGATACAAGCAACTCTATCGACACTAAACTCGCAAAAAAGTGGGCAAGCTTCGGCAAAGCCAAAGTCATCAAAGATACCAACTTCTTAACTACCCCTGGGATTTTTTCGGCAGAGAAGATTGATCTAGGCTCTCTCTTGTTGGCTGAAATTCTAAAAAAAGAGTCGTTCTTTGGCTCTGGAGCAGATCTCGGAGCTGCATATGGTTTCCTAAGCAAAACCGTACTCGACACACCACGCAACCGCATCCGTGAAGTCGTTCTCTATGAGCTCGATAAGCGTGCGCTCGACTGCGCTAAAAAAAATTCTCGGAACAACGACAATGTAATCTATCAGTGGTGCGATGTCACAGCAGGTACGCACCACGTCAGGAAATTTGATTGGGTCATCATGAACCCACCCTTTCATGAAGCTCATGACCAGAGCTTTGAGCTCGGAAAAACTTTCATTCGTGAAGCAGCCAGAATCCTCAAGCCAGGTGGAAGCCTATTTCTCGTAGCTAACCTTCACCTACCATACGAAGAACTCATCCGCACAACCTTCCGCTCTCATCGCTTGCTCGCAGAAGACAAAGGCTTCAAGTGCATCTTAGCTAGAGCGTAGTTTGAATAAGTGCCACTTCTCCCTCTGGAAGTCTCCTTGCTGAAGTTAAGACACAAAAAGCGACGCTTTTAGGCTTCGCTATATTTATTAAGTATTAAGCAAAAATAGGCTCTTCATCAAAGATAGGGGACATGAGGCAAAATAGCCATCATGTCCTCTCATTCTTAATTCCACATTCCTAATTGAAGCGCAGCGACCCAACACTCCATAAAAAAGCGCAAGGAGCGAACATTTTGCGCTTTCTTACAGTCTACACTTACTTGCGGCGGCGCAAGATGAGGGCGAGACCACCAAGACCAAGCAGGGCGGTGGTAGACGGTTCAGGAACTGCTCTGACAAATGCTGCGCTGTGGGCAACTATTTCGGTGGCACTCAGCTGTGAGTTATATGCTGCAAAACCAAGGATGTTACCTGGAAGTGCGCTGACGAAGGAACTGCCGGAGAGAATTCCCCCCAAACCTGTCGTGCCAGAAAAATAGAGGGCAGTTCCAGTGAAGGTGTGAGCAAGGGCACCGTTTACATAGAGATAAGTGTTTGTGCCATCTGTGGTGAATACAAGGTGGGTATCCGTGTCTGCAGTATGAGCAACTCCAGAGTCAATAGTACCACCTCCGTCGCCATAATACATACCATAGTTGTTATTATTTGAGAATCCTTCCCATTCAAGGGCTTGATCGGTGGAGAAGTCACCGAAGAGGGCTGAACGACCAAATTGTATTGGGGTGCTACCAGCGTTGACGATGAACTCGAAGCTTCTTGCACCGCTTAAAGTTCCTACGTTGATGGTTTCAGGTGTGCTTACTGTAGTGAACTTGGTGGCAGTAGCTGAAGTGCCTGTACCGACAGCTGTTTTCCAGTGACTAAGAGCTGCATGTGCAGAGCTTGCACCGATGACGAGTGAGGCTAATAAGATAGTTGTTTTAAATTTCATTATATCTGATAATAGGTGTTTCGAGTCTACATCAAAAACATCAAAAACATCAAAAACATCAAAAACATCAAAAACATCAAAAACATCAAAAACATCAAAAACATCAAAATGTAGAAGATGTGAAATGTATTCTGTCGAGCGATCTTACGTCAGCGTCTCAAAAGACGTCAACAATAAATTTGCATTTTCTCAATCTTTGGTGTAGACTCGAAAAAGCCGTCCTCTAATGAGAACGGCTTTTAAATTGGTTACGGGAGCAGGATTTGAACCTGCGACCTTCAGGTTATGAGCCTGACGAGCTACCTGGCTGCTCCATCCCGCGATTAAAATTTTATCAATCGCCTAAGTGATTAGACTCCTGTGGCGGATCTCTTTTGGATGCGGCTGCAACCTAGTCTCGATGACAATTTGCCGCAAGCTTTTTCTACACTGTTTTTGAAAGTTTTTTGTAGCAGTGCTAGTGCTGGGATTCGTCATTACGAATTGTAGCCAGACGTATTCACGAATTCAATCAATTTTGGGACACAAAGTGGATATTTGTTCAGAATGCGCTCACCCTCTTCAAATGAGAATGCAAACTCAAGCCAAATATTCTCTCTTCATTCTGGGTTATCTATCAAATAATAAACAAGTTTATTTCCAATAGGTAATTTTTCCACTCAGAGTAGCACTAGCGAATACTGCTAACATTCCACTCTAAATCCTCTCCTGCATACATGGAGACTACATGTTGATTGTGACCAGT
The DNA here is from genome assembly GCA_965204255.1 of Rubritalea sp. Taxonomy (GTDB): domain Bacteria; phylum Verrucomicrobiota; class Verrucomicrobiia; order Verrucomicrobiales; family Akkermansiaceae; genus Rubritalea. Next base: position 174,044 of record CBDBEG010000026.1, read on the forward strand.
ATATGCAGCTGGAACACTAAATATTTCATTGGTGACTGTCACTAGCTTCTCTAGAGGAGTTACCCCGTAGAGCCTTTGTGCGTTATCACTAATGAATGCTTGTAAATTATCTAACTTATTGTGCTTGTCAAAGAGTTGCGCCAAACGGGCGATTGCAAGCGGTGCTGTGAAGACACCAGCAGCACAACCACAGCACTCCTTCTTCTCAATTGGGTGTGGAGCTGAGTCCGAGCCAAACATCAACTTAGGGTGCGCCTCTATAGCAGCCTGAAGGAGAGCCTCGCGGTCTTCAGGGCGCTTGGCAATCGGTTTACAGAAAAGGTGCGGATCGAGCATACCGCCAGCAACATCATCAAGAGTAATCACGAGGTGCTGCAAAGTGACTGTCGCACGAAGGTTTTCATGTCTATCAAGCATCTTCACTGCATCGGCAGTGGTGATATGCTCCATCGTGATCTTCAACTTAGGGAACTTCGTCGCGAGGTAGTCATAGCTTTTAAGAAACTCTTTCTCACGATCCATCACAAAGCCATGCGTCTCTCCATGCACTAGCAGTGGAATACCCATTTCTTCCATCATTTTGAAAGAAGATTCGACCGCATCAATGGCTTTTACACCAGCTTCGGAGTTAGTCGTTGCTCCTGCTGGGTAGAGTTTGATTCCGATCATATGCTCTTTTGCGGCAGCAAGCTCCGCCTCAGTATATTGACGAAAGAATAAGGTCATATACGGGTCAAAAGTATGACCGCCGAGAGCGGACTGAATACGTTCTTTGTATTCATGGAGGCGCTCTAGGTAATCAACAGGCGGTACAAGATTTGGCATGATCACAGCGCCTGCGAATGTTTCTGTTGTCAATGGCGTGACGAGCTTGAGCATGTCTCCATCGCGAAGGTGAAGATGCATATCGAGGGGCGACTTTAAAGTGATTTGCTTAGGCATAAAAATAGTATCTGAAATAAACTGACACAGCTTGGTGAGTAGTCACGGAAAGATAAACTCCAGACTAAAATTTATTGAAAATGAGCGACCTTCTTTGACATCAATAAAGTCGAAGTAAGAAATGCTTGCTGACATGTCGGCATCATCTCTGTGATGTCCTTTGCGTCAAGAGGGATGTATTCTTCAACAATACCGTCCCCCCTCTTCAAAAACAGCGATTCAGACAAGTCGTCCTAGCCTAACAACTTCCATCTATAAAGTTCTTCAATAAAGAAAAGCCCTGAGGGCTTCTATATTTTAGTACTTTAAAACAACTTAAGCATCGCCGTACTCTTCCATTCCCACGCAGGAACAAACGAGATTACGGTCACCGTGCACGTTGTCAATACGGCCGATGTATGGCCAGAACTTGTGGTCACGGAGAATTTCCATTGGGTATGCTGCTTTTTCGCGTGAGTATGGACGGTCCCATGCATCGCTGATCACTACCTGAGCTGTGTGCGGTGCGTGCTTGAGCACGTTATTCTCTTTATCAGCCTTACCATCAATAATCTCTTGGATCTCAGTGTGAATGCTGATAAGTGCGTCACAGAAGCGATCGAGCTCTTCCTTAGACTCGGACTCAGTAGGCTCAATCATGAGCGTACCTGTCACTGGCCATGACATTGTTGGAGAGTGGTAGCTGTAGTCCATAAGACGCTTCGCGACATCCTCAACAGTCACACCAGAATCAGCTGAGAGCTGACGAAGGTCGATGATACATTCGTGCGCTACGAGACCCTTGTTACCTGTGTAGAGAACTGGGTAGAATTCGCCGAGGCGCTTTGCGACGTAGTTCGCATTAAGGATAGCAATCTCAGTTGCCTCTGTGAGACCTTCGTTGCCCATCATCGCGATGTACATCCATGAGATGACGTTGATAGATGCTGAACCGTAGGCTGCGGCACAAACTGCACCATCTTTTTTCTCTCCACCGATGTGACCAGGAAGGTAAGGAACAAGCTGCTCTGCCACACCGATAGGACCAACACCAGGACCACCACCACCGTGTGGAATGCAGAATGTCTTGTGGAGGTTGAGGTGACAGACGTCTGCGCCAATTGCACCTGGGCTAGTAAGGCCAACCTGAGCATTCATGTTTGCGCCGTCCATGTATACTTGACCACCATTTGCGTGAATCGTGGCACAGATTTCCTTAATCGTAGATTCATACACACCATGAGTGGACGGGTATGTCACCATGAGGCAAGAAAGTGTCTCAGCATGCTTCTCAGCCTTCGCTTTGAGGTCAGCAACGTCGATGTTTCCTTCATCGTCACACTTCACTGGAACCACTTTCATACCTGTCATCACAGCGGATGCTGGGTTTGTACCATGGGCGGATGTTGGGATAAGACAGTCAATACGCTGCTTGTCACCATTTGCGAGATGGTAGTGGCGGATTGCAAGAAGGCCAGCGTATTCACCTTGTGAACCAGCATTTGGCTGAAGAGAGACTGCTGCAAATCCTGTGATCTCAGCGAGCCAATCAGAAAGACTATCGAGCATGTCGAGGTAGCCATGTGTCTGATCTTCTGGTGCAAATGGGTGCATGTTAGAAACTTCTGGCCAGCTGAGTGGGATCATTTCAGAAGTCGCATTGAGCTTCATTGTGCAGGAACCGAGAGCGATCATGGATTCGTTGAGTGCAAGATCACGCTTCTCAAGACGTGCAAGGTAGCGAAGCATCTCAGTCTCTGAACGGTAGCTATGGAAAACCTTCGCTTCACAGAAATCAGATGTACGATCGTTTACTTTGTCCCAAGCCACTTCGTCTTCCTCTGGAAGCACTGGCTCGTCGATACCAAAAATCGCAAGTAGAGTCACAACGTCATCCGTTGTTGTAGCCTCATCGAAGGAAATACCTACGTGGTCAGTATCAACAACACGGAGGTTAAAGCCAGCTGCGAGAGCCTGCTCGAGAATATCATCCGCTTTACCCGGCACCTTGATTGTGAGTGTGTCGAAGAAACTCTCGTTCACGAGCTCAATGCCATTTGCACTGAGTGATGCTGCAGTCGCTTGTGCCATATTGTGCACGTTGTATGCAATATTACGAAGACCGTCTGGACCGTGGTACACTGCGTACATGGAAGCCATCACTGCGAGAAGCACCTGTGCTGTACAGATGTTAGAAGTCGCCTTGTCACGGCGGATATGCTGCTCACGGGTCTGAAGAGCGAGACGGTATCCTTTGTTGCCCTGTGGATCAATGGAAACACCGATGATACGACCAGGAAGCTTACGCTTGAGCTTGTCGATACATGCAATAAATCCTGCGTGAGGGCCACCGAAACCGAGTGGCACACCGAAGCGCTGGCTGGAACCAACTGCGATGTCTGCACCGAACTCACCTGGAGGCGTAAGCACTGTGAGTGCAAGAATGTCTGCTGCAACGATAGTCGTTGCTTTCGCTGCGTGTATGCTTTCGTGGAAAGCATTGTAGTCTTCAACAGAACCATCAGCATCTGGGTACTGAACGATTGTTGCGAAAAGGCCGTTGCATGTGCTTGGGTCAAATGACTTCCAGTCACCAACAATCACTTGGAGATCAAGTGGCTTACAGCGGTTCTTCACCACGTCGATTGTCTGCGGGAATACCTTATCGGAAATGAAAACTGTTGTCCCCTTTGGCTTTGTAGAGCGAGCTAGAGCAACTGCTTCTGCTGTTGCTGTTGCTTCATCGAGAAGTGATGAGTTAGCAACTGCGAGACCTGTAAGATCTGTGATGAGTGTCTGGAAGTTAAGAAGTGCCTCAAGACGACCTTGAGCGATCTCAGCCTGGTATGGAGTGTAAGCTGTGTACCAACCTGGATTCTCAAGTACATTGCGCTGAATCACCGCTGGCACCTTGGTGCCGTAGTAACCCTGACCGATGAAAGACTTCGCTACTTCGTTCTGAGACATCACCATCTTGAGACGGTCAAGCGCCTCTGTCTCGCTCAATGGCGCTGGAAGATCCATTTCTTTTTCTTCACGAATCTCTGATGGTACTGCATCTACAATGAGATCAACGATACGCTCATAACCAAGTGACTCGATCATCTCCTGGCGCGTCTCACCGTGCACACCTATGTGACGGCTACAAAAGTCGGCATAAACTGACATAATTGATTAGTATTTGTTAGGTTAAATGGAACTACTAAGGGCGCACTGCATTTCTAACAGCACGCCCTTAGGGTTTATGTAAAAAGTTTCACTAAAAAGTGATTAAACTACGATGAACTCTGCGTACGCAGCAGCATCCATGAGGGCTTCAACTTCAGCAGCGTTGCTAACTTTAATTTTGAAGATCCAGCCCTTTGCGTGCGGGTCTGTGTTCACGAGAGCTGGCTCGCCTTCGAGTTCTTCGTTTGCTTCAACGATCTCACCAGCAACTGGGGAGTAAATGTCAGAAGCAGCCTTTACGGACTCAACTACTGCGATAGCTTCTTCAGCTTCACACTCACGGCCAACTTCTGGAAGCTCGACAAAAACAATGTCTGTAAGTTCTTCCTGTGCATGGTCTGTGATACCTACTGTAGCAACATCACCTTCGAGGAGAACCCATTCGTGATCTGAAGTGTAACGAAAATTTTCTGGAACGCTCATAGTATTAATTATTGAATTTGATTAGATTGATAAATGGATAGGACAGGATTTAGCCCTTCTCGTAAAAAGGTTTTTTCACAACTTGTGCTTCGTAGCGGCGGCCACGCACATCGATGTCGATGATGGTGCCGATTTTTGCAAAATCAACTGGAAGGTACGCCATTGCGATTCCCTCCTTGAGACTTGGTGACATAGCACCACTGCTGAGTTCGCCGAGCTCTTCACCTTCTTTCGTAAAGACTCCGTAGTGTGCACGTGGTGGCGCACCTTTGACTGTGTACTTGATAGCAACGAGACGCTCGCCGAGACCTTCTTCCTTCTGCTTGCGTAGCACATCTGCACCGATAAAGTCAGTGTCGAGCGAGCAAAAGAAGCCGAGACCTGCTTGAAGTGGTGTGCGTTTTGGAGATAGGTCTGAGCCATTGAGTGGGTAACAAACTTCGAGACGAAGCGTGTCACGAGCGCCGAGACCACATGGCTTTGCGCCTGCGTCTACAAACTTCTGAAACCATGCGGAACCCGTAGTAACTGAGCTAAAGAATTCGAATCCGTCTTCGCCTGTGTAACCAGTGCGGCAAACGATGCATTTCTCACCATTCTCTTCCCAAGTATCGATACCGTTGCGCTTAGGAAGCTCACGGTCAGGGAAAAGCTTTGCGTATGCAGCTGAAGAATCTGGGCCCTGTACTGCCATCCCCACCCAATCGTCAGACTCGTTAGTGAGTATGAGTCCGCCTGCGAGGTGCTTGTTGAGCCACGCGAAGTCTTCGTCGATCATAGATGCATTCACCACTAGGAAAATCTGGTCGTCGCCAAAGCGGTAGATGATGAGGTCATCGATCACGCCACCTTCTTCATTGAGCATGAAGGTGTATTGCGCTTCACCGATAGCGAGTTTCTTCACATCGTTTGCGAGAATGCCATTGAGCCACTCTTCTGCGCCATTGCCGCTGAGAAAGAACTGACCCATGTGGGAAATATCAAAAATACCAGCAGCCTCACGTACAGCGGTGTGCTCATCTATGATGCTTGTGTACTGCACAGGCATATTCCAGCCTGCAAAAGGAATCATTTTAGCGCCTAACTCCACGTGGAGATCCGCTAATGGGGGCTGCTGAATTGTTTGTTCATTCATCGGGCGCAAAATGCAAAGTGTGTCATACTCTGTCAACACTAGTCGGTACCTTACTTCTGTTTTTTACGCATTTTTTAGAATAAATAATCCTCTTACGATTCTTGTTAACGAATTCGCATAAAGTCCCATTCATATTCCACATATTTATAGCTTGCACCCACACGAACCTAAATCAACCTCATCACAACTCTCAAATTGCTATGAACTCAATGTTAAACCGACTCGAAAGACAATGCATCAATTGGACCATTCCAGGATTGATTCGCTATTTAGCGCTCTTATTTGTTGGAGTTTTCCTGCTGACTGCCATCAACCCAGCCTTTGCTGAGACGCTCGACTTCAATTACGAAAAAGTTCAAAATGGCGAGTACTGGCGCTTGCTCACCTTCATCTTTGCACCACAGATTGGCTCACTTTCACTTATAGCAGTCCTCTTTTTAGTTTTTGGTACGATGCTGATGTTTGTTTTCAGTGATGGACTTGAGGAACAATGGGGAGCCTTTCGCGCCAATCTCTTTGTCTACTGGGGAATCCTCAGCACACTTACCGCCAATCTGCTCTTTGCGTCTGCATTTGGGCTTCATTACGGGATGAGCGGCATTTACCTAGGAGCTTCGATCCTATTTGCATTTGCTACTTATAACCCTCGCTACACGATCATGCTTTTCATGGTTCTCCCCTGTCCAATCTGGATCATTGCCTCTTTGACTGGAGCTGGACTAATACTCAGCAATTTAAGAAATCCCTACCAAACACTGTTTGTTCTCATTTGTATCTCTAACTACCTCGTCGTTGCAATCCCCATGCTTATCACTAATTCAAAAAGAAGAGGTTCGGCCCGCATTAGACGACGTAAGTTTTCACGAGAGTTTTCAGACAAACAGGAGGCCTTCCACACCTGTAGCACTTGTGGTGCAAATGATATCACACATCCTGACAAAGAATTTCGCGTCGCCAAAGACGGTAATGACTACTGCGAAGAGCACCTTCCTAAATCCTAAAACTTCAAAATATGTCTTCCGCCCTAAAAATCTTACCACCTGTTGAGCCACTCGCTGACAAGCTAGCCAGTACCGTAGCACTTCCTAAGCCACTCGTCATTTCCTTTGTGCGCAAAGAAATCTCTTCATGGCGCAATGAACTACTCACTGGCACCGAAAGTACACGCGAAGCAATTGAAGAAGCCATCTCTACCAGACTCACCGAGTTCGCCAGCTCGCGTCTACAACCAGTAATCAATGGCACTGGAGTACTGATTCACACCAATCTAGGTCGTTCTCCGCTGGGGAAAACGGCGGCATCCGCATTGGAGCGGATCGCCACAGGCTATTCGAATCTTGAGTTTAACCTCCCAGAGGGCACACGTGACAAACGTGCTGGCTATTTAGAGACAGCCCTTGCCTGCTTGGTCAATGCCGAGTCCGCTACGGCAGTGAACAACTGCGCAGCCGCCCTCGTCCTCATCCTACGCCACCTTTGTAAGGGCGATAAAAATGAAGTCATCATCTCGCGCTCAGAGCTCGTTGAGATCGGTGGAGGTTTCCGTATCCCTAAAATTTTGGAAATATCTGGCGCCAAGCTTGTGGAAGTTGGAGCCACCAACAAAACCTATCTAGCAGACTACGCAAAAGCGATCACATCGAACACCGCATTAATTCTCAAAGTGCATCGCTCCAATTTTTACATCGAAGGTTTCACTGCCGAACCTGAAATCCCAGAACTCTCCTCCCTCTGTAGAGAACATGGAATCCCACTTGTCGAAGATATTGGATCTGGAGCAATAATGAATACTGACGAGCTCGCCCCCATAGATCACGAGCCAACTCCGCAGGAGGCTCTTACTAAAGGTGTCGACCTTATCTGTTTCTCAGGCGACAAATTGTTAGGAGGTCCTCAGTCTGGCATCATCGCTGGGCGTGCTGACCTTGTAGCGGGCATCAAATCCGAACCCTTTTCCCGAGCAGTACGTTGCGACAAGCTTATCCTCACTGTGCTCCAAGAAAGCATTGATGAATATCTCCGTACCCAGACTTCGCCAAAAGACACAGACATCCCGAACCTCAAAGCATTGGCCATGACAATTGACGCTCTCACCAGTAGAGCTCAGGCGATGATAGAAAAAATCGGAGATTGCGCTAAAGCTCACATCAACATCACCGATTCCACAGCCACAACTGGTGGAGGCACAATGCCTCATTCTAAAATCCCATCCATTGCACTCCGTATCACCCCTATTGGCATTAGCCTCAATAAATTGAGTAGACTACTCAGGACTGGATCCTCACCTATCGTTGGCTACACCCACAAAAACCATTTCCAAATCGACCTTCGTACAGTCTTCGACTGGCAAGATGAGCTTATTGCTCAACAACTCATCGACATTCTCAACACTCCTAATTCCTAATTCTCTATGGCTCTTATTATTGGTGACATTCATGGCCTCCTTGACCAGCTCAATGACCTTCTCGATTTCGCAACTCCGTCCACGAATCAAACTATTATCACTACGAAGCTATCAAACTTAACCCCCAGCCAACGCTTTACTCAACAAAGCTGCCACCACGCAAATCCATTCCGCTAGGACGTTGGAAAATACGTAAACCGAACTCAGGAGCGATCGCCATGAGGTGATCAAAGATATCACTCTGAATATCTTCGTAGTTCACCCATGCATTGTCTGTGCTAAAAGCATAAATCTCGATAGGTAAACCATTTTCTCTAGGAGACAAATGGCGCACGAGGATAGTTTGATCCTGCACTATTTTCGGGTGATTTTTCAGATATTCTACAATGTAGGCACGGAATGTACCTATGTTTGTAAGCACACGTGCATTCACCAACTCGTCATCACGAACACCGCGTTCCTTATTCCAAGCATCAATTTCAGCTTCTTTTTTAGCTAAGTAAGTGTTGAGCAACTTGAACTGACGCATTCTTTGCATCTCATTTTTGTCGAGTACATGAACGGATTGAACATCAAAGTGTATTGCTCGCTTAATGCGGCGCACTCCACTTTCACCCATACCTCTCCAGTTCTTAAAACTATCAGAAATCAGTGCATAGGTTGGGACTGTGGTAATTGTCTTATCCCAGTTGATCACTTTGACGGTCGTGAGAGCGACCTCTACCACTTCCCCGTCTGCACCAAACTTAGGCATCTCAATCCAATCTCCAACCGAAACCATTTCGTTCGCGGAAAGCTGGATACCAGCAACAAGACCAAGAATCGCATCCTTGAAAATCAACATCAAAATCGCTGTTGCGGCACCAAGCCCAGAAAATATCAGAACTGGTGATTTACCCATCACACTAGAGATAATAAAGATCAATCCTACGACAAAGAGCACTACTTTGATCACTTGAAGTAAGCTCTTCAGTGGGAGCTTTTTCGAAACTTCATAACGACTGTAGATACGCTCCACGATGTTAAGCACAGACATCAAAGAGAACAAGATCAGTACGATTGCCATGACTTGGGACACAATGAGAGAGATGTAGCCAATCCCTTCGATGATCAAATCTTGGCTCTCTACACCAAAGGCATCGCTATCAAAAACTTCAAGAGCTGTCTTCCAAATTACAGCCACCGGTACTAACAAAGACACCCAAGTGAATAACCTAGAATCTAGCAACTCGTCATCCCAGTCGTTTGGAGTCGCTTTAACGATTTTTACTACCACACGATAGATAATCTTCCGAGTGATAACATAGCCCACAAAAGCAACCAAAAGTACTAAAGAAAATAGAATAGAGTCTACCACCAGCTGCTCAGTCAAGCCGTACTGCGTGCTATCCCCATAAATCACATTGAATACCTTATGGTGCCATGTATTCCCGCTCGCCACATCGATCACTACAGTGTTGTTCAAATCGTTCGTATTCATACATTGGAACTAACGCCCAACAGATAGATGTTCAAGGGATATATCTCCCAGAGCACCACAAAAGCCCCTGCAATCGGGCACAGGCCTCCTAATTTTCCGAAGCAGTCCAACATGAAACATGCGTCCTCTATTCCTTTTTAGCTTCTACATTCCGTGTATCACAGGATGTAAAATCGATTGTAGAAAAACAAGTGACCCCAAACATCAACAATGACATGCACAAAAACTGCTCGGACATTGCCATTCCCAGCTTACTCAACACCAACTGAAAAGCCACAGCTGCTGCACCAGCAAGGCAATCTAGTAAGTTTAGCCCAGCCAAGATACTACCGCGCTTAGCTGGGTCACAGACGTCTTGAAAATAAGCATTGAGTGGTACCAAGAACACAGCAGCTCCAGCCCCAGTCATCACCATCCAAACCTTCAACCACACTGAATCTAGCGGGCTTAATGCCATTAGGATGCAGCCAACAACAGTGATTAAGCCCCCTATCGGAACTAATCCTAGCTCGATATTGCGTCGACAACTAACAGAACCGATCAAGCCACCTAACACAATGCCACCACTAGCAGCGGCAAGAAACCACGCCATTTCAGATCCAAACCCTTGTGCTCCCCCAGTCAATTGCTCTGCCAATTGCACTCCAGCTAAGTTAATAAAACCACCAAAGAACCAGAAAAATGCGACACCTAGCCCGGACCACTTCAGCCTCCTATCTGCAAACAATGCACCCAACTGCCCCACATGCTCCCATAAGATTTCTTTTTTAAATAGTCTCTCAGATGGCGAGGGATATACTTTCAAGCTCCATGAAAATAAGATCGCAGGCACCGCCAAAACAGTGAGAATCATCAACGGATTTAGAGCCGCCTCCCAGCCATCTCCCGTTGTCGCTAGGCGACTATCGAACCAAAACCCACTCACAATCTGCCCTGCACAAATTGCTAGAACCGAGGCCATTTCTAACACCCCACTAGCAAAACCTAACCTCTTACTCCCCACCATTTCCTTCACTAATCCCTTCTTCGCAGGACTCAACAATGTCGACTGTACCGCCAACAAGAAGAAACCAACAATTCCAATCTGCAAATTCTGCAAATAGATCGAAAGTGTGATGAAAACTAAGATACCGAGCTGAATAACCATCCCAGCACGTATCACCCATGTTTTACTGAAGCGATCTGACACCCAACCAGCTAGCGGAGAGAGAAAAATAAAGGGCGCCACAATCAGTGCCCCTAAAATATATTTCATATCCCCTCCAGCCTCACCACTCTGCAACACCATCCAAGCTGCGAGTGGAATTAAAAAAAACTGAGCAGCTTTATCATTGAAAGCATTTTGAGTCGCTAATCCGACCATGATCCAAAAGGAACGCTCATCCTGTTTACTTGCTATATGGTGCTCTTCTCGTTCGCGTAGATTTTGCATGACTCGCCAAAGCTATTGCATATTCTACAAAGCTTGGAAATCGATAAAGTAATAAGTATTATCATTTTTACTAATTAATAGAATCCCTCAGATTTCTCCAGCTTCCCTATTGCAACTTTCTCGAAGAGAAGTCACTAATGCGGCATGGATGATCTCTTTGACTTCGCCTCCAACCAACAACCAAAAAATAGCGACAATTCACAAGCTCGCATGGCGCAACTTGCTCACGAGTTAGATTACCATAATACGCTCTACTACCACGATGCCCAACCTGAAATCTCGGACGCTGAGTACGATACACTTTATCGCGAGCTCGAGCTGTTAGAGAAAACTCATCCAGAGCTAGCAGACCCAAACTCACCGACGCAACGAGTCGGCGGCGCCCCCTTAGAGGATTTTGTAAATATCGAGCACCTCGTACCGATGCTTTCCATCGACGACGTCTTCGAACTCTCAGACGATCAACTAACTGCCAATCCAGGACTCCAACGTGAAGACGAACTCGTCTCCTTCTACCAACGCTTGCAGAAGAACCTCAATACGCAAAGTATCCCGGTCACTATCGAGCCAAAGCTCGACGGTGTAGCGGTCACACTAGTATACCGCAACGGCAAGCTAGACTACGCAGCCACCCGAGGCGATGGAAAGAAAGGTGACGTTATCACGGAAAATGTCCGAACCATCCGCTCATTGCCGCTCACTCTCTTAGGTGATGCACCCGAGCTCATCGAAGTACGAGGCGAAATCTTCATGCCTAACAGCGGGTTTGCAAAGATGAACCAAGAGCGCGATGACGCGGGTCTCCCAATCTTTGCTAATCCTCGTAACGCTACTGCTGGCACCCTCAAGCAGCTCGACTCACGCGAAGTTGCGAAACGTCCACTTGATTTTCTAGCTCATGGTATAGGCGCCTATGTAGGCCCCGAACTCTCAAACGAAGAGGACTTTCATAACCTATTAGATAATTTAGGTATTCCCCGTAACACACCAGTACGTGTGGCTAAAAATCTCGACGAACTCGTCAGTTCTGTCCAACAACTCGACAAAGAGCGCCATGATTTTAACTACGCTACTGATGGAGCAGTGGTAAAAGTCATCAGCCGTAATGATCGTGAAACTCTAGGCTTCACTTCCCGTGCACCACGTTGGGCAACTGCTTACAAATTTCTCCCTGAACAAACAGAAACCACACTCAATGCCATCACTATTCAAGTAGGCCGCACAGGCGTTCTCACTCCTGTAGCAGAACTATCTCCGGTCTTCGTCTCTGGCACAACAGTTTCACGCGCAACACTTCACAACCAAGCAGAAATCGAGCGCAAGGACATCCACATAGGCGATACAGTCGTCATTGAAAAAGCAGGTGAAATCATCCCAGCAGTTGTCAAAGTCATCAAAGATAAGCGCCCGAATGAAGCCACTCCCTATTCTCTCTTCGAAGCTGTTGGCGGTAAGTGCCCGTCTTGTGAAAGCCCAATCAGCCAAGAAGAAGGCATGGTGGCATGGCGCTGCATGAATTTCACCTGCCCAGCACAGGCGGTCACACAAATCACCCAGTTTGCTTCACGCAAAGCACTCGATATCGACGGCTTAGGCAGTTCCGTAGCAGAGGCCCTCGTACGAGACAAACTAGTCCAAACCCCGCTCGACCTCTTTGACATCGACCTCATTATTCTCAGCAAACTTAATCTAGGAACGAAGTGTGAACCTAGACTTTTCGGTGAAAAGCGCGCCATCAAGCTCCTTGAATCGCTCGATCAAGCGAAATCTAAGCCACTGCACTTATGGATCTATGCTATGGGGATTCGCAATATTGGTGAGTCTGCAGCGCAAGAAATTGCCCGCCTGCACAAAAAGCTCACCAACATCCCTCAGAGCAAGATCATATCCGCTCTAGCAGACTTACCTAACTACGAAGCCATGAGCGTCTCAAAGCGCAAGAAAGAGAACCATCCACTACTAGCCGAATACCAAATTGACGATAATCTCGGCCCAGTAGCAGCGCAGAGCATTCGAAACTTCTTTGTGTCCGATGCTGGTCAATACGTGCTCGAAAAGCTAACTGCGCTGAATATCCAGCCAACATCTGAGAATTTCGATCCAAAGCCAAGTAAAGTAAACACCAGCTCACTTCCATTCACCGACTTGACCTTTGTCATCACAGGCACACTCAGCCAGCCACGCCCAGCATTCAAAAAACAAATTGAGTCACTCGGCGGCAAGGTTTCAAATTCAATCTCTAAGAATACCAACTACCTACTCGCAGGTGAGAAAGCAGGCTCGAAGGCAGAAAAAGCGGAGAAGTTAGGCATCACCATTCTCGATGAAACCGCCTATCAAATGCTCACTAGCAACTCTCAAGCCTAAGCATATTTATAGTCTCGTTTCGCGGGAAAAGCGGAAAACGCGCTCACCATCTTTGTATAGGTCGAGACGGTCTCGTCCATAAATCTCGAGGAAGTATGGGTCTTGCTCTAACGCTCTATATTCGCACAGCTGTTGATCGACGCGTGCGTTCATTGCGACTTCATCTTCATAGATGGCGGCAAGCTCTTCTTCCGCGGCTTGCAACTTCCTAAACTCAGGCAAGCATGTGGCGATTACCCCCATACTAGCCATAATAAGAAGTGTGTAAAATGCGCAGACATTCATCTTCCGCATTCTTTGAGTGCGCTCGCGCATACGACTGTCAGCATGACATCGCGCACGAACTCGGGATGTGGATTTTCTTGCCATCTTGGGGAATTTTAGTGCGTCTCTAGTGACGCAATCTCTATATACGAAGAATCCCCATAACCCTTTCGAACCATGAGGAAAAGATTTCCTCTAACTTTCGTTAACAGAAAAATTAGAGAGTGCTAGCATAGATTGCATTCGCGCCAAGCTTTTCTTCTATACGAAGAAGCTGGTTGTATTTTGCAGTTCTGTCTGAGCGGCTCATAGAACCAGTCTTGATCTGACCAGCGTTAGTCGCAACTGCGATGTCAGCGATGGTGTTGTCCTCTGTTTCACCAGAACGGTGAGAGATCACAGAGTTGTAACCATTGATCTTACCAAGCTCAATCGCATCAAATGTCTCAGTGAGCGTACCGATCTGATTCACCTTGATGAGAATGGAGTTAGCAACGCCGAGATCGATACCTTTCTGGAGAAACTCAACGTTTGTTACGAAGAGATCGTCACCTACAAGCTGCACCTTATCGCCAACTTTGTCAGTGAGTGCTTTCCAGCCATCCCAGTCGTTTTCGTCACAACCATCTTCGATGGAGTCGATTGGGTACTTCTCAGTGAGTTCAGCAAGGAATGCAGCCTGATCTTCAGAAGAAAGCTTCTTACCACCTTCGCCTTCGAACTTAGCGTAGTTGTATATGCCGTCTTCAAAGAACTCAGATGCTGCACAGTCGAGTGCGAATGTTATGTCCTCACCTACCTTGTAACCAGCTTTTTCTACTGCGAGAAAAACTGTATCAAGTGCGTCGATAGTGCCGTCGAATGTTGGAGCGAAACCACCTTCGTCACCAACAGCTGTGCTGAAACCGCGGTCGTGAAGTACTTTCTTAAGTGAATGGAAAACTTCTGCACCCATGCGGATTGCTTCCTTGAAGGTTGGAGCACCGATAGGACGAATCATGAACTCCTGGAATGCAATTGGCGCATCGGAGTGTGAACCACCGTTGATGATGTTCATCATTGGTACCGGAAGAACCTTTGCGTTAGGACCGCCGAGGTACTTGAAGAGTGGAAGGTCGCAGGAAGCTGCTGCTGCGTGTGCTACTGCGAGAGAAACACCGAGGATCGCGTTCGCGCCAAGGTTGTTCTTGTTCTTTGTACCGTCGAGCTCGAGCATTGTACGGTCGATGAGTGCTTGATCTGTCGCATCGAGGCCGATGAGCTCAGGAGCGATCTTCTCGTTTACGTTTGCTACTGCATTAGCAACACCCTTACCGAGGTAACGGGACTTGTCACCGTCGCGAAGTTCGCATGCTTCGTGCTCACCAGTGGATGCTCCACTTGGTACTGTTGCGCGACCGAATGAACCGTCTACGAGTGTAACGTCAACTTCAACTGTTGGGTTACCACGGGAGTCAATGATTTCGCGTCCGCGAATATCTTCAATTGCTGTGAATTCCATAATATATGTTCGTATATTTACCTATCATCCTATCGACGAGCTTTGTGTTTAAATTTGAGACCTAAATCTCAAAAAAAGAAAAACACTCTATGCTCTTCTCTTATAAAATTATCCTTTGTTATATACTTCGATTTTCATGACCTTTACGTCAGTTTTCTGGATCTTAAAAGAATCTCCAACCTTCAAACCTAACATGCTATTTCCTAGCTCAGAGAGATAGGAAATCACATTATTGTCTGTGTCAGAATCCCAAGCTCCAAGAACTGTGTAAATAATCTCATTACCAGAATTATCTTCAAAGCTGATGACTGTACCGATGTTTACTTCAGAAGTATCTACGTTGGAGAAATCAGTTCCCTGAACACTAGCGAGAGACGCTTCTATCTCTCCCTGACGACGCATGAGCACTTTCTGGTGGTCTTTTGCCATGTGGTATTCTGCATTCTCACGAAGGTCACCATAGGAACGTGCGATCTTGATGTCTTCTCGGTTTTGAGGGATTTGGTTAGAAATGATATCTTCAAGATCTTCCTTACGCTTAGCAATACTATCCCATGAAGAAATGACGCCGTCATCCTTCTTCTCATCACCATCGCCAGTGACGAGCTCTTGAGTCTGTGGACACGCCTTGATCACACGCGCCATGAGAGACTTACGATCGAGTTCTGCAAAGATTTGAGATTGGTGAAGTTTACGCGCAAAATTACGCGCTTCGTTGTTCTCAGTATTATTAAGAAAATCAGCAATAAGCGTACGATCTTCCATGAAGTATGACTGAAGGCGGCTGCTCTTACGAGGTCCGTCCTCCATCACATCACGCTCAAGGAGACTAAGGATGGCGTTGCCAACTTCGACGTCGAATACTGGCTCAGATGATTTCTTACGCTCACGACAAATCCAAAGAAGAGAGTCTGCACCGAGTGTACGTCCGCTAATGTGACGGCGAAGGAAGGTGTAGAGCTCACTGCTCTGATCTTGTTCGATGAGAAGTTTTGCAATCTCAGCAAGCCCGCGTGGACCCACAATGTCAAAGATAGCGAGAAGTTCTTTTACCCATGCATTACCGAATGCAACTGGATATGCCTCGAACACCATACGCTGACGCGTTGCAGAAAGAGAACCTAGTTCTTCACCGATCTTAGCACCTTCATTCGCAATGATATCAGAAACACGCAGAGCAGATGCATCGAGCTCCATCACTTCAGATGCAGCCATAAGCTCATCGCGTCCCACCAAGAGATCAAGCGCTTGTCCAAGGTGAAGCTTCATCCCCTTACGCACAGACTCATCGATGCTTTTATTTATCGCTTCTTGCGCATCCTTGTTGCCCTTGAAGTGTTTGAAATCTTTGATGATCGCTTCTAAAGCACGTGCTTTAGCTTTGAAATCACGTGCAGCTTCGAAATCTTGGAGAAGAGAATCTGCAGGAGAGACATTCTCATCACGAAGCACGAGTGGCTCGGTACGCTTTGTCGGCACCACTGCTGCACGGCTTTCACGAAGGAGCTTCTTCGCTCCGTCCCACCACTTCTTGTAATTCTCCCTAGGAACAACAGAGCCAATAAGTTCACGCTCTAACTGATCGATCTTAAGTGTGCCACCATTACTCTTGAGTGTACGACGCACGAGCTCCACTGGATCACTCACTGCGAGCGCACGAAGCTCATCCATTGCTTCTAACTTTTGCGCACGAAAGTGATCAGCCTCAAGTGACTCAGTCTTCGTAATTGCCAACTGAAGCCCCATTGTCTGGTCTTCGTTCTTTTCAAAATTGATAGTAATCTTACCGTTACGGATATCCCAGTCGATCACTTTGCCTACTCCCCAGCTTTTGTGGAGACAATATCGCCCAGGGGCAAGTTGTGATAATCGGTTGCCGATTTCCTCAGAAATTCGACCAGCTTCTACAAATGGTGCTACATCAGAATGCATGAAGAACAGCTTGTATCTTCAACCAACAAATAGCAATCCCAGACCATAAAAAATTTTCATACACTCGTCTACCTTATTTTCCTAACGTATTCCTTCCCATTACTCACGATCACTACGGAAGTCTTTTAAAATCAACTTTCTAAAGACATTGGGCTTGTAAACAGTATGGGTCTTGCCTAGATCATAACGGATTATCTCTTAAATTTTTGAGTAATAGAAGGTAAATATTCTTCTTTTTGTGGTTAAATCTCTAGGCACTTTCGAGGAGGTGTGTAACAAACTTTTCTTTCTTTACTCCTCTGAGTTTTGTCATTCTAAATTTCACATAACTCCAGAAGCTTTCAATGCCATTAACATGGTTTTTGCCTCTAGCAAATTCATCTTTATGATGGTGTACTCGATGGTGCTTGTAACCTTCTCTAACAAGGCTATCGTAAGCTTTCCAGCCATCAGTATAAACTGTGCTATCCTCCATCACTTGCCCTTTGATGACTGGTAGCAGTTCCTTACGACTACAGTCTTTGACGACTTCCACAAAAACTTTTCCATTTCGTTTGAGTAGTCCTACAACTGGAGTTTTCCCTGAAGCTCCACGACCTTGTTTGCCTCTTACTCTTCTTGCTCCGAAATAACTTTCATCAACTTCAACCTCCCCAATAAAAGGTTTATTTTCCTCAGATGCTAAAGAAAGAATTCTGTGCCGAAGAAGTGTATAAATTCGCTGTGCCGTATTTCGATTCACACGGCTCAGACGAGCAGCTTGAGTTGCTGCAATATCCTCTGAAAAGCAGTCCACGAGAACTCTAAATTTAGCTTCAGAAATCTTCGCAACTTTTAGATACTTGTTTTTCATTGTCTTAACTTAGTCATAGAGCTTTTTAAGCTCATGATCTAGGCAAGACCCACATGTAATATGAAAGGTAAGGAGCTAAAACTACTTGTTTCCCATGAAAAGGCGTTCCCTCGGCATCAGCGTGGGTATCTTCTGCAATTTCATCATCAAGTCGCATGACCCAATACCTATCCAAAATCTCATCTAGTGAGGATATATCCTCCCCCAACTCTCCAGCTATACGTATCCAACCATCACGAGTAGTATGATTAACGATTGCCGCAGGAGCGCCTATGCTCGTCTTCAACGATAACCCCTTACCATTTACTACAACATCAGCCTTAAGCCTATTGGAAGCTTTAGTAACCCCCAAAGAGCTAGCCATAGCTTCAACACTGACCTTACTCATCTTCTGCCAATTTTGGAGAGCATCATATAGATCTTGAGACATTCGATAATATTCCACACCTAATAGCTGAACACTCTCGATTTTACCAAGACCTTCTAACTCGCCCGATATATAACCATCTCTGCAAGCAATCAGAGACATGACAGCGACAAGCTCGCCTTTTTCACCGATATTCTGGTGAATATTAAGGTTTGGGGAGCCAGAAACAGCTACAGATTGCTCTGCTTCGATTTGAGGAACGACAGGAGAAGGTAGGTTTGATTGGTTTTCACACATGATGTTTAAGGGGTGAGCAAATATAACAAAAGAACTCTGTATAAAACTGCGGATTCTTGCGGATTTCGAATTACAACCAAGCTCAAGAGAAAACACACAGAAAGTCTCAAGCTATTGATTAACAAGCATTTAGCGAAGAGGGAAGGAATCACACGACACCGCTTGAAACCATTGATAAATAAAGGATTGTAATCTTTTGTTACACAGGATGTGTGCATGTTTGTGTTACAAAATGGGGCGTTCCGCAAGGCGGAAATGGCTGTGGAAAACCGAATTGTCAGAGTTAGGTTTAATAGAGGAAAAAATTCGGTTGTTTTGCGTCAGAGTTGCCTTGTGAGCGGCTTGAAAGTGTCTTTGGGTATGGTGTATCAGGGTCATTTTACTTCTTGCCATATTTCTAGCTATTGAATATTTCGGCAGCCTAATGAATGAAATAATTAAAGGGCTCTCTCTGGGGACACTACTGCGTCAGTTTTTTGCAGGAGTATTTTTTATTGGAGCTGTATGGTTTCAAACCATCGGTGCCAATTTACCTCCTTGGGTTAATGATCTAGAATATCTCTTAGTTTTTGCTCCTCTTATAGCTCTCACTATAGGAACCTTGTTATACGCATTCAGTAGGTGTTTCCTTAACGTAATTATTGAAAAGGTTAGGTATTGTTTGATAAAAACGGCTGATTCTTGGTTTTATAGGTTTTTCTTCATAGGGAAGAAGGAAAGGGAAGCGCTGAAGACGCGCTGGAGACGCGCTGCACATACGGATCTGGCTCAACTCATCCTCCGTAAAAATTATGATGCTAAAAATTTAAGGAATAGAACTCTTAAATGCGCTGAGAAATATTTAGAAAAAGAAAAATTTAATTCATCAATGACGCAATGGGCGGATTACATACACCTTCTTTACACAACCTCTATAGCTTTGTTCTTTGGTACTTTGATTGGAAGCTGCGATCCAAACGCGTCAAAGACTATCCCGGAGGGACCGATATATTGGATTGCGGGGGTCTTATTGTTAATAGGACTAATCTCCGATATTAGGAGACACATTATGGAACTTGAGATATAAGTTTGAAGACTGAGCTGGTCTGAAAAAACTCATCCGCACCTAAAAAAAGGCCACTCGGCACTATTCCCCTTTACGTTGGGATGAGTATTCCCACTTTGTTTCAGCGAGATTCTTTAGCTTACGCTTGAGGCGCACTCTTGTAGTCGAGCTGATGCGATCTGTGAAGAGTATACCATTGAGGTGATCCACCTCGTGCTGAATCGCACGTGAACAAAGCCCATCTGTCTCAACTATCATGACTGAGCCGTCGAGCTGAGGGAGTGTCGCTTTGACAATCGCCTTGCGCTTCACCTTTGCTCGCACTTCTTGGATACTGAGGCACCCCTCCATATCCGTTTCCTGTGGACCAGAAAATTCAAGCTCTGGGTTGATAAAAACGAGTGGCATATAGTCCGCCATATTGGCATCTTCACCATTCACTTTGAAGAAGCTCACACATTCTGGATCGTGCGAGGTATTGACAATTGCCATGCGAATATTCGCTCCAACCTGTGGAGCTGCGAGACCGACACCTGCAGCATTGTTCATGGTCTCAATCATGTCCTTGGCAAAGGACTCAAGCTCAGCATCAACTTTTTCAACTGGCTTACATTTCTTGCGGAGAACGGATTCCCCTAGCTGCATAATATCTAAAATCATAAATCTGTGGTTTGCTTGGTGTCGCTTACGCGGGTCGGCAAATTAGCCTCGAAGCCAGCCTTGGTCAATGCCTCGGATACCATAATCATTTGTTCAAGCCTTACTTGCTTATCCATCTCTAGTTCTAGCTTGCGGTTTTGCTCCTTAATTTCCTTGAGATAATCCACGAGCAATGTCTCATGAACCTTCACGCTATCGAGCGTGATCTTACCTTCTTTCGAAAGAGCTAACACGGCGCGAACATCCACTACCTGCTTTGTAGGTATATCCCCTACCACTGGCATCGAGATATCTAAAATCGTGCGCTTTTGCTTTGGCTGCATCGTCACGATAAAGAAAATCAACAGAATCACCAAAATATCGATCAATGAAACGATCGGTATCGCAGAAATAGGTTTTCTTGGTCGGTAAAATTGCATCAGATTGATTCTAAAATTAAGTAGACTCTTCAGAATCAGATGACACAGCACTGACAAGGTTTCCAACGACAACTTCGAGCTGAGACGCGTATGTCTCAATCTTACGGTTAAAATAACTATGCCCAATTACTGCTGGAACAGCCACAGCGAGACCTGCAATCGTTGTGGAAAGCGCCTCGGCTACACCCGCTGCCATGATGCTCATTTTCACATCATCGATCGAGCTCATACCATCAAACACTGTTGTAATACCACTAGCTGTTCCCAGAAGTCCGAGCATCGGAGCCACCACGATCACTATATCGAGCACACCGATACCTCCTTGGAGTTTTACTATTTCCTCGTGCGCTTTCGCTTGCACGGCATCGCGAATTTTTGTGCCAGAGTGCTCGCTTCGCTGGACAACTACCTGACTGAGACGTGAGAGAACTGAACTACCCTCATTGGATTGCTGCACCACACGTGCAAATGCATTTTCATCCGCCCTACCAGAAGCGACATCGATATCTTTCTTCAATGCTTCAGGAATGACCCGCGCTTTTCCGAGATCGAGAGCCTTGTAAACAATAACAGCGATGGTCAATATGGAACAGAAAGTTAGCACATACATGATGATTCCGCCCTTATCATAAAATTCAGCGATTTTTGCGAATCCTCCGGCTTTGTCTGCTGTGAGTAGTGTGTGCATATGCGTGTAGAATGAAATGAGTATTTAAAATTGAAAAGTTATTGAGAACTCGACGGGTTCACCATTGAGGTCACTTTTCAGCGAAGATGGCATTTTAGGAATTTTTGCGGAAGCAATGGATTGGATCGTCATCCCTTTTTGAATTTCTGAACCTTGTAGTTCTCGCACGACATTGATACCATAAATTCTTCCGGTATCGTAGACGTACCAGCGCACAATCAAGGCACCAGGTTTGATCAGATCTGGGTTTTGCCCAATACGACGATACCATTCCTTCGCTATAGAATCGTGCACCGACTTCTTATATTTCCCTAAAGGAGTTGCTTCCGTATCATGTGAGGAAACGCCTCCACGTCGCGAAATAGATCCCATCGCTTTGCTCGCTTCGGTTGTTGGTCTGAAGCCTAGTTGACCAGCACGAACAATCTGAGGGAACGGCTTCTTTGCCACCTTTTCTTGTGCCTTCTTACGCTCAGCGGTCTCTTTAGGACGCTTGTCTTTTTCACTTTCTTGATCTGCCTTTCCCTTTCTGGCTTCAGACAAATCAGCTACTGGCTTTTGATTATGGATCTCAGAAGGAAGCTTATTTATCGCATCCATGTACTCAACAAGTGGTACACTGGAACCAGACAAGGGCTTACCAGCATCCATTTGTGGCTGCACTTCCTTTGCTGATTCTGCCTGATTTTTTGTCACTTTCTTTAGCGGAGCAGGAATTTCGGTCGGTACCTGTGGCTGAGATTTGCTAGCCACAGCATCGTGCTCTAGATTGCCATCTTGAAAATTGGAGGCTGAACTTGGGTAATTCCATTCCTTCTTACCATCCACTGATGGCATCGGAGCTGCACTTGGATCGACTGCAGTATTACTTTGAGCCACCGTATCATGCTCGCCGTAGAATTTCGCCTGCTTTGACTTTTCCTGAGGTTGCTCTGAAGTCGTGCGGTTATACCTCTGTTTTTCTGCCACTTTAGGCGGTTCAGGCTTTGGCGTATCTAGAAGGCGAATACGCATCACTGGCTCCGACTTTTTTTCAACAATCTTTTCGAACTTCGGCTTCGGGAAAAGAATGCGAATGACTGAATCCTGCATCAGAGCAATCCCCATAATGAGGTGCAGCAGCACAGCTACTGTCACACCTACAATTTTGATCCTTGCATCACTCATTCTCCGAAAGTCGCACTAAACTGGAGGAAATCAGTGAAAACGCAACCAGTTAGTTCTAGCAAAAGGCTTTTCAACAAAGCTATCACAAGATCCGCCACAACACAATCTCTGCCGCCCCCACAGCAATACCCCAAAGCTTAGATCTATCCAGCGCACGAGTAGGCTATAGACTGAGCGGATTTCGCCAAGCTGCAACACTACCGCTCACAGGCACTATAATACTAAACATTCTAGCCTAATCGTCACCCATAGCAGCCACGGCCACCATTCTTCGGAGCGCGCACCGAAAAATCATATCAAGGCTAGGAGCAAATTGTCCAAAAGCCATGATACCTAAAAATGTCAATCAGATGAGCATTGGCAGGCACTCAAACAGTGACAACAGCAACACACCAGCCTAGATTGCTGTTTCCTTCCAGATCATGCGTATAGCATCTGGACGGAGGCGCGCTGAAACAATCGCTTCTTCCAAAGTGTCTCGATGCTCTTCAAGTGCTGCTATTTCACCTTCACTAATGTTTGGATTCTCTAACGCCAAGTAGCGAAGACGGGTGATTTCCGCCTTGAGCTGCTTGCGCATTTCACGCTTCGCCTTGCTGATTACCGACTTCATTTCAACTTTTGCCAACTCCTCGAGCTGCTCGAGCATCTTCGGCAATAAAGTCGTTTTTACCACTGGCTTGTCGAGAAGCTTGCGTACCTCGCCCTTGCGAAGCTTTGCCTGCGCTAGTGATTTATCGGTCGACCAATCTTTACATTCGTGATCTACCGCGACACGAATCGGTGTCGCTGGAAGGAAACGATCAACATGAAGGTAATTCGGTGCGACTGCCTCCACAACAAAGAAGCTTTCTAACAAGATCATTTTCTCACCATGAGTTTCCCATACCCCGAAGGATGCATTGCCAAGTTCCGAGCCAAGCATCAGATCGAAACATGCTCGCGTAATTGGATGATCGACGGTGAGGAATTGTAGATCTTCACGGCTCAATGCCACTTCACGATCAAAGGTCACACTCATGCCTTTCTCTGGAATATCTGGGAATGCATCCGTTGTGATCTTCCCTGGTTTGAGGAGGTAATTGCGGTTTTCGAGTTCTTCAATTTCAACTCCAAATTGATCTAACATTCTTAACAAGAAGTCTTCAAAATGCTCATCCTTGTCGGCCTTCTTGATTTCCTTGATCACCTTCTTTGCCTCCGTAGGACGATGTGAATTTAACTCTAACAATCGGTCGTAGCCTTCTGAGAGCTTCTCACCGACTTCAATCTTGAGCTGTTGCATGCTCGCGACGAATTCCTCTAGCGCATCTTCGTTGTAACATTCTACTAGCCCAACAAGCCAATCGTAGCTTTGCTGGAAAATCTCTGTCACACCGTGGACGTTATTTTCAAAAGCACCTAAGCCATCGTGGTAGTACTTCACCCAGACTTCCTCACCTTGCTCCTCAAGGTATGGCACGTAGATGTTGATCGTTTTCGTCTGACCGATACGGTCAAGTCGACCAATTCGTTGCTCGAGTAATTCAGGTTCTTCAGGCAAGTCAAACAACACAAGGTTGTGCGCGAACTGGAAGTTACGTCCCTCACTGCCAATCTCGGAACAGAGCAACAACTGCGCCCCCTCTTTGTCTGCGAAGTAAGCAGCATTGCGATCACGCTGGATCAGGCTAAGGTCTTCGTGGAAGTGTGCGATATTAATCTGCACACGATCAAGAATCTCAGCTGAGATCTCTTCGACCAATTCCTTAGTCTGGCAGATGAGTAGGACTTTCTCTTTCCCAACCTGACCTAACAACTCTACTAGCCAATCTAACTTATCGTAAATTTCTTCACCTTCTATCGGCACGAAATACGCCTTACGTTCTGGAAATTCAGTAAGATTTTGACGCGTGTTACGGAACATCACACGTCCAGTTCCGAAACCATCAATCAACCTCTCGATAAGCTTCTCTTTCGCCTCTTCGGAGCCTTTGAGATAAGCTCCAGCTTCTTCTTGTACGCGCTCAGAGTATTCAGAAAAGTCTGCAGCTGTGAGCTTCTCGTCAGCTTCAACTCTTCCAACCAAAGCTGCAACTTCGCGGTATTGATCCGACTCAGTAATAAAGGCATCGAGGTCACAGAAGCGTTCAGGGTCTAACAATCGGAGGCGAGCAAAGTGCCCCACCACACCCAACTGCTGTGGTGTCGCGGTGAGAAGTAGGAGACTATCAACGATCCAGGCAAAAGATTCCACAAGGGCATACTTCCGGCTCATCTCATCTGTGTTCCACTCGAGATGGTGCGCCTCATCGACAATCAACAGGTCCCAGCCAGCCTCACGCGCTTGCTCAGCACGTTCTTCATTATAGGCGAAAAACTCGACACTCGCGATGACCAACTGGCTATCGAGGAAGGGATTCCCCTCAGGGTCATTTTCCTGAATCGCAGCACAGCGTTCTTCATCGAACAAACTAAACAGCATGTTGAAGCGACGTAGCAGTTCGATAAACCATTGGTTGATCAATGACTCTGGCAAAAGAATCAGTACGCGATCAGCACGTCCTGTTAAGTGCAAGCGATGCATGATCATACATGCCTCGATCGTTTTCCCTAAGCCAACCTCATCGGCTAACAAAACACGTGGAGTGAGACGCTTTGATACCTCATTGACGATAGAAATTTGGTGCGACAAGAGGTCAGTACGACCACCGATAAATCCGCGCAGTGGTGACTTACGGATCTGATTCTGGCGATACAGCGCCTCTGCACGAAGGCGAAATACAGTATTCTCATCGACCTGCGCCCCGAACAAACGATCCTGAGGCTTATTGAAACTCATGTGATCAGAGAGCCTTGCCTCAGGAATCTCAGCCTTACCTTCACAGAGGTAGGTTACTAGTCCAGCAGATTCTGTGATGGCGTTGACAATGTGCTTCTCGTCCTCATGTGTAAGAATCGGCTCACCTTTCTTGAAAATTACACGTCGCAATGGAGCAGACTCTAGGGCGTAACAACGGGTTTCCTCAGCAGCTGGAAACAAGATTTCTACCGTGGCGTGCTCAACCTTCAAAATCATTCCTAACCCCATTTCAGGTTCGAAATCACTCACCCATCTCTGCCCCGGTATTATCTGTACTCTGTCCATAAATACGAGCGCGCAAACTACTCACGAAAACCTCCCGTGCAATCATTTTTGTCTATTATCTACAGATATCACTAAGCGAATCATAGTCAGCAACTTAGCTAACACCCACGCGCCTACACGGCTTCCTGCCATATGAGCGTTTTTGTGCTCTCATCTAAACTCAGCCTAATTAAAATTTAAAAAAATTGCATTCTAACCATTAGAATTGTGTTTAAATGCTGTATATTTCACTGTATTTAGCACTAATTACGTTAGTAAAATCACCTACAAATAAGTTGTAATCCACTCATTTTCTAAGTTTCATTAAATTTCAATCTTTACAAATAAACTTTTTTAATAAAGATTAGTTTTTGTCATGAAACCTATTGCCCTCGTCATAGCAGCCGTCGTTGGATCGCTGAGCCAAATGGCTCCAGCCGCTAGCGAAATCGACATCCTCCGCAACAAGTGCGCTAGCCAAGAACACACCATCAAAGAGCTGGAAAAAGAGATCGACTCACTCCACGCCCTTCTTCGGAACAATAAGCCACTTCCACAAAGTATGGTGGCAACCACACGTTCTACTCCCAAAGCAGCAGGAAGCTACAAGGTGACTAAGGGGGACAGCATGAGCAAAATCGCTCGTAAACACGGAATCTCTCTCCAATCGCTCGTTACTGTAAATCCGAGCATCAATCCAAACCGACTCAGCATTGGTCAGTCCATCAATCTCCCAGTAAAGGCCATCGCAAAAACAACAGCAAGCATCCCAACAACCAAAGCGGAGGTCCTTCCTGCTCCGATCCTAACGGCAAAGCACGCTGAAGTTCCTAAAGCACAAGTTACCACAAAAGACCACGTCGTTCAGAGTGGTGACACCCTCTATGATATCGCGCGTAAACACAACACAAGTGTTGCGAACATCCTCGAGCAAAACCAAGGGATCAACCCTCGCAAACTGCGTCCAGGTCAGAGCATAGCTATTGCCACTGAAGAAAAAACTACAACAGTAGTAAAAGAAGCCCCGAAAGTGGCGAAACAAGCTGCTCCAGCGGCAACTCCTACACCTAAAAAGGAAGTAAAAAAACAAGAAGTTGATCAGGCAGCCCCAAAACCTGCATCAACACAAAATGTGTCACACTCACATAAGCAACCGAAGGTGCGTACTGTCTCAGCCACTCGCCAAATGACTTTTGGTGAATTTGCCTCTGTCTATGGAGCAAGCGTTGAACAAATCAATGAAATAAATGGTTTCAAGCTCACTAAAGGCTCCGTGCTCGCACAAGGCTCAGAACTCTACATCCCTAACATCCAAGACTAACAAGATTGTTTGTTGACCAGCTCAATGCTCAGATACTCCTCTAATCTCAGATACTCCTTTAATTTTTCCTCAGAGAAGCACTCATTATCTGGGTGTTCATCCATATGGCATTTATAACAAAGTGCTACGAGATTATTGTGTTCACAATTATTTTTCCTATGGTCTTTATGATGCACATGGAGCCACTGTTTATAGTTTTTTAAACATACTCCACAACCTTCACATTTATACCCTGTAAGTTCTTTATACTTAGTAGCTATTCTGTTCCAATCTTTTGGGTACACATTACATTCGTAATCTAAGTGATCCACAGACAGCATCTCGTTCAACTCAGGAGGCTGGACTGTTTCCTCTAAATAACTTCTCAATCCTCCTTTTATTTCTCTAGCTCCCTTTCCTTGATATTTTCTTGGGAGCTTTTTTTTACAAGGTATACAAAGCTCTAACTTCCTAGGATTACCTTCGGAGTTATGCTCTTTACCATTCTGATCAAAAAGTGGGTAGTAAAGCTTTTCCTCCTCGTCAGGTAGCTGTTGTCTCATTTTCTTTCTGTACATCCTAACAGTCACACAGCCTACTACATGATATTTATGCCAACTTTTTGGATCATCTATACATTTCCACCGTCGTTTATGTTTATGATTGTACTGACTAATATGCACGACTGTACGTACTACTTTTCCATCAGGAAGTACTACATAAGCCCCACTATCCCCGAGGATAACATCTTCAGAATCAATCTCTACTCCCTTACCCTCTAGGGTTTTCAATAGTTCTTTAGACTCCTTTTCTAGCTTCTCCCTTTTTGTGCTGAAGTAATGATCTACAATTCTTGAGAGTTCCTTTATCTCATCTTCTCCAAATATCTTCATTTATTTAAGTGCGTTTTCGTAACAACCCTAAACTCTACTCTTCTAGACTTATCCCTATCTTCTTGACCATCCTTAGTTTTGATTAACTTTGCAAAAGCAAGTCCATTAACTCGTAGGTCTTTAACGAGAGAATCTAAAAAGTTGTTTGAACCTACTAGACTCATACAATATTGCATTACAGAAGTGGCTCTAGCTTGGGATAGCTCAGAGTTTTTAAGGTAAATTTCTTTTTTCGTCATTGCCTGATTCCATATACTACAGGTATGTCCTTCTATCCTTAACTCCTCAATTTCGTTTCTAAATTTTGGGGCGTATACAATATCAAGATAACGAGGAAAGAAATCGTCTAGTATCTCACAAAACCTCTCTTTAAGCTCGTGTAACCCTAATTCAAAAAGAATTTCAGGTTCGTTAAATCGGATAGTGTTATCCTTCTCCAACGTAGCATTCCACTTTGGAAGGTCTTCTCTAAATTCTTCTAGGAGGGCATCGTACAATTCTTCCTGTAAAGAGGTATAATAGGTCACATCTTCTCGGATTTGCTTATAATCCAAATGAACCTCTTCCAGTTGCTTAATCTTTTCGTCTTTCTCTATTATTAGTTTTTCGAAATCCACCAAATTTATATCAAGAATTTCTAATCTTGTAGTTAGAATCTCTATTGCTTTGTCTTTTTCTGATAGATCCTCTTCGTAATTAAGATTAGATTTTAAAATCTCCTTAAGATTATCCCTCTCTACTACAATCTCCTGCTTTAGGTTGTCTTCTGATTCTTTAGCCTTACTTTGACTCAACATAAAAACAAGGGCTATAAGCAAACAGATTGCTGCTAGCGCTGCCATTAAATCAGCGACACTACTTAGTGGTGCTTGTCTTCTCATTTATCTTGTTCAAATTTTCCTGCGACCTTTTAAGATAATCTACAGACGCGCTATAAACATCACCAAATTTCCTTACCATTTCTTGTAGGCTAGATCCTAGTTCCTGATGAGTAGCGTTCATAGCTGTATTTACTTGTATTTGGAACTCCTTGAGTGTCTTCTGCATTTCCTCCCGTATGGTTTCACTAATTTTCGTTTGACCCTTTAGAGTATTCTCCATCTCTGAAACTACCTTTTCTTGATTTTTAACAAGATCCTCTATTGCTTTAATTTGAGTTTGGACACTTTGATTTAATTCATCAAACTTATCTGTAACAGCAGAAACTCCAGAAAGCGCTCTTTTACTATCCGCTTCAAATTTATCGATAGCAGAAGAGAAGTTCTCTATATTAGTAGCTAGACCTTTAGATCCTTCACTGAGAGAAGAAACCCCTTCACCAACCTCTCCTACAACCTCATGGAACTCTTCTAACTTAGGTAAAGCTTCCTTGTAAGCTTTGGTTGTGTTGTCCATCGCTGCCTTTGTTTCACCCACAATTTCCACAGTAGTATTTAGGGCCTTATTAGATTCCTTTATACTCACTTTATACTGCTTCTGCCATTCAAGTAACTCCTTACAAGCCTTATTAAGTTCTTTGAAATTATCCCCGAACTGCTCTGTGAGATTCTGATTAAAGTCTTTAATAACACTCTCAAGAGATTCAATAATAGCCTTATTAGCACCTTCGGTAATCTTCTCTAAAGTTTTATCTAAAGCTACCATAGTCTTATCCATTGTAGCTTTCATCTCGCCCACATTGGAGACAACCTCCTTGTTAGATTTTTGAGTATCCTCTAAGTAGGTACAGACTTTCTCATTCTTTTCTTTTAAATCCTCCAAAGACCTACAGACGTTTTCATTAGTAGTTCTATTACTTTCTATCGCACCTAATACCGCTTCATTTGTATCTGTATTCTTGTCTAAAGACTCTTGAACCTTTGTATTAGACTCAATAGTACGATCTAATATCTTATGCACCTTATCGTAAGTAGACTCGTTTTTCTCAAGAATACTCTTAAATCCATTTAAGTTCTCAACAACTACATCTGCTACAGGATCTCCTTTACTGCCGTACTTGCTAGGTATAGAAATTTGAATCAACCCTGAGAGAAAACTAGCCCCGAGTCCGATTATAGAAGTTAGGAAAGCTCCTGTTAATCCATCTATAACTCCAGGTATACCTGCCTCAATAGCATCCGAAGTCTTCAGGTTCATATCCTGAAGACCAAAATAAATCCCTAGGAAGGTACCTATAATTCCTAAAGATACCATGGAATTCTTAAAATCTTTATGATTCTTTCCACTCTGTCTATAATAACTAAACAAGTCAAAAAGAAACAGTACACCTATTGGTACACCTATTACTAAAGTAAATATAAATGTAATCTCTTCCATAATATCTAACCTTTTTAAATCATATTGGATGGGCTATAGTGAGGTTTATGAACACCTACTGGAAGCAAGACAAGCAAGACAAGCAAGACAAGCAACCCAAAGCAACTAAAATACTCACAAATCTTCAAAAAACTAAATGTGCTGAAAATTAACTGTTTTTAGGGGTGGCCTGATTATTTCACTTTTCATTGTGTAGGTAGAGTAGGTCTCCCACATCCTCACTGGGGGTGTGGGAGCATTCGCTTTTACAGTTCACAAAGCTTCCTATAAGCCATACACCCGCCACAACTTTTCAACACTGCTAGCTCTCCAAAAACGCAGCTAGCTCATGATACTTTTATGACCACGCAGTCCCATGGAAATCGTAGACGACTTAACAAAAATTGAATCCATCTTCGTACGCGAGCGCAATGCGCTCATGGTGCGCGGTCAGTTCACGCCCATTTACACCGATTACTACATTCACTTGATGGAGAATAAGCTCCGCCACAAAGAGCAGCTTGATACTCTCCTAAAGGAGCAACTCGCCTTTCTCACTCTCCACCTCACGGCGCGCCCGTGGGCTGAGACAGTGGCGTGGACGGTAAACCTTCGCGCACCCCGTGTGAACATTTTCGTCACAGGCGGTTCTACAGAAGAGAACATCACAGGCCATCTCTTTACTGAAAATGTCAAAGAAACTGATCGCAACATTCTCTACAGCCAGACGCTCGTCCAAGGAAACGAAGGCAGAAAGTCTACCGTCGAACTCAACGACAACGATCCGGCGAAGTGGATTGAAATCTACTACACTCAGAGTGAACAACGCCCTGCGCGCGCTTTCCGCTTAGCCGATGAGAACTTCGTCTTGATCGCTGCACAACCAGATTGTGATCTCGAATGGCTCGAATCTCTCACTATGGAAAATGTCGAAAAGATCATGGAGACCGAGCAGACAAAGTTGCTCGAGACCCGAAAATTCCGCTTCGACTGTGACTGCTCACCGAAGCGCTTTCTTCCAGCACTTGCTCAATACAAAAACAATAAAGAAGAACTCTTCCAAGGCGATCCGGCGGTCGAAATCAACTGCCCACGCTGTGGCACCAAGCATATCGTCACACCTGATATGTTCTAAAAAATGAGCACCGACCTATTTTAGTATTCAGTTTTCAGACTGAGTTACTTGCTACGCAAAACCATTGTTAGAATGTAACCCATTCAACATTCAAAACTCCACACTCACCATTTTTATCTAATGTCCGTTCACGACATATTCACTCAATACGTACTCCCTACATACGGGAGATTCCCTCTTGTTCCTAAGAAGGCGCAAGGCTCATGGCTTTGGGATAACCAAGGAAAAAAATATCTCGACTTCTGCACTGGTATCGCCGTCTGTTCGATTGGTCATTGCCATCCAAATCTTGTTACTGCAATCCAAAACCAAGTAGCAAAACTCATGCATTGCTCGAACCTCTACGAGATCCCACAGCAAGCTGAGCTCGCGAAGATCATCGTCGAAGACTTCGTCAAGATCCCCGGTAAGGTCTTCTTCTCTAACTCTGGAGCAGAAGCCAATGAAGGTCTCATCAAGCTTGCGCGTAAATTTGGCAATGCGAATCCATGTGCCAACGGCACAGCGCGTCACGAAGTTATTACCTTTAGAAATTCCTTCCACGGAAGAACGATGGGCACGCTCACAGCCACTGGTCAAGATACGATCCAAGATGGTTTCGCTCCCATTCTTCCAGGGGTAAACTACGCGATCTACAACGACCTTGATTCTGTCAAAGCGCAAATCACGGACAAGACAGCAGCGATCTTGCTAGAGCCAATCCAAGGTGAAGGCGGTATCTTCTCAGCGACTTCTGAGTTCCTCAATGGGCTTGATGCGCTCTGTAAGGAACACTACCTCCTTCTCATGTTCGATGAAATCCAAGCAGGCTTCGGCAGACTTGGTCACGACATGGCATGGAGAGCAATCGCCCCAGCACTCAAACCTGACGCCATTTCATGGGCAAAAGGTATGGGCGGCGGCTTCCCAATCGGCGCCTTCTGGGTATCCGATAAAGAAATCGCTGAAGGCGTCACACTCAGTAGCCAACTAGGCCCAGGAACACACGGATCGACCTATGGCGGCAACCCACTCGGTTGCGCTGCCTCGCTTGCTGTTCTCGCTGAAATCAAAGATAAGAAACTCAACGACAATGTTCTTACTAGAGAAGAGCAAATCAGAACCACACTCGCAGAGTGGAATCACCCAGCGATTAGTGAGCTCAGAGGTAAAGGACTCATGTTAGGCTTCGCCCTCAATACTGAAACTCTATCAGTAGCAAAGGGTCTCACACCAGCCCTCGCGGTGGTTCTCCAGCTCACAGAAAAAGGTCTCCTCACCGTACCAGCAGGTGCCGAGACTCTCCGTTGGCTCCCTGCTCTGAATGTGACTGAAGAAGAAGTTGCTACTGCACTCACTCTTCTCAAAGAAACGCTCGACGAGTTAGCAGCCTAACAGCTAAACACTCTCAATTTTTTTTAACGCCCGCCAATAGCAATGTCCGTGGGCGCTTTGAAAACAAAATTGAATCGATTAGCTAAGCTCTGCGATAGCAGCTTCGAGGGAAGCAACGTCGTCGATAGAGATGACCTTTGCACTCTTATCAATACGGCCCATGAGACCAGCAAGCACCTTGCCTGGACCAAGCTCGATAAAAGTCGTGTTCCCTTCAGCGATCACTGCCTGCATGCTTTCTGTCCAGCGTACTGAACCTGTGACCTGCTTTTCAAGCGTCTCACGGATCTCAGCTTCGTCGGCTACAGCTGTTGCTTTGAAGTTAGAGTACACAGGAACTGAAGGCATTGTGATTTTAGTTTCAGCAAGTACTAGTGCGAGCTTATCTTGAGCGCTCTGCATGAGGCGTGAGTGATACGCACCTGCGACCCTAAGCTTCTTCGCCATGCGAATACCGCGCTCTTTTGCGCCTGCCACTGCTTTTTCCACTCCTGCTACAGAACCGGAAACCACGATCTGACCTGGAGCATTGAAGTTAGCCACGTTTACATCGCTATCAGCAGCGAGTGTCTTCACAGCTTCTTCATCGCCACCGATCATTGCAGCCATGCCACCTTCTGTAGCATTGCATGCTTCTTCCATGAAAGCACCACGTTGTTCAACCATCTTGAGACCATCTTCAAAGGAAAATGTCCCAGCAGCTGCATGTGCTGTGAATTCACCGAGGGAAAGACCTGCAGCGGTCACGATCTCGAACTTAGGAAGCTTTTCTTTGAGAACTTCGAGGCACGCAAGGCCATGAAGATAGAGTGCTGGTTGACAATTTCCTGTGCGAGTAAGTTCCTCATTAGGACCTTCAAACATCACAGTACTGAGTGAGCGACCGAGCGCTGCATCAGCCTTTTTGAAGAGCGCCTTTGCGCTAGGAAAAGCCTCTACTAGATCTTTACCCATGCCCACCTTTTGAGCACCTTGTCCAGAAAATAGAACTACTACCTTGTTAGCCATGGATTTCTCTAACCTCCCCCTACTGAGTAAGCAACTACGAATTCCATCCTACAGCTAACTCTCCACGAGCAAAGATTCCACTAACGACGCTTTTTCTTCTCTACGTAATCCTGCACCCACGCACGATCTTCTGCAGAAAGCTTCTTCAGACTCGTCTTCGAACGCTTACCTTCAGGGTCCTTCAGCATCAATACGCCATCCTTGAGTGAGATAGGCTTTGCAAATACCTTTCGTCCCTTATGATCGTGCCAGACGCGATAACCTTTTGACTCATACTCTTCGCGCCAGTTGCCATAATCTTCCATGGCATTGCGATAGCCGGACTTTAGACGACCAAAGTAAAACAAAGGATCGCCCTTCTTGTATCCACGGTATTTTCCAAACTGAGTTCCGCGCGGAGAGAGCATGAGTACGACTGGCGCACCCATTACCTTGTATCGCTTACGGAGTTTACGCACATAATCACGCTTACGCTCACGGCGATCGGCATCACCGTCCTGCACGTTGCTATCAATACGCAAACAAATGACACTCTCGTTCGCCCACTCCTCAAACTTCGCCTGTGAAAACACTTCATCCATCAATGCCTTAGAAGCTGTATTCGAACGCATATTGGTAAACCAGAGTAGCACCGGCTTTCCTTCCTTTCGAGAAATTCGCATCGCTTCAGAATAGCTTTCGTACCAACTATCTTGCGGCTCTCTTTCCCACAATTCATCCAAAGCCTCCATCGGCTTCGTTGGGTCTTCATCTGCCCAGACGATAGATTCTTCACTATAGAGCTGTCCCGTATCGGAAGCATTGAGCGGAGTTATAGCTTCGAGATCTCTCAACTGCGACTGAGGCTTTTCATCTTCACCCATCCCTGTGAGGCCCTTTAAATCATCAACCACGACCTTAGCATTTCTACTAATCATAGCGCAGCCCGTTATTCCAAATACACAGGAACTAAGCATCAAAAGTTGGGTAGTTTTTCTCAGCTGTATGCGCATGCCCAGCAGATTCAGACATCTCGCACGGCATTTCAAGCAGCCATTCTTGAAAACAAGTCGTAAATAAGAATTGCTGGATAGGTAACTCCTGTTTATTGCCATCGCACACCGACAACCAACACACTTATGAGCAGATACAAACACCTCATTTTCGCCCTAATCGCAATGATCGGATTCAATTCCGCATCACTTGCTGATTCAGGAGATAAGCCGTCACATAAAGCTGGTGAATACGAACTTACAGAAGACCAATACGCAGTCTTCCTGCTCTCACTTAGTAAGTTACAAAAAATTGGAAACCCCTGAAGGCAAGCCTAATGTCGGCGCCACCCTTGCTTATCGCGCTAAGCAACAGAACGGTTTCAACCTCGTTGCAACAATCATCTTTGTCTGCGCAATTGTTCACATCTTCCTCGCTGAATTCTTCAACAATGTGGCTCACCACCATTAAGAGAAACACGAGAAGAGCATCAAAAAAGAAGTCCACACAACCTTGTGCAAAGCCTCAAGAAGACGCCAAAGACGACGTTTCCTTCCGTGCTCACTAACTCAACTTCTACCTTCGACTCAGTCGGGGCTTTTTTTATCCCTTAATTACACCTATCTTCATCTCATGTTCACTGGACTTGTAGAAACAACTGGCACCATCACACACATCGAAGAACTCGGTGAGCAATCCCGCTTCACTATCGAGATCTCCTTTGCCTCTGAACTCGCCCTTGGCGATTCTGTTGCGACCAATGGCTGCTGCCTCACAGTCGCTGAACTCGACGACACTTCCGCCAAATTCAACCTCCTCACACAAACACTTAAGGTAACCTCTCTTGGTGATCTCAAAGTAGGCTCAGTTGTCAATCTCGAACGCGCACTACGCCCGACTGACAGACTGGGTGGTCATTTCGTTCAAGGGCATGTCGACGATACTGGCTCTATTCTAGATCTTTCAAAGCTCGGTCAAGACCACCGCTTCGAAGTCGCGCTTCCTGAATCCATCCACAAATATTGCATTGCTAAAGGCTCACTTGCGATCGATGGTATTTCACTCACCATCGCAGAGCTCAAAGAAACAAGTGGGGTATTTTGGATCACTCCATACACCTTTGAGCACACTCACCTACATGCCTGCACCATTGGCAAGCCTGTGAACCTTGAGGCAGACCTGCTAGCCAAGTATACTGAAAAGCTCCTCGCTACGCGCTAAGCCCTCTCCATACTTTTATCGAAAGCCTTAGGTTATCTCGACCTAGGGCTTTTTACTGAGCTAAATCGACTTAAATAACCATTTTAAACAACGTGTTAACAATTGAGTAATAAGAATATAAGCGGAGCACCTCAATACAAAGTCATTGGTATCAGGATACGACTATCACCTCGCTTATATCTCCCGTGCGCTCTATGCAAATATTTGACAAAGTTGTCGAAAATCAAAGATCCTTGGGATGAAAAAATTGTCACAGAAATTTCGATCAGTAGCTACACCTCGACGGTCACCTCAAGAATCGCGAACTTCCTAAATGTGTCCGACGACAAACCCATCACTGTGAGCCCACTATCAAGATAGTGTTCCTCTCGACCACTATGTGCCTAATGACCAGAAAGGAAATCTCTGATGAGTACGATGGAACGCTACGCATGGACTACTTCACAGCTTAGGCTTCCTTTTCCCATTGCGCTACCTGCTTTGCAAAGTAGGTGAGAATAAGATCCGCTCCCGCGCGCTTGATCGCGGTGAGGCTCTCTAGCACCACTGCCTTTTCATCTAACCATCCAGCATCAACTGCAGATTTGATCATGAGGTACTCACCACTGACTTGATAAGCTGCTACTGGCAAAGTCGTATTTTTACGCACTTTAGCAATAATATCGAGGTATGCTCCAGCTGGCTTTACCATCACCATGTCAGACCCTTCCTCTTCATCGAGCCTCACCTCACGAATGGCTTCGCGCACATTGGCATAATCCATCTGGTAAGTTTTCTTATCACCAACTTTTGGCGCAGAATCCAATGCTCCACGGAATGGACCGTAGTAAGCTGAGGCATATTTCGCTGTGTAAGACAAAATAGACACATCTGAAAAAAACGCTTCATCAAGCGCCTCACGAAGCGCCTCGACACGTCCGTCCATCATGTCGCTCGGAGAAATAATATCAGCTCCAGCCACTGCATGACTCACCGCTTGTTTACAAAGAACCTCAACCGTCTCGTCATTGAGAATTTCCAGTTCACCGTCTTCACGAGCCTGTACAATACCGTCGTGACCATCCGAATTATAAGGATCTAGGGCAACATCAGTAATCACGCAGAGGCTTGGATGAGCTGCCTTCAGAGCCTTGATAGCACGAGGCACAAGCCCATCTGGGTTGTAGCTCTCGTCTCCAGTTGAGTTTTTCTTTTCCTCTGGAACTGCTGGAAAAATAACCACAGCTGGCACGCCGAGAACATGCGCCTCACCAGCCTCTTTCACGAGTCCCTCAATCGACCAACGCGTACAACCTGGCATCGATGCAATCGCAACATCAGCAGCATCCTCATGTACGAAAAGAGGGTAAATGAAATCTTTGGCGCCAAGCGAAACCTCGCGAACAAGGTTACGAATAGCGGCTGACTTACGGTTTCTTCGTGGACGATGGAGCATTATGTAATTTGGTTAGATTTGTTCGAGACTATAGCCATCTGAGCCATCTTTAACTATCCAGCCAAGCTCTTTCAAGGCGTCACGTAATTCATCGGACTTCGCCCAGTCCT
The DNA here is from genome assembly GCA_965204255.1 of Rubritalea sp. Taxonomy (GTDB): domain Bacteria; phylum Verrucomicrobiota; class Verrucomicrobiia; order Verrucomicrobiales; family Akkermansiaceae; genus Rubritalea. Next base: position 211,476 of record CBDBEG010000026.1, read on the forward strand.
TGTTAGTACGAGCTTCCCAGCGCTGAGCTGCGAGTTCTTGGATCTCAGCCGGCGCTTCAACGACCACTTCGTCTTCCATTGCTAGAAGTTCAATCCCCAATGCCTGTAGCATAAAGTGCAGCCCTTTCCACTGAGTAAGCGGATCTGGCTCATTTTGAACACGACGGAGAGCACCGAACATCGCACCGATCGCGCGCTGCGTATTAAGATCTTCGTTAAGCCCTGCCCATGCATTTTCAAAAAGCCCCCTCTCCTCAAGACCACAAAGTTCTTCATAACTAGGAGCTTCATCTGCTCCAGCTAGATCTGCGAGAGCGCGCTCGGCTTTGAGTAGCTTTTCCAAGGCTGCACTAGCTGCGTGAAGACTATCGAGCGTAAAGTTGAGTTGCTTACGGTAGTGCGCACCGATCAAAGCAAAGCGCACTTCATTAGGCTTCACTCCCTTTTCTAACAAGTCATCGAGTCGGAAGAAATTCCCAAGAGACTTAGACATTTTCTTACCTTCAACCAGCAAGTGTGTGATGTGGAACCAATGTGCTGCAAAACCACCACCACACGAGCACTTGCTCTGCGCGATTTCATTTTCGTGATGCGGGAAAACCAAATCTTCACCACCAGAATGGAGATCAAAATTTTCTCCAAGGTACTCACGAATCATTGCAGAACATTCGATATGCCACCCTGGACGACCTTCCCCCCATGGGCTTTGCCAAAAATTATCTCCATCTTCCTCACGGCGACCTTTCCAAAGCACGAAGTCAGCCACACTGTCCTTCTCGTACTCATCCGAATCATTCGTATGCAGGTTTTTAGTTTTACCTAGATCGAGATCTCGCTGATCGAGGTGCGAAAGTTTTCCATATTCTGGGTAAGAAGAAATACGGAAATATACAGAATTATCTTCAGTGGCATAGGCGTGCTCCTTCGTAATGAGTTCCTCAATCATTGCTACCTGCTGAGGAATGTGATCCACCGCGCTCGGCTCAATATGAGGCTCAAGGCAATTCAACGCTGCACAATCGACATGGAACTTCTCAGTCCAATGCGCGGTAAATTCCTTCAAGCTCTTCCCTGTCGCCTGCGAATCACGGATTGTTTTGTCGTCAACATCCGTCAAATTACGCACGTGCTTCGTCGGTGTTCCTCCTAGCTCCAAAGTACGGCGAAAAACGTCCTGCACGACGAAAGTGCGGAAATTACCGATGTGCGCTGGCCCATAGACAGTGGGACCACAACAATAAAATTCATAGGTATTCCCATTGATTGGTGCGAGTTCCTTGATTTCTCGGGCAAGCGTGTCGTATAGGAGCATGCCCACGCCATAACACCAGATCCCCATTTTAGAAAGACTTTTGCTCTAAATCTCCTTCGAAATGGAGGTCCTACCTTGTTCGTTCAATCGAACTCATAAATAACTAACAGATATCTAGACAATTCACTGAGATTCTATAGTCTACAGGTCGGTATCTTTTTTCTACCATTATCAGATCGTACTTCAGAATACCCTCACTCATCTTCACCTCTAACAGACTCCCAATTCAACTTCTCCCTGATGGAACACCCAAGCGCACAACTGGCGGGCTGGCCTCAGCTTTAGAAGGCAACAGCGGGGTTTCGGTCTGTACAGTTCCAGATGACTTCCCTACCATTCCCCCCCGCGAAGGTAGGAGCACCGAGCATGACGGCAGTACAGTTCCAGATGACTTCCCTACCATTCCCCCCCTCGATAAAATTGCGCATTTTGGCTTTTTTTGGCGAAGCTGAATTGCTCTGCGCAAGGCTTTGTCACAACTTAAAAGATCTTACTACCCCCCTATTGTACCCTCGTCACTACTCTGATCGGCTCTATCGTTGGAGTTATTGACAAATACCACCAAAGCTACACTCCTAGAAATTCTGAGAACGGCTTCGGAGATTGGGTTGCTGATGCTACTAGCTCCTTTGTCGGTGCTGTCGTCATGATCTACGTGCTCAAATTTACAGCAACGTAATGCAAACATCGCACGAACGAAAAACCACACAATTCATCTAAAGCTGCGTAAAAATATTTTTCACTCACATGCTTGACAGATAGGGCATTCCTTTTTAACATCTGCGCCCAATTTGAAATTTAACAAAAATTTTCATCTATTTATATACATACCATGCGTGGAGTAACAATCAACAAAGGTGAGCCAGTAGATCGCGCTCTCAAACGTCTCAAATCTCTTCTCGACAACGAGGGAATCCTCGAAGAAATGCGCCGTCGTTGCGCATTCGAAACACCAGTACAGCGTGCACAGCGTAAAGCTCGCACAGCATCTAAGCGCAACCGTCAGCGCTTCCGCTACACAAGCCCTACACAGGACGCAGCAGCAGCAGCAGCGCGTGAAGCTCGCATCGCAGCTGAAGCTTAAGCAACCCTGACTTCAGGTCACTTTACACGGGCATCCTTTCATTAGGATGCCCTTTTTGCTTTTAGAGAAGATTCGACTAAGTTGATGCTTGGAATGATGTAGTTTTCCCACTACCACCATCCCCAGCACACTACCATCATGCGCACCCTATACATTCTTTACAAAAAAGAACTTAAACACTTTCTAACCACCCCATTTGGTTGGATCGTCCTTGCATTCATCATGCTACTTCAGGGGTTCTCTCTCACATCCGTGTTAGAACAATACGAGAAAGCGCCCGTGCAGGTGAATATCCTCTACTCTTGTTTAGCTACACCTATTTTTTGGTTCTACTTTATCTTCATTTTCCCACTTATTACGATGAAGCAGTTTGCAGAAGAAGAGCGCAGTGGCACCTTAGAAAGCCTTATGACTGCGCCAGTTACCACCTGGCAAGTTGTGTTTTCTAAATATTTTTCCTCCTTTTCCTTTTACACCCTTCTTTGGCTGCCAGTTTTCCTTCATCTGAAAATCTTCACTTGGGTGACAGGCTCTCCTGCTCCAGTGACAAATGCTGAAATGTTAGGAGCATTCGGCATCTTGCTTATGATTGGTTCGTTTTTTACAGCCATTGGCATCCTCGCATCATCCCTCACATCGAGTCAGATCATCGCCGCCATGATCACTTTTGGAGCCCTCGTATTTATCCTTTTCATGGGCCTCATCCCAAGTATCGCTGGTGACTCATTCCAAGGAGCCATCCTCTTTCACTACATTTCTGTACATGAACATCTCGCTTATTTCTCACGAGGCCTTATCGATGTGCGTCCACTCGTGTTTTATGCATCTATGAGCGTATTCACCCTTTTACTCACTCACCACCTCGTCGATTACAGACGCTGGAAACACTGATACCGTAATGTCAGATACTCAGAATCAACCAGAGGCGGAGGAAACATCCAACACTCCAACCTCTGTCAAAAAAATCAATCGCTTTGGTCTCGGCACTTTAGCCATTTTTCAGCTCGTCCTCGCATTCATCTGTGTAGTTGCTCTGAATTTCCTTTCTTGCACGAACCATCAACGCATCGACCTCACTCGCCATGCGGACTTCAGCTTAGCGCAAACTTCAAAACAATACCTCAAAACTTCCGAAGTCCGACAACGCCAGCTTCCAATCAAAATGGTTGCCATCATAAAACAAGATTCTCCGTACTACCTACGCCTACGCGCTCAGTTAGAGAACTACCGTCGCTATTCAAAAAAGAATATTCAGCTCGAATTTATCGACCCAACACACGACCGCGATCGCTTACAGAACTTTGTCACCACTTATCAACGCGACATTATAGAGGAAACAATTCTAATCGATGCTCGCAATACAGTCTCTGATGAGGAAAACTCCACGGAAGACGAACAAATCGACCTCGTAAAGCACATCCGCACCATCCCAGTGACTCAGCTTTTCATCGAGGAGATCGACCGCTTCAACAAGAAGTTTATCTCCACTTGGAATGACGAGACAGTACTCACCTCTGCACTTATAAGCGCTGTTGAAGGCACGCCAAGACGCTTTTATTTTATCGTCGATAAAGCCAGAATCGACTCACAGACCAAAGGCACTCCAGCGTGGAAGCATTTCCAAAGCTTGCTCAATGGTCAGAACATCGAGCTCCTTCCTATCCAGATATCTACGACACAAAAAATCCCTGATGATGCTGAAGGTGTCGCTATCATCGGCCCTGCATTTGACTTGGATAAAGGTGAAATCGCAATCTTGAAGGAATACTGGGACCGCCAATCCTCCAGTCTTTTTGTGACTCTTGATCCAGCAGCGAAGCTGAAACACTTCAAACGATTTCTTCGTGAATACGGTATTTCCCTACAAAATAATCGCGTCATCAGTAAAGACAAAACAGGCCAAACCCTCACATCCGCTCGAGCCTTCTTCACCCAGGGACCTGAGTCAAATAAGGGGATCGAACACCAAGCCACACAATTCGATGGTCAAACTTCCGGCCTCGAAGTTCAAAGCTCTAACGATCGCCTCACTCTCCGAAACATCAACTCGTTCCCACTTATTCAGGCTGCTGATGGATGGTGGGGCGAAAGTAAATATACGGAACTTAATCCGAGTTTCGATCCGAGAGAAGACCAAGGAATTATCTTTGGAGCTGCGAACCCGACACCAGTCCACATCGCAGCCGCAGTTGTTCGCGGTCGCGAAAATAGCGACACCACCAGCCCACTCGCATCGCGCATGATCGTGATTGCCAACACCGACTTTTTGCGACCTGAAAATACTCGAGAAGAAATGATACATTTCCTCAGTTCCACGGTCAATTGGCTCGTTGGCAGAGAAAGCCTCATCGGCATCCCTCCGAAATCGGTCTATCGTAAAAAAATTACAATTCAGTCAGCGCACAAGTCACTGATCGATCAAATCATTCTCATCTACCTTCCTATCGCCACTCTGCTCATCGCATTGGTTATCTGGAACAGCCTACGCAACTAACCATCGCTCGCACTCTTGAAGACATTTGTCTCCATTCTATTCATCTTGAGCACAGCTTTCCTAGCAGTGCTCAGTCTCTCACAGCTCGGCAAAATCGATTTATTAGATGAATTCTCGCAAGATGAAATCAAAAAAAATTTCACACCTCTCTTTGAAAACAATCTCCGCGCCACGGCCGCAATCAAAATCGAATCTACCTCGCAGGGAAAATTCGCATTCCACTACGACCTAGAGACCGGCCTTTGGTTTGGTATTCAGCCATGGCAAGACAGAGCCGATGGTCCAAAAGTTATTGAGAAGCTCATCCTCTTTGCACTCAACGCTGAAATTCAAGATAGCCTCCCAGCTACGAAAGAAAGCATTGAGGAACTAGGCTTCGGTGAGGACGCCATCAATGTCACATTCAACAATAGCAATGGCGACATCCTAGCAGACTTCATCATTGGTAAGTCTTCAGCGTGGAAAAAGAAGATTGAGGGAAAACAAGAAATCCTCCTTCCTACTATCTACCTACGCCTCAAAGGCAAAGATGCTGACGACACGATCTACCTATGCACCGACACCTCCGGCGACCTTCATGCGCTGTTTGAAGAAAAATCAAAAGCGTTCCGAGACCATAGAGCCTTCGCCCTGAACATCAACACTTTGGAGGAAGTTCGCCTTAAGCGCGGCCAAACTGAAATCATCCTCAGCCACCCGCAACCATCCACACCATGGAAACTCACTAAACCACTCGAGCTCACTACCGATCGCGAAGCTACAATGAAATTCCTAGCAAACATTTCGAAAATTGAAGCGATCAACCTACATGATTCTGCCTCTGTTTCCCTTCCTGAGAAATCAGACGAATGCATCGAAATCAGAACCAAAGCATTCAATAACGACCAGGAAACAACACTAACAGTATATCCTCCTGCGGAAAGCGCCCCGTCTTGTTATGCAACCATGAGCGATCGTGATGTGGTCTTCGAACTCCCACTCATTGCTACTCCTAAAGTATCTAACTACATCACCCAGCTCCCGAAGTCCGTGAATGAGCTGCGCTCCCGTAACATGATGCAATGGAGTAAAGCGCGCCGGGCCGACCTCCGCTCGGTCATCGTCCGAACACCTCAGGTTTCAGCAGAGCCAGTAATCGTAGCACGCATACCAAGTGAGCCATACCAACTCATCACACCAGAGAACACGAAAGAAAAAATCGATGAGGCAGTCTTCGCTACCTTAATGCAGAAAATCGCCACAACTCCGGTCAAAGATTTTGCTAGTGACGCTGCGACCGACCTCTCACCATTCAGCCTCGATAAGCCGCTCATCGTCCTCGACTTCATCTTCTTCCAATCTAAGCCCGCACAATTAAGAATAGGGAAAACATCCGAGACTTCAGCTGAAGGTATTGAGGAAAATAAATATTTCGCCAACCTGCGCGGCACCCCTATCGTTTGGGAGGTAACCCCAGACTTCGTGTCCAGTATTCCAACCCGCTACTGGATGTGGCAACCACGCGAAATCTGGAATCTTCCTGTCGTCAACATTACGCAATTTACTGCACATCAACACGGCAAAGAGAAACTCACAGTCAACTACGACTACCTAGACGACACCTTCAAAGCAAAGTTAGGGGAGAAAGATGTGAGCCAGTCCTTACTCCCTCAGCGTGCGAAGTTCTTCCTCAATAAAAATCACATGCTTATGGCCAAAAAGCGCCTAAGCCCTCATAATGCTGCTGCTAGAAAAGCTCTGGAGCACCCGATTTTCACCTCCACAATCACCACACAAAGATTTGATAACGAAGGTCTCCCAACCGAAGGGAAAACCCACACACTCACCCTCGCTAAACCGTCTCAGACAGGCAGCAGCGCCTTCTACTACGCGAAAGCTGATCATATCAACGCCTACTTCATCCTAGATCTCGAAAGTGTTCGTAAACTCGCAGCGCTCGACCTACTCGACGGAGACTAACCTATTTCCACACAGCTAGCAATGAACTCAGATATTCGCGCACAGTTCCCCATTCTCAACCAAGAGATCAATGGCAGACCACTCGTCTACCTCGACAACGCAGCCACTGTTCAAAAACCACAGTCCGTGCTTTCCGCTTCACAGCGCTACTATCAGGAAATCAACGCCAACATTCACCGTGGCGTCCATTACCTTTCCCGTAAAGCGACTAATGCCCACGAGGCTGCACGCACTAGAATTGCCAACTACCTCAACGCGCCTCATCAACACGAAGTCATTTTTACTTCAGGCACAACGGACGGCATCAACCTCATTGCCAATACTTTCAGCCTCTCTGGCAAGATTTCAGCAAGTGACCGCATCCTAATCTCAGGGCTAGAGCATCATTCTAATATCGTCCCATGGCAAATACTTTGCCAGAGCACAGGTGCATCATTAGATATCATTCCCATCACAAACGCTGGAGAATGGGACCTCACAAATATTGATTCACTACTCACTGAGCGCACCAAAATCGTTTCGATCAATCACGTTTCCAATGCGCTCGGAACGATTAATCCGATCAAAACCGTCATCACTAAAGCGAAAGCTCTCGGAGCATGGACATTGGTGGATGGAGCCCAATCCATCCCACACATGAAGATCGACGTTCAAGCCCTCGACTGCGACTTCTTTGTTTTCTCTGGACACAAAACATACGCGCCAACTGGCATAGGTATTCTTTGGGGGAAAACTGAACACCTCGAAATGCTCCCACCTTGGCGAGGTGGCGGCGAAATGATCAAAGATGTCACTTTCGAGCACACGACCTATAACAACCTTCCATTCAAATACGAAGCTGGCACTCCTAACATCGAAGGCGGAATCGCTCTAGCAGCCGCACTAGATTGGATGCAAAGCATTGGTCTCGACACAATTGCAGCACACGAAAACAAGCTTCTAGCTCTCGCGACTGAAGCGATCTCAGAAATCGAAGGGGTCAAAATTTACGGTACAGCTACAAATAAAGCCTCCGTTTTATCATTCGAAATCGAAGGAGTCCACCACTACGATCTCGGCACATTGATGGATCAAATGGGCGTGGGTGTGCGCACTGGTCACCACTGTTGTCAGCCACTCATGCAACGCTTCGGCATCACAGGCACCACACGAGCCTCCTTTGCTATTTATAATACGGAAGCCGAAGTCGAAGCCCTCATCGCAGCTGTCAAAAAGTCAGCCATGATGCTACACTAAAAATTTAGACTTCTTAATTATTCATTTTTAATTACTAATCGGATCTATGGTTCACCCGACTGCCATCATTTCAGAATCCGCAACGATTGGCTCCGACGTCACCATCGGTCCGTACTGCGTAATCGATAATAATGTCACCATTGGCGATCGGTGTGAACTCAAGTCGCATGTTGTCATCAATGGCATCACCACGATTGGCGAAGGCAATGTCTTCTACCCTTTCTCAGCTATAGGTCAACAAACACAAGACCTTAAGTTCGAAGGTGCCGATACCTACCTAAAAATTGGTAATAGAAACACCTTCCGTGAGAACACTACGATTCACCGTTCCTCTGTCTCTGAAACACCGACAACGATTGGCGATGACAACAACTTCCTCGCGTACTCCCACGTCGCTCACGACTGTATTGTAGGTAGTCATTGCATCTTTTCTAACAATGCCACCATTGGTGGACACGTCGAAGTGGAAGACTATGTCATCATTTCCGGCCTCTCTGGGGTACATCAGTTCTGCCGCTTAGGAGCCCACGCACTCATCGGTGGCTGTACCAAGGTCGTCCAAGACGTACCTCCATTCACCATCGTCGATGGCGCACCAGCCGCCGTCCGCTCGATCAACCAAGTTGGTCTACAGCGTCGTGGGTTCACCGATCAAGACATTGCTCACCTACGCCGCGCTTACAAGCGCATCTTCCTCAAGAAGAACACCAATCTCTCAGTCTCACTCGCCGAACTTAAGATCGCCGACAACGCCACAAACAAACACGTCCAACATCTCATCACGTTCCTCGATACGGCAGAACGTGGTGTCATTCGCTAGTACTCTTTTCTGCTAACTTGAACACGCTTCTCGAAGCGTTCATATTCTACTCGGTAGTCTTTCGTTGCAGCTCTGAACTATCCTTGAAAATAGGAGCAATCTAACAATCCAAATACAGGATCTACTTCTTTTGATTTCTGGTAAATCACCATAGGCTGTATGTTTGCTCTTTCAATGGCTCCCATCACCTCCAACAAGCGAAGAATACTCACACTAGAGTCAACAAAACCTATTTACATAGGCTTCTAGAGTCAGCAGCCCATGTTCCATATCTATACATCTCTAAACGATGCTTAAGAAACTGCGGATTCAATAAGCTAGCGAATATTAGATAAGCGTCGATGTGCTATTTTGGTATTGCTTGGTTAAGTTATCGCTGAAGCTTAAGCTCCATACTGCGAACGAACTACAAGCCCAACGACTCAAACTCATCTCCTTTTTCCTTTTCCTTTCTACTCAGACCTCTAAGTTCCCTGCATTATGAGCGATATTTCAAACATCAACATTACTATTACCACTAACAAAGGTGATATCGACCTCACTCTTTTCGCAGCAGACGCACCTGTCACCTGTGCAAGTTTTCTCAACCTCGCTGCGCGCGACTTCTATAACGACATCGTCTTCCACCGCGTCATCAACAACTTCATGATTCAGGGCGGCGACCCAAAAGGTACAGGAATGGGTGGCCCTGGTTACAAGTTCGAATGCGAATGTAAACCAGCTGTTCATAAGCACGACAAGCCTGGCATCCTTTCTATGGCAAATGCGGGTCCTAACACAAACGGCTCTCAATTCTTCATCACTCACCTCCCAACACCACACCTCGACGGCAATCATACAGTCTTCGGTGAAACAACCAAAGGACAGGACGTCATCAACTCCATCGTCCAAGGCGATAAGATTGAAAAAATTACAATCCACGACGATACAACAGCTCTATTTGAAGCACAAGCTGATCGTATTGCCGACTGGAATGCTGTAATCGGCTAAACTCATCAACTTTCCAACCACAAACAACAGCACTCTCGCAAAAAAGTAGCATTTCTCCCTAAAAAATTCTTGCCAAGAAGAATGATTCAATTATGAAATCCCGCACACTAAACAACACCTCGCTCGGGTGGCGGAATTGGTAGACGCGCTAGACTAAGGATCTAGTGGCCATTGTGGCCGTGGGGGTTCGATTCCCCCCTCGAGTACCATTCTTTTTTTAAAGAACGCCTTCTTCAACGAAGGCGTTTTTATTACCCAAAAGAAAGCCCCTCAGCTTTCGCTAAGAGACTAAAATGGAATTGAGGGAGTGAGAAATTGATCTCACGCTAGTTGCAAAGACTTCCATATCCAGCATGATCTTGCACATGTAGCCAGACAGCACACTCGCCCCGCACACATTATGTTTTTCCAAAACCTAACACGCAAAAATGAGATCGGAGCCAACTGCTACCTTATTGAGACAAGCGATAGTAGGATTGTGCTAGATTCTGGGATGCACCCCAAAGAAGAAGGGATTGACGCCATTCCAGCTCACCACGAACTCCCGCCCAATAGCATAGACGCAGCTGTACTCAGCCACGCGCATCTCGACCACACCGGCACTATCCCAGTGCTCATGCGCGACCAGCAAAATTCTCCACTCTATCTTACTCAAGCCACTTCGGACTTAGCCAAAGCACTCTTGCACAACTCGGTCAATGTGATGCAGCACAAACGCCTCGAGCTAGGCATCACAGAATATCCACTCTATGGCCACAGAGAACTTGACCGCTTGACCACACGTTGGGAACCGAAAAAATACGATGAGCCATGGAAAATCAACCGAGATACCACACTTACGCTCCACGACGCAGGACACATTCTTGGTTCAGCGGGAGTGATGATAGAGTCAAACAACAAACGAATCTTCTATACAGGAGACATCCAGTTTGAAGACCAAACCTTGATCACAGGCGCTCAATTTCCTGAAGAAAATATCGACACACTCATAGTCGAAACAACCAGAGGAGCCGCGCCTCGTTGCCCAGATTACGATCGTGAAACCGAAGAAGATAAACTCTGTCAAGCAATCCTCGACACCCTTAAGAGAGGCGGTTCCGCACTCATACCCGTTTTTGCCATGAGCAAGACACAAGAAGTGCTGACTATGATTCACAAGTTCAAAACCGATGGTCGCCTCCCTGAAACGACACCAGTCTACATGGGCGGACTCAGCACAAAGATAACTTTACTATTTGATGATCTATCAAACTCCACTAGCAGAAAGATTCCTGACTTCAAAATCCTTGAAGACATGGACATCAATACCGGCTCGAAAAAACACAAACGCGCCCCTATCACCTACCGCCCAAGATCTATCTTCTGTCTATCAAGCGGCATGATGAGCGAAAATACTACTTCCAACATTTTTGCACAGACCTTCATTAGCAATCAAAAAAATAGCTTACTCTTTGTCGGATATGCTGACCCTGAAACCCCAGGTGGAGTCATCCGTCAAACTCGACACGGTGATATCGTTCGACTCAACAAGGAGCAGCCAGCTGTCGTCCTCAACTGCTCTGTAGAAGTATTCGACTTCTCTAGCCATTCTACTCGCGACGCGATTCTCGACTACATTCTAAAAGTCGCCCCACAACAGATATTTCTTGTCCACGGAGACCAGCCAGCTATAGAATGGTTCCAACAACAGCTTGCTAGCAAGCTCCCGAAAACAGATTGCATCATTCCGCAACCAAGCAAAAAATACACACTCTAACTAAGGACTCATTTAAACAAATTGACCCCAACTCAACACTCCTTCTTAAAATCTATGAAAAAACACCTAAGCATCGCCGCATTTGGCATCGCCCTAACATCCGCAGCCTTTGCTCAAGATCCAGCAACTCCGACCACTGAGAAAGCTGCTGCACCAGCTCTCAGCCCTAAAGAAGTAAAGACTCGCACCTCCTACGGTATTGGCTATCAAAGTGCATTCCAGCTCGCAAATGCTGGTCTCATTGCATCCGACTTTGACAAAGAAGCTCTCACTCAGGGCTTCAACGAGGCCCTTACTGGCGCTACTCTCAAATACACACCTGAACAGCTCGACGCCGCTATGCAAGCACTCCAAGCCTCACTTATCGAACGTGATAAGAAGATCGGCGAAGAAAACTTAAAGAAGGGCACTGAGTTCCTTGAGGAAAACGGCAAAAAAGAAGGCATTATCACTACTGATAGTGGCCTCCAGTACCAAATCCTCGAAAAAGGTAGTGACAAGAAATACGAAGTACCAAAAGACCTCCCGAATGGCATGGACATGCAGACTGAGTTCTACGTGAACTACCGCGGCACCCTCATCGACGGCACAGAGTTCGACAAATCCCCAGAAGGTGAAGCAGTCCCATTCACACTCCAAGTCGTACCAGGTTTTGCTGAAGCTCTCAAAATGATGCCTATCGGCTCTAAGTGGAAGTTATTCATTCCATCCAAGCTCGGCTATGGCGAAAATCGCTCAGGAGCTAAACTCGGACCAAACTCCACACTCATTTTTGAAATCGAACTCACCAAACTAGGCAAGCGCCCAACCCCACAGGGCATGCCGTTCCAACTCCCTTCAAGAGCAATGCCACAAAACCATCAAGAGCAATAAGGTCCAGCACAAAAAGACACATACATTTTCAAATGCCGCCGAGCCAAACTCGGTGGCTTTTTTATTTCTATAATCCGCATTCCACTTCATATTCCTAACATGAACGCAACCTTTTACGGACACTCCTGCTTTGCTGTAGAAATCAATGGCTACAAGCTCCTTTTTGATCCATTTATCACACCAAACCCTAAAGCTGAAGCTATCGATATAGACAGCATCGAAGCCGATTTCGTTCTTATTTCTCACGGTCACGAAGATCATCTAGCTGACGCAGAAGCCATTCTAAAGCGTACAGGCGCTACACTCATTTCCAACTACGAAATCGTTTGCTGGTACGGAGAAAAAGAGATTATCCAAAGCCACCCAATGAATCACGGCGGCTCTACTAAACTCCCCTTCGGTACAGTAAAATACGTGACTGCCGCCCACTCATCAGCCCTTCCCGATAATAGTTATGGCGGAAATCCTGGAGGCTTCGTCATCGAATCCGATGAAGGCAATTTCTACTACTCTGGTGATACGGCGCTCACTTATGACATGAAACTCATTTCCGAGCTTCATCAACTCGATTGGGCAGCCCTCTGTATCGGCGACAACTTCACGATGGGCTACAAAGACGCCGCTATCTGTGCTGATTGGGTAGCAGCTGACAAGGTACTCGGTCTCCACTACGACACATTCCCATACATCGAAATCGAGCACACTACAGCTCGTGAACATTTCGCCGAAAAAGGAAAACGGCTCTACCTCCCAGCGATTGGAGAAACGATCTCTATCTAACCACTTCTAACAGGAAACTTTTATTTACAAGCTCAACAACTTCTAACAAAAAATCAATTTCATGAAAATTCGCACAGGCATCGGCTATGATGTCCACCAATTCGCTGAAGGCAGAAAGTGCATCCTTGGCGGTGTCGACATTCCACATTTCGTCGGTCTTCTCGGACACTCTGACGCAGATGTCCTCTGTCACGCTGTCGCTGATGCCATCCTTGGAGCCTTAGGGCTCCAAGACATTGGTTTCTACTTTTCACCCGAAGACGACAGCATCGAAGGTATTTGCTCTCTCGATATTCTCAAGCGTTGCCGCAAACTCGCCGACGAACAAGGAGCCGAACTTCAAAATATTGATTCAACTCTCGTTGCGGAAGCTCCAAAAGTGCTCCCACACCTTTCCGAAATGAAAACAAATATTTCAACAGCTCTCGAACTCGTCCCAGAAGATATCGGCATCAAGGCCACAACAAATGAGACTATGGGCTTTGTCGGTCGTAAAGAAGGCATCGCAGCCATGGCTACCTGCTGCCTGATCATTCACAAGCAATAGACCGTGCCTCCACATCGCATCAATGACCTCCCTGAGGATGAGCGCCCACGTGAAAAACTCGCGAAGTGGGGTCCAGCTGAATTGAGCAATGCGGAGCTCATTGCTATTTTCTTACGTGTCGGAGTAGCTGGAAAAAGCGCCATTGAAGTCGCTCAAGAACTCCTCAACACCCATGGTAGCCTACGTGCTCTTGGTAAATCCCAAATAAAAGAAATCGCGCAACAGCACGGCATAGGTCCAGCGAAAGCCGCACAAATCGCAGCAGCCTTCGAGCTTGGGCTCCGCTCCGCTAAAGAAGAAATCAACAAGGCATCCATCGCCACGACGGAAGAAATTTACACCCTCATGCGCCCCATTCTGGACCACCAAAACCATGAGAAACTCTTTCTTCTACTCGCTGACCCACGCCTCAAACACATGCGCACAATAGAGCTCTCACATGGCTCTATCAACGAAACCCTCTGCCACCCACGAGATGTGCTTCACCACGTAGTTCTTCACCAAGCTTGGGGCTTTGTCCTCATTCACAACCATCCTAGTGGCGACCCATCTCCCAGCTCAGCTGATCATAGCATGACCCGGCAAGTACTAGAGGCAGCTGAACTCCTACAAGTACGCTGTATCGACCACGTCATCATAGGCTCTCCATCCAGCCACAGAGAACCCTACTACTCGTTTAGAGAACACGGTCACATCAACTAAGTTTTTATCATGATCCATCCATCAGCCATAATTCATCCAGATGCCAAAATAGGCTCTAATATTAGTGTCGGAGCCTTCTCCATCATCGACGCCAATGTCACACTTGGAGACAACTGCACGATCGATCCACACGTCTGGCTCACCAGCCATACGTACATTGGGCAGAATAACCATATTGGCTTCGGTTCACATATCGGCGGCAACCCACAAGATAGCTCGTTCAACACCTCTATCAATTCTGGTGTAACGATTGGTGATAACAATACCATTCGTGAACACGTCACCATTCACCGAAGCACGAACGAAGGCGGGCAGACTATCGTTGGTCACAACAACATGCTCATGGTCAATAGCCACCTAGCTCACGATGTACAGCTAGGTAACAACAACCACCTTGCCAATGCCGTATTGATTGCAGGACACATCCACATTGGTAACAACTGCTTTCTCGGAGGCGGCGCAGGTTTCCACCAATTTCTAAAAATTGGTGACTATGCTATATGCCAAGGCAATGCCGCTATTAGTAAAGACATCCCCCCTTACTGCATGGCACATGGCCAAAACCAACTTGCCGGCCTCAATGTCATAGGCCTCCGCCGAGCCGGCCTCGACGCAACACAGCGCAAGGAAATCAAATCTGCCTACAATCTACTTTTCAAAAGTAAACTCAGCATGAGCGAAGCTCTAGAAAAAGCCGAAGAACTAGAGTGGTCAGAACAAGCTCAACTTCTCATCAACGCCGCCAAGTTTCCTTCCAGAAAAGGCATTATGATGACGTAAGCATAGCACACTCCCTCCATTACAATAACTAAAACTATACTAGCTGTTAGAGTCGCATTTCTAACGGCTTTTTTAGGCATAAAAAAAGCGGGCAGAACAAGTCCTGCCCGCAAAAATATTTTCTATTCTATACTAATTCAAGATTAGAAAAAAACAGAGAGAGAAACGCCACCGTAGAAACGGTTCTTCTCGTCACCCTGAGATCCGTCAAGCGCGTAACGCTCTGCACCGCCAAGCTCCCATGTGTATGCGAGGTATGGTGTAAGTGTTGCAGTTTCTGTGATTGCAATGTCGTAACCAGACTTGAGTGTGATGTGGGAAGCCCCCCAGTTCTCAGCAAGGAAACCAGATGTAAGTGTTGTGTCGAATGACTCACCGAAAAGCTCTGTCTCGTGATCGAATACAAGCTCGTTGTAGCCGTCGTTGTCAGCACCGTCTACGTCCAAGAAGTATGTGTAAGACGCGTTGAGACCCCAGCAAAGGTCCTTAGAAAGACCGAGGTATATTTCGTGACCGTTTGGTATGTTTGCGTGAAATTCGTAGTAGATGTAGCCTGTGTTGAAATGTGCCCAACCGAGATCTTTAGAAACACCTGCGTATACGTTAAGCTCATCAGAGCCGGAACGACCTTCAGTTACAAAACCAGACCAAAGACCACCGTTGAAGTCAAGACCCCATGCGGATGTAGAAACTTCGAACTTAGTATCAAGGAGTGCATCACCGAGGTTAAGACCACGCCAGATGTAGTCGGAATGTGCACCAACAGAAACTTCACCTGTGAAGCAAGGCTCTGTTACAACTGGAGCAACAACTTCGCCTGCGTAAGCAGAACCTGCAAAAAATGCACCACTGAGTAAGGATAATATAACTTTGTTATTCATAACGTCTACTTAGTAGCATCATTTCTTGTTAGCCTAAAAGGAAAAAATAACTTTTTTTACCTTTTATTTTTAGAGAAAACTTTAATTTCTCTTGATTAGGTCTGAAGTGGTCGGCTTAGCACAAGCACTCCTAGGATTCATCAAAAACCTTTTCTTCAATATGTCATAAAGTTGGCACGGTGAATGCTACTCACAGATTTAGACAATCACATTTGATCTAAATTATGAGCAAACTACTACTCAGCACAGCTATTGGTTCACTCGCCCTTATAGGGACTGCCTTCGCAGGCGAAGACGCAGCGCCGTCTACAACGGAAGTGAAATTCCTTATCGACAACTTGTGGATTCTCATTTCCGCAGCACTCGTATTTATTATGCATCTTGGCTTCGCTTCTGTCGAATCAGGCATGTGTCAGCGCAAAAACACAGTGAACATCATGTTCAAGAACGTGTGGATCATCTGTATCGGTGCTGTTGGATATATGCTCTGGGGATTCAACTCCATGTACCCAGGAGACTTCAACGGGTTCTTCGCAGCAGGCTCCCTCATTGAGAGCGGTTTTGAAGGTGAAGCTGTTACAGCAAACCTCACAAGCGAATACGCCGACTACACATACTGGTCCGACTTTATTTTCCAAGCAATGTTCGCTGCCACAGCGGCAACAATCGTCTCTGGTGCAGTGGCTGAACGTGTAAAGCTTGGCACATTCATGATCTACGCAGCAATTCTTGTAACATTCCTTTACCCAGTCACTGGTTCCTGGGAATGGGGTGGTGGCTGGCTCAACAAGTTCGGCGATGAAAACTCTGACAACACAGCTCAATTCATCGACTTTGCGGGCTCCTCACTCGTCCACGCCTTCGGTGGATTTGCAGCCCTCTCAGCCGTAATCGTTCTCGGCCCACGTGCTGGCAAGTACACAAAGAATGGGATCAAGCCAATCCTACCTTCTAACCTCCCACTCGCTAATATCGGTGTGTTCCTCCTTTTCCTCGGTTGGTTCGGCTTCAACGGCGGCTCAGTACTTTCAGCTGACGCAGCCAGTGTCTCTTTCGTATTTGTAACAACAGCAATGTCTGGTTTTGCTGGCGGACTCGGAGCCATCATAACTTCATGGGTCATCACTAAGAAACCTGACCTTTCCATGGCTCTCAACGGCATGCTCGCTGGTCTCGTATCCATCACAGCAGGAGCTGGTAGCATCCCTCCATTCTACGCCCTCCTCGCAGGTTTCATCGGCGGTGTCATTGTAGTACTCTCTGTTGGCTTCTTCGATAAAATCAAGATAGACGATCCAGTGGGTGCAATTTCCGTACATGGTGTAGTTGGTATTTGGGGCACACTCTCTGTCGCCTTCTTCGGTAGCGAAGCTCTTGCTGGAGAGAAAATCAGCTTCTCTGCACAGCTCATCGGTACTCTCTCCATCTCAGCATTCGCATTCGTGACATCTTTCATCCTTTTCTACATCCTCAAGCTCATCATGGGCGTACGTGTTGATGAGCAGGAAGAACACGAAGGTCTCGATGTCGCTGAGCATGGTGTGCCAGCATACAACGATTCTGCTAATTAATTTTCTCTGAAACTATATTGTGATAGTACAAGGGAGAGGCTTCGGCCTCTCCCTTTTTCGTCACTATTTAGTCAAAGAACGACACCCAGCTCGGAATACCTGACTCGTAGCCAATCCACTATTGACCCCTTTCTACTAGAAGCTAAAAACCATTTGATCTCATGTGTTTCCTACTCATAGACAACTCTAACACTTGCACTAAGTTCACCATCGGCACTGCTGATGGATTGGACTCATGGATCGCTCGTGTACCGACGTGGGAGATCAGCCCAACAGTTTTAGACGACACGCTCGAAGGTCAACAATTCAATGCAGTCATGCTTTGTTCCGTAGTTCCTGAAAAAGCGGCCATCATGACACACTATTTCAACCACATACCTTTTCACCAACTCGACTACAGGACGAGCATGGGCATTCAGATCAACTACCCAAAGCCCGCACAGATCGGTGCTGATCGATTAGCGAATGCCGCAGGTGTGCACACTCTCTACGGAAGCCCTGCTATCGTCATTGATCTCGGCACAGCTGTCACTTTCGATGCCGTCGGAGCCCATGCTACCTATCTTGGCGGCGTCATCGCTCCCGGTCTAGCGTCGATGACTAACAACCTCTCAAAGCGTACCGCCCTGCTCCCCAAGATCGAACTCGCAGAGCCAGCCAACACCATCGGCAAGTCCACCACCGAAGCTATGCTCGTGGGCGCCGTATTTGGCTACCGTGGCCTCATCAAAGAAATCATCCAAAAACTCAGCAAAGAAATGCCAGAAAAGCCGATCGTTGTAGCCACTGGAGGAGATGCGGAGCTCATTGCCGCAGGAGTTCCTGAAATCAACCACGTTTCTCCGACTCTGACCCTCGAAGGGATTCGCATTGCTGCGACTCTCCAATTTTGAATACACAACTTCAGTATCCATGAAATTTACAGATAAAGCTATTGGCATCGACTTTGGCGGGACTTCTATCAAGTTCGGAGTCGTTCTCGGAAAGCAAATCATTGAAGAAGCACCAATCATCCTCCCAAAAGATTATCCGAAACCCTTTGATCTGATCCAAGCCATCGCTGACACCGTAAACAAACTACAAAAAGAACATAGCGACATCAAAGCTATCGGCTGTGGCGTCCCAGGATTTGTGGATACTCCTACTGGGCGCATCCACAACCTCACAAATGTACCAGGTTGGATCGACATCCCCCTGCGTGACCTCCTCACCGAAAAAACAAGTCTACCATGTATTGTAGAAAATGATGCCAACGCGATGGGAATCGCTGAATGGAAATTTGGCGCAGGATCAGGATTTGCGCACCTTGTGTGCCTCACCCTCGGCACAGGAGTAGGAGGCGCAGTCATCGTCAATAACCAGATCGTTCGAGGTGCACAATTTGTTGCAGGTGAGCTAGGCCAAACTTCGATCCATTACAATGGACGCGCCGGCGCTTACAACAATGCAGGAGCTCTAGAAAACTATATCGGCAACAACGCATTTGCAGCTGAAGCCAAACGCGCCTACTTCAAGGCTGGCATCGAAAAACACATCGATGACTGCACACCTACAGCACTCGATGCAGCTGCCACCGCTGGTTGCTCGGTCGCTATCGACTGCTGGGACGACTTCGCGCGCAAGCTCGCTTGTACTATTGGAAATTGCTGCTGGCTACTCAACCCTCAGGCATTCGTCATCGGTGGTGGCATCAGTAAAGCTGGCAAAACTCTCTTCGAGCCACTGCGTAAACACATGGCAGCACAACTCAATGCACCATTCCGCGATCACCTCGAAATCATCCCAGCGAAATTTTCTAACGAAGCTGGAATCATTGGTTGCGCCGTCCTTGCATTAGAGTCCGCTGAAATCTAACTGTTCAAAGTCACCAGATTTACTCACTCGATCTTCAGACTTCTAAACCTTCGACACTACATCAACTATCGAAGGTCTGAACGTCCAAATTCATACCGCATCGCGTGGCGGAGATAAGCTAGTACGGCAACCTTAGTGAGTCGTGTTCGTGATCGCGCAAGAGCTCAGTCAACTGCTGAACCACGTAAACAAGTTCTCTATGGGTGATGTAGAAAGAAGGAGTAAACGCCAAAATATTTCCATCTGGCCCATCGGCTAACATCACGACACCTCGCTTGAGCATTTCTCCTAACAGCGGTCCTGCAACGTCATCTGCAGGGCTACCGTCAGCATGCCTCAACTCGACCCCGACCATGAGGCCACACCCTCGGATTTCATGAATCAAGGGAGATTGCACCTCCTCTAATAGCGCTACTAGTTCGCGGCCTTGGCGCTCCACATCGGCAGCGACAGATGAATCAACATGTAAATCTAGCGCTTTGATAGCCATGGCACAACCTACAGGATTCCCTAAAAAGGTCGAGGTATGCAGTGCTTCTCCTAGGCTTACAGGCCACTGATCCATAATCCTTTCGCGACCAACACAGGCTGAAATCGGATACCCGCCACTAAGAGCTTTCCCCACACAAATAAGATCAGGGAAAACCCCTTCCCACTCACAAGCAAACAATCTACCAGTTCTGTTGAAGCCACTGTAGATTTCATCAAAAATGAGAACAACGTCATGAACATCTGCCCAATCTCGTAAAATTTTCAAAAAACCCATAGGCGGCACGACTTTGCCTCCTCGCCCCTGAATAGGCTCTAACAACAAAGCCCCAATTTCAGCTGTAGGCAACTGAGATAATTTTTCTTTCAAAACCTCAAGATCGGCTTCCTCCTTCGGAAAGGGTACAGAGTACCTAACATTTGCTAACTGAGAGTCGAAAGGCCCACAAAACTTATCGAACCCACCACCTAACAATGCACCATAGCCCAGACCGTGATAGGCATTTTCAAAGTGCACAATACCAGGTTTCCCAGTTGTTATATAAGCTGTCTTCAGTGCAATTTCTACCGCTTCAAAACCTGAATTAGCCAATACTGTCTTACCTATACCGAGCCCCCAGCGCTCAAAGATCATAGCTGAAAGCCTCTTACACACTCCCACCTTCAACTCGGTCGGGTGTACATCCCCCATGGCATGCATCAGTTGTTCGCTTTGCTCGACCATAGTACCACGCAATTCTGCATGGGTATGACCCAGCCCAGCCACGCCAAAGGCGCTCGTGATATCAATATAGCGATTCCCGTCCGCATCCCAAACACAACTTCCTTCAGCTCGCTCCCAGAAAATTGGCCAATCGGAAGCAACATAGGTCACATTATGGCTTTCGTACTTACGTAACTCTGCTGCCAATTCGATTGAACGTGGCCCTGGAATCTCCGTTTTTAGCTCTGGTAACATGCTTAGCCGCATCTTTCTCATCCTCTTCAGAATGGCAACGCTAAAGATCCTCGGCCAGCGTGACAGTATTGCTAAAAAGCCAGAGCCCTCTGGAGTACACGAAATTTTAAGCGATCTAGGTCAATCTAGTAGTAACACCATCTTGATTAGAGACTCCACAATCGACAGCATCACAGCACGCAATACTGCTAGCATTCACTCACTCGCTGTAACTTGGGGCTATCACGACAAAGATAACCTATCAGCCCTCACGTCAAAACATTTACTGGCTTGCCGATAGAATTTTATCTAGCCTAAGCTGCCATTTTCCAAAAGGATACACCGCATGACGAAAACCACTGCGAACGAAACCGACAAAATGCCAAGCGGCATCCCTTATATCATCGGCAATGAGGCTGCCGAGCGCTTTTCCTTCTACGGAATGAAAGCCGCCCTCGTTGTTTTCATGACGCAGTATTTACACCTCATGGGTAAGACTGCGGGCGATCCAATGAGCTCTGCCAAGGCGAACGAAAACCAGCATTGGTTCGTCCTAGCGATCTATATCACTCCCCTCTTTGGTGCCCTCTTATCTGATAGATACCTAGGAAAGTATAAGACGATCATTCGACTCTCTCTCGTATACTGCGCCGGTCACGCCGCTCTAGCGCTGATGGGAGTAGCTGGACCAGCTGTTTGGTGGCTATTGGCTGGACTTGGACTGATTGCCATTGGCGGCGGCGGCATCAAACCCTGTGTATCTGCCCACGTTGGTGACCAGTTTGGCATTAACAACCAACACCTACTCTCCAAAGTTTTTAACTGGTTCTACTTCTCTATCAACCTCGGCGCAACACTCTCTAACTTATTTATTCCATGGATGCTTGAATGGTATGGCCCACACTGGGCATTCGGCATTCCTGGTAGCTTGATGGCCATTGCCACCTTCCTCTTTTGGTTAGGTAGAAACCAATTTGTTCATATTCCACCAGCAGGCAAAACCTTCACCAAAGAACTCCTTTCTTCAGAAGGCCTCAAGACGGTGGCCAAGCTCTGTAGCATCTTCTTCTTCATCCCAATCTTTTGGGCACTCTTTGACCAGACTGCATCCAGCTGGGTGTTCCAAGCCATCGATATGGACCGCGAACTCTTCGGTTTCAATATCCTTCCTTCACAAGTACAAGCGGCCAACCCCTTCCTTATTCTTCTACTTATTCCACTCTTCACCTACGTCATTTACCCCTCAGTCAACAAGATCTGGTCTCTGACTCCTTTAAGAAAAATCGGAGTTGGCCTTTTTGTGACGGTTGCCGCATTTGCCACATCCGCAATCATCCAAGAATGGATTGATGCAGGCCAGCGACCTAACATTGCATGGCAGCTGCTCGCCTACCTCCTACTGACCTCGGCTGAAATCATGGTCTCCATCGTCTGCCTCGAGTTTGCCTACACGCAGGCACCAAAGAGCATGAAGTCGATGATCATGTCGATTTTCCTTTTCACCGTTGCACTCGGCAATGGCATCACAGCACTCGTCAACCTCTACATTCAAACTCCCACACCTCTAGCAAAAGAGGCCTCAGAGGCACAGGCTGCTCTCAAAACTGGAGCGACAACACAATCAACTCACTACGATGCCTGGCACAGCAGGTCCTATGCTGGCTACGATGGAAAAATAGGAACTACAGATGACATCACAACTCACTTCACTGACAAGGCAGTCATCAAGAAGCGCGATGTCCCAGCTGAGAAGTCTCTACTCGAAGCTACTGCCGCTATCGAGTCATACACACTTTCACACGATAGAAAGCTACCAACCACCGAAACAGGCAACCAGTTGGTTGCTTCTATCAAAGACCCTTGGGAACAACCTCTCAACTATCGCCTCATGAATGGCAACACCTTCCGCATCACCTCCATGGGACCAGACAAACAAGAACTCACAAAATGGGACACAGGCCTGATCGTGAGACTCAAAGAGGCAAAAAAAGATGCAGGAGAGGAAGACTCCAGAGAGACATGGCTCAGCAAACGCAAGGCCGAGCTCGGTGTAGCAAAAACAAATGACCACAGCTATTTCGACGATACCAATTTCGACCGACACTTCATCGTAGGCGGCATTTACAAACTTGAAGGCGCATCCTACTTCTGGTTCTTCACTGGCCTAATGTTCGTCACTGCCGTGGTATTTATTCCAGTTTCCATGAAATTTAAACTCAAAGAGTAAACAACTGCATCACACTACGCACAACTTGTAACAAGCTAGTATTCCATAGTCTTATCACTATCTATGGAGGATTCTAACTTGAAAAAGCGACCAGATCATTATTGAATACAATATGAATCTAGCTTCAGCATGTCGCGCCTCAGCGGTAGTAGCCATCGCTCTCAGCACCTACACCTCACAATCAATAATTTTCATAAATGGACACAGCATCACACAGCCGACTCGTTAGCTTTATTTGGTCAATCGCAGATGATTGCCTCAGAGACGTATATGTTCGCGGAAAATACCGCGACGTCATCCTCCCTATGGTGGTTCTCCGTCGCCTCGACGCACTTCTAGAACCCACCAAGGACAAAGTTATGGAAGAGGCTAGCCTTCCAGAAGAACGACTTCGGGTTCCTCGATGGCGACTGGGATAGCACAGGGCTCAAGCAAGCCTCAGGCTACGTGTTCTACAACACCAGCGAATGGACGCTTCAGCGACTTGCTGACACCGCCACCAATAGCCCTCAGATACTCAACGCCAACTTCGACGAATACCTCGCTAGCTTTAGCCCTAACGTCAAAGAGATCATCGACAAATTCAAGCTCAAGTCGCAGATCAAGCACATGGCGGACAAAGACATCCTGCTAGAGGTGCTTCAGAAATTCACTTCACCATCAATCAATCTCACCCCATTCGAGAAAGAAGACCCAGACGGACGCAAGCTCCCAGCCCTCAGCAACCTCGGCATGGGTTACGTCTTCGAGGAAGCGGGTGAGCACTTCACCCCACGTGAGGTGATCAACCTCATGACTCACCTCCTCTTCGAGCCACTCAAAGGCGAGATCCCATCCGTCGTCACCGTCTACGACCCAGCTTGCGGTTCTGGAGGAATGCTCACCGAGGCGGAAAACTTCATCAAAGACCCAGAGGGCAACATCAAAGCGGCGGGCGACGTCTACCTCTACGGAAAAGAAATAAACGACGAAACCTATGCCATCTGTAAGTCCGACATGATGATCAAGGGCGACGACCCTGAAAACATCCGTTGCGGCTCTACACTCTCCACCAATGAGTTCTCAGGCAACAACTTCCACTTCATGCTCTCCAATCCACCCTACGGTAAATCTTGGAGTTCAGAGGTGAAATACATCAAAGACAGCAAAGACATCATCGACTCTCGCTTCACCGTGAAGCTCAAGGACTACTTTGGCAATGAAGAGGAATGTGATGCCACACCACGCACCTCTGATGGTCAGCTTCTATTCCTCATGGAAATGGTGACCAAGATGAAGCCTACCTCGCTCTTAAAAAGCTCGTCGATGACCGCGGTAACCCGTTCAAAATTGCTATCGCCTTTTCAGGTAAAAAGAAAGTCGATGGAGTGGAATACACCGAGGCAGACATGAACGGCTTCGCTGAAAACAAAACTCGTGAAAAATTCGCAGAGGATGACTACCGCTTTCTCGTCGTAGCAAATAAATACCTCACTGGCTTCGACGAACCGAAGCTGTGCACCATGTATGTCGACAAGAAGCTTCAAGGTGTTCTTGCCGTACAAGCACTCTCACGTCTTAATCGATCAAATCTCAAGCTAGGAAAGAAGACGGAAGATCTCTTCATTCTCGATTTCTTCAATAGTATCGACGACATCAAAGCATCCTTTGATCCGTTCTACACCTCAACAACGCTCAAGGAAGCAACCGACGTCAATGTTCTTCACGAACTCAAAGACGCCATGGACTGCACGGCTGTCTACGAGCAAGCTGAAGTCGATACGTTCACCTTGAAATATTTCGAGGGAGTTGACGGGCAAGAACTCAGTGCCTTACTCGACATTCCAGCCGACCGTTTCAACCACGGATTAGGTCTAGAAGATGACGAAAAGGCTGATTTTAAAATCAAAGCAAAACAGTTTGTTAAAATCTACTCACAGGTTTCATCGATCATTGATTATCCTATGGTGAAGTGGGAAAAGCTTTATTGGTTCCTCAAATTTCTAATACCCAAGCTCATCGTAAAAACCAAAGAAGACGACGCTCTTGATGCTTTATTAGACTCTGTCGACCTCTCTACCTACGGGCTAGAACGAACCAACCTCAACAAAAGCATCGGACTCGATGATAGTGCAACTGAACTCGACCCTCAAAATTCCAATCCAAGGGGAGCCCACGAAGGCGAAGAAGAAAAAGATGGGCTGGAGGAAATCATTAAAGTCTTCAACGAACGCTACTTCCAAGGCTGGGATGCTACTCCAGAAGACCAGAGAGTTAAGTTCATAAACCTCAGCCGTCAAATCAAAAGCCACCGAGATTTCGCCAAGAAGGTCGCTAAAAATCATGACCCGAAAACAAGAGACATCGCCCTCCACAAGATCCTAGAAGACGTCATGCTTAACCAACGCCGCCAAGAGTTAGATCTCTATAGACTCTACGCCAAAGACGAAGCCTTCAAACAAGCCTTCTTCGGCACTATGAAACGCTTGGTGGATGAACCCGAACTTTCAATTTAAATTATGGCAACAAGAACAATCGCGCAAAGGTTTGAAAAATTTCACTTCAACATTACCCCCCAACTCTTATGAAATAGGTAAAAGGACAACTCATAAAAACGCCATAGAGGCTAATTAAAAGAATTGTGAATCAATGCCTCGTCCTTGGAACTTTGGATCCATTGCCACTGGGGCAAGGTGGTATCCAGCAAGACTCATCTCTTTCATTGCAGGAATGAACAGAATGTAAGTAACTAGCTCAGCATCGAGAAGCCAAATGCTTACAGCTTCTCATAATTGCCATCAATGCGCTTTTCGAGCACAATGAAACCAGCCTTCTTCGCATCAATTTTCGACATTGGTTTGATGATGATAGGGGCATTGATCCGGTTCATCACCTTCTTCACCGAATGTTTACAAAGTGGGCATTTCTCCAAAGGAGCTCTATCCACTGGTCGTCTTAGCTCGAAACCCTTGGAACACATACGACAACTCTCATCAGCTACGCCAGGAGACTTAGACATGTATTCGTAAATGGGCATCTTCTAAATATAATTCTTAACGATGACACAAATAAGTATAAAAACGCGAGATGGGTATTTCACCATCTCATGCATATAAAATTTATGTCTATAGCAATGTTAGTACGAATTACCAAGAAGACTTGGTCACACCCGGGATCATCCCGTGTGATGCAAGCTCACGGAAAGCAATACGAGAAAGCTTGAAACGACGAAGGAAACCGTGACGACGTCCTGTGTACTCACAACGGTTTACTACGCGTGTTGGTGATGCATCACGTGGGAGCATTGTTAGACCAACATAATCTTTCTCTTGCTTAAGTTGCTCACGAAGTTTCGCATACTTAGCTACAGTCTTTTTCTTGCGCTCGTTACGCGCGATCCAGCTCTTCTTTGCCATAGAGAGCGCGATGTGTATCTAGAAAATCCCATCAATCAAGACCTTTTTTGCTTTTTATTATGTCAGACTTCTGTATCGTCTAACCACCACCTCTCATCCACAGTCATTCCATTGATTACAGAACAAGTAATTTATTTCTCTTAACTAAAATGATCTCCAAGCTTCTATTCTTCAGCCTCCTCGCCGCCTCACTCAGCTTCACAGCACAGGCTGCCCCGCAAAAAGTCACCACTTTAGAAATCGGAGCGAAGGCACCAGACTTCACTCTACCTGCGACCGACGGCAAGAGATACTCGCTCAACTCCTTCAAAAAGGCTAAGTATCTTGTCGCTGTTTTCACCTGCAACCACTGCCCTGACGCGATAGCAGCACGCGGGAAGATCAATCAATTCGCCAAAGATTACGCTGACAAGGGAGTACAAATAGTCGCCATTTCCAGCTCCTCCCCTGAAGGGGTACAGATCTGGGAAAATGGTTATTCCAAATACGACGATGACTTTGAGGCTATGAAGGTAGTTTCAAAATCTGAGAGGCTGGCCCACCCCTACCTTTATGATGGTGAGACGCAGTCTACCTCAATTGCCTATGGCGCAGTGGCCACTCCCCACGTCTTTATCTTCGGACCAGAGCGCACACTTCTCTACCAAGGGCATTTTGACGACGGCCGACGCAATCCTGGTCCAGCGAAGAACAATACCGTCGTCGACACGATCGACTCCCTCCTCGCAGGCAAGCCTGTTGCCAAAGAAAAGACACGTGTCTTCGGATGCTCGACCAAATGGAAATGGAAATCCAAACTCGTTGAGAAGTACGAAAAGGAATGGGCAGCCAAGCCAGTCAGTGTCGCCCCACTCGACGCCACCCTCGCAAAGACTCTAGCAAAAAATGATACGGGCAAGATGCGTCTGATCAATCTCTGGTCGACCACCTGTGGCCCCTGTGTCGCTGAGTTTCCTATGCTCGTTGAAACCTACCAACGCCACTCGCTGCGTCCCTTCGAGCTTATCACTATTTCTATCGACCCGAAAACCAATGCTGAAGCAGTGAGCAACTTCATCACCGAACAACACCTCCCACTCGCACGCTGGACCCAAAAATCGGTCGAAAAAGAAGGTCGTAAGACCAATAACTTCCACTACCAAGGTGAGAAGCTCGAAGACTTAGCCAAAGCCATCGACCCCGAATGGCAAGGCCCGATCCCTCACACCCTCCTCGTAGCTCCTGGCGGAGAAATCGTCTGGCGCCAGACTGGTGAGCTCGACGAGCAAGAGCTTCGCAATGTGCTGATCGACGCAATGACCAAAGCGAAAATCCACTAATCTGCTCAAGTTCCCATCACACACGCCGCTGTTACTATGAATGACCTCTTCTGGATTGGCTCGACCCTGATGTTTGGACTGATCGCAGCCAACTTTGGATTGCCACCAAGCCGAAGGCCGCAAAACCAACCTAGCAGTCATTCAGCACAGCTATAATCTCGGCGCAATACGTTATGCGGTCTCAGATTACAATGATCAAGCTAGCGCACTAGAAGAAGCTGGCATCCAATTCGCCAAAGATGTGATCAAACTCAGCCGTCATCCTTTTCAAAATTCGGCGCAATCCTAGCTCCGCTTCGCTCCAGCTAATACGTGTAGATAAAAGGTTGCACCATCCCAAGACATCAAACATAACACGCATTTCACATAGATGTCTAACAAACCATTCCACTTCCAAAAACAATTCCCACTCGGTCCAGATAAAACCGAATATAAACTCATCTCTACCGAAGGAGTTTCCGTCGCAAAACTCGGCAAACGAGAGATCCTTAACGTCACACCAGAAGCTCTCACACTTCTAGCCAACGAGGCAATTAAAGCGATCTCCTTCAAGCTTCGTCCATCCCACCTTAAACAAGTGGCAGCTATCCTCGATGACCCAGAAGCAACCGACAACGACCGCATGGTAGCACTCACACTTCTTCGTAATGCAGAAGTTGCGGTGAATGGAATTCTTCCAAACTGTCAAGACACTGGCACGGCTATCATCATGGGCAAAAAAGGGGAAAATGTCTACACTGGAGCCAACGACGAAGAAGCTATAGCCAAAGGTATCTATAAGACCTACATGGAAGAAAATCTTCGTTACTCGCAGATAATCCCACTCAGTATGTACGAGGAGACAAACTCCAAGACCAACCTTCCATCGCAGATCGATCTCTACGCTACTCAAGGCGATTCCTACGAGTTTCTCTTCATCACCAAAGGTGGAGGCTCAGCAAACAAGACATTCCTTTTTCAAGAGACCAAGGCACTTCTCAATCCAGAATCACTCAAGTCCTTCTGTTTGGCTAAAATGGCGACACTCGGCACATCTGCTTGCCCACCATACCACCTTGCAATCGTCGTTGGTGGCACATCTGCGGAAGCCAACCTCAAGACCGTCAAGATGGCGTCCACACGCTACTACGACGAGCTCCCAACAGAAGGCAACGAACACGGCCAAGCCTTCCGCGACATCGAACTTGAAAAAGAACTCCTCGAGCTCTCCCGCGACATTGGCATCGGCGCTCAGTTCGGCGGCAAGCACTTCGCTCTCGACATGCGCGTTGTCCGTCTCCCACGCCACGGCGCTTCCTGCCCAGTCGGCATTGGCGTCTCCTGCTCGGCTGACCGCCAAGCTAAAGCTAAGATCACTAAAGACGGCATCTTCCTCGAAAAACTCGAAACCAATCCAGGCCAGTACATCCCAGAGAAGTTCAAAGACTGGAAATTCAAAGGCGTCAATATCAACCTCGACGAAGGTATGGATAAAACACTCAAGACACTTTCCCAATACCCAGTCACCACAGCACTTTCACTCAACGGTCACATTATCGTTGCCCGTGACATCGCTCACGCCAAACTCAAGGAAATGATCGATGCTGGCAAAGAGCTCCCAGACTACGTCAAAGACTTCCCAATTTACTACGCTGGTCCAGCTAAGACTCCAGAAGGTCTTCCATCTGGCTCCTTCGGTCCAACTACCGCTGGCCGCATGGATGGCTACGTGCCAATCTTCCAAGAGAAAGGCGCTTCCATGGTGATGCTTGCTAAAGGCAATCGTTCCCAGCAAGTCACTGACGCTTGTGATAAATTCGGCGGGTTCTACCTCGGCTCTATCGGTGGTCCAGCTGCCATCCTCGCCAAAGACCACATCAAGAATGTCGAAGTCGTCGACTTCCCAGAGCTCGGTATGGAAGCCGTCTGGAAAATCCGCGTCGAAGACTTCCCTGCCTTCATTCTCGTCGATGACAAAGGCAACGACTTCTTTCAACAGCTCAATTCCTGCCCAACTTGTAAGTAAACAGGGTTCAAATATACCTTTTTAAAAAAGCCAAATAGCACATCGACGCTTATCTAATATTCGCTAGCTTATTGAATCCGCAAAGAACTAAAAAGTGAAAACGAACTGATGAAAACCTTTCTATTACTCCTTCTAATCCTCGTTGGCGGCTTTGCCTTTTGGGAATACAACAAAACTCAGAAAAAACAAACACCTAGCGTCGAAGACGGTAGCTTCACGCATATCGTCGTGAAAGGTGACACACTTTATTCACTCGCGCAGAAGCACAATACGACTGTTAGTGATATCAAGCAACGCAATCAGCTCGCTGACAATACCCTTCATGTAGGAAATAAACTACAAATCCTCGCTGGTGTAAAATCCACCACTCCACCAGCATCTAAGCCGACTGTCGCAAAAAAAGAATCTCCATCTAAAGAACTGCCTAAACCGAAAAAAACAAAGGCTATTACTAAAAAGGAACTCCCTGAATCCACCGTCATGGAAACCTCTTCGATCGCTATCGATATCGACGATAAAAACCAAGTCTACCTCAAGACCAAGAATGGTAAATTTAAGCCAGCAGGCTCCATCGTCTATGGCTCAGACGCCGATGAGAATGGCATAGAAATCAAGACCATCACCTACCGTGATCTTCAAGGGAAAGAAACCACCCTACCAGGCTCTGCAGATCCAGAGTCAGTAATTCGCCTGACTCTCAAGAAGCGATAATCTTCGCACCTACAGCTCATAAGCTGAGGAGAGCAAACCAGCCGCAGTAGTCCGAATGAACTCTAAAAAACTACCTTCAGCTTCACAGCCTCATTGTCATCCTAGCATTCACAGCGGTCCTCGGGCATCTCATTAATCTGTCTGCACCTATGTTAGTATTTTAGCGCACTGGAATCGCCGCTTTCATTTTTATTCGTCCTGCGATACCAACAAGCACACATCCATCTAAAACAAAGGGCCTCCTCACTGGCTCATTCCACCCAATCGTAAAATCTCTCATCAGCAAGCTCGGTGTTCCATGCGGACCTAGCCATCTTCCAATGGAAGCAATCACTGAAAAAATGACTGAGTCAGTTTGAAAGATGCTTCACGACCTCGACGTCGGCGAATACCTCAATCCAAGCGTCTAGATTTCTCTCTCGCATCTCGCGAAAAACTACTTTCAAAAAGCCACATCATCACGTGTGGCTTTTGTATTCAGACTAGTCATATATTTGTTCACCACAAGTAATGATCAGCGTTGTCTCAACGCTAAGAATGAGAAATAGTCCCCGCCGTCATGCAACGAAAACTTACGCAATCCACCCGCGCGAATAATGTACTAAAACTAGTAACTGAGCTCCAAAGCCTCTTTGTCTCGGGACTCGAGAATGCTGGGCAAGCACTAGGAACACCTTCCAAATTTTCTCCTGTAGAATGGCTGCGTGACACAGGGAAACACGGAGGTGGAATGCGTTTCTGCGCAGGCGAGGATGAACTTTTCAACCGAGCATCCGTCAATGTCTCACAAGTCCACTACGACGATGACCCGACAAAGAAGCTCGGATCAGCCACTGCAATCTCTACCATCATCCACCCGCAGAACCCACACGCCTCATCGATCCATATCCACATCAGCTGGACAGAAATGCGCAACGGATCTGACTACTGGCGCCTGATAGCCGATCTCAATCCATCACTGGAAAATAAAGTAAACAAGCAAGCATTCATCCAACTTCTCAAAAACGCATCGGGTAACACCTATACTGAAGGCGCTGCTCAAGGTGATCGTTATTTTAACATCCCTGTCCTCGGCCGCCACCGTGGCGTTGCTCATTTCTACCTCGAACAATACAAAACTGAGGACGCAAAGGCTGACTTCGCATTTGCTAAAAACTTCGGCACCCAAGTCATCAATGGTTACGTCGACATCCTTCGCACATCACTAGAAAATGCTCCTGCAGTCACGCCGATCCACCAGATCGAGCAACTTGCCTACCACACGCTTTACCTCTTCCAAGTTCTCACCCTCGACCGCGGCACCACTTCAGGTCTCATGGTCCACAATCAAAACGACCTCGGCATCATGAGCTCCATCCCTGCGCGTGTGAACAAAACCTTGCTCAGGTCATGGGCTAGCAATTGCGACGCCCCACAAGATTCCTTGGTGCGAAACCTCGTATCAGCCCTGCCAGATGGAGAAATCAGCCCAATCACGGACGACGCAAAACTCAAACTAGCCGCCGCTGTGAGAGCACATTACCAAAACCACCCCGAGGCACTCGCCATGCAAGCATGCGGCAACGTGATCCCGCCCACTATAAATAATCACAAGTAGCACGCCCCAACTGGTCCTCTACGCCACACGCAGTGAAGATGGAGACAAGGCATGGTCTAAAACACCACAAAAATCTATCAATCCAGCCAGATTCACGTCTATGCAGTAGGATTGATCTACAACCCAAATAAATCTGAAATCGCCATGTTGCTGCGCGAGAACTCACGCAAATACTACTTCTGTGCGTCAATCTTAGCAGCGTACTCTCGATAGTCTTTCAGCTCTCTCTTAATCACTGGAAGCAGAAGATAAATGCCGATCATATTTGGAATCACCATCGCAAAGAGCATCGCGTCAGAAACTCGAACAACATTGCCAATCGTCGCAGCTGATCCGACCACTACAAACCCACAGAATAAGAGCTTATACACATACTCTGCGATTTTGTTATCAATGCCAAAGAGGTAATTGACTGCCTGTTCACCATAGTACGACCAAGAAATCATCGTAGAGAATGCGAAAAGAATGACCGCAACTGAGAGTACCTGCGGAAACCAGTTGAACTGTTGCTGGAAGGCTCTTGAAGTTTTTTGAACTCCAGCAACTTCTGATACCCCCTTCATTGGCACCCAAAGGCTCTCCCCATCTTCTTGATATACTTCACCAAAGTCCTGAGCTTCTGCACCTTTTCCAACAGTCTTTTTGCTGAGGATGCGTAATTCATCACCTTCATCCAAGCTTGTGACAACTTGCTGCTCGATCGCAGGGCTGGAATAGAGAGCGAGCCCATCTTCTTTCACCACACCATCTACCTTCCATGAACCAGTAATAACCAACACCAATGCGGTCATCGTACACACTACCACTGTATCAGTAAATGGCTCTAACAGAGCAACAAGGCCTTCACTCGCTGGCTTTTTGGTTTTTACAGCTGAGTGAGCAATCGGAGCTGAACCAATCCCGGCTTCATTAGAGAATGCTGCTCGCTTGATACCTTGAATGAGAACCCCAACAAACCCACCACCAATTGCAACTGGCGAGAACGCACCTGCTATAATTTGCTGAATAGCGTCAGGAATCATTGCTGCGTTAGAAGCAACAATAACAACTGCGGTCAAAATATAAATGCCACACATGAAAGGCACCAAGAACGAGGTCACTCGGGCAATCGACTTAATCCCTCCAATAATCACGAGCGCGACGATCACAGCCAAAATAATACCAAAGTAAATGGAATCCTTACCTGCAAACATGCCAAATGAGTCAGAGAACTGCGATGCCGCTTGGTTCACTTGGAACATATTCCCCGCGCCTATCGCCCCACCGATACACATCACAGCAAAAAACATAGCAAGAACCTTCCCCAAGCCTCCTAGACCTAGCTCGCCGAGACCGTCACGTAAATAATACATAGCACCACCATGCGTATTCCCGTCCTTATCAAACTTACGGTACTTCACTCCCAACGTGCATTCTGCAAACTTTGTAGTCATTCCACAAAGCCCCATCAAAATCATCCAAAATGTTGCACCTGGGCCACCAATGCCTACAGCCACAGCCACACCCGCAATATTCCCCAAACCTACTGTCGCAGAAAGTGCGGCAGTCAGAGCCTGAAAATGCGTAATTTGACCAGGGGCATCATCATGCGTGTAATCACCCCGCACCGTGCGATATGCCAAATCTAGCGCACGGATATTGAGAAACTTGAAGTAGACTGTGAGAAAAATTGCTGTGCCCGCAAGTACGACCAATACGATTGGCAATGAATTTCCTCCGATATCTGCGGAAAAGAAAACAATTTGCTCTAAAAAGCCAGCTACCTTATCTAAAGCCTCATCAAAGGCATTGTGCTCCGCAGCTCTTGCTGAACTAACCAATGTTAGAAATATCAGCGTTAGAACACTTAAAAATGAGGACTTCGTATTTGTTAGTAATCGCATGTGAACAGTGATTTGAAGTTAGGACACTAACATTCCACTCTAGCAGCTCAAGCAAAAAACTGACAACTACCTATTTCCCACCCAGCCTAGGAAGTCACAGACGTTCTCCCCCCACTTCTATTCTGAGAATAATTTCCTTCACAGCTCGAACTCCATCCTGCAAATTCTTCAGCACCATGCGATCCATCCTTATCCTCTTATTCTCAATCCTCTCAGTCAGCCTATGTTTAGCAAATGGTAAGAAGCAGTCTCCAATCTCTATTACTTTCCACACTGAATCCACAAACCTCGAATCTAAGAAATTAAGTTTCCAAATCGATACCCCCAAAGGGAAGAGCTATATGAGCAAAAGCCCCTTTATCATGACTGGCGACATTGTCGCATACAACGCTTTCCAATCCCCTCACAACCCTGAAATGTACGGAGTCTCCTTCCAACTCAACCGCGCTGGAGCAAGTAGGTTAAAAATGACTTCTGGTCAGTATACTGGTAAATGGATCATGTGTGCCATCAATGGTCAAGTAGTCGACATGCTCTACATCGATCGCCAAGTAGATGGGCGCGTCATCACCATCTGGCGTGGTGTTGACCAATCCATGCTCGACGCCTGCAACCATCTCATCCCTCGAATCGGAGAATCTAAGAAAGCGTGGGAAACACGCCTGGAGTACGAAAAAAGTCAGCAGAACTAAAAATCGCCATGCATCTATTCAAATCATTCGCGATTGCAGCTGCTACCACTTCGAGCCTTTTTGCTAGTCAGCCATTAGGACTCAAACTTCCTACCAAAAACGAATACATCTTTAGTAAAACTCCTGAGAAGTTTTACATGTACACTTACCGGAAGTTTGAAGGTGTAGATTCCCATCCGTGGACAGCGGGAAAATATGGATACGTCCGTACACTGCACCGAACACCCGAAGGTGTCATTGCTACCAAGTTTCACGAAGGGATCGACATCCGCCCGATCAAGCGCGACCGTTATAGCCACCCTCTCGACATCGTTTCCGCGATTGCTGATGGAGTCGTTGTCTACACAAACACCAAGGCTGGCAACTCGAACTACGGCAACTATGTCGTTATCAAACATGATTGGGGAACCGGCCCCTTTTACAGCCTTTATGCACATTTAGCATCAGTGACCTGCTCCAAAGGAAGCAAGGTATCCGCCGGCTCCCCACTCGCTAAAATGGGCTACACTGGCGCTGGGATCAACAGAGAACGCGCCCACCTCCACCTTGAGCTCGGTATCATGGCGAGCCAAAACTTTGAGAGCTGGTACGAAGCCTACTTCTCTTCAAAAAACCATCACGGACTCTACAATGGTCTCAATATGAATGGACTCAATATCGCAGAGCTATTCATTCGCCATAAAAATAACCCGAGCCTTAGTCTAAATTCCTTCATCGAAAACATTCCTGTATATTTCAAAGTCACAGTCCCTCGTCAAGGAGAACTCGAACTAGCTAGCCGATACAATTGGCTCATCAAAGGGAACCATAGTGTCATGACTCCAGCTTGGGAAATAAGCTTCGCGAGCTCAGGCTTCCCCCTTGCTATCACACCGAGCAAGCGAGCAGTCGTTCGGTCCACGGTCACCTATGTAAAACCAACTGCATCTAACCACAGATATCACACTAAGGGGATTCTCTCTGGAACCGGTAAGCAAGCGACTCTCACATCACTTGGGAAACGAGTCATGAGCCTCATGACTGGCAGCTTTCTCAACTAGGTACATATAAACCTGCACAAAAACATAAACGCCTGAGCAAACGAACTCAGGCTTTCTCTTTATCTAACTGGTTTACAAAACAGCAATCAGCCTATCCTCTCCCACTCAGTTACTCCCTTAACCTACCTCCTCATTTTCCACATTGGTGCGGAAGAAGAGCTTGGTACACTCTCTGGTTCAAAAGCCCTTTTTCTTTGAGAATCTGCTTAAAGTTCCTCACCTTCTTCCGAAATCAAGTCCACGCTTGCTCAAGATATCTCTCCGACGCAACCAGCTCCCAACATTAAGGCATATGAGCTTTCCGTTGGTCATAGTTTCTCTGGGCGCGTATGTCACATAAGAATAGAGATACGCTTCTGCATCGGTGAACTTGGTTCCCATCGGAAGTAATAGGGCTTTAGCCAAAATCCTGTCAACTTGAAAATAGCTCTCTACAGTTACGCAATCTGCTTTCTGTTTGAATCTAATCTTCAGCACTACGTTATCAGAACGAAGTCTATCACACTTCTCGAGTGCATCATGCAGCTTCATTTTTAAATGCTTTGTGAGACACTGAAACATCAATAAATAGGACCTCCAACATTTATTCGAGACACTTCTACAAAAAGTTAAAACCAGCCAAAACCTCAGTCTAGAAGCTCTTCAATCGCCACATTTAGTTCAGGAAAACGCCATTTGAAGCCTATTTCAGCTAATTTGGCAGGCTCTACTCTATGACTTGCCAGCAATACTGAAGCAAATTCTCCCAAAAGCAGCTTTAAGGCGACCGCCGGCACAGGAAATATGACTGAGCGCTTGAGCTTACTTGAAAGTTCCTTTGTAAATTCAAAATTCGTTACAGAGTTAGGTGCCACTATATTGACTGCCCCCTGCACGCTTTCATCTGCAGCAATATAAATGAACGCTTCGACTAAATCTTCTATATGCACCCAGGGAAACCACTGCTTACCACTTCCCAGTCTTCCTCCTAGTCCCAACTTAAACACAGCTTGCATTTTACGCCATGCAGCAGACTTACGACCAAGTACTACCCCTATACGCGGAAAAACGATTCGACACCCTTCCAATGCAGATTGAGCTGCTGCAGTCTCCCATTGCTCTACGAGCTCTGCTAGATAGCCGCTACCAACATTAGAGTTTTCAGTAAGTACATATTCCCCAGAGTTACCATAAATACCAACAGCCGATGCATTGAGCAACACCTGAGGACGCTCTTCAGCTGACATGCTCTCTAGCATTTTCATCAAACCAGCAGTTACACCGACTCGACTTTGATAAAAGCGCTTCTTGTTGGCCTCTGTCCATCTTTGATCAATACGTTCTCCAGCAAGATTCACTAAGACGTTTAAGTCTTCTAAATTCTCCTTACTAAGAAGGCGCCATTCTTGTGAAGCAATCGACCTCCGCTCTCTCGAGTACCGTATGACACGCCAGCCTATTACTTCATAGGCTTCAGCCAAATGACTCCCTATCAAACCTGATGCACCAATGATGCCAACAACCTTTTCCATGCATCACAAATCCTGCGAACATCCTTAAGAAAGGTCAACGGAGTAATTTTCGCCTTTCATCTTTACTCAAGTCTGGATCACAGGTCTAAATACCACGCATGAAGAGACTCATTCCTAGCCTAGCAACACTCTTGTTATGCACTAACAGTTATAGCCAAGATATTGAGGCTGGCGGGCTAAATCTTCAACTCACTCCTACAATGCCTGAAAATGTGCGCATCGCCTCCAACAATGGAGCCGAATACAACCACGAAACTGGGCTCGTGCGCTATTTAGGAGGAGTACAAGTATACACGAACAAAGGTATTCAATTGTTTGCAAACCAAGCCTTGCTCGACACACACAAGAAACTCGTCCACCTCAACGGAGATGTAAGCATTTACCAAAATGCCGTTTTACATAAAGGACAGAAGGCAACTTATAACTACGATACCGAGCAGCTTGACACAAAAGAGCTACGCACTTCGCTCGATCCTATGCTTCTCGATTCGGACTCTTTCAACTCAGAAATACTAAGCGGTAAAAGGATATTTATCGGGAAAAACGCAGGTATTACTACACACGATCGGAAAAAGCCAAGCTTCTGGATCAAGGCTAAAGAAATTCAAATCTACCCTGAAGAAGAAATCATTCTCAAAGACCTCAAACTCTATGCTGGGGACACCCCCATTTTCTGGCTTCCATATTTAGCACAACCAATGGATGCACAGTTAGGCTACCACTTCACTCCTGGTGTGCGATCTAACTGGGGAGCCTTTCTTCTGAATCGTTATGGCATCATGTTAGGCGGCGATGAGAACGCTGAGATCGGTCGGAAGGAAAATCAATGGCTCCTTTCCGAATGGCAGTTCGACATTCGAGCAAAGCGCGGCATTGGCGCCGGAGTAGACTTCAGTGATACTCGTTTAGAGGAAAACGAAAACCTTGGGTGGTTTAAAATGTATTACACAAAGGATCAGAACCCTAGCATTTCACGAAACTCACTTCCACGAGCACCGATCAACAATGATCGCTATGAACTCGAACTGAAGCATCGTTTCAATTGGGAAAGTACTAACAGCTCTGAAAACATCTTTGATGTCAATCTCACCTATCTAAGTGATCAATACTACCTCGAAGATTTTGAGCCGAGTAGCTACACCCTAAATCCTCAACCTGATAACATCCTTGGGTTCCAACGTAGAAATGAAAGCTATCAGCTCGGGGGATTCACGCGTTTTCAACTCAACGATTTTTACCAAACCGACTCTCGGCTCCCAGAACTCTACTTTGATCATGCTAAGCGCCCAATCTTTGGAACTAGCTTATTACATGAAGGCTCCAGCTCCATTGGCTACTATCGTGAAGACATTGCCTCCCAATACGAAGAGGCTCTGAGATCTGAATCAAGAACATCTAAAATCACTGCTGATAGAAAGAGTGTCATCAGCAAATTGTTAGAGAATCACAACTTCGGCCGAGTCCACACCTATCAAGAACTCTCACACCCTATTGAGGTCGTCGACGGTATAACAATCACTCCGAGGGCTGGCGCCGGCTACTCTCAATACTGGAACGAAGGAGAACAAAACAAATCGCACGGCAGCTCGCATGGTTACCTCGGCTTGAACGCAGCAGTAAAACTCACGCGTAACTATGGCTCTGTTCAATGTAAGTCGTGGGGCTTAGACCAGTTGCTACACGTACTACAACCTTATGCCAACCTTTCGGTTCTATCCACCAATGAACTCAGCGACGATCAAATCAAAATCGACAGACTCACACCCACCGAACGCCCACGTCCATTTGACGTAGCACGATTTACAGCAATCGATGACTACCGCAACTGGAGCATTGTCCGACTCGGTGCACGCAACCAGATTTTAACAAAGCGAGATGGCCGAAGCCATACATGGTTAACACTCGACACCTACCTTGACTCCTTCCTCAACGATCCGGAATTTAATCGCGACTTTTCAAACCTCTACAACGATCTGCGCTGGACTCCAGTTCCATGGGGTAGACTCTCACTCAACTCACAAATTCCTGTCAATAGTGGCGGTTTCTCTGAATTTACCACTAGAATAATCTTCTGGCCACATGAAGATATCGAGCTCGAACTCGGTCATAGTTATTTGGCCGAACACCCGACGATCGTCGATAGCAACTTGGTCAAGGCTAGCCTCTTCTTCCGACTCAATCATAAGTGGAGCGCTGGTACATCCCATAAATGGGAGCTCGATGATAACACCCTCGAAAGACAGGAATATTCTTTATATCGTAACTTTGAGAGCTGGACAGCAGGCCTAGGCTTCTACCAGCGCAATAACCGTCTGGATAAAGAATACGGAGCCCTCTTGAACATCTCTCTCAATGCTCTCCCATCCATGAACCTACCATTCAACATCGAAGCTCAATAAACCTTCAAAGAATCTCTATCATGCAAGCAAATAAACTCATCAAGCAACTCGAGTGGCGCTACGCCACAAAAGTATTTAACCCTAACAAATCAATTCCTAACGATCAATGGGACGCTATCGAGGATAGTCTCGTTCTCACTCCGTCCTCCTTTGGATTACAGCCTTGGAAATTTATTGTCGTTACTCACCGTGAGACAAAACAAAAGCTCCTATCACACTCTTGGAACCAACAACAAGTGGTCGACTGCTCACATCTAGTAGTGCTAGCGGCACAGTCTCCAGTTTCAGCAAAAGAGCTCGACACATTCATCGACAAGACACACGAAATTCGAGGCGGAGAAAAGTCTGACCTTCAATTTTATCGCGATATGATGGGAGGTTTTATCGACAAAATGAGCCCAGAGAAATTGCTCGTTTGGGCTAAAAATCAAGTTTACATTGCCCTCGGCCAACTCATGGCAAGTGCTGCGATGTTAGAAATCGACGCATGCCCGATGGAAGGCATCACACCTACCGAATACGATAAAATTTTAGGTCTCGAAGGCTCAGGTTTCTACACAACTGTTGCCTGCCCAATGGGCTACCGTTCCGAGGATGACAAATACGCCACTCTCGCAAAAGTACGTTACGCAAAAGAACAAATCATTTCGTACATCTAGCACTAACATTTTTGAGAGTTACCAACAGGCTCTCAATTTCACTCAATAAAAACGGCTCGAGCTTTATCAGCATGGGCCGTTTTCATTTAAATCTTCGACTCGCTTCTATGATCGCTGCTCCACTTGATCTGGGGCACTAATTCTTTCAACTAAAGAAGTGAATTTAGCTAACTGCGAGTCCTTCAAAAGGTTCTTTGTAAGCAAACCCACCAATAAAGGACCTCTAGCAGTCACCACTCTGATAAATTGCAAATAGCGATTAGAAGAGACCTTAATTCGTACACTCATAGCATTATCACTCTCTTCTACCTGCCCTTTAGTCGCGATTGATACTGTAAGCTGGGTCCACTCAGTGTTTGGCATTGCCGCATGAAGAACATCCCCATCTCGGTCCACCACACAGAGCCCAAAGCACTTGGCATTCGTATAGAGCCACTCACCCAGCTCGGGTAGAATTGCCTGCCTAACTCGAGGTGTTGCTATAACTCCAGCACGCTTTGCTATGTCACTAGCCTTAGCTAGAGCAGTACTCGCAACACTACGCACAACGTCATCTGAAAACTCCTTTTGGGGAGCCTCTTCTTTTGCTGGTTCCATCAGAGCTTTGGCCAATCGGTTGAGCTCATCCACATCGAGCCAAGGATTTATCGAGTCCATCTGCGTATCAAAGTTAATTATTCTATGTATTCTGATTAGCGGGCGAGTCCAAGCTTCGATTCAATCTCCAAACGAAGCTGGTTAAAAATATTCAGCAGCCTTGCAGCCCCTTGGAGAACACCAACTGGCACGCCTTTCCCACTAGCCTTGAGGAAAAGATCCGCTCTAGGAACCTCAGCTTGCATCACTAAAGGCTCAGGTAGTAAACCTCTAATACCATCAGCGGCCTCCGCACTTTCCTCTAATTCTCGCTGCACCATTGTGAGCAAAACACCAAGAATATTTAGCCCAGAATTCGTATTTCTCATCTCAGCTAACCCTTGAAGCATTTTAGGAACAGAGCGAATCCCTAGGGGCTCAGCCTGCTGGGGAACGAGCACAGCATCAGCACATACTAACACATCACGTGTTATTCCAAACAGGCCTGCGGCACTATCGATAATGCAAATATCATAGCCGTTAGACTCAGCTTCAGAGAAAAACTTGCGCACGTTGTTAGCTACACTTTCACTATATCCACCGCCAAGCTCGTAACCTTCACCCTGTCCAGCCGGCACCATAGACAAGGTCTCCATACGCGTAGGCACAATCAAGAATTCAAAGCTCTGTCCTCCTCCATCAAGGTAATCAAAAAAGCCCAACAACTTACGCGACTGACAGGTAAGTGAGAGCCCTACGGACCCCTGGGGGTCAGCATCAACAAGGAGAACATTCCACCCAGCTCGGGCAAATGCGTATGCTAAGTTGATAGATACTGTCGTTTTTCCGACACCACCTTTTTGGCTAGATACTACGATGCTGGTCATCTTTTCTGAAAAAACTTTATCACAACTAGGGTAGCGCCAGAATCATCTAACGCTTTTAAAAAGCGAAGCTAAACAGCCCTCCACACGAGAGGAAGGATTTTTTACGGATCATTTCAAACTCATCAATTTTACAAAAACGCGACTGAGCATTACACCCAGTCGCTTTGTAAAATATGTTTCATCATGCTGGCTTAATGACTCTTGACCATTAACCTATAACAGCGGCTACGTCGTTATTCCCACTCGATTGATGCTGGTGGCTTCGAAGAAATGTCGTAAAGTACGCGATTGATGCCGGACACCTCGTTGAGGATACGGCTAGAAACCTTGCGCAGAAGTGATGTTGGAAGATCTACCCAGTCCGCAGTCATCGCGTCTTCGGAGATCACCGCACGAAGATTAGTTGCATATTCGTAAGAGCGCTCGTCACCTTTGACTCCTACTGTTTTCACTGGAATGAGGCCAGCATATGCCTGCCATGTCTTCTGGTACCAGCCACTCTCTTTGAGTTCGTAAATGAAAATCGCATCGCAGTCACGAATAATGTCGAGCTTTTCCTTGGTGAGATCGCCAGGGCAACGCACTGCGAGACCTGGTCCCGGGAATGGGTGTCGATCCAGAATATCTTGATCAATTCCCATTGTCGCACCGAGCTCACGCACTTCGTCTTTGAAGAGTTCAGCAAGCGGCTCGAGCACCTTGCCTTCTTTCTGCATTTCAAGAATACGATCCACACGATTGTGGTGCGTCTTGATGGTAGATGCTTTCGAATTTTCATTAGAAGCTGACTCGATCACGTCTGAGTAGAGCGTGCCCTGAGCAAGCATTTCAGCATCGCCCACTGCATCCCAGAATACGTCGATGAACATATTACCAATGATCTTACGCTTCTTCTCAGGATCAGCCTCGCCAGCCAGTGCTGTAAGGAATCGCTCGGAGGCATCGATCACGCGGATCGGCACACTCATACGCTTGAAGTTTGCTTCTACTTCCTGAGTCTCGTTCTTACGCATGAGACCTTGGTCCATGTAGATTGCCTCCACATTCACACCAGCTTCGTGAAGAAGCACAGCAAGCACTGTGGAGTCAACACCACCCGAAACACCACAGACTACCTGCTTGTTGCCAACTTTTTCACGAATGCCTTCGATAAGCTCTCGCTTGAAGTCTTCGATGTGGAATGCAGCAAGATCGCCTGCATGCTCGAGGAAGTTCTTGAGGATCTGAGTTCCCTCGTGGGAATGTGTCACCTCTGGGTGGAACTGAATACCGAAGAAAGTTTCACCCCACTGGAGAGAAACTGGAGTACCGTGTTGGTTCTTCGCGATCACTTTGCAGTTCTTGCCAAGAGAGCCGACTGTGTCGGAGTGAGACATCCACACCTGAGATTCCTTTGAAATGCCTTCGTAGATACCAGTCTGCTCAACTGGGAAAAGTCCTGCCTGACCGTACTCACGGTGGTTAGACTTCTTCACACAGCCACCAAATTTGATGTTGAGGAGCTGCATACCGTAGCACACGCCGAGCACTGGCACGTCGTAGCCTTTGAGGAGCTCAAAGTCGATATCAGGAGCGTCTTCGTCGCTAGTGCTCTTAGGGCCTCCAGAAAGGATGATTGCGCCTGGTTTACCGATCTCGTCGAGATGCTCAGGCAAAT
This sequence comes from Rubritalea sp., assembly GCA_965204255.1. Lineage (GTDB taxonomy): Bacteria > Verrucomicrobiota > Verrucomicrobiia > Verrucomicrobiales > Akkermansiaceae > Rubritalea. The sequence goes on from CBDBEG010000026.1 coordinate 255,099, forward strand.
AAAGCTTTGCGAAATAGCCGATTTCGCGCACGCGGCGAACGATCAACTGAGTGTATTGTGAGCCGAAATCGAGGACGGCTATGTGATTGATTTCTTCCATGATAGAAAAGTGATAAGAGTGAAGTAAAAAGTAGTAAGTCCTAACAAAGGAAACTTACTACTCTGAAAAATTGCTAATTCTTAATTCTATTAGCCGAGTGGCTGATAGTTTGTTGGCTCTTCAGTGATTGTAATATCGTGTGCGTGGGACTCGCGGAGACCACCAGCTGTTATCTGAGTGAAGACTGCACGCTCGCGAAGCGCTTGGAGATCCTGCGCGCCAACGTAACCAAGACCAGAGCGAAGACCACCCATGAGTTGGAATACTACGTCTGCGAGCGAGCCTTTGTAAGGAACACGACCTTCCACACCTTCAGCCACCATTTTTCCGGAAGCATTCTGGCTGTAGCGGTCTTTCGAGCCTTTCTTCATTGCGCCGAGTGAGCCCATGCCGCGGTATGTCTTGAAGCGACGACCTTGGAAATGCACTGTCTGACCTGGAGATTCACGTGTGCCTGCTAGAAGAGAACCGAGCATCACAAGGTCAGCACCTGCTGCCATCGCTTTTACTACGTCACCAGAGTAGCGGATACCACCATCGGCAATCACGGCCACGCCACGCTCACGACAGACTGGAGCCAAGTTCTGAATCGCAGTAAACTGAGGCATACCCACACCTGCTACCACACGAGTCGTACAAATGGAGCCTGGGCCAACACCCACTTTCACAGCGGAAACACCAGCATCGCAGAGGTCTTCCGCCCCCTGTGCGGTTACTACGTTACCTGCCACCACTGGCACGCCGAGAGTGACGAGATTTTTTACAGCATCAATCACCACCTGCGTATGACCAGTCGCAGCATCAATGAAAAGAGCATCTGCACCAGCTGCCACAAGAGCAGTCGCGCGATCCATATGATCTGGACCAGGACCTACAGCTGCACCACAACGGAGCTGGCCATTCTCGTCTTTCGCAGAGTTGATGAATGTCATACGCTTCTCGATATCTGCACCTGTGATGAGGCCAGCAAGTGTGCCTTTCGTATTTATAAGCGGAAGCTTCTCGATACGATTTTTGTAAAGGATGCGGCGGGCTTCTTCGATGCATGTGTCAGCAGAAGCTGTCACTAGCTTGTCGAGAGCTGTCATCACCTCAGCCACATTGCGGTTCTTATTTTCAACATAGCCAATGTCACGGCCAGTCACCATACCTTCGAGCTTATTGTCAGCGTCGACTACTGGGAAACCTGAGAAACCTTCCATTGCAATGATATTTCGCACGTCGGAAAGGCTCATTTCCTTAGTCACTGTCACTGGATCTTGGATCACAGCGTTCTCAGAACGCTTCACCTTCGCCACCATTGCAGCCTGCTCTTCGATGGTATTGTTGCGGTGAATCACACCGATACCACCTTCACGAGCAAGCGCGATTGCGAGTTCAGATTCAGAAACAGAATCCATTGCTGCGGAAACTACAGGAATGTTAAGACCAATGTCTTTAGTAAGCTGCGAAGAAATGTTCGTTTCGTTTGGAATTACCGCACTAAGCTGCGGAACAAGAAGAACGTCGTCAAAAGAAAGTCCGAGAGAAATCTCTGCCATAACGGAGACAATAGAGTTTCACCCCACTTTGCAAGACCAAACACTAGAATTTATGATTTGAGAATATCAACTACTCTAACCAACCAGCTTCATAGGCTGTGATCACAGACAAAAAATAACCCCACTACAATAGTCACGAGGCTACTTTTACTAACCAGTTAAAATAGGGAAACTTACTACCACTACTCGGAGTAGGAGTAAATAACACGACCGAACTGATATGGGTCTTCCCCTTTCGCGACAGAGAGTCGATAGGTTCTATATTGAGCGCAGCAGTGTATACGCACGATCACCGCTCGCTGTATCATTCCAAGCTAGATTCGCTGGAGCGTTGCGGCTCGCCACTTCCACACCATGCAGAAATAGTTACTTCAATGTCATCACCCCAAAACAAGTCGTCGGCAGCTGGGGTTCAATTTCTTCACACGATCCAAAAAAATAGTCTGTCTAATCTGTGTGATCTGTGGTCAAAAACTAGTAACTTCTGACCACTACCTTTTCCAGTGAAACACGTCTACTCACTCGCCGACCTTCGTGACCCAGCATTTGCTGAGGAAATGCCAACTGCAAAGCTTGCCGTCATCGGCTATCCTATCAAGCATTCAGCCTCCCCTCAGATGCACCAAGCTGCGCTCGATCAAGCAGGAATCGATCTTCAATACATACGCGTGGAAGTAGAACCAGGTGAGATAGACTCCTGTTTTCAAGAAATGGAGCGACTCGGCTTCATCGGCTACAATGTCACTGTCCCGCACAAGCTTGATGCCATGGCCTTGTGTGACGAACTCACTGACGACGCCAAAGCGCTCGGAGCCACGAACACAATCGCATTCAAAGACGGCAAGCGGATTGGCCACAACACCGACGGTCCAGGACTGGCTCAAGCAATCCGTGAAGACTTCGGCAAAGGGCTCGGAGAGTTACGTATCCTCTTACTAGGTGCTGGCGGTGGTGCTGGACGCGCGATAGCCACTCAATGTGCTCGCGAAAGTTCCCTCAAAATTATTCTCTCCAACCGTACAGTATCAAAGCTAGAACCCATTGTAGAATCACTCCAGACCGAGCACGAAGCTCAGCAAATCGAAGTTATTTCCAACACTCCAGAAGACCTCATTGCTGTAACTGGTGAAGTAGATCTCATTATCAACTCCACTTCACTTGGACTCAAAGAAAACGATGCGCTTCCGCTTCCAGCCGAGGCTCTCACTTCTGACCACCTCGTCTACGATGTCATCTACAACCCTGCAGTTACTCCCCTTCTAGCAGAAGCTAACAATGTAGAAGCAAAAACAGCTAACGGTCTCTCGATGTTACTCCATCAAGGAGCTATAGCCTTTGCATTCTGGCTAGGCAAAACACCAGATCTGGCTGCGATGCGCAAAGGGCTAGGAAAATAAGCTCTAGCCTTTCGATTTCATAACCATCCAGTAGATCTCTTTCAGGTCGTGGACGTGCAGCTTTGGCTCAACATTAGGATCGGCCTGCCACGTCTTTTCCAGTCACACCATGCGTACGATCCTCCTCGACCTCTTACGGCATATGCGCTGTTGAATTGAAATTTAGCGGGCGAAATGGCAAATGTGTTGCTCCGATTCCCTCATAAGTGACTATTTATCGAGTGATCGTAAACTGTTTACTTCTCGACTAAAACTCTAAAGTTTTTTGTGATCAAAGTTTAAACAAAGCGCTCAATAACTGGACCGAGCTTCTCAATAGTCTCAGTAGGCCAATATTCTTTCGGTGTAATAATAGCAGTGTCTAAAGCTTTGTGCTCAGGCCATTCCGCATCAATAGGCACCTCTGAGATCACGCGCTTCAGTACTTTCTGAGCGAGTGCTGCGTTGGCTGTGAGGTGACCGATCACAGTTTGCACATTCACGGCTTCCTCCTCCTCATGCCAGCAATCATAGTCGGTGACCATCGCCATGGTTGCTAATGCCATTTCGGCCTCGCGAGCGAGCTTAGCTTCAGGCATACTGGTCATCCCGATCACATCGAAGCCCAACTGGCGATTTGCGAAGCTCTCTGCCTTCGTCGAAAATGCGGGACCATCCATATTCACATAGGTTCCACCGTCATGCACAGTTGCTCCTTCAGCCTTTATAGCCTCGAATAGGAGCCTACGCAGTTCTGCACTCACCGGCTCCGCAAAGCCAATATGCGTGGCAATACCTTCGCCAAAGAAGGTGTGTTGCTCTCGACGACTCGTACGGTCGAAATATTGGTCGGGAAGAACAACGTGCCGCGGCGCATATGCTTCCTTCAAGCTACCCACAGCAGCGACACAAATAACGAATCGCACACCGAGACTTTTGAGTGCCCAGAAGTTCGCACGATGGTTGATCTCATGCGGAAGTAAACGATGTCCACAACCATGACGCGGAAGAAACCACACTTGCTTGCCAGCAATTTCTCCACCAGTCAAGGCGTCAGAGGGAGAACCAAAGGGTGTTTCAACCACTCGCTCCTCAGTCTGAACAAAACCTTCCATTGCGTAAAGCCCGCTACCACCAATAATACCAATCGCTTGATTCATGGGCAAAGCCTCTCACAGCTAGCCACCGTTGTCAGCAAAAACTGCTGACAGAAAACGAACGAATTGATAGAAATTCCCCATGCCCAGCCCCATCAGCTCCTTCTTTAAAGAAGACTACGCCTATGGGGAAGAACGCGCCAAAGAAGCAACCAAACGAGTCACTCCTCATCTCACTCAAGAACTTGCAAAGAAAGAGCTCAAGCTCGGCGCTCCCGTATTTATCCGCATTTTCAAGGACGAACGGGCATTCGAAATCTGGGTGCAAACTACACTAGGTGAGGCCTCCAAAAAATTCAAGACCTACCGAATTGCAGCAATGTCTGGCAAACTCGGCCCGAAATTAGCCGGAGGTGACCGCCAATCCCCCGAGGCCGAGGGGTTCTATGCTGTTAGCCTCCGTTAAATAAACCCGCAAAGCCGCTACCACCTCTCCTTCAATGTCGGTTATCCAAACGCCTATGACCGAGCCCACAAGCGCACAGGCTCAGTGAGCATGGTACACGGCAACCAAATCTCTATTGGCTGTTTCGCCATAACAGACGAAAAGATCGAAGGAATCTACACCCTCTGCGACGCAGCTCTTAAACAAGGGCAAATATTTTTCCACGTACACTGTTTCCTTCGAATGACCGAAGAAAATCTCTCTAAATATAAAGAACATGAGTGGTTCAAGTTCTGGAATGAGAAACTTAAGCCTGATTATGAGCATTTTTAAATCACACTACGCCCTCCGAATGTGCTCATGACCAATGATCACTATTCCTTCGAGCACACAAATTTCTAGTGCTTTATCCTTTATCCTGCAGCCATTTTCCATAACACCCAGTACATGCAACTCGTCGACAAATGGCTAGGCACAGATATCTCCCACGCGGATGCCCTCGCACTTCAAGAAGCCAAACTTCTCGAAGTTCTCAAAGGAAAGGCGCCAAATACCTTTTTACAACTCGAGCACGCTCCCGTCTACACGATTGGTCGTACACGTGACCAGTCGTCGCTGCGTAACCCCGAGCTCCTGCCCCACCCAGTGGTAGAAATCAACCGAGGAGGCCAAGCGACTTACCATGGACCAGGTCAGCTCGTCGGCTACCCTATCGTAAATCTACGGCCACTCGGCAAAGACCTCCACACCTACATCCGTGCAATCGAACAGGCACTCATCGACACCTGTCAGGAATTTGACATCAACGCCCAACGCCGAGAAGATCTCACAGGAGTCTGGGTGGAGAACCGAAAAATGGCTTTTATTGGTGTCGGCGTTCGCAAATGGGTCGGCATGCACGGTTTTGCCATCAACATCACAAAGGAAAGCCTCATAGGCTTCCTATCCATCATTCCATGCGGGCTCGACGAAGTGAAAATCACCTGCGTTGCACACGAAGCAAAACGCGACATTAGCGTTCAGGAGTTCGCAGAAAAATGTTCAAAGCATATGCTTCGCTGCCTCGCGGCATTGGAGAACATCTAGGCACAGTTTCTCTCCACGAGACTTACTGAGCATTGCTATCACTCGAAACAAAAAATGCCGAACCTGTGGCTCGGCATTTTTGAAAATTATTTCCTTTCACTCTAACGACCTTGAGAAAGTCGGTCAGCGAGACTCTTAGGAAGCCCTGCGTCGAGGATCTTCTTCTGTGTTGTTTCGATATCGTACTCGAGGCGACGAAAAGTCACGATATTGTTGTCCGTATCATAAATACAGTAAGAAGCCTTCCACTCTCCATCACGTGGCTGACCTACGGAACCCGCATTGATGAAGTACTTCATACCCAGCTCAATTGCCACAGAGTCTGGAGATACCTCCTGTACACGTGAACCTCGAACAAACACACGTGGTACGTGAGTATGACCGTGGAAACACACTTGAGTGAACTGATAGGAGAAGTTCGACATAGCATCGAACTTGTTCGTCACGTAGTTCCACACATTAGGCTGATCGAGAGTGGAGTGTACAATCGTAAAGTCTTCGACCTGACGAACCATACGCATACGCGCAAGCCACTCACGCTGCTCTGCATTCAATTGATCACGCGTCCACTGTAGAGCTTCCGCCGCAGTTAGGTTCATCATTTCAAGAGAACGCTCACCGCTAGCATCTTCATCGTGGTTCCCCTTCACTACAGGGCAGCCCATTTCTCGGACCTTTTCGAGACACTTGACGGGGTCAGCATTGTATCCAACAACGTCTCCAAGGCATACATAGCTATCACAGCTCTGCGCGTCAGCATCAGCAAGCACTGTTTCCAGCGCTTCCCAGTTTGCGTGAATATCTCCGAATAAAGCGATTTTCATTATCAATGTGGTAGTTTTCCTAAATAGGAGACCAAGATAAAGAAATCAATGCACGTAAGTCACAGAAAGGAAAAGAAAAAAATGCTCTACGCGCTCTAACTCACTGATTCGATCATAGATAGTTTCATACATCCCATGTATCATTCATTCGCCGCCATCAATCTCCTAAGTAAATCCACCATCCCATAGCGCGGCTTATACCTATCCTCATCTTTTAGGTAATTGCTAATCCATTTCTCAGCACGCTTTCTATCACCATAGAGCTGCGGCAAGCTGAGAGGATCTCTAGCCTCCACCCTCGGATGCATCTGAAGAGCACAAAGCCCATTGATTAGTGATGGGAAGCGATTTCGAATATCCTCTTCATAAAGCACACGACCAAGCTCGTAAGCTTGCTGCGCACGGTTAGGAATACGTAACAGAGCAAAGAATAAATCACCTCGAGCCCTTCGGCTCTGCTGCGGATCGAGTTCCACTTCATCCAGCATGTCTTCTAACAACTGAGCAACCTTTGCATAATCTTCAATATGATGATTGCTCGACCACAAACGAGTAAGAGCTATACGCAAACTATAGTCATGAGGATTCAGTGAAATGCCTCTTCGGTAAAAAGCATCGCCCTTCTCGATGTATTGGCGAAATAATCTCTCGCGCTTCAAGGGAGGGAATTTTGTATTCTCACGAAATGAACTTGAAGCATTGTAGGCTAAATGCCAACCACCCAAGTCCCAATAATAAGGATTATATGGATCGAGCAAAACCGTAGTCTCCACAGCTGCCTCTAACCCTTCCCAGTCACTTTGGCCGTGATGCTTCACCGTCGATAGCGCAGCCACTGCCGCCAAAGTTGGTCTCAAGCACCCAAAGCTCGCAATAAACCCTTTTTGACTTAGGCTCGCTCTCGATTCAGTGTCGAATGACGGCGTGAGCAAATGCTCCTGCTGCAAATTTTCACTCAAAGCTTGCTCATAGGGCATACGTAACCACCCCACAATCGCGAGCATGGCCAAGACAACGACAGCATTAAGCAAGTTCGACATTATAGCTCCTTCCGCCTGAAGACGAACCACGACAAGACTGTGTAAATCGCGCTATACAACACCCCAACTAAAGCCACCTGACCTGCGAGGCGCAATGATACCTTTTCACCATTGATTACTCCATTCTCGATACCTAGCAACTTAAAATCTGGGAAAAGTAAGGCAATCCAACGGGTCATTTCTAACATCGGTGAACTCATCCCAAGACTTTGCTGGTGAAGAAAATAATCTCTCGCCTCCGCCTGGATCAAACCAATCAAGACGACAACGACGGTAATAATAATGGTAAAAATAGTGGAAGTGGAAAATGTTGAGACTAACAGAGCCACCGAAGCCACGACTATGGCCTTGAGAAATACAGCCAGCACCCCGGCCTGAATATTCCAAGTCACTCCTTGCGCTCGCACTAATTCCGTCTGCTGCTCGATCACTTCAGCCGAACGCCCCATACGCATGAGAGCCTCAGTCTGCTCCACAATGATCGCATCTACCCGATTGTGTAATAGTACACAGAATAAACCATCCATCACTAACAACCCTATGCCCACCAAACCTATCACTCCGAGTAATTTACCTATCAGATAGTCTAGGCGAGGAACCGGTTTGCATAGAATTGTGTAGAGCGTCCGATCTTCTACATCTTTCGGCAAAAGTAAAGCTGTCGCCGAAAGCGCCAAGATCACTGAAAACAAATTCATAGCAAAAAAAACAGCCCCCTTCATCACGCGCAAGTTTTGCTCCACTGCCTTCACCGCTCCTAATGAGCTCATATCGACAAACTGTAAGCCGAACACAATGACAGCAAATACCACAAGGAAGTAAAACACCTTCATCCGCACCAGTTGAGTGAATGTATGCCCTGCGATCACCATAATTCTAGATGGTGAAATAAATCCAATAGACCCCTTACTCATATTAACGTGCCACCTCCCCACATTGCTTAGCAATATCGATAAATAAATTCTCTAAACTCTTTCGTGAAGCTCCTGACGAAAGAACTTCTGCCCCAGAATCCGCCACTAAAGCTTTCACTTTCGCAATCAGCTCCTCATTTGCTCCATCGAGCAAAAGCTCAGTCTGGTGGTCCACCGAAGTGAGTTCAGACAAACTCCCCTGCTGCACCATCTTTCCGTTGAAAATAATTCCCACGCGATCACAGACCTCTTGCACTTGATCCAACAAATGCGAGCAGAGAAACACCGTTGTCCCCTGCTCTTTGAGCTGAAAAATCAAATCTCTAATCTGCCGAGACCCAACAGGATCCACACCAGCAGTAGGCTCATCAAGCACAACCAATTTGGGTTTCTGAATCAACGCTTGAGCTAACCCGACTCGCTGCAACATCCCTTTGGAATAACCACCGAGTCGACACTTTCTAGCATCTTCTAACGACACTAGCTCGAGCAACTTATCAATGCGAGAAGCTAACACCTTGCCGCGCATCTCGCAGAGTCGCCCATAGAATTTCAAAGTCTCTTCAGCCGTCTGATGCTTATAAAAATAAGGATTTTCTGGGAGAAACCCCACAAACTGACGAGCATCAACCTTCATCGAATCACAACCAAAAACCTTACATACACCACTCGTGGGAACCACCAAACCTAACAAGGCTTTCATTGTTGTCGACTTCCCCGAGCCATTCGGCCCGATCAATCCATAGACCTCACCTTGCTCAATCCGCAGAGAAACGCCATCTACGGCACGGAACATCTTCCGTCGAAAGGACGAAGGGAACTTCTTCATTAGGTCGGCTATTTCTACTGCAGCTGGATTCTCAACGGACATCTGACCAAAAGCATACGTCTAGCAGACTACATGACAATCCAAATAGCATCAGTATCTCACACGCTAACTGACACCATTTTCCTAAACTCTAAAAGTACTTCACTGACTCTATTTATATTCATCTTCAACCTTCACCGCTCTTCCAAATTCTCCACGATTAGAAAAGCTGACAGTAGCCTACCTTGACTCCATCTCGTTGCGACTGTAGCACAAGAGCAGACTTATTTCTGACCACTCAATTCCATGTCAAAGCCAACAAGCAAACCAAACCGACCATTCTTCTCCTCAGGCCCATGCGCTAAGCGCCCTGGCTACGATATTACGAATTTAAACCAAGACTGCTTCGGCCGCTCACACCGCTCAGCGATTGGCAAAAAAGTGCTTCAAGACGCGATCGACAAAACGAAGAAAATTCTCGGCATCCCAGAAGACTACTTAGTTGGCATTGTTCCTGCATCAGACACGGGTGCGGTAGAAATGATTCTTTGGCACTCACTCGGTGCTCGTGGAGTCGATGTTTGCCACTGGGAATCCTTCGGTAAAGGCTGGCTCACCGACATCACAAAGCAACTCAAGCTCGAAAACGTCAATGAAATCACAGCTGATTACGGCCTTCTTCCAGACCTCACTCAGGTCAACCCAGCAAACGACGTTGTGTTCACATGGAATGGCACAACATCCGGTGTGCGCGTACCCAATGCTGACTGGATCAGCGACGAGCGCGAAGGAATCACGATCTGTGACGCTACTTCCGCAGCATTTGCCATGAACCTCCCATGGGAGAAGCTCGACGTCACTACCTACTCCTGGCAGAAGGTTCTAGGCGGCGAAGGCGCACACGGCATGATCGTTCTAAGCCCACGAACTGTGGAGCGCTTGCAAACATTCAAGCCAGCCCATCCACTCCCAAAGATTTTTCGCCTCACAAAGAGAGACGAAATCATCGCTGGTATTTTCAAAGGTGCCACAATCAATACTCCATCCATGATCGCTGTGGCGGATTACATCGATGCTCTCGACTGGGTAGAATCTCTCGGAGGCCTCGATGCTATGATCAGTCGCGCAACAACCAATGCTGCAGTGATCGAGAAATTCATCTCCGAGCGTGACTGGGTCAGCAACCTCGCTGTCGACCCAGCAACAGCTTCTACAACATCCGTCTGCCTCACTCTCAACCTCGAGGCTGACCAAGTAAAAGCTATGGTCAAACTCCTCGAATCTGAAGACGCAGCCTACGACATCGGCGCCTACCGTGACGCCCCAGCCGGTCTCAGAATCTGGTGTGGTGGCACCGTCAATAGCGAAGACCTTGAGGCTCTCATCCCGTGGCTCGACTGGGCATACGAAGAAATCAAAGGCTAAACCTGAGTTTTGCTTAAGAGAATGAGATTTGATGAGGAGGTAGTGGCGTGATTGATGTTTTTTTGATTAGAAGCAGTAGGCAGCGAGACCTGCAAGGAGGTTGATAACGGAGTTTGTTGGGCTGCGATGCCTTGAATGTTCGATCTAGCTGATGTTTTTGAGCTGATCGTTGACAGTTTCTATTAGGCTTCTCTTCCGCAGCATCAACTTATCGCTCATACTCATGAGCTTGTTCTTCATGTTGTCGCGGATGGAGGTGCTGTCCACAAAGGAAAATCGTCAATCGGGCAAAACAGGGCTGTGAAGTCTATCTTCATGGGTGGATTCGGGTTTTTGTTAGTATGATGACCAACAATTACATTGAATCCGCCGCTTTTCACGAATAGTTAAGATTCCTTAAACAAAACTTAGGTTAATAAACTTGTCGCACCCATACTAACGTGCTAAAAAACACCATTATGAAACCACTTCTAACACTCTCTAACAATCACCGCACTTATCACATCTGCCTCCGCTCGCATCGGTGAATCAGTAAAAGAATGCACAGCTCGTTACGGTGAACCCATATTTCTCTATGTAAATGGTGCCCTTGCTTACACATTCACTGGAACTGCCTTCTCTATTACTGGCACAACAGGTTTACTGGCACAACAGGTTTGGGGGGTATTTTCACCAGCGGCACTACCTTCTTCAACGCACTCCCAGGTAACATCCTTGGTTTCGCGGCCTATGACTCACAGCTGAGCGGCGGTCACTAAGACCTGAAGCTAACGAAACCAACAATTGAGAACTAACATCACCCCCCATAAAACCTTGAAAGCCCAAGACCTACAATTCACGCAACTGCTCGAAGGCTCGAAGCAGTTTATCATTCCAATCTTTCAACGCACCTACAGTTGGGAGCAAAGCCATTGTCAGCAGCTTTGGGACGACATTGTTCGCGTTGGCAAAAGCCCCAAGCTAAATGGTCACTTCATCGGCTCTGCCGTTTACATTCCTGAAACTAATGTGGATGCCGCCATCCCGCGTTGGCTCGTGATCGACGGTCAACAGCGAATCACGACAATGACTTTGCTCCTGCTTGCGTTGAAACGACGGCTGGAAGCAGAGAACCTCGATAAACCGATTTCCGCTGCGGAAGTGGAAGACTACTACCTGCGCAATCGCTACGGCAAAGGAGAGGCGGCTTACCGCATGTTACTTACCCGGACGGACAAGGAAACCTTGATGCGGCTCGTGGATGGGAAAGATCCGGGAAAGGAAGGTTCCTACCGTATCATCGAAAACTTCTCGTTTTTCACGAAGCAAATCGCCAAAGCGGACTTGGGCGATGTCTGGAAAGGGATCAAGAAACTCATGATCGTGGATGTCTGCCTGAAACAAGACATCGACAATCCACAAATGATTTTCGAGAGCATGAATTCGACCGGAAAGGCACTGACTCAGACCGACCTCATTCGCAACTTCGTGCTGATGGGACAGGAGCATGATCTTCAGAAACGTCTCTATGAAGACTACTGGAGGTCGATGGAGGAGAAATTTGGCGCAGGAAACTACATCAAGAAATTTGATGAGTTCATGCGCTACTACCTCGTGATCCACGCGAGGAAGGGGAAAATCAAAGTCACTGATGTTTACAAAGAGTTCAAAGCCTACTCGCGCAAGCATGAAGTCGAGGCCTTGCTCGACTCCCTCAAAGAATTTGCAGGATACTACTGCCGTATCGCGCTTGGTACAGAGAAGGACAAGGATTTGGCTGAGGCCTTCCATGATATTCTAGAGCTTAGAGCGGATGTCTGCTACCCGATGCTGATGGAAGTTTATCAGGATTTCCGTCAGGAGCAAATTACCCACGAGGAATTCCTCGCCGTCCTTCGTTTGGTGGAAAGCTACGTTTTCCGGCGAGCCATTTGCGACATCCCGACCAATTCATTGCGTCAGACCTTTGCGACCTTCATGCGGTCGGTGAAGAAAGACCGCTACGTGGAGAGCGTGAAGGCGGGATTCCTGCTTTTACCGTCTTACCGACGTTTTCCCGGCGACGACGAATTTATCCGGCAAATTCAGCTTCGTAATCTCTACAAGTTCAACCGTCGCTCCTACTGGCTTCGTCGCTTTGAGAATCACGAGCGTAAGGAGCGCGTTCTGGTGCAGGATTACACCATCGAGCACATCATGCCTCAGAACGAGAAATTGAGTGCCCAATGGCAGGCGGATCTTGGGGATGATTGGAAGCGCATCCACGAGCAATACTTGCATACCCTCGGAAATTTGACGCTGACGGGCTACAATTCGGAATACAGCGACCGCCCATTTTCAGAGAAGCGAGACATGGACGGAGGATTCAAGGAGAGCCCTCTCAAATTGAATCAAGGGCTGGGAGCTTGTGAGCTATGGAACGAAGAATCCATACGCCAGCGGGGTGAGAAGCTGGCAGGGGTAGCAGCGGGAATTTGGCCAGCTCCACAGCTTTCAGAGGATATTTTACTCGCATACAAGCCAGTTCCACCTGAAGGGGCGAGTTACACGATTTCCGATCATCTACACCTCCAAGGCGGTCTTACCCTTGAACTATTCGACGCCTTCCGCATCCAAGTTCTTGCCTTGGACGAATGTGTGAATGAAGAGTTTTTGAAGCTCTACGTGGCCTATAAGGCAGAGACGAATTTCGTCGATGTCATTCCACAAGCGCAAGGCTTACGCTTGATCCTGAACCTCAATTTTCCCGAGATCGATGATCCACGCGAAATCTGCCGCGATGTCACCAACCTCGGGAGATGGGGCAACGGTAATGTGGAGGTTCGTCTCGAAAAGCTCGAAAACCTTACCTACATCATCGGTCTCGTGCGTCAGGCATTGGAGAAACAATTGGGCGAAGAGATTGAGGGATGAAAATCCGTCAATCTCGACTCTAGCTTTCCTTTGTGACTCTATATCTGCCATGTCCAATCTAGCCAGAGCCATTGAAATCGCATCGACTGCCCACAAGGAGCAGACGCGGCTCGATGGTAGCCCCTATATTCTGCATCCTCTTCGGCTGATGTTTCAGCTCGAAGGCGAATTGTAGCAGATGGCAGCGGTGCTTCACGATGTAGTCGAGGACACCGATTGGACGTTTGAGGATTTAAAAAAGGAAGGCTTCGATGAAGCACTCATCGAAGCTCTGGATTGTAAGACTCGCCCTCGCGGCGAGTCTTACAAGGGATATATCTCGGCTAAGCTCGCCCGCCAGCTTTTCGGTCAGGGCATCGAGTTCATCACCTCCATACGCGACAACATGAAGAACAAGCTCATGAGCATGAGCGACAAGTTGATGCTGCGGAAGAGAAGCCTAATAGAAACTATCAACGAGAACTCAGTCTCATCTATGCTTCAAAACTAAAGGATGTTAGAGAAATTCATCCTAACAAATATTCAAAAACTAAACCTGCTGATTATACCATTTCACAGCCGCTGTAATATCCAAAGAGATATTGGCCTGCGGTTTAACAAATGGTGGCACAAACCATGGATAACCGCCTACTAAATCAGTAATCACTGCGACTTCGCCATCACAAGTCTTCTCACCACAACCAATACCGATAGTGGGAACATTGAGAGCATTAGTCAGTATTTTAGCTGTATCAGCAACAACACTCTCTAACACGATAGCAAAAACTCCAGCATTCTCGAGAACCTTACAACCTTCTAAAATTGCCTCAAACTCTTCCTCTGATTTCCCCTTCTTCTTGTAGCCACCTTCTTCTAACACTCGTTGAGGAAGCATCCCCATGTGGCCAAAGACTGGAATCCCAGCCTCGACGATCGTCTTCACTTTTTCAGCTTGACGCACGCCCCCTTCTAACTTCACAGCATCAGCACCCGCTTCAACGAGAAGCCTAGCATTCTTTAACGCTTGCTTAGGCGTATCATAGGAATGGATCGGTAAATCACCAACAATTAAAGCATCCTTACAACCTCGCGCTACAGCTGACACATGATGAAGCATATGCGCCATCGTCACATGTGTTGTATCTGGATAGCCCAGCACGACCATCCCCAGAGAATCCCCTACAAGCAAAAGGTCGACGCCTGCCTCGTCTAGCAGACGAGCCATTGGGTAATCGTATGCCGTAAGACACGCAATTCTCTTTTTACCTTTACGCGCGCGTAATGTTGCGGCCTTTGTCTGACTCTTAGTCATAGTCACTTGGAAATATATATACTTACCACATAGACTGCACCAATGTCAGCGGCGACTCATCTGAACCTAAATCGCGATGATGCTTAGAAATAGTTACGGTATCACCAGGCAAAATCAAATTGGCCCGAATGTCATTGAGTGGCTGCAATACGAACCGACGCTCTAACATACGCGGATGCGGAATTGTAAGAATTTCCTCATTGATCACACCACTCCCAAAGTAAAGAATGTCCACATCGATCACGCGCGGTGCATTTTGCTCATAGACAGCTTCACGTCCAAGACGAAATTCCACGGCCTGCGTCATCTTCAGTAAGTCATACGGCTCACCAATATAATCAATCTCAATGACCGTATTAAAAAAATCCGGAGCATCACTCGCACAATCCACTGGCTGGCTCTGATAAATAGGAGCTTGGAGATAGAGTGACTCAAGATCGACTAATCCGCGCAACATATCGCGCGCCATACGGATATTCGTAAGACGCTGGCCGAGGTTTGCCCCCAATGCAATGCCTACGCGGGTTGCCATTTTCTATAAGAAATTACTTAAGGTCTAACACGTCCTGCATGTCGTATAGACCTGGTGCACTCCCTTGGAGCCAGATAGCTGCACGGACTGCTCCACTAGCGAAAGTCATGCGGCTAGATGCCTTGTGAGTAAGCTCAACACGCTCACCATCAGCGGCAAACATCACAGTGTGATCACCGACCACATCACCACCACGAAGAGAGTGCATCCCAATTTCCTTCGACGGACGAGAACCAATATTCCCCTCACGTCCGTGCGCAACATCATCCTTGTAGCTTGTACCCGTTTCTTTGTTGAGAATTTCTAACAAGCGACGTGCAGTACCAGATGGAGAATCAATCTTATGCTTATGATGCATTTCAGTCACCTCGATATCGAAGCGATCATTGTCAAGAATTTGAGCTGCTTTCTGAGTGAGGTAGAAAAGCGTATTCACCCCAACAGAGTAGTTTGCAGCGAAAACGATTGGAAGAGTCTTAGAAGCTTCAACGATACGCGCTTTTTCTTCGTCGCTGTGACCAGTGGTACCGATCACCAATGGCACGTTATTTTCTAACGCTGCATTGAGCACACTCTCAGTGAAGTTGTGTACGGTGAAATCGATCGCAGCATTGATTCCGTTAAATGCAGTTAGAAGGTTTTCCCCATGATCGTGAGTCTGAGCTACTGCAGCATGTGTGTCCGCTTCTGCAGCTTCAATAAGGGTCTGCCCCATGCGGCCTGAACGGCCAAGAATAAGAAGATTTGTCATAATACCTAGGTGCGTACAATTTAGATCAAAGAATACTTCGCGAGAAGTGTGCGAACCTGCTCGAGCTTATCGACTGTCAGAGGCAACATCGGAAGGCGAATTTCATCCGTGCAGTACCCCATCAGCGCGGCGGCCGCCTTGATTGGCATCGGGTTTGTGTCAACATTCATGAGAGTGCTCAGAAGGTCGAAGTATTCATCCTGAATCTTTTCCGCGCCTGCCACGTCATTTACGAGCATAGCATTGACGAGTGAAGAAACCTTATCTGGCACAATGTTAGATGCCACAGATACGACACCACAAGCTCCACGCTTCATGAACTCGATAGTCAATGGGTCATCGCCCGAAAGAATTTCAAAACCTTTAGGAAGCACAGCCTTGAGTTGGTCAACGCGATCAGCACAACCTCCTGCTTCCTTGATAGATACTACTGTCTCACAATCTTGGGCAAGTCGAGCTGCAGTTTCTGAAGCAATTTCCACGATGGAACGACCTGGCACAGAGTACAACATGATCGGAAGCGAGGAGCTCTCAGCTACAGCGCGGAAGTGTTGGTACAAACCTTCCTGAGATGGTTTATTGTAATAAGGAGTTACTTGGAGGGAGGCATCCACGCCGAGCGCTTCAGCTCCTTCAGTGAGGTGAATCGCTTCAGATGTGGAGTTCGCACCTGTACCAGCAATGACCTTTAAACGACCTGCGGCTGCATCGACAGCAATACGAATCACCTCAAGGTGCTCATCTGGACCCAATGTTGGAGACTCTCCAGTTGTCCCTACTGGGACAATCCCTTGCACGCCGCCTACGACCTGTTTTTCAATCAATTGACGAAATGCGGATTCATCGACCTGACCGTCGCGAAAAGGAGTAATAATAGCTGTGTGCGTGCCTGCGAACATATGAGCAGCCTATAGTCAGCAACTCCCATGAGTCAAGAGTGCAGAATCAAGCTTTACGTCAGCGCAAAACGGCCATTGGTTCGCTCAAAAAATCTAAGCTCCACACACCCTCTTATAGGTTCCTCTGAATCCCCCATACAATCCACTTGACCTTGCCCGTAGGTGGTCAATACTCAGCTCTAAGCATCGGGGGAGTCTCATTATTCTTCTGATAGCTATATTGCCGTGTGACACGTAGCTTACTCGTGGCTTCGGCCACATATTTCCCCTATTTTCAGAAATTCACAACTTTTCAAACATTCAATGTTCGCAAAACTTTTAGGCTGGCGCTCCCGTGACATAGGGATCGATCTCGGCACAGCTAACACCCTCGTCAACGTCAAGGACCAAGGAATCGTTCTTCGTGAGCCATCCGTGGTGGCGGTCAAAGCTGGAACAAACAACGTCCTTGCTGTGGGAGACGACGCCAAGCGCATGCTTGGTCGTACACCTGGTGACATCGTCGCCATTCGCCCACTTAAAGATGGCGTTATAGCTGACTTTGAAGTGACAGAGGCGATGCTTCGCCATTTCATTCGCAAAGCAAATAACAAGCGCCGCTCCAACCCACGCGTTGTGATCGCCATCCCATCCGGCATCACAGAAGTTGAGCGTCGCGCCGTACGTGAATCAGCAGAGCAAGCAGGCGCTCGCGAAGTTTTTCTTATTGAAGAGCCTATGGCAGCAGCCATCGGTGTAGGGCTCCCGATACAGAACGCATCAGGCAATATGATCGTCGACATCGGTGGTGGAACTACAGAAGTAGCACTCATCTCGTTAGCGGGTATCGTCTACAGTCGCTCTGTCCGTACTGCTGGTGATGAAATTGACAAATCCATCATTTCTTACATGAAGCGCGCCTACAATCTCATGATCGGTGAGCGTACTGCGGAAGAAATTAAGATCCGCCTCGGCTCAGCTTTCCCAATGCTAAAAGAAGTCACCATGGAAGTCAAAGGCCGCGATCTCGTGGCTGGTCTCCCAAAGACCATGAAAATTTCCTCTGAAGAAATTCGTGAAGCCATGGCTGATCCGGTTGCTACCATTGTGGATACCGTATGTACAACTTTGGAGCGCTGCCCGCCAGAACTCGCTGCTGACCTCGTCGACCGCGGTCTCTATCTCGCCGGCGGTGGAGCACTACTCAAGGGCCTCGACAAGCGACTCAAAGAAGAAACTGGCCTCCCAATCCACGTTGCTGAAGACCCGCTCAGCGCTGTAGCCGAAGGTACAGGAAAACCTCTACAGGAAATCGAACTTCTGCGCCGAGTCACGAACATGGATTAAATTCTTTGACAACAAAGTCACTGAGCGTTGCACAATTGCAACATTCACTACCTCAAATGAAGCCTCTGAATCTCATCACACTTCTCATCTTCCTTGCGGGAGTCGCTTGGGCGCTCACTCGCAGTGAAGAAGGTGTGCGCCAAATTCAGAGAACTTACTACGCTGCAATAGGGCCATTCCTCAAGAGTGGCTCCGCCTTGGAAACAAAGGCACGCGCGTTCACCGATGAGGTAAAACATTCAAAAATCGTCTCAGCCAAACTCGATGCGGCTGAGGCTGAACTTGTAAAACTTCGCACCGAAGCATCCCACCTACGAAAGCTCGAAGAAGAAAACATTCAACTACATGCTGCACTAAAGTTCCAGCAACGTTCCCCTTTCAGCGTCATTGCTGCAAAACTCATACGCCGCAAGCCTGCAACTTGGTGGGAAACCATCATAATTGATCGTGGGCAAGAGCACAATGTGGAAGTCCAGCTTCCCGTGCTCGCTGCAGAAGGCCTCGTCGGCAAGGTAGACCGACCTAACGACGAAACCTCCACCGTTATTTTGCTAACTGATGAGAAATGCCAAGTATCTGCTAAGATCAAAGGCTCTCAAGAAGTTGGCATCCTCAGTGGACAACGCGCACAACATGGAGGCTCATCTATGCTCCGCCTGCGCTACTTGTCCAAAGAGGCTAAGATAAAACCCGGCGCTACAGTGGTTACCACTGGCCGAGGTGGACTCTTTCCCGCAAACATCACCCTCGGCACCATCGTGTCTTCTGAGGTGGGTGCGATTGATGCGGAAGCACTGGTGAAACCTGCAGTAGACTTTGCGGCCTTAGATACCGTATTCATCCTGCTAGGGCACCAGTAACACCGTGATCAGATACCACATCAGCCTCTTCCTACTTGTGATAATTGCCTGCATCTTGCAACAATTCATCCCTGCTGTGACGGCTCTATTCGACGCCCGTATTTTGCTTCTCCACGTCGTCTTCCTCTGTTGCTCGGTTACCGTTGGCTTCTCCCCGATGCTCGGACTCGCCTTTGTCGGCGGATTTTTCTGGGATGCTAACAACATTCTTGGACCACAAGGTGGTGATCCTGAAATCTACGTTCATCAAACTGACTCACTGCGCTTTGGCTATTCCATCCTGCTCTTTGGAGCCATGGGCATATTAATGCAATGCATTCAGCCACTGTTCCGCCGTGGTATTTGGCAAGTATCAGCCATTCTCACTGGCATCTCCACTTTCCTCTACCTCCTCGCAGAGTTCCTCCTTATTACCTTTGTTCGTGGTGAATGGATTTTCCCAAGCAAGGTACTAACGCAAATCTGGCTCACAGCTGCAATGACTACGTTTTGTTCCCCTTTCATCTTCATCATTCTTTTCAAACTTGCAAAATGGTTCGACTACACCATTCGCTATGATGGTCTTAAGCGTCGTTACTTCACCCCCCAAGCCTACACCCTCGATTCGTAATTCTATATGGCGCATCCACGTTACAGATACCGCATTTACATTCTCACCTTCTTCGTGTTGGTGGGATGCAGTGTGCTTTTGACGCAGCTCTACGACTTCCAAATCAACCGTCAAGATGAGTTTCGCAAGCTCGTCCCGACAAACTACGAAGTACAGATTCGCGAGCCCGGTGTCCGTGGTGAAATCACTGACCGCAATGGGATTGTTCTCGCTAAAAACAACAGAAACTATCAGCTGATATTCAATATCAAGGAAATCCACCGCGATTACCTTCAGCATTTCTGGGAAGAACACAAAGGTGACAAAGATGCCGAACCTCTAGGCATTATCGATATTATCAATGAGTGGGTCAGACCGAAGCTCGCCCAGCAGGGTATCAACGCCAAATACAGCGCCAAGGCGCTAGAAGCGCATTACAAAACCCACGGAGGTCTCGTCCCCTACGTATTCAGAGACGATCTCACTTATGATCAATTTGCCCATTTCGCGGAGCACAATCTTGAACTCCCTGGAGTCTACGTCACCGTAACCCCTCGCCGCATCTATCCCTTTGGCTCACTCGCTTCCCACAGCCTCGGATACCTCAAACAATGGGAAAAAGGCGATGTCCCACCCGACTTCAAACACTATACCGGCGACCCTAAAGGCATCTCCGGCATCGAAGCCACCATGGATCAATACATGCGCGGCAGCGAAGGTATCAAGACCATTCTAAAGAACGAAAAAGGCAAGAACCTCCGTGTTGTCGACTACCTCAAGCCCGCTCAAGGCTCCAAAGTCGAACTCACTCTCAACGCACGTATTCAATACCTCACTGAAACTGTTCTTCGCCGCGCAGGCCGTGCTGCAATGATTGTCATGGACCCTCGCACTGGCGAAATCCTCTCCATGGCATCTGTACCAGATTTTGACCCCAATGATTTCATTCCCAACATTAGCTCCAAACGCTACAACAAATACCGCGAGAATAAATCCGCGCCCTTCCTCAATCGCGCCATCAGCAACTTCCCACCTGCCTCTACTTTTAAAATCCCAGCCGCCATCACCGGAGCCTTACACGGCCTCAATGGAATGCACTGTGATTGTGTCGGCTACACCAAATACGGTAAAGCTAAAATCCGCTGTTGGAAAACCTGGGGTCATGGAATCCTCGACGTCGAAGAGGCTATTCAACGTTCATGTAACCCCTATTTCATGAAAATTGCTAACACCGTAGGTACTGCCAAAATGGTAGAAACTTATAGTAACCTTGGTCTTGGCAAACAAACAGGAATCCGCCTTCCGCGCGAATCCGCAGGAATCCTGCCAGGCAGTGTCGATTGGCAACGCCGCTATCGCAACAAGGTCATGACCCCAGCGCTCACTGGCATGTTAGCCATTGGCCAGGGAGACTCAGAGGCCACTCCACTCCAGATGGCCACACTCATCAGTGCTGTTGCCAATGGTGGTCAGCTCTATCAGCCACGTATCGTGCGCGAAGTAAGCCACCCTGACCTCGGCATCCAGATATCTAACCGACCAAAACTGAAGGAGAACCTCATTCAAAATGGGCTCGATCCCAACCACCTTCAATCGATCCGTGAAGGCATGCGCCTAGCAGCCCATAAGCTCGGCGGCACAGCAAATAGAGCTGCACCAAAAGACATCATCATTGGAGCAAAGACAGGCACAGCGCAGACCACCGACCTCGGCCTCAAGACCCACGTCGCATGGACTGTAGCTTTTGCCCCTTATGATAACCCACGCTATGTCGTGGTTGCCGCAGTCAAGCGTGGCGGATCGGGTGGCAAGGTTGCAGCGCCACTCGTCAAACTCATCCTCACTGGCCTTTTTGCACAAGAGCAAGGCCAAGAACTCCCGCTCCAAGCGCAAACTCCTTATAGCGGCAACACCGACCTCATCGAAGAGATTTCTCTCCCGAACGACAATCCGCTGGCAGCGGCATTTATGTCCGACGGAGAAACGGGCGACGAAGCGTCTTCCGTTGTCATCATCCACCCCGAACTTGAAGAACCAGAAGATTTACCCCAACCAACGATACGCGCAGAAATTGACTCTCGAGGCTCAGTGATTCCGCGCGCAATCCCCACCACTGAATAAAACACAAACTTTGGGCTATCATCAACCCCTAAAATCAATAGAAACAAAGCATTCAAACTTTCAAACTAACCAAACACTTTTTCACTAATTAAATATGATCAAAAAAATCAAAAAAGCTTTAGGCTTGGGAGATCCAAATCCGCACGAGGGTGTCTCACTAGTTATTAATTCAGAAAAACTTGAGCGCCGCGTCGTCCTCATCGAAAACGGAAGCCTTGAAGAATACGACGTGGAGCGCGAAGGCGATGCCAACATTGTCGGCGGCATTTTTAAAGGCACTGTCAACAACATCGAACCTAGCCTCAAGGCGATGTTCGTTGATATCGGCATGGAAAAAAATGCCTTCCTCCACTTCTGGGATGCGATTCCAGCAGCCCTCGATGGAGGACTTGAAGAAATCGAGCGCGAAGGACGCCCAAAAAAAAAGCAAAAGAAAATTACTTCTAAGGACATCCCGCGCATCTACCCGATCGGCTCCGAAATCATGATTCAGGTCTCCAAAGGACCTATCGGCAACAAGGGCCCACGCGTAACAACTAACGTCTCACTTGCTGGTCGTTACCTCGTACTAATGCCATTATCTGAGCAATTTGGTATTTCCCGCAAAGTCGACGACCCGAAGGAACGCCAACGCCTCCGCCGCATCATGCAGAAGCTCAAAGTGCCAGAAGGCATGGGCATTATCATGCGTACAGTTGCCCAAGGCCAACGCGCACGTCACTTCGTCCGTGACCTCGCGATGCTCCTTAAGCAGTGGGAAGAAGTAGAGCAAAAGCGTGACTCTAAGCCAGCGCCTGTCTGTACCTTCCAAGAACCAGACCTCATCGAGCGCACCGCTCGTGATTTTCTCACAGACGAAATCGACCAGATCATCTGTGACGACCTTGAGACCACAGAGTTTATGCGCGAAGTCGCAGAGAAAATCTCCCGCCGCGCCAAGCGCCGCATCCACCACTACCCATCTCGTCGCTCGATCTTCGACAAGATCGGTGTGCAGAAGCAGATCGACGAAGCCTTCCACCGCCAAGTCTGGCTTCCATGTGGTGGCTACCTCGTGATCGACGAAACCGAAGCTCTCATCGCTGTCGACGTTAACACCGGCCGCAACAAGGGCTCCAAAGACGTCAACAAAATGATTCTCCAGACCAACATCGAAGCCGCAGAAGAAGTAGCTCGTCAGCTCCGCCTTCGCAACATCGGTGGACTCGTCGTCGTTGACTTTATTGACATGCGACATCGTCGTGATCAGATGACGGTATACCGCGCTATGAAAGAGCGCCTCAAGCGCGACAAGGCGAAGACGCAGGTCATGCAGATCTCGCCTGCTGGTCTGATGGAAATGACACGTCAGCGTCTCAACGAGTCACTCCGAGACACCATGTACGAGCCATGCCCGTACTGCCAAGGTCGTGGCCGCGTGAAGACGACTATGACGATGTCTGTAGAAATTCAGCGCCGCCTCAACACTGTCATCCAGCGCAATGCTGAGCAGCTCAGAGACCTCATCGTCATGGTCAATCCAGACGTGCTCAATCGATTCAAGAAAGAAGACTCCAAGCTTCTTATGGAACTCGAGCGCACCCACAGTGGCCGTCTCATCTTTCGCACTGATCCATCACTCCACCGTGAGCGCTTTGTCATCCTCGATGCGGAAACCGAGAAAACCATCTTCCAAAGTTAGTCTATGGCAATGGATCGAAAAATAGTCGAAGCAAAGGTCAACGAGGTACTCAGTGCCAACATCAAGAAATCTGTAGCCGCTAAAAAAGAACCGCAACAAGCTGGGCCAACTAGCGGCGGCATGCCGAACATCGGTACAGACAATCTCTTCGCCGCTTTTGGTGGCGCTGGGATGCCTAATCTATCAGCGATGGCTGCGATGCAGAGCGGAAAGATTCCGCTCAAAATGCACATCATGACGAAGCTTGCCAGCCTCGCCATTAACCCCAAATACGTCCACTTCCTGCAGAAGAAATGGTGGCCACTTTGGGTGATTGTTAGCATTTTATTTTCCGGTTTCATCCTCATCGGCACCGTCATTTTTCTTATTTGGAAAATGCTCAAAAGCATCTTCAGCTCCTACACCGACCTCTTCAAAAAATCATGAAATAACTCCTAGCCGTACTCAGTATTTCCATCTGGCTACTCAGTGTGGCTAGTTCTTCTATTCAAGCTTTGCTTTCCCCACCTTTCGGGCCAAAGTGAGGGACAACCCTGAAAAAAACTCTTTAGCTGAGCCGAGTGGCAAAAGGGGAGACAACTCTCCCCACGCTCGGAGAAACAGTAAGATCCACGGAGACCACAAACTCACGCATTTCTGATGAATGCGTTGACTGGCTTTCAATATTGGCTGTCGAGGAATTGCACACGCGCCACCATCCAATCCTTCATCACTTGCACCTCGGTGAGTCAGTTCGCATAGGTAATACCACTCACGGCAATTTGATCTTCACGAAGACCAGCCATAGCCGCATCTACTAAACCTTCTAATACGCTATCACTGATGACAGTTCTACATGCTTCCTATCAAGCGTCTTGAGCGCTCGCACGAAGTTAGAGTCTTCGAAAAGTGGCTTGTATCAATCACGGTCTGATGCCCACAGTGGTGAAATACTCGTAGCACTTCCAAAATGCCATTTAGCCTAGCACAGTGGAAGTTTGGCTGCACGGTATTCGCTGACATGCCTTCTGGAATCGAATCCAGTCGATAGATTTCAACCATCCAGCCACTACTAGTTCCGTCGGCACTCATTTCATCAGTTACGCAGCTCCCCTGAGAAGGTTAAAACTATTCTAAAAGTATCACACTTAAACCAATCAAAGACCATTCTCGGCAAGAAATCTGACTGAAAACTACATTCAAATCGGCGTTGTCACCCGAGAAAAAAGCCCAATAACCATAAGATCACTGGGCTTTGTTTAAAATAGAGCAAAAAGTTTTTTACTCGTCTGAATCAGATGATTCTGGAGCCTCATCTGAAGTTTCAGAATCTACGCCTTCTTCTCCATCTTCAAATTCCTCTTCGTCATCTGGGACAACGCGCGCGATATCGAGGAGGGTGACACCTTCCTTCATCGTCACCAATTTCACACCAGAGGTGTTACGGCCAGCTTCACGGATATCTGCACAGCGGATTCTAATAGATTGACCATTAGAAGTCATGAGCATGAGCTCGTCATTAGAAAGAACCATGACCGCACCAGCTACTGGACCAGTCTTCTCATTGCACTTCATTGTAATTATCCCCTTACCGCCACGTGTCTGAGCACGGTAGTCAGCAAATGGTGAACGCTTACCAATTCCGTTTTCAGAAGCGACTAACAAAGTTCCTTCATCATTGACGATCGCCATACCGACAACGTAGTCGCCTTCCACTAGCTTAATACCACCTACACCAGCAGTGGCACGACCTTGCGCTCGGGCTTGATCTTCCGTGAAGCGTAGTGAGAGCCCATTGCGTGTCACGAGAATGACTTCATCATCACCATTAGTCACGCGCACGTCAATGAGACTATTACCTTCATCTAATTTGATCGCGATGATACCGTCCTTGCGATAGTTCTTGAAGTCCGCAAGCGCAGTCTTCTTGACCTTCCCTAAACGTGTCGCAAAGAGGACAAACTTATCTTTAACAGCGAGAGTGATGTCGTTACCGTCCTCGTCTAACTGACGTTCGAGTCGCTGAGTTACAACAATAGTTTCGTCTGGCTGAAGGTTGAGTACGTTCTTGATAGAACGCCCTTTGGATGCACGGGAGCCTTCTGGGAGTCCATAGACACGCTCAACAAAGACACGCCCTGTATTCGTGAAGAACATAAGGTAATCGTGCGCTTGCGCAGAAAAGAGATGCTCGACGAAATCCTTTTCATCGTCGTTCTTATTCTTTGTCTCCATTCCCTTCACACCTTTACCTCCTCGTGCTTGGACGCGGTACTCGGCGCTTGGTGTGCGCTTGATGTAGCCCTTGTTAGAAAGGGTGACGATCATGCTTTCATTGGCAATGAGGTCTTCGATGGCTATCTCGCCTTCATCTGGAAGAATTGAACAGCGACGTGGTGTCGCGTGCTTTTCTTTGATTTCAAGAAGTTCTTCTTTGATAATCGCGAGAACGCGTGCTTCGGAACCGAGAATATCGAAGAAGTCTTTAATCTCGATAAGCAGCTTATCGTACTCAAACTTGATTTTATCCTGCTCCATACCAGTAAGCTGGTAAAGGTGAAGTTCGAGGATTGCGTTGACTTGACGGTCAGTGAAGACGTAGCGATCGTTAACAATTGATGCTTGTTCGCGAACCAAGATTCCAAGACTTTCAACAGTCGCCACTGGGAAGTCGTAGCCCTTGAGGCGAACGCGTGCTTCGTCACGATTCTTCGAATCACGGATAATCTTGATGAAGTCATCGAGGTGACCGAGACCTAGCAAGAAGGCTTCGAGATTTTCTGCGCGGGCTTCAGCTTTCTTAAGCAAGAAGCGCGTACGACGCATGACCACATCACGACGGTGTTCGACAAAGGCATCGAGACAGTCGATCACAGACATCTGCTTCGGACGGCGCTCGTGAATCGCAAGCATGTTCACACCGAAAGATGTCTCCATCGATGTGAGTTTGAAGATCTGGTTCATCACCACCTGTGGACGTGCTTCACGCTTGAGAGTGATCTCAATGCATGTCTGCTCATCCGAGAGATCGCGCATACTTGAAATATCAGTAAGCACCTTCTCCCTAACAAGCTCAGCAATACGCAGCTGAAGGATCGCACGGTTCACGCCGTGTGGCACCTGGGTGATGGTGATCACAGAAACTCCAGAAGCCTTTTCTTCGACCTCCATAGTTCCGCGCATTTTCACACTACCACGACCAGTGCGAAAGTATGAATCGATCCCCTTGAATCCACGGATCTCACAGGTAGACGCAAAGTCAGGTCCCTTGATAATCTTCTTCATCTCTTCGATGTCGATCTGTGGATTATCGATACGCGCACAGACGCCATCGATCACCTCGCCCATGTTGTGGGCAGGGATGTTCGTCGCCATACCTACCGCAATACCTGTACCACCGTTGATGAGGAGGTTAGGAATAGCAGCTGGAAGCACGACTGGCTCATCACGCGTCTCATCATAGGTTGGCGTGAGGTCGACTGTTTCCTTTTCAAGATCAGTCATCATCGCCGTCCCCATATGCGTGAGGCGAGCCTCCGTGTATCGCATTGCCGCAGCAGCGTCACCTTCTACAGAACCAAAGTTACCTTGACCGTCAACCAGTGTTTCACGCATGGTCCACGGCTGTGCCATGTTGACCAAGGTTGTGTAAATCGAGCTATCACCGTGCGGGTGATACTTACCCATCGTGTCACCCACGATACGCGCACACTTAAGATGCGCCTTGCTCGGTGAGAGCGAGAGGTCATTGAGCATCGCGTAGAGAATGCGTCGCTGTGATGGTTTGAGACCATCACGCGCATCAGGCAATGCTCGAGAAATAATCACTGACATGGAGTACTCCAAAAAGGAGTTAGACATCTCCTCCGCCACGTTGATCGGCTTAATTGAATCGTTCATAATATATTAAACTAAAAATTGGTTATCTTCTTCATATGATTCCACTACTCCCATAAGCAAAGAATCTCTTCTGTGATTTACCCCATACTCAAATTCATCTTCTTTAAGTCGCCCTGATTCATTATTGAGCGCTATTCTGATAGATTTAGCCATACAATATGCTAAATTACACGGTACCGCATTACCGACCATCTTATAGCCTGCACTAACATTTTTATAAGAAAACACATGGCTATCTGGAAAAGTTTGCACACGAGCGCACTCACGTACTGATAGCCTTCTGTAAAGATGTTCATACCCCTTCACAAAAATGCGCTTATTCTTCTCTACAAATTCCATCTTCGGAGCTTGCGGATGTAGTGGAGTATGACGCCCTCCAGCTTGAATCGTATATGAAGGCTCATCCCATGAACGAACACGATTTCTAGACATATAAATCGTTGAAAACCCACCTGTAAGATACTCATGGTTAATCACTGAGCATATATCCCCGTTGGTATGCCCCTTCTCACGGGCTGGCACGACATTATCTTTTAAATCACTAATTGCTTGTTGCAAGTCTCTCTGCCTTTTAAGCGACTTAGGAAATGTATAACTGATATTAAGGTCTTTTCTAAAGCCGACAAAAAACACTCTTTTTCGGTCTTGAGGTACACCGTAAAACTTCGCATTTAATAACATCATGTGCAGGTCGTATCCTGCTTCTTGAAACAACTTCTTAATTCCCTCTATTGCTCCTACATGACGTTGCGCAAGCATGCCTGACACATTTTCAGCTAAAAAAAACTTAGGCTGTTTAGCCTTCAGAATTCGGATGTAATCATAGAAAAGTTGCCCTCTTTTATCTTCAATACCTCTTAAAGCTCCAGCTTCACTCCAACTTTGGCAAGGAGGTCCGCCGATGATCCCATCACAATCTGGAACATCATCTTCTGGAACATCAACAATCGAGCGGCGATCTAACTGAGTCTTAGGAAAATTTTTCTCAAAAGTCTCCCATATATCTTTATCATACTCATTAGCCCAGACAGTATGAAATCCTGCAGCTTCAAAACCTAAGTCTAATCCTCCAGCTCCCGCAAATAATGATACAATTCTCATGATTCGTAATTATATTCGAGTATTACAGAAGGATGAGTTCTCATTGAGTTATTAGGGTCTGGTAAATCTTTATAACTTGCAATTAATTCATCAGGCTTTTTGAAAGCACACTGTTCAACCATGCGTTCATACTTCTCTCCTTTCAAAATACATACCAATCGAAAGGTCTTTGGTATTTTAGTTTGTAAAAACTCTTCAAAAACCAATCTAGGATGAGTTATCAACCACATGCCTCTCACTCTGAGCTTAGATCGTTTCAGTGGATCCACATCATTTATACGGGCAACTTCTCTTGTGTCAGCAAATTCATAATCCCCACAATTTTCTACCGCCTCCTTAACGTCATCTAGAATGGAGTTATATATTTCTGCTTGAGCCGCATAACATTGCCCATCAACTATCCAGAGTTCCTTTAAAATTTTTGTTTTTTTGGGAACAAAACCGACAACATAATACATGTCGCGACTAGTCCAAGGGTCTTCACCCTCAACACTAAGACACTTCTGCGCTATTTTAGGGTCGTCTCGGTACAATAAGTCTTTAGGTATCGAACTATTCAATTGTAGGTCTGATCTAGTATTCTCAAGTTTCTTAATTTCAATTGCTGGACCATTTAAATACATCAAATCAGGGACTTTAGACTTACTTCCCCCAAACGAAAAAACTTTCTTTTGATGAATCTCGGACTCTTTAGCTTCTATACGAATACTTCCAGATAGTAATTTTTTGACATATGCCTCAAAACTCTCCCCCATTTGTATAGCTCTGTTATTTGATGTCTTAGATTCTTCGACATCAAAAACAGGGCTCGATACAAATCTATATATAGCTTCAATAAGATTCATTACACGTCGAGATTGCGGACGTTTAGAGCATTATCCTCAATGAAGCGCTTACGCGGCTCGACGATGTCGCCCATGAGGATGTCGAATATTTTATCAGCTTCGAGCGCATTTTCTTCATCGAGTCGGACTCGGAGGAGCTGACGTGTAGACAGATTCATTGTGGTGTTATAGAGTTCTTTCGCGTTCATCTCACCAAGACCCTTGAATCGCTGGATACGCATTCCACGGCGACCGATCTCTAACACTGAGTCGAGTAATTCGAAGAGGTTGAATACTGGAACAGCTTCTACTGCATCTCCACTTCCTTCAACAAGCTCAAAGAGCGGCTTGTCTTCGGAGAAAAATGGATACGCTGGAACTCCAAGTTCTTCAACACGAGCAAGAATTTTCTGAATCGCAGAGGCTTCGAAAAGCTCATGCTTCATCGCACGGCGCTGGACACCTTCAAACTTCTCTTTGTATTCCGCTTCTTCTTCCTCAGTGAGTTCCTTGTCAAAGAGACGGAGATCACGATTTTCAGCGGCAAATTCGAGCAAGTCCTTCTCAGTGTCAAAGTAGCTCACGAACTCGTCATTCCCTTGGCGCACACGTACAAGAAACTCAGGAAGATGGCCATCTTTCTCAGCTGCAAGCAGGTCCTTGAAACTACCACCATGACCTTCGAGTGTGCTGGTGAAGCGCTTGAGTTGCGCAAGTGAATCTAACACACTGCGTAGCACTTCTGCATCATTGACCGACTCTTTACCATCTTTCACAAGACGCACATCCTCGGAACCGAGTTCGATAAGAATCGTATTTAGAGCAGCATCATCTGCCACGTATTCTTCACGCTTCTTACGTGTGATTTTGTACAACGGTGGCTGAGCGATGTAGAGGTAACCAGCCTTTACTAACTCTGGCATGTGACGGCAGAAAAAAGTCAACAAGAGCGTACGAATGTGCGATCCGTCAACGTCGGCATCAGTCATGATGATGACTTTGTGGTAGCGGACTTTTTCAAGATTGAAAGCACCTTCTTGGTCTCCTTCACCAATTCCAGCACCGATCGCCGTGATCATTGCCTGAATTTCTTTATTCTGCAACGCCTTATGCAAGCGCGCTTTCTCCACATTGATCACCTTGCCACGCAGTGGAAGGATCGCTTGTGTGAGACGATTTCGGCCAGATTTTGCCGAACCACCCGCAGAGTCACCCTCCACAATATAGATTTCGGATTTAGCCGGGTCACGCTCAGAGCAATCGGCGAGCTTACCAGGTAAACCACCGCCGGACATGACCGACTTACGGACTGTCTCGCGCGCCTTACGCGCTGCTTCGCGAGCTCGAGCTGCATTGACAGCCTTGTCGATGATCTGCTTGGCGAGACTCGGATTTTCGTCGAAATACAACTGCAACCCTTCGTAAACGATAGAACTCACCACACCCTCGATCTCCGCATTGATCAATTTGTCCTTGGTCTGGGAACTGAAACGAGGGTTCGGCATTTTCACGCTGATCACACAGATGATACCTTCACGGACATCATCACCAGAGAGGGATGGGTCTTTGTCCTTCAGGATCTTGTTCGCCTTTGCGTATTGGTTGATAGAACGTGTTAGAGCACCACGGAAACCTGTTAGGTGAGTGCCACCATCGGCGTTAGGAATGGAGTTGGCGTAACAGAGAATGTTATCTTGATAGCTATCATTATATTGAAAAACCACGTCCGCGAAGACGTCATCTTCCATCACTTTACCGTCATAGTCGATTTCTACCTGACGCTTACCTGTAATCACCACTGGGGAATCGTGGACAATCGTCTTGTTTTCACCAAGCTGAACAACGAATTCTTCAATACCCTTTGCGTAGAAGA
Source organism: Rubritalea sp. (assembly GCA_965204255.1). Lineage (GTDB taxonomy): Bacteria > Verrucomicrobiota > Verrucomicrobiia > Verrucomicrobiales > Akkermansiaceae > Rubritalea. The sequence continues at coordinate 286,374 of CBDBEG010000026.1, forward strand.
ATGTTTCCTTCTTCTGTCTCTCTGGACGTGCATCTTCGAGGATAATTGTGAGACCTGAGTTGAGGAATGTGAGCTCACGCAAACGTGTTGCTAAACGATCAAACTCAAAAGTGATGGTATCGACGAAAATCGTCGCATCTGGATAGAATGTCACCTTCGTTCCAGTCTTGTCAGAAGGAGCTTCAGCAATCACCTCAAGCGGTTGGACTGTCTTACCACGCTCGAAAGTGATTTGGTGGATCTTGCCTTGGCGTGTGACCTCAGCCTTAAACCAATCAGATAGCGCGTTCACACACTTGGCACCTACCCCGTGAAGACCACCAGAGTACTTGTAGGCACCTTGACCAAATTTACCACCGGCGTGCAGGCTGGTAAGCACGAGCTCGACCGCAGGAATACCAAACTTAGGGTGCATATCCACTGGGATACCACGACCATCATCTGAAATGGAAATGGAGCCATCGACGTGGAGGGATACTTCGATAGTTCCGCAGTATCCTGCGAGGTGTTCATCAATGGAGTTATCTAGAACTTCAAAAACACAGTGATGGAGGCCTCTAACATCGGGATCACCGATGTACATACCGGGACGTTTACGGACGGCTTCAAGGCCCTCCAACTTATCGATTTGTGAGGCGCCATATTCCTGATCTCCGGAAACATTTGTTTCAGCCTCTTCGGGCTCAATAGGCGTATCTGACATGAATGGTAAGAAGGTATAATTTCCACTTCACAACGCAAGGAATAAGAGCCTTATTTTGAAGTTTTTTTAGCGGACCAATTTAGACACAAAAAAGCCCCCAACACCTAGATGCTGAGAGCTCTATGAAATTCCAATCTACTCTTAAAAATCAAGCAATGCGCACTGCCATTTCATCAACATTTCATTAGGCTCAACCTCGTTCGCAGCAATTGCTTCGATCGCTGCTTTTGAGATCACTAATGAGCTATCAATATCGAGTTCCTCAGCCACCGAGTCACGCTTGGCAGCAATCGTGGCACATCGGCTGTCAAAAGCCTCATCTTTGACACGACGCTTGGCAGCACATATCCGTTTTGGCCACATGGATTTAGGCACACCCTTTGCTTCCTTAATCGCTGCAAAGAAATTTTTGCGACGGGAGCTACGGAAGTGTTTAGGCAAACTAATTTCGCTACCGTGACACACATCATTAACCCAGCCAATAAGCTGCTTGTTACCACAAACCATGAATGGCGGCTTATCCCAATCACTCGCTTCCGCATCTCTCCAATACCAAAGCGCTCGGAGGTAAAGTAAACCTTGCGGGTTCAATTTTCCAGCTCCCTGGATTCGCCAAGGGTCTTCCTTAGTCTGAGGCCTCTTCAAAACCTTAGCTCGAGCTTGAGCGCAGCTTTCGACAAACCACTCGTAGCGCCCTTTTTCTTTGAGCTGCTCGAGCAAGATATCAACCAATGGCTTGAGGTAGAACACATCATTGATTGCGTACTCCATCATCTTCTCAGTAAGAGGACGCTTCGACCAATCTGTCTTTTGCGAAGACTTTGAAAGTTCAACACCAAGGAAATGTTCTACAAGATTGGCATATCCAAATTTGCGCACCCCTAACAACCTCGCCGCAATTTGCGTGTCCCACACAACTGGTGGCACAGCATCAAGATCTCGGCGCATCAACATGATGTCATAATCAGCCCCGTGCATCCACAACTCGGACTTTTTGATCAAGTCAGTAAGAGGATTTAGATCCTCGATAGACAGTGGATCTATCAGTGTATGGCGTTCCCCATCACTATATTGAAGCAAGCAAAGCTTCTCATGGTAGCAATGCAAATTATCGGCCTCAGTATCGAGCGCATGAAAGCCTCCAGTACAGTCGTCTAAAAACTCGGCGAGCTCTTGAGTCGTTTGAATCATTTATATATTCGGTATTTGATACACACTAACAGACTAGAGACCCTTCAACAACAACTCAGTATTGTTCTGTGTCTTATCAAGAGCCTTCAACAATGTCATGATAGAGTCTCCAACTGGCAACGCCGCAACCACACGGCGAATCTCTAACACTGCACGCATTTCATCTGGATGGTAAAGGCGATCATCGTTTCGAGTTCCACTCTGCGGGATGTGGATAGCTGGGAAAATGCGTCGCTCGGCCAAGTCCTGATCGAGACGAATCTCCATGTTTCCAGTCCCCTTGAATTCCTCAAAGATCACCTCATCCATCCGACTTTCGGTTTCGATCAATGCTGTAGCTAATATAGTTAAACTTCCTCCTTCCTGCACGTTACGCGCAGCACCGAAGAACTTACGAGACTTCTGCAAAGCCGCCGGATTCACACCACCACTACCGATAGGCCCGTTATTCTGTGCATTGTTATGACCACGAGCAAGACGCGTGAGGGAGTCGAGAAGAAGCACGACATCTTTACCTAATTCAACGAGGCGCTTCGCACGTTCGAGCACAAGATCAGCAACTTGCGCATGACGACGTGCCGGCTCGTCAAATGTCGAACTAAAAACATGTGCGTCGATATTCTCCTCGAAGTCAGTTACTTCTTCAGGGCGCTCATCTAACAATAAGACAACAAGCTCTACATCTGGGTGATTAGCTCTGATAGATTTAGCAATCTGCTTAAGCAAAATTGTTTTACCGCCACGCGGCGGAGCAACAATAAGCCCACGCTGACCTTTTCCAAGTGGCGCCACGAGATCAACTAATCGAACACCGAGACCACCCTCTTCACCATTTTCAAGAATGATACGCTCGTTAGGGAACATTGGCGTGAGTTTATCAAAATCCTTCGGCTTTACATAATCAGCCAGAGGCATTCCCTCGACTTCGAGCACCTCCATAGCAGAAAGGTATTTATCGCGGCCACGCGGTGCACGCATACGCACTTTTACTTTTTGCCCAACGAGCAAGCCATAATTGCGAATCAATTCACCACCGATGTAAAGATCGTCAGAAGAAGTTTTAAACGAACGCTTAGGGTCACGCAACATTGCGTAATTATCCTTAGCCTGCTCCATGTAGCCTTCACCTTCTAGGATGGTTCCATGCTTTGCATAAAAACTAAGAATATCAAAAACCAATTGCGACTTTGTAGCCGTCGCTTGAGAGCGCACTGGCAGAGATTCCATAATCTCATGTAACTCAGCTAGCGGTTTCTCACGAAACTCATTCACTAGAATAAATTCTGACACAACGATCGGTTCCTCCTTCACCTCTTCAGCAGGAGCCTCAACTGAAACCTCAGCATCTACTGCGACTTCGTCTTCTGGAGTTTGATTTTCTTCACTCATTGGTACTTATTTTCTATAAATCGTTTTACTTGTGCTTCTAACATGGATTTAGGACCTTCATTCCAAAACACAACATCAGCACACCTCTCTTTATGAGAAATGGGAAGTTGTGCCTCAAGAATGGCTAGGACAGTCGCATCATCGAATCCGTTCCGTATTATAAGTCGCTGCACTTGTGTTTCACGCGATACAGCAACCACCAGATTTGCATCCTGACCAAAGTCAAAGCCGCCTTCAAACAAAAGGGGTACATCTGCAATAAACGATGACGTCAAGGAATTTTTAGCTGCAATCTCTAAATTAGCAAGACATTCTTTATGCACTAATGGATGAATAAGCTCCTGTAGAGCCTGCTTCAACTCTGGCTGAGTAAATACGCGCTCTCTCATATAGTCGCGATCAAGCAACCCATCTTCCCCTACTACATCAGCACCAACAAGCTCTTGCACCCCTTTCAGCACAGATGCATTTTGATAAAGCTCAGCAACAAATTGATCTGCACAAAAGATCCGAACGTGCGGATCAAGCTGCCCGAACAAAGCCATACAAGTCGATTTTCCAGTAGCTATTCCTCCAGTTAGACCAAATACACGCATAGATTTAAAATAAAGAAGCGGGGTAGCTGCATCGTGCTACCCCGCTTGTAAATCAATCAATGGATTTTGTGAACCTTAGAGCTGTGGAAGAAGTTCCCCACCAGCTGCTGGATCTTCACCCTCGATCTCACTCATTGGGTTACGAACTGACTTACCAGTTGCATCAATGATGTTCACTGAAACAAAGATGATAAGGTTACTCTTGATATGGTTCTCGGCCTTAGACTGAAAGAGACGACCAACGAGTGGAAGGTCACCAAGAATTGGCACTTTGTCCTCTATATTCTGTACGTCTTCACGCATCAATCCACCAACAGCCACTGTGTGACCATCATAGATTGTGAGACCTGTATTCACATTACGTGAGGAGAATACTGGCATCTCGATGCGGTTATCAGTAATTGTGATCTGAACTGGGTTACCCAAAGCGTTCTGACCTGAAGTCTGAATTGGTGAACCGTAATTAATGAATCCTTCGAAGTCTACGATTTCAGGAGCGAAACGAAGATCGATTGTGTAACCATCATCACCAAGTGTTGGCTCAACTTCGAGGGTAACACCTGTATTACGAGTCTCGAATGCTGTCGGTGTCGCTGGAGTTACAGGGAAAGTACTCACAGCACTACTGCCAAGACCACCACTGCCAATACCTGTAGCACCGACATTGTTTGGAAGTTCTGGTGGTTCATACTCAGTTGGGTAAATGAACTCACGAATAATCTCGATTGTCGCCTTCTCACCAGAGCGAGCAACAATGCTTGGAGCTGTCATGACGTCAGCACCTTTCTTCTGAGAAAGACCACGCATGATCATCTGTACCTGACCGTCTGTGAAGAGACCAGTGAAAGACATGATACCCGGTGCTACAGAAGTATTCTGAGAGTCACGGTTCGGATTATTCAAGAAGGAGTCAATGCTATCTCGATTGATTGCATAGTCACCAGAGCGGTTACCTGCAGATACGATATTAGTAACATTCTGAGTTGAATCCGTTGGGATACCAGAAATTGATATACCGTTGACTGGGCTGTGGAAGTTACTACCTGTACGTGAAGAACCGTTACCGATTGTACCACCACCAAGGAAGCTGTTCGCAGAACTATTGAGTGGCACAGGACTTACGATCCAGTCAAAGCTGAGCTCGTCTGTGTTCTCCTGTTGGATTTCCACAAACTTAGTTGCCATGCGAACCTGCTTTGGCTTCTGATCCTTAAGTTCGTTTACAAGCTGCTCGATGATATCAAGGTTATTTGCTGTATTACGCACTGTAAGAACGGAACGAGCCTTAGAGAAAGATGCGGTAGCACCATCAGGGAAAACAACACCAGATTCTGCAAGAAGATCCTTCACAGGAGGAGTAGCATCAAGAGCTGAGCCACCGCTATCGTCATCTGCAAATGGGTCGTCACTAGCACCACCGTTTGCACCACCGCCATTGTTGATAAGAGCGATGAAATCTGGTGGAACGTCAAATGTACGTGTGTAAAGCTCGGTGTCGTCAAAGTCAGTAGCAGGAAGAAGCACTACAGTGTAGTCTTCAACCTTGTAGCGAAGTTGTGTTTTATCACAGATCTGCTTTACAACTACTTCGAGAGGCACATTACGAAGCTGAAGGGAATCAATTGTCTTAGAGCCTGGTTTTGCAGTTGTAAAAAACTCAGAAGCTTCTGCATCTTCAGCAGCTGCACTTGTAACAGTCGGTGTTCGAACTACAAAGTTTACACCTTTCTTAGTAGGATCTAACTCAAGTGTATCGAGCTCACGAGCACGTTGACGAAGAATATCAACGGCCTGATCAACTGTGATGTCTTGGAAATCAACAACAGGAAGGTTGATATTCTGAAGTTTGCGATGGATGTAAAGTGCGCCAGTAACCTCAACTGTAGATGCTGAAGTGATGGAGTCGTCGTAATTTACACGAGGAGCAACAGCAATCTCCCATGCCTTATCTACTTCCATGAGTAGCTGAGCACGAGTCTGGTCATAAGCAGCACGGTAGTAATCGGACTTTACAGACGAAATACGTTCCATGCCACGACGAGCCGCCTTATTGTAACGGTCGATGCGGAGAACTTCTTTGTACTCTTCCTCAGCCTCATCATATTGACCAAGGTTGTGGTAACCTTCAGCTCTATAGAGGTGCTTACGTACTGTATCAGTATTCTGAGTGTGCTCGTATGTAAGAACTGGGTTTGTACGGATAGGATCATCAAGATACTCGAGCTGCTGCTTAGCAGCCTGGTTGAGAGGATCTTTTGCTAAAACATCAGTAAGAAGCTGGCGTGCGTCTGAGTAACGACCAACACGACGGTATGTCTGACTGAGCGTAATAGAACCATCAACGAGATGGCCTATGTATGCGTGGCGGCGATCTGCTACAGCAGGACCAGTTGGAAGAAGACTGATAGCCTTGCGGTATTCAGTAACGGCTTCTTCATATTTGCCTTCAGCGTAAAGCTTACGGCCTTCAAGTAGTGCGGCATCCGCTTCTTGCACCTGTGCAGCACGACGTGCGATCTCTTGCTGAACAAGGGACTGCGCTTGGGCTACATGGGAGGCTAGCGGCATAACAGCAGCCACTGCCATAAGAATGGCTGCGGTGCGACTGGAACGATGCATAAGTATTTTTTCCATGACTAGTAGGTAGGTTCTTCTAATGTAGAGGGGGTGTGAAGCACTTTTTTCAGAATTCTGCAAATTTTGAGAATCCTTTTAGTTATTTGTTCTTAAATTATTCTAAAGAAACTAACAGCGAACACTATCAGTTCTTAGTCACAGTAAGGGTTCTCGTCTCTTTCTTACCATCTATCAGACCGATAATCTCAACTGTGAAAACATCTTTTTGACCTTCAACGGGTGTGATTGCAGTTACCTGATAGGGACACTTTTTAGCTTTTGCATCGTAAGGGAGTGCAAATTTCTCAAATTCACGCACCACAAAGCTCTCAGACTCTTTTCCGAGAGCGTGGAGCGTCAAAGTCACAGAGCGATCCTGAATTTCATTGAATCCACCATTGAAAGGGCCACGACGTAGAAGAGTAACCTTCTCTCTATCTGTCCCTTTGTATCGCGAAGTTTTATCGATGATAACGTATGCATCTTGCTCTCGGCCTCTCTGATCAACAGCCTTAACAGCACCTTCTTCTAACATAAATCGTCTCTTTACAGCTTCATTCGGCTTCTCAAAGAAAGTCGCACCGAAGTTGACTCGCTCATTGAATCGAGCACGTTTGTTATCTTGATAATAGAGAGTTACTGATTTGTCATCAAACACACTCCATCGGATTTGCATTTTAAAAACATCCACTGTATTTCCAACAACTTTAGAAAGCAGTGCAGGGTATGAAGATGCGTCAGTTGGATTCGTCTGCGCAACATTCTCCTCGCGGTTAGTGAAGCCATCTTTATCGTGGTCACGCTCAGGTGCATTCGCAAAACTCGGATCGATGTCGTATTTACGCCACCAAACGTTAGTAATTCCCTCGTGCACTGGACCGCTTTCGTAAAGATCTACTAGTTCAGTAGAGCCGTCTGTCATGTAAAGACGCTGCCCAACAAACAGATTTACCTCGCGACCCTTTTCTGATTTATCACGAACAACTGCTGGAACTTGACGCGTATCTAACACTAAAGCTAACTCAGTCAAAGCTTCAGTGCTTGGCCCTTGTGGTTCATCAAAGGACTTCGCCTTATCACTCACAGGGTCACCACCACCTAAAAAACAGGTTGCAGCTACACCGATCAACACAGCTGCTGCTCCACCGAGCGCCGCCTTTTCATAATTTTCTTTTACCCAAGACATTGTATTCAATCAGTGAGGTTATTTAGCTACAGAAGCTGTTTGTTGTTTTTCCTTCATCTCCTTCAAGGAAACTTCGCCAACTTGATTCAACAAGATGAGATCTAACTTAAGATAAACATTCACCTTTTCTGCTCCAAGAATTGGCAACAAAAGACGTGTTTCATCGCTATCATCTCCCACTTTAGGGAGCTCTTCAGCAGGTGCATCTTCTACAACAACCTCTTCAGCATCGCCACCGAGATCGAAGCTCTCGAAACTGAAGTCATCTACACCCTTATTGCTGTCAGCAGGAGCAAACTTCGCATCACTTGCTGTAGGTGGAGTGAGACGCTCATTTTGAACGCGCATAGCACGCACAACGAACGGGTACTTCTTAGCATTTGCTATCTCAGATAAAAAAGCATTGAGCTCCTTTTCGTCAGCACGAAACGCAAGCTCTATAGGCATCGCATAGTATACTGGCTTCTTCTCTTCCACCTTAAATCTTCTACCTCTACGAAACGATTTAGCCTCCTGCGGTGGAGCATTTTCGAAGTCGAAACTTGAGCGACGCACATTAAGAAGCTCTTCTGGATTCAGATCCGCCAAGCTAGAAAGAAGCCATTCAGTCGCCTGAATCTGATAGTTTAGCTTACCAGTTTCTTCCGGGCGCGGAAACTTACTTGCGTATGCTTCAAAGCCATAAACACAACCGTCTGGAACGATGGTCTTACTTGCTTCAAACTTTTCATTGAGGCGATTGCGATATCCACTAACAATTCCACTGAACTTATCTGGCTCAAAGTCCGCAACCTCTTCAACTGATGGTCGATATACTGCAAACTGATTGCAAAGGTCTTCTGCATGCTTGGCGTAATCATCAACAATCGACTTTTGCTCCTGAAGATTCTCAGCATTTGGATAAGGCTTAACACTACGAATTTCTGCCTCATTGCGTAGAGCTTTTTTGAGTTTTGCTTCAGCAACATCAAAATCATCACCTTTTCCTGAAGCAAGTGAAATTAATGCAATTGACCCAACAACTGTGGCGCCAGCTAAGGCTGCCGTAAATTTATTTTCCTGAATCCAGCTCATATTATTTGAGAGGTAATGTTTTTTTTAATGGAATTGTTACAACAAATGCTGCGGCGTACTCACCTTCTTTAAGCATACTGTCAGTTTCTGAATATTCAGCTGGTGTGAGTTTACGCGTGACCGGCTTTGGTCCACTCTCATCAACGATTTCAAGTGTGAAGAATTGAGACTCCGAAGTCAGCTTCTTCACAAGCTCATTGACCCGTGATGCGCCACCAGCTCCCCGCCAAAGTCCCTTGATTTTCACCGCATTCACCACCGGCGCAACATACTTAGGGTTTGGTCTATTACTTGATAAAAATTCAGGCTCTGCAGCCTTTGGCTCTGTGAGCCCTTTAGAACCATATGTCAACGAAGCAAAGTCGCTACGCACTACGGAATCAGCAGGCTTTCCACTACCCACTGTGTAATTAATGAGCGGGCTCATATCTGTCACCCACACATGCGTACTACCAAAGCGCTGCTTGAGATCATCCACAAGCTCCAACCAATATCTCTGACCGTCATGCGCTTGAACAAATTGATCAACCAATTCCTTCATGATCGCCTCACGCTCAACCTCATCTTCGATCGGCTTGGAGTATCGCTCGAGTTCTTCAATGCGATCATTGACCTTTGCTAGCTTAGACTCAGCGTCAGATGCCTTTATTGAATTGGCTACATAGAGCAAACCAAACGCAGATAAAGTTACAGCAGCAGCCCCAATAAGGAATGGGCGACGACGCTTCTCATCACGATCCGCCTGAACAACTTCAGGAACAAGATCGATGCTTACTGGAGCCTTATCGATAGAACGCAACGCAACCCCAACAAGTTCACCTAACTGGTGAGCTTGAGAAGAAATCTTATCAATATCCACGCCCTGTCCCACAGACACGCGTTTCAATGGATTAAAAAATTCAACAGGAAGTGTTAGCTTCTCCTGGAAGAAATCGCCAATGTTTGGCAAGTTCACACCACCACCCGCTATAAATATGCGTGTCGGAGCACTTCCCCCATGCTGATTTCTATAAAAATTCGTCGTACGCGCGATTTCAGCTGACATACGATTAAGTGCAATACGAATACAGCTAGCGAGAGCTCCTGTTAATTCGTCCATGCGCGACGTATGACGTGTATCTAACGCCACCATCCCATTTGAAACCTTCTGAGACTCAGCCTCCATATAAGAAACATTGTATTCTTTAGATATAGCGCTAGTGATCGCCATCCCACCAATAGCAATGCTGCGAGTAAATACACGCTTACCCTCAACGTAAATCAAGTTACTTGTACGTGCTCCGATATCGATAAGAAGACTCGTCTCTTCCGAATCACCATAGTTGTAACAGAACGCATTCGCCAAAGCCATCGGGGATGTATCCACATCACCAGTTTTAAGACCGGACTCACTCACACAGCCATTCAGTTCATCAAGTGCATCACCTTTGATAGCAACTAGAACGACTTCGCGTTCAGCACCTGAAGACTCTAATAACTGCCAATCCCAAATCACCTCATTGATCGGAAATGGCACGTGTTGTTGCGCCTCGAAAGCTACAAGTTGCTCTAGGTCGTCGCCATCCAACATTGGAAGCTTCACAAATCGCGTGAAGACGGACTGACCGGGAATTGCGTAGTCGATCTTATTTTTACAAAGACCTAATTTATTAGCAAGCTCACTAATCGTCAACTTGACCTGAGGGAGACGTGTCATCTCAGTCGCAGGATCTGCTAGAATAGCGGATGATTCATAATTCTTGAGAATCAGCCCACCATCTTTAGATCGGGAAAAGTGACCCATGCTCACAGTTTGCGAGCCGATATTAAGTGTATAAATAGACTGCGGTTTAGCCATGATAGTATAACTTGTTAGTACAAATAATTTCTTAATTGAGATAGCCAGCCACCCCAACAACCTAAAGTGTTGTGCTCAGATATTAGCGACGCTCAGTCTTGATCTCAGCGTAACGATCCCACCAAAGAAATTTGAATGGTGTTTCGTTTTTATTCAAAAGAGAAATGCGATCATAACGAGAAAGGCTTCCGCTCTTCCACCAACCAATTTTTTGACCCTGTGAGAAGTAACGCTCTTTATTCTTATCGATCGAGCTTCCATTCACTAGAATCTCGCCACCAATTGCTTCAATATTGCGCTTACTAAATCTAGCCTTACCACTAATCTTACTACCTGCAGCTGGGGAAATATATACTGAGGAATAAACCTCTTCACCCACTGGAATATTTACGTGCTCAACATCCTTCTCTAGCAAAAGAACACCTTTACCTGCTGGATTCTTAATGGCCACATACCACTTCACTGTAACAGAATCTACAGTCTTCGCCTTATAGCTCTTCGGCATTTCAACTTTGAATTTAACTTCAGCCTCTAACCAGTCCTTTGGTTTCCAGTTTTTTTTACCTGTATTACCGCCGACATTTGGAGATTGTAGTTCATCAAACTTAGGATCTGATGCTTCTACCTTTCCAGCTTGAGCTTGAAGTGGAGCAGACAGGGCTAGAGCTGCTAGAGCTACCGTGGAAAACAGTATTTTAAGTTTGGATTTTTTCATAATATAACAAGACTTCCCATAATCCTAACGAAGCAAAACCCCTCTTGGCGAGTACAAATATTCAAAAATGTGAAAGATTCTATCCGTTAAAATACTATCACAGCTCAAAGCTATTTTGAATTCAGCTCCATCCACCCTTGCCGAAACCAAAAACGGACGCTAAACCCACATGTCTATGGTCAAGCAAGCGAAAACAGCGATTCAACCAACACGCTCAGAAGATTTCCCAGAATGGTATCAGCAAGTCATCAAAAATGCTGATCTCGCAGAGAACTCAGAAACTCGTGGGTGCATGGTCATCAAGCCTTGGGGCTATGCTCTATGGGAAAACATCCAGCAGCAACTTGATAAGTATTTTAAGCAAACTGGCCACCAGAACGCATACTTTCCCCTCCTTATTCCTCTTTCCTATCTTGCAAAAGAAGCCGAGCACGCTGTGGGCTTTGCTACGGAGTGCGCTGTAGTCACTCATCACCGTCTCGAAGCACAGAAGCAAGAAGACGGCAAAACAAAGATGATCCCGACTAGCGAGCTCAATGAACCATACGTCATTCGCCCAACATCTGAGACTATCATCGGAGCTGCATTCTCTCGCTGGACAGAGTCCTATCGTGATCTTCCACTTCTTATCAACCAATGGACCAATGTCATGCGCTGGGAAATGCGTACTCGCATGTTCCTCCGCACCGCAGAATTTCTCTGGCAGGAAGGCCACACCGCTCACGAAACTAAGCAGGAAGCCATCGATGAAACTCGTCAGTTGCACGCGATTTACGAAAAATTTCTCCGTGAACACCTGGCGATCCCAACAATCCCTGGCGAGAAGTCAGAAGCTGAGCGCTTCCCTGGCGCCGACATGACACTCACCGTCGAAGCTATGGTTCAGGACAAAAAGGCGATCCAAGCTGGCACGTCTCACTTCCTCGGTCAGAACTTCTCTAAAGCTCAGGACATTTCCTTTACAGCACGCGACGGCTCTATCCAGCACGCATGGACAACCTCTTGGGGTGTATCTACACGCCTCATCGGCACCCTCATTATGGCACACTCTGACGACGACGGCCTCATCATGCCTCCACGTATCGCGTCTCAGCAAATTGTCATCATTCCAGTGACACCTAAGGAAGACACCCGCAATGCAGTCATCGACGCCTGTGAAGCACTCGCTCAGACTCTCCGCAGCAAAGACTTCCACGGTGAGCCAATCCGCACTCACGTAGACAAGCGTGATGTGCGTGGCAAAAAGTGGGAGTGGATTAAGAAAGGCGCACCCATCCGTATCGAAATCGGACCGCATGACCTAAAGTCTCGCAAAGTTTGCCTTCAACGTCGTGACCAATCCTCCAACGAGAAGACCTTCCTCGCGAAAGAGGAGTTCCTTCAAAATGTAGAAAACACTCTTCAAGAAGTTCATGACACACTGTTAGATCGCGCGACACAGTTCCGCAACGACAACACAGTCGACTGCGCTGACCTAGAAACATTTGAAAAACACTGGAGCGCAGAGCAGCCTGGCTGGCTCATCACACCATGGGCTGGAACAACTAAGGAGGAAGAAACCCTTAGCAAGAAGCACAAAATTTCCATCCGCTGCCTCCCTCTCGACATGCAGGATGGGGACGAAACTCCATGTATCCTCACAGAAAAACCAACGAAAGTTCGCGCAATCTGGGGACGTAGCTACTAAATTCATTTCACAGATTCCAGCTGGTAGAATTCATTCTGCCAGCTCACCCTCCCATCTTTCATTCAGCCTATTGTCCATTGACTTTGGCGAAACCTAACTAAACTCATGCTCAAACTCACCGACGTCAAAACCCATTTTCCCATCAAAAAAGGGCTCATCTTCAGTAAGCAAGTTGATACAGTAAAAGCTGTCAATGGCATCTCCCTCTCTATTGAAGAAGGAGAAATTCTCGGACTCGTCGGCGAATCTGGCTGTGGAAAATCCACACTCTCACGCACGATCATGCAGTTGATTCCTTCAACTGCCGGAGAGATCACCCTCGAAAAAATCAACCTTGCTTCCCTCCCAAAGAATGAAGTCCGTAAGCACCGCCTAGACTTTCAGATGATTTTCCAAGATCCATACGCATCACTCAACCCACGTATGACGATCTACTCAACTTTAGCCGAGGCTATCACCCAGCGCCACCCCGAGCTAAAGAAGGACAAAGCAAAGCTCACCGGGGCCGTTATCGCTCTCATGGAGCGCTGCGGTCTCAATCCATCCTTCATACAGAAATACCCACATGAATTTTCTGGTGGCCAGCGCCAGCGCATCGCTATTGCACGCGCTCTTGCCCCTGAGCCAAAACTCATCATTGCTGACGAACCCGTATCCGCACTGGATGTCTCAATCCAATCTCAAATCCTCAATCTCCTGTTAGATCTTCGCAGGGATCTTAACCTTACGATGGTCTTCATCTCTCACGACCTCTCAGTTGTCCGCTACCTCGCTGACAATATCGCGATAATGTACAAAGGTGAAATCGTAGAATATGGTGACTCCGAACGCGTATTCAACAAGCCAGAGCACGCATACACAAAGCGCCTGTTAGAAGCTATTCCGCACCTCAAAAGTGTAGATTAGCATACTCACAAAAAGCGCCCTATGAACATTATCGTAGAGCACTAAAGCTCAAACGGGCTTCCGAACCTACCAGAGTGAGATTTCTTTAAGCTTCGCCATGCGCGTATCGAGGTCTTCGCGCGTCGCAGTTTGCAATTTCTGCGTAGAGAACGCCTCACAAGTGAAGCTTGCCGCTACCGTCCCGCGCACCATCGCTTGACGCAAATCATCAAAGGAGAACTCCACTGTGTCGAAGTTTGCCAAGTAGCCAGCCATGCCACCAAGGAAGGAATCACCAGCCCCAGTTGGATCTGCCACATCCTTGAGCGGCCATGCTGGACAACGGAAAAGAGATCCGTCGCGACCAAAAAGCATCGCCCCAAACTCTCCAAGCTTGATGATAACGTGAGCAGGACCTTTTTCTAACAAACGCTCACCAGCCAAGACTAAATTCGGAGTTTTAGTAAACTCACGAGCTTCTGACTCATTTATTACAAGAAAATCAATCTTCTCTAACACCTCATACAACTTCTCTGTCGCAATCGCGATCCACAAATCCATTGTATCTGCGATCACATAGCGCTGATCCGCTTTACATCCATCTAACATCTGCAACTGATTTTCTGGAGACATATTCGCAAGCACGACAATAGAGCTTTGAGATATGGACTCAGGCACTTTCACCTCCCAGCTTTCTAACACATTGAGAGCTACTTCATGCGTCTCACGATCATTCATATTCTCCATATACTCACCAGACCAAGTGAATGAAGCACTCTCAGAGCGCTCCACACCAGTAAGATCTACACCATGAGAGGCCAGCATATCCAAATGCTCCTGCGGATAATCGCGCCCGACGATTCCCACCAGATTCACTGAGTCATGATAGAAGCTCGTAGCCAATGATGCATAGGCCGCTGAACCGCCTAACAAATTGCTTCCCTCTGCGGTAGGGGTCTTCACATTGTCGATCGCAATTGTGCCACCAACGATTACTGATTTTTTCGTTTTCATAAATTTATTTCAACTGAGCCACCACTTCAGCTGCCGCCGCCAAGATCGATTTCGCAACGAGCACATCTGACACTACAACTACACGTCGCGCACCGGCTGCTATCACTTCATCGAGATTATCGCGTCGTACACCACCAATACAAAATACAGGGATCTGACCCCCTACCGTGGACTGAACGGAAGCCACACTCTCCATCCCCATCCCAAGTCGCCCTTTTTTAGTAGGAGTTGGAAACAGAGGCCCAAAACCGATGTAGTCAAAACCTTCATCTAGAGCTCCTTGCGCTTGCTCAGGTGAATGCGTCGAGCGCCCTACTAACATATCCTCACCTACCACCGCGCGCACATCTGCGAGAGAACCATCATCTTGACCAATATGCACACCATCCGCTACGACACGTTTCGCAATTTCAGGAAAATCATTCACAATAAATGGGATGCCCGCCACACGACAAATCGGCGCAATTTCTTTCGCCAAGCTTTCCACGACCTCTAACGAAAGCCCTTTTGCCCGCAGCTGCACGATCCCAGCTCCCCCCTCAAGCAAATCTTGAGTTACTGAAATTACATTTTCTTCAGCCACATAGCCAAGATCAACGATACCGTAGAAGAGAGCCTGATTTAGTTTAGATTTCATAAGTAGTTATGCACAGAAGCATGCAGCACCAAGCAAGAATCTAGCCCATCTTCCATGTATTTCAATGCCAATCCCGAAGCATCACCGAGAATACTTCCCACCTATCCCCATTTTCCCTGTCAGAAGTCGCTTTCTTTCTTGCAAGATGGCCCTTAGATCCTTATCATCACGCAGTACAAATGGACGATACATCAACACCTATTGCCGAAATCGATCACGGCCCATCCAAATTTGAAGTTTTCCTCGAAGAAAATCAAAAGCTCCTCATCACACTTTCAGTGGTTACATTTCTCGGTGTGTTAGCCTACGTTGGCTACACTGGTTATAACGATATGCTCTCAGCGCAGGCTGGTGAAGCCCTCACTTCCGCCGAAGAAGAATCAGAGCTCGAAGCAATTATCTCAGCCCATGGCAACACAGCTTCCGCTGGTGCTGCAGTGCTTTTACTTGCTGACATCAAGTCGAACAAGTCCTCCGAAGATGCCATCAGTGCGCTCCGTGATTTCGTCGCGATTTACCCAAACCACGCAGCGATCCCGACAGCAACTACGAGCCTAGGCCTTCACCTTCTTAACAACGGCAAACTCTCCGATGCAGAAGTCAAACTCAATAAAGTGCTCGACATGGAAAATGCAGACTTCATCAAACCTGTTGCACAAATTGCTCTCGGTGACATCGCCAAGCAAAACGGCGACAAAGATCGCGCAAAAGAGCACTACATGGAAGTCACGAACCTCGTCTCCGATACCGACATTTCGGCAATCAACAAGTACGCTCCATACAAATATATCGCTAACACCCGCCTACGTTTCCTCGACGCAGCAGCTCCTACAGAAGTAGAGAAAAAGCCAGCTCCAACGACAGATGTAACTCCAACACCAGAAGCTCCTGCAGCAAAAAACACTGAAGAGGTAGAAAAAGTCAAAATAAATTCACAAACCTCTAAGTAAACTATAATGTAGCCCAAATTCTTCCTTAGCGTTTTTCCACCCTCGGAAAAACACCTTAATATCACAACATCACACTAGCCATGTCAGTATTCAAAAAGTATATCAGCAACCAGAACGAAGGAACTCCAACACAAGGCGCTCCTACTCCTAGCTCCAGCACAGCACAAAGCTCTACACCTACAGCTTCCAGCAAGCCAAGCGTCTTATCCTCTCGTCCACAGCCAACTCAGAAGCCAATCTCTGAACAGCGCTCACAGCAACAGTCCAATACCTCTCAAATCGCAGCAGG
Source organism: Rubritalea sp. (assembly GCA_965204255.1). Classification (GTDB taxonomy): domain Bacteria; phylum Verrucomicrobiota; class Verrucomicrobiia; order Verrucomicrobiales; family Akkermansiaceae; genus Rubritalea. The sequence continues at coordinate 303,143 of CBDBEG010000026.1, forward strand.
CAGCGGTCGCAACATGCTCAGCTCCGACGTTGAAATCAAAGGTAAAGTGCGCTTCACAAACGACCTCGTCGTTGACGGCAAGATCGAAGGTGAAATCGATTCCGACGGTTCCCTCACAGTAGGTGAAAATGCACGTGTTCGCGCTGAAATCCGCACTCGCTCCGTAGTCATCTACGGCAAAGTGCACGGCAACATCACTGTTTCTGACCGCGTTGAGCTCAAAGCAAATGCTGAACTCGTTGGCGACATCAAGGCTGGCACACTATCCATCGAAGCAGGTGCTACATTCGTTGGTAAGTCCACAGTTGGTGCTCCTAGCCTCGCTAGCGCAGTTAAGCCAGCAGCAGAGTCCGCAAAACCTGCTCCAGCAGCAACTCTTGAGAAAAAGAAGAAACCTACAGCCACAGCACCCTAACTTTTCCTCTTAGCTATGGCTAAGACCACACACTAGATCTAAGCATCTCAATATTTCAAACGGGCACCCTCACGATCGAGGTTGTCCGTTTTCCTTTCTCAAACCACATCGCGAAACACAAGCTTTAGCATCACTTCATTTATTCATGGCTACAACTGCTATCGACCTCAAAGAAGAAATCTTGCGCCTCAAAAAAGAGCGCAATGCTGTCATCCTCGCCCACAACTACCAAGTCGGCGAAATCCAAGATATTGCTGACTATGTCGGCGACTCCCTCGGGCTCGCATACAAAGCTCAGCAAACAGACTGCGACGTTATCGCTTTCTGCGGTGTCCACTTCATGGCTGAGACAGCAAACATTCTCAACCCGAACAAAACTGTTGTTATCCCTAACGTTGAGGCCGGCTGCTCGCTCGAAGAATCCTGCCCAACTGAAGATCTTGCAGCCTTCCTCGAAGCAAACAAAGAAAAGAACTATTACGTCATCGCTTACATCAATTGCTCAGGTGGCGTCAAAGCGCTCTGCGATGTCATCGTCACTTCTGGTAATGCGATCGATATCGTCAACAAAGCCCCACAAGATCGCTCAATCCTCTTCGTTCCAGACGCCAACCTAGGCGCATGGGTAATGGAACAAACTGGTCGTAAAATGGACCTATGGCAGGGCTCTTGTTACGTACACGTTGAGTTCACACAGAACTCTATCAATAAGATTAAAGACGAATATCCAGACGCACTCGTAGTAGCACACCCAGAGTGCACCACAGCCGTTCGCATGCTCGCTGATGAAGTATGCTCCACAGAGAAAATGATCGCCTTCTGTCAAAATGCTCCAGTCAAAGACATCATCGTAGTGACTGAATCCAGCATGCTTCACCGCCTTCGGAAAGAAGCTCCAGACAAAAACCTCATCGCTGGACCTACAGACAAGTGCGCGTGCAACGACTGCCACTTCATGAAGATGAACACACTTAAAAAGCTCCGCGACTGCCTCCGCGATCTCAGCCCAGAAGTGCGTATGCCAGAAGACATCCGCCAACGTGCCGAGACCCCCATTCTCCGCATGCTTGAACAATCTAAGTAAGGCACATTAGCACCTCAAGCTTCCTCCATAGCCACCGCAGCACTCAGCAGCTGTGGCTTTTTATTTCCCTCAACTTCCTTGTTGAAGCTACACCACAAACAAGGCAACATACCCAACAAATGCGACTGGAATCACCGAGCACCAATCTTCAAACCAAAACAAACACTTGGACGACCTCATCGTGGTTCGTCGTAATTTTTGATAACCCAATCAACCTTATGCCCTACATCACTCTCGTGCTCAAGCGCATCTTCGGCTACAATAAAAAGCAATCAGAAAAGCTCATGTTAGAGATCCACCATACGTGGCAAATCTATCGTCTGGACTGGCGAAAAAGAGCAAGCTGAACTCTACGTCCAACAACTCCATACTCATCAGATCAAAGCTACTATTCAAAAAGCCCAATGAGAGTCGCACCCACACTTGATCGCAGCCTCAGAATTGACACAGAAAACCCTACTGATTGGTTTGTGTTAGAAATGATCTGCACGGATGCTAGCCAGATGCCAGACGAGTCTCTCGCTAATAGACTAGCCAACTACATGAGTGTTGACGAAGATTGGATTGACCTCATCACTCCTGAGCTTTCTGACAAATTCAACGAACAAGTCCTCCACGTTTCTCGTTCTATCAGCACTGCTGAAAAATTCAGCGACCTCACTAGCTCGCTCTTCATCAAAGAAGATGAAGCGGATATCTGGTTCGGAGCCATCAATCAGGCTAGGCTGTCGCTCGAAGAGCGCTACTGCATCAGCCAATACGATGAAGTGATAGAAGATGACTCTAGCCTCGAGTAAGTATGCCCAACATCTACGTCTTCTATGGGACCGACGACGGCGCCTGCGCCGAATCTGCTCTCAAGCTTTTCAACAAGCTCAAGCCCACTAATGGGGATGACTTTGCCAACGACATCATCGATGGCAATGCTGACAATTCTGAACACGCCCACGAAATTGCTCACGAAACCATTCAGGCTCTTCAGACACTTCCATTCTTCGGAAGTAGAAAAATTGTCTGGCTCAAACGCGCTACCTTCATGGGCTCTGACCGTACAAGTGAAGCAGAACGTGCCAAACTCGGAGTCGAAGCTCTCAAGGAGACTTTAGCAGCAGGACTTGGTGACGACATCATTTTCATCCTATCTGCCACTGGCCTAGACAAGCGCAGAGCTTTCTATAAATGGCTCAAAGATAACGCTACGATTGAAGAGCACAACAAGCTCGACACCTCAAAAGATGGCTGGGAAAAACAAGTTGCCACGATGGTGGAAGAACGCGCCAAGCAACTCGATCTCACTTTCACTGCCGACGCCATGGAGCTTTTTGTCATGCTCGCCGGTGAAGATACTCGCCAGATCAATGTCGAGATCAATAAGCTCGACCTCTTTCTTGGAAAAGAAAGACGTACTGTCGAGCTCGAGGATATCAGAAAAATGATTCCTCTCTCGCGCGCTGGCCTCGTTTTCGAAGTTGGCAGAGCATTGCAAAAACGTGACGGAGCTCGCGCACTTGAACTCATCGACCAGCAGTTAGATCGGGGCGAAGAAGCTATTGCTATCCTCAGAGCCTCGCTCATTCCGACGATTCGCAACCTCTTCATGGCGCGAGCTGCTGGCGAGAACATGAAACTCCCCATGCACAACTACAATGCCTTCGCAAGAGCCCTCGATAGCCTTCCAGAAATGGATCGCACTTGGCTTCCACAGAAAAAAGCAGGTGGAGTCAATGCCTACCCACTTTTCCTCGCCGCACGCGATGCTCAAGTCTTCCCGTTCTCAGCACTCAAGCAGTCGATGGAATCCTGCATCGAAGCTGACAAAGCACTCGTCACCTCAGGACTCAACCACCGCATGGTTCTACACCGCCTCGTCGTTGAACTCATGAGCACCGCTAAACAAAAACGCCGCTAAATCTCATGAAAACCCTCATTCTCAGTGTATCTGTAGGTGCAACAACAAGTCTGTTAGGAGTCCTCTGTGAAGTCGGCGGCGGCATCGTGATAATACCAGCTTTCACCTTGCTCATGAAATTAGAGCACAAGTTCCTAATAGGAGCTTGATAGCCTAAAGGCGCTCTTTTTTCCAAACTTCTTTCTCTTTACCAAAGAGTGAAGAAACCTCCTCGGATTCATTATGTGTATCTAGTTTTAATCTCGTCCCTGTCATCACATCTCAGATTATAGAGATAAAATACATTCTGACCATTCCGCTTTAAAGTTTGGTATAAATCTTCTAACTCAACACTTTACCCAAAAGAGTCTATCGCTTCATTTTAACTCTCAAGGCATTGAGAATCAGCCCAGCCAAAAGAATACTCAAAGTATAATTGAGAACTCCCATACCCATCGAATGTACGTGCTCGATCTGCGCTATGACATCGATACTGCTCCGCTGGGCTACGTAATTTGTGAGATAACCGAAGGCAAAACCTCCCCCAACCACTCCCGTGAGATAAGCAGCTAAAACCCTTGCTCCTAATTCTTTTTTCACCAAGCCAATTGTTGCGAGATTCGTCGCAGGTCCTACTAGCATAAAGACCAGTACGGCTCCGGGCGACACTCCAGAAAATAGCAAACCAGCAGCAATCGGTGTCGAGGCGGTAGCGCAAATATACATTGGCACCCCTATCAATGCCATGACGATGAAAGCGAGAAATCCATCACCCCATTGTGCTAAAAATGCTTCTGGCACATAAGTTTTTACCAAGGCAGCAAACAGCAACCCGATCAACAACCACAGCGTGATATCTTTTACTAAAGTTACACATGTGAAGCGCAGACCGTCTCTCAATTTAGCTCTCAGAGAGCTGGTCGTCTTATTTTTACTACAGCACGACACTATTTTCACAGGCTCTTCCTTTAGCTTACAGTAGCACTTTTTTTTAGAAGGCGACGTAGCTTTCTTTTCATCCTTACCAACTAACAATCCAGCTGTAATTGCGCTCGTAATCGCTGCGATGGGTCTCACAACAGCCATGAAAGGCCCTAACATGGCGTACGAAACTGAAATCGAATCTACCCCTGTCTCTGGAGTGGCAATAAGAAAGGATGTCGTCGAAGCCTTCGAGGCTCCACCACGTCGCAAGCCGACGGCTGCAGGAATCACCCCACATGAACACAATGGCAAAGGAGCTCCTATCAGTGCAGCCTTCACTGTACTCTTCACACTAGGCTTCCCCAAATGTTTCGCCAGCAAGTCACTTGGTAAAAATGCGCGCATCATCCCAGCGACAAACAAGCCTAGCATCAACCAAGGCCCTGACTCCATAAAGAGTTCGAGAAAGTTTGTAAGTAATTCTATCATCAATGCCCAAAGCGAGTCTACGCAAAGATACGATCGAATACTCTATGCACAACGCTTTTTACTAGAACTTCATAGAATTTGTCAACCTAATGATTGGAGACATTGACACAGCAATGATTTCTAAATAATGGACGCATACATGCGTGGTAATTTTGCTCCCTTTCCTGTCTATACTCCCAGTAATGAACACCTTCATAGTGGAGGCTCTTCACGCCTGTCTGTTAGCACTCAAAGGGAATGAGTTACACAGCCAGCCAAATCTTAGAGAACCCGCACGTGTGTGTCTGCGTTTAATGGGCAGATAGCAAGTGGGGAGAAAACTACCAGCTCATCACTCGACTCATCCCCCAATCCTCGGAGGAAAAAGAGCCAAACAACTCTGGAAAGAACTCAAAGCTAACAACTCTAAGTAGCTACTGAAAAATCATGCGCTAAGAAATCTCATCCTTGACACAGCTGCACGCAAGCGCTTCCGAAAGAAGAAAAATAGATGGTTACAGATAGCAAGTGGGGAGAAAACTACCAGCTCATCACTCGACTCATCCCCCAATCCTCGGAGGAAAAAGAGCCAAACAACTCTGGAAAGAACTCAAAGCTAACAACTCTAAGTAGCAAAAAATCATGCGCTAAGAAATCTCATCCTTGCTGCACGCAAGCGCTTCCGAAAGAAGAAAAATAGATGGTTACAAATGATGCTCATTGCAGGTAAAGGCTCAAACCCATTTACCTCAGCCCTTCTCTATATCGTCTATTTTCAAGCTCTCCATAATCCTGCTCATCGCAGCATTGTGCTTCGTGGTCACGCATAGGCTTGATTGGCCACTTTATCGAGAGATCCCCCCTCCAAGCTATCTCAGTTGATTATTCCATCACAAAAAGCCCTCATCCGAATAACTCGACTAAGGGCTTTTGAGCTAAAGTATTTAATAATTACGCGAGCTGTCGGACATCGCTTACCTTGCCGTTTACAGCGGCAGCTACAACCATTGCTGGGCTCATGAGAATGGTGCGACCAGTTGGGCTGCCCTGACGGCCCTTGTAGTTACGGTTTGATGAAGACGCACAGATCTGATCACCGACGAGTTTATCTGGGTTCATCGCAAGGCACATAGAACAACCTGCAAGACGCCATTCGAAACCTGCTTCGCGGAAGATATCTGCGATACCTTCTTGCTCACACTGGTGGGCAGTGATCTGGGAGCCAGGAACTGCGATTGCTTTCACGCCATCAGCCACCTTGTGTCCCTTGAGAAGTTCTGCTGCTGCACGGAAATCAGAGAGGCGACCATTAGTACAAGAACCGATGAATGCTACATCCACTGGGATCTCGTTGACTGGAGTACCAGCAGGAAGTTTCATATATTCGAGCGCTTCCTCGATGCTTGCTTTCTCCTCTAGAGTCTCAGCCTTTGCTGGATCTGGAATAAGCCCGGAAACACCCACGCCATGGTCTGGAGAAATACCCCAAGTCACTGTTGGCTCGATGTCTGCTGCATCGAAGTTTACAACATCGTCGTATTCGGCATCTTCGTCAGAAGAGAAAGACTTCCACTTTTCAACCACTGCATCCCACTCATCTTTAGATGGTGCGTATGGACGGCCTTTGAGGTAGTCGAAAGTTGTTTGGTCTGGATTCACATAACCACAGCGCGCACCACCTTCGATCGCCATGTTACAGACAGTCATGCGTTCTTCCATAGTCATGTTATCGAAAACATCGCCGCCGTATTCGTAAGCAAAGCCAATACCGCCTTTAGCGCCGAGGTGGCGAATGATATGAAGGGATACATCCTTCGCGTAGACACCCGACTTGAGCTTACCGTTCACATTCACACGGCGCACCTTGAGTGCAGCCATCGCGAGCGTCTGAGTCGCTAACACATCACGCACCTGCGTAGTTCCGATCCCGAATGCGATCGCGCCGAAGGCACCGTGAGTCGCAGTGTGGGAGTCACCACAAACGATTGTAGTACCTGGCTGAGTAATCCCCTGCTCAGGTCCCACCATGTGGACGATACCCTGCTGGCCTGTGCTGAGAGAAAAATATTTGATACCGTATTCTTCTACGTTCTTCTTCAGCTCATTGATCATCGCTTCAGCGAGATTGTCTTCGAATGGCTGAACTTGGTTTGTTGTAGGAACAATGTGGTCTACGGTAGCAAAGGTACGGTTTGGGAATTTCACACCTAATCCTAGATCACGGATCATACCGAAGGCCTGCGGTGAGGTGACTTCGTGAATCAAGTGTGAACCGATGAACAACTGTGTGCGTCCATCTTTCAAGATTCCAACGCTATGTGCGTCCCATGTCTTTTTATAGAGTGTCTTTCCCATAACTCTGTCCGCCATTTCCGAGCGGGCGAAGAACATGGACAAAAATTCCCAGAAAGTCAAAAACCGATCGAAGATCTTCACTCAGAATACAACATCGAGACCAGCACCGTGAGAGATTCACCCGAGCAAAGAGATCTAACATACATAAATCTTGCCGATTCTCTACCCGCGTTCAAAACTCTGACTATGGCATCTTTTCGACTTTCAAATCGCCTATTTCTCATCACTCTTGGTATTACATCCATCTACATCATTGGTCGCAAATTCCCCCTAACACCTTGGATTCAAGCAGTGAACAAATTTCCCAAATCTCCAAGGACATCGAAGATTTTGTGCTTGTCGTCAAAGATATTCCAACGACTGTTGAGTCCTACTGTCAACGACTCGGCATGCAGAAAATCACCTTCGAAGAAGTCCATACTACACTTCTCTATAGTTCCCAAAAGATCAACCTCCATCAAAGTGGCCAAGAGTTTGAACCCAAGGCACAGCACGTGCAGCCCGACTCGGCAGGTCTCTGCTTTCTTAGCGACACACCTGTCGAGCAAATTGCCCACACTCTCACCCAGCAGGGCGTCGCAATTTTAGAAAGACCTGTTCCTCGGACTGGAGCGCTATCCCCACTACTCTCGATCTACTTGCGCGATCCAGATGGCAACCTCATTGAAATAGCTAACTAGATCAATGCGCCTAACTAACAAGCTCCTCCTTTTTTTCTTTTTCCATCTCACATTTTTCTCTAGAAAAAAGACGTGCTAGCTCTGCGCTTCATAGGAACCCCCGTTCTCAGTTTACTCAATTACCTCGTTGAGTTGAGCAAACTCGTGAAAGAGGTCTTTGTTTCCGTATTCCGCGGACGTTTTTGCTACCACCAACTGATGAAGCAAATTGCGGAAATCGGCTATCGCTCTCAGCCTGTGGTGATCGTCACCGGCGCCTTTACTGGCTCAGTCCTCGCAGCCCAGGCACTTTTCCAGCTGACACAAATGAAGATGGAAACTCTCGGGGGAGCACTTGTGAGTGCGGGAATGCTACGAGAACTGGGTCCTACTGTCACTGGACTCATGCTCGCTGGCCGTGTGGGTGCCGCCATGTCCGCTGAGATCGGCACTATGAAGGTGACGGAACAAATAGACGCTTTGCGCTCGATGGCCGTACACCCGATCGACTACCTTGTAACCCCACGTTTTGGAGCCATGGCAATCTCGATCCCACTCCTCATTGCGGAGTCCGCCTTCTTCGGCATTCTTTCCGCATGGATTGTTGGCACGCAGATTTTTCACGTCTCCTCAGCACATTGGTTACACCACATGAGTGATCACACGGATTTCTCTGACATCACTATCGCTTTGATCAAGGGCTTTGTCTTCGGCATGCTCATTGTTCTCATTTCTTGTCATCAAGGGCTCAAGGTAAACAACGGAGCTGTCGGAGTGGGTAGAGGGACTACTAATGCAATGGTGTTTTCATCACTCGCGATCTTGATCTTCAACTTTTTCCTCACGATGGTTCTCAACATCGTCTTTCCGATCGGTTTCTCGATATAAGCTGAAAAGACTCACCTGCCTAAGGCTCTGCGAGCCCTGTTGCATTGAGCGTAGCGTCTACCGCTTTACGACTACCTCCAGTAGCAACACTAAGAGGCATTTTACCGCGCAATGATTGAGATTGAGCAAATGCAACTACGTTTTATCGCTTTGCAAGCGAAGAAACTTACGAGCAGCAACAATTTTGTAACATCATATATGCCACCTAACAGCGAGCTATTTTATGGCACAAAAAAGCCCGACCTTGAATGGCCGGACTCTCATAAATATGATCTAACTCAGCGCCAGAACTAGAATTCTACCTCTTCATTTTGATAGACACCATTGGCGATCCAAGAAGTTTCTGGTTTTGAGTTCGTTATACTCACTGTGCCGCGAATCTGCACGCTATCACAGAAACGTACTGGGCCAGTGAGGCTCAGTTTATCAGCCTGCTTAAGTGATGGAATTCCGAGTCCTTCTAGGCTATCAACAAGCTTATACTCATCACTAAGGCTCACGACTGGCGGTTCACCACCACGCTCGCTAACGAGAACCACTCGACCATCTTCAGTGGTTTCATATGCGTCTGAACGCAAAGAGAAAAGATCCGCTGTAGTCTTCACAGGTGCGAAACGTGAACGTGGGACACAGATCGCATCAGCGCCCTTGAAACACTCGATCGCAGCCCCTATAGCGGTCTCTAACTGATAGACAGGCTGGGACGCTTTATTACGAGGATCCACGGTCTTCTTGTTAATGATCACAGGAAGAGGTAGCACGCCACCTTGCGCATCAAGCTCAGCTTTGAGAGCCTCGAGGTTTACCCACAAACTGTTAGTATTGAAGTACTGGTACTTCGCAATATTCTGGAATTCAGGGATATCGGAGTCAACAGTCTGCGCGACCTCACGGAGAAGCATCTGCTGGTCTTCCTTACGAATTGCAAGATGGCCACCTTTTTTATCCGCTTCTGTACGACGAGTCGCTTCCATGAGGAATGGCTTACCACTCTCCGCAAAATAATGCAGAATACCAGGGTGCAATACGGCACCTAAGTTGTCTGAGTTCGATACGAACGCATACTTCACACCTTCAGCTAACAATTTATCTAACCAGCCAGAACCTGCGATCGCTGGATAGAGGTCACCGTGACCAGGCGGGCACCACTCAAGCTCAGGATTGTTTGCAAATTCTACTGGAGCCATCGTGTCAGCATCAATTTTAGGAATCTGATTCTGGTGCAGCTCGACTTCCTCTTTAGCAGCAAGTCCACGGTCGGCGTACTGAGCGAGGTGCTCAAGTGTGTCTGCCGAGGTGCTGAAGCTATTCATCAGCAGGAACTTCACGTGCGCTCCTGTACTCTCACGTAAATAGGAAATCTGGTCGACAATGACATCGAGGAAAGTGGATCCCTCTTTAACTTCTAACAAGCTCTTTGCTTTCTGCAGTCCCATGCTGGTACCGAGCCCACCATTGAGCTTGATCACGACAGTTTGTGCGAGCTGCTTTGGGTCAATTTTTTCGCCATCTTGAGAAATTTCTTCGAGTACAGGAAGTTCCGCTACTGGCTCAATACTCTCCTCCGAAATGTCGGTAGAATTGCCTTCGCACAAAATAGCATAATTGCGTTCAAAACTCAGAATAGCAGCTTCGCTGACACCGGCCTGCGCCATCTTTTCTCTAAAAGGAGTAAACGAACTCATTGGTAACTTTTCCATCGTGTATTCCCACTAACAAGTCACGCCAGAAGTTTTATTTCTAGCAGAATCCTTTGACTACTTTGTCATGAAAATACACATGGTACTAGCTCGCGATCGAAATCTTTGCGTTTACAGGCAAACTCCTCCTCCCCCCACTTTTACCTCTATGAATTAACTCTTGAAACTTCCGCATTCCCACTCAAAGGTCACCCCATGAATCAAGAAATCATTCTCGCACGCGAAGTCGAAGCTATTCAGATCCCTAGTGGTGACGCGATGACTCTACCAGTTGGTACACCAGTTGTTGTCACTCAGACACTTGGTGGCAGCTACACAGTCGCTACTCAGGCTGGCCTCGCCCGCATTTCTGCTAAAGACGCCGACGCTCTCGGCATTGATGAGACAGAAGCCGAAGCAAAGAAAGAATACGAGAATAAACTCAAGGACGCACCTCTCGAAGACCAAGTCTGGGGTCAACTCAAGGAAGTTTACGATCCAGAGATCCCAGTCGATATCGTCAACCTCGGCCTCGTCTACGACTGTGTGTTCACTGAAAAAGAAAACGGCAAGACAGACGTGAATGTTAAAATGACTCTCACAGCTCCAGGCTGTGGCATGGGTCCAGTCATCACAGCTGATGCTCAAGCACGCATCATGTCACTCGACAACATCGAAGATGCTCAAGTCGACCTCGTCTGGGATCCTGTATGGAGTCAGGATATGATCACTGATGAAGGTAAGATGAAGCTCGGCATGATGTAATTCATGTCTATCGCAGAAAACCCTGCTAAGAATATCGATTTTTTTCGTAGAGATCGAGGTCTTAGCCAAGAAAAATTAGCTGAGCTAGCAGAGCTAGATCGTACATACATCAGCATGTTAGAGGGGGAGATAAAAAGCTACCGATAAAACGATTAGAGATATAATCAGGTAATCGATACCTCCTAAGAGCTTCGAGGCGATTATTAGCAATGTAATTATTTCTAGCGGCAAAAAACATACTACGTCGGGGCTTAAGTCTTTATTCTCGAAGACTAAATCTGTGTACTCTAGTATATTTCACCCCTCTTTAGCACTTTAAGTTAGCCTTGATTACTTTACCCACTTGGGTAAGTAGTCACTTGATTTAAGAGCTTGATATCATTCATGAATCTCCCCTTGAAGCAGGCTAACTAAATAGAACTAGTAGATAAAACTCTGCAACTTAGCGGTGAATAATCCCATTAAAATAAATCTATGAGCGACGCCAAACCAAAGAAACGCAAGCGCATTAATGTCAGACGTCCCGATGTCATGGCCAAAGTCCAGGCAGAGGTCCAGCGCCACTACGAGTCATCCATTGTTGAAAAAATCCGGGGCAATGATGATTCACTCACAGTGGGCAATACCACTATCAAACTCGCCCACCAATTTGGCTTTTGCTACGGCGTCGAACGAGCAATCGACCTCGCCTATGCCGCGCGTAAAGTTTTCGAAAATAACAGCATCTACCTCATTGGTGAAATCATTCACAACCAAGAGGTAAATCGCCAACTCAAGGACATGAACATCATTTCTCTCCCTTGGAAAGAAATGAACGAGCAATACGATCAACTCACCGAAGATGACGTCGTCATTATCCCAGCATTTGGTGCCCCTACTAGTTATATCGAGAAAATCGAAGAACGTGGTGCAGCGATCGTCGACACAACTTGTGGAGACGTTATGAAAGTTTGGCGCCGAGTCCGCAACTATGCAAAGGAAGGCTACACTTCCATCATCCACGGTAAAGCTGGCCACGAAGAAACTCGCGCCACAGCATCCCACGCACTCGGTGACCACAAGGACGGCCATTACATTGTCATCCTCACTCTCGAAGACACCGATTTCCTTTGCGACTACCTCACCAGCAAACGTTCAGCTACAGAATTCATAGAGCGCTTTAGCAATGCTGTCTCACCAGGCTTTGATCCAGAAATTCACCTTCAGAAGGTGGGTGTCGCGAACCAAACAACCATGCTCAAGAGCGAGACCGAAGAAATTCAAAAGCGCGTCTGCAGGGCGATCAATGAACGCGATGGAAAAACTGAAAACTTCCAGTTCTTTGACACGATCTGTGGAGCCACTCAGGAACGTCAAGACGCACTCTTTGAGATACTCAAAGGCCACATGGATGTACTCCTAGTCGTCGGCGGCTACAATAGCTCTAACACTTCTCACCTCGTAGAAATCGGACAAGAGGAACTCCCAACATTTTTCATCCAAAACTCTGACCGACTCAAATCACTCGAAGAAATTGTCCACTTTGACCTCGAACAAAAAACTGAGGTCGAAACTCAACATACTAACATGTTAGATCTTGATAAAGATGTTGTCGTTGGTATCACAGCAGGAGCATCCTGCCCTAACAATTTGATCGAGTCTACAATTCAGCGAGTCTTCGAACTCAGAGGAGTTTCTCACGAAGATATCTAATCTCCTGCAAGAGATTATTGCACGATTTCGTATTTATGCGCTGGTATGAATTCTCACACCATCGCATTTTTCTATCTAAGACCCAAATCTAACAAACAAATGGAAACCCACACCTCTACTATCCCATCGCAGCTACCACCCGACGACGTCGTAGCAATCGATCAATTTGGTGCAGTCTATAAGTCTTTCAAAGAAGATATCTCAAAGATCATTATCGGTCAGGAAACTGTGATTGAGCAATTAGCCATCGCCCTCTTCGCACGTGGCCACGCTCTTCTTATGGGGGTTCCAGGACTAGCTAAAACATTGTTAGTTTCCTCCGTAGCCGAATGCATGGAGCTCTCATTCAGCCGCATTCAGTTTACTCCCGACCTCATGCCTGCCGACATAACAGGTACCGACGTACTTCAGGAAACAGAAAGTGGTCGCCGCGAATTCCAATTCATCAAAGGACCAGTTTTTGCAAACCTTCTCTTAGCGGATGAAATCAACCGCGCTCCTGCAAAAACGCAAGCAGCGATGTTAGAGGCCATGCAAGAGCACCGCGTCACAGCCCTCGGTCATACTTATAAGCTTGATCCTCCATTCTTTGTCCTCGCGACACAAAATCCCATAGAGCAAGAAGGAACTTATCCACTCCCAGAAGCGCAATTGGACCGCTTTATGTTCTTAATCGACGTTGATTACCCTACCAAAGATGAAGAACGACGTATTGCGAGGAAAACTACAGGAGCTATTAAGGAGAAGCTCAAACAGATCCTAACAGATGAACAAGTCATCGCATACCAAGACCTTGTTAGGCGCATGCCAGTGCCTAACCACATTTATGATTACGCCGTAGATATTGTGCGCAAAACTCGCCCAACACTCGATTCCTCACCTAAGTGGGTCAAAGAATATGTTGGCTGGGGTGCTGGTCCACGTGCAGTACAATATTTGATTCTTGGCGCTAAATCCCGAGCAGCACTTCATGGTTCCTATATGGCTAGACTCGAAGACATTGAAGCCGTAGCGATGCCCGTACTCGGACACAGAGTACTTACAAACTTTGCCGCAGAATCTCAGGGCATGACAGCGAACAAAGTCGTTGAACGCCTCGTTGAAGAGATGCATGAACAATAATTAAAGCGTTTGTGAACTACCCATTCCTCGATCACGAAGTCCTCGTTCGACTCAGAGCCATCCCGCTAGAAAGCCGGCAACCCATGCTCGGTAATGTAGCTGGCCGCCACCGTTCTCCGAACCGAGGTTCGTCAGTTGAGTTTGCAGAATACCGTAAATACGTTCAAGGTGACGATACTCGCAGACTCGATTGGAAGGCATACGCTCGATCTGATCGCTATTACATCAAAGAGTTTGAAGCCGATACTAACCTGCTCGCTCATATGATCATCGATACGAGCAGGTCTATGCAATTCAGTGACAAAGGCATATCTAAAATTGCCTTCGCTCAACAAATAGCAGCTACACTAGCCTACCTTACGGTGAACCAAGGAGACGCTGCTGGAATTAGTTGTATTTCTAACAAGCTTAATATCGAAATTCCCCCTAAACGCCGAGCCTCTCACCTACAAAGCATTTTCAAGACTCTATCAGAAATTTCCCCTAAAGGGAAAACGGGGCTGATCGAAGCTCTTCAAAATATCGCAGAGAAAGTTCCTCGCCGAAGCCTCATCGTTATTTTCTCTGACTTATTCTGCGACATGGAGGAGTTTTTAAATGCTCTCCAGCATTTACGCTACAGAAAACACGATGTAGTGGTATTCCACCTCATGGACCCTCAAGAAATTGATTTTGAATTCGAACAACCTCACCGCTTTATCGATCTAGAAGACGGCTCTCCTATCGTCGCCGAGCCCATATTGATCGCTGACGAATACCGAGAGATCGTTCAGGCATTTCTCACCGATGTCAAAAAGCGCTGTCACGATGCCAATGTCGACTATCACCTCACTCGCACGACAGAAAACTACGAAAGCGTGCTTTCCGCCTTCCTTCTCGACCGTTTACCTAAAAAAAGAACCCACTAACACCTACGAACAGAATCTAACTTGAGCTTCCCATTTCTATCATCCTACTTCTTCTTTTGGTGGTTGTTAGCACTGAGTATCCCCGTGCTCATCCACTTACTCAACCGGCGCCGCCACCGAGTTGTCCAATGGGCAGCTATGGAGTTTTTGCTTAAGGCTACCCGTGAATCTCACGGCAAGAAGAAACTCAAGCAAATCATCATTCTCACCAGTAGAGCCCTCGCTATCGTGGCTCTCATTATGGCTGTGGCACGCCCTCTCTCTAGCCAAGGCTTTCTCAATTGGGGCGGAGGAAAGCTCGATACAGTCATCCTCATTCTCGACCGTTCAGCTTCGATGGAACTCAGCTCTACTGATAGCCTTACAACTAAGCGTGAAACCGCTCTTCAACTCGCCAGAAATTCCTTTCAGGAGCTCGGAGACACTCGCTTCATTTTACTTGATAGCGCTTCTGGCATTCCGATTTCTGTCACTTCACTAAACACCCTCGACACGATTGCTCAAACTAAAGCAACAGATACCACTGCAAACATCCCAGCATTGCTGAACTCGGCGATCCAATACGTTTTACAAAATGATACGGGCCGAACAGAAATTTGGTTAGCCTCAGATCTTCAAGAGAATGATTGGCTCACCAGCAGCGGAAAGTGGAACAACATTCGAACAGGTATCGAGAACTTCAGCGACCAAGCGAGATTGAAAATACTCTCCCTTAAAAGTGCGCCTAATCAGAATATAAGCATTCAGTTAGAGCGTGTGCAACGCGAGAATGACTCCTTACAAATTGACTTAGAAATTCGCCAATCTGGAAGAGCTGAACAACAAAAGATCCCTCTTACCTTTTCACTCAATGAAGCTCAAGTCACCGAAACTGTTGATATCAGAGGCAACATTACTCGACTCACCAAAAGCATTCCACTCACTGGTAAATCAGGTTTTGGTTACTTACAGCTCCCTGCCGATTCAAACTTGAGAGACAACACAGCCTATTTTTCCTACGGTGAAGAACAACCAATATACTCAGCGGTAGTCGCGACTCTACCTGAAGCCAGAACCTACTTGCAGCTCGCCGCAGCTCCGCCAGGCTTTCAAAATCAGCAAGTACAAAGCTACCTACCTCATCAACCTATCTCATGGGATTCCCTTTCACTCGTTCTTTGGCAGGCCCCATTACCCCAATCTGATCAACAACAACCTCTGCTGGACTTCATGAACAAAGGTGGAGTTATTGCATTTTTTCCTCCAGTAAACACCGACTCGACAGAATTCCTTGACACGCAATGGGGCGTTCTCAGTAAATCTGCAAAAGGTAAATTCTTTATTGTTCCAAAATGGAATAGAAAAGATGGTCCATTGCGGAATGGCGAGGATGGAACACCAATCGCCGTGGAAAAACTCAAAGCTATCAAGCGACGTGGAATCGTGACCCAAGGCTCGAGTCTCGCCCAATGGCAAAACAACGATACTTTCCTAACACGTGAGCTTCACGGCAAAGGTGCCGCCTACTTTGTATCGACAATGCCAGACTACACATGGTCAAACCTCGGTGATGCCGATGTCATCCTACCTCTGATCCAACGTCTCGTTCAGAAAGGAAACTCAAGATTCGGTTCAAATTTCGCCACTACCATTGGCGCTTTACCTGCTGATGTGTCTATAGACAAAGCCTCTCGGAAGCGCCTCGATGAAGCAACTTCAAGCTCCCCACTGAATGCTGAATATGAAACAGGAGTCTATAAATTTGGCGAGCGCACACTCGCCGTCAATATCGCTCCCGAAGAAACACAAGCGGACGCTCTGAGCAACGAAGCCATCGATAAACTCTTTGCAGGAGTGCCCTACACTTTATTTGAAAAAGAAAGCAAAGCCGACTCTGCCTTTTCCCAACAGCTCTGGCAAGCCTTCCTCGTAGCCATGCTCATTTTCATGATAACTGAAGCCATCCTTTGTTTAGCCCAAAAGCGCAAAAACCTAGCACCTAAATCTTAATTTGCATTTCCACATCCACAACCTGCATTTTTCCCCGTCACTTCTGGTAGTATTGATCGGATGTGTCGCTCTTTTGGTCGTTGGAGCACTCTGTGTGGTGGCAACAAAAAGGTCAGCTAGGCCAAAGAGAACCAGCAGCATCGAAGCCCTTCGTTTTCTTATTACTCTCCTCGTTGTTCTCATGCTCTGGGAGCCAGAATGGAAGACCACAATCATTCCTGAGAGCAACCCAGAAGTCGCCATTCTGTGGGACGCCTCGCTCTCAACCGAGACTCTGGACGCCACCTTACCGAACGAAAAAATGGCGGTGACACGCCAGCATTTCATCTCTCATTCCTTAGACCTCAATGTCTGGAAAAAGTTGGAAGAAAACGGAGAGGTTACGGTGTTTTCCCAAGCTTTCTCAACCGCACCTTCCAATGAGTTAGGTTCTGTAACCCCTCAAGCTGGCACCGATTTCAGCACGCCGATCGAAAATCTCTTGGAAAACCATGATAACTTGCGTGCGATTGTTCTTCTGAGTGATGGGGACTGGAATCAAGGTAGTCCGCCGATAGGAGCTGCGCAAAAAATGCTCCTGCAGAAAGTGCCTCTCTTCGCTATCCCCGTAGGTAGAAAAGACAAACTGCCTGACATTGAGATCCTCGACATCATCGCGCCTACCTACGGCATTGTGAGTGAGCCGATTCAAATTTCTTTCACCCTCCGCTCCTCTCTCAAACGAGATGTTACAACTATTATCAAACTACGGGACACTGCGAGCGGTCGAGAGTTCTCAAAACGCATTCTCATTCCTGCTGAAAAAGAGTTCCATGACACTATGCTCTGGCGCATCGACAAGGAAGGCTCCTCAAAGCTAGAACTCTCCTTCCCCGTTGCCAAAGGCGAACTCGTTGCCGCAAACAACCGCCAAGACTTCATCATCCAAGGCAAAAAAGAAAACATCAAAGTGCTCGTGATGGATTCAGTCCCTCGCTGGGAATACCGCTTCATTCGTAATGCCCTCTCTCGTGATCCAGGTGTCGATCTAGATTGCCTCTTATTCCACCCCAAACTCAATAATGGAGATGGCCCGAACTACATCCAACAATTCCCAGATAAACTCGAAGAGCTCCAAAAGTACGATGTCGTTTTCTTAGGCGACTTAGGAATTGGCAATGGGCAGCTTACAAAAAAACAGGCGTCTTTGCTCAAAGGACTCGTGGAAAATCAGGCCAGTGGCATCGTTTTCATTCCTGGACCTAAAGGTTATCAAAAAACTTTGTTAGGCTCCCCTCTCGGTGAGCTTATCCCTGTCATTCTAGACCCAGACAAACCCAAAGGCCTCAGTGAGTCCACAGCGTCTCCACTCTCACTCACCTCACAGGGAAGAGGTTCCTTGCTAACTATGCTTGGTAACAATGAAGCCGAAAATGAGAGCATCTGGGAAAGCCTTCCTGGCTTCTATTGGTCAGCAGCCATTCAGAAAGCCAAAGGTGGTGCCGACGTTTTAGCAACCCACGCTAATCGCCGTAATCACTATGGCCGAATTCCACTTCTCGTCACCAAATCCGCTAAAAACGGCAAAGTCCTCTACCTTGGTCATGACTCGGCATGGCGTTGGAGGCGAGGAGTCGAAGACCTCTATCACTATCGCTTCTGGGGACAAGTCGCACGATGGATGTCCTACCAGCGCAATATGGCCGCAGGAGAACGCATCCGTCTCTACTTCAGCCCAGATCGCCCAAAACTAGGCGACACAGTCACACTCAATGCGAACGCATTCGAAGCCGATGGTACACCTCTCACTGAGGGTTCTGTATACGTCAATATTGCAACCCCGGACGGCACAATGACACGTATTGAACTCAGCCCATCCGAAGCAGCCTGGGGAAGCTTCTCTGGCCGTATGCGCATCATTTCTTCTGGCAAATGGAAGTTGTCTGCCGAGATTGCCAACGTTCAAGACAGTGCAGTGGAAACCACGATCATAGCCCAAGATTCACAGCTCGAAAAGACAGGTCAGCCAGCAAGACTTGAAGTGTTAGAAGAAATGGCTCGAGTGACTGAAGGGCAAGTGATCAAGCCATCCGAACTCGACTCTATCGACCGCGCGATCAATGCGCTTCCAGTCAAAGTCCCTCAACAGCTCAGCTTACCAATCTGGACCCACCTTGCGACCATGATTACGCTCATTGTCCTACTCTCACTATTCTGGACACTCCGAAAGCTCAACGGAACTTTCTAGGGCACAACTCCTCATACATAGTGCCCACCACTTACGAGCACAAAGAGCCCACAAAACACGAGAGAGCTCACAAAACTAATCAACATCATCAGCCAAAACAGTGGGTTGAAGAGATCCAATAGACCGTAAACGTTAGATGCGGCATCGATTACATCCCTAGAGTCCCAAATCAAACCACCTAACAACATCATTCGCCGAATAGTCGCCACTGGGCCTATACCCTTGATATCTTTACCTCTACGCCGCTCTGCGTAGCGCTCCCGTAGAATTGCGTAAAGTTCTTTGGATTCCAGCAAAGTTTCATAAAGCCGGCTCAAACCATTTAAAGTAAACCACCTGAGTTTTGCTTAAAGCGACCTCTACAAACTGATTAATCAAGCATGCGGCCAGCGCTGGGGGGATCAGTAGAGAAAGTAAAAAAGTGGATCGAACAATACCCTAAGAACACCAAGGCTGTGTGCTTTGTGAACCCTGATGCGTTGCAAATGGCAATTCTCGATCACTCCTCCTCCGATACTTCCACCAAAAGCATGCTTTTGGTGGAAATGTGCACAAACCTTCAAGGACTAGCAAAAACACATTCAACCTATTCACTAAGCTATATTCTTACCTTCAGTACCCCCTCGCTAAAAAAATGCAAATTTATTGTTGACGTCTTTTGTAATCTAACTAAATTAAGAACTAGTTTTAGGTTCCTAAGCATATTTAGGTTCCTAAGCATATTTAGGTTCCTAAGCATATTTAGGTTCCTAAGCATATTTAGGTTCCTAAGCATATTTAGGTTCCTAAGCATATTTAGGTTCCTAAGCATATTTAAAAACTTAGGAATAATGAAAAAACTATTATTTACACTCGTCTCACTCGCCCTCGGTGCAAGCTCTGCACATGCAGCTCTTAGTCACTGGAAAACTGCTGTCGGTACAGGCACTACAGCTACTGCCACCAAGTTCACTACAGTAAGCACACCTGAAACCATCAACGTAGGAACTTTAAGCGGTGCAAGAAGCTTCGAGTTCATCGTCAACGCTGGTAGCACCCCAATAGAATTTGGTAATTCAATCCTCCTCGGTGACAGTGAAACCAGGAAAAGCCTTGCATGGGAGATCTCAAATACTAACAACTACGGTATCTATGATGGTCCGAGTGGTAGTTATCTTTACTCTGGAGTTGCTCATACTGCAGACACGGACACCCACGTTGTATTCACCACAGATGGCACGAACACTTATCTCTATGTAAACGGTGCCCTTGCTCACACCTTCACTGGGAAGGTCATCGATCTTTCTGGCACGACAGGTTTGGGGGGATATCTCTACGGCAGTAACTTCTACAGCGCACTCCCAGGTAACATCCTTGGTTTCGCGGCATATAACTCAGAGTTGAGCGCCACCGAAATAGCTGCCCACAGCGCAGCATTTGTCAGAGCAGTTCCTGAACCGTCTACCACCGCCCTGCTCGGTCTTGGTGGCCTCGCTCTCATCTTGCGCCGGCGTAAGTAAGCTCTCGCAAGCGGGTCGTATTCTTTCAAACTCAGCAGGAACCTCCTGCTGAGTTTTTTGTGGACTCCTTCATACCAAACCGAGCCACATTACTGATGTTCTTGAGCTGATCGTTGACAGTTTTTATGAGGCTTCTCTTTCGCAGCATCAACTTGTTGCTCATGAGCTTGTTCTTCATGTTGTCGCATATGGAGGTGCTGTCCACAAAGGAGATTCCCGTGACCTCTCCCTTAGGGAGAGCGTATAGGCCATCAACGGGAGGAGTATTCCGGGTATCCCCAGCTCACATCCATCGCCCAGCGCGCATACACGACAGCCATCAGAGTAATAAAGCTGCAACCAATAAGCACCACAAGCAAGGGCTTCACACTGATGCGCGCTCCGGCACCAATGAGTGAAATCAATTTCGTGAAGCCACCTTGTTCTGCCATCATACCCGCACGCTAAAGCCAACCGACAAGCCTTGCAACCTAGGAAACCTCCTTCATGCCCCTCCTCAGTTACAGCCCATCAACAACTACGGCTTTCTAGTTATTTATCTAACTTATACTTAGATAGTCGCACCTACTAAGGCCGAGAATCGTTGACCTCAGCTCAATCTAGCAGTAAATTATAGGTGTATATGGTAAACAAAGAACAACTGCCACACATGCTTAAGTTACTGGACGATGACGAGCCAGCCATTCAAGAAGCACTGCGTAAAGAATTCTCTGATACCTCGGGTGATTTGAACAACGAACTCGCAGCCTTAGCGATCGACCTCAAGCCATCTGACCACAAACGACTCTCTCTGCTCTTGCTCCCTAGAAGACGTAAAACATTGATCCAAGAATGGCATGTGCCCCAAGGTGGTGCAGATGCGCTCGACGAAGATTGGGACACCTTCGAGGACATGCTGCGACTCATCTCCGACTTCCTCCATGATGGAGTCACACTCAGACCAACCTTACCGGATTTATTGGACATGCTTTGCGAAGAAGCCGAAGAAGAAAGACACCATCACTCTGAAGAAAGCCTACGCAAATGGCTCTTCGAGTCAGGCAAGTTCGTGGGCAACAAAAACGACTACTACACTCCTAAAAACAGTGACTTGAGCTGGTGTATCGATACAGGCCTAGGCAATCCAATTAGCCTCGCACTTATTTACATGCTCATAGCCCGCCGGTTAGACCTCAATGTCACGGGCTGTAACTATCCAGGTCATTTCTTAGCTCGCATTCATTTAGATTCGAAACCAATGCTCGTTGACTGCTTCCACAAAGGTCGCCTGATCTCAGTCAAAGATATACTCAGTGAAAACAAAAATATCTCTGTCTACGCCAAACAAGCAATTCTCAGCCATGCTCCCCTCGGTCACATTATGATGAGAATTCTGCGTAACCTTGAACATAGTTTCAATAAGCTGAAACGCACCGAAGACGCTAAGATCTTTAAGAGAATCTTTGAAAGCATGCAGCTTAGACTGTGAGAACGCAATCCAGTCATATTACGGTCGACGGTAAGAGACTTCATCGCATCGTACTCAGCCCCAGCCGAGATACCGAAGTCACAGGCGCGTGCATTTTCTCACACGGTCAGGGCGATTATGCCGAACGCTATATCGATGTCCTGCACCCATTCACTGATCGAGGTATCAAATGTATTGTCACTGACCTTCAGGGGCATGGTCGAAGCTCGGGTAAGCGAGGTCACATCGATTCCCAACAATTTATAGACAAAGTCATAGCAAACTATATAGAAGCCACAGAAGGCCTCCCTACCGGAATTGCAGGACACTCGATGGGTGGCCTCTTGACATTGAGACACCTTTCTCTAGCCCTCAAAGGCCTATTACCGATGCCTAAATATTGCTGGGTCAATAGCCCACTTCTCAGCCCAGTTAACGGTCGTTCAAACTGGTTTATTCGAATGGCCAACATACTTGCCAGCGTCAGCCCGAGCACAACTATCCACACTGGCGTTACTCCCGATATGTGCCGACTAGAGGATTTTTCGTCAGGCACACTTCCCAAAGACCCACTATCACTCGGTCACCGTAGAGTCTCGATAGGTTGGGGCACCCAGCTCATCAAAATTTCAGAACTCATACACGATACACTGCCCAGCAAGAACTACCGCAATCCATTTTTATTTACTCAGGGTGGTGCCGACTCCGTCTGCCCCCCACAGATTGCGCTCGATTTCTTTCAACAACTCGACTGGCCGCATAAGCAATACAACGAGTTCCCTAACATGCTGCACGAGACCTTTGCTGAGGCAGGTCGAGAGACCCTTTTTCAGTGTGTAGGCACCTGGCTCGACCAATCAGTCCTTAGCTCAACAGCAAAATAATCGTCCCCCCAGTCGCTACGACCAATACCACTACAGCTGTGTAGCCTAGTACTTTGTCCTTCAACAGAATCTCTGGACGAAACACCGATGTAGTTGGCGGGAATACAATCAAAGCATACAGCATGCCAGCGACTAAGCCGCCAGCATGTGTTGCATTATCAATAAAGCTGAAACCGACAGCGCCCATCAATGCCACCACCACTAAGCCAGCCACTAAACGTTTGCTAGCAGTCCGAGGCACTAATGTTCGGTGTAATGTCTCAAAAACGAGCAAGAAGCCCAATAGACCAAGGATGCCACCAGAGGCGCCAACGCTAGATACCGATGGCACGAAATAAGCTGTTGTCATCCCACCAACAAAAGCGGATATAAGAAATACCAAAATCATATGTGGCCAACGAGCCAAAACTTCAGCCAGCCTAGCCAAATACCTCAGCGCAACGAAGTTCATTAGCCAATGTACAAGATTCCCGTGTACCAACGGTGCAGTAAGATAACGCCACCATGGATCGCCCGCAGGATTGAGCTGCTTCAACAAGCCCACTTTCTGCACAGTCGCAGAAGCCCACTCAGCACTCCCCGCCACATACCACTGTACTGCACCGATAAAAATCATAATGAACAGTAACAAAAAACTATAAGGAGCCATCCCTTGGTTCAGCCAACTATCAAAGCGCGCATACGCCACTTCTTTATCCCAATATGCGGTATCATACTTTTCCGACTTCTGTAGCTCTTTCCACCCCTCGTAATAAGGAATCATTCCGAAAATCAGCAACATGATTGCAATGATCGCTACAATCGGCGAATGCACTACCGCCCACCAGTCTCCACCCGTATTGGTATAGGCTGCGTAGCTCGCCCAGAGAAACGCAGTCCCCATCAAAAGCGTAAGCTTACGCCCATCAGACAAGTCATTCTGCGCCCAATCGATACGACGCTCCGCCAATGTCTTGCGCAAACTTACAAGTTCTTCAGGCACGACACAATAGTCTGATTCGGGAGACCAAACGAGATCCACCCCCTGCTTTGACTTAGCTATTTTTTGAATCAGCGACTTCAAGGAATTTGCAGTATGGCGCTTTCCTTTGGTATCCTGAAAACCAAAAGCATCAGAAGTTGGTTTAGCTGGAAATGCTTCCGGTCTCGCCCACACTGGTGCTTGTTGCTTCGTCGACACGAATTGCGTCTCCGTATTGAAAACTTTATTCAGTAACTTTTTCTTCTATAGAAGGAGTCTCCTCTGTTGCTGTAACTTCTGGAGCTGCCTCTTCAGTAGCAGGCTCCTCGACTAGAGTCTCTTCAGCTTCAGTTATTACTTCCTCAGCTGTTTCTTCAACGAGCTTTGAAACTTCTTCCTCAATATTCTGTCCAGAATTTTGAGCAGTCACGAGAACTGAGAGAGTAAGAGCTACAACAAAAAATACTGTACCGATCCAGACTGTGCCTTTCTGAAGGACGTCTGTCGTGCGAGCACCAAAAGCTTGATCCGTCATGCCACCACCAAATGCGGCTCCTAACCCCTCCTGCTTAGGTCGTTGCATAAGCACCACTAAGCAAAGCAACAGACTCACTGCTACAAGGATAACGAGAAGGATATTGATCGCGATTGGAAGGAACCCACTAGCTGCTAAAGTCATTGAATTCATGAGGCGCAGAATATGATAAGCAATAGACTTAATGTAAAGCCATGATTTACCCGATTCTCAACTCGTAATTACTTACCGAGTCGGATAATTTCATTCTGCTCATTACAGACGACTTTCTTAACTTCAACTGGCTCAGCAGAAAGAGCGAATGCCATGATCGTGATACGCTCGCCTTCACCAATCACGTGTGCCGATCCGCCATTGAGGATAATCTTTCCTGTACCAGGAAGACCAGGCTGAGCATAAGTCTCTAGTCGACCTCCCTTAGATGCAGACGTAACGAGAACCTTTTCACCAGGAATGAGATCCACAGCCTCCATGAGGTCGAGTGGAATCTCGATGCTACCTTCATAATCGACCACACCGTCAGTGCACGTTGCGCGGTGAATCTTTGATTTCAAAAGTTGACGTAACATGCCGCACAAATGCCGAGTTTTATGACAAAGTCAATATTTTCTCTACTCAGTCGCCTAGAATCCTAGGAAGAGACTAAATCAATCGCTAACTGAATAGCGTGTTGCATGGAAGAGTCGCTTGCAATCCCCTGACCAGCAATTCCAAAGGCGGTTCCATGGTCTGGACTCGTACGTGGTCGAGCAAGCCCGAGCGTGGTATTCACCCCGGTATCAAAATCGATCAATTTGAGAGGAATGAGCCCTTGATCATGGTACATGCACAATACGGCATCATATTCTCCATCAGCAGCGAGGCGGAAAATAGTATCCGGTGGATGGGGTCCAAAAAAGTCAGCACCCTCATACTCAGCCGAAAGCTGAGCAATCGCAGGTATGATCATTTTCTGATCTTCCTTACCAAATGCCTCATTTTCTCCAGCGTGTGGATTGAGCCCACACACTGCGATCCGAGGATGACGCTTCACCTTCTGCGCTGTAAAATCGGCGAGCAACTTCCCAACTCGTACAATCTCTGGCTGGCTCAACAACTGAGGAACGTCAGCTAATGGGATGTGAATAGTCACTAAAGCAACCGTCAAATTCGCACCAGTGAGACACATCGCATGATTATCACAATCCATGCGTTCCGCAAAAAATTCCGTCTGACCGGGAAAACGAAAGCCTACTTCGTGCAAGCCTTTCTTCGAAACAGGAGCTGTAACAATCGCATCGATCTTCCCAACTTTCAAGAAGGCAGCCCCCTCTTCCAGAGCATCCAGAGCCACTTGCGCCGTCTTTTGCGTCGGCACCCCAGCGACTACGTCATCAATCGTCTCGCCCACAATCCGTAAGTTAACTCCCTCTGGGACACTCACCTTTTGCATAGCCGAGGCAACAACTTCAGGCCCAATACCAGCCTGATCACCAAGAGTAATCCCTACTGTTTTCATCCCCCTTTTTAAAACTAACTCTAAGTCAGATCTTCGACAGTGACGGAAGTCTGCTTTCTCGCGCTGAGGAAAATAGCTTGATCCACCACCCGTCTCGGCTCAGCGTCAAAACGATAACCGTGACAATTCGGGCAAGTTACAGCTGAAGCTCCCACAATAGAATCACAACCTTCACACACTTTATAAGAAGTTGGGTTTGACGCTATTTCTTGCGCCTTCTTCTGGCGCTCGCTATTGACGGGATTTTTCATAACTTTTTGATATTAGAGCAATGATCTACTTACTTGAATCATCATCGCTCAATATAAAATAATCTCAAGCACTGTTAGCTTGAGTAGGGCCAATACAAAAAAACGGAGGCCTTCACTCTGAAGCGCCTCCGTTTCTCTAAATAGCTTGTCGACCTGCAATTCGACCTACTTGCCGTGGCAAGTGAGCAATTAAGCAGACTGTGCTATCTTGATAGCTTTTACAGTCTTGCTCTTGAGGTTTGCAGCCTTGTTCTTGTGGAAGATGTTCTTCTTCGCACACTTGTCTACTGCAGAAGAAAACTGTGAAAACGCCTTCTGAGCTGCTTCAGTGTTGCCTTCCGCTGCTGCTACGAGAGAATTCTTGCGAAGAGTCTTTACACGGCTTTTGAGAGATGTGTTGATCGCGTTACGCTTAATGTTCTGACGAACGCGCTTGAGTGCTTGCTTTGAGTTAGCCATGATTTTGTTATGTAAAAGTATTTTTTGGGGCGGCGTTGCAGGCCAAGGCGGAGAAACTAATCATCCGTGGCGCCTTGTCAAGCATTTGAGTCACGTAAGTCAGATTTTTTCATAATCCTTGAATATCTCCGAGATCAATATCGGTGCTGAATTGATAGCCCTATGCCTCTTTTTCAGCAGATGTATCTTTCTGCTGTTGCTTAACCCTCGCATACTTACGTCTGTGAGAGGACTCTTCTAGTGACCCTCGAATCACCTTTACCTCAGCATTGATCCCAATTCTGCTGTACAAATCGATGATGTCGTTTGAGGTCATTCGGATACACCCAAAGCTCGCTTTATGACCAATCCGCTTTTCCTCCGGTGTACCATGAATATAGATATAGCGTCCGAAGGCATTTCTATTACGTCGCTCAGTGCCTTTGAGCCAAATAATACGCGTCACAATTGGATCTCGCCCAGGGGCATTTGGAGGCAACACCTCCCCTGTTGGACGGCGCGACTTGAACACCGCCCCAGCTGGCTGCTTATATCCAATTTTTTTAGCCACTTTCATGCGTCCCAGAGGCGTACGCATGCTATTTGGTGTATCGCCTAAACCAAATTTCGACGTCGAAACTTTATACGCTTTAACAGGTTTTCCGTGCTGCGTCAGCAACATCGTCTGATCTTCCACACTCACCAGCATCTTGCTGTTGTGCATATCCAATGTAGAAGAACAGCTGCTAAGGCCAAATGCCAGAGCAGCTGAAAGAATAGGTAAAATTGTGTGGAGGATTTTCTGAATCATTTTTGAAAACTACTTACCTTCGTCTACGATAGCGTCTTCTTCATTTTTTCTGCTATTCGACATCATTCTATAAAGAGATGAAATAGATGTATAGAAGAAACCAATCGGAAACGGTGAGAGTAAAACTGCGGTCAGATACTTGGTATCCACAAAGTTTGAGATGACTACAATGGCAAAGAAAATCGCAAAACAGAATTCAATCATTGGCATCAATGACTTCATTGTTTTGTAGCGGCTAGATTTCACGCTGCTCGCACTTTTCGCCTTAGTTTCGCCAATACCATACTTCGGAGTACGAACGAATCCAGTTTGGTGATTACACAGCGCCTCAATAACAGCCTTGGCATTGTTGATAGACATACCAATACCGAGAGCGAGAAGCACAGGAAGGTAAAACACCTCTTTATACCAAGTCTTAGGGCGAAGTGCCTTCTGAGCCATTAGGTAGAACATAGCTACAGAAACAGAACCGAAAAAGAAAATTGGCACGTTGAGGAAGTGCTCCAGCCGTGGGTACTCTTTGAGGACTTCCCACTGTGGATGGTACTGCTGTTTTGGGTAAAGGAGGAAACAAAGAACAATTAACAAGAGATACGCAAAGTTCGACGTGAGGTGCGCAGTAGCCTCTAGCTTACACTTTAGCGGGTAGCCACTCTTCCAGATGTCAGCAAGACACTTTTTGCAGCACTGAATAGAACCCTTTGTCCAGCGGTGCTGTTGACTCTTGAATCCATCCATGTCCACAGGAAGTTCAGCTGGAGTCTCAATATCCTTGAGAAAAACAAAGCGCCACCCCTTAAGCTGAGCGCGATAAGAGAGATCCATATCCTCAGTGAGCGTGTCGTGTTCCCAACCACCTGCGTCAGCGATGCAGCTCTTACGCCACATTCCGCCAGTGCCGTTGAAAGTAAAGAATCGACCAGAACGATTGCGCGCTGTCTGTTCAAGCTCAAGGTGGCCATCGAGGAACATCGCTTGAATACGAGTGAGCATGTTATACTCGCGATTGAGGTGCCCCCAACGAGTCTGGATCATCCCAACCTTAGGATCGGTAAAATAGTGAACCGTCTTGAGCAAAACATCTGGCTTCGGAGCAAAATCCGCATCAAGAATGAACAATAGCTCACCTTTCGCAGTTTTTGTACCATTCTCCAACGCGCCAGCCTTGAAACCAGTGCGATCCGTGCGGTGGATATACTCAGCATCAAAACCTAATGCGTGGAGACGCTCAATTTGTTGCTTACAAATCTCAGTCGTCTCATCGGTAGAGTCATCAAGAATCTGAATTTGAAACTTATCCTTTGAGTACTCAATCTGAGAAACATGATCAATCAATCGCTCGATCACATGTAGTTCATTGAAACAAGGCAACTGCATAGTGATGAAAGGAAGTTCATCATCAGAATATTTGTGCAATGGCTTCGGCACGTCTTTCGAGTGCTTGAGATACAAATAAAGCGTTGTTAGACGGTGGAACCCGTAGCCAGCAAGGCAGAATAGTACAAGAAAATAAGAAATATACCAGATCCAGTTCATCATAACAATTTGAGGATTTAGAAGATACGCAGTGAGACCCACACCCCTATTTTTCGACTGCAATGCACTACCTACCTACCTTTGTCAATGCCTACTTCCGTGCAAACTCCGCCACCTCTAATTGATTCTCAGTATCTTTCATTTGCAAAATTCGCTCGATCTGTGCTTAGCTAGTGGTATGAAATCATCCAGCCCGTGGATCCTGCTCTAGCCTCTCTCTAGCATTTACATCTTCAGCAGTTATCGCCCAAGATGAACCAAAGAATACACCTGTACTCCCAGCGGACCTCATTTTTGACGACCTCGCACAGCTTTCCCTACCCCTGTAAAAGAAACCAAACATGAGCTCCCACAGCGTATGCCGCTCAATCGCTCAGACCCCTCACTCGAAATTGGCTTTCTCATCGCCGAGGGATTCCTAGCCGTCCAGAATAATACACTCAACGAGATCGAAGGAATTGCCAAAGAACCCCCGCTTTTTGCAGCTCACAATTAAGCACGGAAGAAGTCGCAGGATGATGCAGCATACACTATCTTGGATACGCTTCTTATCCACTTCGATTGCATTTCAGTATTTTGACTATCCCGAGTGATTCCACATAACCAAGACGGCTTCGCATCAGTACGTGGAGAGTGGGACAAAACAACTTCAATCCACTGGAGTTTCTACCTCTTTCTATATTCACTGCTTGTTCTAGTATTAGGAGTCATACTCATAACCGTATTTTAGACCTTGAAACTCCCCTAACCTATGCTGATCTATGACCATGAACATTTCTGTATTTGGTCTTGGAATCATTGGCTCACGCTGCGCGGATAACTTCAACAAAGTCGGGCACTCAGTTACTACATGGAATCGCACGCCAAAAGAACGCACCAACTCAGTAAGCACTCCTGCCGAAGCTGCGAATAAATCCACACTCCTGTGCTTTTATCTCAAGGACGGCGTCGCATGCAGAGAGACCTTTGAGGCTCTGCGTTCAGAACTCATATCAGAGCACACACTCATCAATCATTCCACCGTCGACCTCGATACTACCAAGTGGCTTGCCGCAGAATGTGCGGCACTCGGTGTCGACTTCCTAGATTGTCCATTCACTGGTTCCAAAGTAGCTGCCCTCAATGGCGAACTCGTTTACTATGTAGGTGGTGATGAAACGCTCATCGCGACACTTCGCCCAATTCTTGAAGTGACCTCAAAAGAAATTATTCGCCTCGGAGACATCGGTGCCGCAACCATCGTGAAAATTGCCACCAACCTCATTTCAGCTTCCACTGTACAAGCCCTCTCAGAAGGTATGGCGATCGCCAATGCTCATGGAGTCTCTCCTGAGACATTCATTCCAGCAGTTCTCTCCAACGCTTGTGGCTCCCCACTAGCAGCGATGAAATTACCAACAATGGCTTCAGGTGATTACGACACTCACTTCTCACTGGATAATATGCGCAAGGATTCAGTCTTCGCTATCGAGCTTGCAAAACAAGCACAGCTAGAAACTCCAGGTATCACAGCGACTAACCAAACAATGATTCAACTCTGTGAGCAAGGTCACGCAGACCTCGACTACTCGGCACTCTATAAGCAATTCTAACCCTTCTTCTTGCTATGCAGCCTTACCAACTCCCAACCGAGAGCTCGATAGTCCTCGATCGCGCCATTTTCAGACTCACAGGTGCAGAGGCTCAACACTATCTCAACGGTCAGTGTTCTCAAGACGTCAACCTTGCGACAACAGACACCGCAGTCTACGCCGTCGTCACAAATTTCAAAGGGAAGATGGACGGTGACTGTTATCTTCGCCGTCACAAAGAAGATATCCTGATCGACGCCCCAGCTGAACTACGTGAAGACCTGTTCATGCGACTCGACCGTTACATCATTGCCGATGATGCTGAACTCACTGACGTCACGAACACTTTTGATATCGTCCATCACATCTCTGACAAGGGAACTTGGGCTGTAAATCGTTTCGGTCAAAATGGCTCCGACACACTCGAAACTAAAGGTGCAACTAAGGGTACTCTCGCCCCTGCCGAAGTAGAAATGGCGCGCATCAGCCACGCCATTCCTGCGTGGGCTGCTGAGCTCGATCACGACACCTTACCACCTGAAGCGGGTCTTGAAGAACGCGCCATTTCATACACGAAAGGTTGCTACACAGGCCAAGAAGTAATCTCACGTATGCGCTCAGCAGGAAAAACAAACCGTCACCTCGTTCTCCTATCTTTAACAAAAGAACTTCCAGTCGGTAGCCCTCTACTCAGCAAAGGTGCGACAAAAGAGAAACCAGCAGGCATCATCACAAGTACCTGTGAAATAGACGGCAAGCAAATCGCGCTTGCCTATCGCAAAAGAAAGTACCAAGACATCACGACATTCTCAGTAGGGAACACGACTGCTGTTGTCCTCTAACAAACCTGACAACATCTAACTAATAACTGAAAATTTTCCCATGAGCATCACAGATAAACAACAACAGCTCCTCAACGAACTCGACCTTTTCCAAGATTGGACCGAACGATACGAATACGTCATCGGCCTCGGAAAAAAACTACCAGCCATGGATAAGGCGCTCCACACCGAAGACCGTCTCATCAAAGGCTGTCAATCCCAAGTCTGGCTCGAAGCCACCAAAGAAGGCGATAACATCCACTTCCTCGCGGACTCTGACTCGCTCATCACCAAAGGCATGATCGCGCTCTTCATTCGTATTCTAGACGACGAAACAGCAGACAATATCCTCACTGCCGACATGAGTTTCGTTGATAAAACAGGCCTCAAGGAGCACCTCGCCCCCACTCGTGCCAATGCGCTAAATCTCATGGCTACCCAGATGAAGAAGCACGCACTCGAGCTCATTAATCAATAAATCAACCACCGCCTTCACATTAACGCGCCACCCACGACGAAGCATCGCTCCTCAACTTATGTTTACTGACTCACATTGCCATTTAGCTTCCCACAAGTTTTCTAACAAAGAGTTAGAAAATGTCGTAGCAAATGCTAAAAACGCAAGTATTCACCGGATGGTTACCTTGGCTACCTCACTTGAAGACTGCTATACCAACATCGACATCGCAGAACAATTCACTGAAGTCTTCTGCGCGATTGGCATTCACCCATGTGATGTCCACGAGACTCCGGACGAGTACCTTTATGAACTCAGAACATTTGCTGAGCACCCGAAATGTGCAGCCATTGGCGAAACGGGCTTGGACTACTTCCATCCAGCGCCAGAAGAGTGGACCGACACCGACTACCACCAGCGCCAACGTGACTTTCTGCGCCAACACTTTCAATTAGCACAAAAACTTGGGAAAAATATAGTCATCCACACGCGCGATAGATCAGGTAAACAATCGCTCGATGATGCACTCGACATCTACGCCGAGTTTGCCGACTCAGTAAGAGCTGTCTTCCATTCCTTCCTCGGACCTTGGGAAAATGCAGTGAGGATCATGGAGCTCGGCGGCCTTGTTTCCTTCACTGGTATTGCCACATTCAAGTCAGCCAAAGATTGCCTCGCTGCAGCGATTGCAACTCCTGCTGGGAGGTTTATGTTAGAAACTGATGCCCCTTACCTAGCTCCTACACCACATCGAGGAAAACGAAATGAACCAGCTTTCACGTTGCATGTCGCAGAGAAAATCGCACCCGCACGCGGAGAATCACTCGCTGATCTTGCGCAACATACGGAAAATACAGTAAATGATTTTTTTCACTTTTCTTCTAACATTTAGAAAGATTTCTACTACTCTATCGTTTATATCCTTTGAATAAATCTGTAGAATCCCAGTAATGAAGACCATCATCCTCGCGTCACTTTTCGTAACAACTTCCGCTCTCGTTTCATGTAATAATCAAACAGGAAACCCATACGGCGCATCTGCAGCCACAGCTCAAGCCCCAGTAGCTCAAGGTACAGGTGCAAATCCTTACGCTGTACCACAAGCCAATGGCGAAACTGGCAGTTATGCACAAAACACCCCCTACCAACCAATTCCAGGTGTAAGCAATACCCTCCCACCTATTCAGCCATCTCTTAGTTCCCAAGGTCACACTCCTTCTGTTCCAAGCGCTGACGCGATGCCACAAGCCAGCTCCACTATTCCACATACCGTGCAAAACGGTGACAGTCTCTGGAAACTCTCACGTCAATACGACACCACAGTAAAAGCCATCCAAGCAGCAAACGGCCTCAGCGGCACGAACATTCAGTTAGGTCAAACAATCCAGATTCCTAACAACTAACTCTATCATTCCCAAACTATACAAAGGTGACATGCTCCACAGCATGTCACCTTTCTTTTTCTACTCATGATGGCATCGCTCAAAAAACTCGCACTCCCTATTCTAGTTAGCAGCTTACTCATCACTCCTAAACTTCTAGCGAAGGATGAAACTCAACGAACTGCCGAGCTCTTATTTACGGCAGAAAACCCAGTAGAATTCGAAAAAGCTTTGGCAAAAGCCAAAACCCTTGGAATCCCTAAACAAGTCCTGCTTGAAGCACGCTTTCTTCACTATATCGATCAAGAAAACGAGAAGGCACTCGCTGCACTCTCCAATGAACTCGTGAGTCTAAAAAATGGCTTCGATCCGAAAGTCTCACAGATTTTCACGCTCTCGGACGACTGGGAAGCTATCACCCACTACACCAATTCTCTCGCCGCATTACACTCTGGGGACATAGCACTTTTTAAGAAACACATCACTGAGGCCTTTTGGCTAAGTCCACGCCAGGCCAGCGCCTTTGCCCCACACATCGAACAGCTCAAAACTGAACAGGCAATGGCGAAACTGACTATCAGACCAGAGAAAAAACTCACTTCCATACTCAATGGAAAACCTCAGTCACTCATCAACACAAAATCGCCAGCCACCATTATCTACTTCTGGTCGCCATGGAGCCAAGAGTTTGCATCTTCTATCGAAGAATTTAAAAGTCTTTGCTCCCAAGCAAAACAATACGGCATACAGCTTTCTCTGGTACTCGCAGAATTATCAAAGGAAGTTAAAGCTGACGCCGTTCAGATGATTATGAAAACTCAGCTTACACAAAGTGCGCAGTGGTTAGAGGACAGCCCGGCAATGGAACTTTTCACTAAATTACGCATTCAGAACATACCCACTGCCGTAGTCGTCACGCCAAAAGGAAAAATCACTTTCAACGGAACTCCTTCATCCGATGCATTTCAAGCTGCAATCAAACAACTCGTCCCTGCTATCAAGTTTGCTAAGTAACGAGTAGCTTCACACGCCCATGCTATTCAGATACCAATTCCAGATATCTTGCCCCCAGAACACCCATATAATAGCCCCCGCTATAATACTCGGCCCAAAGGGCATCATTCTGCCAAATCCTAAGCGGTTCACCATCGCCCAAACGATGCTTACCACGCAAGCTGCAAAAATAGTGAGCAATAAAGAAGCGGATCCAAAACAAGCACCTAGCATTCCTAGCAAGTCAACATCCCCCATTCCCATGGCCTCCCGAGAAACTACCGCTCTCTTTGCCTCCCCTTCGAGGGATTTGAGATCCTCAATTTTGAAAACCTCCTCATCGATCAATACTTCATCAGCACGAAGCTCCAAATTCTGAGCTTCACGCTTTACTCCATCGACACAAACAAAGCTAATATCGTCGATCAAAATCTTATCTGTCTTACGAAAGAAAATATCGGACCAGCCAATCACTTCATCTCCCATGATGAAGTATAACTCCTCCTCTTCCGTCTCAGGTTCACGCAAACTCCAGTCTGTAAACTCTTCAAATTTGAATAATCGCTTACCAAAAGCGAGCTTACCCAACAAAACAACTAACCACAAAGAGGTCCATCCGATAGCAAAGCCCATCGCACTCTTGAGCAAACTCCGAGTCCATTCAATCTCTCCCAAAAACTCTGGATACAACGCTGCCATTGTAAGCCCTAACAGTGTTCCGAAAATCGTAAGCTGACGCGGTATTACCATCAATTCAATATCAACTGCTGAAATGACGATCTTCACAGAACTCAACAGCATAAAAAAAACGCCGACAGCCGGATCGTCAAAATACACCCAGCAGCCTAACCAGACTAAAGCTGTCAGAAGCTCTACAATAAAATACCGTACAGAGATCAGCGCCTCACACTCTGCACACTTACCTCGCTGAACTAACCATGTGAAGAGTGGGATATTTCTCCACATCGGAATCAGCTTTTTACACTTCGGGCAAAAGCTCCGTTTCGGCTCATTCAAAGACAAGCCTCGCGGCAATCGATAAATAACCACATTCAAAAAAGAACCAATGCTGGCACCTAACAAAAAGGTCAAAACACCAAATACTGGATGTGTCCATGGAAATGTGAAGAACATGTCCCAGATATTCAATCTCGACAAAGAGTTCAAGCAACTTCCAAATACAATAAATAAGAAGTTTCTCACCTAACATCTATGTTTAACCTTCTCCATTCAGCCAAAGAAATTGCTCACACACTCAGCTCAGCTGGTCACATCTGCTATTTCGCTGGGGGCTGCGTACGAGATGCCCTTCTAGGAACGAAACCTATAGATTACGATATAGCAACCTCAGCAACACCTCAAGAGGTTCTAAAACTCTTCCCAAACTCCGACCCTATTGGTGCTCACTTTGGAGTCATTTTGGTTAAATATCAAGGGATCGGCTTAGAAGTAGCTACGTTCCGTGTGGATGGTGATTACCAAGACAAACGTCGTCCAGACTCCGTCACATTTTCCTCTCCAGAAAAAGACGCTGCTCGTCGTGATTTCACCGTCAATGGTTTATTCCAAAACCCGTTCACAAACGAAATCATCGACTTTGTAGATGGCAAAAATGACCTATCACGAAAAATGATCAAAGCCATTGGCTCTCCAGTAAAGAGATTTCAAGAAGACGCACTTCGCCTAATGCGCGCCATTCGCTTTGCTGCCAAACTAAATTTCACCATTGAAGAATCAACGTGGCAAGCACTTTGTGACAACGCTCACCTTCTAGCAGACATCGCCGTTGAAAGAATCCAAGTGGAGTTCAACCAAATCTTGCTCTCCCCCCATCGCGCCCGAGGACTAGACCTTCTCATTGAGTCTGGTCTCATCCGCTACTTTATACCTGAAGTTCTAGACCTTATTGGCTGTGAGCAACCACCTCAATTTCACCCAGAAGGTGATGTCTATGTGCACACCCGTATAATGTTAGACATGCTCCAAGCTGATCCCACTCTTGAACTCTGCCTAGCTGTACTCCTGCACGACATCGGAAAGCCTGCTACTTATTCTTATGACCCAACAGAAGATCGTATCCGATTCAATGGTCACGACAAAATCGGCGAAGACATGGCAGCAAGTATTCTAAAGAGACTCAAGTACTCTAACAAAACGATCGAATCCGTGTGCCCGATGATCCTAAACCATATGAATTTCATGAATGTTCAGTTCATGAAAAAAGCAAAAATAAAACGCTTTATGGCACGCCCGACTTATGAACAAGAAATGGAACTCCACCGTGTCGACTGTGCTAGCAGCAACGGTATCACCGAAAATTACGAGTTCCTTCGCACTAAAGAGGCCGAATTCGCCTCTGAACCCCTTATTCCTCAAGCATTGCTCTCAGGGAAAGACCTCATCAGCCTTGGCTATAAACCAGGACCACAGTTCAAACAAATTCTAACTAACCTTCAAACCGAACAACTCGAAGGTAAAATCATGAACAAGCCAGAAGCGGTAGAATGGTTAAAAAAACATTATTGATTTAACTTTGGCTCCTCAGCTTTGAAAGCCGAAAGGAATAACAAACTTGCTGCGATACATATACAGCTATCTGCTACA
The DNA here is from genome assembly GCA_965204255.1 of Rubritalea sp. Lineage (GTDB taxonomy): Bacteria > Verrucomicrobiota > Verrucomicrobiia > Verrucomicrobiales > Akkermansiaceae > Rubritalea. The sequence continues at coordinate 339,894 of CBDBEG010000026.1, forward strand.
TTGAACGACGGCCATGGGTACTTCACTACTGGGATTGTAATGTCGATAAAGTCCACAACATACCCCTCACTTAGGCGCCCCCAGAAACCTCGATCTTCATAGCCTCTCAAGAAAAAACCCTGAGTGAGTCGGTCTATCAAGTTGCCAATAACACCAGCAATTAACAAAGGCGCTGACCACTTAGCTATTCCCTCAAAAACACCCTTTCTCCAAAAGATGTTAACCACGGTGAGTGCCACAACTGGTACAATCAAAAATACGATCGGAGCCCACGCTGAACCGTTACCAAAGCCGAAAGCCACTCCTTGGTTATGCACTCGGCTAATATTGAAAAATCCGTCAATCACCGTGAGTGAATCCACGTAATTTCTTGCAATCCAATACTTTCCTTGAAATTCTCCCACTGGAGGAAAATACGGAAACTCCTGGAATGGCAGATACGGCTGCTTGAAATTCATCACTACCCACCACTTCGTGATTTGATCAATCGCAACTAAAGGAAGTGAAATCTTCAGTAAGAGAGGTAACAAACGAGGCATGCAAGGAAGCTGCACAAGATCTCACAAAGGTAAAGCACACATCAACGGACACTCATAATTTAACGTCGCCCACCTTCCAACTTCTTACCGAATTCCTTGTCATCCAACGCACTACGTCCTCGTAATTCATTATCAAAACAAACTTTAAATTCATCTCTCTTTTGTTGATCTTTCTTAGTGTGACTTGGGCGGGGCAATTTTAAGCGCCTTCCGAGCTTTCCCAGCTAATAATACAATCCCTTCAAGCTCATGTTGATGCCGTAATCAGTCTCCTACCAATGCTTTAATTGCTTGGCTGTTCGGAAGCTGCCTTCTCTTAGTTTTTCAACGATTGCCTCCTTCACCTCTGAGGTGAGTTAGTTCCTAATAGGAGCTTGATAGCCTAAAGGCGCTCTTTCTTTCTCTTTACCAAAGAGTAAAGAAACCTCCTCAGATTCATTATGTGTATCTAGTTTTAATCTCGTCCCTGCCATCACATCTCAGATTATAGAAATAAAATACATTCTGTCCATTCCGCTTTAAGGTTTAGTATAACGAGAGCATCACGGCCACAAACCACAAGAAGCTCGTTTCTCAGTTCAATCAGAAATTTCTAAGATTCTGGAAAAATTTAGGATAACTTCCCAGTTTCTTCAGAGAGCTTCTGGCGCTTTTCCTCAGCCTCATAAGACTGAGCCACCGCATCGATGAGTAATTGCTCATCGCTCGTGCCCGCCGTGTTGCGCTCTTCTTTACTGATCGCCACTGCGATCCATCTGAAGTCTGCACTATTATCCATAGCCACCTTCACAAGCATTGTTAGCGGCACAGCTAATAACATGCCAATTGGGCCCCAAATCCAGCCCCAGAAAATCACAGAGATCACCACTACCAATGTGGAAATTCCAAAGCGTCGCCCCAATAAAGTTGGCTCGAGAAAGTTACCTAACAGTCCGTTGATCAACAAATAACCACCAGCCACAATCACAGAGTGCTTCCAGTCCCCTGTAACGAGCAACGATAGCAACACTGGAGGAATACCCGCAATGACCGAACCAATCGCAGGAATGTAATTGAGTGTGAAAGCTAGAATCCCCCAGAGCAAAGGAAATTCTAGACCAACAGACCAACATAGCACTCCAGCTAAAAAGCCCGTCATCAGGCTCACCAAAGTCTTGATACCAAGATAACGCTGAATGTCCTTTGTCGCACTCAGCATACGCTGAATGTTAGGACCATGCGCTTCACAAATCGCATTAAATCTGCGCCCAAACATCCGCGCCTCGCTCAGCATAAATACGGTGAGTAGCATCACGATAAAAGTCGTCCCCATGAAGGAAACGAGCTTTCCAAGAAAATCAGTACCTAGCTGAACAACCTTGTTCACACTGAGGTATTTCAAAAACTCTTCCGTAAGAATATCAATCCCAGGACGCGAGCTTCCAGTGCTAGGTTCAGTCACAGCCTCCACACCTTCAGATACCGCTTGTTCACTCTCAGTTGGAACAGGCAGTACTTCATCGACCACAGTATCGCTTTCGAGAAGCCCGTCGCTCACAACTTCATCCTTAATAGTGAGCATCCCCCACTGGTCCATGAATTGTGAAGTATTGTCAGCCAGCTGAGTCACACGATCTTTTGTAAGATCGTAGTACTTACTTTCCCATTTTGTTTGCAGCTCTCCAATGAGCATGATGCCTACAAGAACAACACCAGCCAAAAAGGCAAAGTCTACTAACACTGTGATAAAAACAGCGAACGCTCTGGGTACTCTGTGCTTACGCAACCAATGGGTAATAGGAAAACTCACTGTCGCGATAAAGAAAGCTAACAACACTGGGACAATAAAATCAGCCGAAGCCTTTGCTCCTGCGATCACGAGAGCAACACTCGCCAAGATCATGAGAATCTTAGACGCCTCTGCCGCTTTCGCTGTTTTCATCTGTCCTTTCTTAGCCATCTTCGATTCAAATCGTGCCAGTTCACTAGCAACAGCCCGAAAGTACTCTAGTTTGAAAAAAACAACAAACGATTCGTGTGTCCTAGTGAAAAAATCTCACCAGCTTCTAGCCTGATGCCACATTTTATCTACATACGAAAAAGCGCCCATAATAGCTGTGTACGCTTTTGAAAATTTCTATCTCTGAACGATATATCCGTTCAGTCGTCAACACGTGTTAAGCAATATTTGTGAAAACATTCTGCACATCTTCATCGTCTTCGAGCTTATCGAGCAAAGCTTCGATTTCTTCAATTTGCTTCTCGGTGAACTCTCTGGAATTGTTCGCGATACGCTCTGGAGCTGCCTTTGTGATTTCCAACCCGCATTCTTCAACACCTTTAGAAAGAGATCCGAAACTGGTGAATTCACCATAAGCTACAACCTCTTCTCCGAGATCTTCCATCTCCTCGAGACCGTGGTCGATCAACTCAAGCTCGAATTTCTCAAGCTCTTGGCCTTCTGGCTTCTTGAAACGCACTACAGCCTTACGCGTAAACATAAATTCGAGACCTCCAGTTGGGAGCAACCCGCCGCCACCTTTGTTAAAAGCGGAACGAATGTTGGAGAAAGTACGTGTGTTGTTGTCAGTCGCACATTCCACCCAAATCAATACTCCATGTGGCCCCTTACCTTCATAGTTGATCTCAGTATAGTTTATCGCATCTTTGGCAGTAGCACGCGCAATCGCTTTATCGATGTTGTCCTTCGGCATGTTTTCAGCCTTTGCCGTAGCAATTGCTGCACGGAGCTTCGTATTCACCTCTGGGTCATCGCCGCCCTCTTTAGCAGCTACAGTGATGGCTTTGCCTAACTTAGGAAACAACTTGGACATTTTATCCCAACGTTTTTCCTTCGATGCTCTTCTGTATTCAAATGCGCGTCCCATGGTATTTAGTAAAAATCTGCTGCGTCATTGCTGGCGTTTTCAGCCCAAGATTTCAAGCGTATAAGCCAGATATACGGAAAAGAAATGCACTCACTCCTGAATAAAAAGACGCTGCTCTTTACGGCGCAACCAACGCCCACCTGGCAAATTACACTTTGCTGGAGAATCCTTATCCATAATGCGCAGGCAGCTCTCCACCAACTCTCGGCTGATATTAGGAACACGCTGTTCTTTGAGGTACTGAAAAAGCATCGACTGCTGCAAGACCGCTTCTAACTCACTCAATGCTGGTAAGAATAAACGCCCCTGAGAATCGAGCAATTGGTCTAACTGAATCTCACGAGCTAAAAAATCACTTTGCTCCACACTTACCTCAGCAGCTGCATTGATAGACGGCACCACTTCTCGCTTCATAATATCCTTCAATAAAGGCATCACCTCGTTACGAATCCGATTCCGCGCTGTAAATGCCTCTGCATTACTAGTATCCTCACGATATTCGATTTCATATTGCTCAATGTAATCGTTAATTTCAGCACGACGAATTTCTAACAATGGTCGTACAAGTCGAAGCTCAGTCCCACCCACGCGTACTGAGTTCTCATAGCGAATCCCCTTCAGCCCGTTAGAACCTCTCAATAAATTATAAAGCACAGTCTCCGCTTGATCATCAGCATGGTGACCTAACAGAACGCCAACTGCTTCAAATTTTTTCTGAGCTTTCGCGTAGACCGCATGACGCGCCTCACGTGCAGCCACCTCGAGCCCCTTCTGCTCGCTCTCCATTTTTACCTTCACGTCAACAGATTCGGAATAAAATGGAATCCCGCAACGTACAGCCAATGCTTCCACAAACTTCTCATCATCCTCTGATTCCTCACCACGCAATTGATGATTCACATGCACAATCACTAAATGGCTGAACCTTACTCGCACCAATAGTTCTAACAACGCAATCGAATCACGCCCTCCTGATACGCCAACGAGCCAAGTCTGACGAGGGTCGACACGCTCTAGTAAATTTTGAATCCTCTCTACCATGGTTCCTATTGGCTAATTTTCTGTAAAATAAACGGTTCTTCAATTCCTTAGTTGATGAGCTCAAGGTGACACTCTAACTATACATTCTTTTCTTCACAACACCTTGGAGCTTCTGTTGTTTTTATTAGATCTGCAAACGCCTCCGTATTCGCTTCCAACAACACTAAATTCCCATCTTCTACAGCACACTTCACCAAGGCGTAAGCCACTTCACCCCCCTTCTTCTAACATCATCGAAACATATAAATCTGCGTCTATCGCGGTGATTGAAAATGCATATTCCGCAAGTTCAAATGCTTGCTTTTCCTCATCCCATTCCAAAACCGCTATACGCCCCTCTCTCCCTTCGCATCAAATTTGATCACACAGACACCTTCACTATTTATCCAATGCTCTTCGAACTCTTTCCTTTGACCAGCATTCACATTGCTAGGCAAGTAGTTTCTTGATCATCACCGCCGAACACGAAGCAGCCATAAACCCCACCAACAGCGTCGCAAGCTTTAGTAATTTCTTCAGCACAACAAAATCTGTGGTTTACTAACAAATACCTTAGTTTCCACTCTCTGAACACAGAAAACTACTCACAGGGTTCTTATGAGTATTTCTAAGATAATAAAGACGCTCTGGACGAGCTCAGAACGTCTTTATTGAAATGATTCTTCCGAAAAAGAATTAGTCTTCGGATGGGCTCCACTCCTCGCCAGAAGCAAGGTTGAATGCCTGCTCGAGACCAACCATTTCGCTGGATGGCTTAAGTGTCTCGAAGGACTGTGACTCTTTCTTGAGTTCATCTTCGGAGTACTCGACTGCCTTAATCGAAAGACCGATACGGCGCTCGACTTTGTCCACCTTGATAACGCGTGCTTCGACGTCGTCACCAACCTTAAGTACGTCCTTGACGCGCTCAACGTGCTCTTCAGAAAGCTGAGAGATGTGGATAAGGCCGTCGATGTCGTCCTGAAGGTTAACAAATGCACCAAAGGATGCGATTTTAGCAACCTGACCCTTAACGAGATCGCCAACCTTGAACTTGTCGTCAATGTCGGACCATGGATCATTTTCAGCTTGCTTAACACCGAGAGATACACGCTGGCTCTCTTTGTCAATGGAAAGAACAACTGCTTCCACTTCGTCGCCCTTCTTGAGGACTTCGGATGGGTGATTGATCTTACGTGTCCAAGAAAGGTCGGATACATGGATCATGCCGTCAATGCCTTCTTCAAGACCTACGAATGCGCCGTAAGTTGTAAGGTTACGCACAGCGCCTGTGATGCGCTGCCCAATTGGGTAGCGAGCTTCGATCGCATCCCATGGGTTCTCTTCGAGCTGGCGAACTCCGAGGGAGATCTTCTGCTCTTCGATGGAGATACCGAGCACAACTGCTTCGATTTCCTGACCAAGTTCGAGAACATCGGATGGACGTGTGATACGCTTGACCCAAGAGAGCTCGGATACGTGTACAAGACCTTCGACACCTTTTTCGATCTCGATGAATGCACCATATGGAAGAAGCTTGGTGACCTTACCTTTAACCTGCTGGCTGATTGGGTACTTATCTTCGATGTCTGCCCATGGGTTATGTTGCATCTGCTTGATACCGAGGGAAACACGCTCTTTGTCGCGATCGACGTCGAGGATCTGAACTTCGAGGGACTGACCAATGTGGAGCATCTCAGATGGGTGTAAGATACGACCCCATGACATGTCAGTAATGTGTAGGAGACCGTCCATACCCTGGAGATCTACAAATGCACCGAAGTCAGTGATGTTCTTAACGAAACCTTCAACCTTGTCACCAACAGTAACGGTCTGAAGGAACTGCTGACGCATTTCTGCGCGCTCAGCTTCGATAACTTCACGGCGAGAAAGAACGATGTTCTTACGCTCGTCGTTGACCTTAACAATCTTGAATTCAAAAATCTTACCAACGTACTCAGTAAGGTCTTTTGGTGGGATAATGTCAACCTGTGAACCAGGAAGGAATGCTTCTACACCAACGTTGACCATAAGACCACCTTTGACGACGCTCTTGACCTTGCCTTTGACAAGTCCACCGTCTTCGTAAACTTTGATGATCTTTTCCCAATTCTGCTTGTGTGCAGCTTTTTCCTTGGAAAGAACTACCATGCCATTGTCATCCTCAAGCTTCATGAGGAGAACTTCTACACCGTCACCTACTTCGATCTCTTCGTCTTCGAATTCTGCTGTTGGGATAGCGCCTTCTGACTTGTAGCCGATGTCTACAAGGATTACTTGTGGACGGATGTCAATGATAATACCATTGACGATAGTACCTTCTTTAAATTCACGGAACTTAGAATCCATAAGCTCCGAGAGTTCAGCATTAATGCTCATTGTTTGTTTTGTTTATGTTATTGATTCAAGCTTCTTCCCACATTGCCCCAGAATAGCGATTTCAGAATCGGGGCTCCAACATCCGAATCGCCAGAAGAAGATGATCAGTGATTTCCCTATGCTAGGGGCGGGCAATGTAGAAATCCCCCTCCCTATAGCAAGCAGAATAAACGAATTATCGCATTTATTTCGCCACTTTTGGCCTAATCTTGCGAAATTCTCAAAAATTCGAGCAAAACCCAAACTGTCTTCTGGCAAAAATGGCTAATCACCTAAGCTAATACCAATGACTCTGGCCGTATTCACCACCTCTTTGGAGATGACCTAGGGTACTCGTACATGTTTCCTTTCCAGTAAGTTCGAAAATGCTCTCAGCGATGACTTCACCAATTCCTCCAGAGCGCATGATTTCCTCGCATTCACCCTTCGTGACCACATCCCCCCTCTGATAATTTTGCCTCTTCAGCGACCACGATCAATGCTTGAATACCTAGCAACTCGATCGTCTCCCTCGTCAATTCGACAATTTTTACGGCACTCACAAAGAACCCAAAAGCTAATTTAAACCATTGATTTTGCAACAACCACACCACTTTTCACCAAGTTATTCACAATGTAATTCTATATATCCATATAATACCTCACACACAGCAAATTGGGCTCCAACATAACAGCTCCGTTAGAAAAACTCCTCAGCTTAATTTTACGTAACCTACTATAATTTGAACAATTTCCACCAGTTGAATACAACCTACAAAAATAACCATAACCACCTACACACAACAAGTTACAACAAACAAAACTAACACCTCAGCACCTACTATAATTTGAACAATTTCCACCCAAGCTCAATAATCTAGCTAATTGGCCAGACTTCACAAGTAAGCTCTTAAAACTCGCCCAATTCACACACTGATCGACAAGTTATTCACAATAATCTGGAACTTGTTCACACCTCGCTCACAATAACAATTTTTATCAGCTTTCTCTTGCATGAATCTACACAGAATCCCAACCTAATAACTATGCAATCAATGCACTTTGACCAAGCTCTCAAGAGTATTCTCCAACGTGATGCACGATTTGCGCCCGACGCCTACGCTTTTCTCAAGCAAGCCCTCGACTTTACTGTAACTGAACACATGAAAACAGACCCAGACATGTCGCAGCACGTCACTGCAAAAGAGCTTCTGCTCGGTTTCAAAAAACTCGCCCTCCAAGAATACGGTCCAATGGCAGCCACTCTCTTTAGCGAATGGGGAGTAAAATCCTGTAGCGACATTGGCAACATGGTATTTTATCTGATTGAAGAAGGGATGTTCGGTAAACAAGATAGCGATAATAAAAGTGACTTCAGCGAAGTGTACTGCTTCCACGATGCCTTCGTCGCTCCTTACCTCCCAAAATCTCTCGCCACAAAAGCCTAGAAACATTTTTTTCAGTTGCACTCCTTAGTGAGCTATGCGACTAGTTCCTTGCTGCTATCGCTAATGTATCAGCGAAGACACAATGGCTCATGCTATTCTTAGAATGATGTGGGGGCGTTTTGGTTTCGACTGGATGTTGGAAGGACTTGCTGCATGTAGAGGTTGATCGGCTGGCCTCTTAAAAAGCCGCTCAAAACAAATAATTGCAGACTCTAACGAGCTCGCACTTGCTGCTTAATTGACAGCAACGCCGCCGCCCCCACGTCCACTAAGGGCCGCCGCGACTACTAAGTGGGATCGCCTGTTGATCGGGTTTCCGGATCTTCTAATGGTTAAACTAAACAGGAAAATCGGTCTGAGTAGGCTGCTGGAAGACCAGCTCATTCCTAAACACATTCTACCAGCTAAACATGTAGACGCTTGCCTGAAAGGCATTTAGGACAGGGGTTCAACTCCCCTCGCCTCCACCATATTAAGCCCCAACGATTTATGTCGAAGGGGCTTATTTTTACATCATATATAAAGCATTATTGTTGATTTATCGTATTTTTACGCTCTACTTAAACAGCAAGAAAAGAAAACGCCTTATATATCATGCAAAATGAAGAACTATTCTCGATTATTCGTTATCATCGAAAGAAAACGAAACTCAGTCAGATCAGCTTAAGAAAGCTGCTTAACTCGATCTGTAGCCTGTCCAAGAAAGCCGACCACTTCAGACTACAATGAAAAGAAAGCTGCTTATGTGGATGGGCAGAAATCAATCATCCGTGAAATAGAAAAAATAATAGAAGGACACTACGATGAGTAAAATACCCCCCCGCCCTAAATGCGGTCATATGGAATTTCCAGGAATTAAATGGGATTTATACTATTTAGATGACGATAAGTTTGAAAAGCAATATAGAGGAGCTTCTAAAAAAGAAGTAGAGGATTATTGCTTAAGAGCTTTTGGTGAGGAAGTTGATAGTAACAATCCTTTGCCGATCGAACACGTTACAGTACCGAATACAATACCGAACAATCAAGTTGCATCACCACCAGTTGAGGATGAGCCACTAGGAAAAGGCGCTTCGTTTTTGAAGGCTTGGATGTGGCAAATAATCATTTCTGGTCTATTGCTGGTGGCCATCATAGACAGCCTTGTAGGATTCGATTTAGAATATAGCTATTTTGTAATGCTTCGATTTGCTGTATGTGCTGTTTTTGCTTTTTGGGCATTTTCAGCTCACGCGAAAGGCAAGGTTAGATGGAGAAATGCGTTTGTTTTAATAGCATTGCTCTACAATCCATTCTTGCCAGTGAAATTGGGTGACAGGGATTTGTGGGTATTGGTGAATTTGATCACTTTAGGTTTTGTTGTGGCTAACGGGCTAGTCTTTACGGCCTGTGAAGATCGAGGCAAAATCTAGGAAGAAAAAGGAGCAATTCCAGAAGCTAAAGAGGCTTATGCCTGAACTGCAAACGCCATCTTATCGCTCTCAGCCTGTCTTTAAGGATAGTGATATTAGTGATAGATGGCATGAGTATGATGAGGTAAACCGCCAAATTAATAGCTCTCGAAAATAGTATTACTCATAGTTTATTTATTGTTTAGCCAAACGATCCATTCGATGTCTTGAGAGGTGATGTCGATATCGGGGTAGGCGTCTTTGTCAGGGTTGTGAGACTTATAGCACGCCTACAGTGCCATAGTTTGTCAGCTTTTCGGCTTTGACCTTCTGGGAAAACTTGCCTATTTTCCCGCCCTCGTGCGAAAAACCATCAGTTGTACCGCACAATTACACGATCGTACATCGAACCAATTTCGTCATGAATATCACAGTAGAAAAGAAAACGTGTGCCGCAACAGTGAATGTTGAGGTTCCAGCTGAGAAGGTTGCTTCCGAGCGTCAGAACATCGTAAAGGCATACATCGGCCAAGCTAAGATTCCAGGTTTCCGTCCTGGCAAAGCTCCTGTGAAGATCATTGAGAAGCGCTTTAAAAATGAGATCACTGAAGAGCTCACAAACCGCCTCGTTCAAGAAGGTTGCCAAGAAGCAATCAAGCAAAAAGAACTCAAGGTTCTCAACGTACAGGCTCCACAAGAGCCAACATTCAAGGCTGACGGTGCATTCACATTCGAAACATCCGTGATGCTCGCTCCTGAATTCGAACTTCCTGAATTTAAGTACAAGGGTCTCAAGATCGAAGTTCCATCCACTGAAGTTTCCGACGAAGACGTCGACAACTCACTCACTGAACTCCAGCAGCGCTTCGCAGACTTTAAGGAAGTCACTGACCGCGCTATCGAAGACGGTGACTTCGCAGTTGTTGACTTCACAGCAACTCTCAACGGCAAGCCAGTAGCAGACGCTATCGGCAAGCCAGCAGGTCTCCTCGAAGGCCGTGAAGGTCACTGGGTAAAGATCGAAGAAGACTCTTTCCTTCCCAACTTCGGACCACAGCTCAAGGGCCTCAATATTGACGACGAGAAAGAAGTTACAGTCACACTTAGCGAAGACTTTCCAATCTCTGAAGTACGCGGTGCTGACGTTGTATTCGCAGTCGCAGTGAAAGAAATCAAACTTCAGAAACTTCCAGAGCTCAACGACGAGTTCGCAGGCAAGCTTCTCCCTGAAAAGAGCATCGAAGACCTTAAGGAAGTCATCAAAGAGCAGCTCGGTCAGGAAAAGACACGCGCAGCTGAAGACGCAAAGGTCAACCAGATCGTTGAGCAGCTCGTTGAAGTAGTAGACTTCGACCTTCCAGAAGAGCTCGTTGCTGCTGAAACTCAGGGCGATATCCAGAGCATGGCTCAGCGCACAATGCAGCAAGGCATGACTCAGGAAGAGCTCGAGGAAAATGCTACTAAGCAAGCACGCACAAACCTCAAGACAAACTTCCTTCTTCAGGAAATCGCATTCAAGGAAGAGATCAAGGTCGAAGACCAAGACGTACTTCAGCGCATCTACCAAATGGCTCAGCAGGAAAACAAAGCTCCTAAAAAGTACATCAAGGAACTTCAGAAAGCTAATGCTATCCAGAACGTTCGTAACTCCGTCCTTATTAGCAAGACAATTGACTTTTTGGTAGAGCACGCGAAGGTAACAAGTGCAACTGCTACTGAAGAAAAAAACGATGCTTAATCAAAACAACCAAAACTCCAATCCTATGGTCCCTGAGGCCAACTATTATCCAATTCCTACGGTCATCGAAACCGATGGCCGTGGTGAGCGTGGGTATGACATTTACTCACGTCTCCTCAAGGACCGCATTATCTTCATTGGTACTGCGATCGATGACCATGTAGCAAACGCCGTCATCGCGCAGCTCCTTTTCTTGCAAATGCAAGACCCGAAGAAAGACATCCACGTCTACATCAACTCCCCTGGTGGCTCCGTCACTGCAGGTCTTGCGATGTACGACACCATGCAGTTCCTCACCTGTGATGTGAACACCTACTGTATCGGAATCTGCGCTTCTATGGGCTCAGTCCTCCTCACAGCAGGCACCAAAGGAAAGCGCTTCTGCCTTCCTAACTCACACGTGATGATCCACCAGGTTTCTGGTGGCGCACAAGGTACTGCCTCCGATGTCGAGCGCACAGTCGAGTTTATGTACGGCCTCAAAAGCCGCTTGAATAACATTCTTTCCAAACACACTGGCAAGACTACTAAGCAGATCGAAAAAGATGCAGACCGTGACAACTATATGTCTGCGAAAGAAGCTGTGAAGTATGGCCTCGTCGACAAAGTCCTCAAGATCAGCAACACACCTGACAAAGAGAAAAAGTAAGTCCTCTTTTACCTACATTCTCAAAAGGGCACTAGTCACTGCCACTAGCGCCCTTTTCTTCTCTATAAAAGCGACTTGTAGCCATCCCTATTCGCTGTCAAACTAGCGGATCCAACTGAGCACTTTAAACATAACTCTTACCACTCTTTGAAACATCCAAGTATTTCAAAGTTTCCATCATGGCACGTTCAAACAATCTCACGCTCTGTTCCTTTTGCGGCAAAAGCCACTCAGAGGTAAAAAAACTCATCTCTGGTTCAGGTGTCTACATTTGTGACGAATGCATCGACGTCTGCTCGACTATCCTCCAAAAAGAACTCAATGGAGTTACGAAGTATACTAACTCGCCAACGGACATCTATGCCCCGGTAACACCGACAACCGATGTGCTCACGCCGATTCAAATCTGTGATCGCCTCAACGAGTACATCATTGGTCAAGAACATGCGAAGAAGACTCTTTCTGTAGCGGTGTACAATCACTACCAACGCCTCCGCCAACACGACTACCCACACGATGCTGAACTCGAAGATGTAGAGATTGAAAAGTCCAACATCCTCATGCTTGGGCCAACAGGCTCTGGTAAAACTCTCCTCGCACGCACACTCGCTCGCGTGCTGGATGTCCCATTCTCCATCGTCGATGCCACCACGCTTACTGAGGCTGGCTACGTCGGTGAAGATGTTGAAAATATCATTCTCCGCCTCCTCCAAGCAGCCGATGGTGATGTCCAACGCGCTGAACACGGCATTATCTACGTCGATGAAATCGATAAGATCGGACGCAAAACTGAAAATGTCTCCATCACCCGCGACGTCTCAGGTGAAGGTGTGCAGCAAGCGCTACTCAAGATCCTTGAAGGCACCATCTGCAACGTCCCGCCACAAGGTGGTCGCAAGCATCCACAACAAGAATACATTCAGGTAAATACCGAGAAAATCCTCTTCATCGTCGGTGGCGCATTCGTCAACATCGAAGACTTCGTACGCGACCGCCTCGGCAAGCGCACACTCGGTTTCCAGGTTTCTGAAGAAGATGTATCCCACAAAGAAGACCGCGAGTTGCTCACCATGGTGCAGCCAGAAGACCTCCTTCACTTCGGACTCATTCCTGAGTTCATTGGCCGCCTTCCAGTCTTCTCCTCACTCCGTCGCCTCGACGAAGCCGAGCTCGTACAGATCCTCACCGAGCCAAAAAATGCAATGGTCAAACAGTACCAGAAGCTTCTTAGCATGAACGATGTGAAGCTTAAGATCACCAAAGACGGCCTCACTGCCTTCGCTGAAGAAGCTGTCCGTCGTGGCACTGGTGCACGCGCACTCCGCTCCATCGTTGAGAAGCTCATGCTTGATGTCATGTTCGATGTTCCGAGTCGTAAAGACATCGCAAGCGTCACGATCAATCGCGATGTAGTCGAAGGTAAGAAACAACCGATTTTAAAGAAAAAGCGCAACACCAGCGCTGCTTAACCCCTCCCTCATACAACATTCAGATCTTACTCCCCGACGGAAACCCGCGAGAAATGAAGATTGCCGAGTTCACTAGCCGCACAATCCAAGCAGTGCTGGTGCCGTGCACGCAGTTAGAGTTCGCCCTCCAACGCTCTAAGCTTGCGAATGTAGGCGTCTACTTCCTATTCGGCGACACTCCCGGCAAGCTACCCAACTTCTATGTAAACGATGCTATGGAAAAACGCATCAGCCCTAGCGCCTTTGCAACTGCTGCTGACATTCTCCCTTTCACCAAAAAAGTCGCAAAGAAGTATTGAGGTGTTCCTTTCCGACTGCGCTGAGTTCTCAGCGCTTTGGTAGAACGTGACTTTTTCATGCGTGGTGCGGAGCCACAACTAAACAAGCCTCTACGGTGGTGGCAAAAAGCCGACTAGCCAAGAAGACGCTTCAACGTCTCCTCACTCACTGGACGCACATCGCGGATATCTCCACCTACCATATCATTGAGCAAGGCTCTGCATGAATCCTTGGCAGCCTCGTTCTTGAAATCCATCCCAACGAGAGCACGCCCCACGCGCTCCCCCGAGTATTCGTAGTTGAAGTAGCAAAGGCTCGCCAAGCCGCTCACCTTCTCCATGAATTGCTGAAAAGCACCCGCGCGCTCTGGGAATTCTACATTCACAAAGAGCGGACACGTGAACAACTCTGGCTCGTAGTTGATGATTCGGTAGCCAACGATTTCCTCGGTCGACACATCAGCTGCGGTCACGCTTCTAGCCTCTAACAACTCATCGATATTCCTGTAGTCCTCTGCCGAACCGATCATGCCGATTACTGGATATTGCACCTCAGACCCAACGCGACCGTATTGTAGGTCGACGATGCTCACTGCTTTAGGAAGTTCCTTTAAAAACCCTAACAACGATCCTTCGCCTTCAGGGATAGGAACGCGAAGGAAGCGACGATGCTTCGACCCTATACCCGCTCTACGCGAGATATTAGAAAGCTGAGCAAAATCCATGTTTGCTCCACTGATGATGCTAAGCACCTTCTCACCTAGCTTGATCTTTCCAGCTGCATAGTCCTTAGCAATAGCAGCTAAACCCATTGCTCCACTTGGTTCTGGAATCGCACGCACGGTTTCCCACAGGCGACGCACGCCATGGCAGACTTCGTCGTTGCTCACGGTGACGATTTCCGCGAGCAATTCATTACAGATTTTAAAAGTATTACTTCCCGCCTTTCGAACAGCTGTGCCGTCACAAAAAATGTCGAGGTATTCGAGCTCTGTTGGTTCACCGGCTTCTATCGCCGCCTTCATCGATGCCTGACCTTCGCCCTCGACACCGATCACCTTGCACTCTGGCCAGTACTTCTTGAACCAGCAACTCACAGCTGCCGCGAGACCACCTCCGCCCACAGCGATATAAACTCGATCAAATGGCCCCTGGTCACTCATCACGATTTCATCCGCCACAGTGCCTTGCCCGCCCATAGTCACCACGTCATCGTAGGGATGCACATACACAGCACTAGCCTCTTCACAGTACTTGCGCGCAGCAATGTCAGTATCGTCATAAGCATCACCCACAAAGCGGATTTCGACATTGTCTCCACCGTGACGTTTTACTTCGCTTTGCTTCACTTCCGGTGTGGAGATCGGCATATAGACGATCGCTTGACAACCAAGTTTTCGCGCAGCGAGAGCCACACCTTGAGCATGGTTCCCAGCGGATGCGGCAACGATACCTTTAGCGCGCTGCTCTGGCTTGAGAGCGGCTATCGCATTATAACCACCGCGCCACTTGTAGGATTTGATCGGACCTAAATCCTCACGCTTCACCCAAACCTCACAATCATAATCAATAATCTCAAGCTTCTGCAATGGTGTGGGTTCACCGGCAGCATAGACGCGCTGGCGCGCCATCAGTATCTCTTGAAATAATTGTTCTTGGTCCATCATTGTTGAATAGAAATAGTCCCACACTATCCCTATGGGTCAAGGCTTTTGCACGAACCATTATCAGCCATCAGTATCTAAGCAAATCTCTCTTGCCTTGCTGCGGCATTCGAGTAAATACTTCCAATATGAAAATCAACGTAGGCGATAAAGCCCCCGACTTCACACTGGTTACTCTTGGCGAAAACGGCCCAGTAACTCTCACACTTTCCGAGTGCATCGGTCAGTCTAACATCCTCCTCCTTTTTGTCCCAATGGCATTCACAGGTGGCTGCACGGCGGAGTTCTGCGATATCTCCAAAAACATCAGCACTTACGATGCTCTCAACGCTAAGGTTCTCGGCATCTCAGGAGACAACCCATTCGCACAAGCTGCTTGGGCTAAAAAAGAAGGCATCACACTCACGCTCCTTTCCGACTACGAGCACAAAGCTACAGCTGATTACGGAGTAGCATACGAGTCCTTCCTTCCTGAAAAGAACCTCATCATGGGTGGCGTATCAAAGCGTTCTGCCTTCGTAATCGATAAGGAAGGCATCGTCCAGTACACTGAAGTCCTCGAAGTTCCAAGTGACATGCCTAACTTCAACGCGATCCAAGAACTCCTCAAAAGCCTCTAATCACTAACAACTCAATCACA
Source organism: Rubritalea sp. (assembly GCA_965204255.1). Lineage (GTDB taxonomy): Bacteria > Verrucomicrobiota > Verrucomicrobiia > Verrucomicrobiales > Akkermansiaceae > Rubritalea. Next base: position 355,955 of record CBDBEG010000026.1, read on the forward strand.
TAACTCACACATCCTGCTGAACATCTGTTCGCAGGCTTTGATATCAAAACTAAAGAGTTCGCCTTCGAAGGCTTCCACAAAAAAATGAAGCTCATACAAAGACGAGCGTACGGATTTAGAAACTTTGAAAACTACAGAATCCGCATCATCGCACAGTGCGGATAAAACTTAAAAATAATTCAAAAAACAGCCTCTCCCCAATCTTTGGTGTAGACCAAAAAATGGTGGGCAGAGCTGGATTCGAACCAGCGTACACTTACGTGAGCAGATTTACAGTCTGCCGCCTTTAACCACTCGGCCATCTACCCATCGTAGAAAATTTAGAATCTTGCGATTCCACAGTTAGCACCCCTTGCGGGGCAGGGAAATTCTAGGATGATCTCCGAATTCCTGCAAGATAAAAAAAGCTCTTTTTTGTCGTTTATTTTGCTGCGCTATTGCGTAAATAAAAACTCAAAGTGTAGCGTAGAGACAGATGCAACTCGACCCACTCATCGCAAAAGAAAATATCCAATTTATAGCCAAAGCCTTAGGATTTTTCGAATGCAAAATTGCAGTAGTAAAACGAGCCTCACACGCAGATCGCTACTTAGAATGGGTAGACCAAGGATGTGCCGGAGAAATGGGCTGGCTAAAGCGAAATAAAGAAAAAAGAGTTCATCCGGGTGAAGTTTTAGAAGGAGCCAAGTCTGTAATTTCTCTAGCTCTCAACTATTTTCCCGGCAATCCGCCTAAAAATAGCTCATATAAAATTGCTAGATATGCTTGGAACGACGACTATCACAATTTCATCGAAGAAAAGCTGAAGGACCTTGACCTTGCTCTTTCCGACATGGGTGGACTCCAACGCTACTATGTAGACACAGGTCCTGTGTTAGAACGCGATTTCGCCAATGACGCTGGACTAGGATGGAATGGAAAGTCGACCATGCAGATTCACAAAAGAATGGGAAACTACTTTTTCCTTTGTGAATTAATTACGACCCTAGAGCTTGAGCCAGACGCCCCGCTCCCTGATCATTGTGGAAAATGCACTCGCTGCATCGACTTTTGCCCAACACAAGCCATCACAGGTCCGCGACAAATGGACGCTCGGCGCTGTATCTCCTATCTCACTATCGAATACTCGGGAAGCATCCCTATAGAGCTGCGCCCTATGATTGGCGACAGGATCTACGGCTGCGATGTATGCCTTGAAGTCTGCCCATGGAATCGCTTTGCACAAATAAGTAGTCACACCAATCTGCATGCCCGCCAATCGATATTTGATTACTCTCTACAGGATTTCCTCACAATGGATCTTGAAGCATTTCGTTCCACCTTTGCTAAATCTCCAATCAAGCGCATCAAACACAACAACTTCATTAGGAATGTCTGTGTGGCAGTCGGTAATACAGGCACTGTGCCTGACATCGCTTTACTTCAGCCACTGGTCGACGGTGAGGATGAGTTAGTAGCAGAGCATGCGCAGTGGGCGATCGAGGAGATCAGAAAGCGTAATTTTCCTAACCCCTGATTCTCTCTAGATCCCCCATTGCTCACTAGCTCACTAGTGGACCATTTGGGAAATTTGAGATTCGAAAGCTTAGTGCGAGCGGCAGAATTCCTCGAAGCGAGTGATGCCTTCGTTGAGTACATCGAGAGTGGTGCAGTAACTAATGCGGATGCAGTTGTCATTACCGAATGCGATACCTGGCACAGCTGCTACGCGATAACGGTTGAGAAGCTTATCACAGAGGTTGACTGACTTCATGCCGAGCTGCTCACAGTTGACAAAGAAGTAGAATGCACCTTCTGGCTCTACAACACTGATGTTAGGAATCGCCTTGAGACGATCAAGCATGAACTGACGACGTACATCGTACTCAGCACGGAGATCTTCGACGAAGCTATTTTCTTGCTCGAGAGCTGCAAGTCCACCGTACTGAGCGAATGTACATGCGTTCGATGTAGTGTGGCCTTGGATCTTGCTAATCGCATCAGCGAATGGCTGAGGAGCTGCGATCCAACCAAGACGCCAACCAGTCATAGAATAAGCCTTGGAGAAACCACCTACAGTGATTGTGAGATCGTAGAGCTCCTTACTGAGGGAAGCGATGCTTACATGCTTTGCTTCATTGTAGATAAGGTGCTCGTAGATTTCGTCGGAAAGGATCGTAATATCTTCGAGAAGAGCTACTTCACCGAGAGCTTTGAGCTCATCCGCTGTGTAAACAGCGCCAGTTGGGTTACCTGGAGAGTTGATGATAACCATCTTTGTAAGGCCAGTCATGTTCTCTTCGAACTCTTCAGGAATGAGCTTCCAACCATTTTCTTGCTTCGTTTCTACGATGACAGGAACACCTCCAGCGAGGCGAACCATTTCAGGATAAGAAACCCAATAAGGAGCAGGGATGATGACTTCGTCCCCTTCTTCAACAACTGCCATGATGGCATTCATACAGGAATGCTTAGCACCGCTGTTGACGATAATCTGGCGTGCGTTGTAGTCAAGATTATTCTCTTTCTTAAGCTTTGCTGAAATTGCTTCACGGAGCTCAGGAATACCAGCAGCTGGAGTGTACTTAGTCTTGCCGTTCTGGATGGCCTTGATAGCAGCTTCTTTGATGAAATCAGGTGTGTCGAGATCTGGCTCTCCTCCAGCAAGTCCGTAGACCTCTTCGCCTTTAGCCTTCATTACCTTAGCTTGATTTGTGATGCTAAGTGTTAGAGAAGGGGTAACTTGCGCAACGCGTGATGATATGCTTTCCATGATAGACGATTTGTAAAAAATGTTCACACTCTAGAGGCGAAGTCATTGTCTGTTAGAAACCACGAGCTCGCCCTCTGGAGTCGAGTTTTTTTATTTAAAGCATCGTCGGCAGCTTGCAAGAGAAATGGCATTTAGTCGCGAAAATTCTTCCGCGCATTGCTCAAAAAATCCCCGAAACGATGAAATCGCCATCCTCTTTGACAGACGTTGCGATAGCACCGGATGCTATCTCGGCAGGCATACGAATAACTTCTCCCTCTGGAAGTCTCCTTTTTTAGTTAGCACAAAAAAACTCAGCAGGTGTCACCTGCTGAGTTTGAAGAAATACGACCCGCTTGCGAGAACTTACTTACGGCGGCGCAAGATGAGAGCGAGGCCACCGAGGCCGAGAAGGGCTGTGGTAGACGGTTCAGGAACTGCTCTGACAAATGCTGCGCTGTGGGCAGCTATTTCTGTGGCGCTCAACTGTGAGTTATATGCCGCGAAACCAAGGATGTTACCTGGCAGGTTGCTGAAGGAGGTACTGCCAAGAGTTGTCGAGCCAGTAATCCAGATGCTCTCGCTAGTGAATGTGTGAGCAAGGGCACCATTGACATAGAGATAAGAGTTCGTGCCATCTGTGGTGAATACAACGTGTGTGTCTGCGTTTACAGTATGGGCGACTCCAGAGTCTACACCACCACTTCCTTCGCCATCATACATACCGTAGTTGTTATTATCAGAGATTCCCCCCCATTGAAGTAACATGGTGGAGAAGGTACCGAGGAGGCTTGAGCTTGTGGTACTACTGCCTCCAGCGTTGACGATGAACTCGAAGCTTCTTGCACCGCTTAAAGTTCCTACATTGATGGTTTCAGGTGTGCTTACGGTAGTGAACTTGGTGGCAGTAGCTGAAGTGCCTGTACCGACAGCTGTTTTCCAGTGACTAAGAGCTGCATGTGTAGAGCTTGCACCGATAGCGAGTGAGACGAGTGTAAATAATAGTTTTTTCATTATTCCTAAGTTTTTAAATATGCTTAGGAACCTAAATATGCTTAGGAACCTAAATATGCTTAGGAACCTAAAACTAGTTCTTAATTTAGTTAGATTACAAAAGACGTCAACAATAAATTTGCATTTTTTTAGCGAGGGGGGAAAGTGACATTTCGGCTCTTTTTCCTCATGTCTACAATCTTTGGGGTAGACCTGCCTTTTATATGTTCTGATGGAGCGGGTGAAGAGATTCGAACTCTCGACATCGACCTTGGCAAGGTCGCGCTCTACCACTGAGCTACACCCGCTTTATTACCTACGGTGTCGACTTTATACACGATACCCAAGTCTGCGCAAGTATTTTTTGACATATTTTTCCCACAGAAGCTGTAGTGGAGTGATTCTGACTCTAAAAAATTAGCCACTGAGGGTTTCTCAGTGGCTATTGCTTTTTTTGAACTATTCTCTGATCAAATCGCTTATGCTTCAGCTGTGGCTTCCTCTGCAGAAGCTTCAGACTTTTTAGCGTCGCGAGCAGCTGCGCGGAGAGACATCTTCACGCGACTTTTGTCATCGATACCGATGCACTTTGCAGTGACTTCATCACCGACAGAAACAACGTCTTCAGTCTTCTCGACACGACCTTCTGCAAGCTCAGAGATGTGAATAAGGCCATCCTTACCAGGAAGCACTTCCATGAATGCACCGAACTTTGTGCAGGAAACGATCTTACCTGTGTAAGTCTTACCTTGCTCTACTTCAGCAAACATCATTTCAACCATTTCTTTCGCACGATTGAGAGCCTCGCTTTTAGACGCGTAGATGTGAACTGTACCATCGTCTTCGATGTTAAGCTCAGCACCAGACTCAGCCTGGATCGCCTTGATATTCTTACCACTAGGACCGATGAGCATGCCGATCTTGTCTGGGTCAATCTTCACTGACTCGATGCGTGGAGCATGCTCAGAGATTGTTGCTGTCTCAGCGATTACCGAGAGCATCTTATCGAGAACGAGCGCGCGACCGTCCTTCGCTTGGTAGATAGCTTCTTCAAGAATGCTGAGAGGGATACCTGGGAGCTTGAGATCAAGCTGGTAAGATGTCACACCATTAGGCGTACCGCAAAGCTTGAAGTCCATGTCACCATAGAAATCTTCAGAACCGATGATATCGAGAAGGCGCTCATAGCGAACCATGTTGCCGTCATCGTCGAAGTCAGTCACGAGACCAACAGAGATACCGGAAACTGGAGCTTTGAGTTTAACACCTGCACCGAGAAGGGACATTGTCCCTGCACAAACTGTCGCCATAGAGGATGAGCCATTGGACTCAAGAACTTCGGAAACAGTACGCACTGCGTATGGGAAGTCGTCTTCGTCAGGGATCACTGGTGCGATAGAGCGCTCAGCGAGGTTACCATGACCGATTTCACGACGGTTGAGACCACCAAAACGGCCTGCTTCACCCACGGAGAATGGTGGGAAGCTGTAGTGAAGGATGAAGCGCTTGGAGTCTTCACCACCTGCGTAGTTGTCGAAATACTGACGCTCGTCTGCAGGAGCGAGAGTGGAAACTGCGAGTGCTTGTGTTTCACCACGCGCAAAGAGCGCTGAACCGTGAACGCGAGGAAGGAGACCTTCTTCTGCGAAAAGTGGGCGGAGATCAGCCGGAGTACGACCATCAGCACGTGTACCCTTATCGAGGATGGAGATACGGAACGCCTTCTTCTGGAGAAATTCGAATGCTTGCTCGATTTCGAAATCAGTTGTTTCAGGGTAACGCTCGAGAATTGTTGCTTCTACTTCGTCGCGAAGCGCACCAACTTTCTTAGCACGCTCAACCTTAGAAGCAGCGTAGATTGCACCTTCAATGCGGTCACCAGCAACTTCGTAAGCGATGTCGAGGAGATCCTGCTTAGCAACAAAAACTTCGTATTCACGAGTGGGTTTACCAGCGAGAGCCTTGAGCTCTTCCTGAGCTTCAACAAGCTTCTGTACGTTTTCCTGTGCGAAATGAAGTGCCTTGATGAATTCTTCTTCAGGAATCTGGTCAGCACCACCTTCGATCATGATTACGTTTTCTTTGTCGCCAACGTAAACAAGGTCGAGGTCGGATTCTTCGCGCTGCTCGAATGTTGGGTTTACAACAAACTCACCATCAATACGACCTACACGCACAGCACCCACAGGGCGTGCGAATGGAATGTCGGAAACAACGAGTGCTGCAGAAGCACCGTTCATGGAGAGGATGTCAGCGTCGTTGATGCCGTCAGCAGAAAGCATGAGAGCAACGATCTGAGTCTCGTAAAGATAACCTTTCGGGAAAAGTGGACGAAGTGGACGGTCAGTCATGCGGCATGTAAGGATCTCCTTCTCTGTAGGACGACCTTCGCGCTTGAAGTAACCACCTGGGAATACACCAGCTGCGAATGCGCGCTCTTTGTATTCAACTGAAAGCGGGAACCATGATTGGCTCGGCTTGATTTTTGTCAGGGAACATGCAGTGACGAGCACTGTTGTTTCTCCTGAAGTCACGACTACTGCGCCATCTGCGAGTTTAGCCATTTTACCAGTCTCGAAACTGATAGGATTTGAGCCGACCTGGCTCGTTACTTTATGTGTTTGCATATATACTTTCTTCTTTTCGTCACGCCTACAACGGATTCCCCATTATAGGCTTCATTTGCTTTGAGCAGAACGGACTTTCCGCTCCCTCAGGAAGAAGTTCAGATGACGTTTCATCCCTTCTCCCTTTTGTAATTTAAAATTACACCTTATCAGAGCTTTGCTGTTCCCAATTCAGATGTAACTTCTTATAAAATAAGAAAGGCCACGGGGTGAGCCATGACCTTTCAAAAAGTAATTTAGCGGCGAAGACCAAGACCTTTGAAGACCTTCTGATAACGCTCTTCTGAGTTTACCTTGAGGTAATCAAGAAGCTTACAACGACGAGATACGAGGCGGAGAAGACCGCGACGGCTCGAGATGTCCTTCTTGTTCGCATTCATGTGCTCAGTGAGCTGGAGAATACGAACAGTGAGAAGTGCAATCTGATAATCGGCACTACCTGTGTCACCTTTGTGAAGTTGGTAGTCTTTCGGGTTGATAGTAATATCGCTCATTTTGAATGAATGTGTTCAGGACCAGTCCTTCATGAACCAGACCTCCCTACTCGGGACGCAGCTAGTTAAGCCACTCTATACCACAAAGCAAGTATTTTCAGTCAAGAGGAAAATCTAATGACCAATGACTTATGCACTTGTCAGAATGAGATCCGTAAACTAACCAACAGCCATGGCAACTGAAACCACTCTCATCCTTTTCAAACCTGACACCGTAGAGAAGAACCTCTCTGGTGAAGTACTCGCGCGCTTCCTCAAGGAAGGTCTCGTTATCCGCGGCATCAAAATGATGACACTCAGCGATGAACTCCTCGCTGAGCACTACGCACACATAGCTGACAAACCATTCTTCCCAGAGATCGTCGCATTCATGCAGAAGACTCCCGTCATCGCTCTTACTCTTGAAGGCGACAACGCAATCAGCCGCGCACGCGACCTCCTCGGACCTACAAACTCAGCCGAAGCCCCAGCAGGCACACTCCGTGGCGACTTAGGCGAAAACATGATGGTCAACGTCTGTCACGCATCTGACAGCCAAGAAACAGCAGCAGCCGAACTCAAACGCTTCTTCAACGAAGACGAAGTTTTTAGCTTCTAGCGCTCGCATTTTTCGGCTTTGCGTCAGCGCACCGCCTTTCCAAGAACGCCATTGCCAAACTCAATATCGACTTTATCAGTGAATGGCTTCAACAGCTATAAAAAAGAAGGCGGTCATTCCTCACTTCTAAAGCCAACAGAACCCTACTACCAGTCAACGTTGCGCCCACGTGTATCAACGTGAATAAAACTGCTATAACGCCCAACACCACCAGCAAATTTGCCTTGTGCGCGAATGCGGCGAGCAACCTTTGCAACTGTGTACGAAGACACTCCTTTGAAGCGCACATCGACAGCACGGTTCTCAAGATGCTGTGAACGACTACGCCCACGCACTGCTCGATTATAGCGAGGACTACGATAGATTGATAAAAAATCACTGACAGGTGCATGCATCTTGGAAGACATTGCATCAATCACGCGCAAAGTTAGCGCAATGCGCTTCCACATGTATTGAGGAGGAATACTATTCGCTGTTCGACCACACGTTTTGAAATGCGGTTTGAGCACCATGTAGGGCGTAATATTTTTCAAACGCAAGCCTTTGATATAGTTCGCGTAGCAAAGAACATCTTTCCCTTTCTGATCTACCCACGACTGTGGAATACCCGCTACAGGCTTAGTGCTGTAAAATAATCCCGCGGTCGCTTTCTGTACAGAAAGCATACAAGATCCGATAAATGCACCTAAAATACCTAAAAAACGACGACGTCCCTGCCTAGCAATAGGCTGGGTTAAGTTGTCATTTTCATCGTACATAACTGTATGTGTGACGAACTTAAGCTGAGATGACCAGAGGAAAATTGATAATTTATTAGCTTCTTTAGTTTTACGGGCATTTTTCGTTTTTTACAAAAATCCAAAAGAACGTAGCGCTTATGCGGAACATCTCACGATTTCCATTCGCATTTTGAGCCCGAAATGCGGTTAAAAATGCCTATTTTCCAAGGAAAACCATAAGCATATCATAGACACAAAGTAACATGAGCATGCACACTCCCCAAAGCACACCGCCCCAATATAAAGCAAAACACCAAACACTCTTCCCGAGCAGTGAATCGATCAACCAAGTTCCGATAGCAATCGATGCTACAAGCAACATGAGAAACTGTAGCATCAACTTCCTTCTTGCCCCACGGTCATGCAAAATCGCTCTAGCGAGCGGCTTAGAGTCCTCTCTCATCAATCATTAACTCAATTCGAGCTCTGCGTAGGCCTTCCAGAATGCCTCCGTCTGCGATGCACTAGGCACTAGCTCTACCATTAATGTGCGATCACAGCTTTCAATGTCGATCGTATCTGCAGATTCTGCACGCATGTAGTCCATTCCCCACATTTGCGCCCAGCTTTCAAAACTAAAAGAGTGCGCATTCGCCACAATCTCTTGAGTAGGTACAGACATTTTTTTCACCCGCAAAAGTCGCTCAAAAATACGACCTCCACCATTATTGATGACAGCAATGACCCGACCACTACCCTCGCAGCCATCGAGCAAACTTGGTGCAGACATATCATAGAGCGCTGTCAAATCGCCAAGAACACACCAAGCATCACTCAAACCATGCGTGAGACCAATCCAAGTAGAAAGTTGCCCATCAATGCCATTTGCGCCTCGATTTGCGCGCACATGCTCGATCGGGTACTCGCGTTGCGAAAATTGTCCCCACTCGCGAATTGGCAAACTATTTCCCAAATACAGGCTATCAGCCACGCTCGAATAAATCGAAAGCATGCGCACCATACCAGGTTCACTGTCTGGGTACATCTCCAGCAATTGATCAATCTGTCCCCAGCGCCTACGACTGAGCTTCAATATATCAAGCGTATCGCCTAGTTCGCCGACCTCACCGAGACCACGAATGACACGCCCTACCTCACCTTTGATCACAGCACTATCGCGAGCCAATCCAGAGAATCCACTTCGTGTGATTGAAAAAACTTCTACTTCTGGCTGTTTTTCTAAATCTCTCCAAAAGCGTCCAACTGGCACCTCGCCGAGACGTAAAACCAACTGTGGCTGAGCTGCGGCAAAAACACGCTCGGGATCAGCCACGAGCAAGGGCCCGAGCAACTCTCTCAAACCTGAGGTAGAGTCGGCAACGACTGGCACCTTGATCTCTTTCAGAAACTCAAATACGTCAGCACGTTCTTCTGGCTCGAGCCCTCCTACACACCCCACGAGTCCTTTCCAGTAATTTGCAAAGAAGTGTACGAGGCTACTGACATCAAAATTTTCTTTGCGTGGTTTGGCTGATTCTAGAGCCACCTGAACAGGGCGTGCTATTTCGTTTTCTTCTAGACAAACATTGATGTGCCACGGTCGATTTCCAGTCCACCCACTCATCACATCATCATCAGCTGAGTGGACGTCTACTCCACCTTCCACATAAGAGGTAAAAATACCTACTTGCTCGATTGCTTGCGGTGCCCCTGTTCCACGATACTCTTGCGGTCGATCGGCAGTAATTAGAACAAGTGGTCTACCTTGATAGAAGGCTTCGACAGTTGCAGGTAAAAGCTCCGCCACAGCGGTGCCTGAAGTTGTCACCACTGCACATGGTTCACGAGAGTCCATCGTCCTTCCAAGTGCAAAAAATCCAGCTGATCGCTCCTCAAAATGCGACCATACCACGGCATCATCACTGCTCACTAAAGCTTCTACGAGACTAAGGTTTCTAGCTCCTGCGCAAACCACGTATTCACGGATTCTAGCTCTCAGGCAGGCTTCGATCACTGATGTCCCAATGGAGTCATTCTTCACGCCCCATCTCTAGCTCAACTCCAGTATAAGGAAAACCTCTAATCCACAGACTCAGAATTTCTCTATCAGCGCTGAACGCTACTCACTTCATCGATAGAATCTACTCACAATTTTCCCTATGGACGCAGCACCTGACAATCTCTCAAAATGGAAGACATTCCTTTCACACGTCTCTGGCCGAAACATTCTAGATGACATCAGCGTGCTTGTTACTAGAAAAACTAGCTAGCTCCATACGTGGGTATGCCAGCATTTCCTTTAGAACGGCCAAAGGATTGGAATCAGCATACTCGCCATCAACCAGAGGATCAAGTTGAGCGGAAAACCCACCTTGAAGAAGTCTCCAAATTTATAGCCTCCTGCACCATAGACAAAAGTATTCGTCTGGTAACCAATTGGAGTGGAGAAGCTCGCTGAAGCTCCGAACATGACTGAAACTACAAATGGTCTTGCGTCCACTCCCATCTGCACACCAACATAGATGGCCAATGGCGTCAACAGAGCTGCAACAGCATTGTTCGAAATCATTTCCGTGAGAATATTCGCCAGCAGATAGAATGCAGCCAACATGAGATACGGTTTCATGCCTTCATCTACAAAGCTCACTCCATCGACTAGCCCCACCACAGCGCGCGCTGTATTCGCAGCAAGACCAGATTGAGACATAGCCATCCCCAACCCGAGCATTCCACAAATCATAAATACCACCTTCCACTCAATAGCCTGAAATGCCTCGAGTGGATCTAGACAACGAGTGACAAGAACTCCAAAGGCACAGCACATCGCCAACAACACTGTAGGAATCGCTGAAATGCCGAAGTTGCCACCAAGCGCTCCAATTAGAATGAACGCAGCAAGTGCCAGAAGGACATAGCGTGCTTTATGCGTTCTGCTTTCTTGGTGCTTTGGCTCACTCAAGTTGATGAAGTCCTTTTGCTGGAAAAGGCGTCTCATTTTTTCTGACGACCCCTGCACCAAAAGCGTGTCACCAAACTTCAATCGTTCGTCTTCAAAGCGTTCGCGGAGGTTTTCCTCCTTGCGGTGTACGGCAAGAATCAACACACCAAATCGCTGACGGAAATTGAGTTCTTTCAAGTTCTTACCTGCTAAGGATGACTCAGGTCCCAAGATACCTTCCATCAAAACAGCAGACTCGGTACGAATATCTTCAAGACCAAGCTTTTCCTCACCACATACATCGACGTCGGCTGTATCCTTAATCCCCATGAGAGCCTGCACGCCCCCCTTGAATACGATCTCATCCCCTGGCTCGAATCGGATTTTAGGTAATGGAGCTTGAAGACGCACACCATCTCTGCGGACCTCAATGATACGCACTTTTTTCAGATCAGCGAGATCTGAATCTGGGAAAAGCTGTCCTGCAAGTGGAGAATTATCCTTCACAAATGCATGCGTGATAAACTCACGACTCGTTTCATTATCGATCAAGGCCGCAAGCGTTGATCTATCTGGCAAGAGTTTTCTACCGATAGTTACCATATAGATGAAAGTCACCACAACAAAAGCCACACCGAGTGGGGTGATCTCAAACATGGTAAATGGCTCCATCACCTTATCGGCGATACCTACAGCAACCAGATTGGTTGATGTACCAATAATGGTGACAGTTCCTCCTACCACTGCAGCATACGATAAAGGAATTAAAAATCGCGACGCCATGTAGTCCTTCCGGCGGCAAATACCCAACACGATAGGCATAAAAACAACCACCACAGGAGTATTGTTTACAAACCCCGACAAAGCTGAGACCAATACTAACATCACCACCAGCATGCGCATCGGGCTCTTGCCTGCAAATTTCTCAAACCAGTTACCCAGCGATTCAATAACACCTGTCCGGTCGAGAGCGGCACTTAAAATAAACATACATGCTACTGTGATAGGAGCTGGGTGCGCAAATGCCTGCAGAGCATTATTCTCAGCTCCAGGAGTCACAGAAAGCACTCCACTCAAGACGCAGGCGAGAAGTCCACCTATAGCAACCAATTCAGCTGACAACCATTCTTTGACGAAGGCCAAAAAGACCACCACCATCAATATTGCCAAAAAGATCTGCTGACCATTTTCAAAAAAATCCATCAGTCTACATTTCTAGCAGAATATCTAAGTTCTACTAATGATAAAAGTTAGAGTCTACTCAAAAAAGAAGCTCACTTCTTGGCTTTCTGGCAGGTGCCGCAGCCTTTATAACTATAATGCCGAGCCATGAGGTTTTTAACTGAAATGAATTCTCGTTTATCCGATACGGAAAGTGATACGCGCCTTTGTCGTATCGTACGGAGACATTTCCATACGTACACGGTCACCAACTACGAGACGAATAAAGCGCTTACGCATCTTACCAGAAATGTGCGCGAGGACTTCGTGCCCGCCTGGGAGCTCCACCTTAAACATCGTACCCGCTAAAACAGTCTTGATAACGCCTTCGATCTCAACAGACTTATCTTTGCGATCGTCTTCTGGCTTCTTATTGAAACGGCGACCTGCTCCACTTGGTTTATTTCTGTTTGGGCGACGACCTCTGCCACCTCTTCTTAATTTACCTGCGATAACGTTTCTCCTTTGTTGATTAAATTTTGATCTCTCTAAGTTTCTCACTCAGAGATACTTCGAACGCGCATCTTCATTATTTATCTGATCTACGCAACACTTATTTGACTCAAATTTAGATTATTTCACCCAAATAAAAAAGCTCCAAGGTCAACACTTTGGAGCTTTGTAAAACCTTTAGCTGTAGGAGGATTCCACTCGTTCTGCTACACCACGATAGCCATAGTCAACTTCGTAAATTTGCTTGAAACATTCGAGAGCGTCCTCTTCGGATCCCATTTTCTCATGAATGAGACCTTTTTCATAGAGCACTTCTTTCTTCGTGTTATCCATCGCATGGAGATCTGCAAGGGCATCAGAGAGCTGCTTGATCGCCAAATCGAACATTCCTTTACCGTCAAATGCACGCGCAAGAGTGAGAAGCACACGTGTACGGATGTGCGGGTTACGAGTCGCCTGCTGGAGATGAGGAATCGCATCACTGTATTCACCAGAGTTATACAATGCAGAACCTAATTCGAAGCGAAGCTGTGGATCGGTTGGGTTTTGCTTCACGCGTTCTTGAGCTGCAACTACAGACTCTCTTGCTCGAGCTTGACGCACTTCGACCACCTGAGCACGTAATGCATCATCATTTGGATTATCTTCTAACTGAGCTTCGAGCTCCTTGAGCTGCTCATTCGCTACACGGTCAGCAAGCTGATCCGTTTTCTGCTTGAGTGCTGTATCCGCATTACTGAGCTGATACGCCCAGTCATAGAAAGCATGCGCATCTTTCCAGTTTTCCATTTCCTCATAGAGATTCGCGATCTGCTTCACCACATTGAGGTTATTTTGATCCTGTTGGTATTCCTTTATGAGCTGACCTAGCTTTTCGACCTGCTGATCTTTAGTCATGGCTGCACGATCAGCAGCTTCTAATTCAGCAACCTGCGCTGCATCTTTCTTAAGATCATCGAGGCTTTGAGCATCTTCCCAACGTTGCTTCTTCATAGATGCTCGTGCGGAGGAATCTTTTGCGCCTTTCACAGCGTCAATATCACCTGGATCTTGCTTCACAATGTCATTAAAGACATCGACAGCCTTATCTAGCATATCTCGCACGAGGTAATGCTCTGCAAGCTTATGAAGAAGCTTCGTATTTTCTGGAGCGCTCTGACGCACTGTTTCCAGAGCAAAAGCTGCAGTTTCGAATAAGTTCAAGCGCATCGCTGTATCAAACAATATATCATTCACTTGCGCATCATATGGATCCTTCTCCAACTCCTTCTCAATCTGAATCAGCGCAGCAACTGGATCCTTCTTAGCTGCACTCGCCAATTTCATTGATGACATACCACCAGAGAAGAATGACATTCCTCCTTTTTTCTTTTTCGCAATTCCCGCTGTCGCTTGCGCCGCACATTTACGTGACAGCTTACGGCCTTCGATAAATCCTGGAGCATCTTTGAGCACTGCATTCACTAGACTAATCGCATAGGAATGGTTTTGTAGTTCTACAGCAGACAACGCTTTGAGCCACAGAGTCTTTAAGTTTTGTGGCAAATCTGCCTCTGTAATTTCAACAATTTGATCGCTCATCTAAATATGTATTTTTTGGTTAGATAAAGGGTTTCAGGGCACTCTTTCGGTCCAAGGTTGCGGTATCATGAACAAATCATCTATCATGACAAGCTAAGGCTTAAATTTTCCTTAGAAAAGCTCTGACAAGCCCCCAGTGAAAAAGACCATCCACTGATGGCTTTTTGTAGAAATCTACTTATCAATTTTCTGGCAGCACTCCTCGAGCAACAAGGTTATTCAATCGGCGAGTAACCTCCACTAAACCATCCACCACAGTTTCTGTGTATGTACGTCCGTCGGTCGTATTCACTCCATGACCATCTACAGCCTCACGTAACGCTTCTAGAGCATCATCTTCATGATGGAATAGCTCTACAATTACTTGGGTCAGTTCTCCCGTTTGAGCACAAACTGTAAGCAGAGCTCCAATCCACCCATCATCGGTAGAAAGGCAACCCCGTGTTGTCGGAGCTGAGGCATGAAACATACCTAACTCACCAGACTTTGCAATCTTCTCAATCAGAACCTCATGCTCAAGAATTGAAAGATCAGAATTACCACAATGCGCGGCATCTACTAACAACTTAAAGAATTTTACACCAATGACGTCATTAAGACCTTTAGCCACTTTCCAGACGCGTCCAAGATCAGTAAATGTCGTAAACTCAGTTCCTCGCAAGAACTCTAACTGCCACACCGTAATATCGGACTCAGCAATGCCGGCTTCGTCATACACACGCTTATGAAGCTTGATAAGTTGCTCTACGGTCGCATCAAAATCAGCCCCTTCTTTACGAATAGCCCCAGTTTTCATCCATTCTTCTAACGAAGTAGACCCCACCTCGATAACACCAAACTGCTTCGCAGTTTTTACACCTTCTACTAACTGGGCAACTACCGCATCTTCATCAGCTGGGTTCATTGGATCAGCCCCACCGACCATCAAAATAGTTTTCACCTTGAGCCCCAAACCTTTGAGTTGCCCGAAAAGCTCCCCGAGATCATCTACGTTCGTTCCATTGAATTGAGATACTTGAACAGACTCGATAGCCACTGGAGACAACCCCATCAGAGTCTTCATTTCAGATACAATCACTAGCTCACCGCTCGCATTGCGAGGCAGTCGACCGTCCTCGTTAGGTACAATCCCTCCCACAAATTTCACATGTGTCGGGCACACTCCCAGTTCAATATTCGCTCTTAGCTCAATAGAATTACTCATGACTTTCAACTGCAAGCTGACAACTTTTACAACAATGGTCAACTCATACTCACGTATTCATTCCTAAACAACCCCTCCAATCAACGGTCAATTTCACTATAAGAAGTAATCAAGGATTAGATTGAGTTCTATAACGAGCAAGACAAAGAGCAAATCCGCATCACTCAACGTCAACTTCGCCCCAACTCCATCAAAGAAAACCTCCAAATTCTCTACGATGATTTCTTTGAGAGCATCGGCCAGCGCGCCTATAAATCTCTCATCGATCTCGATATTCCCGTGCGCCTGCCACTCTTGCTTGACCTTCCCCTAGCAAGCCTCTAGCCTCCTCGGCTCAAACAGGCGGCATGCCTCATTCCTTTTTTAAAACCAATAAACACTCATGATCGTTAAACCAAAAATTCGCGGATTCATCTGTACGACTTCACACCCAGATGGCTGTGCTGCTCACGTCCAAGAACAAATCGACTATGTAAAGTCCAAGCCAAAGATTGAGAACGGCCCAAAGAACGTTCTCGTCATCGGTTCCTCCACTGGCTACGGCCTCGCATCCCGCATCGTCCCAGCATTCCAGTCCAGAGCTAACACACTCGGTCTTTTTTTAGAGAAGCCAGGCACTGAGAAGCGACCAGGTTCTGCTGGCTGGTACAACTCCGCAGCATTTGAAAAAGCTGCTACTGCAGAAAGCCTCTTCGCAAAATCAATCAACGGCGACGCGTTCTCTAACGAACTCAAGCAGCAAGCGATCGACATCATCAAAAACGAAATGGGCGGCAAGATCGACCTCGTCATTTACTCCCTCGCATCCCCACGCCGCACCGACCCTAACACTGGCGAAGTCTACAAGTCCGTCCTCAAAACCACTGGTGGTGAATACACGAATAAGACACTCAATACTGACAAAGGTGAAGTAGACGAAGTCACTATCGGCGCAGCAACTCCTGAAGAAATCGAACACACTATCAAGGTAATGGGCGGCGAAGACTGGGAGTTCTGGATGGACGCGCTCATCAAGGCTCACGTACTCGACTTCGGTGTAAAAACTGTTGCTTACTCTTACATCGGCCCTGAACTTACTTGGCCAATCTACACCGATGGCACGATCGGTCAGGCTAAGAAAAACCTTGAGAAGTCTTGTGCAAAGATCGACGCACAGCTCAAAGAGAAGTTCGACGGCGAAGCATACATTTCCGTCAATAAGGCGCTAGTGACTCAAGCATCCTCTGCCATTCCTGTAGTACCACTCTACATCTCCATTCTCTACAAAGAGATGAAGGCTAAAGGTCTCCACGAAGGCTGTATTGAACAAATTGAACGCCTCTTCTCTGACCACCTCTACTCAGGCAATCCGCAGCTCGACGATGCTGGTCGTATCCGTATCGATGA
This sequence comes from Rubritalea sp., assembly GCA_965204255.1. Lineage (GTDB taxonomy): Bacteria > Verrucomicrobiota > Verrucomicrobiia > Verrucomicrobiales > Akkermansiaceae > Rubritalea. The sequence continues at coordinate 372,900 of CBDBEG010000026.1, forward strand.
CTGGGAAATGTGCGAAGACATCCAAACTACAGTTGCTAAAATCTGGAACACAGTTTCTAACGAAAACTTCTCCGAAGTAGCTGACTTCCAAGGTTACCAAGACGAATTTCTTAAGCTCTTCGGTTTCGGTCTCGATGGTGTTGACTACGACGCAGACACAAACCCAGCAACTGAAGTTCCTTCACTTGCTAAAATAATTAAGGGTCTTGCCTAGATCATGAGCTTAAAAAGCTCTATGACTAAGTTAAGACAATGAAAAACAAGTCTCCAGTTGTAGGACTACTCAAACGAAATGGAAAAGTTTTTGTGGAAGTCGTCAAAGACTGTAGTCGTAAGGAACTGCTACCAGTCATCAAAGGGCAAGTGATGGAGGATAGCACAGTTTATACTAATGGTTGGAAAGCCTATGACAGCCTAGTTAGAGAAGGCTATAAGCATCACAGAGTTCATCACCATAAGGATGAATTTGCTAGAGGTAAGAACCACGTAAACGGTATCGAAAGCTTCTGGAGCTATGTCAAATTTCGCATGACAAAACTCAGAGGAGTAAAGAAAGAAAAGTTTGTTACACACCTCCTCGAAAGTGCCTGGAGATTTAACCACAAAAAGAAGAATATTTACCTTCTATTACTCAAAAATTTAAGAGATAATCCGCTATGATCTAGGCAAGACCCATAATTAAATAGCCCAATCTAACTTTTTTCAAACGCCTCGCCCGACCACTCTGGCGGGGCGTTTTTCTAAAAAGCTTCAGTTCACGGCTAGCGACATAACACCATTTCTCAAGGAGTGTTCAACGAATATCACTAAGCGGAAATAAGAACGTTTGCCAAGTTTAGTTCTACACACCAAACATAAAACTTAATACGCACCACTAAAAGGCTATGAAATTAGCGCATGCCCACATCTCTTATTGCACTAACATCCACTCAGCTGAGACTTGGATTGAGACTCTCGCGGCTCTAAAAAAGCATACGATGGTCGTACGAGACAACGTGTTAGAGTCTATAAACAAGGCATCAGAAACACCTTTCGCCATCGGTCTTCGACTTTCAGCTAAGGCTGCCAGTGAGTTAATAGAAGGCGACAACCTCGACGACTTCATTGCCTGGCTAAACTCTGAGAATGCTTACGTCTATACGATCAATGGCTTCCCTTTCGGAGCCTTTCATGGTGAACGCATTAAAGAAAAAGTCTACCAACCAGACTGGAGCACCGATGAGCGACTCAACTACACACTCAACCTTTTCAATATTATCGCTGAGTTAGCTCCTCGTGACGCAGGAGGCTCGGTCTCCACACTACCCGGCTCATTCAAAAAATTTGATGCCGATGAAGAAGAGATCTTCAAGAACCTCTATGCCTGCGCCCAACATATCGAGTTGCTTTCGGAACAATACGAAAAAGACCTCCATCTAGGATTGGAACCTGAACCCTTAGGACATTTCGAAAACACTGAAGAAACACTCGCCTTCTTCATCCGCTTCCACCAATGGGCCGAGAACAACGAGATGCGCGCTGACATTCTAGCAAAACGCATCGGCGTCAACTACGACACCTGCCACTTTGCGCTCGAATTTGAAGATTGCACCAACTCACTCAAGCGCTTCGAAGCTGCGGGAATTCGCATTTCAAAAGTCCACCTCTCTAACGCGCTTGAAATTGATCTCTCTAACCCTAAATCGTTAGAGGCTATTCGAGCCTTCGACGAACCGACCTACCTCCACCAAGTCATCACCAAAGACACAGAGAATAACGTCCTTCGCTACAAGGATCTCCCCGAAGCTCTAACTCAACTAACAACTAAAAAATTGCAATCGATGGTTCCCGCAAAGGCGCGAATTCATTTCCATATTCCACTCTATGACAATCCTGCCCCCCCTCTCGGATCGACACGAGATCACGCGGAAAACACACTTACTTACCTCAAAGCCAATCCAGCCATTTGCCCCCATGTAGAAATGGAAACCTACACTTGGGGTGTATTACCAAACAGCCTTCAACTTCCGATTGAAGATCAACTCACCAAAGAATACCTCTGGACACTTAAACAGTGGGAGAAGCCGCTCTAACATTTCATTTCTCTAACTTGTCGATCAATTACCCACCTAGCCAGACGCCTCGAAGGTGTCCTAGCCACCTATGAATAAATTCACTGCCATCTTAGTCACAGGAAGAATCTCTAACTTACCCACAGTCTGGTGTAACCTTCTCATTGCTTTTCTTCCATTTCACGGAGTTACCCAGCTTATAGAGATGCCCTTCGAAGAAATCCCTTCATATGTTCTAGGCTCTTTCATTGTAGCCTGTCTCGCTGGCTCTTTGCTTTATGTTGGTGGCTGCTTCCTAGGGGATGCTATCGATGTAGAATTCGACCAGGTACACAAACCAAAGCGTCCAATCCCACAAGGCATTCTCAACAGACAAACAATCTACGTCAGCGCTGCATTTATGCTCGCTATGGGAATCACCCTACCATTTGCCTACAGCCAATTCGCCCACGGCACATTTTCCTATAGCACCCTCTACGCCAGCCTCGCTCTAGCTATAGTCATCATCGCCTACTCACTTTGGCACAAAGGTTCAGCGTGGTTTAGCTTACCCCTGATCGGCGCGTGTCGCTTTTTTCTCATCATTTTTGGCGCAACCATCGCTATCTCGGCTCTCCCAGAAAACACTAAACAGAACTCCATCGAGCTCGCCCTTAATCTGACAGACAAGTTACCTGCTCTCCTCTGGCTAATCGCAACGATGATTGGAGGCTATACTATTTGCTTTGCCAGCGTCGCCCGAAGTGAAGCCTCGCCAAAACCTATCAGTTGGCGGAAAGCTCTCATCGCGGTCATGCTTTCCCTTCCCTTCATTCCTTGGACCATTGGAAGTTATGCGTTGTGCAGCCAAGATGAATTCAGTCTCACTGATATTATCTGTGCTTCCCCTCATAGCGTTACCATAGGCATCGCCCTTCTTTGCTACTGTGTTTGGATGATCTCAGCATGCATGCAAATCAACCACAACAAGGGACTATTCGTCTCTATGTCACTCGCTGGGTTCTGCCTACTCGACGCTACATTGGCTACTCCATTTGGTTGGTTCTGGGTCTTTGTTTGCCTTGGGCTATTCGCCCTCTCTCTGCTTCTTCAAAAATGGGCACCTGCTACCTAAAAATATGGCTCCCGTCACCTTTGGCAAATGGACACATAATCAACACATCGGCGGACATGCTGGCTAGAGATATGGCTACAGATACAGCATCACTGATGACATGACTATCATTGCCCAAAAGTAATAACTTCACCTCCATTTATCGAAAATTACCACCCTTCAAACCTTTATTGGCAATACCTCGACGAAATAATCAAATTTCCAGTTGCAAAATTTAGAACATCACCCTAGCTTGCCCCCACTAAACAAGAACAATTTTTATTATGTCAAAGCATTCAAGTCTTAAAGCTAAAGGCAGCGCACAAGGTAAGCGTTCAGTAATGAAGCGTTTCGAGCGCGTAAAAGCACTCCAGGAAGCTGGCAAGTGGAAAGAAGGAAAGTCCCCAATCGGCCTTCCCAAAACAAAGGTTACTCAGTAATCTTTTCTTTATTGAATCTTTTCATACCCGCTCGGTACACAATTCGCCGTGCGGGTTTTCTTATTCATAGACAGGCGCTATGCTGAGCTAGCAATCGCCCAACATTTACTAGCATTTCATCCTCTTTGGGAGAAATAAAGTAAACATATCACAAACTAAAACATAGAAATACATGTCAGACCAAAACCAGGAACTCGGCATTCGCCTCAATAAATACCTCGCCTCCTGTGGTATTGATTCGCGCCGTAAGTGCGATGAACTCATCAAGAAAGGCAGCGTCGTGGTAAATGGTAAAGTCTGTACCGACCTTTCTACCACGGTTACTAAAGAAGACTTCGTCAAAATCGGCAACTCTCGCGTCATCCCACGCAAAACCATCACCATCCTCCTCAATAAACCAAAAGGACTTGTTTGCACGAAGGACGATGAACTCGAGCGCAAGACCATCTACGAACTCCTCCCTCCGAACATGCGCCATCTCAATCACGTTGGCCGCCTTGACCGAGATTCAGAAGGTCTCATCATCATGACCAATGATGGCGACCTCGCCCAGGAACTCTCGCACCCAAAAAAGAAGATCGAGAAGGAATACCTAGTCACAGTCAACCAAGCCTTCAACAATAATGTGCTCGACCAATTTCTTAAAGGCATCTGGACGGGTGAATCGAAAGCATTTGCCAAATCCGTCAAGCGCCTTTCACCACGCCGTTTCCTCATCACACTCGAGACTGGTCACAAGCGTCAGATCAGAATGATGTGTAAAGTAGCGCACCTCAACGTCGTGAAGCTCGTCCGTATTCGTATCGGACTCATCACTGGCGGCGGACTTGAATCTGGACGCTTCTCCGAGCTCAATCCCCACGACATCGAACTTCTTCAGCGCAACCCAAAACTTGATCGCTCCTACCGCACGCGAGCAGATGTTAAATCCACCACCAAATACGCTAAAAAGAAAACAGCCCGCAAGCGCGCGCCAAAGACCACGCAGCGCTCTAGCAAATCATATAAAAAGTGATGCTAGTTTTTAGCTCTTTAAAAGAGACTTTCTCTCAAAAAGCCTACTCAATCTTGAGTGAGCTTTTTCTTTTCAATCAAGGGTCTAGCAACTTCAAACTTGCTCATACAGGCGTACGATATTTCTCTACTTCTTGGTTGTCAGCCCTAGAGAGGGACTGATAGTTTCGCTCCCACATCACAGTAAAACCCTAATGATAACATTTTTATGAGTAATACACCGATCACCAATATCGACGAAAATACTGTCATCACTCCTTCTGCTGAATTCTCTCAGCAAGCTCGTGTATCGAGCATGGAACAATACGAGAGCATGTACAAAGAGTCCATCGAGCAACCAGACATGTTCTGGGCACGCGAAGCAGACGAGCTCAAGTGGCAACAACCATGGGACAAAGTGCTAAAGTGGAATGCACCATACGCCGAATGGTTTAAAGGCTCTAAACTCAACGTCTGTGAAAACGCAGTCGACCGTCACATAGAAGAAGGCCGCGGCAACAAGGCTGCGATCATCTGGGAAGGTGAGCCGGGCGACACGCGCACGATCACTTACCGTCAGCTGCAAAAAGAAGTCTCCCGCTTCGCGAACATGCTTCTTAAAAAAGGCGTAAAGGCAGGTGAGCGCGTGCTCATCTACATGCCAATGACACCAGAGGCAACAATCGCAATGCTCGGTTGTGCGCGTATCGGTGCTGTTCACTCTATCGTATTCGGTGGTTTCTCCGCTGACTCTATCAAAGATCGTCTCGACGACTCTGAGGCTGTGGCAGTAATCACAGCTGACGGAGCATGGCGTCGCGCAAATGTTGTGCCCCTCAAGGCAAACATGGATACAGCCCTCGAAGGCAACACTACTGTGAAAACTGTGATCGTGCAGCAGCGCATCAACAACGAGGTCAACATGGTAGAAGGTCGTGACTTCTGGTGGCATGAAGAAGCTGCGAAAGTTTCCGCAGTCCATCAACCAGAAGGCTTCGACGCTGAGCACCCGCTCTTCATCCTCTACACCTCTGGTTCCACAGGTAAGCCAAAGGGTATTCTCCACACATCTGGTGGCTACATGATCGGCACGTATGCGACATGTAAGTACATCTTCGACATGAAGGAAGACGACATTTACTGGTGCACAGCAGACGTTGGCTGGATCACTGGTCACTCCTACATCGCCTACGGTCCACTCCTCAATGGCGTAACTCAAGTGATATATGAAGGTGGTCCTAACTACCCTGATTGGGGCCGCTTCTGGAAAATCATCGAAGAATACAACGTGAGCATTTTCTACACAGCTCCTACTGCGATCCGTGCATTCATCAAAGCTGGCGACGAATTCATCGACAAGTATGACCTTTCCTCACTTCGTCTTCTCGGCACAGTCGGTGAGCCAATCAACCCAGCGGCTTGGGAATGGTATTACAACAAGATTGGTGGTGGACGCTGCCCAATCGTTGACACATGGTGGCAGACAGAAACTGGCGCCGCAATGATTTCCCCGATCCCAGGTTGCACTCCTATCAAGCCAGGCGCTGCAACTCGCCCATTCTTCGGTGTCGACGCAGTAATTCTCGATGAAGAAGGAAATGAATGTGATGTCGACCAGCCTGGTCGCCTCGTCATCCGCAAACCATGGCCATCCATGCTTCGCACAATCTACGGTGACAAGCAGCGTTACGCTGACACCTACTGGAGCGACTACGACGGCATGTACACAGCTGGTGATGGCGCACGTAAGGACAAAGACGGCAACATCTACATCATCGGTCGTCTCGACGACGTTCTCAACGTGTCTGGCCACCGTCTCGGCACAGCTGAGATCGAGTCCGCTCTCGTAGCGCACCCTATAGTTGCTGAAGCAGCAGTTGTTGGTAAGCCACACGACATCAAGGGTCAGTCCGTTTCTTGCTTCGTCACACTCAAAGCTGAGGCCGAAGAGTCTGAAGAACTTCGCGCTGAACTCCGTAACCACGTCGGCAAGACCATCGGTGCAATTGCTAAGCCTGACGCGATTCACTTCGCAGTTGGTCTTCCTAAAACACGTTCAGGTAAGATCATGCGTCGCCTCCTCAAGGAACTCGTTGCTACTGGCAAGGTGACAGGGAACGTGACTACTCTCGAAGACCCAAAAGTGCTCGATTCCCTCAAAGCATCCTTGAACGACTAATCGCTTTGCGACAATTCTCAGCTGGAGCCAGCAAGACCCACACGTACCGCTCGACAGCTGCAAGCTCCTCTACAACACGCTCAACGGTCTCGACGTCACCTACACTTGGCACGAGTTCAACGCCTAGCACCCCTCCACGCGCGACGAAGACAACTCCTCACATCAGGCCGTGCCCGAACTTCTTCATCACAAGATGAAGAAGTCCAAACAGAGCCATAGTTCCGAGACAGTAGACTCCCAACGTCCAGCCAAAGTGAATCCCCTTCTTGAGCATCCATGGGATCACGAGAAACATCGGCAACGTCGGCAGCACATACCAAAAGGTAAACCAAGCGTGGTTACCAATTTTGTCCACTTGCTCCTGACCTCGTAGCTCCACAAACATCCAGAGCATCGCTATCGTCGTCACCACTGGGAGAGCAGCGATCAAGGCTCCTAGTTTGTCGCTGCGCTTGGCGAACTCTGACACAAGAACCACAATTCCTGCTGTAATGAAGTATTTTAGAATGATCGGCATGTGTTTGGCTGATTAGAAATTTGCTATCGCACGATAAAGTCGTTAGAGGAGTGGATAGCGTTTCTAGTCACCAGCTTCAACCTCGAACACAATCATGAAACTTCTTCCTCTCATCGCCATTGCTTCACTCCCTTTACTCTCATGCTCCAACACTCAATCTACTACACCAGTATTAACAAAAACCACAAGCACCTCAACACTCAGCGGTGCTCAGAAAAATAAAATTGGTAAAAAGATTTGGAAAAACGAATGTGGCGGAACGATTAGTGGTCTAACAACTTGGAACAAAGGGGAGGAATTCCCATCGATGGGCATTGGCCATTTCATTTGGTACCCTAAAGGCTTCAACGGACGTTGGACTGAATCTTTTCCTGACTTCATCAAATTTGCGCAAGCTAGCGGTCGTAAAGACATTCCAGCTTGGGTTCTCCAGTCCCCTCATTGTCCATGGAACTCAAAGACCGACTTCCAAGCTGACTTCAATGGAATGAAGCTCACTAGCCTAAGAACTTTCCTTGCTAACAGCGTAATATTACAAACCGACTTCATCATTCAAAAGTCACAGGCGGCTCTACCCAAAATACTCAGAGCCGCACCTGCCTCCAAGCGCCAACGCATTCAAACCAACTACAATCTCGTATCGACAACTATCAACGGCACCTACGCTCTGATCGACTACGTCAACTTCAAAGGCGAAGGCATCAACCCACGCGAATGCTACAACAGTCAAGGGTGGGGCTTACTCCAAGTCCTTTCTAACATGCGACCAAGCAAAGGTGGCCAAGATTCCGCCAGAACTTTCGCCGATAGTGCCAAACACATCCTAGACCAACGTATAGCCAACTCCCCACCAGCTCGTGGTGAGTCCCGCTGGCGCGCCGGCTGGCACAATCGCTGCGAGACCTACGCCCAACCATTTTAGTTACTAGAAGCGACCTCTAAAAACTGATTGATCAAGTATGCGGCCAGCGCTGGGGAGATCAGTAGAGAAAGTAAAAAAGTGAATCGAACAATACCCTAAGGACACCAAGGCTGTGTGCTTTGTGAACCCTGATGCGTTGCAAATGGCAATTCTCGATCACTCCTCCTCCGATACTTCCATCAAAAGCATATTCTTTTGGTGGAAATGTGCACAAACCTTCAAGGACTAGCAAAACCACATTCGACCTATTCACTAAGCAGTATTCTTACCTTCGGCACCTCCTCGCTAAAAAAATGCAAATTTATTGTTGACGTCTTTTGTAATCTGACTAAATTAAAACTCAACTTTAGGTTCCTAAGCATATTTAGGTTCCTAAGCATATTTAGGTTCCTAAGCATATTTAGGTTCCTAAGCATATTTAGGTTCCTAAGCGTATTAATAAAACTTAGGAATAATGAAAAAACTATTATTTACACTCGTCTCACTCGCTATCGGTGCAAGCTCTGCACATGCAGCTCTTAGTCACTGGAAAACAGCTGTCGGTACAGGCACTTCAGCTACTGCCACCAAGTTCACTACAACTACAGGAAGCACCATCAACGTAGGTACTACGGCAGGTACTGCAATGAGCTTCGAGTTCATCGTCAACGCTGGAGGCAGTAGTACCTCTGCCTCAGTCCTCCTCGGTGACTCCACCAGCAATCAATTCCTTGCATGGGAGCAACTCAATACTAACAACTACGGTATCTTTGATAGCGACGCTGGTTATTTAGACTCTGGAGTTGCTCTTACTGCAGACACGGACACCCACCTTGTATTCACCACAGATGGCACGAACTCTTATCTCTATGTAAACGGTGCCCTTGCTCACACATTCACTGGAGTTGCCATCAATATTGCTGGCACGACAGGTTTGGGGGGACATCTCTTCAGCGGCAGCTTGTACTACGCACTTCCAGGTAACATCCTTGGTTTCGCGGCATATAACTCACAGCTGAGTACCACCGAAATAGCTGCCCACAGCGCAGCATTTGTCAGAGCAGTTCCTGAACCGTCTACCACGGCTCTGCTCGGTCTTGGTGGCCTCGCTCTCATCTTGCGCCGCAGCAAGTAAGCTCTCGCAAGCGTGTCGTATTCTTTTAAACTCAGTAGGTGATTTCCTGCTGAGTTTTTTGTGGACTCCTTCAAAGCTGCACTCTCCCTACTAGCCTCCTTACGACAAGGCTCTCTCCTACTTCACATAAGGAAGGGTAGCTGCAGTCGCATCAATCGCTGCATCGTTGTCAGCGAGTTCGCCAATCGTGTCCCACTTACCATTGATGAGTGCTTCTCTAGCACCATCTGGCATGTCCATAGTGAAAATCACACCACCACAAGTCACAGTCTTAGCTTCGAGGTCGACTACCACTTCGAGGCTCGGATCAGCCTGAATCATCACAGAAAGCTTTTCGTTATCTTCAAGAGTAAGAGAAACACATGGCATGCCGAGGTTGACTGAATTACCAAAGAAAATTTCAGCGAAAGAAACTCCAACGATGGAGCGGAAGCCATAGCGACGAATGGACTGAGGAGCATGTTCACGTGAGGAACCGCATCCGAAGTTCGGCCCCACTACCATCACAGTTGCATCCTCGTATTCGGGAGCATCAATTGGGTGATTCTTGCTAGAGCCATCCTGTTCAAAACGTTCATCATAGAACATTCCCTCTGCGAGATCATCGAACGTCACACACTTAAGAAAACGTGCAGGGATAATACGATCTGTATCCACGTCTGCACCTAGCACTGGTACTGCCTTGCCTACTACTTGTTTGATCGATTCGATTGCCATAACTGGGGCGACCATTCTCCAAATCTGCCAGAAAATCAAGCCCGCACATACACTGACAATGGCTCTATGAAAAGCGAGGCATCCGAGGGAGAACTCTAGTACAATTCACTCTATCTAAGATAGAGCTTCCTACGGTTTGGCAATGCCAGCCATGACCGCTCGGAGAAAGTTTGTCAATACCTGCTTACGCAATCTGAGCTGCTACTACACTCTGACATTCATCCGAGCAGAACCTTTCAGTCTCGGACTGGCAGCTCTCACAAAGGAAATGCTGAGCATTACATGCTTTATTCGCACAGTTTACATAGCGCTCACATGGCTCGTTACAGCAGTGGCAACGGGCAATGACACTCGGGTTCTCATAGTTCACAGGAATTCCGATACGCTTATCGAAAACGTACATCTGTCCTTCAAAATCTTTACCACGAGTCTGCTCATCCTTGGAATACTTCACAATACCTCCGTCGAGCTGAACCACATCTTCAAAACCTTCACGCATTAAGAAACCACTGAGCTTCTCACAGCGAATCCCACCCGTGCAATAGGTCATTACCTTCTTTCCCTCGAAAAGGTGGCGATTCTGGCAAATCCATTCCGGAGTATCGCGGAAATTATGAACCTCTGGAAGTATAGCACCCTTGAAGTGCCCTAGTTTGTGCTCGTAGTCGTTGCGAATATCCACAAGTACGGAGTTCGGGTCTTGCATCGCCTCATACCATTCTTCTGCAGAAAGGTGCTCAGCGGTTGTTTCGAGAGGAGAAAAATCGTCTTTGCCGAGCCCTAAGGTCACGATCTCTTCACGCGCCTTGATCGACAAACGTGGGAAAAGGTGGTCCTCAACTGGATCAATCTTGAACTCAGTCTTTTCAGTACGAGAATCATTATGCATGTACTCAACATACTTTTGGCAATTTTCAATTGTACCAGACACCGTACCATTGATTCCTTCCTTACCAATGATGATACGTCCAAGAAGCCCTAACTCTTCACACACAGAACGGTGTTCCAGCATGTAGCTCTTAGGGTTTTCGATTGAGGTGTAGAGGTAGTAGAGTAAGACTTGGAATGGTGAGGAATCAGTATTCATAATGAGTGAGGAATGTCCACACGAAGCAAAACATACTTCGATTGGCACCTTTTCTTATACGCGTGCTGGATAATGCAAAGCAATCATATTCCTTTCGTTCTTCGCTTCACAAAGCCCCATATGCGATGCAGACTTTGCCCATTGTGAGCGACATACATAAAGCCTTCATCCTCGGAGCCGGACTCGGAACCCGCCTCCGCCCACTAACAGAAATTCTCCCCAAACCCCTTATTCCCTTCTATCACGAACCTCTCACTTATCAGGTGCTGCGCCATTGCAGCTCAGCAGGGATCGATTCTTTTGCTGTAAACACGCACCATTTAGCAGACACTTGGTCGGACTTTTTTCCTTCAAAAAAATTCGAATCAGCCTCTTTGAGTTTCTTTAACGAAGCTGAACTACTTGGAACTGGAGGAGGAATTAAGAACATCGAAAGTTGGATCGAGGAGGACGCTGTGCTCATCTACAATGGTGATATTCTCACTAATCTCGACCTCTCAGCCCTTATCAAGACACATAAAAAGTCAGGAAACACCGCGACACTCGCGCTTTTCTCTAACGGACCCAACTGCAATGTTGCTGTTGATGGCGACAAAATCATCGATATGCGTCACGCGCTATGTATTCACCCTGGCACACACCAGTTCACTGGAATTTATATTATCGAACCAGCCATCCTAAAGCTCATCCCAGCAAGTCAAAAAGTTTCCATTGTCACCGCCTTTCTTGAGCTGGCAAAGCGCAGAAAGCTAGGCGCCCACATCGCAGACGAAGCGAATTGGCAAGACCTCGGAACCCGCGAGGAATACCTAGCAGCCCACATGCAGCCATGCCGTGAACCTGCACTTCCAGCTATTCATCCAGACGCTCAGATCGCAGCTTCCGCGCAAATTGACTCACATTCCTGTTTCATTGGTCCAAATTGTGTGATTGAAAAAGGCGCAAAACTTCACAACACCATCGTGTGGCCAGGTGCACGCATCGTAGAGAATGCCAATCTCGATGGCTGCATCGTCCGTCACCACGCCGAAGGAGCCCACAAAAACCAGGATATCTAAGCCTCATAGCTGAACAACATTTCACGCACAAACTGTCATGCCTACAGATACCCTCCTCACAGCAATCCGCGCCCACCTCAACCTCGAACCAACCCATTCGGTCATCATCGAGCCAATCGTCAAAGGGGGCTCTGGACGCACCATCGTACGTATTCTCCCAAAAGATCACCCAACCTATATTGGCATTTATTACACGCTCGAACGTGCAGATAATGCGAACTACCTTCCAGTTTCCAAATTCCTCGAGAAAGCCAAGCTCAACGTCCCTAAAGTCCTCTATAATAACACGAGACGCCATTGTGCTCTGATCGAAGACCTCGGTGAAGTAGACCTTCTTTCTCTCAAGGATGAGCCATGGGAAGTTCGCGAACCGATCTATCGTTCAGCGCTCAAACAGCTCGACAAGCTCTTTTACACGCGTGCTCCTAAAGACCTTAAGTTCCAGCCATCTTTTGACCCAGAACTCTACACTTGGGAACAAGATTACTTCTTTGACCAGTTCGCCGAAATCTACCTCGGCATGAGCAGCGGCGAGACAGCAGTTTTGCGTAACGATCCTGCATTGAAAAAAATGGCCGAGTCGCTCGGAGCCTCAGCGAGCCACCTTGTTCATCGGGATTTCCAGTCGCAGAACATCATCGTCAAAGATGAAAAAGCGTTCCTCATCGACTTCCAAGGGATGCGCCGCGGTCGTCAGGAATACGATCTCGCTTCCCTAGTTTTCGACCCTTACATGGAACACAGCGCAGAAGAGCGCGAAAAGTTGCTCGATCTCTGGGAAGACATTAGCGAGGAGCGTCCGATCGATGATATATTTAAGAAGTGTGCAATTCAGCGTCTTATGCAGGCACTTGGCGCTTACGGCAACCTTGTTTCCAATAAAGGAGGAGACTGGTTCGCCCAGCACATCCCTGCCGCCTGCCGCTTGCTCTCTGAAGTGATCAAGGAAACCGATATCGAACACGCTGTGCAGCCAGTGCTGGATGTGGCACAGGAAAATCTCTAAATCTTCCGAGTTCACTCCTTGTCACTCGTCCGTACAATCCAGCTCTTCATTTTTATCCTCTCGCTAGGAGTGGGGATACTAGGGCTGCTCTCATGGGAGCCAGCGAGAAAGCTTGGCTGGGCTGACGCCATCCTCTCACCAGTTAAAAATGAAGCCTTTCGTGTTGGAGTAAAAATCGAAGACGACCTGCCTGCCGACTCACAAGATAAGGTCATCCGTGAGGTAGCTCCCCCCTCGCACAATAAACTCGACTACGTGGTGTGCGAGATCGATGACGACCCAGAGCAAGTCAACGCCTTTGGTCTCTATCACCCTGCCGACATCGCGATCACCCTCCATAATTTGAAAAAACAAGGAGTAAAGCGAGTCTTTCTCAGCACCCACCTTCACTGGCCAGAGTGCGAGCCAGAAGAGACTAACACGCTCGCCACCGCGCTTGAAGACTTTGATTCAGTGGTCGTTTCCGCACCACTTCGACGCAATCTAAGTGCCGACTCCATCCCACCATCGTTCATCCTTGCCTCCATCCCGATCGATGCGGTGCATGGTGACATCGAGCTGCTACCTATCGTCAACAGCCTCAGTATCGCACCTAATGTCGTTTTCCCTAGCAATACCTATGCTGGCTTCAGCATGCTAGAATCTGAAAAGCCTAGTGATACACTTCCTCTTGTCGCCCGTTGGCACGATCGCATTGTGTTCTCAGCTCTCATACTCGGCTTAATGCAAGAGCACAAAGTCACCCCTAACCAAATCAGCGTCCATCTAGGAAAGTATGTGCGCATCGGTAACACTGGCAACATCCTCCCGATCGATGCCTTTGGTCACTTCCAACCCGACTTGAGCTTCACCCCCAAAAATGCCCCACGTACACTCACTTCAGCCCTCAGCGGCGAAGCCAGTATCATCGGAGCCACTCAAAAATCCGCTATCCTCACAGCGACTGGCGACAAGAGTTCCCAGTTTGAAGCCATCGGCTCCCCCTACCAAAAACTCTCACAGCTTGCTCACTCCCCTCGCGTATCCGGAGCTATAAAGCTCAAGCGTATTCCACTCTGGCTCGAGTGTGTCTTGCTCGCAGATGTGGCACTTCTCGCGGCTTGGCCTCTCGCCTATCGTTCATGGAGACGCAACACAGCCTACCTCGCTACTCTCGTTTGCATTAACGCAATCTTTCTCGTACTTTATCATGTCTTCCACTACTGGAGCCCACTTTCCATCTATGTGCTCACCTTACTCGCAGGTTGGACACTGAGTACGATCCTCGCTAAACCAGCGCGCCTCTCACTGAGCTAATTCCAATTTTCCCACTACTATGACGATCGAAGCCTTCACAGCCAAAGCCGCAACCCTCATCGAGGCACTCCCGTACCTTCAGTCATTCCGAGGTCAAACCTTCCTCATCAAGATGGGTGGCTCAGCAATGGAAAACCCAGAATTGGTAAAGAAGGTCATGCGCGACATCGTTTTCCTCGAAGTCGTTGGAGTCAACCCAGTCATCGTGCACGGCGGTGGTAAAGCAATCTCTGCAGCAATGGCTGAGGCGGGGTTCAAGGCCGAATTCATCGGCGGCTTCCGCGTCACCACACCTGAAGCTATCGAAATCGTGGAGAAGACACTTTCTGACACGCTCAACCCAGAACTTGTGGAAATGCTTCACGAGTTTGGCGGCAAAGCTGTCGGCATATCTGGCACCAACGTTTTTATTGGCGAGCGCATCAAGGGCATCAACAACGACGGGGAGCAAGTCGATATCGGACGAGTCGGTCAAGTTGTCGGCTCTCAAAAAGAAAAAATGCAAGAAGCGCTTAATGCAAATATCGTCCCAGTCATTTCTCCACTCGCTTCTGAACTCGGCACAGGAAAGCCACTCAACGTCAACGCCGACCTCGCAGCTGTAGCCCTCGCCAAAGACTTGCGCGCGGCAAAGCTCATTTACCTCTCCGATGTTCCAGGTCTTATGCGCGATCCGTCCAAGCCTGAAACATTGATTCCATCCATCAACCCGACACAAGCCGCAGACCTCATAGCAGATGACATCATCTCTGGCGGCATGATTCCTAAGATCAACTCAGCCCTCGACGCTCTCAACAACGGAGTCGACAAAGTCCACTTCATCGACGGTCGCCAGGCCCACTCGCTGCTACTAGAGATCTTCACAAACTCTGGCATCGGTACTGAGATTACGAAGTAATGCTCAACCCCGCTTACGCGCGCTCTATAAGCAACACAAGGAAATGCCAGCCTTTCTGACCCTCCTCAATGTTGCTTCTTTTATTTTTGCCCCGTCATTACACTCGCGCTCCTCATCCTAGGAAATTAGCAACATGAGGAAACAGGGAAACTCATTACGACCTATGCGCTTTGGTAGAGCAACGGATTGAAAATCCGTGTGTCCTTGGTTCGAATCCGAGATAAGCCACCTTTTCCGGGTCTACCCCAAAGATTGGGAACATGAGGAAAAAGAGCCGACATGTCATCCTTCACCCCCTCGCTAAAAAAAATGCAACTTTATTGTTGACGTCTTTTGCAATCTAACTAAGTTAAGAACTAGCTTTAGGTTCCTGAGCATATTTAGGTTCCTGAGCATATTTAGGTTCCTGAGCATATTTAGGTTCCTAAGCGTATTTAAAAACTTAAGATCCTATGAAAAAATTCTCAGAAAATTTCTCAGAAAAAGTAAGTAAGCAATTAAAGTATTATGTTTACAGGCTAGTCGATCCTCGCAATGGTCAAACCTTTTATGTTGGTAAGGGTAAAAACAACAGAGTTTTCTCGCACGCCAAAGGTGAAGTTAAAGATGAAGATGAAAATGAACTGGATGAAAAACTGAAGCGAATAAGAGAAATCGAAAAAGATAACTTTGAGGTCATGCATATTATTCATAGACATGGCTTAGAAGATGAAGCCACAGCTTTTGAGATAGAAGCTGCGTTAATAGATGCGTATCCAGAAGCGTTAAATAAAGTTGCTGGCCATGACTCTAATGAATACGGACTCATGCATGCCGAGCAAGTGATCAAACAATATGAGGCTGAAGAAATTGATTTTCAGCATAAGGTCTTGATGATTAGTGTCAATCGTTCTTTCGCTGAAGCAAACGATGCATATGAAGCTGTGCGATCTTCATGGAAGGTAGATCCCAAAAGAGCCGAAAAATCGGATTTTGTGTTGGCTTTGCAGCACGGGCTCGTGATCGGTGCTTTTGTAGCTACTAAATGGCTCAAAGCTACTGACGGTAAAGGAAATATCTCAGACAGATGGGAGTTTGTTGGAAAAGAAGCTCCCGATGAAATCAAAAATCTTTATTTAGATAAACGTCTTCCTGACAGTATGCGTAAAAAAGGGGCTGCAAATCCCATTCGGTATTCGTACGAATAAACATACAATCTGCTTTCAGCAGCCCGTCGCCGAACCAATCCTTTGAGTTTACGTCCGCCCAGACCCAGCGCATGAATTGTTCTGGTACTTCGGCGTGCTCTCACCACTCTGAGGCTAGCGCGATTTGTTACGCGCGATGCGGAGCCTTAACAACCTAGGCATTCCTCATTCTACATTGGAGCGCAGCGATTCCCACATGCGAGAGCTCGCACCACCCCAAATCCTCTAACTCCCCATATTCAGCACAGCCTCAGCCATACGCATTGCTTCGAAGTTGCGTTTGATTTCATGCACTCGATGGAGCTTAGCACCCGCTGTCCGACCCATGCTAGTAAGTGCTACCGTGCCAGTATCACGATCTTCAGCATCTTCGAGCTCTAGCACTTTTCCAATCATGGACTTGCGCGAGACTCCTAACATCAGTGGTCGGTTATTTACCTGAAGCGATGACAAGCCATGCAAGAGCTGTAAATTATGCTCAAGCGTCTTGCCAAAACCAATACCGGCATCAAAACACAAAGACTGTGGGTTCACCCCTAATTTTGTAAGTGTCCGATAGCGTTCTTCAAAAAAGCACCTCACGTCGCGTAGCACATCCTCATAGACTGGCTTGTCCTGCATCGTCTCAGGAGTTCCCTGCATGTGCATCACAATCACACCTACATCTTCCTGCGCACAGACCTTTGCCATATTCACATCCCCCATCAAGCCAGTCACATCGTTGACAATATCCACACCGGCATCAATCGCCTGCTGCGCCACTTCAGCTTTGCTGGTATCGATAGAAATGAGACACCTGCTCGACGCTCGCAGCGCCTTGATCACTGGAACCACTCGAGCAATTTCTTCCTCCTCGGAGACTTTCGGCGCTCCAGGGCGAGTTGACTCTCCACCGATATCGATGATTTCAGCGCCTTCTTGGAGCATCCCAATGGCATGCTGCACGGCTACCTTTGAGTCGACATAATTGCTACCATCAGAGAAAGAATCAGGAGTCACATTGAGAATGCCCATGATCAATCCCTTCTCAGTAAGATCTATGACGCGACGTTTGGTTTTCCAGCGCATACTGTTAGTAAGACTAATTCACTCTACTCTGGCAAACTGAAAACTTGAAAGCTGACGAAATTGTCGCTTAGCTCACACCTATGATCACGATCCCACGCATCTTGCTCTGTGCAGTTGCTTTCTTCTGCTGCGTCCAGACACCAGTTTTCGCGCAATCCAAATCAGTAAGTAAGTCCAAGCACCTCTCGCGCATCACTCGCAACCGAGATGGTTCAACCACCGAATTCAAGCGCAATACATCTAACACTAAGTTAGAAAAAATCACTTCGATCGAAAAAGCCAACGGCGAAAAGGTCATTCGCTCACGCACTCTCTACGGACGCGACAAATATGGCAACCTCCGCTACGGACATATCTTCGATGGTCAGGGCAACAAACTCTTCCGTATCGTCTACGGCTACCACGAAGACACTGGTCGTCTCATTGCTGAAAATATGTATGACACCCGAGTCAAGCGCACCTACGCCAACGATCCCAACAGAGAAGAACCAGTCCGCGTGACTCGCTATTACTATAACGCCCAAGGCGAACGCAGTGCCCCGATCAGCTGGACCTCACAAGCAGGGAAAACTTCTGACGAACTCATGAAATGGCTCAATCGCAATAATCCAGCAAATGACGTCGATCGAGACCCATTCAAAAAAGTTCCAGTCAACCCCAATGCCAAGCCACTCGGCCGATAGACATGCGCCCACCTACTCTCCTTCTGCTGCTCTCGTTTAGTGCCACCATTGTTGGCACTAGAATGTACATCGCACATAAATTGACAAGTCCACCAACGGCTGCATAGGGCTCCCATCCTGCAAACATCTCACATTTTCTACTCCACCATCGGCACAACTTCAACTTTCATCATTATTGCTATGCAACACATAGGTATCGGTATGGCTGGCTTCGGCACAGTCGGCACAGGCGTCTGGGAAACTCTCGAACGCAACGGCCAACTCATCTCTAACAGAGCCAAAGACTCCTTCTTTCTCAGCATCAAAAAAGCTGCTGTGCGCGACATCTCTAAGAAGCGCATCGAGAATGCGCCATCTGAACTCTTCACTACCAATTGGCAGGAAGTAGTCAACCACCCGAAAATCGACATCGTCGTCGAACTTATCGGTGGCACCAAGACGGCTTTTGACATTGTTGCAGCAGCCATTCGCCTCAAAAAACCAGTCGTCACAGGGAACAAGGCACTTCTCGCTAAACACGGCGAAGAGCTCTTTGCCCTCTCTCGTGAGTTCAACACTCCGATCCATTTTGAAGCAGCCGTCGCCGGTGGCATCCCAGTAATCAAAGCTATTCAGGACTCCTACATGGGGAACCGCATCGAGACGATGTCTGGTATCATCAACGGCACCTCAAACTACATCCTCGAGCGCATGACCAATGCAGGGCTCGACTACCAAACAGCTCTCAAAGAAGCACAAGATCTCGGCTACGCAGAAGCTGATCCAGCGCTCGACGTCAATGGTTGGGACGCCGCACACAAGGCCA
Organism: Rubritalea sp.; assembly: GCA_965204255.1. Lineage (GTDB taxonomy): Bacteria > Verrucomicrobiota > Verrucomicrobiia > Verrucomicrobiales > Akkermansiaceae > Rubritalea. The sequence goes on from CBDBEG010000026.1 coordinate 392,014, forward strand.
TCCTTCTCGCCACCCTCGCCTACGGATTCACTATTCCTGTAGATGACGTTTACGTGCGCGGCATCGAACGCGTACGCACCATTGATATCGATTTCGCAACGCAGCTCGGCTACGCAGTGAAGTTGCTCTCAGTCGTTCGTGAGCACAAAAATGACTCTGTCGAAATCCGCACCCAGCCATCCTTCATCGCACAATCGCACATCCTTTCTTCAGTCAATGGAGTCTTCAATGCCATTGCAATCCGTGGTGATGCTTCTGGCGAATCCCTCTTCTATGGCCGCGGTGCAGGTAAGGAACCAACAGCCTCTTCCGTCGTCGGCGACCTCGTCGAAGCATCTTACACCTTCGTCCACGCAGCAGGACACCGTGGCTTCCTTCCATATTCTACCTCTGGGAAAATACTTCCAGTCGATGAAACTGAAACCCCGTACTACGTCCGTTTCGAAGTGTGTGACCGCCCTGGCGTCATCGCTGAAATCGCGAACATCCTCGCTAACGATAAGATCGGCATCTCCGGCACACATTCCCCAGTCGACCCAGAGAATCCCGACAAAGACTTCTGCGACATGGTCTTCCTCCTTCACCAATGCCCATTCGGTAAATTGCGCGAAACACTCAAGAAGTGTGAAACCCTCGACTGCGTCACCGCTGAGCCTGTGGTCTTCCGTATCGAAAAGCTCGCTATGGATTAGACTGAGCAAAACCTTTTTTTACTTTTATCCAGCAAACCCATTGATGCCCTCACATGAAATTCGTTAGACTCTTTCTTGTTCAACTTCACCGACGGCTATGTGACCGCCTCAGTCTGTGACCCCTCACGTGCTGGCCTCATAACTGGGAGCTATCAACAATTCTTCGACCATGAAGAAAACCTAACAGGCGGACTTTCTGAGCCAGTTCCAGCTGAAGAGTTCGATCTTCCATTGGAAATTCCGACCATAAGAAAACTCCTCAAACAACAAGGATATGCCACTTCAGCTTTCGACAAATGGCATCTCGGTGAGCACCTCCACTTTCATCCTAACAAGCGCGGTTTCGACCACTTCGTCGGTTTCCTTGGTGGTCATCATAGTTTCTGACCACTGAAAAAGAAATACTACGGCCACAAGCCCATAATCAACAACGAGATCATTCAAACTCCTAAATTTTTGGACTGATCATACTTGTATAAATGAAATGAATTGCGCATTCATGTGCATCACATTCCCTATGACGGAGCAAAAGACAGAACGTAAGAATGTTGCCATCATCGGCGCCGGAATTACTGGACTCAGTGCAGCCTACTACTTGCAGCAGGCTGGACACAGTGCTGTCATTTTCGAAAGCAGTGACCGCATCGGGGGAGCCATCCAGACCTCGGAGAAAGATGGCTTCCTCTACGAACATGGTCCAAATACCCTCATGGTGAACGACCGCCGCGTGAGTGATCTCATCGACCTCGCTGGAATCCGCTCCAAAGTTCTCGTGGCCAATAAAGCCGCAAACAAGCGCTTTATCGTTCACGAAGGCAAACTCAACACCTTGCCTAGTTCCCCCTTCAGTTTTCTCACCAGCTCGCTCTTTTCCTTCAAAGCAAAGATGCGTGTTCTCAAAGAACCATTCCTTCCTCAGCGCCCTGCCGATGCAGGCAGCGAAAGCTTTGCAAATTTTGTTCGCCGTCGACTCGGCCCAGAAATGTTAGAAAAAGCTGCAGGACCATTCGTCAATGGCATCTACGCTGGTGACCCTAACAGACTCTCTACCCGTCACGCCTTCCCACATCTTTACCAGCTCGAGCAAAAACATGGCTCACTTTTCAAAGGCATAATAAAAGTCAGCCGTGAAACGAAAAAAGGCAAAGGGGACCCGAACCGACTTTCCACCCGCGAAATCATTTCATTCAAGGAAGGGATGGAGACCCTTCCTAAGGGGATTGCCACCATTTTAGAAGATGGCACTCTCTTTCTAAACACCAAGCTCGGCAGTATTTCATACAATAAGAAAACCAAACGATGGCACATCGATTGGAAAATCAATAATGGTACTATCGGCCAAGGCTCATTCAGCGATGTTATCATCACAGTACCAGCACACAAACTCAGAGACCTCCCACTGGAGGAAAAAGTGTTAGAAGCTGTTTCTAAAGTACCTCATCTCGATTACTCTCCAGTTGCCGCTATGATGTTAGGCTTTAAGAAAAACCAAGTGAAGCACCCGCTCGACGGCTTTGGCATGCTCAACTCACTCGGTGAAAAATCCAAAATGTTAGGCGCACTATTTAGCTCCACACTTTTCCCAGGTCGCGCCCCAAACAATTGTGTCTCCATCAATGTCATGCTCGGTGGTTCACGCACTCCTGAACACGGCCATATGAGCGAGAGCGCCATGAAGGCCTCAGCAATGGACGAACTCCGTCGCCTGCTCGGGATCGAAGGTAATCCAATTTTCAGCAACGTCCTTAGGTGGGAAAAAGCGATCCCGCAGCTCAACCTCGGCTATAGTGCGGTGCTTAAGCAAATGGAAAAATGCGAGCGTAAGTTCTCAGGCATCCACTTTGCTGGAAACTACCGAAGCACCATTTCCGTTGGCGACTGCATTATTAGTGGCATCAAGCTCACCGAAAAATTTCTTCCTAACATGTTTACGGAATAACAAACTACGTAACACCTAACACAACTAAAAATAGTTCAGCAATTTTTAGGCTCTCACACTATGGCTAAAAAAGGCGTCATTCTTCTCAACTTAGGTTCTCCTGATTCTACAAGTTTCGAGGATGTTCGCACCTACCTCGATCAATTCCTTTCGGACGATCGCGTGCTCGATCTCAACCCGATTTTTCGCAAGCTCCTCCTGAAGTTCGCAATTCTACCAAAACGTCCGAAAAAAACTGGCGAAGCGTATGACAAGATTTGGACTGACGAAGGTTCGCCACTCATCGTCACCAGTAAGGCGCAGCAAAAGCTCGTACAGGAAAACACTGACACCCCTGTATACCTAGGAATGCGCTACGGCAACCCATCCACTGGGTCGATCGTTGCTGAAATGAAAAAGGATGGCATTGACAATCTCATGATCATCCCACTCTACCCACAGTACGCGATGTCCAGCTACGAGACTGCAGTGGTTGAACTAATGAACCAACTCCGCTCTCAAGGCATGACAGAGATCAGCACCGTGCTGGTTCAACCTTTTTACAAAGATCCACAATACATCGATGCACTCTGGGAATCCATTCGCTCAAGTTATGAAGGCTCTGGCGCCCACCTCATGATGTCCTTCCACGGCATTCCTCAACGTCACATACAAAAGACCGATCCTTCACACGATCACTGCCTCAAAACAAAGGACTGTTGTACGACCTCGCATCCAGCGCACGCTACTTGCTACAGCCACCAGTGTTATGCATCAGCATACGCACTCATGGCAAAAGGCGGCATTCATCACGACGACGTGACCATTTCCTTCCAGTCCCGCCTCCTCAAAGATCCATGGCTAAAGCCGTACACAGACTTCGAGATCGAGCGTCTCGCTAAAGAGGGTGTAAAGAATCTCAAGGTCATCTGCCCAGCCTTCATCACCGACTGCCTCGAAACTCTTGAGGAAATCGAAATGGAAGCCAAGGAACAGTTCCTCGAACTCGGCGGTGAGCAATTCGAATTCATCCCCTGCCTCAACACCCACCCAGCATGGATTAAATGGCTCAACAATAAAATCGAGCGCTGGGAACCATAGCACCTCAAACCTTCCAGTTTATTTCGTACCTGCGAGCAGAAACCCTCTATTTCCGCTGCAAGTATTTTTTGCTCAAAAACTCCAACCTCACCAGACCAAAAAGGAATCTAGGAAGAGCTTCACAGGTAAAGGCACAGGTCAGACACTCCATTTCCCTCGTGAAATCTCTTCAGATAAATTCAAGCTCGACGCCACTCTCAGCATCAAAAAAGGAGTCCTCAACTACTCTCAAATAACAGAGCTGTAGGTGTAGCTATTAAGATTCCTGCTCGGCGAACGAGAGTACTTTCCTTCTAGCGAAAGCTGCCAATAACCAATGGAAAAATACCGCCACGAGTACAGCGGAGATTCCGATGTGAAGCACTTGGACAACAGGCAAAATGCCAGTGAAAGAAAGCACCATACCCAGCACCATTTGAGCAAGTACAGCCCCCAGTATAATCTTCTCGTGCCAGCCTGTGCCACCGATACGGAAGTTGCAGCTCACCCAGTAGAACAACAATGTGATAATCAAAACGACCCAGGAAAAACTACGGTGCACCAAATACATCCAGCTTTGCTCTAGCTCAGTCACCCACTCGGAGCGCGGTGCATCACCATGTGACTTTTTGAGTGCATCCGTCATCTCGCGCACCTGCGAGCCCATGATACCCTCAGCAATAATGCAGAGGAAGGCAATGAGCCCGAACCATTTGAGTTTGCGGCCGAGCTGAGTCACTCGTAGCGCCCAAGGTTCCTCCCGCGCCATCCACACGATGAATACTTGTATCCCTAACAAGAGAATAGCGAGAGCCATGTGGGTGGTAATGGTCCCAGGCTGAAGTCCAGAATACACAATGCGAGCTCCCATCCATGCATTGAGCCCGACTAAGAAAGTAGCCCCCATTGCAGCCACAGGAACCAGTGGACGTTTCTTGATAAACTTAAAGGACATCGCCAGAGTCAACAAAGTGAACACGCCAATCGGCAATGAGCACAAACGGTTGATAAACTCTGTCCAGGTATGTGTCGGGTTAAATTCGCCCAACACACTTTCGCGTGTGACTTCATCTGGATTTCGGCCATAGCGTGCGGCTTTTTCTTTGTAGCGCTCGATCGGTAAAGAATTGGCATCGATCTGCTCAACAGAAGTTGGTGGAATGTATTGCCCCCAACACTTTGGCCAATCCGGGCAGCCCATACCAGCACCTGTGGCACGTACGACTGCGCCCACAAACATCAAAAAGAGAGTGAATACCAGTGCTGCTAAAGCCACTTTCTGAAAGGCGCTCATCTTCATACGCCAGTCCATAGCCTAGCTCCACCAGCTGCACAAGCGCAACTTCCGCCACACTTCTGCTTGTTTATCTCTAAGAAAATCACCAAGTTGCCCACGGAAACACGCAGACCTCTTATGGAAAAAACAGACCTCGTAACCTCTCTCGTCCCCGCAGTCCAAGAGCAACTCAACTCTAGAGACACAACCTACGTTCGAAAGACATACCAGCGCCTCCTCAAGCTCAATGACGTCGATGAAAAAGAAGCTCTCAAGATGATTGCTCTCTGTCTAGCAGACGAGTCTAACCGCATGTTTATCGACAAGCGCAACTTCGACGAGCTCCATTACCAAGAACTACTCAATGCTCTTCCCGATCTTCCTGAATAACTCAGATCTCTTGCTCAAGCGATTTGAGCCTTAAAAATAATTGGCCCGCAACTTTCTGCAACGGCTCCAGCTCCGATTTTGCATCTGAAACATGGCGTCGCATGCTCTCAAACATGGGCATGTATCCATTGAAGTAGGCACGCACTCGGTCAATGTACCCTTCCCGTAAATTTTTCTGCAATGCAGGTACTGCATCTTCGAGTGATTCTCCAAAACTACGATTAACTCTAACAGATGTCTTCCTAGCGTAGAAGGCGCTAGCTAATAGCACTCCGCCACCAACTCCAGCGATGCTAAGCGAAAATGAATTCAACGGGTTCACCGTGAACACACCGACCAAGCTCCCAATGGTGATGAGTAAAAGCGCCCATTGTAGTAGGTTGCGAATCACTTGATAGCGCCGAGCAATCAATGCATCTAAGAAGCGCCTCTGCTTCAGTGATAGCATAGCCTGTCTCACAGATTTACTCATCTCTTCCACAAACACCTCCTGTTGCTCGCTGAAGCTCTTTTCATTGAAATCGCCCACGTCGATCGACAAGCGAGATTCAAGGTGCGGCTTTATTTCGAGCCATTTCTCACGGCAAAGTGTGCGCATTTTTTGAACTTCTTTTTCAGCAAAATCTTCTGACTCCTTACTCACACAATCAATAAGATAGTGCTCCACTTTTGCAGCAACTCTACCTTTCCCAAAGAACGAACAATGACTTGCAATGACACCAGTACGAAAACTTGAAAAACGCACTACTCGCTTGATCTGACTACGGAGCAGCTGACCTAACTGGCTCATGTTTTCCATAACTCTTCGCACTTCCTCTTCACGAGTACGGTCAATCTGAGCTTCTATGGATTGTAAGTATTCTTGATCACCAGCTAGATTGCGTGAACGGTCGTCGACATTCTCTTCAGTCCTACGCAATATGGCATATGTTTGTTTATAAACATAGCGCAGTTGACGCCTACGATCGATTGATCGGTTCAGTGTAAGATTTACATAGTCCGTGCATTCTTGCATGCCAACATTCTCTTGAACATTGTTAGTCGCAAACAGCGGCATCGCAATGTTCACACGCTTCACACAGAGCTCTTTCATATGCCCTAACAACATCTCAACGTCTGAGCTAGACCGACGGTCTGACTGATGTAGTACCAACGCCGATTTCATAGCAGCTAGAGGGTAATCTCGCTCCAATGCATCCCAAGTCGTCGCAGCCCACGGATTCTCAGAAGAGAACAACCAAAAGATGAAGTCAGCTCCTTCGATCAAATAGCGCAAAGACGCAACTTGCTCTTCACCGATACTTGAAAGCCCTCGAGTTTCTACAAACTCCATCCCAGACAACTGAGTCGTGTACACTTTTTTACAAGCGTCTTCCGCTTCTTCGAATACTCGATGACCTAGATCGCGTACTACAGAAACAGACGGAGAAGTAAATTCGATACCCTCTAGTGAAGCTCCAGTGAGCGCCTCTAAAAATGAAGTTTTCCCAACACCATCTTCACCAATCACGACGAAGCGGAACGGATCACGCAGTTGATCCTCTAGAATATATTCACTTTCTTCTAAAGGGGAATCTGCACGCTTCGCGAGCGCACGTGTATAGCGGATCAGATCGATCAGCGCATCTCGAGTATTTAAGTATTCCCCCCCCAGCATTTGGCCTTATCGCACAGCTACTGACTTTTGAGCAATCAACTGAGAAACTGTAACAAAATGATAGCCTTGGCGAAGCAAGGTATCGATAGTCTGCGGTATAGCGTCTACCGAGCTCCCATAAAGGTCATGTACTAATAGAATGGAGCCATTGCGAGCACCACTGATGAGTCGCTGAGCGACCACTCCTGAGCCAGGTTTTTTCCAATCGAGCGGATCAACATCCCACATCACCGTCGGATAACCATATTCATGGAACACCCATTCACGCTGCTTTGGATACATGGAGCCATAGGGTGGTCGCATGGTGCGTGGCTGCACACCAGATGCTCTCACGATTGCCTCACGTGTTTTATCAAATTCCCAACGAACTTGCTCGTCGCTAAGAGTCTTCAAATTACGGTGTGTCCATGTATGGTTCCCAATTTCATGCCCTTCATTGACCATTCTGCGGATGATGTCTGGATTATTTGCGGCACGCTCACCCAGAACGTAAAAAGTCGCTTTCACATTACGACGACGAAGCATATCTAGCAACCTAGGCGTATGCGCACGCGTCGGACCGTCATCGAAAGTTAAAGCTATGTGTTTGTGGGTACGAGGGCCATGCGTCACAGTCACCGACGAACTCCCTGAGATATCAGAGGACAAATACATATCTGGATTTCTAAGCGCAGGACCGTGAACACTCGTATTACCGTAATGGGGGGGGGGCAGAGTGGCAGTAGTGGTAGCTTCGTCACCATCTTGATTGCTCACACAACTAGATAGCCCTGCAATGAGAGCAAACAATGAAAGAGATTTGCCAACGGGACGTATGAAATTCTGCATCATGAAACTAAATAGATCCTTAAAGTAGAATGAATCCTCTGTCACGCTTCAATAAAAAAAGATTCCACGACCCACTCTATACCATTCATTGTATTGCACTTACGACTTCTATCTATTATATTGAGAGGTTTCTTGACCATAGATGCCGCAAATTTATACTAACAGTCATTCGAAGCATATGAAATCTCTCTTAGTTTTATTGAGCCTAACCTCTGCCTTTATCCTAAGCGGCTGCTACCCGAGCGACCCCTACTACAGAGCAACATCCCGCTACGGCAGCAGTAATTATCTGTCAGGTTTCGAACAACCGCAATCCAGCCAGACTCCTATTACCCATAACGAAAATATTACCCCACAAGGTTATTGGGATGGAGATGGTGTTACGGGCTCACCAAAAATCCTGATCAACCTCGACGACCAGCGAGCCTATTATTTCAAAGGTAACACTCTCGTAGGAGTCAGTCCTATTTCCACAGGTACTGACGGTCATAGTACCCCTCGAGGACGCTTCAAAGTAACCCAAAAAGAAGTCGATCATAAATCCACGCTCTACGGCGTAATCAAAAATGTAAACACCGGCCAAACGATTATCAGCGATGCAGATACTCGCCGTGACCGCCCAGGCCTAGGTGAAGAATTCGTCAACGCTCCGATGCCATACTTTATGCGATTCAATGGCACGATTGGGATGCACGCTGGCTTCCTCCCTGGTTATCCAGCTTCACATGGCTGTGTGCGCCTAACGAAGCACATGGCAAAAATCTTTTTTGAAAACACCCCGAAAGGAACCCCTGTGATTGTCGAATAATGCTCCCTAAGCCTGCGTTTACTAACGAACTCAGCGTAGAGCAGTGCAAAGAACTGCTCACTCGTCCTGAGCCACTCTTGCTAATCGATTGTCGAGAACTCAATAAGTTTGCGTATTGCCGTATCGCAGGCGCTCAGCTCGTTCCTCTCTCTAACTTCGCAGGTTCAGCAGAAGCTGAATTTGCCAGTAGCGACACCCCTGCTATCATCTATTGCCACCATGGAGTGCGCTCTCTCAATGCGGTTTATTACCTAAGGGATCAAGGATTCTCCCACACCTATTCGATGCGAGGTGGAATTGATCAATGGTCTAAATGTATCGATACGTCCGTACCTCGCTACTGACACAACCGCTCCACTATTTATTTGAGCTTCAGCTGTAGCAGCCTTGGTTCATTTTGCTCTTTGAATTGGAATGTCTGGCTATGTTCAGTACCTTTATCACTTTTCCACTTCGCGGTAACTTCACCTATATAGTTAGAGTGGGACGTTAGAAAAGAGTTGGCGTCATCGATAGACTTTGGCGTCATCCCCTCAAAGAGCAATTTGCCATCCGCATAGAACTGGACCTGCAATGCTACACGATGTGTTCCAGCTAAAGCTTCGACACGCACTTCTATGCCTTCCTCAACGTCTTCTGCCTGGTCGGATACATATCTAGCTGTGACATCCACTCCTGGGACTTCCTTCGATTTCCAATCCCAAACCATCGGGAAATGCTGGTTCGTCTTTTTCCATGAGCTCGCATAAATTCTATGCTCAAGCTTAGAAGCATCTGCCTTCTCAGCATCGGTCACAAACCATGAATGATCGAGACCTTTGGCGTCTGGGTAGTACTCAGTAAAATGCCAGCTTTGATCGAGCACGAGCCATACTTCTACCCAGTTATGATTCCCCCTCTTGGTCGTCCACGATGGAGTCCCTGCAACACGTGCTGGGATGCCTACTGAGCGAAATGCGTCAGCTAGCAAAATGGACAAACCTGTGCAGCTCGCCATCCCTAATTCTATCGATTCATAGGGGCTCTGATTGGGCTTCTTGCGTTTTGTTGAATATTCCACACCAACCTCTTTCGCGATGGCGTTATTGATCAAAGCGATCGCTTCGAGTTGAGTCTTTGCTGGTTCTACTATTTTCTTAAATCTCTGATAGAAATCGCCCCGCCAGTCATCTCTACGCTCATCTAACAATGCGTATGGTAAAACATCATTAAGAAAAATGTCCTTAGGAACTTTTGCTGCCCACGGGAATTCCTCACGAGCCTTGTAAGCAAACTTCAAATTATTTTCGATCAGAGCCTCACTCACAGTGTTCTTATCCGCATCAGGCATATGCTTTTTCAAAAACTCCAAACCAGCGTCATCTTGAGCTACGGCCAATGCAGACAAAGCCAAGTAACTAGCAAAAAGGTAACGAGAGTAATGCGAAGATTGTAACTCAAACATAGCGTGAGATGAAGGTCTCAGTTTCTCAAAAATAGTTGGGTCTTAAGTAGATTAGAGTCGAACAGCATTCTACGAATCATATCGCTGTGGAGCCAACTGCATTTCTTCACGAATACACTCTACCAAAACTACTCATGGAACACAACTACACAGCTTCTAAACTACTAAAATAGAATTCTATCATCTATCATCCAATCAATGTCCCACCCCATTCTCTATATTCGGCTTTATGACAACTCGCAGGGAAATAAATCATAGCAATGACCCAAAACCTCAGAGCTCCTTGAAGCATCAAAACACGGCCATGCTATTAGCTTTTACTACCACGGTGATCCAGTCTGAGACAACTTCGTAAAGTCATTATCCTTGGTCTGTTTCGTACTGCAAACTCTCCCTTTACATACGCTTCTGCTCACTGCTACTTACGCCAAGAGCTTCGCACTTTCCGCCTAGATCGTATTTCACTAACATAAGCCCATGTGCGAAATCCTCACTCTACTAAAAATTCATTGTTGGCAATTTTCCCTAAAGCGTTAGTTTGTCCGCATGCACAAAGCAACAGTTCTTTCCCTAGCATCCCTAGCGCTTATCTCGGGAGGCATCACCTCCTGCGGTAACAGTAACGATAAAGTTCAACTCGCTACCGGCCAAGTAGCAGCTGGAGACGCAGCTGAAGCGACCAAAGCGTACAGCAGGGCACGCGAGCTCGATGCCAAAGGGAGAACTTCTAAAGCGGCAAAAGCTTATGGAGAAGTGGCAAACAGCTATCCACTCTCCAAGGAGGCCCCTAGCGCGCGCATGCATGAAGCTGAGATACTCTACGCACAAGGTAACCTCATGAAATCGTTTGAGAAATACCAATCATTCATCACTCAATATCATGGGACTTCGCAGTACAAAAAAGCCATTGAACGCCAATCTGAAGTCGCCCACTCTGCATCTTCAGGTGAAATCAAAAACAACTTTTTAGGTCTCAAATCTGAAATTCCGCGTTCTAAAGTGGAAGAAATGTTTATCCAAGTCCGAGACAATGCCCCATTTGGAACGACAGCACCAAAGGCTCAATTTGGCATCGGAGAAATGTGGCAACGAGACAAAAAATTCGGTAAAGCGATCAAAGCCTACGAAGATCTTCAAGTACGCTACCCGAAATCTCACTTGGCTCCCGAGGCTCTCTATCGCGTAGGCACACTGCTACTTCAACAAACTGAAGATGGTAACCGCAACCGTGGAAATCTAGACACGGCTAACACCACCTTCACTGACCTTACTTTGCTCTATCCAAATTCTAAGCAAGCGAAGGATGCGAAGAAAATGCTCAAGCAAATCCAAGGATCCGACATCAAACGTAGCTTTAGCATTGCCGAATTTTATGAAAACAAGAAGCAATACGCTTCTGCGGCATTCTATTACAAAGAAGTCATCAACAGCACTAAAGCTGGATCCGAACTCAACACACTAGCTAAGAAACGCCTTGCGGCCATTTCCAAGTAAGCCATTGACTATGTTCACTAAATTACTTGCGGTAGCACTCTGCGTAACCAGTCTGAGTTCCTGTGCTGGCTATAAATTAGGTAACAGTAAACCTACTGAACTTAAGGCTGTGCATACTATTGCGGTTCCCCTTTTCAAAAATGAAACACAGGAACAGCGGCTCGCAACACTGACAACGAATAGCATGGTAGACGCCATTACTCGTGACGGTACCTACCGTATCGGCACTAGCAATACCGCTGATGCCACCCTTCAAGGGACAATTAGCACCGTCCGTTACTCAGAGCGTCGATCAAATCGTTTCGATTCACTCAAAGCCTCGGAGATGTATATGTACCTTGAGGTAAAATGGACTCTCGTCGATGCGCAAGGCTCCGTACTCGCATCCGGCAAAGACTCTGGAAGGTCACAGTTCTCAGTCGATCTCAATCAGCAGACTTCACATAACAATGCCTTTCCCGATGCTGCTAAAAACACAGCCGAACTCATCATGCAAAGTATCGCTAACGGATTCTAACCATGGTAAGTTTCGTTCCTACACCTATCGGTAATAGAGGTGATATTACTCAGCGTGCAATTGAGGTTCTCCAAGCCGCTGACCTTATCACTTGCGAAGATACTCGCCATTCTCGCCCTTTGTTAGAACACCTTGGTGTCACAAAGCCCGTCACCACACTGCACGACCACAACGAGGCTAAGAAAACTCCTGAACTTGTTGAAAAAGTCCAACAAGGAACAAATATCGCGGTGATCACAGATGCTGGTATGCCGATAATTTCAGATCCTGGATATCGCCTCATGCAAGCATGTATCGAAAACAAACTAGAATATACAGTGCTCCCTGGCCCCTCCGCAGTGCTCACTGCGCTGGTCGGATCTGGCTTTCCTCTTCACGCCTTTTTTTTCGGAGGTTTTTTACCTGTGAAAAAGGGCAAGCGAGGCAAGGCCCTCCTTGCAGCAACTGAAGCAGAGCACACCTCCATCTTCTTTGAATCTCCACACCGTATTCTCTCCACTTTGGAAATTCTCAACAACGAAGCCCCGGAGCGCCCAGTGTGTGTAGCACGTGAACTCACAAAGAAGTTTGAAACCTACCACCGTGGATCTGCAAAAGAGCTCTTTGAGTATTTCACGGTGCATAAAGCAAAAGGTGAGATCGTCTTCCTCGTTGCCCCAAAGCCTTGATCATATAGTTCTCTACAATGCTCAGTTTTTCAACCTGCTGGAATAACTCCCGCCATATATGCGGTGAGCAAGTTATTGATGAAATCGTTGACCTCGGATTCTCTAACATTGAGCTCAGCCATGGCATGATGATCACGAAGCTTCCTGGTATCATAGAGGCGTATAAAAAAGGTAAATTCAATTGCTGTGGTGTGCATAACTACTTCCCCTCACCCATGGAAGTCATGATCGACGCACCAGATGCTTATGAATATACTTCCCACCGCCCTTTCGACAGAAAGCGCGCAATGGAGCTCACTCTCAAGACGCTCGAGATGGCTGAACACTTCGAGGCCGACTACATGGTGCTCCACATGGGCTCGGTACCGATGAAGCCAAAGCGCTGGACAAATCGACTCACCAACATGGTCAAGAATGAGCAAAATGAGTCGAAAAAGTTCCTCAAAATCAAAGAGAAATTCATCAGAAAGCGCGCCAAAATTGGGGCTGTCTACTACGCTCGCGCCATTGAGGCTCTCGAAGAAATCACAGAGAAGGCTGGTGAAGTTGGTGTCAAGCTAGCCATCGAGTCCCGCTCACGCTACGAGGACATACCTACAGAGACTGAAATGATTGCGCTTCAAGAGCATTTTAAAGACAACCCCATCGTGGGTTACTGGCATGACTTCGGCCACGTACAACTCAAACATAACATCCATTTGTTAGATCATGAAGAGTGGCTCACCAGCATAGAACCCTATATCGTAGGCTGTCATATTCATGATGTCTATTGGTCTGAGCGAGACCACCGCGTCCCATTCACTGGTGAAATTGATTTCCCAAAACTACTCAAATATTTCAAACCAGAAATGCCTCATACATGGGAGCTCGGCCCAACGCGCCGCTCAGAGCAGATCAGAGAGTCCCTCGAATTATGGAAAAAGCAATTTCCCAAAACTCTTACCTAATAACCTGAGTTTTGCTTAAAACGACCTCTACAAACTGATTGATCAAGCATGCGGCCAGCGCTGGGGGGAATCAGTAGAGAAAGTAAAAAAGTGGATCGAACAATACCCTAAGGATACCAAGGCTGTGTGCTTTGTGAACCCTGATGCGTTGCAAATGGCGATTCTCGATCACTCCTCCGATACTTCCACCAAAAGCATATTCTTTTGGTGGAAATGTGCACAAACCTTCAAGAACTAGCAAAACCACATTCAACCTATTCACTAAGCTGTATTCTTACCTTCGGCACCTCCTCGCTAAAAAAATGCAAATTTATTGTTGACGTCTTTTGCAATCTGACTAAGTTAAGAACTAGTTTTAGGTTCCTAAGCATATTTAGGTTCCTAAGCATATTTAGGTTCCTAAGCATATTAATAAAACTTAGGAATAATGAAAAAACTATTATTTACACTCGTCTCACTCGCCATCGGTGCAAGCTCTGCACATGCAGCTCTTAGTCACTGGAAAACAGCTGTCGGTACAGGCACTTCAGCTACTGCCACCAAGTTCACTACCGTAAGCTCACCTGAAACCATCAATGTAGGAACTTTAAGCGGCGCAAGAAGCTTCGAGTTCATCGTCAACGCTGGTAGCACCCCATTAGAATATGGTTGGTCAGTCCTCCTCGGTGACTACACCAGCGATCAATTCCTTTCATGGGAGGGATACCAAAATACTAACAACTACGGTATCTTTGATAGCGACGCTGGTTATTTAGACTCTGGAGTTGCTCTTACTGCAGACACGGACACCCACCTTGTATTCACCACAGATGGAACGAACACTTATCTCTATGTAAATGGTGCCCTTGCTCACACCTTCACTGGAACTGCCCTCTATTTTTCTGGCACGACAGGTTTGGGGGGAATTCTCTCCGGCAGTTCCTTCGTCAGCGCACTCCCAGGTAACATCCTTGGTTTCGCGACATATAACTCACAGCTGAGCGCCACAGAAATAGCTGCCCACAGCGCAGCATTTGTCAGAGCAGTTCCTGAACCGTCTACCACCGCCCTTCTTGGCCTTGGTGGTCTCGCTCTCATCTTGCGCCGCAGCAAGTAAGCTCTCTTTTGAGCGAGCGGGTCGTCCACACTCATTCGACGACCTGCGGACACGCCTTCGCTTTATCGAACTCATTCGGCTGAGCCATACTCCTCTTCTTCTCCCCTAAGCTGGTTTGATTTCCCTCTTTGGGAATCTTTACGCGAAGCATATCTACCCCTCAGGAGTAAGCTCGCTGATGGCTTGCATGATCCTATCAGAAATTTTCTGATAGCCATCTTTGCTGCGGTATTCCTTGAGTTCTTCTTTGGTGAAGCGAATTGGGTCACCGACAACGATGTCGATCTGATTGCACTTCAGCTTACTTGAACCACGCGGAAGCGCGTCGTAGGCTCCGAAAATTCGCATCGGCTGCACAATGGCCTGAGCTTTAGCGACGATGAGACCAACGCCTGGAAGCCCCGGATTGAGTCCGCCGTAAAGCGTGCGTTCCCCTTCTGGAAACATCACGACCTTCTTACCACTCTTGAGCGCCTTGATAATATTTTTAAGCCCCGTCATGTCAGGGTTCTCCTGATCGATCGGGATAGCGTCCCACTTTGTGTAGAGCCATTTGAAAAAGCCTTTGAACAGTGTCTTACGTGCGAGATAAGTCACATTGATCGAATGTGAGATTCCGATCAATGGTGGATCGAGAAAGCTCTCGTGATTAGCACACATCAACACGCCACCATCATCGACGACGAGCTTGTGCTCGTTGATGATGCGCCAGTTGAAGAATGCCTTACCTGCACTTCTAAAAAAAATATAACCTACCCAATAGACAGTTTTCATAATAACTTCGGTGTTAGTTTGTCTTCGCGAAGATTGCTTCAAGAGCACCACGCTCACGGAGAACGTCGAGCGCAGCTTGTACGACCTGCTCGACATCCATCTCGCTAGAATCGATTTTTACAGTTCCTTTAGTCACTACAAGCGGAGCACTCTTGCGCTTACTGTCCTCTTTATCGCGAACTGTCGGATCGTCGATGATTCCCTCAGCGGCGCGGCGCTTGCGACGAACTTCTTCAGAAGCGTCGATGTACATCTTGAATGGCGTATTAGGGAAGACTACCGAACCGATGTCACGACCTTCCATCACCACGCTACCTAACTGGAGATAATCACGCTGCATGTTTACAAGAAGCTCGCGTACTTTAGGGATAGCGGCCACTTGAGAGACTCGGCTATTCACCGCATCTTGGCGAAGCGCATCGCCTGGATCGACGCCGTCAACAAGAACAGTAGAAAGATTGTTCTCCACCCCACAGACAAAGCTAACAGAGCCTAACATCTTAATCACTGCTGCGCTATCCGCAGGGTCCACTTCTTGCTCGATAGTAGCCCATGCGACTGCGCGGTACATAGCCCCTGTATTGACCATGATGAGACCCAGACGCTTAGCGAGCGTCTTCGCTACTGTGCTTTTACCTGAGGCTGCCGGTCCATCGATGGCGATAGCAATATTTGAATTGCTCATAGAAAATAGATGTTAGAATTTGCTAACGCTAGCGAGGCTCTCGAAGAAATTAGGGAATGTCTTAGCAGTGCAACCTGGATCATTGATGGTCACACCACACTCAGGATCGAGCGCTACGAGCGAAAAACACATCGCAATACGGTGGTCATCATAGGTATCAATAGCAGCATGTTGGATTTTTGCCGGAGGTGTGACTTCGATAAAATCTTCACCTTCCACGACCTCGGCACCCACCTTACGGAGCTCAGTCGCCATTGCATGGAGGCGGTCGGTTTCCTTGACGCGCCAGTTGTAAATATTGCGAATCGCTGTCGTACCTTTTGCAAAGAGGGCTGTCGTAGCAATGGTCATGGCCGCGTCTGGGATGTGGTTCATGTTTTGATCGACAGCTGTGAGCTCTCCACCTTCGACGATGAGGTGCTCGTCATACCATTCGACTTTAGCGCCCATGTCTTCGAGCACTTTGGCAAAATCGACGTCACCTTGGACGCTCTTTTTGCTAATGCCTGTGACTTTGATACGGCCACCTTTGATCGCGCCAGCAGCGAGGAAGTAGGAGGCTGATGAAGCATCACCTTCCACCATAAATTTACCTGGTGACTTGTACTTCTGCCCCGCCTTGACGACAAAGCTTTGATAATTGTTATTTACTACCTCCACGCCGAACTCCTTCATGATAGAAGTCGTGATGTCGATGTATGGCTTAGAAACGAGCTCACCCACGATCTCGATCTCCATATCATTTTCCGCATACGGAGCAGACATAAGAAGAGCTGTGAGAAACTGGCTAGAAATCGTGCCATCAATCTTCACCTTACCGCCTTTGAGACCATTCGCCTTGATTAGAAGTGGCGGGAAACCTTCATTCTTGAGGTAGATGATGTCGCAGCCCATGGAGTGCAATGCGTCCACGAGATCACCAATAGGACGTTCCTCCATGCGCTCAATTCCCGTAAGTGTGAATTCGCCTTTACCTAGCGTCATTGCACCTGTGAGTGAACGCATTGCAGTACCAGCATTTCCGAGGAAAAGCTCTCGTGTTTCACCTGCACCAAGTGGGCGACCAAGACCTTCCATCACACAATGTGTGCCATTGTCATGCAGCGTGTAATTTACACCGAGTGAAGCCATCGCTTCAAGCATGCGCTGGACGTCATCGCTATCGAGCAGGTTGGTGATTTTAGTAGTTCCTTCTGCAAGAGCGGCTAGCAAGAGAGCTCTGTTAGAGAGGCTCTTAGAGCCTGGCATATTGACTTCTCCATCAATCCTAGCGATCGGGTCTAAAGTGAGTGATTCCATAGGATAGATTCTTAAAAAAATATGTACTAAATGAGTGAGCGCCGTTGTTTGGCCTCTTCGAGATAGGCGTGCATTTGTTCTCGGTCTTCCTTCTCAAGGCAATCCATGAGCTTCACAAGGTCTGCAATGCTTTCGCGCATTGAGCGCTGGAGCGCATCGCGATTCTCCATCAAAATTTCAGTCCAGAGGTCTGGGTCACCAGCAGCCACACGAGTCGTATCGCGCATTCCTCCTCCGCTAAGTTCGGCGATGTCTTCATAAGCCAAGCCGACACTTGCACCAACAGACGCAAGCACATGCGGGAAATGACTCACACGCGCTACGGCGTAATCATGGTCATCAGCTGTCATGCGACGCGTCTTGCAACCTAAGTCCTGCCAAAATGTCTCCAACTGCTGAACTAAATCGTCAGCCACGGCTATTTCATTGGTCAATAGACAAGTAGCTCCGTCTAGCAAATCAACGCGTGCAGCTTCCATGCCAGCCTTTTCCGAGCCAGCCATTGGGTGGCTTCCAACAAACTGGATCGATGAACCTTCAATCAAGGGCTCAATCTCTGCATGCGGCAAGCGCTTCACACTTCCAACATCCGTCAAAAGAAGCGGCCTATCAGCACTCATCTCTACTATCTGCGAGACCAAGGTTTTCATTACCCCAACAGGTATTGCCAAAATACAAAGGTCCACGTCCTCAATCGCTTCCGCAAATTCAGTGGTAGTGTTCTCGACACCCATCGCACGCGCCACTTCGAGCGGCTGTTCACGTCGCCCCCACAAGACAAATTCAAGCTCTGGCAGGTGATTCTTTATAGCCAGAGCGATCGAGCCACCAAGTAATCCAGGACCAAGTATGGAAACCCGTTTGATCATCCGCACCAATATAAAAGTAATTTACTCAAATAAAGGGCTTAAGGCACACGGAACTTGTGCGTCTTATCGTTGTCGTATGGGTCACGTACAAGTGTTCCAGAAGGAATTCCTCGGACATCGACTTGATTCTTCGTGTACGGGTTGAAAACAAAACCTTGCTTGCCAGGAACCTTGCTTGCGTAAGGGTAAATTGTTGGAGCACCTCCATGAGTAAGGTTCGGATCCTTTGTTGGATATTGGCCATTCACAGGATCAGATCGAAGACCGTTGTTCTCCAGTCTCATTCTCGCCTCTTCGAGCTGCTTCTGCCCTTCATCGTTGATAACTGTTTCATCTGTTGATGCTGGAGGGGCTACAGGCTGTTGTGGATCGTATGGTGGATAATAACACGAAGTCACAAGACCGCAGAACATGACGGAGAGAAGTGCGAAAATAGAAATCTTCATAGTGGCTAGGCTAAATTTAAATCTGAATAGTTCGAGTAAAACAGCATAAACTGTTAAGCTGCAAAAGCAGTACTGCGACTAGTTTTGCCTTATGCGCCGACAAAGTCAAGCAGTCGCATGTCAAAAATGCAAATCACCTCACGCTCCAAGAGCTTGATCTTGGTGAGCCCTTCGCATTTACTTAATCTTGAAGCCGCTATGCCTCAAGCATCCAACAAAACAACCTATCAAGACACTCTAGCAGAGATCGAAAAATTTATCCAAACTCCGGAGCAGTCCGAACACAGCTTTCAGACGCTCGCCGAGTTGCTGCACAACTATCAAACCGAGCACAATTCAGCGTACGGCACATTTTGTTCCACACTATCGACACGTACTGCTGGTGACTGGCGTACCATTCCAGCCCTAACCACAGATACTTTCAAACATCATTACCCCCCTAGTTCCTTGCTTGCATCCGAAGTAAAAACTCGCTTTATGACCTCTGGAACCACGGGCGAAATAAGAGGTGTACATAGCTTCCGCTCCACCGAACTCTACGAACTTTCTATTCTCGAAGCATGGGAAGAGCTCAATCTTCCAGAGCCTACCCAACTTTTCATCCTTACTCCCCCCCCATCTCAAACGCCCCATTCTTCACTAGCTCACATGATGGAGACCCTGCGTGAAGAATATTGCCCAGACGCACAATACCTCATCGATCAGGACATCATCGACCTGCACCCATTGATAGAAGCAGTCAAGAACTCGCAACCCATCACACTTCTCGGCACAGCTCTTGCGTTCTTGAACCTTTTTGAACAACTCGAAGATCCTCTAAAACTTCCAGCAGGAAGTTGGGCTATGGAAACAGGTGGTTACAAAGGCAGTGGCCGCACACTCACTAAAGAAGCCCTCTACGCCATCTTCGACACCTCACTTGGTCTCGATGAAGATGCAATTTGGAACGAATATTCGATGACTGAGCTGAGCTCCCAATCCTACACGCGTGGAATAGGAGCTCCTCACCATTCCCCCCACTGGATGAAAATTCAAGTACTTGATCCAGAAACAAACCAGCCAGTACAAACTGGCGAGATGGGCTACCTCGTCATTCACGACCTTGCCAATATCGACTCCATTGCGGCACTTCGTACTCAGGATCTCGCAATTTATCACGATGAACACAGCTTCACTCTCATCGGGCGCGACCCTTCAGCTCTTCCTCGTGGTTGTTCGAGATCGATCGATGCCAGCTTGAACAACGAGCGCCAAATGTAATTCTCTTTACCTTACTGACAGACTCGCATACCTCTCTCCGCCTTCCTTATGCACCCATACGAAACCATCCCACTCAACATTGCAGGTTACACTCTCGCAGCTTGGCTCATCCTTTCTCACCTTTGGATGCTTGTAAAAGCGGATGACGCAATGGACTTCCTCAAGAAATTTCCGCGCAATCATACAGCTGGGACTATCTTGATGGCGATTGGAATGCTTTGGTTCTGGCTTCTAGTTGCACCTTTCAAATCCCCAATCGCTATGGACCTTGGGGAATTCAACGGAACAAAGAACATTCTTCTCGTAACTGTACCAGTCGTAGCCTATCTCATGATCACTAATGTGAAAGAATTCCTCGCAGTTCGTGGTCTTGGTGTCGTTGCCCTCATGGCCGCAGCGCCACTGCTTGCAGCCGCCTTCCAAGAGCCTGCCACAGGAAAACTCCTCATCCCAATTTTCGCCTACGCCATGCTCACTACTGGGCTATTCTTCGTGGGTATGCCCTACCTCATGCGCGATGGCATTACTTGGGCTACTGCCAGCGCTGGCCGCTTCAAGCTCCTCACCCTCGGTGGACTCGGATACGGCATCGCTGTACTAGCGAGCACTATTCTTTGGTACTAAGACTCTAACCACTGCACGCCAGCTTCGTAGTCGTCATAGCCAAACGTTTTGATTTCGGCTGATACGAAGGTGCTGCGCCACCTTCGGGAGATACTCCAAGATTTTCGCATCCGTGACAAACGCCACTTTGCAAATCTCACGATGATGATCACACACAAAACGCGATTGTCCGAGGAGCCAGCTTAAGCTTTTCATGTGATTCTAAATAGGCATCGACCGCCTCGCCAAGTGCCACAAAGTCCTCTGCACACAATGCCGATTTTGACTCTACAATGGTAATCCCTTTGCTCAGGTTGATAGTTTGTTCGATCATAACCCTTAAAATAAAATTTACATAACAAGCATCCTAACAAAGCTATCAATTTCTGGTCACAAAAAGCCTCAGCTACACACACAGGATGAAGCTTTAAGTAAAACTACTTCTTCGCCCAGGAATCTCGGAGACCGACCGTCCGGTTGAACACAGCCTTTTCACCTGCGATGTGTTCCTCGCTATCCGCACAGAAGTAACCAATGCGTTCAAACTGGAACAATGTACCTGGCTCGACATCTTCAAGTGACGGCTCGAGCTTCGCATTTACTTTGAGCTCGAAGCTATTTTCATTGAAACAGCTCATATAACCATCTTCGCAACCATCTGGATTCTCTTCTGTAAAGAGTCGATCGTAGAGGCGCACATCCGCATCGACAGCGTGTGCTGCACTCACCCAGTGAATCGCAGCTTTGCACTTCACCCCTTCAGGCGGGCTCTGCCCTACTGTTCCAGGAATGAACTCTACGTGCACTTCTGTGACATTGCCATCGGCATCGATTGCATGGCTTACGTACTGGATGATATAACCACCACGTAGGCGCACGGCACGGCCAGGCCCAAGACGAAAATACTTCTCCGGCGGGTCTTCCATGAAATCGTCGCGTTCGATGTAGACTTCCTTGCCGAGTGGCACGAGGCGAGTACCAGCCTCTGCGTCTTCTGGGTTGTTCTGGCATTCCATTGCTTCAACTGAATCACCATCCCAGTTATCGATCACTACTTTCAGCGGATCTAACACCGCCATACGACGTTGAGCAATCTTGTTGAGGTGTGCACGCAATTCGAACTCTAACAATGCCACATCCGTGATCGCGTTGAATTTCGTAACTCCAACCTTTTTGATGAATGACTTGATCGCTTCTGGCGTGTAGCCGCGGCGACGCATCCCTGAAAGGGTCGGTAGACGCGGATCATCCCATCCTGTCACAAGCCCCTCTTCTACGAGGTGGAGCAGCTTACGCTTACTCATGACTGTGTAAGTGAGGTTGAGGCGTGAAAATTCGATCTGACGAGGAGTGGAAGCCGTGGGGCAGTTTTCCACTACCCATTCATAGAGTGGGCGGTGATCTTCAAACTCTAGGGAACATAGTGAGTGCGTGATTTCTTCCTTTGCATCCTCTAATGGATGAGCGAAATCGTACATCGGATAGATCTTCCATACGTCGCCAGTATTGTGGTGCCCTACGTTAAGCACACGGTAGATCGCTGGGTCACGCATATTCATATTAGGCGATGCCATATAGATCTTAGCTCTGAGCACAGCCGCACCTACTTCGAAGCCGCCAGCCTTCATTTTTTCAAACAACGCAAGATTCTCTTCTACTGAAGTATCGCGGAACGGAGAGTCCTGACCTGGTGTGTTGACCTTGCCACGGCCTTCGCGCATTTCTTCAACCGACTGAAGATCAACATACGCCTTTCCCTCTTTGATCAAGTGCACTGCGCAATCATAGAAGTAGCTAAAGTAATCTGAGGCAAAATAAAGGTTTTCGCCCCAGTCATAACCCAACCAGCTTACATCTTCTTTAATTGATTCTATGTACTCAGTGTCCTCTTTGATTGGATTCGTGTCATCGAAACGTAGGTGACAACGTGCGCCATTGGCAGCATTTTCTTCCGCAATTCCAAAGCTAATACAGATAGCCTTAGCGTGCCCAATGTGTAGATAGCCGTTCGGCTCTGGTGGGAAACGCGTGATGATCGTATTGTGCTTACCACTAGCTAAATCTTCCGCTATGATCTCGCGGATAAAATCTTTCTTTTCTTCAGAATTACTCATGCTTTGACCTAAAATTTGTTGCAGGTTGCATGCTCCAAATAGCACTCGCTTGCAACCCCTATCAGCGGCAATCTCAGACTTGTCCGTAAAGACTCCACTCATTCACTCAAATACCCCCAGAGCCCCCTGTGTTTTAATGAGCCGCCAAAGTACGCTAATCCTATGGGAAGTTCGACCCACAAAAAACCTCATGCTCTACGACACCCACGCTGAATCGATTTTCAAAACGACTGCGAAATGGCTGAAAAACACCATCCGCAACTTTCCTATTGCCTCAGCCTAAGAATCTCGCAAGCATCCCGCATCTATGAAGCCTCGTTACTTTTTTTTCGCCGCTACTAGCATCATCCTAGTCCTCAACAGCTGTGAAGCGCTTAACTACACCGACGATGCACCTGTAGCTACTGCTCCACAGCAAGCAACTGAGAAACTTCCTGCTATGCAGAACACCTTAACACAGCTTCCACCAGCCGCAAATCGCCGTGGTGACGGCAACTACCAGCATAGACCAACAAATACCTTCATGCAGCCTGACGTCTTCGGTATGCCCAGCAGCAACGACCTCAAAGAAACAGCGACTTCCACTGGAGGCAGCTCTAGCAGACAGGGGCTTTCTGTGCCAAATCGCTAGTTAGCGCTGAATGACGATATTCACCCTAGGCTCATAATAGCTCAGTCTAGGGTGAACACCAACCATGGCAATGTCTTCTGCCGTAATAAACTGGAAAATACGGCTGGTAGTGGTAGTAATACACTGCTGCATTGCTCGGTCGACAGTACGGCCTTAGGACATTCTAGGGAAATGCTGCGCTCCACTCTCATCCTTGCCCTCTTCCACCTTTTCCTTCGTCACCTTGACTGGTTCGCCCTTGGCGTCATACCACTGCACTTCTTCCTCACGCGCAGAAGTAATCAAGGGCACTACAGATGAGTAAATGAAAGGCCTTCATTCCAGCCCAAGACACACCGCCCCCTCGAAACGCACCATTTTCAAACCATGCGCCCACACAAAAAATTCATCCCCTTCCCATTTAAATACCACCAAGAGGTTGATCTCACTGTCGAATCCCTCTCCAACCTCGGTGTCGGCATTGCTAAGGTTGATATCCCCGCTTCCCAAGAAGAAGGTGAAACAGAAACCACAAAGTGGGTCGTCTTCATTCCCTTCGCACTCCCAGGAGAAAAAATCGTCGCGCGCATTTTCCGCAATGACAACAATTGTTCTCAAGGCGATTTGCTCAAAATCGTCAAACCATCCCCGCATCGCATCGATCCTAAGTGCCCACTTTTCGGTGAATGTGGCGGTTGCCAATACCAACACGTCAATTACCCAACGCAACTTGAATGGAAAACACGTCAGGTAGCCGAGCTCCTCCAGCACATGGCCAAAATCGATCACCCAGTGCTTCCGGCAATCCCTTCCCCGAAAGAATGGAACTACCGCTCAAAGCTCACCCCCCATTTCCAAAAGCCAAAGAATGGAAAAATTGAAGCCATCGGATTCCTCCGTAATGGCCGCAGAAACTCGATCCTCGACGTGCCACAGTGTCCGATCGCAATGGACGAGATCAATGAGGCTATGCCTGAACTCCGCAAACTAGCTCACCAAAATGCCAAGCAATACAAAAAAGGAGTCACCATGCTCATGCGTGCTACCGAAGGCCGCGTAGAAACTAACCATCGCGCCATCGCTACAGAGCACGTCGGTGACCTTTCCTTCAATTTCCTCGCTGGAGACTTCTTCCAAAACAACCCATTCATTCTTCCCTCATTCACAAAATACGCAGCTAATCAGGCATCTAAGTGCGGCGTGAAATACCTCGTCGATGCCTACTGTGGCTCAGGCCTCTTCGCCGTTTCACTCGCAGCTAACTTCGAACAAGTAGCTGGTGTAGAAGTCTCCGAGACAGCAGCTGATTGGGCGCGAGCAAATGCACGCCAAAACAACATCAAGAATGTCACCTTCAAAGCAGCAAGCGCTGAGGCTATCTTTGCCGACATCGACTTCCCAGCCGATGAAACAACGGTCGTAATCGACCCTCCACGTAAAGGTTGTAACGAAGAATTCCTCAACCAGCTCTTCGCGTTTAGCCCGTCCCGCTGTATCTACATCTCTTGTAATCCATCAACACAGATGCGCGATCTCAAGTTCTTCATAGAGGCTAGTTATGTCCTCGAAGAAGTTCAACCATTCGACCTCTTCCCTCAAACCCGTCACCTCGAATGTGTGGCGGTGCTTCGAAAAGGAAATTAGGCCACGCTACAGTCCATTCTAATCGGCCAAGAACTGACGTCGTTGTGTTACATTTTATGTATTCAGTCATTGCTCCGTCATGTAAAACGTAACAACCTAACACGTAAAACGATCCCACCATGAAAATCCTCTTCGTCTGCCTTGGAAACATCTGTCGTTCACCGGCGGGAGAAAATATTTTCCGCCACACGGTGAGAAAAGCGAAGGCTGAAGATCAATGGACCATCGACTCTGCGGGAACTGGAGATTGGCATATCGGCAAAAGACCAGACGTACGCATGACTAAAACCCTGAAGTCGCGCGGTATCCCCGTCACTGGAAAGGCACGACAAATTCAAAAACAGGACCTCAAGAACTTCGACCTCATCCTCACCATGGATGACGAGAATTTTTCCAATGTCAAAAAGCTCGACCCAGCTGACGTATTTTCTTCAAAAATCCAGAAGTTTACCAGCTTTTGCCAACACCACAGCGCAGGTGAGGTCCCCGATCCATATTACGGCGGACAGGAGGGCTTTGAACTCGTGGCTGACATGCTCGAAGATGGTTGCTCCGCTATTTTTGAGCAGTTTTCAAATCCAGCGTGAGAATACACTCCTATTCCAGTGAGTTCTCACTTGCGCTTAGCAAAAGCTATTCCATCTTGATCTTCTCATGAGGCTTCTACTGATCACAACCCTGCTCACAGCTGCATGCTTCTCTCTCGTTTCTGCTAAAGAAGCTCCAGAAAAAGCACCAGCCCCCAAGAGTACGCCTAAGATTGAAAAAACTGGCAAGACCAGCTTTCGTCTCGGTGATATCACTTTTGATAGCGCAAAAAGCGAAGTGAGCTTCCCAGCCATTCTCGAACAACGAGAAGTCCTCATCGAATACCTGCTCACTAATCCTCAGGGGAAAATCCACGAGACTCTTTTCATCACTGAAGTGAAACCATTCAAGCTCAACGTAGTGATGAAGCTCTTAGGCTTCCTTGAGTCTAAAGAACTCATTTACATCCTCGATGAAAACTATGTCCCCACCGACAAACTTCATCCCGCTACTCCAGAACAAAAAAAGCACTCTCGCTTTTCCATCCATGCGAGCTGGTCTGAAGACGGTAAAAAGATCACTCGCAATGTGACGAATCTGTTAAAAAATGTGAAAACCCATCAGCCCATGCCTTCAGCACAATGGGTTTATTCAGGTTCTTACTTGAACAACGGTAAATTCAAAGCTGATATAGCTGGCGACATCGTTGGCATTCTTTGTGATCCAGCAGCTATAGGATGCTACTCGGGTGAAGGCCGAGAAGACGACGACCTTTGGGTACCGAACAGAAAGCTTCTGCCGCCACCAGGCACCCCTGTGACTATCACTTTCAAAAAAACACATCCTTCTACAAAACCATGAACATTCTAAAATCAACCGTAAGCACAGCGGTCCTGGCCATTGCCTGCAACTCTGGACTCATTGCCGCAGAAAATGAAAAAGCTCCCTACCTCTCCCTCAAACTTGAGATGGAGCACGCCATTGGCAAAGGGAACGCCTATCTCAAATCAGTACAGGACAAAGAAGGCTTTTGGAAAAACCAGAAGACTCCGGCGTACACAGCCCTAGCTCTGACCGCGGCACGCCGCTCACCAAACGTGGAAGATGCCAATGCTCCACACATCAAGACAGGCTTCGATTGGCTCATTTCTAAACAACGCAAAGATGGAGGCATTTACGTCAAAGGACTCGCGACCTACAACACTTCTACTAGCCTTATGGCGCTCGCAGCTTCTGGAAATGGTGCACACAAAGAAAACATCCTACAGGCGCGCCGATTCCTCATCAACCAGCAACAAGACTGGGACACTAAAGGTGAGACAGACAATGTCAACGACGGAGGTATCGGCTACAGTAGTAGCTACCCGCACTCAGACCTCTCTAACACCCATCTAGCAATCGAGTCACTCAAGCTCTCTGAAACCTATGCTAAAGACAATGAAAAGCGTCAACCTGAGCTCAACTGGGAAGCAGCCATCCAGTTTGTCTCACGCATACAAAACCTAGAAGCCACCAACGACCAGCCAGGCATCGGTAACGACGGCTCATTCATCTACTTCCCAGGCAACTCAAAGGCAGGTACTGAAAAGCAAGCCGATGGTCGTGAGACCCTCCGCGGCTATGGCTCTATGTCTTATGCTGGCCTTCTTTCGCTCATTTATGCCGACCTCGATGAAAACGATGTGCGGGTAAAGACCGTCAAGCAATGGCTCAACAACAACTATACCCTCGAAGAAAACCCAGGCATGGGACAACAAGGGCTTTTCTACTACTACCAAGTGATGGCTAAGGCTCTCAATGCATCAGGGGTAGACACCCTCAAGAGCAAAGACGGCACAGAGCACGACTGGCGTAAAGAGCTCGCGAGTAAAGTTCTCTCCGTCCAACAGCCAGATGGATCTTGGGTCAATGCAAACTCCCGTTGGTGGGAAAATGAACCAGAGCTCGTAACTTCCTACGCTGTACTTACACTCGAGCAGATCTACCACTCTATTCCAGAGGGTCGAAAGACGCAATAAATAAGGGTCTTAAGTAGATTATCATTAATAACTATGCATAATTTACTTAAACACAGTGAAAAACAAATACATAAAAGGCGCGCACTTTTCAGAGCGTAAATTCAGAGAGCTTTTGCAGCTTTTCTGTGAAGATATTTCTACTCTAACAGCCTCGAAGTTATTGGGCTTATCAGTAAAAACTGTACAGCGAATTTACACTCTATTAAGAGAGAGAATTCTTTCCTTAGCCTCTGAAGAAAACCGACCTTTTGCTGGTGAAGTAGAGGTCGATGAAAGTTACTTTGGAGCAAAGAGAATTCGAGGAAAAAGAGGTCGAGGGGCTTCTGGTAAAACTCCAGTTATTGGATTGCTCAAGCGAGATGGGAGAGTGATTGTAGCCGCAAGGAATTGCTGCCTATTATTAAGGGACAAATACTAGAAGATGCCACCGTTTACACAGATGGCTGGAAAGCTTACGATAGCCTTGTTAGAGAAGGTTACAAGCACCATCGAGTACACCATCATAAAGATGAATTTGCTAGAGGCAAAAACCATGTTAATGGCATTGAAAGCTTCTGGAGTTATGTGAAATTTAGAATGACAAAACTCAGAGGAGTAAAGAAAGAAAAGTTCGTCATCCACCTTATGGAAAGCGCTTGGAGATACAATCACAGAAACGACAATTTATACCTTCTTTTACTCAAAGAATTAAGACAAAAACCTCTCTAATCTACTTAAGACCCTAAATAAAAACATTCCAAACACAGCCCCGTCACATAACCTACCTCATAACTCCCGCTCAATTTGAGCGCATCAGTGCCTTCTCTGCCCAAGATCGCTATTTGCACTTTGTCGACCATGTCGCCAAACATCAGGAGGTCTGGACTCTCGCAAAAGCAGGTGAACTTCTACTTTAAAAAAAATGACAACTGAACACATCGACATCAATTACGTGGCTAATCTAGCATCTATCGAACTGACCCCAGAAGAAGCAGAAACTTTCGGTAAGCAACTCGACAAAATCCTAAGCTACATCGACAAGCTCTCGGAGCTCGACCTAGAAGGAATCGAGCCAACTGCGCACGCATTTCCAGTGTTTGATCGCATCCGCGAAGATCTTGCTAAGCCAAGTCTCGAACGTGAGGAATTCCTCCAAAATGCACCAGACCAAGCCAACGACCAACTCCGCGTCCCAAAAGTCATCGAATAAGGTAAGAATGCATCTCCATTGTACAGACTTGATACATAGGTAACAGACGTGCGTAGACATGGGTAACACATTAAGAGTATGAATCATTTACCATACCAAAAATTAATGAGGCGTTGTCTATGTTACTTACTCAAAAACATCACAGAATAACTTCGATTTCAAGATCAGCAGACTATCACTCAAAAAGTCTTTATGGAGTGTAAAATGCACTTTACGCTCCACAACATATTTAGTAGAGTCTAAGCACTCCACAAAAAAGCCACTCACCACAGCCATTTCACCCTTCACTCTTCCCATGAACGACATTTCCTGCCCCCATTGCGGCAAAGCCTTCAAAATCGATGAGACCGGATACGCTGACATTCTCAAGCAAGTCTGCGATAAGGAATTCGACGCCAAGCTTCACGAACGGCTGGAGCTGGCGGAGAAAGACAAGGCCAATGCCATCGAGCTGACTAAGCAAAAGGTCAACAACCAATTACAAACAGAGCTTCAGGAGCAGAAGACGGTCATCCAAGAACTTAAAGCTCAGTTGGATGCAGGGAAAACGGCTAAGGAACTGGCCGTCAAAGATGCTGTGACCAGCCTTGAGAAAGAGAAAAGCGACCTCGAAAATCAATTGCAGCAAGTGAAAGTCGATGGCGAGAACGCCACCAAACTCGCTGAAATTGAGAGACAGAAGGAAATTCAAGAGCTGAAAGGTCAACTCAAAGCCAAGGAGATCAGCCAGAAGCTCGCGATTACTGAAGCAGTGAGCATTGTGGAGAAAGAGTGCGACACGCTCAAACACAACTTAGACCAAGCCGCTCTTGAAAAGCAGGTTGCAGAAAAAGCGATTACGGATAAATACGAAATTCGCCTGAAAGACCGCGATGAAGAGATCGAACGCCTGAAGGACTTCAAGGCGAAGCTCTCCACCAAGATGGTCGGCGAAACCCTCGAACAGCACTGTGAAATGGAATTCAATCGCCTCCGCGCAACTGCATTCCCACGTGCTTACTTTGAGAAAGACAACGATGCCAGCTCAGGCAGTAAGGGTGACTATATCTTCAAAGATAACGACGATGCTGGGACCGAGATCGTTTCCATCATGTTCGAGATGAAGAACGAGAACGACACCACGGCGATCAAAAAGAAAAATGAAGACTTCTTCAAGGAGCTGGACAAAGATCGGAACGAGAAAGGCTGCGAATACGCCATCCTTGTATCGCTCCTAGAACCCGAAAACGAACTCTACAATTCAGGGATCGTCGATGTGTCCTATCGCTACGAGAAAATGTATGTCATCCGGCCACAGTTCTTCATCCCGATGATTACCTTGCTCCGAGATGCAGCGATGAACGCCCTGAGCTACAAGAACGAACTCGCACTGGTGAAATCCCAGAACATCGACGTGACAAATTTCGAGACGGACTTGGAAAAGTTCAAGAACGCCTTCGGCAGAAATTTCGAACTCGCATCCAACCACTTCCAGAAGGCGATCGGTGAGATCGATAAATCCATCTCGCACCTGCAAAAGACGAGAGAAAGCCTCTTGAAATCCGAAAACCAGCTCCGCCTAGCAAACGACAAAGCCCAAGACGTCACCGTGAAAAAGCTCACACGAAAGAACCCCACAATGAAGGAGAAATTCGAGCAAGCTAAAGCGGATAGCCAAGCGGGTGAGATTGAGTAAGTACTTATAATTATCAGCCCCAAATAACAAGCTTTATGGCCATTATTAAAACACTTCGACTAAAAAATTTCAAACGCTTCAAAGAATTAGAAGTCAGCTTCAAGTCTGAGGTAAATACAATTATTGGCGATAACGAGTCTGGCAAATCATCGATACTGCAAGCCATTGATATGGCTCAGAGTGCAAGTAAAAGAAAGATTTTAGACTACGGTATTGAATCTTTAATGAACCTCAAAGCCATACAGGAATTCAAAGAAGGTGATCGAAAGTATGAGGATTTGCCGGAATTACTCATTGAAGTGTATCTGGACAACTGCGACTTGGAAGAATTTGACGGGAGAAATAATTCCAAACAAGAAGATGGTTATGGATTTAAGCTGAGGTGTTTTCCTAACGAAGAGTATGGTAAACAAATCAATGAAATCTTGAAGTCAGGCGATGGGGAAATCCCGTTTGAGTTCTATCGTGTAGAATTCGTGACGTTTAAAGGCATAGCATACACGTATTACAACAAACCGTTTACTCCGATATTTATTGATGCAACCGAGAGTAGCCACACGCATGCCAGAAATCATCTCGTTTCCAGCATTTATACCAACCACTTTGACGATGAACAGATCGCATCGCATCAGCACGAATACAAGCGTCTCCGTAGCTCTTTTCTCAAGGATAAGTGTTCATTAGATGGGGAGAAATCATCAGATGGTCTGCTTGGTTTAAGAAAAAACGCAAAAATTGAGCAGGATTTGACCCTCGAATATGAGGGCATTGATATCACTCATAAAGGCAAGGGTGCGCAATGTGAAATCAAGGCAGCATACGCTCTGAGAAACCGATCAGGTGACAAGGACAATTTGGTGTTACTGGAAGAGCCGGAAAACCACTTGAGCCATTCAAGGACACAGATATTTGTCGATAAGATTAAGAATTCAAACTCTGCTCAGGTAATACTCACCAGTCACAGTAGCCTGATTTGCTCATCACTTGGTTTGAGTGAATGCATATTTCTGAAGTAATTCGACGCTCAGCAACAATAAGCTTTCAGAGCTAAGCAAAGACACTTCTGATTTTTTCACTAAAGCTCCAAACCACAACATACTTGAGCTGATCCTTTCTAAGAAGGTCATCTTGGTCGAGGGGCATGCAGAATACCTTCTATGCCAGCACCTATTTCACCAAGAATATGACGAAGACATGCATGCCAAAGATGTTCATCTGATATCAGTTAATGGTTAAGTTTTAAGCGTTATCTAGAGGTTGCCCAATTACTTGGCAAGCAGGTTGCTGTCATTACCGACAATGATAAGAGCAAGGACAATCTTATCAGTAAATATTCAGATTTCAGCGACGATTCATCGATTGGACTATTCTATGATGACGACGAAGACAGATACACTTTTGAGGTGTGTGTATATCAGGACAATCAATCTATTTGCGATGACGTGTTCAAATCCAAGAAAGGTAACGCGTTGGATTGGATGCTAAAAAACAAATCTGAGGCATCATTCCAACTCTACAAATCAAGAAGGAAACTCACTTCTCCGCAGTATATCAAAAAAGCGTTTGC
Source organism: Rubritalea sp. (assembly GCA_965204255.1). Taxonomy (GTDB): domain Bacteria; phylum Verrucomicrobiota; class Verrucomicrobiia; order Verrucomicrobiales; family Akkermansiaceae; genus Rubritalea. Next base: position 424,110 of record CBDBEG010000026.1, read on the forward strand.
ATGGATACAAAGCTAATACTTGCTGTCGCTGGCTCAGGAAAAACTCGTCATTTGATCGAGAGCCTCAGTTTGGAGCGCAGAGCAATTATTCTGACTTATACAATTAACAATACGGAGAACCTCAGAAAGCGAGTAATCCAGAAATTCGAGTACCCTCCAAAGAACATCAGGATACAAACGTATTTCTCTTTCCTTTATCAATTCTGCTTCCAGCCCCTATATCAAGACGTTTTCGATGCTAAAGGCATTACCTTCAACAAGTGTCCAAAGTATCAGCGCTTAAACGACTTTAAGCATTACTTCACCTTCACGGATAAGAAATTGTATGCGGACAGGCTAGCGAAGTTCTTTCTAAAATTTAAGCCCGATGGTTTGTCATGCGTAAAGCAACGCTTTGAAAAGTATTTTGACGACATGTTTGTCGATGAATTTCAGGACTTCGCTTCCTATGATTTCGACTTCATCTGCGAACTGGCAAAAACACAAGTGCAATGCCAATTCGTCGGCGATTACCATCAGCATACTTTTGATACTAGCCGAGACGGGCAATCTAAGAAAAACCTTCACCAGAGCAAAGATTGCTTTCTGGAAGAAGTTAGTAAGCACGAAATTAAGGTTGATACCACGACCCTCAGCAAAAGCTATAGGTGTAGTCCGTCGGTCGCATCATTTGTGCGCGAGCGCCTTGGAATTGAAATGGGTTCTCAAAGGCAGGATGAAACAAAGATTATATTTGTCGAGGAACAGGCTGATGCGACCTCTCTCCTAAAGGATGATGTCATAATAAAACTGGTTTATCAGAACTCCAAAAAAATGGATTTTTTCTCGATGAACTGGGGCGCATCCAAGGGGTTAGACGATTTCGAGGATGTCTGCATTATCCTCAACGAAGATCTGTTCAAGCAGGCGCAGGATCGGAATGCTCAAGAAATGAAACAGCAAACTCTTAATCTAGATGGTTTTGATGATGTCCCCAACAAAAAGCAGTTCGAGCAGGTGTCAGCTCAAACTCTTAATAAACTCTACGTTGCATGCACAAGGGCTAAGGGCGATATTTATTTTGTAAAAAATAGCCTAGCGTCATCGATTATTTAAGGGTCTTAAGTAGATTATCATTAATAACTATGCATAATTTACTTAAACACAGTGAAAAACAAATACATAAAAGGCGCGCACTTTTCAGAGCGTAAATTCAGAGAGCTTTTGCAGCTTTTCTGTGAAGATATTTCTACTCTAACAGCCTCGAGGTTATTGGGCTTATCAGTAAAAACTGTACAGCGAATTTACACTCTATTAAGAGAGAGAATTCTTTCCTTAGCCTCTGAAGAAAACCGACCTTTTGCTGGTGAAGTAGAGGTCGATGAAAGTTACTTTGGAGCAAAGAGAATTCGAGGAAAAAGAGGTCGAGGGGCTTCTGGTAAAACTCCAGTTATTGGATTGCTCAAGCGAGATGGGAGAGTTTTTGCAAAAGTTGTCCATGATTGTAGCCGCAAGGAATTGCTGCCTATTATTAAGGGACAAATACTAGAAGATGCCACCGTTTACACAGATGGCTGGAAAGCTTACGATAGCCTTGTTAGAGAAGGTTACAAGCACCATCGAGTACACCATCATAAAGATGAATTTGCTAGAGGCAAAAACCATGTTAATGGCATTGAAAGCTTCTGGAGTTATGTGAAATTTAGAATGACAAACCTCAGAGGAATAATGAAAGAAAAGTTCGTCATCCAGATTATGGAAAGCGCTTGGAGATACAATCACAGAAACGACAATTGTGATACCTTCTTATACTCGACGAATTAAGACAAAATCCTCTCTAATCTACTTAAGACCCTTATTTAAATACACTCACGATGCCCAACCTAGCCAGAGCCATTGAAATCGCATTCTCTTACCTCACAGCTCCGCCATTTTAAGCTAAAGAAGCTTCACCATCTTTGATGAAGATTTTTATCTTTCTGATCTATGGAGATCTCTCTAGTACTGTCTCGAGAACTTCGAGAAGTCAGCTTTACGCTTTTCAACAAAGGCTTCACGCCCTTCTGCCGCTTCATCTGTGCCATACGCTAGACGAGTCGCCTCGCCCGCAAACACTTGCTGGCCGACCATTCCGTCGTCGGTCATGTTAAAGGCATATTTCAGCATTTTCTGGGCTGTTGGGGACTTATCATTGATAATGCATGCCCACTCGAGCGCCTTTTTCTCTAATTCGGCATGTGGCACGACTTTATTCACCATTCCCATTTCATACGCATCTTGTGACGTGTAGCGCAATCCGAGGAAAAAGATTTCACGCGCACGCTTCTGCCCAACCTGCTTTGCGAGATAAGCCGAGCCGTACCCAGCATCAAAGCTAGCCACATCCGCATCTTTTTGCTGGAACACCGCATGCTCTTTTGAGGCCAGTGTTAGATCACAAATCACGTGTAGCGAATGCCCACCGCCAACGGCATATCCAGGCACGACCGCCATCACCACCTTTGGCATGAAACGAATGAGACGCTGAACTTCGAGGATATGCAGACGGCCGAGATTCGCTCCTGTCACATCCTCAGTTCCTTCATATTTATAACCATCTTTGCCTCGCACACGCTGGTCGCCACCAGAACAAAACGCCCAACCACCATCTTTTGGGCTAGGGCCATTCCCTGTAAGAATCACTACGCCTATCGACTCATTCGTGCGGGCGTGCTCCAGTGCTCGGTACAGTTCATCAACAGTTTGCGGACGAAATGCGTTACGGCACTCTGGACGATTGAATGCGATACGGACTGTCCCGCCCACTACGGCTTCGTGATAGGTAATATCCTCAAAGCTAAAGCCTGCTACTTCGTTCCAATCCTCAGCGTGGAAAATGTCTGAAATCATGCGAACTATTAAATCCAGCCCCCTCGCACATACCAGCGTTATTTCCTTCTATAGAAAGATTAGCTCCCCTTAGAGACTTGCAGCCACTTCCTCTGAGGCATCAACAAATGACGGATATTTCGGCTGCCAGCCGAGCGCCCTCAGTTTTTTGTTAGAAACAGCCTTACTCGACCAGCCTCGTTTACTATTGAGATTTCTTGGTACACTCGGTGGAAATGCTAGATCAAATTTCTTCACCAAGGCCAGATAAAGCTCTTTCTGTGTAAGTGGGTGAGAATCGCACACATTGTAAACCTCACCACGCATCCACTGAGATTTTTCACAAAGGAAAAGGGCTGCTCCAGCTGCATCTTCATGATGCGTGTAATTCAGTACGCGACCACCGTCATCCTCTAATTCAGCCTCACCCACCAATAATCGACGCAACAAATACGCTCGACCAATGCCGTACAAGCCAGCTAAACGCAGCACTATCCCTCCTGCATTGAGAATCACGCTCTCAGATTCTAACAACAACTTTCCTGTTTCCCGCTGTACCTCCGTGGTCGATTCTTCAGTTACGACTTCACCATTTGACTGCGGATAGACGGATATGCTCGATGTGAAAATTATCGGGACGTTTGGAAAATGGCGCACCAGATTTCTCGCACCCTCCAGATAAACTGCACGGTAAGCATCCACCCCCCCTCCAGCACTAGCACAGAACAAAATATGGCTCGGAGCATCCACGGATGTTCGAAGTGCTTTGACTGACACATCCTTCGACAAGTCAGCATGCACGTCCCCCTCACCACTGCGGCTCACAGTAATTACCTCCCACCCAGCGCTTCGAAACTGACGAGCAGCAGTTTGACCGACAAAGCCATTTCCAGCAACGAGCAATCTTTGCTTCATTGAACCTCCATTTCTAACTCAGGACGAAACTCTCCACCATCGGTAGCAGACTTATCTTCGAGCAAATCTTCCAATGCATCTGGCTGCTCAACTTTCTCTTCCTCAGGTTCAGTGGAAGTGTAATAAGCAACTAATCCCTTCGTCACCGCAGCGACATATTCACGATAAATCGACGAGCGAAGCTTCCCGTTCACATAACGTAAATCAGGATAATCACCCATTTGCATACGGGTATAAGAATCCTTACCGTTCATGAGGTAGGGCTCAAAATACAGCACTGGACAATCGTAGAGCCTGTTCGCAATCAAGTTTCTCGCCCAAAGGTAATTATTATTCGCTATCTTAATCGCTCTGCTGGATTTGGCCGAATACATGTAAGGTTTCATCCCTGTTTCTTGAACAAAGCTCGCTGCTACAGCTGCTGCCATCCTTTGCTCTTCTGCATGATTGCCTTGAACAATTTTGAGCACGCATTTGAAGCGTTCATCATCATGAGCCATTTCATTTTTTGTATAAGCTCCATTGAGGATCATGTGAAAGTGCTCCTCCTTGAACAACTCCGGCTGATCTGGATCTGTTTGAGGATCAGCATTGAAATGAATACAAAGTACGAGGTCCGGTTTGAGCTCGTTGTTGACCACATCCGCTCGAGCACGAATCTCCCCGTTGCGGTAGAATAACTTTTGAGCTTCTCGTTTCACGCTTTCCTCTGTCACTACAGACTTCAGCGCCACTCGCTTTGATTTTGCATATGCGAAATAATCTTCCGTTCTAAACGGGTTCACTGGCTCCATCTTATCTCGCACCAACGAAACTATGGCTCCCAGTGCTTCTAACTGTGGCACTAACAACTCTGCTACAGTGAGCGTCATGCTCCCTTCTTGAATCGGCGGAGCCCCCTCAGCTAACACAAAATGCCGTTGCTCAATTTGAGCGTACTGGCCACCTATATGACCAGCATCAATCGCAATATGCAGCCCTAACAAAGGAGCAGTATTGCTATTCGTCACCAGCTCACCCTTGCTTCGCCAATAACGTTGGGGCTCTGCACTCACAATTGCATTTTTGAAAAATAACTTGAAGAGCTTCGATGGATCATCTGCTTGCATTCGAATCATCACATGATCCTCATTGATCTGAAACCAATCTTTCCAGTAATCATCCACCGAATACACTTCTGAGATCAACCTCACAAATTCCGTCTTACAAATGACATATTGGTAATCATCTAACATCGACCAATCAGGAGCTACTCCAAGCGAGGATAAGTGAGCCAAATAAACCTTCGGTACTGTGCATCTATTATCTGGAGAGCGACCTAGCTCAGCGTCGTTAGAATTCTCCTCTATCTGATCATTTTCTCTCCCTTCCGTTGGCGCGCCAAACTCTCGCATGTTTGGTGGCTTGGTGTGTGAAATGATAGATTGGACAACAAAAGCACCGACCAAAGCGCAAACAATAAGCGCTACTTCCAAAGCTAAGTTTTTACGGGGCATCATCGTGTTCGGGCTGGTATCACAGATTAGGATATGGTTTGCTGACTGAGCTCACGGGCGATTATACATACCTGTACGAGCGAAACGAAGACCAAGTTACTCAATGCGCATTCTTTTTTTAGGCGACATCGTCGGTGAGCCAAGTAGAAAATCTGTCATCAAATTCCTTGAGAGCATCAAGCAAGAGCACTCTATCGATTTCACCATTCTCAATGGCGAAAACTCTGCTGGTGGTCGAGGCATCACCCCAATTATCGCAAATGACCTCTTCAAGGCCGGAGCCGATGTCATTACTACAGGTGATCACGTCTGGGATCAGCGTGAGCTCGCTGACCACCTCAAGAACGAACCGCGCATTCTTCGCCCGATCAACTACCCAGAAGGAGTCCCAGGCAGCGGCTTGATAGAAGTCGAAACCCCTCACGGAAAGCTCGCTGTACTCAATGCGCAAGGCCGCACCTTCATGGGCCAAACTCTAGAAAACCCTTTCCTCGTCCTCGAGGACACTGTGGATAGCTTACGTGCAGATGGCACCAAGATGATTTTCGTCGATTTCCACGCCGAGACGACCAGTGAAAAAATCGCCATGGGCTACCACCTTGATGGTAAGGTCTCAGCCATCGTAGGCACCCACACTCATGTACAAACAGCAGATGAACGCGTTCTACCGAACGGTACAGCACACATTACGGATGCTGGCATGTGTGGCCCAGAAACTTCCATTCTCGGACGCAATGTTGAAAGCATTGTCTATCGCTTCAAATCCTCGCTCCCGACACGTTTCCCAGTCGCGAAAGGTCCAGTGAGACTCTGTGGGGCTGTAATCGAAATAGACCCTTCTACAGGCAAAGCTAAAAGTATCAATCGCTACAACCGCTTGCTAGAATCAAGCGAGATGTAACACCATATGATGTATGGGCAAACAACCAAAAATGTAAAAAATTCGATAAAAATCATCTTCTACAATCACAAATAAATTCTCAATGCTGCACAGATTGCCTTCTTGTGAGCCTTGACTCTATCGGAGAGACCTAACGCACTTGGGGTTTCAAAAGTGAACGATAAGGGGCAACCTAACTTTGCTAGATAGATCGCTTCTGGCCATTTTTTAGGCTCATCCGGATTACTACAGTGATAGATCCAGCCTGGCTCTCGTACCGGGTGGTCATCGATCACACTCTCTGGCTCCATTGGCATAATTGAAGCAATCGCATCCACCATTCGGCGATAACGCTGAGGCCTATCTTTTACTTGGTTGATCTCATAAAAATAAAATCCAGTACTCTCCCAATCTTCGTGAAGAGAAATGGCAAAATCGATACGCTTCCCCTTAAGCCATTCAGCATGTGTACGCACTTCTTCTGAGCGGAATTTAAGGTAATCTCGATTGAGGTCATACCCTTGAAAATTCTCACGAGTCTCACGCTCCAATCCCGTCGGATTGAGAACTGGGCATACGTACCATGAATACGTTTCATCTAACTTCCCCTCTTTGAGAAGCTCAAGCAAGGCAAGCGGTCCTGCAGGTTCATCTCCATGTATTCCTGAGGACAAATACACACTACGACTACTGTTTTCACGCAACAATGTGTATGCGTAAATCGGGAATCCTTCGACTTCACAAAGCAAAGTACGCTCAGCACCAAGCGCACTCAAGACAAAGTCACATGATTCTATCAGCTCTTTCACGTCCATTAGGAGCACTATCTCACAGCCGAATTTCCATTCAATCTCGAACTCAACATCCTCCATTGTTAGAACAAATGATACGCTTCACCATTGACTACGGCACATTCCCGTAGAGCCTAACGACATGGCTCCAGAGCTCTCCAAGACACATCTGATTCCTTTTGAACTATGGTATGAGTACTTTGTTCCTAACTACCCAACAATTCGCATTAGTAACGCACACGCATCGGCAATCATCACGCTCCATAGAAGAGATAGCATCGACTCTATTAGCGCATAATACATACAGCATGCTCGCGACCGACCAGCCTGTAGAATTCCAGAAGGCACTCATTGGATGGTTTCAAGCCACTGGAAAAGACTACCCGTGGCGCCAGACAACTGACCCGTGGCACATCCTCGTATCCGAAGTCATGCTTCAGCAGACGCAGGTAGCGACAGTACTAGGAAAAGGTTTCTACACCCGTTTTCTTCAGCGCTACCCAACCCCCGCCTCCATTGCCGATGCTGAAGAAGCCGAAATTCTCAGTGCGTGGGAAGGTCTTGGCTATTATCGACGCGTTAGGAATTTACAAAAAGCAGCACAAGCCATTTGCGTGGCACACAATGGCATTTTCCCAAAGCAGCACGCCGAAATCCTCGAGCTACCAGGTATCGGCCAATACACGGCTGGCGCGGTAACCTCATTCGCCTACAATCTGCCCGAGCCTATCGTCGACGCCAATATCGCACGCATCTTCTCACGCATTTTTAACTACAGGGAACGGGTCAATAGTTCAACTGGCAGCAAGCAACTCTGGAGCTGGGCAAAAACTCTCGTCCCCGCAGAGCAGGCACGGATTTACAACTCAGCACTGATGGAGCTGGGGCAGCAAGTCTGCACCAATAAATCCCCGCAATGCCATATTTGCCCCATCCAGCAGTGGTGCCATACCGATTCCCCTGAAGCACTCCCAGTCAAAAAAGCACGAAAGAAAACCGTCCACCTCGACGAGCTCTGCATGCTCGCCATTCAGGAGGATAAAATCCTCCTACACAAAGCCGACGCCCAAGCTCGACGCTCCGGCATGTGGAAACTCCCAGAACGTCCCGCACACATTCTGGAGACACAAGAACTACTGCACAAAACTAGCTACGTCATTACCCACCATAAAATGAATTTAGAGATTTTCAAGGCTCCACTACAGGTCACAGCCTCTGATAACGAAGCTTGGCACGCGCTCGATACGCTAGAAACTCTCCCAATGCCGAGCCCATTCCGCAAAGCGCTCAATACGCTCTTGGTCGACTATTTTACGTAGAAGACTCAGCTCATTTTCATTTTAGCCACACGTTTTTGTGCCGCCTTGGCGTCAAACTTCTCAGAGTCATAAGAATCCGTCCACCCAGTCGAAGTCACCCTCTACACATGCTTAATATCCAAGCAACTCTTTGAGGATTGTCTCACTTTCATCACAGAAGTCCTCACCTTGGACAATATCTTCGTCCACAGAAGAGATCACGCTCGTGAGGCGTTTCCCCTTGCCGTGGCGAAATTCGTGCAGATGCTTATCTTCCCAGCCCATCGCGACCTAGATCACTTTGTGTAGATCTATAGAAGTTGCTGTCGGAGGAATCGATACCTCACGCCATGTTGTTGGCTCAATTTGAAGTACCTTTAGTTCGTAGTGCTCAGAATGGTTAGTAAATCCTATTTACGCCTTAGCACGAATAGTCACAGAAGCTCCGTGAGCATCTAGCCCCTCCACGCGGGCAAATTCGTTGACGTATTTTTCAGATTTCTGCACCGCTGCTTGGTCCATCCGCACGATACTAGTGCGGCGCTGAAATTGATCAGCGCGAATACCAGAGAAGGACTTACCTGAGCCACCAGTAGGCAAAGTATGTGATGGACCAGCTAGGAAATCCCCTACTGCCACTACAGCAAAGTTCCCGACATAGATAGCGCCAGCCGTCTTCACTTGGTCGAGCCACTTATCCTCATTCTCGACGATCAGAGAAAGGTGTTCAGGCGAGAAGACGTTGCAGATACGAATCGCTTCTTCGAGGCTTTCCACCACCAACGCGAAAGTACCAACATCGAGGACCTTGCGAATGTACTCAGCACGGGAAAGTTCTTTGATCTGCTTTTCTACTTCTACTTCCACTTTCGCGAGTAGCTCGACAGAAGTCGTGGCAAATCCCACCACACTGTCTCCGCCATGCTCGGCTTGAGCGAGAAGATCTGCAGCAACAAAAACTGGATTTGCAGAATCATCAGCAATGATCAATACCTCACTCGGTCCAGGAAGGAGATCAATAGAAACTGCACCGACTAACTGTCGTTTCGCTTCAACCACAAAGCTATTTCCTGGTCCAAAAATTTTCTCAACAGACTTCACTGTCTCGGTTCCTAAAGCCATAGCTGCGATCGCTTGCGCGCCGCCGACCTTGATGACCTGAGTCGCACCAGACTCTTTCAAAGCATAGAGTAAAGATGGATTCACCTTGCCATCTACGCCTGCTGGAGTCGCTGCGAGAATATCTTTTACTCCGACTGCCTGACCAATTGCTGCTGTCATCAAAGCGGTAGATACAAGTGGAGCTTTTCCACCAGGCACATAAACTCCCACTCGGTCGTATGGCACAAAGCGCTCTCCCACATCTGCGCCTTCCGCATTGGTGTAGTTCCAATTCTGGCGCATGCTCTTCTGCGCGAAAGCGTGCACATTCTTTTTTGAAGCTGCAATAGCTTCCTTCACAGAGTCCTCGACGAGAGCCTCAGCTTCCGCCAGCTCCTCATCTGAAACATAGAGTGTCGCGTCAGTGAGATCAAGTTTATCGAACTTAAAGGTAAAGTCGAACACCGCCTTATTCCCGCCTTGCTTCACCGCATCCACAATCCCTGCAACAATCTCATACAAATCCGTGCTCGGGATGGCTTGGCGATCTAACTTCTGTACGAAGTCTGCGTATTCAGCATCTTGATATCGAATGATTTTCATTATTCTCTTTGTTGTCCCCCTTTCATCCTAGAGCACTCCTAGCGTTGATCTAACAGTGAAGATGACTCGAAGGTGATATGAGGTGATTAAGTTCTTCTTTCATTAGGAATAAACAACTACCAATTTAGAACGAACAACTGCATATCTTCTTAGTAATAGGGCTTCAGCAGGAAGTAACAAACTGGCCCAGTAATAGCCACGTAAAGCCAAACTGGGAACACCCAGCGAGCCAACTTCTTGTGCTTCGCAAATTGGTTAGTCGCTCCATTGATCCAAGTGAAAAGGATGAATGGTAAACTCACACCTGCGAGTATGATGTGGCTAATAAGAATCAATAAATAGCGCGCACGCTCTAAACCTACAGCTGCTTTCTCAGTCTCACTGAGCACTCCATCCTTATCAGCGTCTCCAAAGATAATTTCGTTGGTCGTAAAATGATAAGCTACATAGCAGAGCAAGAAGCCTACAGACATAAGCATGGCGAGGTTGATCGCCCCTTTGTGCAAGCTGATGTTCTTCTGCTTAATCGCCCACAATGCCATGATGAGCGCCAATGCTACGATCGTATTTAGTCCAGCATGTACTGGAGGGAGGAAAGAAAATGAGAAACCTTCTGGTAAAGGAATCTTGAGCTCTGGTCGACGCATCAACCCCACTAAGACTAAAATAGCCCCTGTAAGCACCCACGCAGTAGTTTTCAGCTTCTTGCCAAGTGCCACATTCGGCTCTTGCTGAAGGTATATTTTATAATCACCCATGTCGTACATCCGTTTATGATTGGTAGCTCTGTGAGCGCCCTCGACCTTTTGAACAACAGCTCTTATTTTTTAGCCTCTGTTAGAGAATTTTCAATAACCTCTAACAACTGACTTTTCTTCACTTCGTATAACTCCTGTTGATCATTTGCGAGAAGCTCGAAGAGGTTCACCTTTGCACGCAACTTTGACTGTGTATCGATCACGGCAATTCCCATGTCATGATTGATCGCATCGGCGGCACTGGTCTTCTTCTCGTTCTCCATGTAATCAATATACCAAAGCTGCTCGCGGCAATATTCCGTAAGCTCGTCTTTTGGCACATTGAGCATCCACCACGACTTACTATCTGCATCCCAAACTTTAGCTGATTCAGCTAGCTTCTCTGGTGTGTCAAAATCTGGATCTAGAGTCACTGTCACAAAGTGCACATTGGGATTGTCACGCAGTTCTTGATGAAGCTCCTGCATAATGACCTTATTGTGACCGAGACACATACTACAGCGGCTATAAAACTGAGCGAAAACCACTACCTTCCCCTTGAGCTGAAAGAGGCTCACTTCATCACTATCTTGGTTCAGTCCCTTGAGATCTTGCGTGAGTTGCTTATCCAGAGCCGTAAGAGCTGGCACGACTTCCACCGATGTGTGTGCCACTACTTCCGTACGCTTCTTTTCACTCGCTTCAGCCTGCGCCTTACGCTGCCCGCCGAGCCAATTGAAAAGTACGATCAACCCTGTCGCTAAAAGAGCTACGACTACATAAATGAGAACAATCTTAGTTTTATCCTTCATATCTAACATTCTATAAATTTCTGCTTATTACTCTTTCACGCGCGCGCGTAAACGCACGCCTATGACAACGATGAATCCGAGAATCGCCAGGGTCACAACAATCGCACTGATGTAGTCAGGGTCTTTATCCCCCTCTTTCTCAGTAAAAGTATATTCGATTACCTTGTGCATGCGCTTCGTCCATTCCTCATCCATATTGAGGTAAAACTCTGCAATCTCTAACTTATCAGGCTTGAGACGCTCACGGAGGCTGGGATCTGCAACAAGAGCTGCTTTGGTTTCTTCCGTTTTGAACTGAGCGAAGTCGAAGTCAAATTGCTGATGCTCGCCGCGCACTCGACGACTCTGGTCCACGACACGTAGTTGTGCTGGAATATCTAACTTCCCATATTTCTCGATATCAACCCCAGTTCGCTCTTTGATATGCGCCATCTTAAGGTGATCTTTGAGGTAGCCAATCACCGACTCTAACTCGGCGGCCATGAACCACCATTGGTCAATGTCAGCGCCCACTTCATCAGCGATGACTTTGAGCGATTCGTAACCGTGTTCATGTGGGTTTGCCACAGAAATACAAACGAGGTGAAAGTTCTTGCGATCCTTGTATCGCTCGGCCAGCTCCTTCATCTTTTCCAGCTGAACCTTATTTTCCTCTGGCTGGTTCGGAACAATCGGAGCAACGACCCAAACTTTACCCTCTAGATCATCGAGGCCACGGCTTTCACCGTCCTGACACACACCTGCAAAGTTTTTGGTAAGACGACTAATACGCGGGGAGCGTCCAGCGATCGTCTCTTCCGCATCACGCTTTTGTTGGTCCGTGTACTTCACCCAAATCAAAATCCCCCCCACGATCATCAACAAGATCAGGGAAATCACAGTGCGGCGAATAGCTTTGGGATCGCGTTCGGCTGATTCTAATTCGGAAACATTCATATTCAAAAAATCGTGTGCGTCGCTCAGCCGTTCAATGCGCTAATACCAACTAAATGTCAACAGACCCAAGGCCAAGGGCAAATAAAGTAGCGTGAAGAAGAAAAGCTTGCGGGAAGACTTACGATCACCAATCCGCCCGAAATCCACCGAGAGTTTACACATGTATGCTCCTGCCAAAAATCCACCGATACCATAAACCCAACCGGCCATGTCCACTCCAGGTAGGCTAGCTAGAGGTGCCAGTAGTGCGAGCATCGCAGAATAAATCAAGGCTAAGCGAGCGGTCTTCTTGCCACTCACATCACCATTCGACCACATCTTATAGCCAGCTTCCTCATACTGCTCGCGGCAGAACCAGTTGATCGCCACAAAGTGTGGAAGCTGCCAAAGAAACAAAAGAGCAAAGAGGTACCAAGACTCCCACGCATACCAAGAGCCGCCAGCTGCCGCCCAACCAATCATCGGAGGTGTTGCTCCCGGAATCGCTCCTACGAGTGTGTTTGCAGAGTACTGGCGCTTCATTGGAGTATAGGCAAATACATAAATCCCAATAGTCGCTGCAGCGATGTAAGCCGCTTCTGTATTCACCATATTACCCAAATGGATGACGCCAAATGCGGAAAGCCCCCAACCAATTACAAAGGCTGAAGTCACACTCATGCGCTCAGATGGCAATGGGCGATTTTTCGTACGATCCATCGTGCGGTCCTGCTCAATCTCCATCAGCTGATTGAAGGCAGCTGAACCAAAGGCTGCAGCAGCTGTGCCAACTAGAGTATGAAAGAGCAACGCCCAATCGATCATGCCCCATGTAAAACCACCTGTCTGAGATTTTGAGGCTAATATAAATCCAAACAATGTAGTGATCAGAACGAACATATTTAAACGCACCTTCGTTAACACCATTAGATCTTGGCGCATGGAAACTGCTTCAGACTTCTCAACTAATTTGGTCGGCTGCTCGCTCATTGCTGCGGCACTATGCATCTCATCCCGCTTTTGCCAAGGCTGAACATTTTGCAAAATTTATCCAATTTTTGTGAATAAGTCGCGCATTCTATGATCATTTTAAAACTTTTAGTTTAGATCACTTAATTATGATGAAAAACGTGATTTTTTCGTCAATTTTGACATAGACTTAGCCAGAGAACCTCCCCATACCCGAGCGCAAACCACCTCTCACTTATGCTCTGTATTCAATGCGGATCACTCGAAGATAAAGTCATCGACTCTCGTATGTCAAAAAATGAGACGATTACGCATCGTTGTCGAGAGTGCCTTCAGTGTAACTACCGCTATACGACCTACGAGCAAATCAAGCACCCCGAGCTTCGAGTAGTGAAGCGCAATAGCACCCGTCAGACATTGCACCGTGAGAAACTACTTCGCGGCTTGGTCAAAGTCTGTAAAAAGCGCCCAGTATCAATGGATCATCTAGACCGAGCTGTGGAAGAAATTCTGAGGACCTCCACAAGGACCACCTCTCTGAATGCCCCTCTGATATCATCGGTATCAAAGCCATGGACAAGCTCTCCGAAATCAACCCCGTCGCCTACGTACGCTATGTCTCAGTTTACCGCTAATGTGAAGATGTCGGAGAGTTCATTCGTGAGATTCAAAAGCTCAAACACTGCTCCCACAGCAACGTCCCCTCTTTAAAGACTAACCCCCATACCTAGAAAATCATGATCTGCATCGTCGGCAACCTTCCAGTTCTTCAAGTAGGACGTTACCAAGTCACAGGATACAGCACGCAATGGATTCGCAAAGCCATTGAGCAAGCTGCTGTCCGTGCCAACCAAGAAGAGTTTGCCTTCACTGAGGATGTCTACGAAGGAGTCATTCACTACCTTGAGCACAAATGCGCTCTACGCCTCCTCACCCTCGAAGACCTCTACAAGCGGCTCTCTCACATGCTCAGCCGTATCGGCTATGACTCCATTGCTAATGCGCTTGAGCCAATCGCCCCGCCCGTGACAATCTCACTAGAACGTGCAGCACGCGATGCGGGAAATGGCTATGAACTCGCTTTTTTCCACGAACTCCAGACCGAGCTGCTCAACCTCAAAGCCACAGGAGCTTCTGATGTGTATTTCAGTCACGTCGAAGAATGTGTCCATATTCTCAAGCAAACTGAGACATGGGATGAGAAATGTGCCGAACTCGAAGCCAATATTATCAATTGGCTGAAAAAGGTAGGCACCCAGCCTCAACGTCAGGGCTACCGCATCCGAGCTTCCTTGAAACAGCTCGTGTAGGACAAACTTTTCCCTCGTATCGGAGTGGGAGCTGTGAATACTGCTTTTCTCGTAACTTACCGTCACACCTTGCGTAGTTATGAAATACACCCAATCCTACTATTATCATAAAAAAACTACTCCTTCCTGTGGCTCTTGTCACCATGGCTACACAACCAGCCGATGCAGAAAGCATGTCTGAATCTCAGCGCCAAAAGCTGAACAAAACTTTAGATGCTCTCATCAATAAAAGCAAAGCCACACTCTCCAACCGCCGAGCTACTGCCTATAAAGCTTACAAAAGCGCACGAGGCTCAAACTCTGCTGCATTCGAGCTCTACCTCGATTGTGTAGAGAAAGTAAATTTCACTGACGTTGGAAAGAAATCTAGCGACTTCCGTAACTGGAAACGCGGCCAAAAAGAACAGCACTCAGAGCCGAACTTTCGCCTCGCCCTCCGCCACCAACTCAACTGGCTCATCTTGACCCTCGAGGCAACTCGCTCAGAAGGCGACTACGCGACCATGACTTCTAAAGCGCGTGGAGCACTCAATGAAATCTTTTCCGACGCTAAGAAGCTCGACCACAATCACCACATCCTCAAACAAAATGTGCTAAGCTCAGTATTCGCGAGAGCCTATGGCTTCGGGAGCTATCAAGTCAAAGAATGGCCAACCTCACCACTCAACATCTCACAAGTCTACGAAAAAGTGGTCTTCAAATCTCTACGTGAGGAGAAAAAAGCATCCTCACTCCAGTTGGCTTGGAAGGAGCGCATCGCCTACCAAGAGAAAATGATCGAACTCTGGTCTCCCATGCCGAAAAGCAAAAGCGTAGGAATGAAGAAAACGCTCAAACCACCTGCGTATAATAAATTTATTCTCAATGAGCGCCCTAAGCTCATTTGGCAAATGGAAATGGATGTATTCAAAGCGGGCGACGAATACGGTGCAGCTTCTCGTATGATTACCCATTTATCCAATAACATCAACCACAACGATGCTCCAAAATGGGCAAAAGAGCTCTCAAGACTCATTGCTAAACCTAAAGAAACGAAGACTGGAGATATACCTAACGAGGATACTACTCCCGTTCAGTAACCAAAGAGGTCGAAAAAATCCAACTCCAGCTACATCGAACTCTCTGACTAAATCCGCCCCCACACTGAGGTAAAAGCCATTTTTATTTCTATAAAAAAGCTCCTCAACCCTAGACGAATTGAGGAGCTGACTAAAATCTACCAGCTCACATTAGCGTGGAAGTAAGAACGCGCGGTTGAAAGCGTACACTTCTTCACGAATAACATCAAGTTTCGCTGCGTCATCGCGGCCTTCAATCGCTGCGTGGATGAAGTCAGCCACCTTGATGACGTCTTTTTCCTTCATGCCGCGAGTCGTGACTGCTGGAGTACCGATACGGATACCAGATGGCTTGAATGGGCCGGCTGTGTCGAACGGGATGGAGTTCTTGTTCACTGTAATACCAGCTTCATCTAGTACTGTGGAAACGATGGAACCATCGAGACTATTTGGACGGAAGTCCATCAAGAAAAGGTGATTGTCTGTACCACCAGAAACGATGCGGTAACCATACTCAGCGAGGCGTGCAGCCATTGCTTGTGAGTTCTTCACAACCTGTGCAGAGTACTCTTTGAACTCAGGCTTGAGAGCTTCACCGAAACACACAGCCTTAGCTGCAATCACGTGCATGAGTGGACCACCCTGGATACCTGGGAAAACTGTAGAATCGATCTTCTTAGCGTGCTCTTTCTTACAGAGAATCACACCACCACGTGGTCCGCGGAGAGATTTGTGGGTTGTGGATGTGACGAAGTCAGCATGTGGTACTGGGTTCGAGTGAACGCCTGCAGCGACAAGACCAGCGATGTGCGCCATGTCCACGAAGAGGTAGGCACCCACCTTCTTAGCAATTTGTCCCATGCGCTCGAAATCGATCTCACGTGAGTAAGCAGAAGCACCAGTAGTGATAAGTGCTGGCTGAAATTCTACAGCAGCAACTTCGAGTGCGTCATAGTCGATGCGCTCGTCTATTTTAGAAACGCCGTAGTGTTGTACTTCGTAGAACTTACCAGAGAAGTTTGCTTTGTGACCGTGCGTGAGGTGACCACCGTGTGCGAGATCCATTGTGAGAATCTTGTCGCCTGGCTTGAGGACTGAGAAGTATACTGCTGTGTTAGCTTGGGAACCTGAATGCGGCTGCACGTTTGCGTGCTCAGCCCCGAAGATCTCCTTGAGGCGATCAATAGCGATTATTTCAATTACATCAACGTGTTCACAACCACCATACCAACGGCGACCTGAGTAACCTTCTGCGTACTTGTTTGTAAGAAGACTACCTTGGGCTTCCAGCACTGCGCGGGAAGTAAAGTTCTCAGATGCGATCAACTCGATGTTGTTGCGCTGTCGAAGTCCTTCTGCTTGAATTGCTTCGAAAATGGCTGAATCGGATGCTGCAATCGCGCTGCCGGATGCCTTTGTGAGGCGGCCTTCGTGGCGCCCACCTTCAAACTTAGTGCCGAGGAATGCGTCAACCATCTCAAGAGCAGTCGCTTCTTCAACATGCTTACTACCAAGGCAAAGGATGTTTGCATCGTTGTGCTCGCGAGCCACTTTCGTGTCTTCGACTGACTGAAGGTTTGCTGCACGCACACCAATGAAACGATTAGCGGCCATGCTCACACCAACACCTGATGTACAAACCAGAACACCACAGTCGAATTGCTGTTGGCTCACCTCGATTGCTACCTCGTTGGCAAAGTCTGCGTAATCTTTGGAATCTTTGGAGTGCGTACCATAGTCTACAACTTCATGACCCTGAGACATGAGGTGACGCGCAATGGCGTCTTTAAGTTCTACTCCGCCGTGATCGGCGCCGAGTGCTATACGGTATCTTGAATCGCTCATAACTGTGTGTGTAATTTAGGAAATTGGCTCACACGGACTTTCCTCATGTCACCCACAAAACGCAACCGCCAAATGCTAGCTAACACGCTTTTTTACTCCTCCCTACCATGAACGAGCTCTACGCACTCTAGATCACACATTCCCAACACACATGACTATGCTAACTTTACTTTAGCAATCTCCAAACAGCTACACCTAGCAGGAGGTACCATCGATACACCTATCCCAGGCAAACGAAAGATTAAGATTTGATGAGTAGACCGATGTCTAGCGATATGGCAGTTTTCTGGATAGAAATCAACGAGAACAAAAAACGGATGACCAGCAATAGCGGATCACCCGTTGGAAATTTGTTCTTATCGCTTAGGCTGGAGCTCCGACAACTTCACCAGCAAGCGGGTCATCATCTTCCTTTTCCTCTTCAACCTTTTTTGGTGTAGGCTCATCGATTGGTGGGGCAAGCGGCGGCTCAGGTGGAGTAGGCGGACTCAGTGGTTTTGTCATTTCCCCCTTGAAAAGTAAGTCTGTGATTTGCTCACCATCAAGCGTTTCGTACTCGAGCAATGCCTTGGCAATCAAGTCGAGAGATGCACGATGCTCGGTGAGCATGTCAACTGCACGTTGATAAGCATTGTCGATGAGTATTTTGATCTCAAAATCAATCTTACGAGCCGTTTCTTCTGAGTAACTCTTACCTTCGTTTGGTACGAACATCTCGGTATTTGAATCACTACCGTACTCGACCATTCCAAGTTCTTCACTCATGCCCCATTCACACACCATTTTGCGTGCGATACTGGTAGCCTGACGAATATCACCCATCGCACCATTCGTAGGGTTTCCAAAGACGATTTCTTCGGCGACACGCCCACCCATTGCCACGCAGAGCTGGTCAATGAGTTCGGCACGGCGATAGCTGAACTTATCTTCCTTCGGTAAGAACATCGCCATTCCGAGCGATGGGCCACGAGGGATGATAGTTACTTTGTGCAGAGCATCTGTATGCTCACAGAGAATATTAAGGATAGCGTGACCTGCTTCGTGGAAAGCTGTGTTCTCTTTTTCCTTATCGGAAAGTGCGAGAGAACGACGCTCACGTCCCCAACGGACTTTATCGCGCGCTTCTTCCATTTCAACGAGAGTAACTTCCTTCTTACCAAGACGCGCAGCGAGAAGCGCCGCTTCATTGATCAAGTTTGCAAGCTCAGCACCGGAGAAACCAGGTGTCCCACGCGCTACGAGGCTAAGATCAGTATCCGCTGCAATCTTGATATGCTTGACATGTACTTTAAGAATCTGCTCACGACCGACAACGTCAGGAAGCGATACACGCACCTGGCGGTCGAAACGACCAGGACGGAGAAGCGCTGGATCCAGCACATCTGGACGGTTAGTAGCAGCAACGATAATTACGCCAGAACGTGAATCAAAACCATCCATTTCTACAAGAAGGGCATTGAGTGTCTGCTCACGCTCATCGTGACCACCACCCATGCCGTGACCACGGTGACGACCGACAGCATCGATCTCATCGATGAAGACGATACACGGAGAATTCTTCTTACCTTGCTCGAACATATCGCGGACGCGGCTCGCACCGACACCTACAAACATTTCGACAAAGTCAGAACCTGAGATTGAAAAGAATGGTACGTCAGCTTCACCTGCGATCGCACGAGCGAGGAGAGTTTTACCAGTTCCTGGAGGGCCTACCATGAGGACACCTTTAGGGATGTTCGCTCCAAGTTTTTCAAACTTCTTAGGTGCCTTGAGGAAATCAACGATTTCGTAAAGCTCTTCCTTCGCTTCGTGAATACCTGCAACATCCTTGAATGTCACATGACCTTTATCCATCGCAAGAAGCTTAGCTTTAGATTTACCGAAATTCATTGCGCCCTTACCTACATTCTTCATTTGGAAGAAGAAGAGGAATAAGAGCAATCCTACGATCAAAAGAATCGGTAGAATCTGAATGAGAATGAAGCTCATCGTATTGCTCTTTGGCGTCGCACGAGCGGACTCCAAAAGCTTACGTTCTTCTTCACTAATCGCGAATAGATTGACGACTACAGTGAATGGCTTGAACTCTGGTTTCGCTCCAGATTTTGCAGGCCACACCTTACGCACACCTTCGAGTACTGCGTCATTGCTGTTGGAAATCTTGTAGAGTTTCAGAGCATTTTCACCTGTGAACTCAACTTCACCTTTCGCAACCCAAGTACGGAGCTCTTTGAGTGTGATGTTTTTATAATCTGCCGCATTTATCCTTTCAGGCGAGAGAATGAGTGGCACACTGTGCTCACGACGAAGACGATCGACTTCACGCTCGTCGAGGCTGATGTCGATTGCTACTCGGAATTTCTGAAGCTCAGGA
This sequence comes from Rubritalea sp., assembly GCA_965204255.1. GTDB lineage: Bacteria > Verrucomicrobiota > Verrucomicrobiia > Verrucomicrobiales > Akkermansiaceae > Rubritalea. Next base: position 444,061 of record CBDBEG010000026.1, read on the forward strand.
GTCTTTGAAAGGTCACGGTACTCGGTAGTGTCCATGAAACCTTTCACCTGACCTGAAGTAGTCGTTTCCTTTGTAACAAACTTAAGTCGACTCTCTGGAGTGAGTTTGAGTTCTTTGAGGGCTTTGACTTGATCAGCTGGCTCTTTATCTTTCACCGATGGCAATAACATCGGGTCGATCAGGACTTGTTCCTTCTCCAGAGCATTACGGAACTGAGCGAAGTCGATCTTCTTGCCGTCCTTTTCAGTCGAGCTCATGTACGCCATAATCAGCACACCTAAAGCAAGAGAGAAAAGAATCATAACTCTCCAGTTTGGTCCCTTCGCCTGTGGCGGTTGGCCATTTCGTGAACTTTTCGGCTCTGAAGTTTTTTCAGGTGGTGGTTGTTCTGACATAGTAAATTTTCTGAATGTAGGTCCTTGGCTGAAGCCAAACTCAAGAATGCTTGCGCGAGAAGGTAATATGGCTTTTGGGAAAATACATCCTTTTTTCTGCCGGCTTGCCATCAGTTAGATTGGCGTACACCATATCCCTTAGTGAAACTGTCCTCGCACGCTGAAGATCATAAAGAAAAAACAGAGGGGTTCAAGCCATTCTCGCTCCTTACAGCATGGACATGTAAAGCTCCTCAGAAAGTCCCTCTCGTGGCCTCACTCGTCGAAGTCTTTGCGGCCTTCGTTTCTCTCGATGGCTGAGTCGATACTTCAGAGGCTGAAATTGCGCTCGATTTACTTCGTCACGCCTTCCCTAAGGCCGATCACCACTGGCTCGCACGTCGTCTACAAAAAGCTCTGCGAGATCCTCAAAATACCGCATCGCTCGCCAACAAACTTGCTGTCCAACTCGACTATAAAGGCATCGTCTCACTCGGCCTGCAGCTATACCTCTTGATCGATGCGTCCTCCCGCAGAAACCAAGGAAAGAAAGCATTTATCGACCTCTTCCAGCGCCTCGATAGTAATGGCTTGGATGACATGATTCTGAAAGAAATGGAAGAAGGCTACAGCGGCACTAAAAAACTCCCCTTCACACGTCTGGTATTTCAATCATGGGATCTTCGAAGGGATTTAACGACAAAAGGGGAAAGCTATTTTACAGCATAATCAAAATTCTGAAAGCAAAGCAACCCAGACACATTTTATTGGAAAACATTCATCGTTTAAAAACCCACGACAATGGCAACACGTTTAAAATTATAGAAGATGAACTCAACAATGCTGGTTACAACATCACATATGACATTTTCAACACAGCTGACTTTGGTCTACCACAAAACCACAGAAGGATTTTCATCTTTAGAGAGCTTAAGAAATATACTACTATCGTAACGTTAAAGATCAACTTTGGGAGAAGCAAGCAGATGAGAAGTATTACCTATCCGAGAGAATTAAGCCGATCATCTTAGCTGAAGGAAGCAAAGGATACTGGGCTAAATCTGAAATCAATCAGCTCATTGCTAAACCCTTGACAGCCACTATGGTCTACTTCATCCTAAATTACCTTATCAAAAATAACTTCCCTTAAATGGCTCACATACTTGTTTCTTTGTTTCTTTGTTTCTTTGTTTTTGAATGTCTGGTTGGGTTCTGGTCGTCTTTCTGCTATGTGTTTCTGTTTTTTTGTCTGTTTTTCTTTCTGTCTTTCTTGGTTTACCGATTTTTCAGTTTTTCGTTGTTTCCTTATTTCTTTCCTTAGTTTTTGGTCTTGTTGGTTTTGGTTTCTCGCCCTTATGATCTTGGTATCTTTCTTCTTCACGGAAAACTGATTCACTTCAACGCCAGCCAAGCTATTCGCTGTCGCTTTTCCAAAGGCCTCATTGATGAGGATCGTACTGTCATTAAGGAGCTCCATTTCGATGGAACCGGAAGGTTAGCTAACAAAAAAAGGTGATACCTAACTGCACCATCTTTGATTGATTGAATTGACCGCAATCTTAAAATTTGTATGAAAGTCCAGTAAGGAATTTTAGGGAATTCTTTTCCTTATTCGCAGCAGGCATGTTTTCATAACGGTTTTCAAAGCTCGCTCGAAAAGCAATAGTTTCTGTAATTTTTGTTTCCATCCCTACCACGAACTCTGAGCGGTAGTCATCAATGTGATCAATGCGAGGCGCAAATGATAGATGTTGATAAACTTTCACGCTGTCATTGAACTTATGCTCAAAATACTGGACAAACAGACCATTGCTATGCGTTTCATTATCTCCACCCGTATTTTCCGTAGTTAAACCAGCACCTAGTTCTGTCGAGAAAATAGTCATCTCGGTATCAAGCCAATAATAACCGTAAGTCGCATTTACCGAAACTCGATAATCGATATCTGCGAATTCATCACGACGCCCGTCAAATCTTAGACCAAAGATGTTCTTCCTAGCAAAATTATGTTTCCAGCTCGCTTTGATGAGGACTTCGTCTTCATTCGTTTTAGATTCTTCCTCACCGTAGTTGTAGTTGACGCTGGCTTTGTAAGCGTCTTTTTCATCCTTCTTTTCTGTCTGAAGCCCCACACGCAAAAGCATGTTTTTAGTATTCCCCTGCGAAAGGATCAATGCGAAATCAACACTGTTCTCCCAACCCAAGTTCGCTTCTTCAACTACAATATTCTCCCCCTCTTCGGCATAAATCAAACCTGTTAGCACGAAGCTGGCAACCATGACACCTATCTGCATTTTTCTCATAGCTAGCTGTTTCATTACTTTTTTAGTAAACGCGCACACTATGTGTCGGACTTTCATCTGTCACGCATTTTAGCTATCAACTTTAGCTAACAGTATGCAATGACCGCCTAGTTAGAAGGCTGCTCGGCTTACACCTTTTCCACCGCCAGCAGAAAGGCTGGGGCGTTCGGAGCATTGACCATCCCATATTGAAACACCCTGTAATTTTCTCGTGGAAGCTCTCTAGTCCACTCCAATACGCGTTGCGCCTCCACATCACCTCCATCATGACCTGGGTAGCACATTATAGTAACCACTCCGTGTAAGCGAAGGCTTTCTAAACTTAGCACCAATGCTGGAAGCGTTGTTTCTGCTGTTGTGATCACCGCTTTATCCGCCTGCGGCAAATAGCCCAAATTGAACATTACAGCTGCGACCTCTCCATGCACTACCTCTTCAAAGTGTTGGTGCCCTTTGCAGTGAAATTGAAAGACAGACTCACGCACTCCAGCCCCTAACAACTTCTGGTTCGAAGCCTCCACCGCAGCCTGCTGCACATCAAAACCAAAAACCTGACCATCTTCTCCAACTAACAGCGCAAGAAACAAAGCATCGTGGCCATTCCCCAAAGTCGCATCGACTACAGTCTCCCCAGTCTTCACCGTGGACTTCACAATCTCTTGCGCCATTTGTAAGGGTTTCGATAACATGCCCCGTCTATAGCTCCTCCTCCCATAATTGAGAAGCCTAGGCTTCCATCTGTGACATACACCTACTATATTTCTTCACTTAACTCCCCTTCAAAACTATCCATACTATTATCAGCACTCATTGAATTATCAGATAATATCTGCTAGAGCTGTATCCAAACTATAGCCCCAGTGACGCATAGATTGAATTGTTGAGGATGGTGGATTGGGGGGAGAATTAAAGATTTTAGGCATTGAGGAAGGAGATTGGCAGGTAAACTATTTCCCAATAAAAACGCAATTTCTAAAAGTCGCGTTAGTTATTGATCGTGCAGTGGTACCGTCGACCGGACTCGAACCGGTACGCCCCGAAGGACAGCAGATTTTAAGTCTGCGGCGTCTACCAATTCCGCCACGACGGCTTTGCACTAGGACTCCGAGAAGCACCTTTTGCAATCTGCGAGGCGGAGACTAATCACGAGATTCGATCTCGTCAATGACAGCTTTGAGAGATTTTTTATATCACCTCTAGCTGAATCATAAGCAACACGTAATGCGGGCAAGGAATCCTGTGAACCAACTCTCCGCAACATATTGGCAGCTGATTGAAGCTGAATAGGTTCAGTTTGTTAGGTTGGCTAATCACAAATTTCTTCAGAGCTTAACAGAAGCTCTTGCCCTGCCCCAACTTCGCAGCTACCTCTTGTGCATGCTACCCGAAGTCGAGTCCCTACTTATCGTCCAAGACTGTGACCAGAAGATCCACAAGCTCCAACAAGAGTTAGCCAAAATCCCCCATGACAAAGCCCGAGCCAAAGACAAGTTAAACTCAAACAAGCAAGCTGTACTGAACGCAAAGACCGCCTTCCAAGAAAATGAAGTCGCGATCAAAAATGTTGAATTAGACATTTCCACACGCCGAACTACGATCGAAAAGCTCAAGGTTCAACAATTTGAAACGAAGAAAAATGACGAGTACACAGCACTCGGCAATGACGTGGTGAGATATACTGAAATGATCGATGAGCTCGAAACTACCGAACTCGAACTCATGGAGAAAGCGGATGAACTCAAAGCATCCTACAGCACAGCGCTGGCGCTCTTGGAAGTGATCCAAAAAGAGGTCGACCAGCACATTGCAAATCTTGAGAAAAAAGGCCAACAAAGCAAAGCCCTCCTAGATGAACAGCTCGCGGAACGTGCAGAACTGGCACAGAAGGTTGACGGTTCGCTCCTAGCCCTCTACGACCGCCTTCTCAAGAGTAAAGGAAACGATCCAGTCGCTCCGCTAAAGGGCTCACAATGTGGAGGTTGTCACATGAAAGTGACTGCGTCTACTGTGGTCAATGTGCAGGCTGAGAAAGCCGTTGCACAGTGCGAGAACTGCGGTCGCATCCTTTACGTCTAATTCCGCATCCATCACTCACAACTCAACTCTCCAGCGCCGTGCTTCCCTGGTTCGACAACGACAAGTTTCCGCTCTTTCTCGCCCCTATGGCAGGGGTTACAGATGTGACATTCCGCACTATTTGTAAGGAACTCGGCGCTGACGTCATGGTTACAGAATTTGTCTCCGCTGAAGGAATAGTAAGACGCGATGATCGCACGCGCAAGTACACTGAATTTCATGAAGAGCAGCGTCCGGTAGGTGTCCAGCTCTTTGGAGCCGATGGCGAACGCATGGGCGAAGCTGCCAAGAAGATCATCGACTGGAAACAGCCTGACTTCATCGACATCAACTTTGGCTGCCCAGTCAGCAAGGTGGTTTCTAAAAATGGCGGCTCCTCCCTACTCAAGGATTGCCCACTTCTAACCTCTGTCGCAAGTGGTGTGGCCAAAGCTGTAGGTGGCCAGGTTCCAGTGACAGCCAAAATCCGAGTCGGCTGGGACGAAAAAAGCATCAATGCGGTCGAAGTCTGTCACACGCTGGTCGACTGCGGCATGCAGCAGATTGCCATTCACGGTCGCACGCGCTCACAAAGCTACCGTGGTGAAGCCAACTGGGACATCATCGACGAATGCGCTCGAGCTGTAGACGTCCCCATCATTGGAAATGGTGACATCGCATCAGGTGAAGACGTGGCAAAGCGCAAGAATAACACTGCTGTATCAGGTCTCATGATCGGCCGTTCTGCGATGCAAAATCCATGGATTTTCAAAGAAGCTAAGCATTACCTAGAAACAGGCGAACACCTTCCTCCAGTCTCCATCGAAGAGCGCTGGAGATTAATCATTCGCCATTGTACACTCGCCACTCAATCCGCCCGCTACGGCGGTGAAGAGAAACACACTATCATGGCGATGCGTTCACGCCTGATGGCATACTGCAAGGGCTTTAGCGGGGCTAAAGCTCTGCGCCAGAAGCTCTGCACTGTTGTTTCAGTGACTAATCTCGAGGACATTGCCGCTGCCCACCTTTCTGGCAAGTACGACAATATCGTCATCAAGTCTAAGTAGAGAGCTACTCCTCGGTCTTGTCTAACAACCAATTGACCGACTCCACCTGCGCGTCAACAGACGCAAGTTAACCACACGCATTCCCTTACGGCACTGCATAGAGTCATCTTGACCTAACTATCCACCATTGGCATAAATTCCAACCCATGGACAATCAAAAGCAACTGAATACATATACGCTTTCAATGCTCCGCCAAAGTCTCCTCTCATAAATAATTTAGGGTCTTAAGTAGCTAAAGACTAGAGGTTTCCTCCATTGAAGCGCCATTGGCACTCCTTGAGAAACCAATAAAAGTTCTCTTGTTTGATGCCGTTGAAACGTCGCATGTGACGCTTCGCTTGGTTCCAGAAATGTTCAATTTCATTGATGTGATTCTTTTTATCAGCGAACAGCTCTGAGTGATGGGCTACAAGGTCTCAGTGTTTGCATTAGGAATGATGGCGGTAAAAACCTTCCCACCCCTTTTAAGAAGCCTAGAAACGGCAACTTTACCAGCAGCACCCCGACCACGCTTACCTTTGCGAACTCCTCCAAAATAACTCTCATCAGCTTCGACTTCTCCAGACAGCTCATAACTTGGCATCTTGCTGGCAATCAGCTTGCTGAGCCTCATGTCTACAATCTTTGGGGTAGACCCCAAAAAAGAGGCTTATTGAATGGCTCCGGCACTTGGGATCGAACCAAGGACCTAGTGATTAACAGTCACCCGCTCTACCGCTGAGCTATGCCGGAATTGAATGTTGAGCCTTGCGACTAGCGACGGCGAAAAACTGCGCTATCGCCACCTTTCACGCAAGAAAAAAACCATCACTCATTTTCATTTTTTAGGCATTATAAAGTGCCACAGCATTAGCCGCAGCATAGAGCTTTGCATGCGTGAGACTGATCTGAATTTGGCCTATTCCGTGCTCTTTCGCAAAGTTCTTCCCCGCTCCTCGCAAAGTAACAAAAGGAGCTCCAGCTTCAGAGCGATTGACTTGAATATCTAAAAAAGCGAGATCTTTACCGATCCCAATTCCGAACGCTTTTGCTACAGCTTCCTTGACAGCAAAGCGGGCTGCATAGTTTACATGGGGGTACTTCTGAGCATCGCAGTACGCGCGTTCCTCAGCAGTAAAAATGCGATCGAGAAACTTATCACCAAACTTCTCAATCGACTTCTCGATTCGCTCAATTTCGATAACATCGATACCAATCCCAAAGATCATTGTTTTTTGATAGTAGAAGTTTGTTGCTGGGGCGCACCGCTAGCCTCGGTAGCCTTTCATTAATTCAACCATTTCAGCGACGGCTTGTTGGAAACCAACGTGTACCGAGCGCGCCACAATAGAATGACCTATATTGAATTCTGTAAGATGTGGCACATCGTACAAATCGACAATGTTCGTATAATGAATTCCGTGACCCGCATTCACCTGAAGACCGAGAGCATGTCCCTTGATTGAAGCTTCAGTGAGTCGGGCGACTTCCTCTATTCTTTCACTGCCAAAGGCATTGGCAAAACAGCCCGTATGGAGCTCGACCATTTCAGCACCGATACTTGCGGATGCTTCGATTTGTTCAATGTCAGGGTCAATGAACATGCTGATTTTGATGCCGGCAGCTTGTAACTTCTCGACCGTAGGTTTGAGGCTATCAAAGAGACTGGATACATCAAGCCCTCCCTCAGTAGTTACTTCCTCTCGCGTCTCAGGAACGAGACAGACAAACTCAGGAGCGAGATCCAAAGCCAGCGTCAACATCTCTCCCGTATTGCCCATTTCTAAATTGATTGGCAGAGCGCATTGCTGCTTCACCGCATAGGCATCAGCATCCTGCATGTGACGTCGATCGACACGCACATGAATAGTAATAGAATCCGCACCACCTACCTTAGCGAGTTCAACTACGCTCACTGGTGATGGCTCCGCATTTGGAAAATCTGGCAAGAGCGCATAACGCGCCTGGCGAAGGGTGGCAACGTGGTCAATATTGACCCCAAGAAGTAAACTCATGCACTGGATATGCCCGATGCTCGGCTATCTGTCAAAGACCAGATCAAGAATCCCTCATTTGATCGATTCTGGCTCTTTTTATCCACTAACAAAGCAACCTAGCTATCTTCATTAAAGATAGGGGAGACTCTATTTTGCTTGGTTTGGTATAGGAGTCCACAAAAAACTCAGCAGGTGATCACCTGCTGAGTTTAAAAGAATGCGACACGCTTGCGAGAGCTTACTTACGTCGGCGCAAGATGAGAGCGAGGCCACCAAGACCGAGCAGAGCCGTGGTAGACGGTTCAGGAACTGCTCTGACAAATGCTGCACTGTGGGCAGCTATTTCGGTGGCGCTCAGCTGTGAGTTATATGCTGCGAAACCAAGGATGTTACCTGGAAGTCCGCTGAAGAAGGTATTGCTGTCAGAGAGATATCCCCCCAAACCTGTCGTGCCAGAAAAATAGAGGGTAATTCCAGTGAAGGTGTGAGCAAGGGCACCATTGACATAGAGATAAGAGTTCGTTCCATCTGTGGTGAATACAAGGTGGGTGTCCGTGTCTGCAGTAAGAGCAACTCCAGAGTCTAAATAACCAGCGTCGCCATCAAAGATACCGTAGTTGTTAGTATTGAGTTGCTCCCATGCAAGGAATTGATTGCTGGTGTAGTCACCGAGGAGGGTTGAGGAACCAAATGCCCCTAATGGGGTACTACCAGCGTTGACGATGAACTCGAAGCTTCTTGCACCGCTTAAAGTTCCTACGTTGATGGTTTCAGGTGAGCTTCCTGTAGTTGTAGTGAACTTGGTGGCAGTAGCTGAAGTGCCTGTACCGACAGCTGTTTTCCAGTGACTAAGAGCTGCATGTGCAGAGCTTGCACCGATGGCGAGTGAGACGAGTGTAAATAATAGTTTTTTCATTATTCCTAAGTTTTTAAATATGCTTAGGAACCTAAATATGCTTAGGAACCTAAATATGCTTAGGAACCTAAAGTTGAGTCTTAATTTAGTCAGATTACAAAAGACGTCAACAATAAATTTGCATTTTTTTTAGCGAGGGGGTACTGAAGGTAAGAATACTGCTTGGTGAATAGGTTGAATGTGGTTTTGCTAGTTCTTGAAGGTTTGTGCACATTTCCACCAAAAGCGATGCTTTTGGTGGAAGTATCGGAAGAGTGATCGACTTGCCTAAATTGTCAGCTCTCTAAGTAACTAAAATGGAATAGACTTAGCGTCTTTCTAGGGTGATAACACGTGGTGCGCTCGCTGATCCATAGCGGTCGATCGCTGTAATCGCTATTGAGTTTGGCTGACCTGTGAGGCTAATGCTACGTTGGCTGACAACAGCAATAGAATGCCAAGTTTTTCCGTAGCGCGCTTGAATGCAGAAGGTCTGAACTCCTGGGACTTGAGTGATGTTGACGATCGTGTTGCCCTTGGAGGAATGCGCGCTAATGATTGGGCTCGCTGGAGTTTTACCAGAAATCCAAGGCATTGGTGGGACTAGGGCAGGCACGGAGTAGGAGCCATTCTGCAACTTATCTGCGATTCCTCCGCGGTCTTGCATGAGCGACTTCATGCTCCAATGGATAGCTCCTGCCCAATTTTTCCCAATGCTCCGGCTGAAATGGATTTGTTTGATGATCTCTGAGGCTGGGCGATTGGGGTCAGTAGAGCTTTGAATACGGGCCGTGGCAATGCCCGGCCAAACTGGGCGAAATCCTTGCCGGCGCCACCAGCAACAAAGTGCTCAATGAGCCTGCTTTACTTTGAAGAAGATAACCTACTTTTGCATTGATACATTGAAGTGAACATAGAACATCTGCGCGTCCTTAGCTACTTCAGCCCCTTTGTTAAAATCATGAGATAGAGTCTCTAACTGCGGCAGCATTTCTCTTAAAATAGTCTTCCACTGACCTTCTTTAGCTCACTTTGATCGTAATAATCTAGGGTGTGATCACCAAAGTAATCAGCTGTCCCGAGTAACATTACCGTTTTTTCAGCAGCTTCAAACTGGCGTAACATCATGCGATAGCCTGCGCCAAAAGATGAAAAGATAATCAACCACATGAAGATAACGACGCAACCTTCTAAGATCAAACATAGGATCATCGTGTTTCTCTGGACAACATTTGAGGATCGCTTTGAAAGTTCACAGACAATAAACTTAACACGTCACACATAAAACGTAACACTCCCCCGTGCAGCAATCCGCTAGAGTCCTCATCGACGGTCCATCCGAGCTCGTCCTCGACTATATGATCCCCGATGGCATGCCGGTCGTTACGGGCTGCCGCGTACGTATCCCGCTGCGCAACCGCAACTCTACTGGCACAGTGTTAGACATCGGCCCTCCTCCTCAAACCAATTTCACTTTACTTCCGGTAAGCAAGTTGATTGATCCAGAGCCATTGATCACACCTCACTTGATAAACTTGGGGAAATGGATTGCTGACTACTATGTCACTCCCTTGGAACAAGTGATGCGCGCCCTTCTACCAGAATCTGTTAGGCAAGACACACACAGCGAGAAGACGCACAAGGTGGTCGAGCTCACCAAGATGCCCGATGCTGAAGCATTGGGAAAATTGGCCAAACGCGCCCCGAAGCAGCACATTATTCTCAAGCTGCTAAAATCGAATGCGAACCAAATGTCACTGAAAGACCTCGGAGGATACTCAGCCAGTGCGGCAGTGAAGTCCTTAGAAAAGAAAGGTCACGTCACGCTGCGCGAAGAAACAGTGCGCCGCAACCCAGATGAAGACCAAGAGTTTCTGGAGTCCAAGCCACTCCAGCTCAACCCCGAGCAATCGGTTGCTCTAAAACAAATCACCGATCCAGTCACCAGCGACAAAGGCATTCCCAAGCCCATCCTGTTGCAAGGCGTCACTGGCTCTGGCAAAACCGAGGTTTACCTGCAAGCGGTGCAACACGCACTCGACCAAGGCAAAAGCGCTCTGGTGCTGATCCCAGAAATTTCTCTAACACCACAAACCGTACAGCGCTTCAAATCGCGCTTCGCAGTCCTGCAGGACCAAGTCGCCATCCTTCACTCTCACCTCTCACAGGGAGAACGCTTTGACGAATGGCATCGCATCCGCAAAGGCGAAGCTCGTATAGTCATCGGTGCGCGTTCAGCCATTTTTGCACCACTCACAGACGTAGGCATCATCATTGTCGATGAAGAGCACGAGAACACCTACAAACAAGAAACCTCGCCGCGCTACCACGGCCGCGACATTGCTGTGCTGCGTGCACATTTAGAAAAAGCCGTCGTGGTGTTAGGCTCGGCGACGCCTTCCTTAGAGTCCTTTCAAAACACCCAGTCAAGTAAGTACGAGCTGATCAAGCTTAACCAACGCGCCGACTCGCAGACGATGCCAATCATGCGCGTATTAGACATGCGAATCGAAGCGCAAAAGCAAAAGGGTAGCATCGCCATCCTCTCTGATAGGTTGCGAGTCTCGATGGAGAAGAAGCTCGAGAATGGTGAGCAAATCATCCTCTTTCTCAATCGACGCGGCTTTGCGAGGTCACTCCAATGTCCATCGTGTGGGCATGTCTGCGAATGCCAACATTGTGCGATCCCACTCACCTACCACCGCACTGACGACCGCCTGATCTGTCACATGTGTGGCTACCAAGCACTGCCACCACATAAATGTCCGAGCTGTGGTGATAAAGCGATTCGGCTACAGGGCTTTGGCACCCAGAAAGTGGAAGAAGTCATTCAGAAAGTCTTCCCTCAAGCGCGGATGGCGAGGATCGACACCGACACAATGCGCCGCAAGAATGCTCTGCGCGACACGCTGAATAAATTCAAAGCCCACAAAATCGATATCATCATCGGCACACAAATGATCGCTAAAGGTCTACACTTTCCAAATGTTACCTTGGTGGGAATCCTCAATGCCGACCTTGGTCTCCATGTGCCTGACTTCCGCGCGGGCGAACGTACTTTCCAGTTGCTCACCCAAGTCGCCGGTCGAGCGGGACGCGGTGAGCTCGAAGGCGAAGTTATCGTCCAGACATTCACGCCGCACAGCCCAAGTATCCAGTTTGCCCGCCACCACGACTTCGAGGGCTACGCCGAACAAGAACTACAATTCAGAAACCAATTCCAGTATCCGCCATTCGCCCACTGCGCCCTGTTAGGAACTCGTTCCACGCACGAACGTAGAGCGGAATTTACTTTAGAAAACCTCCACAAGCGTCTGGGAAAAGACCTTCCACCGCAAATCGATCTCGGCGAGCCGATGCCCTCGCCACTCACCCGAGCACACGGCCAATATCGCTACCACTTGATGCTCAAATCTACCTCTGCTCGTGCGCTACATCAGCACGTCAAACGCGTCCTTAGCGCCACCCCACCACCAGACGATGTGACTATCATCTTCGACATGGATTCCCTCAGCTTCTTCTAGCAAACTGGGGACGTTCCTGCTCGGAACAGCAACCAGATAAAACTATGAGAGACTCAATCATTCACGACTTCGACCTATCAGACGAAGAAATTGACAAGTTGAACTACATCCTCAGAACAGACGAAGACGACGAGGACAAGTAGACAACACATCAAACCTCAGACCGCAGGTTGCTCTCAGAAATGGGAACAGCCTTTTTTACGCCCTAGAATCCACCACACGACGCCGCAACAGGTCGCAACAAACCTTCCACTCGATACCTCAAACAAGTAGGAAAATTTTCCGAAAAGCAGCACAATTCTCTGAAGAAATAGACCGAAAAGCTGAAAGCTAACAGAGGAAAATGGAAGATTTTTTGAAGTAAAAAAATGACGCTGAATCCTTAGAGTTGTAAGGGATTTAGAAAAAACAAAAAAATTGCAAAGTTTCTGGACTTGGCTACATTGCTTGCACAGTGCACCATTCGGAGCAATGGTTGCCCTGAACTGATCAACTAATAAGCAATTGATATTATGATAACAAAAGAAAAAGCAACGGAAGATCGCTTGATCGAGCTTGAGGAGAAGCACAAGGGAGTAAAAACAGAGCTCTCTAACCTAGTGGCTGAGCTTGAAGAAAGCGGCGAAACCATTTCATTCACACGGCATAGCAAAGTCGTTGCTCAGTTGAGCCTCCCCCAAGTTCGATCTTCACCCAAACGAGGCTGTTTGAAGTCTGAGGAGTTTCACATTTCAGAGGACTTCGATACCGTAAAATGGGATTAAGAACCTAGAAGACCTCCCTTCTTATACCTTCTTATAAAGTCGCTGAAGCGAAACTCCGTGCGGCAAGAAATAGATGGACCACCTTCTAGACACTAATGTCCTAATCTTCTTTTTAGAAGGTTCTTCACGCTTGAAGACAAAACTCGCGGAGCTGATCGAGTCGCCACGCACAATCAGCTACATTTCGACAGCCAGTTTGTGGGAAATTTCGCTCAAGGTCTCTTTAGGTAAACTCCAGACCAGCTATGCCACGTATCCTGATTTACCAAAGATCCTGCAAAATCAAGGCTTTGAAATCCTAGAAATCAACTGGTCTGCAATCAAGCAATCGAACGCACTCCCACGCTATCACTGTGATCCATTCGATCGTTTACTCATCGCTGAGAGTCAACTGCGTGGACTTCCCATCATATCAACCGATCAGCAGCTCGACGCGTACGGAATCGAGCGCCTTTCCTAAAAAAGAAAAATGCCAAGCCCTTGAGCGAGCTTGGCATTTGAAATATTTTCATGACCATAGAGAATTACTTCTTCTCTGCGTAATCTTCTGGTTTATATTCGAAAACACGCACACCTGGAGTGTTGGACACATAGCTCCAGAACCAGTGAATAAATACACTCAACTTAGAACGGAAATCTACGAGGAAGAGAATGTGGATAAAGAGCCACACCATCCACGCAACAAAACCCTTGAGATGAATTTTACTAAACTCAACTACAGCGTGTGAACGACCAATGATAGCCATAGTTCCCTTATCCCAGTAGACGAAACTTGGACGCTCTTGCCCCTCGTTGCTCGGAATAGCTTCCTTCACAAGAAGCTTACCAATGAAGCGTCCCATCTGCGAAGCTGCCGGAGCAACACTAGGAACTGGCTTGCCCTCTGCATCCTTCATGAAGGTCACGTCACCTGCAACGAAAATGTCCGAGTAACCAGGAAGAGAGAGACATGCATTAGGAGTTACCTTGCCTGCACAGTTCACTTTAGCTGGAAGCTTCGCTACAATACTTTCCCCCTGTACACCAGCTGCCCAAAGGATCGTACCTGCCTCGATGTCGCTATCTTTCGTGACTAGCTTTCCAGGCTGGATGTCGGTCACCATTGTGCCGACCTTCACTTCTACACCAAGACGCTCGAGACGCTTCTTCGCGTAGTCTGAGCTTTCCTCTTGGTATGGAGGAAGAATATGTGACCCCGCTTCTATAAGAATGACCTTAAGCTTAGAAGTGTCGATGTTACGGAAATTGCGCTTCATGGACTGCTGAATCAATTCAACAAAAGCACCAGAAAGCTCTACACCTGTGGGACCACCACCAACAATCGCAATCGTCATAAGGCGTTCACGCTCTTCTTCACAATCGCAAAGTTCAGCTTTCTCGAGATTCTTGAGTACCGTTTCACGTACTTCATAGGCCTCAGCGAGTGTCTTCATCCCAAGTGTATGCTCAGCCCAGTGGTCGTTACCAAAGTAACCAGTCTTGGCACCTGCTGCGACCACCAGCGTATCAAAATAATATTGCTTACCAGACTTACCGTGCACTGATTTACCGTCCGCATCGATGTCAGTGACTTCATCCATCAGAACTGTCACATTCTCTGCATCAGCTAAAATACTACGAAGCGAGCGCGCAATATCGTGAGACGGAAGCGTTGCTGTAGCTACTTGGTAAAGTAAAGGCTGAAACAAGTGATGGTTCGTACGGTCAATCAAAGTAACCTCAAAAGTCGGCTTATTAGCTAGCTGCTTAGCGCATTCCAAGCCAGCGAAGCCACCGCCGATAATCACTACTTTTCTCACTTCTGGAGCTGCCATGCGCAACCTCTAGTACCTCTCTTTCCGATACACAAGAACGACTTTGTGCATTTTTTCACAAAGTCTGACATGCGCCTTTTTCTTGACCCAGCTCAATTGGCTAAAGTCCCCCAGCCAAAAATCTCCCCCACTTTTTTTGTTATTCGCAAGTTTGCGGCTTGCAGCACAGCCAGCTTCACGTTCCTATACCCCCATGCGATATGAACTCATCGACCCAAAACTTTTCATTCGAAACCGAGAGCGACTACGCGAGCTCCTCATGCCAAACAGCATCGTAGTTCTTCACTCCAACGACATCATGCCGATGTGTGCTGATGGCGTAATGCCCTTTGTCCAGAACTCCAATATGATCCACCTCACAGGTGCGGATCAGGAAGAAACTATCCTCCTACTCTTCCCTGACGCACCAAATGAAAAGCAGAGAGAAATTCTTTTTGTGAGGGAAACTAATAAGCGCATCGCCATCTGGGAAGGGGAAAAATACACGAAGGAAAAAGCGACTGAGATTTCTGGTATCGAGAGCGTCCAGTGGATCGACACTTTTGATAACACCTTCCACAACCTTGTCCAACAGGCCGAGCACATCTACCTCTCTACTAACGAGCACCTCAGAGCGGATGTCTCTGTAGAAACACGCAATGACCGCTTCATCAAGAAGTGCAAAGCAGCTTACCCACTTCACAAGTACGAGCGCCTCTCACCATTGATGCACAAAATCCGAACAATCAAGCAGCCTGAGGAGATCAAAGTCATGCAAAAGGCATGTGACATCACCGAATCAGGATTCCGCCGCGTGCTCAAGCAGATCAAGCCAGGAGTTGGCGAATGGGAAATAGAAGCAACCCTCACACACGAGTTCCTCATTCATGGTTCAAAAGGTCACGCTTACACCCCAATCATCGGTGGCGGCCACAATGCTTGTGTCCTCCATTACGTCGATAACAATCAACGTCTCAAAGACGGCGACATGGTCCTCATGGATGTCGGTGCTAAGTACGCGAACTGGAATGCAGACATGACTCGCACAGTCCCTGTCAACGGCAAGTTCACAAACCGCCAGCGCGCTGTCTACAACGCAGTCCTCAAGGTACTTCGCCAAGCCAACGAAATTCTTCGCCCAGGCCTCAAGCCCAGCGAATACCAAAAGCAAGTTCTCGGATTCATGGAAGTTCAGCTCATCGAGCTCGGCCTCATCGACACTGAAGAAGCTAAGGCGCAAGACAACAGTAAACCACTCGTGAAAAAGTACTTCATGCATGGGACCTCACACCACCTCGGACTCGACGTCCACGATGTTAGCCCACCAGATGAGCCATTTGCTATCGGCCAAGTCTTCACGATTGAGCCAGGAATCTATATTCGTGAAGAGAACCTTGGTTGCCGCATTGAAAATGATGTGCAAATTCGCGAAGGAGAAAACTTCGACCTCATGTGCAACATCCCGATTGAAGCTGACGAGATCGAAGCGCTTATGGCAGAGCAAAACTAAGCTCGAACTCCATCATCGACCATCTTTTTTAGCAGCTCAGGATGGGCTGCTAGATTTGGATCGTCGTGAAGTAAAGCATCGACGAGGCGACGAGCTTCACGCACCAGCTCAGTATCTGCTAGAAACTCAAGAAAGCGTAAGTCTGCTAGACCTGACTGCTGAGTCCCCAACACATCCCCTGGCCCCCGAAGTCGCAAATCAGCCTCGGCGATTTTAAAGCCATCATTTGTGTCCGCCATCACCTGAAGCTTCTCGAGAGCTTCGACGCTCTTTCCATCTGTCACTAGCACACAGTAGCTCTTGTGTTCACCTCGACCAATACGCCCGCGGAGCTGATGAAGCTGAGACAAACCGAAACGCTCAGCATTGTAAATCACCATCAGATTAGCATTCGGCACATCCACCCCAACTTCGATCACAGTGGTCGAAACGAGCACGTCGGTTTTACCATCGCGAAAGTCACACATCACTTGATCCTTTTCCTCAGGGACCAACTTACCGTGAAGCAAACCAACTTCATACCTACTCAGCCGCTTCTGCCATTTCTCGAACTCAACAGTCGCGGCATCAACTTTCAGAGAGTCACTTTCCTCGACTAATGGGTAGACCAAATAGGCTTGGCGCCCTTGCTCTAACTGCTGCGTTACAAACTTAGTGACATCAGAAACTTTCGCCTTCGGTCTTAAGCCTGTCACTACCTTTCCTCGGCCAGCTGGACGCTCGTCCAAAATCGATACTTCAAGATCACCATAAATCGTAAGTGTAAGCGTGCGTGGAATAGGCGTAGCTGTCATTACCAACACATCTGGCATTACTCCTTGCTGAATCAGACGATTCCTTTGTTCTACACCGAACTTATGCTGCTCGTCGATGATCACCAAACCAAGGTCATCAAAGTCCTCACTATCGTAGAGCAAAGCATGTGTGCCTATCAGAAGCTGAGCCTCCCCTGAGCCTCCCATCTCTTCTTTTCTTGAAGAAGTATGTAAGCCCACACGCACATCGAGAGGGGCCAACCATTTGCAAAATGTAAGATAGTGCTGCTCAGCTAAGATCTGAGTCGGAGCCATCAAAGCCACCTGCGCACCACTCTCAATCGCTAAAAGCGCTGCACACATTGCGACAAAAGTCTTCCCCGCGCCCACATCTCCCTGCAGCATTCTATACATGGGACGAGAAGAACGCATATCAGCCACAATCTCCTTCACCGATCTTTTCTGAGATCCTGTTAGATCGAAGGGGAGGCTTTCATAAAATTCTTTGAGCAAAGCAGTCTTTTTACCTAACACCCTACCTTGTTGCGCATCATAACAACTTTTTCTCCATGCCACATTCAACTGCAACTCGAAAAATTCCTCTAAGGCAAAAAAGCGACGAGCTGCTTGCGCCTGCTCCAGAGTCTCTGGGAAATGCACCTCGCGATAGGCATCTACGCGCGTATAAGTTGGGTCGACAGAATAGATAACTTCAAGACTCTGAGGGTTCACTTCATTGCGCAAGCGATAGACCAACTC
Organism: Rubritalea sp.; assembly: GCA_965204255.1. GTDB lineage: Bacteria > Verrucomicrobiota > Verrucomicrobiia > Verrucomicrobiales > Akkermansiaceae > Rubritalea. The sequence continues at coordinate 461,840 of CBDBEG010000026.1, forward strand.
GCGTAACCTACGCTGATGTATACCAACAATATTCTTGTAGACAGGGACGATGCGATCCACATGTACTGAATCGTCGATCATATCATTCAGAATTTCGAAATCAGGATGATCGATCACCAACTTCCCTGAATTATCCTTCAGCTTTCCAAAGAAAACCAATTCATGCCCCACAGCCAGCATCTTTGAAATGTATGGCATGTTGAACCACCGCAAAGTGATCGTGTTATCAGAGAAGTCCCCCTCCGCTTGCACCACGACTTCATAAAAGCCCTTCCTTCCCCCAAATCCCTTACGCTGGCAATTGATCACTGAACCGCGAAGGCACATCGACTTCCCTGTAGCCTGTACAGGAAAAGCATCCAAACTGCGCCTATCTTCATAGCGTCTTGGCAAGTGATCTAACACCTGCTGTACAGTTGTTATTTTAGCCGTATTGAAGGCAAAAATCTCTTTCGCTGAGATTCCTCCAAGTGTGAGCAATTCGGCTGACGCATCAAGCTCCATAGAACTTAGCCCTGTTGAGCTGAGCGAATATCTTGAATTACCATTTGCAAGCTCGTGTGACCACGAAAGGCATTACGATCAATAGTGAATGCCACATCCCATGGTGGATCGGGCAAACTACGCTCCCCTCCACCAAAGAAAATGGCGTCGTGCTTAGAAATCCCTTGATGTAAAAACAACTTAAGATGGTTGTTCTTTAGATGGCGTGGAGCCTCAGTAAGCCGCACATTCCTGCTCATGAATACAGGCTGTGGATTCTGATTACCAAATGGCTGGAGCAGGTCATAGCTATCCATGAAATCTAACGAAAGCTCATCGAAGTTAATCTCGGCATCTACATGCAGGCGCGGCGCACGTTGCTCTGGGCTTGTGGTTTCTAACACGTAAGCTGAAAAGTTCTTTCTAAAGTCCTTAAGCTTCTCTTCGCGGATACTCAAGCCCGCGGCCATGTCGTGACCACCACCAGCAATCAAATCATCAGAGCAGGCTTGGATAGCCCCCACTAGAGATATACCTTCCACACTCCTTCCACTACCTTTGCCAATACCTTTGTCATCCACCGACACGATGAAGGTTGGCTTGTAAAATTGACGCATCAATCGAGACGCTACGATCCCTACTACTCCTGGGTGCCAGTTATGTGAACCTAGAACAATCACAGGATCATTCACTGGATCACATTCTTCTAACACCATCTTGATAGCTTCATCACGAATCTGTTTCTCGTGTGTCTGACGCTGACGATTGTATTCATCTAACAACTCAGCAGTACAGCGTGCGATATCTAGGTCGTTTTCAGTAAGAAGAGCCAGCGCATCCTCGGGCCTATCCATTCGACCAGCGGCATTAATACGGGGGCCTATCTTAAACCCAACATCCATACTGCTCACAGAACCTGAAAGCCCAACAACTTGCTGTAAAGCCTGGAGACCAGTATTTCTAGTGTTTGGAAGGCGAAGCAAACCATGGCGAACTAACAAACGATTTTCTTCTTCTAGTGGCACTATGTCTGCAACTGTCGCCACTGCAACCATATCCATATAGTCACGGAGGTCGAAACCTTTGATCCTACGCCTTTTCAATAAAGCATGAGCTAGCTTAAAAACTACTCCTGCAGCACAGAGGTAGTGAAAATCATCTCCTAATTTCGGGTTCACCACCGCCACGCAATCGGGGCAACCTTGAGCTGAAAGTTCATGGTGATCAACCACGATCACATCGATTTCATAATCATTCAGCTTGGCAATTTCATCAATCGATGCAGTTCCACAATCCACGGTGATCACTAAATCTAGATTACTGTGTTCACGCAGCATATTCTCGATTGCAACATCGCTCAGACCGTAACCTTCCTCACCTCGCTTCGGAATAAAGATACCACCACCTACGCCATAAGCATCTAACACTGTTCGCATCAACGCCACAGAAGTGACACCATCCACGTCATAGTCACCATACACCAAGACCTGCTGACCTTGGTCCACAGCTTGAAATATGCGTTCCACAGCCTCCTCCATGTTAGGTAAGAGAAATGGGTCACTGAGATCTCTGAGCCGTGGATTTAAAAAAGATTGAATCCTTTCTCTTCCACTCACTCCACGCTGTCCTAACAACTTCAATAAAATGCTAGGGAGCCCACCCACATTCACATCAGTTTCTGGAGGATCTTCCTTGATGATCCATTGTTTCGGTTCTTCCTGCATCTACAAGGATCACGCTATCGCTGCTTTCCTTCCAGCTCAAGCAATCTTTCAGAAAGGTGGCTGTGTTTCTTTAATTCATTAGGCTCCGACCCACTTCCTCACAGCGAGCACAGAGGCAGTTTTCTAGGAGTGGTTCATAGCGGCGGCAGCGTGGGCACATCTCGAACTCGGTTGCGGATGCTTCAGCTGTTAGCTCTTCGCCAGTCTGCACTTTGAGTTCAGAGAGGATGAAGAACTCGGTCGCGAACTCACGGTCGTTGAGCTCGTCGAGCGCCACAAAATCAGCTGGTACAGTCACGAGCACAGATGCTTCGTTATTCTTGTTGAATGCCTTTGCCTGCACCTTTTCTTCGATTGCAGTCTGAATCACGCCTCGTGCATTGAGCAGGGCAGATACCTTGGTAGAAACCACGGATGGAGCCCACTCAGCTTTTGCTTCTGGAAAGTCCTGTTCGTGCACTGAATCCTCGAATCCAGCGTGCTCCCAAGCTTCGTCAGCTGTGTAAGCAAGGATTGGAGCGAGAAGTTTCGTGAGAGATGTGAACACTTCGTGCATCACTGTCTGAGTCGCACGGCGGCGGAGGCTGCTCTTCGCATCGCAATACATGCGATCCTTTGTCACATCGATATAGATCGCAGAAAGGTCAGCAGAACAGAATTGGTTGATCTGGTTGAACACCTTACGGAATTCAAATGACTCGTAGGCGGAGCGACACTCAGTGATCACCTCGTGAAGGCGCTCGAGCACCCATTGATCGAGAACTGGCATGTCAGCCTTCTCCACTACATCCGTGTCAGCATTGAAATCGTCCATATTGCCAAGGAGGATGCGGAGCGTGTTGCGTAGACGACGGTATGGATCCGCAATCTGCTTGAAGAGATCTTCACCAAATGGCACTTCTGTCTGCCAGTCGACACTGGAAACCCAGAGGCGCACGATGTCTGCGCCGTATTTGTCGTAGAAGTATTTCGCTACTGTTGGCTTGAACTTTTTTTTCTTGTCCTGATCGGACTTGGAAACCTTCTTACCGTCCTGATCCACCACAAAGCCGTGCGTGAGCACAGACTTATAAGGAGCTACGTCGCGCAGACCTACAGAAAGCATGAGCGAGGACTGGAACCAACCACGGTGCTGGTCAGTTGCCTCGAGGTAGAGATCCGCTGGCCTTTCGAGCTCAGCGCGACGCTCTACAACAGCCTTGTGGGAAGAGCCAGAGTCAATCCATACGTCGAGCGTGTCGCGGCATTTCTTGTAACCTTTTGGAAGGTCGAGGCGCTCGCAAAGCTCTTCGTCAGTAAGCTCGAACCAGATATTGGAGCCTTCTTTTTCGATGAGATCAGCAATCTTATCTGCCACTTCAGCATCGATCACAGCCTTGCCTTCAATGTCAAAGAACACAGGAACTGGCACACCCCATGTGCGCTGACGGGAAACACACCAGTCTGGGCGCACTTCTACTGTGCCATAGATGCGATTGCGGCCCCATTTAGGAAGCCAGTTTACCTTGTCGATTTCTTCAAGAGCCTTGTCACGGATACCTTCAAGGGAAATAAAGAACTGCTCAACAGCACGGAAAATGATTGGAGTCTTGGATCTCCAACAATGCGGGTAGCTGTGGTAGTAGTTTTCCTTACCGAGAAGGAAGCCAGCAGCAGCGAGAATCTTAATGATTGGCACGTTACAGTCGAACACATGCTCGCCCACAAGATCTGGGAGACCACATTCGTCAGTGTACTTTCCTTCGTCGTCGACTGGAGAGAGAACATCCAAACCATTCTGCTGACCTACAGAGTAATCTTCTGCACCATGACCAGGGGCGATGTGCACCACACCAGAACCAGAGTCAGTTGTCACGAAGTTCGCAAGGATGAGCTTGGATGTGCGGTCGAGAAATGGGTGCTGAGCTTCGAGACCTTCGAACTCAGTGCCCTTCATCTCTGTGATGATCTCCTTGAGCACAAAACCAGTCTTCTCTTCGATGGTTTCGATGAGATCTTTTGCGATCACAAGGTTCTTGGACACAAGAACTTCCTCGTCGTCCTTCTTCACAGTTTTCTCAAACTTACCAATCATGTAATCGATGCGCTCGTGCACAGCCACTGCAAGGTTTGCAGGAAGCGTCCATGGAGTCGTTGTCCAGATTACCATCGAAACGTCTTCGCCGAATTTGTCCGTCTTGAGTGGGAACTCAACATAAAGGGAGATGGACTTCTTATCCATGTATTCCACTTCAGCCTCAGCGAGCGCTGTCTGCGCACCGTAGGACCACTGAACTGGTTTCTTGGACTGATAAACATTGCCGCGCTTGATGAGTGCGGAGAATGTGCGCACGATGTCAGCTTCATACGCTGCGTCCATTGTGAGGTATGGATTCGCCCAGTCACCAAACACACCGAGACGGCGGAATGATGCTTTCTGCGTGTCGATCCACTCGCTCGCGAAATCTACGCAACGACGACGGATTTCAGCCGGCTCGAGACCTGCAGCGTTTTGGCAAACTTTGAATTCGATCGGCAGACCGTGACAGTCCCAGCCTGGGATCATTGGAGTCTCGAAGCCCGCCATTGTCTTGGATTTCAATACGAGATCCTTAAGCACTTTGTTTAGAGCCGTGCCCATGTGCACGTCACCGTTGGCAAACGGTGGGCCGTCATGGAGAATGTAGCGAGGAGCATTTTGGTCTATACGGCGCTGCTGAATGCGCTGATAAAGACCGTTAGATTCCCACTGTTCTAGGCGCTGAGGCTCCTTCTTCACGAGATCTCCACGCATTGGGAAGCTCGTTTGCGGTAGGCTCAGGGTATCTTTGTAGTTCTCCTTGCTCATAATTTTTAGGAAGTCGCGGGACGCTAGACACTGATGAGCAAAGGGTCAATCGTGCATTCTGCCAAAGTCACGCCAACTTCCTAGAACAAACAACCTACACAAACTCCCCTCTCAAATATAAGAACCAAAGACTTGCGAATACCTCAATTTTCTCTCCCTTCATCACGCAGTTCTTGAGCACATCTATACTCGCCAAACTGACAACTCTATTCAGCTAGCGCCTCTCCTCTCTCCCGAAATGATTGAAACAAAAAATACTCTTAGAAGAAAAATCACTTCGCTTGAGAAAGCTTGAATTTACCGATCTTCTTCACAGTCTTGTGAATGTCGGACTCGATCTCCACGAGCTTAACTTTTGAAAGCTCCATTTTGGAGGAAAGAGACTCTTCGATCTGCTCATAGCGCTCAGAAAGTGTTGTAGAGAAACCTTCGAAAATTGCCTCTGCCTTTTGACGGAGCGGGCTGGACTCTTCAACATTATTGAGCCCGGTCTTCACGCGCTTCTGCTCGAGAAGACGCTGAGCTTCACGCATTTCAGCGAGAAGGATCTTCTCCTGAGGGACGCGACGAAGATTACTTACAAGACCAACTTTAGAGAGCGTCCAGATCATCCACTTTGTAGGATCAAACTGCCAAGGCTTCACACCATTTCGGTAGTCATGCTGAAACGCGTGGTGGTAGTTGTGATACCCCTCACCACAAGTAAAGAATGCCATGATAGCTGAGTCACATGCAGTATTACCTGAATTGTATGGTCGTGAACCAATCGTATGACAAAGTGAGTTAATAAAGAATGTACAGTGCATCACGATGACGATACGAAGGAAGCCAGTGAGGATGAGACACCCAATTGCACCTTGCACACCATAGAGCATGCCACCAATGATCGGAGGAATGACGAGTCCGACAATAAAACCGATGAGTTGCACCCACCTGTCCTGCCACATCACGAGCTTATCCTTACGAAGGTCGCCCACATTGTTCATCAATGGCATTGGGTCGAGCTTGAAGAGCAACCAACCAACGTGTGCATAGAAGAAACCACGTGAGATATCATACGGATCACCATCGTGATCCACGTGCTTATGATGGTGACGATGATCAGAGGCCCAGCTCAATGCTGAGTTCTCGAAGGATGCCGCACCAAAAATAAGAGTAAATAGCTTCACTGGCCATTTAGCCTTAAAGGAAAGATGAGAAAATAAGCGGTGATAACCGAGTGTGATACTCATGATAGTAACCACACAGAAGAAAAGGCAGAAACCTAGTTGGAAGACTAACTCAGAGGTCGTAAGATCATAAGTAAGGAAGTACCAAGGAGTTCCAATAAGTGCGACAAGGGTCGTAAAAATAAGGAAAAGACTCGTTTTCCAATTTACACGATGGAATGGGAAGTTGTTGAACATAATTGTTATCAAACTGTATTTTCTCTGCCTCTTGGGAAGCCACGCTCCGCAAGTGAGAGGACTTTGATGTAACCCTTAATTTCCAAAATAGCCAACAAAATCCCACTTCTACCCTGCAAATTGCCATAATATGCGCAGGAAATCTCAAAAAACACATAGCAAAAAAGACAACAAAAAAACACAACCACCAGAGTGTCAGCAGATTCTGCTAAATTCAAAAAATAAACAGCTACTCAGCCTATTTTGTCTCAAAAAGCACAAAGTAGATTTCAACCCCACTTCATTTGTGAGGTTTTGAATTTCTATTTCGCAGCTTTTTCCAAGTTTTCCCCTTGAGGGCTTCAGTCGCTGCCGCTGCTTCGGCCTGCTTTTTATTGCGGCCTTGACCTTGTGCTAAAACCACACCATTCCAGTGTACCTCAACTAGGAAATGCTTATTGTGATCAGGCCCCTCCTCACCCACGACTTTATAAACAGGACTTTCTGGCTGAATTGTTTGAAGCACTTCCTGTAAACTCCCTTTCGGATTCCTCTCCTCAGGCTTTTCGATAATCTTTGCCACTTCAGCTTCAGCCACCTTCAGCACCACGTCGCGCGCAGCCTCAAAACCTCCATCTAAATACACTGCTCCGAGCAAGGCCTCGAAAGCATCTGCCAATGTCGACGCACGTTGGCGTCCTCCACTCGCTTTTTCTCCACGACCTAAGAGTACGTAGTCGCCAAGATCAATCCCTGAAGCGAGATTGCACAACGCATTTTTTGACACGAGACGTGCACGCATTTTAGTGAGATCACCTTCTGTGAAACTAGGAAAGAGATGGTACAGATGATCCGTCAAAGCTAGCTGTAGCACAGCATCACCTAGAAATTCAAGTCGCTGATTATCAAAATGCGGTCGCTGAGTTTCATAAGCCAAGCTCGGGTGAGTCAGAGCTTCAGCGAGGAGGAGTGAATTGCGGAATTTATATCCTAATAGAACTTCGAGTGAATCCATCTGAAAAATAAAGTAGCTCCGCATTGAGCGCGAAGAACTGAGATCTATCAAGTGAAAAGCTTCATTGGGTTCTTCATCAAAGGTTGAGGAGATGATGCAAAATAGCCAGCATGTCCTCTATGTTTAAGAAGCTCAATCTAGGTTTGAAGGGTTACGATATCCTTTAAATACTGCATAACCATAGCTACACCATGCATGTAAAGCTTTAGCCGCAACATAAACCTCAGCGCTGCCCGTGCTGCAGCTCTCTTCATATCTTCACAGTAAGGACCTCTATCAACGTATAAAGTGAAGTATCTCGAATGCTTTGAGCCGCCGTGCTCACTCATTATCCACACTCGACGATGGAAGTGTTGTAATTACTCACGAAGTTTTCTACCTAAGCTACCTTGATGTCACTAAAGGACAACTTAGCTCTGAGCCTCTTAGAAGAAGTATTTTCAATCTTCATCACTCTACGCCCAGTTCATTCAGCTCAAGTCACCGAAGCGAGTTGGCCGTTATGCGCAAACACCCTACAAACCTCACTCTTCACTTAAAGACTCTCACAGACTGGCTTGAGCCGATTGCCTGTATGTGGCGCTTTACAAAGAACAACGGAACAACCGAAGGCTTCCACAGAAAGATGAAGCTCATACAAAGACAAGCGTACGAATTTAAAAACTACAGAATCCGCATCATCGCACAGTGCGGATAGGACTTAAAAATAATTCAAAAAAACACCCTCTCCATAATCTTTGGTGAAGACTCTTATTTTTACTTTAGAAAAAGTACGCAGACTGGGACTCGAACCCAGGACCAATTGGTTAAAAGCCAACTGCTCTACCAACTGAGCTATCTGCGCGTTTTGTTGGTAAGTTGTGCTCCTTGCGATGCAAGGGAAGACGTAGTGGGCGATCTGGTTTCTTGCAAGGATTTTCTGTAGATTTTTAGCAGAAAATTTTCAAGGCCGGCAGTAAGCTTGTTATCACAGGTTTCCCAAGATAGGTACAAGTTTTTGATTGTGAGAATTCTAGACACTCAATGAGCTAAGAAAGCTAGAATTGCTTGCGTAAATGGCTGGGCAAAATATTAAGTTGGTCACGGTATTTTGCGATGGTACGCCGCGCGACCCTGATGCCTTTTTCTTTAAGTTTTTTTTCAATTTTTGAATCTGAAAGAGGGGTTTGTGGGTTTTCTTCAGCGATCATCTGCTGAATGGTTTCTCGGATTCCTGTATTTGAGACCTCTTGGCCAGTTTCCGTTGTGTAACCAGTGGTGAAAAATGTTCGAAGCTCGATGAGCCCGTGAGGTGTCTGCACATATTTCCCTGCGACGGCCCTAGAAATTGTGGCTGAATGGACTTCAATGCTCTCAGCAATTTCATTCATCGTCATTGGTTTGAGTGCCTTTGGTCCTTGCTCAAAGAATTCTGGCTGACGATCGATCAACTGTTGAGCGAGTTTATAAAGAGTTTCTTGCCTCTGTGAGATCGATCGGATGAGGATTTTTCCGTTGCGAATCTGATCGCGTAAGTATTGTCTAGCCTTGTTGTCACTAGTACTAGCCATGAGGTCTTTATATGCATTGCTAATGAAGAGATCGGGAATATTTGCACCTGTGAGCTGAATTTCCCATTTTCCATCAAGGTTTTTGAAGACGATGACGTCAGCTGTAATATGAGGGTTCGATGTTGGGTCGAAATCAGCTCCTGGGTCAGGAGTGAGTGTCGCGATAGTTTCTGCTGCAGTATTTACCGCATCGGTAGAGACTCCTAATTGGCGAGCTATCTCAGGAATTCGCTTTCTCGCTAAGTTGTCTAACTGCTCTGAGACAATGCGATATTCTAGACTTCCAAGCAAGTCTTTGCGGGCTAACTGGATTTGTAGTGATTCAGTTAGGTCGACAGCAGCAACGCCTGCAGGATCAAAATTCTGCAATACGGCTTGAGCTCTTTCAGCTTTACGTAATGTAAAATCGTTTGCGCGCACTATGTCTTCCAAACTACTTTCAAAAAATCCTCGATCATTGATGTAACCGATCAAGATTGCAGCAACCTGTTTGAGAGGCTCAGGTGCTGCTGAAAATGAGAGCTGACTGAGTAGGTGCTGCTGCAGTGTCTTAGGGGCGACGATGGAGTTATAGAGATGCTCACGCTTAGCCTCATCGTCAGAAGAGCTCGGCTGTGAGTTCGCGTACTCTATAATCTGCAATTCACGAAAATCATCATCGAGCTCGGAAAGTGTTTCGATATCACTCTCAGCGTCTGGAGCCGTGGCTTCCTCAAGTGGCTCGTCGTGGGTGTCGATCTCTAACACCGGGTTAGTACTGAGTGCCTGTTGGAGAATTTGACCGAGTTCTAACGAGTTGGCCTGTAGAACTTCGAGGCTTTGCCGCATTTGCGGTGAGAGCACCTGAGACTGACTCAAGTTTTGATGGAGATCGATACCTGCCATAAACGATGATTATTCCTATTGTGGAATGAGGTGCTTCCTGCTTGCCGCTAAGTATAGGTGGATGTGTGCAAAAGTATAGCAGTTTTATCCCAAGATTTTTTGCTCCTATGTGCTTGGGGGAATTCAGCAATAAAAATCCTGAATATTAAAAAGTGGAAACTTCTGAGTAGTTTAAAGCTCTTTATGGTTGGGAGGCGTCTTTTTTATATTCTAGAGGTTGTATAACCCGTTGAATGTGCTAGATTCTACTCAGATTTAGCGATGGAGGGTGACGCGTGCCTGGTTGGTCGCCGCGGTCTTCAAAACCGTTGTTGGGCTGTAGTGGTCTAGGGTTGGTTCGATTCCTTCCCCCTCCGCCAATTGCTCTTAGCTTTGTTGATGTGCTATTTTTACCTTCAGCCAGTTAGGCTGGAGGAAGGGAGGGGTCGATGAGATCACGCCAAGCGTCGATGCCACCTTTGATGTTCACAGTGTTGGTGATTCCCTGAGCTGCTAAGAAGGCACAAGCTTTGGCACTACGGCCACCAGCTTTACAATGGATGTAGATTGTTTTGTTCGTTGGGATTTCCGCATAACGATCTGCAATTTCTTGGAGTGGGATGCGGGTCGTGCCATCGAGCGCGGCAGCGGAAACTTCAGCGGGCGTACGGACATCGACAAGGATTCCATCGAAGCCTGCGTCAAGTTTTTCTTTGAGTTCAATTACGGTAATTTCAGTCATAGAGGATGTGTTAGGAATGCCACAGAAACCATCATAGTCAATGAGTTCTGTGATTGTTGGGTTGTTGCCGCAAAGTGCGCATTCAGGGTCTTTTCTTAGAGTAAAATTGCGAAACTCAGTATTGAGTGCGTCATAGTGGACGAGTTTTCCAAGTAGGGGGTTGCCTATTTCGAGAAGTATTTTGATCGCCTCCATTGCTTGCATGGAGCCGATGATGCCAGGCAGTACACCGAGCACTCCAGCTTCAGCGCAGCTAGGTACAGCATCGGGAGCAGGTGGCATAGGAAGCATGCAGCGATAGCATGAGCCACCTAAGTGGGGAGCGAAGACTGAGAGTTGGCCTTCGAATCTAAAGATAGATCCATAGATGTTAGGTTTTCCTAGGAAATAGGCGACATCATTACTGAGGTAGCGAGTTGGAAAATTGTCTGTTCCATCGAGAATGATGTCATAATTAGACGCTATGTTCTTGGCGTTAGTAGCGGTGAATCGAGCTTCGTGGCATTCGATTTTAATGAAGGGATTGATTTCTTTGAGGCGTGCTTTGGCGCTTTCTAACTTTGGCTTACCGACCCATGACTCGCTATGGATAATTTGGCGTTGGAGATTGGAGGATTCGACGTGGTCGGCGTCAACTAATCCTATTCTTCCGACACCAGCTGCTGCAAGATAGAGGGCGACAGGAGAGCCGAGTCCACCTGTGCCAATACAAAGAACGGAGCTTTGCTTTAGCTTTTCTTGTCCGGCTTCACCTACTTCAGGAAGAGTAAAGTGACGGGCATAGCGTTGCTTCTCGACGAGTGTGAGCATGGGTGAAGTAGAAAGAAGAAAGAAGCAACGATAAAGGGTGAAAGCGAGAAAATTGCTATAGATTAGTTTGGGTAGCTTTCTCTCATTGCTCCCGCGCTTCGTTCCCGCGTGATACACATTTTATAACAACAAAAAACTGATCATCGCGTATAGCGATGACCAGTTGAAATCGTTGAACTAAGTTCGCTTCAATTAAGCAGTCTCAGTCGCTGTGGACTCACCTGCTTCTTCAGCAGATTCCTCAACCACTGGCTCTGGCTCTTCCACAGTGAACTCAAAACGAGAAGACTTGTGGGACTTGAAGCCTGTACCCGCAGGGATGAGGTGACCCATGATGACGTTTTCCTTGAAGCCTTGGAGTGTATCTACGCGACCAAGTGTAGCTGCTTCTGTAAGAACACGTGTGGTGTCCTGGAAGGATGCTGCAGAGATGAAGGAATCAGTCTCAAGGGATGCCTTAGTGATACCGAGAAGAACTGCTTCACCTTCTGCTGGCTTACCACCTTGTGCAGTAACTTCCTTGTTCGCCTTGTTGAACGCAGTGCGGTCAACTTGGTCGCCCCAAAGAAATTCTGTATCGCCTGGCTCAGTGATTTTCACCTTGCGGAGCATCTGACGAATGATGATTTCAATGTGCTTATCGTTGATCTCTACACCCTGAACTCGATAAACTTCCTGAACTTCGTTCACGAGGTGTTCCTGGAGTTTCTGAGCACCACATGCTTCGAGAAGATCTTCTGGAGCCACTGGACCTTCAGTGATTTGATCACCAGCCTTGAGTGCATCACCTTCAGAAACGATCACATGCTTACCCATTGGGACGAGGTGGTTAGCGGACTCATCAGTCTCAAGGTTGGATACGATGACCTTCTTCTTACCACGAACATTCGGGCCGAAGGAAACTTCACCGTCGATCTTAGCGATTGTACATGCGTCTTTCGAACGACGTGCTTCGAAGAGCTCAGCAATACGTGGAAGACCACCAGTAATATCCTTTGTCTTCTCAGCCTTACGTGGAGTACACGCAAGCTGCACACCACCACCTACGACTTGACCTTCAGTAACAGAAAGGTGAGCGCCTACAGGAATCGGATAAGAAGCGAGAACTTCAGAAGTCGCTTCGTCCACAATCACGATGGATGGGTGAAGGTCTTCTTTGTGCTCTGTGACAACCATACCTTTTTTACCTGTTTCCTTGTCAGTCTCATTGGCAACTGTGATGCCAGTGATCATGTCACGAAATTCGATCTTACCAGCCTTCTCAGTGAGAATTGGTACGTTATATGGATCCCAAGTTACAAATGTCTGCCCCTTCTTCACTGTTACGCCATCTTTAATAGAGATAACGGAACCAATGATGAGGTTGTGCTCTTCTACTTCGAGACCTCTCTTATCTTGGATGGATACAGAACCCTTCTTGTTAAGAACAACCCAATTGCCGTCTGCATCTTGTACAGTGCGAAGGTCTTTGTAGACAACCTTACCAGATGTTTTCGCGTCGATCTTCGGCTGCTTGAAGGATGCTGTAGCAACACCACCAACGTGGAATGTACGCATCGTAAGCTGTGTACCTGGCTCACCAATGGACTGTGCCGCGATGATACCCACTGCTTCACCGTCTTTACCAATCTTGCCAGTAGCAAGGTTGAGACCGTAACAATGAGCACAGCAACCGCGCTCAGATTCACAGGTAAGTACGGAACGAATCTTGAGGGACTGACAACCAATGTTCTCGATCTGGTTTGCCTGCTCTTCATTGATGATGTCGTTGATCTTGACGATCACTTCACCAGTCACTGGATCCTTCACTTCCTCACAGGAAGTACGACCGTATATACGCATTGGAAGTGTCGCAACTTCTTCGTCACCATCATAGATTGGTGTTACAGTGATACCGTTGACAGTGCCACAGTCAGACTCGTTGATGATCACATCCTGAGATACATCAACGAGCTTACGAGTCATGTAACCGGAGTCAGCAGTCTTAAGCGCTGTATCAGCAAGACCCTTACGCGCACCATGAGTAGAAATGAAGTACTCAAGTACAGAAAGACCTTCACGGAAGTTCGAAGTAATTGGGCGTTCGATAATCTCACCAGATGGCTTAGCCATAAGACCACGCATACCAGCGAGCTGCTTAATTTGTGCCTTGTTACCACGAGCACCAGAGTCAACCATCATGAAGAGCGGATTCGGGAGGTAATCACCACCTTTGTGCTCCATCTGACGGTAAACCGCGTTCGCGATGTTGTCCGTAGCGTGTGTCCAAATATCGACAACCTTCTGGTAGCGTTCGTTATTCGTGATCACACCATTGCGATAAAGCTTCTCAACTTTCTCAATCTCTATGTATGCATTCTCAAGCTCAGCTGGCTTTTCCTTTGGAATCACCATGTCAACAAGACCAATGGATGTACCAGAGCGAGTCGCTTCTGCAAAACCAAGAGACTTGAGGCTATCGAGAGCTAAGACTGTTGGGTTCTTACCAGCAACTTGGTAACAACGCCAAATGATGTCACCAATCTGCTTCTTACCAACATTGAAGTTAATGAAGCCTACTCCTTCAGGCCAAATCTCATTGAAACGTACACGACCTGGTGTTGTTTCGATGACCTTGAGCTCATTATTACCGAACTCTGTATCCTTACCGAAGTCTGGGTTACGGAGACGGATGAGGTCGTGGTAGCGAAGCTTACGGGAAGCAATCGCGAATTCGACTTCAGTTGTGTTCTCGAAAAGCGGAAGGTGTACTTCCTTGTTCGCTTCGATCTCAACAGCTGTATGTGTGCGGCTGTATGTGAGGTAGTAGTTACCAAGAATAATATCCTGGGAAGGAGTTGTGATCGGCTTACCAGAAGAAGGTGAGAAGATGTTGTTCGGCGCAAGCATGAGCTGGCGAGTTTCCATCTGAGCTTCTACGGAAAGTGGTACGTGTACCGCCATCTGGTCACCATCGAAGTCAGCGTTATAGGCTGTACATACGAGTGGGTGGACACGGATCGCAGATCCCTCAATAAGCACAGGCTCAAATGCTTGGATAGAAAGTCTGTGAAGAGTCGGTGCGCGGTTTAACATCACTGGGTGACCTTTAGTCACTTCAGCGAGGATGTCCCATACCTCAGTAGTCTTGCGATCAATCATCTTCTTCGCGGAACGCACTGTATGACAGTAGCCGAGTTCCTTGAGGCGACGGATGATGAATGGTTCGAAGAGAGTGAGTGCCATCTTCTTAGGAAGACCACACTGACCAAGCTTAAGATCAGGACCAACAACGATCACGGAACGACCAGAGTAGTCAACACGCTTACCGAGAAGGTTCTGACGGAAACGTCCACCCTTACCCTTGAGCATGTCAGAGAGTGACTTGAGCGCACGGTTGCCCGCACCTGTCACTGCACGGCCGTGACGACCGTTATCGAAGAGAGCATCCACAGCTTCCTGAAGCATGCGCTTCTCGTTGCGAATAATAACCTCTGGAGTCTTCAGCTGAAGGAGGTTCATAAGACGGTTGTTACGGTTGATTACACGACGGTAGAGGTCGTTGAGATCAGATGTAGCAAAGCGACCGCCTTCGAGTGGGACTAATGGACGAAGGTTCGGTGGAATCACTGGAAGAACATTCATGATCATCCACTCCGGACGAGTCTTAGATGTAAGGAAACCTTGTGTAAGCTTGAGACGCTTAGCGAGCTTCTTCATGGTCTGCTTGGAGCGTGTGTTCTCCATTTCTTCCTGAAGCTCTTTTACAAGCTTAGCAAGCTCGACCTGTGAAAGAAGATCCTGAAGTGCCTCAGCACCCATTGCTGCACGGAACGTTTCTTCGCCGTAGTCTTCTTCTGCATCACGAAGCTCAAGCTCTGTAAGGAGCTGACCGCGCTCAAGTGGTGTGTCACGTGGCTCAGTTACGATAAAGTCTTCGTAGTAGATCACACGCTCAAGGTCACGTGCAGACATATCGAGCATAAGACCGATACGGGATGGCATACATTTGTAGAACCAAATGTGTGTCACAGGAACTGCAAGTTCGATGTGGCCCATACGCTCGCGGCGAACGCGGGAAAGAGTCACCTCTACACCACAGCGGTCACAAACGACACCTTTATGCTTGATACGCTTATACTTACCACAAGCACACTCCCAGTCACATGTAGGACCGAAGATACGCTCACAGAAGAGACCGCCTTTTTCGGGTTTGAAAGTACGGTAGTTGATTGTTTCAGGATTCTTCACTTCGCCTTTAGACCAACCGCGGATGATCTCCGGGTTCGCTACTGTGATGGCTACATGATCGAATGAATCTAGCTTTTCGTCGATACCGAAAAGCTCGCGTAGATTTGTTTCAACACTCATATTATAAGGAAATAGTTTTTAATTTTTAGTTAATGGGATGGGCGCCACCGAAGTGACGCCTTTTGTTCCGTGTTGATTACAGTGTGAGATCGTCGAGTGAGAAATCATCGGATCCGATATCACCTGGAATGCTGTCAGTAGTATCTTCAGCGAGTCCCTTACCAGGACGCACATTGAGACCGAGTGACTGCATTTCTTTCATGAGAACGTTGAACGATTCTGGAGTGCCAGCTTCGAGATTGTTGTCGCCTTTGACGATTGCCTCGTAGATACGCGTACGACCTTGAACGTCATCGGACTTGACTGTAAGCATTTCCTGCAAGGTGTATGCAGCGCCGTAGGCTTCAAGCGCCCAGACCTCCATCTCACCAAATCGCTGACCACCAGACTGAGCCTTACCACCGAGTGGCTGCTGAGTAACAAGTGAGTATGGTCCAACAGCACGAGCGTGAATCTTATCAGCCACAAGGTGGCCGAGTTTCAGCATGTAGATCTGACCTACCACGACTGGCTGATGAAATACTTCACCAGTACGACCGTCATAGAGAGTCGACTTACCGCCTGTGGAACTATCCTTACCGTCACCAATCCAAGTAAAACCTGGCTGCATTGGCTCGTCTGGGCGACGCTTACGTGCTTTGCCAGAACCATCGCCGATCATCTTAACACCGTCGATCTTCTTAGCTTCGCTCATGAAGTCCCATACTTTTTCTTCTGAGATACCGTCGAAAATAGGAGTCGCTACATTGAATCCAAGCGCCTTAGCTGCAACACCAAGGTGAGTCTCAAGAACCTGTCCGACGTTCATTCGAGATGGAACACCGAGTGGGTTGAGGCAGATGTCAACTGGAGTACCGTCGTCAAGGAACGGCATGTCCTCTTCAGGAACGATGATCGCGACAACACCTTTGTTACCGTGACGACCAGCCATCTTATCACCGACAGAAAGCTTACGCTTCTTAGCAACATAGACCTTCACTTCCTTGATGACACCTGGATCAATTTCATCACCAGACTCCATCTGGTCGAGACAACGCTCACGATCAGTGTCGAGCTCAGAAAAGCGGCTTTCAAAGCTAGAAATGATTTCAAGGATCTTGTTACGGATCGGAGATGGGTCGATTTCAATGTGATCGTGGATCGCAGCAAGCTTACGAAGAAGTGTCTTAGTGATCTTACGGTTCGCTGGGATGATGATCTCACCGGACTGTTCGTTCACAACGTCGAGTGGGATCTTCTCGCCGAGAAGGATGTCGGAAAGCTTCTCAGTGAGCTGGTCAGTAAGTGCGTCTTTCTTCTTCTTGTAGTCGTCGTTGATCTTCTTGAGTTTCTTTTTAATTTCCGCTGGATCCGTGTCACCGCCCTTGCGACGAGCAAGACCGTGTGTGGAGATGCGAATATCCTGAACGATACCGCTAGTGCCGGGAGGAACGCGGAGTGAAGTGTCTTTCACGTCTGCAGCCTTCTCACCGAAGATCGCACGAAGGAGACGCTCTTCTGGAGCGAGCTCAGTCTCGGACTTAGGAGTAATCTTACCGACGAGGATGTCGCCCGGCTTCACTTCCGCACCGATGCGTACGATACCGTCGTGGTCGAGGTTCGTGAGAGCCTCTTCACCCACGTTCGGGATGTCGCGTGTGATCTCTTCAGGTCCGAGCTTCGTGTCACATGCTGCGCACTCGTACTCAGAAATGTGGATGGATGTGTAAACATCTTCCTTAACAACACGCTCGGAGATGATGATAGCATCTTCGAAATTGTATCCGTTCCAAGGCATAAATGCCACGAGAACATTACGACCGAGAGCGAGTTCACCACCCTGTGTGTTTGGTCCGTCCGCAAGAACAGAACCGATCTTCACCTTGTCACCACGATTGACGACAGGCTTCTGATTCATGCATGTTCCTGCGTTGGAGCGCATAAACTTACGAAGTGGGTAGACAAAGATTCCTTTGTCAAAATCAGTAACAACAGATGCGTTGTCGGAGAGAAATTGCTCATCACTTACTGGAAGCTCACCATCTTTAGTAATAACGATAAGTTCACCAGTGGAAGCGGCGACAATACCTTCAGACTCAGAGATTACAACAGCGCGAGAATCCTGCGCAGCCTTAGCTTCGAGACCAGTACCGACGAATGGTGCTTCTGAGATAAGAAGCGGCACACCCTGACGTTGCATGTTTGAGCCCATCAATGCGCGGTTCGCATCATCGTGCTCAAGGAATGGGATAAGACCTGCAGCGACAGAAACGAGCTGCTTAGGAGAAACGTCCATGTAGTCGACAGTAAATGGATCCACTTCGATGAACTCACCACCACTCTCACGTGCAGTAACACGCTCGTTAAGAAACTTACCACCATCATCGATCGGATTATTCGCCTGAGCGATAAAGAATGATTCTTCCTGGTCAGCAGTCACGTACTCGATCTGGTTTGTCACCTTACCATTCGCAACTTTGCGGTATGGTGTTTCGATGAAACCAAATTCGTTGATACATGCATACGTACACATGGAGTTAATAAGACCAATGTTCGGACCTTCTGGAGTCTCAATCGGACAGATACGACCGTAGTGAGATGGGTGAACGTCTCGAACTTCGAAGCCTGCACGGTCACGGTTCAAACCTCCAGGTCCAAGTGCGGAGAGACGACGCTTATGCGTAAGCTCTGCAAGTGGGTTCGTCTGATCCATAAACTGAGAAAGCTGGGAACGACCGAAGAAGTCACGTATAACCGCAGAAAGAGCTTTAGGATTGATTAGCTTCTGAGGAGTCATGCCCTCGATATTTACATCAAAGAGAGTCATACGCTCTTTCACGAGGCGTTCAGTACGAGCAAGACCTACGCGACACTGGTTTGCAAGAAGCTCACCTACTGCACGTACGCGGCGGGAACCAAGATTATCGATATCATCGAGAACACCCTCACCCTTCTTAAGCTTAAGAAGATACTTAGTAGCATTGAGGAAGTCTTCACCGACCATTGTGCGTGTAGCTGCATCAACATCGATACCGAGCTTCTGATTAATCTTGTAACGACCAACATGTGTAAGGTCATACTTCTTCTCATCGAAGAAGAGACGCCTAAGTAAAGCCTTAGCGTTTGCTGCTGTTGGTGGATCACCAGGGCGAAGCTTTTTGTAGATATCCTTAAGTGCAGACTCTTCATCGTGGGATTGGTCCTTCTTAAGTGACTTGAGAAGAATTTCATCTTCGCGAGAATCGATCACTTCTACCTTCTTGAGGTCGAGAGCGAGGAGTTGGCGAACAACACCGATTGTAAGTGGCTCGTAGCGCTTAGCAACAACGACTTCACCATCGAGGATGTCTTCAAATGGAACCATGGAGGGAAGCTCTTCTTCGTCCATTTCTTCTGCGAGCTTGAGCTCTTTGATTGCATAGAATTGCTCACAGAGTTCGCGATTGCTTGGGTAGCCAAGTGCGCGAAGGAAAGTAGTAGCAAGGAACTTTTTTCTACGACGACGACGGTCGAGATAAACGTAGAGAAGGTCGTTCGTGTCAAACTGAGTTTCGAGCCAAGAACCGCGGTCAGGAATGATGCGGAAGCTAAAGAGTTCCTTACCGTTGAGGTGAAGGGACTTTTCAAAACAGATACCTGGGGAGCGGTGAAGTTGAGAAACGATTACACGCTCAGCACCGTTGATTACAAAAGTACCACGGCGAGTCATCATTGGGATTTCACCCATGTAAACGCGCTCTTTCTTCGTTCCAGTTTCGTCCTTCAACTTGAAGGTTACATAGAGTGCTGCACTGAAGCTCTCTCCGGTTTGAAGTGCTTCGAGGGCTGTGGCTTTCGGCTCTTCAATGTCATAGGCATTGAAATCGAGCTCGATTGTTTCATCGTAACTTTTGATTGGGAAACCCTCGTTTAGAACGGCTTGGAGGCCAGTTTTGATGCGCTGAGTAGCAGGCACGTCTTTCTGAAGGAAGTCCTCATAGGACTTAGATTGAACTTCAATGAGGTTCGGTGGTTCAATCACCTCATCAATTGTTCCGAAGTAGCGTCTTTCGGCCATGGTGGAGTACTAGTGTTATTTTTAGGCGGTTAAACCCGATACCGTTTCCGGTTCGGGCGAACTTGGTTTTAGGATCCTTATTCTGTCTTTGGTAAATGGGTGAAAACGTCTTTTACCCACTCTCCATTGAGCAGAACTCAAACTTTAAATTATCTTAAAATCTGAGCCCTAATCAATGATGCGTAAAAAGGTGACCCCGTGAAAACGGAGTCACCTCGTAGAGAAAGTGTCGAATTACTTAAGTGTAATTTTAGCACCTGCTTCTTCAAGAGCTGTCTTAGCAGCTTCTGCAGCGTCTTTGTCAAGAGCTTCAGCGATAACAACTGGTGCGCTTTCAACAAGCTTCTTAGCTTCTGCAAGACCGAGGCCGGATGCAACACCACGTACTGCCTTAATAACAGCAATCTTGTTGCCACCTGCTTCTGTAAGCTCAACGTCGAAGTCAGTCTTTTCTTCAGCAGCTTCACCACCGCCAGCAGGACCAGCAACAGCTACAGCAGCAGCAGCAGCGGAAACGCCCCATGCTTCTTCGAGATTCTTAACGAGTTCTGCAGCTTCGATTACTGTAAGCTTGCCGAGTTCTTCTGCGATTTTTTCTAAATCAGCCATTTTTTATTATTCTATTTGTTAGGTTTCGTCGCGCCCTGAGCATCAGGGGCATTTCAGTTCTCCAGACCGGAGGTCCGACGAGGAACCAAGGTTGGTTATCAAGCAACGCAAGTTACCTCACATTGCTATCAGTTCAAATTGTTTATTATTCAGCTGCTTCGCCGCCGTCGGTCTTAACTTTTTCGTTAAGTACACGTGCGATCTGAGTACCAGGCTCGTTGATGACTCCAAGGAGCTGAGCGAGGAGTACTTCGCGAGATGGAAGGCTAGCAAGAGTAGTAAGCTTAGCAACGTCGAGGGCTTCACCGCCGAGGATACCAGCTTTGAATACATCCTTCTTCTCAGCGTCCTTAGCGAATGCCTTCACAGCACCTGCTGCTGCACATACGTCGTTTTCACCTGTGATGAATGCAGTCTGCCCCTTGAGCTCAGAACTGATATCAGGAAGGCCAGCCTTTGTAAGAGCTGCGCGCATGTATGTGTTCTTAGCAACGTGACACTCTGCATCGGACTCGCGAAGCTTGTCGCGAAGACCTGCGAACTGAGGTACTGTTGTGCCTGTGTAGTCTACTACGATAACGAACGGGGAAGCGTTTACGCGCTCGTAGAGTTCGTCGATGATGAAAGATTTGTTAGGATTCATAGTGATCATTCCTTTCGTTAAATTATGCAGTTGCAGAGTAGACGCTTGAGTCGAGCTTTACACCTGGGTTCATGGAGGAAGCTACTGTAGCTGCCTTGATATAGTTACCCTTAGCAGATGCTGGCTTAGCTTTTACAATGCTCTCTACGAATGCTTTTACGTTCTCAACGAGCTTAACTTCGTCGAAAGAGCCTTTACCAATTGCTGCAGATATGTTGCCATTCTTGTCGATCTTGTAGTCGATACGACCAGCCTTTACTGCGTCGATAGCCTTAGCTGTGTCATCAGTAACTGTACCTGTCTTAGGGTTAGGCATAAGGCCACGTGGTCCGAGAACACGTGCGATCTTACGAACTTCAGTCATTGCGTCTGGAGTCGCGATAGCAACATCGAAGTCAGTGAATCCACCTTGAACTTCTTTGATGAGGTCAGCCATACCTACTTTATCAGCACCTGCAGCTTCAGCTGCTTTTGCTGCATCGCCGGATGCGAACACTATTACGCGTACTTTCTTACCAGTACCGTGTGGAAGAGAAACAGAACCACGAACCATCTGATCGCTCTTACGTGGGTCAACACCGAGTGCGAAAGAGAGAGTGACTGTAGAGTCAAATTTAGGAGCTGGGAACTTCTTGAGAATGCTCACAGCTTCGTCGAGACCGTATGCCTTGGTGCGATCCACCAATTCAGCGGCTTGTGTGTAACGTTTACTACGCTTTGCCATTGTATTATTTAGTTTTGCAGTACTTCCGAGGCTATTTACCTCTCCTGCTATTTATCACCTTCACACAAAAACATATTTAGGCGGGAAAGGGGACTCGCAGATAAAGCCTCCTTTGTCAAGCATTTGCGTGCTAAATCTGTAATTTTCAATGAGAAATCATACTAAGAGGCCTAGTAGCCCTCTACTGTGATACCCATCTGACGTGCAGTACCTGCGATGATGTTTGCAGCTGCCTCTGGATCATTTGCGTTAAGATCCGGCATCTTCTGCTCAACAACAGTTATGAGCTGCTCTTTAGAAAGATGCGCAACCTTCTTCTTGTTAGGCTCACCAGAACCAGAAGCGATACCTGCTGCCTTCTTAATAAGAACTGCTGCTGGTGGCTGCTTTGTGATGAATGTGAAAGAAGCATCTTTGTAA
Organism: Rubritalea sp.; assembly: GCA_965204255.1. Lineage (GTDB taxonomy): Bacteria > Verrucomicrobiota > Verrucomicrobiia > Verrucomicrobiales > Akkermansiaceae > Rubritalea. The sequence goes on from CBDBEG010000026.1 coordinate 484,022, forward strand.
GCTGTGATTACTACTGGAAGAAGATCACCCGCCTGCTTTTGTGTAGCAGCGTTGAAATCCTTACAGAAAGCCATGATGTTTACACCAGCCTGACCAAGTGCAGGACCTACTGGTGGAGATGGATTTGCCTGTCCAGCTTGAATCTGGAGCTTGAGAACTTGTTTAATTTCCTTAGCCATAATTTGCTATAAATTAGTTGTTATTGTTGTGAGTAATGATTCCGCTATTTGCGGCTACATAGTGGCTCAAAACTGAACCGAGAACTTTAAGATTAACTTACTCGCCTTGTTCGACCTGCCAGAATTCAAGATCAACTGGAGTGGAGCGTCCGAAGATAGTCACCGCTACACGGAGCTTACCGCGCTCAGCATCAATTTCTTCAACAACACCATTTTGGCTCTTGAACGGACCGTCGTTAACCAAGACAGTATCACCAACTTCAAAGGCAACTGCTGGACGCACACTTTCTTCACGCTCCTTGATTTGAGCCAACATTGCATCAACTTCACGCTGACGCATTGGGATTGGATAATTTTTTTTATCATTTTTATCAGAGAAGCCGCTACTTTTTATACCAGAGAAACCGATCACACCTTCCATCTCTTTGATAAAGTACCATGTATCTTTAACCAACTTAACATCTTCATCTTCGATTAGGAGATTCATGTTGATGAGAATGTAACCTGGATAAAGCTTACGCTTGCGTTCGCTCTTCTTACCACGCTTCACTTCGGAGACAACCTCTGTAGGCATAAGAACCTCAAAGATTTTGTCACCCATTTTTTTCGCCTCGACCTGACGCAAGATACAATTGCGCACGCGCTGCTCCTGACCGGAAAGAACGTGTACTACATACCATTGTTTTTTAGCTGGCGGAATAGTTGGCATCGGATTGTGTGAAAATAAATTGTTCGGAAAATTATGGGAACTAGCTAATTGCAGCCAGAACCCTAAATGTGGAAAAATTTAGCTCGTTACTTTCGTAATCAAGATAAGCGCTTCAGACAAAAGGAGATCAGAAACAGCAACGAAGCCTGCGAGAAGGATAATTGCGATAATAACTACCACAGTGGAGTCCACAAGCTCCTTGTACTTCTTGAAACCTTTTGCTTTTGAATCGGAATCCCAAGGCCAAGTTGCCTTGCGAAGCTCCGCCTTCACCTCTTCAAGGAAGTTTCTGCTCTTTGTAAACATAGTCTAAAATAAAAATATCAAAGGTGGCAGGGGCACAGAGACTTGAACTCTGAACCAACGGTTTTGGAGACCGCTACTCTACCAATTGAGCTATACCCCTAAAAAACTTTCGATGAATTAATTTTGACGAATAAGGGATGCTCCCAAGGCTTCCTTAGAAGCACCCCTGTAAATCCAGCTTCCGAACTAGTTCGGAACCCAGCGCGTCAAAATTAGTCAAGGATGTCAGTTACGCGACCTGCGCCAACTGTACGCCCACCTTCACGGATAGCGAAACGCATACGCTTCTCCATCGCGATCTTAGTGATGAGTTCGATTTCCATCTGAACGTTATCACCAGGCATAACCATTTCTACATCTTTAGGAAGCTTGATAGCACCTGTTACGTCTGTGGTACGGAAGTAGAATTGTGGACGGTAGTTAGAGAAGAATGGTGTGTGACGACCACCTTCATCCTTAGAAAGAACGTAAACTTCACCTGTGAACTTAGCGTGTGGAGTAACGGAACTAGGCTTAACAACAACTTGACCGCGCTCTACATCGTCCTTCTTAAGACCACGAACAAGGAGACCTACGTTCTCGCCTGCACGACCTTCGTCAAGAAGCTTACGGAACATTTCGATGTCTGTGATAGTAGTGGAGATAGTATCTTTAATACCAACAATCTCAACTTCTTCCATCTTCTTGATGATACCACGCTCGATACGACCTGTAAGAACCGTACCACGTCCAGAGATGGAGAATACGTCTTCAACAGGCATAAGAAATGGCTGATCAACTGGGCGCTCTGGCTCAGGGATGTAAGAATCAACTGCATCCATAAGCTTAAAGATGTTTTCTTTGTGAGTTGCGTCACCTTCGAGAGCCTTAAGCGCGGAACCCATTACAATAGGGATGTCGTCACCAGGGAATTCGTATGCGCTAAGGAGCTCACGGATTTCCATCTCGACGAGCTCGAGGAGCTCTTCATCATCAACCTGATCAATCTTATTAAGAAAAACAACGATTGCTGGAACACCAACCTGACGTGCAAGAAGGATGTGCTCACGAGTCTGTGGCATTGGACCATCTGCTGCAGAACAAACGAGGATCGCGCCGTCCATCTGAGCAGCACCTGTGATCATGTTCTTAACGTAGTCGGCGTGACCTGGGCAGTCAACGTGTGCGTAGTGACGACCTTCTGTTTCGTACTCAACGTGAGCTGTAGAGATTGTGATACCACGCTCGCGCTCTTCTGGAGCACCGTCGATTTCGTCATAAGCCTTAGCTTCTGCACCACCCTTTTCTGCAAGGGTGTTTGTGATTGCTGCTGTGAGAGTAGTTTTGCCGTGGTCAACGTGGCCAATTGTACCGACGTTCACGTGTGGCTTGTTTCTTTCGAATGCTTCTTTAGCCATAATTTTAGATGTTTTTGCGCTTTAGATTTGGGTCTTGCTGGATGCAAGAAGTAATATTTAGTAATGGAGCTCTTGAGCAGATTTGAACTGCCGACCTCGTCCTTACCAAGGACGCGCTCTACCACTGAGCTACAAGAGCCTTTATTACCGATGTTCACCTCCTTTCGATCAGTTGATCTAGGAAGGCGGGGCGCAAACTAGCAACTGCTGCCAAACTGTCAAAAGAAAATTACCATTCGCTTCACTTTTTTCTCACAAAACTTCTTCACACCACAACATAACTCACTGAAGAATCTCTCACTTACCCCACCACAACACCCAGTTCCTCACCTCTTACTACTTTCAAGCTTTTAACAAAAAATGCAGCAAAACAGGCGACGAATCTTCTACAAGCAAAACAAAAGGGTGAGCCACATACCCAACACCAACCATAATGAGTAGTACAAAGATAGACAAGGTGTTCATAGGCTACTCCTTAGCAGTTTACCTCTCAGTTTCTAGCGATTTCTGCTGAAAATAATAGCCACAGACACACTAAATATTGACCTAGTTAGCTCCCTGTCCATCCTGCGCACATGGCATCACCTAATAAGCGCCTCTTCTTACTCGACGGTATGGCTCTCGTCTACCGAGCGCACTTCGCGCTCATTCGCAACCCGATCTACAACAGCAAGGGCATGAACACTTCCGCAGTGTTTGGCTTCATGAACACGCTATTAGACATCCTAGACAAGCAACAACCGACATACCTCGGCGTAGCTTTCGACACCAAGGAGCCAACTCCACGCCATAAAATCTTCCCCGAATACAAAGCCCAGCGCGATGCCATGCCTGAGGACATCGCCAACGCAATCCCTCAGGTGAAGCGTATTCTAAAGGCATTCCATATCCCCGTCATTGAGCTCCCAGGTTACGAGGCCGACGACATCATTGGCACCCTCGCGCACAAGGCAGACGCCGAAGGCTCGTTCCACACCTACATGGTGACGCCTGATAAAGACTACGCTCAGCTGGTTACTGAAACTACCACTATGTGGAAGCCGGGTCGCAAAGGCTCAGACGTAGAAAAGCTCGACGTGCCAGCAATTCTCGAAAAATGGGAAATCGACGATCCGAAGCAAGTCATCGACATCCTCGCGCTCTGGGGTGACGCCTCAGACAACATCCCAGGCGTTCCTGGCATTGGAGAAAAGACAGCCAAGAAGCTCATCAGGAAATTCGGTTCTGTAGAAAAACTCCTCGAATCCACCGATCAACTCAAAGGCAAACAGAAGGAGAACATGGAGAACAACAAGGAGCAGGCTCTCCTTTCTAAAACACTCACTACGATCATTCTCGATGCGCCAATCGAAATGACTTTTGATGAGCTCGTGTTAGACAACCGCGACGACGAAGCAGTAAAATCTATTTTCACCGAGCTCGAATTCAACGCACTCGGCAGGCGCCTTTACGGAAATGATTTCCAATCTGGTCGAGGCCACAGCACCACAGCCGTTGCCAGCACAACCAGCGAACAACCTGAGCTGATCCAAGCCGAACTAAAGACTTTTGCAGACTTTAAAACTATCTACACGCTTGTCAACACCGAAGCGGCACTTGAGAAGTTCGTAAAACAGCTCAACCAGCAAGATCTCTTCTGTTTCGACCTCGAGACCACTTCCCTCAACCCACGCACGGCAGATATTCTCGGTATAGCCTTCAGCTGGAAGGCACACGAAAGCTTCTTCGTCGCACCTTCTCCAGAACTAAGTATTGCGACGATTCTCGAAGTCGTTCGCCCAGTGCTCACCTCAAAGGCGACCAAGATTGGTCATAATCTCAAATACGACCTATCAGTATTGCTCGCACAAGGTCTAGAGTCCGAGCCACCATTCTTTGATACCATGCTCGCCCACGCACTCGTCGATCCCGATCAGCGCCACAACATGGACTACCTCGCCGAGTCCCTTCTCGGTTACACGCCGATCAAGCTCAGCGAAGTGGCTAAGAAAGTAACAGCGAAACAAGAAGCGGAAGCTGCCGCAACACAAGAAGACGATCTCTTTAGCTTCACCGAAAAGAAAAAGCCGGCAAAAAAGAAAAAAAAGAACCACATCGACATGTCGATCATTCCAGCCGAGTCCCTCACCAACTACGCCTGCGAAGATGTCGACGTCACCTTCCAGCTTGCTGAAATCCTCGCAGAAAAACTCTCTGAAACAGGCCAAGACGATGTTTTTTACGATATCGAGGTGCCACTCCTTCCCGTCCTCGTGCGCATCGAACATGAAGGAATTTCCATCAATCTCAACAACCTCAAGGTCATTGGCGAAACACTCGGCAACAAGCTCGGGAAACTAACCAAGTCAATCCACGAAGAAGCGGGCAAAGAATTTAACCTCAACTCGCCGAAGCAACTCGGAGAAATCCTCTTTGGAGAAATGAAGCTCGTCGAAAAGCCGAAGAAGACCAAAACCGGCCAATTCAAAACTGACGAATCCACCCTCGCTGCGCTCGCGCCAAAGCACCCAATCGTCGCCAACATCCTCAAATACCGCGAGGCGTCGAAGCTCAAATCCACCTACGTCGACGCGCTTCCTGAGCATATTTGCCCAAGCGACGGCCGCATCCACACCCACCTACATCAGTTGATGACTGCCACAGGTAGACTCGCCTCATCCGATCCAAACCTGCAGAACATTCCTATCCGCAGCGAAGCTGGCAGCGAAATCCGCAAAGCCTTCATCCCGCGCTCTGAAGAATTCACCCTTTTCGCCTGCGACTACTCGCAGGTGGAGCTTCGCGTGATGGCAGCAATCGCTGGCGACGAAGCAATGATCGAGGCCTTCCAGCAAGACCTCGACATTCACACCGCCACCGCAGCTCGCGTCTACGGCGTTGGCCACGATGAAGTCACTTGTGACATGCGTGCCGCCGCCAAGATGGTCAACTTCGGCATCATCTACGGCATCTCCGCATTTGGCCTCTCTCAGCGTCTCGGCATCCCGCGCGCTGAGGCCGATAGCATCATCGATTCCTACTTCAAGCAATATCCAGCAGTTAAGACCTTCATGGATCACACCAAGAAACAGGCAGCAAAAGACGGCTACGTGGAAACCATTGGTGGTCGCCGCCGTAACCTACGCGACATCACATCACGCAATGCGATGATACGTAAAAATGCCGAACGCGCCGCCATCAACACACCGATCCAAGGAACTGGCGCCGACATGATCAAGCTCGCCATGGTGAAGGTCGACCAACTCCTGCGCGACGGTAACTACCACAGCAAGATGATCCTCCAAGTGCACGATGAACTCCTCTTTGATCTCGCCCTCGACGAACAAGACGAGCTCATTCCGAAAATCACCGAAGCCATGGAATCCGCCCTAGCACTCCCACACCAAGTCCCAGCAAAAGCCGATTCTGGCACAGGCTCAAACTGGCTCGAAGCACACTAGGGCAAACCTCTCATACGCAGCATTCCACCATACCAGATCCACTCCAACAACGCATCGACTTCATCAAGACAATCGATGCCCTCAAGGAAGTTCAGCGTAAGACTTACCTGCTCTCTGAGTTACGTTGAGAAAACTCAGCCGCACATTCTTGGGCAATCGCTACCTTTGCCCTATAACATTAGCTGAATACGCCAAGCCTGAAGTTGATCTCAACCGAGTGATTTACATGCTCTTACAGTAAAGTGTCACCACTTTAAGTTGTTGATAACTTTTAAGCTGCTCCAGAGGGGTCGTAAAACCCAAGGAGAAGTGCCCCAATATAAGCCAAACCCATAGATGAAAACACTATGTAAAGCGATAGCACAGTGTAACAGCAAGCCGATCATCAAAATTAATAAAACCTTAAGGCAGTACCCCCAAATAGAAAAGCCTTACGGGAGTGCGCTTCTTCGCCTTTCCTCCAGGTTTCTAACCATAGTTTGACAGTTTTTAGACTGTCTGAGGAATCTACCCAGTTCTTTTTTTCATAAACTTTTAGTGTTTGTGGTTATATAAAACTGCTTACCCCAACGAGGCTCAGACTCTCTAAAATTGACTGCTAATTGGACTGAAGCTTATCTAATTCCCTTTGAGACTTACGGTAAAGAGGACGACGAGATAATGCCTTTTTAAATGATTCTTGCGCTTGAGCTCGCTAAGCCGTCGTTGTCAGAAGTGACAGCATTCGCGACTTTCTGCTCACTACGCCATTGCTGGAATAACTCGATAGATTTGCGGAATGCCTTTTCGGCAACTTCAGCTTCTCCGCTCCGCCAAGCTACAAAACCTAACAGCGATTGCCATGTTGGTATTTCCCCATCACTCAGCTCCACCAACTTCTGGGAAATAGGTAGTAAATCATTTTAAAATCCATAGCAGTATGTGGAGCCTCAGCCTGTGCAATTACCAAGAAATTAAGAACCATTGGATCCTCTAGATACTGCTCCGCGAGTTTTTGAAAGCGCTTGATAGCTTCACGCTGTTTCAATCTAGGATTACCCAGCGCATTGTACCCCCCTCGTGAGAGATAGGTGGAGAATAACTGCGCCTGTATGTCGTTAGGGTAATTTTGCGCTAACTGACGAAATACTCGTACACTATTCTGCATACCATTAACTACGAGTTCTGCTAATCCCACTGCATACATTCGTTCATTTTCAGGGTAATAAAACTCACTGTCTTGCTTGAACTCAGCCAGAGTGAGCATGCGATTGTAAGCGCGTGCTCGTTGCTCGTGGAACTCATGCTGAGGGTTCATCAAAGAGAGTACAATCCCACAGTAAGCCATAAGACATTGAGAGTCAGCTTCGACAGCTACAGCAAAATGCCTATAAGCTTCAAAGTCCCACGATGCATGGAGCAAGGAAAAACCTTGGCGCACATGCTCTCTCGCTTCCTCACTATCAGAAAATACTAACAGGCTAGATTCGCCCATACCCGAACGCAGCTCGGGAACTTCCAACTGAGCAACTGGCCCAGCAATCACTGAGGCGACATCAAACTGCGCAACTTCCTTTTGTGTGTTAGTAGTATTTTCCTGAGCAATGGCAAAAAGAACAAAAGCTAGACTCAGCACTAAAATCCATTTCATGCGCCGACTATCTAGCAATCTTTCGACTTAGCAATTCGGAAAACTACAAGATATAGACCTTAAAGATCGATCACAAATCCACCTCTACTCGTCACTGCCTTGGCTATATCAATATGAATCCAACGCAGCTCATAATGAGTTCCCCAAGAATCACTCACAGCCAGCTCATTGGTCTTCTCGTTGTATCCAATAATCATGCAGATGTGGTGCTTTTCTTCTATATTTTCCATCTCCTCGGAAACCTTGTTAGCCTCCTTTTGGAGGTTAGTCTTCCACGCTATAAAATCGGACACCGAAGAGCGCTCCTTCGTACGCTTATTCGCGATCTTATTATAGCCATCGAGACTACGCATGCACCACATGATCGGCACCCCCTTATCGATATATTTCTTCACACGGCGAATTTTTAGATCTTCTTCGAGATCGAGATCTTTGATGCGACGCGCCTTACTACGAACGATACGTTTACAGCTGTCAGCTAGTGCACTCGTATTAGTGCCGCCGCCAGGTTTAGTCGCGGCAGTCGCTAGCAAGTACATATCTGCTGGGACTAACATGTAGCGCATTGCTCGCTCGAAAGTCGCAGGAGCACAATACCCCTTCGGACCTTGATCAACCATAGGGATATTCTTGATGATGGTATCCCCATTTTCTTCGCGCACTACATTCTTAGCGACAATCTTCTTCAACTCAGAATCTTTAACAAAATCCACCTTCCCTGCGAGATCCGCATTTTCCTTAGGCACAATCAGCACACTGGTGTATTCGCCATCAATCTCAGAGAGCAGAAAGGCATGGCCCTCAAAATCCCAGCGCAATACACGGCGGCGGTCTTCTTTCTCTCCGTAGTATTGCTTTTGCGCACCACCTAAAGCTTTTGTTAGTGCTTCGGAGATAATTTCCGCATCTAGCTCAATCGCATCATTCAGACTCATCGGCGGCTTCTTGTCTGGATGTATTTTCTTGAAATGATCTTCCCCCATTCCAGCAGTACTCCCATAATCCCCTTTATTGGCAAAAACTAGTGACAAGTGCGTCGTCATTTCACCCACACCACCATAGAGGGTGGCCGAATAAGGACGCGCGCCTAGGAATTGATAATCTTTTTTTGGGTAATATCGGTAGCTACTAGACTGCTCTGTCACCGATTCTTTTGGCCATTTAAGACGGCTTGCCACCTCATTTGCATCTTGCTCCCAAAGCCCACCAATTCCTCCAAAGAGATCATGTCCGACCGCTCCATTAATCTTGGTGTATTTAGCTTTATTACTCTCTAGCTGAGCGTCCATCTCCACCTGAATTTTTGCAATCGACGCCTCATCGATCGACGAGGTCTTCACCGTGTATTTTTTACCATTCCTCGTTTTGAAAGTGAGCTTGCCATCCCGGAGCTCAACTACCTGCACCAACAGCTTTTTCTGAGACTGCTTCTGGACAATTTCGATATAATTTGTGGCAAAGCAAGTTGAGCAAGCAGCACAAAATGCTATGGCTGAGAATGACAGCGAACGCACATAACGTGGTGAGAGATTAAATAATAATGGCATCTTCATTGGGGTAGATGAATCGCGAATATAAAAATTCTATTCTCAGATATCCAGACAGTTTTCAGTGATTCTACCAAAAACACCTAAGAGTCGCTCACAATCCCACGAATTTCCGCATCGCTCAACAAGCAAGCTTTGCTCGACAGAGATGATAGTAAGATCTAACATAGCCCTATGAAACTTGGACTTATTGGATGCGGAAAAATGGGTCGTGCACTCTTAGAAGGCGCGCTGAAAGATGGCATTGTAAAAGCAAAAGACGTATTTATCTCCTCGCGTACTACAGAAACTCGGGATATACTCTCGAAAGATCTAGGCGTGAATGCGGTCGCCTCAAATGCTGAGTTAGCTACAAAATCCGATGTCGTCTATATTTGTACCAAGCCAAATATCACTCCGATTGTACTGATTGAGCTCGCGGAAACTCCAGAATGCCTCAATGGCACATTGCTTATTTCAGCAGTTGTCGGTCTCACTCTTTCTCAGCTCGAACAACCACTTCCAGATTCCGCACGTGTGGTGCGCTGCATGCCCAACACCCCAGCACTCATAGGCAAAGGTGCGGCTGCATACACCATTGGTTCTAACGCCACCATCTCTGATGCCGAAACAACCTGTAAACTACTAGGAGCTGTCGGTTCTGTCATTGAAATTAAAGAGTCTCTCATGGATGCAGTGACTGGAGTATCTGGCAGTGGCCCTGCATACGTCTACACCTTCATCGAAGCCATGGCTGACGGCGGCGTCCTCAAAGGTCTTCCTCGCACTCAAGCGCTCGAACTAGCAACACAAACCGTACTTGGAGCTGCTGCAATGGTTGCAGAAACAGGCCTACACCCAGCCATGCTACGAGATATGGTCACCTCACCGGGAGGCACAACGATCAAGGCTGTTCAGACACTTGAAGATAAAGGATTCCGCTCCGCAACCATCGCAGCTGTCGAGGCAGCGACAAAAAAAGCGAAAGAATTAGGAGCCCAATAACGTAGCTCTCAACTCAACCTATACTTGACAATTGTGAGATTATGCACTGAGAATTCATTTGCATATTTCCCCAATTCAAACTAGACTAAATCCATGAATACCTATCTCCTTTTCTTCGGCAGCTTTGGCGGTCAAGAGATGATGATTGTTTTCCTTATCGTCCTTCTTCTCTTCGGAGCTAAGAAGCTTCCACAACTCGCACGTGGCGTTGGTAAGAGCATGGGTGAATTTAAGCGTGCTCGTGATGAATTCGAACACGAAATCACAAGCGCTGAGCACGAAGAAGTTAATAAGTCTCCGAAAAAAGATACTCCTAAAGAGGAAGCTTAATTTCACGGCGCCCACAATGCATCCATTTCCAGTCTCACGAATAGTACTTCGTAGGGGGGGGTTATGTCTCGTAGCCGCCCTTTTTCCCGCATGTGATTTTCCCGCATGTGATAAACACCAGGAAACCCCTGACTGGCACTCACAGCGGAAGGTCCCATCCGTAGAGCTCGCTAAAGCAGCAGCCGCATCTCCAAAAAAACAAGTTCAACACTCAAACGGAGAAGAGACCAACTTCATGGTCTACAACCTGCACAATTACATCAGCACACCGCGTGAAAAACCTGAGCATGAAATCAATGCTTTGCTCAATCATATCCGGAAAGTATCTCCTGATATCATCGGGATCTGCGAGATCGGCACAGTTGCAGAGCTAAGGGATCTTACGAATCGGCTACAAGCAATCGGTCTCCATTACCCACACACGCACATCCAAAGTGGCGCAGACACCCGTCGACAGCTAGCCATTCTTTCTCGCTACCCACTCACTTCTCACTCTGAAGCTAAGCTCACTTACCTTCTCAATGGGAAAAATCACAAAATGCTCAGAGGAATCCTCGATGTCGAGATCGATCTTCCCTTCGGAAAAACTCGCTTCGTAGGCGTTCATCTCAAATCTAAGCGTCCTAGCAAGTTCTGGGATCAGGCTCGCATTCGTAGACATGAGGCTCACTTAGTGCGGAAGCATATCAACCAGATTCTCAAAGAAAAAGATATTCAGCTCGTTTTATACGGAGACTTCAACGACACCAAACGATCTCCCTCAGTGCGAACTATGGCCGGATCCGCGCGCTCTGTGAACTACCTCAAGGCTCTCAATCTTAAGGCATCCGATGGCTCTAACTGGACTCACTACTGGGAACAAGAAGACGTCTATTCACGCTTCGATTATTGCTTTATTTCAAAATCGATGAACCAGCATGTAGTTCCTGAAAAATCCTACATTCTTGATATCCACGTCGATGATCCAGCCAGCGACCACCGCCCACTCGTGATCACTTTTCGTTAAGCTTTATAAGCTTTTCACGAATGCTAAAGACTCACGGCCGCTTTCTTGCAAGGCCTCTAAGCGAAATGCCGGCAGCGCATCCATTGCTAAACTCGTGTAGCCCATCTGCTTCGTAAAAAATCCAGCTGCCCTATTCGTAAGTACAAACACACGCTGCATACCACGCTCTTTAGCGCATTGCTCCATATAATGAACCAAGTCGGCTCCATAACCAGTTCCTTCATGCGTCTGTTTAACGTAGAGGCAGGCAATTTCCCCTTCTATCTTATAGTCATACATAGCTACACAGCCCACTACATGACCATCCACCTCCATCACTGCATAATCTTGTAGAGACTTGGCAATCTGCTCATAAGTTCTAGGCACTAAATGGGTTCTCCTTACGGAACGACCAATCAGCCCTAACAGCTCAGAAATATCTTCTTCTTTCAACGGACGAATTTGACGGTACTCTCCGCCGTAGACCATGATTCCCACACCTTCGTTAGAAAATAGCTCATCCAGCAAAACCCCAGGTTCTGAGGCGTCGAGTAAGTGCACACGCTCAACTCCCGCTTCACACGCAGATACAGCCGAATGGAGCAGGCGAATCTTTTTGTCATCCACAAGATCACTCACGCTCTCGATTTCGTTAGAGCGAAGGTATTTGAGGGCTCTCCCATTCCTCAAGAGTGGTGAAAAATCCGAAAGAGCTATGATTTTGGCAGCCTCTAGCTCTACTGCTATCTGAATAAGCGATGCCGACAGAACCTCAGAGTCTCTTTTCAATAAAGCCGCCTGCCCACGCTCGAGCACACCCTGTAGACGCTCAACGGTGGCTCCATTCACAATTACTGAAGAGCGAAACTCGTGATCAACCGCCCAATCTAACAGATTCTCTAATTCATCCGCCGTCGAGACAATGAGCAACTTCACGCCGATAGACTGCAAGGCGCTCAAATCCATCACAATTTCAGCCTGAGCTGTTTCAGAAAGCACATGCCACCGAATATCGACTACAAACAATTTCCCGCGAAAGCGCGGCACGTAGTGAAGCAAGCCTCGTAAGTCTGTCGCAGAAGCATCCATTCTTATATCATTTAGTGAATATGCATAGCAGCTCTATGCGCTACTTCTGGGACAAATTGTTTCCACTCATCCCCTCCTTCCGCGATCATTTTGTTTACCTCTCGGCTCGTAAAATGGAGCAATTTTTCATCACTAAACTCCACTCTACGAATCATACGATTCTCGCGAAAGTGTTGATATAGATGCCTAACATGCTCCGCCGTTCTGAAGGTATCTGCATTGACAATTTCACCTCCTTTACTGTTTTTCCATGGATAAACATACAGCGATAAATTACTCTTAAATAGACGGCCAAAAGATTCCAGAATCCCGCCCTCCAGATTCTCAGACCACTTGGATTTGAACAACTCATTAAGTAAATCAATACTCAAAGTAAAAGCAATTGGTTCGCGTGTGTAGCGTGCTAAATAGGCAGCAATCCTGTGAAATTCCGGACAATTGGAAATGAGCAATGTTTGCCCCAAAGCCTGTAACGCATCCGCTCGATCAAGAAATTTAACGTGATCGACTTCGCCGCTTTCTTCGCGGAGCAAATTATTCATTGATATCTCACAAAGACTGAGAAAATTATCTTTCTGCTGATCTGTTAAATCCTGGTAAAAGCTTTTCTTCGTTTGTTCTAACATATCTAGGTGAAGATTCATCACTGGGTCAAAACTACCACGTAGAAGAGCGACAGATTTCTTATACAACACTTCCGCTGGCTGCACGACCTCGCCATCTGGCGTGAACATCGCTGCAGCAGTAAGACCACTCTGCACAAGCTGTAGTGAGCACAATCTGTTGTCTACAAAACGGAACCCTTCTCCAAAGAACTTGAGCATGTCCACTTCCACTCTCCCTTTAGGAATATTGTCTACTAGAGACTCTACGAAGCGCTCAAGATTATCACGGTGGAAAAATGAAGCGTAGATCAAGTTCAACCCAATGATACCGAGGGCTTCCATTTGCTCCATATTTTCATCATCTAACAACCTAACGTGACAGAGAATATCACACGCAGGCTCACCTGATCTAAGCTGAAGGCGTACTCCCATCCAGCCATGACACTCTGCTGTATCCTTATAGCCACGAGCTCTAACAGTATTACAAAATGAAAAGAAAGTAGTCTTATCATGGCGTTCTTCTTGTAGGCGCTCAATAAGCAGCTCGTATTCATGGTCTAGCATAGCAGTAAGGCGCTCACGAGATACGTAGCGCTTCGACTTCCCATAAATTTCATCACTCATGGTTATGTCGTATGCTGAAATAGACTTCGCCACAGTGCCTGCTGTAGCTGAGGCTTTGAAAAACCAGTTCACCACCTCTTGACCTGCACCAATTTCAGCAAAGGTCCCATACTTGGTTTGATCAAGGTTAATGCGTAGCGCCTTATTGTAGGAGCTAAGAACTTCTCTAGATTTCATATATTTACTTTTCAGATGACTCTATCCAATCTTTCGAAACCATAGAATCAATGATTACTATACGTGGGTCTACCACATTGTCTGGGTAATGAATTGTTAGTGTCACGTCCATTGCCGATCCACCTGCGCCAATCGGTTGAATTTCATAAATCAGTGCACTGCCCTTTTGAGCATAGCCAATAAAAATTTCTTTGAGAAGGGCCACACTCCAGTTGTTGACATTAATATCTTCCTGATACTGAGTGGTTGGAATTTGCCGGAGCAAGCGTGCTCGATCTAGAGTGATTTCAGAAGCAAAATCCGTTTCAGCTAGGATGTTCAAGTGATTCTCACAGCCTGAGCACACGGCTAATTTCCCCATCATTTCGATCGAAACCGAGATCATGAGTCGGCATTTCGGAAAAACATATGCTCTCATCCTATCTGCATCTAGTGTAGCCACACGACAGACTAACCAGAGACATTGATTAGGCAAGCCACCAATAGGGATTTTGTTCGCCCTTTAGTCAGCTACAATACGCACCTTGCTTGGGTAATCCATACGGATAATAGCTAGCTCATCTTGATCCGTCAGCACATCCAGATTCACAGCTTCCAAACCTCTCGATGTCGTGGAGACAGTCACATCTCGTGGCACAAATGCTGGCTGAACAGAGTTATATGGATCCTCGCCTAACAGCGTTGGAGCTATAGGTTGCACAGGTTGAATATTCGGGTACTTCTTCACTCCTACTCTCTTGGTCAAAGAGAATGCACTAGCATCAACCCTTCGCGAACTACTTCCATGCATATCACAATAACCCAATGGTCGATTCTTCACATAGTAAAGCTCCTCCATCGCAGTACTCACTGTTATCATCTTGCCTGACTTCAAGTTTCGCACATAGTCTTCACAGTCCAAAGTAATGCGAAGTCCAGAAGTTTCACAAATTTGCATCACTTGAATATCCGTAGGTCTCGCGATAGCTTTAGGCTTATACTTCTTCTGGTAGACCTTCATAACATCCGTCCAAACTGGCATCACCGTGTCCACACTAAACGCTCCTGGATATATTTCCTTACGAGAGCCATCCCAGAAACCAGCCCAGACAGCACAGCTCACTTCACTGTTGTAGCCAACAAACCAGTTGTCAGCAAAATCACTGGTCGTGCCAGTCTTCCCTCCGCCAGTGAAACCTTTCATATCCGCAGCTTCATAACCACGTTTGCCACTACCAGTTTTCAGAGCCGACTCTAACATCGAATGTGTCAAATATGCCGTAGCCGGGTGAAGTATCGCTTTTTGCTTAGCTTGCGCCGTATTTCCACGACTCGAATATATAGTGCTACCGTCACCACGCTCGATCCGCGTCACCCACACCATTTGCGAAGCAGCCTTTCCCTGATTTGCAAAAGCCGAGTACGCGCGGACCAGTTCCAACAAAGAAACAGACTCCGTTCCCATCAGCTCCCTTGGAAGCGCTTTTGTTTTAGGAATAGTAAACCCAAATCGTTGAGCCATCTGCCTTACTTTATCTAAACCGATCTTTCGACCTAAGCGCACTGTGGCTGCGATCTTAGAATCCGCCAAGCCATGACGTAACAATATTTCACCTTCGTAGCGCGGATCTTCCACTTCTGCCCCCCACTCTCCGAGAATACCCTCAACACCGTCAATCATGACCTGACGGTTATCCATGGCTTCATCTAATATACGTGATGATAGATTTTCTCCAGCTTCGAGCGCAGCTGCGTATATAAATGGAAAAAATGCAGTACCTAATGGTTTTCTACCAGCTTCAATAAAGTCGTACTGCGAATGTGAGAAGTCGCGACCTCCCACATAGGCGATCACTTCGCCGGTCTTATTATCTATCATCAATCCAGCCCCCTGAAGGTACTTCGGACGACTTTTCTCCGTACGCACATAGGATGCATACAATGGGTGCTCATAGCTCTCTTGTAATTCTGCAAGCGCAAGTTGCTTGGCTAATCGCTTTTCCAGTGCCCGCTGAATGTCTCTATCAATCGACGTGAAGATTCTTAAGTCACCTCTAGCAAGCTCGCCAGCGGAAACGTATTTCTTCACTGTTGCCGCAATACGGTCATAGATATGTGAAGTATTTCGCTGAATTGGTCTAGGATTTGTCACTACAGGAAGTTTCTTGAGACGATCTCGCTCAATCCCAGTAATACGCTTCTCGATCGCCATGCGATTAAGCACATGGTCACGCGCCTTCTTGTTATTTTTCTTGCTACGCAATGGTGAAAAGGTCGATGGGTTTTTAATACACCCCACAAGAGAAGCACACTCCTCAACAGTTAAATCCTTAGGCTCTTTGCCAAAATACCCCAAAGCTGCGGAACGCACCCCAAAGTAGCCACTGCCGAAAGCCACCCGATTCAGATAAAATCCTAAGATTTTCTGCTTCGTGTAATGCTTTTCAATCCGCTGGGCGAGGAAGATCTCTACGAGCTTACGCTCATAACCGCTTTCGTCACGCTTCCTAGCCTCCCCCCTCAGGTCGTAAGCATTGCGGGCAAGCTGCATGGTAAGAGTACTCGCACCAGAGTCTTGGTTTCCTGATTGAAAGTTCAATATAGCCGCACGGGCAATACCCACATAATCTACTCCATCATGATCTAAAAAGCGTGAATCCTCCCCAGAAATGAGAGCATCTATCATTTTTTGAGGGACATCTTCGATCGGAATAGGGCTGCGATTCTCCACAAACAGTCTACCAATCTCACGTTCCTCTCTATCGTAAATCAAACTCGGAAGCTCCACTATATCGATCAGAGCCATATCATAGGATTTAGCTCGCTCGCGATACGGCTCAGTCACCATACGGCACCCCATATAAGCCCCCACGAGACAAAGTAGCCCCACGAAGGCAATCGCGAGGAACCACTTCCTTAAATAGATTGCCTTCTTGCGCACTTTTCTGCGCGAGCTAAACTTCTTACGAATCATAATGATAAACAATTCGCCAGCCAAAGAGATAACTGACTCTAAAAACCATTACTCTGTTCCAGCGGATCGTGCAACCCCCAGCTGCTTAGATTCTCACTTCCAAATGCAGCTCAACTCAAGCGGCGCCATACCATTTGATCAATGGATGCACGACTGCCTCTACCACCCACAATGGGGATACTACCTCAAGGGTGCTCAACGAGTGGGGCGCAATGGCGATTTCTTCACTTCTGTTAGTGTAGGAAAATGCTTCGGCATGCTCCTCGCGCATCGACTAGCTAAATTCGCACAACACTCCGCTAACAAAGCAAACTTCAGCCTTATCGAGCTAGGTGCAAACACTGGTCAGCTTGCTTGTGATATTTTAGATACTCTCAGAGAATCATTCCCTAATATCTACCAGCAAACCACCTACACCATCGCTGAACACCTCCCTAAAATGCAGGAGACGCAGCGCCAAACTCTCACTGAGCATCTTTCTAAAATTGAATGGATTACCTCTCTAGATTCACTATCTACACCTAAACCATTTGGCGCAATTCTCAGTAATGAATTGATAGATGCATTCCCAGTAAAACTCATCACACGTAAAGACAATTGCTGGGAGGAGCTACTAGTCGAACAGAAAAATGATGCGTTCACACTTAACCCTCACCCTATCGATTCTCCAGAGTTGCTAACATTCATCAAAAGCCTTCCCGAACTCCCACAAGGTTACACTACTGAATACCGCCCCAGCATCAAGCAATTTACACAAAAATGTGCTACAGCTCTAGACCAAGGCCTTATCCTAACAATTGATTACGGCTATACTCGTAGTGATTACTACGCAAGCGAGCGCAAAGCGGGCACTTTTTACACTTTCCACAACCACAAGGCAAGCGAACAACCTCTCAAACTTCTCGGTAAGCAAGACATCACAGCCCATGTAGACTTTAGCCAATTAGCTTCTGCTATGATCGAATCAAACTTCACGCCAAGTTACTTTGATACACAGGCTCGATACCTCACTCAACATGCTGAAGATTGGTTTCACTCGATAGAAAACTCTAGCACACCACCCCCATTCAAGCTCATTCGCCAATTCCAAATGCTGACCCACCCAACTATGATGGGCACTCAATTTTCTGTGTTAGAATGTATCAAAAATGCACCGCCCGAAGCCGAGGTTCTTTCTAAGCTTGAACTTTAAGCATAAAAAATCCGCTAGAACTCCCTCTAGCAGATTACTGTGTTTATGTTCAAGACTTTACTCAAAGAGCCCTTTGAGGCGCATCCATAGCGGTACTGCCAAAATTAGGTGATTTACCTTTCAGTAATCTCATCGAAAAAAAAGTTTGAAATTTCTCATATTGCTGTGGTGTCATAAACTTTTTTCGCCAACTTTTTTTTTAATCTCAAAGGTTCCGAAACAGCTCAAATAGCTATTTTCGTTATCTGAGCTGAGCATCAATGATACGTCCTTAGCGAGTTTTTTCTTAAAGCCTTCTATTTTGGGATGGGAGAGATTTTTACAATACTGGACGTAAGATAATGGACTAATATCAAACCTTGGCGTTGTATCATCATCCATCAGAACGATGACCTTCTTATCGAAAGCGAGCGCCATTCCCAACTCTAGGTAGACATTCGGGTTTTCACCACTCACATCGCAAATGAGTAAATCAGAGGTATAGATGTTGCTAACAATATTCTTCTGCAGAACTCCAGGCACTGAGCTAATAGATACAATATCAGCTTCCGAATCATGCTTACTGACTATTTCCTGAATGATATTCTTAACATTACTCCAATGTTCTTCGGTGTAGCTCCCAATAGGCGATATAGGCATAATAATTCCAATCTTAACCTTGGAGCTATCCTTCTTTTTAGCAGCCTTCTTAGCCTTCTTAGTCTCCTTGGCTGGCTTCGGCTCCTCTGGCTCATCCTCAACTGGCTGCTCATCCTCAACTGGCTGCTCATCCTCAACCTCAACTGATGGCTCGTCAGCTACAGCTGCCCCGTACGTCTCAACCAGCCATTCCTCCATCGTCTTTTTAGTGTCACCAGGATACTGCCGCTCAAACTCTTCGTCGCTAAGATAGCGTAAATCCCACTTCACTGTAGAATCACACGGCTCTATATCCACTGGTCGCTTAGGTACTTTTTTATCTGTCATAATATCCTTCTATAATTTTAGTAATTTCACGGATGATTGATTTCTGCCCATCCACATAAGCAGCTTTTAACGAGTCGAAGCCCGTGTGATGCATTGACGGCAGATCCAACTTAAAAACCTAAGTTTTGTTTAAGGGATCTTAAATATTCGTGAAAAGCGGCGGATTCGATGTAATTGTTGGTCATTATTGAACGATTAAAGAGCGAGAAGCTTCTCCTTGAGAGACTCCTTAGTGACGTTTGCCCCGACGATCTGATCTTTCACTTCGCCATCTTTGAAAAAGAGAAGGAATGGAATAGAACGTACACCGTATTTAGCTGCGAGAGCCTGTGTATTGTCCACCTCTACCTTACCAACAACTGCTGCATCACCAACTTCTGTTGCGAGCTCGTCGATAAGCGGAGAGATCATCTTACAAGGACCACACCATTCAGCCCAAAAGTCCACGAGGACTGGCTTACCAGAGTTGATTACTTCTGCTTCGAAATTTTCTTCAGTTAGTACTAATGCCATGTCGGGACTATGCCTCACCCCCAAAAAAACGTCAATAGCCGCCAGCTCATTTTCTGCGATCTGGTCGCTAATAATGAAAAATCGAATTGTTTATGAGTTCACTAAGGCAAACTCACAACCTCGCGATTACATGAATGTGACTGCAATAGAAATAGCTGCGAGTACGATCAAGAAAACAGGTAATGCCATGATATTTTTCTATACGGTTAGATTTTATTCACCTGATGAGAAAATAGCTCCGTAGGAGCCGTCTTCATGTGCATTTACCCAAATACCAGCTCTCTGAAATTGAGCAAAAAGTAAGAACAGGGAAAGCAAGAACGCTACAACTACAAGAATCATCTCGAGATTATTCTCACGTTCAGCACCACCCTCTTCTTCAACAACAGTCTGAATAGTTGGAGCTGTATTACTCAGAGAAACTCCTAGCTGAGAGAGTTGCTGAGTTTGCTCGAGCTGCACTGTCGCCTTAGGCAATGGCTGGCTGGAGCTTGCGAGTGGAATCGTTGCTGGCGCTGCCGCTCCGACACCCACGTTGAGGGGAACTGTTGGAGCTGGAGTTGCAATCTTTGGCGCACCATCGAGCGGCGCTGGAGATGAAGCTTTTGGTGCATTGTCTGCCTCGGGCGTCTCACGCATTGTTTCCTCTTCGAGAGGAACCGCAGATGGAGCCTTTGTAACATGCGTTGCTGTGTCAGGAGTCATTGATGCAGGCATTGGTGGCTTCGGCGCTGGTGGCTGTGTGTCGTTTTCGTTATTTTCTTCGCTCATCCTTTGATGGGTTTCGTTAGGTGATGTGTCAACATTGACATCTCACGCAGAGAAGTCACTAGTCTTTCGGGTACTATACACTGGCAGATCCCCCATCTGTCAAACCTGCAAACCAACTTTTTTACATATCCGTACCTTCTCTTTTTCTAAAGAAGGTAAAATTTGAGTTATGGCCGTCTCGTTCGTAGATGAGATGGGACTCCAAGTAGCATTATACACATGATTGACGCTGTTAGCCAGCGAGCAACTTAGACATTCAAGAGCTCAATGAAGCGTGGGCAGATCTTGCGGAAAAGAGAGTTTTTTCCACCTCGAGAGAGCTGATCACGCACAATCCCTACAATTTCTTCACTATCAGCAGGAGTCGAGAGTTCGACACCGTGACCTGAAGCTGTGAGTTGAATGTGTAAGAGCCGCTCGCCTTTCACACGAGAAATACACACTTGTACATCTCCAGCATCTACCTCCACTAAGCTAATCGCAGCACCATCACTTTGCGTCACGATATTTGCCTCTATTGAGCCTCCGTGAGCATGCTCAAAAAGATAACCTCCATTACTTGAATTCACAGGTAGAAGCTCTTCTCCAGCCCTCCACTCACATTGCTCAGCAAACCAAGCCAGCAATTGAAGTCCTGCAACACGCCCTTTTTCAGACGTCACAATCTTTACTTTCTTAATACTAGGTATAGCAGCTTGAGCCACTGGATCATCGAACAAGGAAGCGATAGCCAAACGGATATGATACGTGCGAGTCCAGGAAAGATCTTGCACTACGAGGTTTCCCTCGCGCATAGCTGGCAGTAACTTTGCAAACTGGCTACTCGGGTCAACCCAATCAGTACTATCCACTACAAATCGCTGAATAAAGGTATAAAGTCGATCATTGAAACGCTCAGTAAGCTCACCCTGCCACCAGAAGATGAGAGGTAAATCACTATGCAAGTGGGCAAAAACCGTATTTGAAAGACGCCCGCTCACGCGGCCACTCAAATGGAACGCGAGCTGTTCACAGCAAATACTTTTGCTGCCATGGAATAAGTTGCAGTGCGCTTTTATCCATGCGCGCATAGACACCTTTGGGTCCTCTCGATCTACTCCGATCAAAATGGCACGGCACGTATGCTCTCGTGTGATTTCACGCACGATATCAGAATTTTCCGCTAGGGCAGATGCATTCTCTGAATACACAGCAAAATTGATCAAGGACGCATTTGTACGTGCTTGATCAGCTTCCCATAGGTGCTTTAGTTCGATCTCAATCTGGCCAACTTCTACTTCACAGCCCAATTGGCTACAGTCTCTAGGAACAGTCATGCTCGCAATAGTTTAGAGTCTTCTCCAAATATTACCATCTTGTGCGAGTAAATCGTCAGCCTCCTTCGGCCCCCAACTCCCCGCGACAAATTCAGTCATCTCTGGAGCTTGCCCACTTTCGTGCCAAGCCTTCTCAATGTGATCAATGTAGCGCCAAGCTTCTTCCACTTCGTCTCGACGCGCGAAGAGAGTCGCATCACCAGCCATAGCGTCGAGCAAGAGACGCTCATACGCTTCTGGGCTACCTTTACCGAAGCTCGTTGAGTAATGGAAATCCATCTTCACAGGCTCCATGCGCAAACTTGTCCCTGGCAACTTAGACATCATACGCAAAGAAATCCCTTCGTCTGGCTGGATGCGAATCACCAGCACATTGCCACCAGCAGCTGCGCTAGAAATAGCATTAAACAATACGTTCGGTGATGGTTTGAAATGAATGGAAATTTCAGTTGCTTTCTTAGGCAAGCGCTTACCCACACGCACGTAGAACGGCACACCGCTCCAGCGCCACATATCGATGTGCATCCGAAGAGCTACATAGGCTTCAGTCATGGACTCTGGGTCCACCCGGTCTTCCTCGCGATAGCCCACAACCTGCTTTGCATCCACATGCCCAGCAGTGTATTGAGCGCGCACCACATTTTCTCTAATCAATTCAGGGGTGTCGAGCTGGCGTAAGGAACGCAATACTTTCACCTTCTCATCACGCACACCATCTGCACTCAAATCTGTTGGAGGCTCCATCGCCACAAGACTCAGAAGCTGCAACAAGTGATTCTGTACCATATCACGTAAAGCACCAGCTTTATCATAGTAACCACCGCGTCCATTTTCCATACCTAGGTGCTCAGCACAGGTGATCTGGACCTGTTCGATGTACTTATTATTCCAAAGCGGCTCAAAGATCGCATTTGCGAAGCGTAGGACCATGATATTCTGAGCAGTTTCTTTCCCGAGATAATGGTCGATACGATAAGTATCCTTCTCCGCGAAAATGTTATTCACCACCTTATTGAGGTGCTGAGCTGTTGCGAGGTCTGTGCCAAACGGCTTCTCCACAATCACACGAGACCAGCAGCCTTCTGCCGCTTCACTGAGGCCAACAGCTTTGAGATTCTCTAGAATCGTGTCAAAAAACTCTGGTGCACTCGCGATGTAGAAAAGGCGATTTCCTGCACCGCCACGCTCACGGTCAATTTTATCCAAATGGTCTGCAAGTCGCTGATAGCCGTCGGCGTCAGTAAATTCACTCTGGTGGTAATGGATGCTTTCCTGAAAATTATTCCAAATCTCTGAGGCATGGCTATTTCTGGAAACCTCTTTGTTGAGTTCTTCCAAGCCTTCACGGAATACTGCGTCCGATTTTTCTCGGCGCGCGAAACCAATAATTTTCACACTCGGAGGCAACTCACCATCGACGGCTAGATTGTAAAGTGCTGGCACTAATTTGCGGTGAGTTAAATCGCCTGTAGCACCAAAAATAACTACAGAACACGCTTCCGCATGGGAACGTGATACCAAATCTTCTCTGAAAGGATTGCTCATTGCTACTGGCAGCATTCCTCAAGAATCTCGACTCGCCAAACCGTAAGTCAAGCAGTTAGGCATTATTTATCGCCAAGTTTGTATAAATGCAGCAAATCCATGACTTATACCAATTCTAAAAACTCATCGTACTTTTAATGAGAGAGAGTAGTAGCGTTTAGTTGTGAGCGAAGGTAAGAGTTAGTAAACTATGAAGTAAAGCCATCGTCACATTCCCAGAGCTCTTTGAGAGTGCTTGTGATTTGCTCTTCTAAATCTGTAAGAGTTTCTCACATGGTCGTGCAAATGCTGTCTTTAACAAATATCCCAGAGTTTTTCTACTGGGTTGAGTTCTGGACTCTAGGGCGGAAGTGTTAGAATGTCGAGATTCAAAGTAACTCATTTATCCGCTAAGGTAACTTCATCTCTCTTTTGTTGATCTTTCTTAGTGTGACTTGGGCGGGGCAATTTTAAGCGCCTTCCGAGCTTTCCCAGCTAATAATACAATCCTTTCAAGCTCATGTTGATGCCGTAATCAGTCTCCTACCAATGCTTTAATTGCTTGGCTGTTCGGAAGCTGCCTTCTCTTAGTTTTTCAACGATTGCCTCCTTCACCTCTGAGGTGAGTTAGTTCCTAATAGGAGCTTGATAGCCTAAAGGCGCTCTTTCTTTCTCTTTACCAAAGAGTAAAGAAACCTCCTCGGATTCATTATGTGTATCTAGTTTTAATCTCGTCCCTGCCATCACGTCTCAGATTATAGAAATAAAATACATTCTATCCATTCCGCTTTAAAGCTTGGTATTACTTCCCCTTCATTGCAGTTGAAGCGGCTTCAAGCACCTCCCCCAGCTCGACCAAAGGCTCACTCAGAGCCAAAATAGCCTGAGGTTGGCCGCTCAGTTTCTGCAACAAGAATTCAGTCTCCTCCTGTACGGCACGAATTTTTTTCTCCACAATGACACGTTGCTCCAAAGTGAGCGATTCTTTTCGATCCACTTCTTGCACTATCACTATCAGAGCATCGCACAATTGGCGTACTTGTTCAGCAGCCACTCGCCCAGAAGCTTCATCTTTGACCTCTTTCAACACGCTCGGCAGCTGCTGTAGCTCACCTGTAAGCTCATCAGCGAGCTGTGCCGTCGATTTCTTCTGAGAACATCCCACACTCAAAAGAGTGAGCACTACACAGCTCATTGAAAGTACAACCTTCATAGGCGTCAGAACGAATAAACTTAATCTTCTATTAGATAAAAATCGACCAGCTGACGCTCCATATCAACATGAGCTATTTTCACCTTCACACGTTGACCCAGCTTATAGTCCTTCTTCTCGTTGTAGTTTCGAAAAGCCATGACACTCGGTTCGAACACCCATCGACCTTTCGGCAAAGACTCTTTTTTGACGAGCCCCTTCACCTGCATATCGGTGATTTCAACAAAAAGCCCCATGCGTCTAACATCTGTGATCAACGCCTCGAAAACTTGAGCCCCTTTCTGTTGAGCAATGTCAAAAAGGTACTCCATCATTTTCATCCGCTTTGTTGCATTTTCCGCTTCTGCGCTGTTGCGCTCTGTATCCGAAATATGCTGAGCAATTTCTTCTAATTTATGAGACTTCGGTAATTTTGCTGGATTTTCAGGAGGATTCACTAACACATGTTGAAGCACGCGATGAACTACGAGGTCGGCATATCGACGAATCGGGCTAGTAAAATGGCAATAATCCATTTTAGCCAACCCATAATGCCCCAGTCCCTCTACACTATAAGCTGCGCGCTTAAGACTCTTGAGTAGCCCCAACTTGATAGATTGCTCTACTGTCTCGCCCTTCGACGCCATCAAGAGCTCTTGAATGTGCTTTTTGTTCGTAAGGTCCCCCACTTGAAACCCGTGGATGCGCGCAATCTCCGCAAATTCATTCAGTCTATCAGCGTCTGGATCTTCGTGAATACGATGCAGCGCATTGCGACGCTTCAGTTTTAACTCCACTGCCACCGCCTCATTTGCGGCTAACATAAATTCTTCGATCATCTGATGACTCTCGTCGTAAACGAGCTCTTTGACCTCAACTGGCTTCTTGGTCTCATCATCTAACACAGCTTTTACTTCAGGAAAGTCCAGATCGAGAGCTCCATTCTTAAATCGACGCTTCCTCAATACATCAGCTAAGCCCCACGCTGTTCGAATAGCGTCTCCCAGCTCACCTCCGCCACCTTCTTTGATAAAGATCTGGGCTTCTTCGTAGGCAAGCTTGACCTTACTGTTGATCACAGCATCACAGAAATACGCACTTTTCCTCGCCCCAGCTCGGTTGAACTCGATGACTGCACACTTGGTGAGTCGATCTACATTAGGGCGTAGACTACAGATATTGTTAGAAAGCTTCTCAGGCAACATCGGCAACACACGGTCCACTAAGTAAGTCGAATTACCTCGCAATTGAGCCTCTTTATCCAGAGCAGTATGTGGAGTTACATAGTGTGAGACATCTGCAATATGCACAGCAAGCTTCCAGCCGCCTTCAGTTTCCTCGACAAGCACCGCATCATCATGGTCCTTTGCATCCGCAGGATCTACAGTTAGAACTAAAGCATCTCTCCAATCCTCGCGACGCGCGAGCTCACGCTTAGGAATTTGTTCAGAAATCGCATCTGCCTCTTTTTGCACTTCTGGCTCAAACTCTACACGCAGATTATGCTTATGAATCACCGAAATAATATCAATCCCAGGAGCACTCGGGTAGCCAATCACCTTTGTCACTTTCCCCACTGGAGCGGAATGAGGGTGCGACCACTGGGTGATCTCTACTGCCACAATCTGCCCAGGCATTGCCCCGCCTGTGTCGAGGAGGTCAATCCCAGCTGGCAGAGATTTGCTTTCAGGTTCTACAAAACAAAATTGTCCTTCTTCTCGGTAAATACCAATCACCGTAGAATTTTTTCGCTCTAGGATCTTGAGCACTCGGCCAGCCGCTTCGTCTTTGACTTCTTTCTCGGGCTTCTGCTTAATCGGTCTGCCTTTCTTGTCAAAGCACGACTTATGACCTTTGTCTGAGAGTTGCTTCCAACGCGGCACACCAACACGTGTAACCTTGAGACTCACAAGGTCTCCATCTAAAGCCACCCCCATATCTCTCCCGTCAACAAAGATGCGATCATACTTTTGAATATCCATTCCTGTGGCTAGATTAGCTTCATCGCTCAGTGTCGGGAAAAACCACGCATTCCCATTTTGTTGAAAGCGTAAGGTTCCTACCAATATCATCTGTTCCTTATTTCTTAGCTTATAGCGGCTCTTCGAACCAATCACGACACGCCCCTGCTTTTCTAACTTACTCAGCGAAATGCGAAACTCGCGACGCGCTGAGCTTTGAACTCCCAGTTTGCGAGCCAGCTCAGACTTATTCATCGGTCGGTAATTTTTCCCACCCATGAGCTTGAGCAGCTGATCTCGCAAATTATTCATGGCCACACACTGTGCCATCTAACTACAACTCGCAAGATAAGTTTAACCATCTCCCTTATTCTAATGGCCATTGCAATAAGATACACATTGTACATACTCAGAACAATTACTGGAATGCAGTATTGCCGTCTCTAGTTTTTCCTGCCATCCATACTCCACTCTATTTTTAACAATCCATGAAAATGCCGACCTACAGACTCCGCAAGGGCTTCTCGCTTATCGAACTACTCATCGTCATTACCATTATCGCCGTACTCGCAGCAGCGTCCCACCTTGCGATCATTGGTACCATCAAGAGAGCGAAGATCGAAGAAGGTAATAAAATGGCTAAAGACCTCGTTTTCGCCATCGAACAATTTGAGAGAAAATACGAATACCTTCCTTATGTATCCAGTAATAGCAACATCGTAGAGTACACCACGGACAATGGTGACCTTCTCAAAGTACTCATGGGCCAAGACGACACCATCAACCCTAACAGAACAGTATTCTTCGAAACTGACATAGCTTCATCAAGTAATGTTAATGGACTCATCTTCGAAGGAGGTGGCGATACACCGTCCAAACTCATTGACCCATTCGGCAACCCATACACCATTTTGATCGACTACACGGGCGAGCGCAAAATCGACCTCGCTGGCACAAAATTCTCAGGCCACACGGACAAAGACGGCACACCTCTCGTCATTCGTTCTCAGTCCGCTATTGCAGGTTCTCAAGGTCCAGATCAAGTATTTTACGGTTCTTCCGCTGAGGATGTCGACGATGATGTAAAGTCTTGGTAATACCCTAAACAACTTCACTTGAAACGTGTGCACATTCATGCACGCACTTTCTTAGGTCTATTTTCCATGGCGATCTCCTACCAGAGATCGCTATTTATTTTGGATTGCACTTCCGTCCTTCTCACGCACACTATTGCCAACGAATCATTCGCAACTATGAGAACCGCATCACAAAAGCGCAACACCGCAGAAACTAAAATTGAACTCAGCCTCAATATCGACGGCTTAGGCAAGTACAACATCAACACTGGCATCCCATTTTTCGATCACATGCTCACTGCGTTCTCCCGCCATGGTTTCATTGACCTTGATGTAAAAGTCGACGGCGACATCGAGGTGGACTACCACCACACTGTGGAAGACACAGGTATCGTAATCGGCGAATGCCTTAAGGAAGCGATTGGTGACAAAAAAGGTGTCTCTCGCTTCGGTACTTCCTACCTTCCTATGGACGAAACTCTCAGCCGCGTGGTTGTAGATCTTTCTAACCGCCCGCACCTCGAGTTCCGCATCCCAGAAGGCACACCAGACGCACAGAACTTCCGCTTCTCTCTCGTAGAAGAATTCTTCCGCGCAGTGACATGCAATCTCCGTGCGAACATTCACGCAGAAGTCCTCTACGGACGCGATGGCCACCACATTGCAGAGTCCCTCTTCAAAGGCCTTGGCCGCGCACTCCACGCCGCAATGGAATGCGACCCACGCATCACTGGCATTCCAAGCACCAAGGAAGTTCTATAACAACTTTCCAACTTCCAACTACCTACTTTTCTATGAAAGTCGGCATCATCGACTACGGTGCAGGAAATCTCCAAAGCGTCCTCAATGCCTTCCACGCACAAGACGTGGAAGCGAAACTCATCACTACTCCAGCTGAACTCGACGGCCTCACGCACCTTGTGCTTCCAGGTCAGGGCGAATTTGGCGATTGCTCACGGAAACTCGCGGCATCTGGCATGACTCAGCCGATCAAAGACTGGCTCGTTGCAGACAAGCCATTTCTCGGCATATGCGTGGGCTACCAGCTTCTATTCGAAGGCAGTGAGGAATCCCCAGACGCAGATGGCCTTGGCATCTTCAAAGGTCAGAACGTCAAATTTCAAGCCGAAGAAGGCCTCAAGATTCCACACATGGGATGGAATGACGTGACTCCACAAAATGCCAACCACCCAATGTGGAACGGCATGAGCAAGGAACCGTATTTCTACTACGTGCATTCCTTCTTCCCGAAAGCGGAGGAAGCGGACGTCATCGCCTGCGTAACCACCTACGGCACCCAGACATTCCACGGAGCTGTAACCCGCGGCAAACTCATCGCCACGCAGTTTCACCCAGAAAAATCCCAACACGCTGGCCTCCAACTCCTCAAGAACTTTCTCGAGCTCTAGTAGAATTTTCTGACCACTGACTTCGCTGGAAAATACAGTTTTTTATAGAAATCCTCTTCTGAAATTTCTGCGCCTTCTGTGGTTTCTAAAAAAATCGAACTTTCGCAATTTTCACGGTAAAAATTCACCTCATACAAAATCATGCCAACAGCATTAGAACAACTCATCGGCGGCACCGCCAAAGTCCTTTCTGAAAAAGCTCTCGCAGAGAAGCTTGAGCTCGGTCGTCCACTCCGCGTCAAACTCGGTGTCGATCCGACAGCTCCAGACATCCACCTCGGTCACACAGTTGCGATCGAGAAACTTCGCCAATTCCAAAAACTCGGCCACATGGCCGTTCTCATCATTGGTGACTTCACTGCAACAGTAGGTGACCCGACAGGTTGCTCTACAGCACGCCCTCCAATCACCCGCGAAGAAGTGCTCGAAAACGCAAAAACTTACACGACGCAGGCATTCAAAATTCTCGATCCTGAGAAGACTGAAGTTGTCTACAATGGCAACTGGTTCAACATCATGACCTACGACGAAGTGCTCAAACTCAACAGCTGTGTGACCATGCAGCAGATGCTTCAGCGCGAAGACTTCAAGTCCCGTCTCGTAGAAGGCAAAGAAGTGCGCCTGCACGAGATCCAATACCCAATCATGCAGGGCTGGGATTCCGTTTTGGTGAAGGCTGACGTTGAAATCGGTGGCACAGACCAGCTCTTCAACATTCTCGTAGGACGCGATCTTCAGAAAGAAGAAGGTATGCCGCAGCAGGTTGCAATGCTCATGCCTCTACTCGAAGGCCTCGACGGTGTGAAGAAGATGTCTAAGTCTTCCAAAAACTACGTTGGCGTTTCTGAACCAGCTGCTGAAATAGTGAATAAGCTGATGAGCGTTTCCGACGAGCTCATGGACAAATACTACCTCATGCTGCTCGGCACATCCCGCGACGAATCTTTACATCCCCGCGACGCAAAGCTCGAACTCGCTCGCCGCATCACTGCGCGTTACCATAACGAAGATGAAGCTACTGATGCTGTGCAAAAGTGGCTCGATCGCTCCAAAGGAGACCAAAGCGTTGGTGCAAAAGAAGTAGCTCTCGCAGATTTCCCTTCTGACTTCACTGTACTAACACTCGCATCTAACGCATTTCAAATTGGCTTCGAGCTCGAGAAATCCAATAGCGAGCTCAAGAAACAATCGATCCTTACTGGCGCAATCCAACTCAACGGCAATAAACTCACTGACCCGAACGCAGCTGTGACTCCAAAAG
This sequence comes from Rubritalea sp., assembly GCA_965204255.1. Taxonomy (GTDB): domain Bacteria; phylum Verrucomicrobiota; class Verrucomicrobiia; order Verrucomicrobiales; family Akkermansiaceae; genus Rubritalea. The sequence continues at coordinate 514,158 of CBDBEG010000026.1, forward strand.
CTGGCGACATCCTCCGCCTTTCCAAGAAGCACACAGTGAAGTTCATGTAAAAGAGCGTCTCTAAGCCTCTTTCTCTTTTCAAAGCAAACACTCAGCCTGCTCGCCAGCCAATCGACTCGTACAGGAACCATTGGTTCCCAACGCTTCGCAAACTACACAAAAAACACTCCTCTCAGAGTACTTTTGAAACCTTTAGTGATTGATTCTATCAACTCTTACTCAGCAGTTTCTTGCTCGAGAGTTGCTTGGAAGACATCAGCTTTCGCAGCAGGGATACCGAGATCACTTGGCTTCACTTCGAGGTCAGCAGTACCGCGAAGGTCCGCTTCGATATCATCGAGCACATCGAGCTCAGGGCGGAAATCTGCGGCATGATAAGAAGAACGCACAAGGGGACCAGATGCCACATGACGGAATCCCTTCTTGAGAGCAATTTCCTTCAACTCATCAAACTTCTCAGGAGTGATGTATTCCACTACAGGAAGGTGACGGGGAGTTGGGCGCAAATACTGTCCTAGGGTAAGTACTGTCACATTGTGATCACGTAGATCATCCATTGCTTTCTCAACTTCTTCTTGAGTTTCACCAAGACCGAGCATGATGCCGGACTTTACAGCAACTTTTCCACCGACCATTTCGCCAGCTTTCTTAAGCACAGCAAGTGAACGCCAATACTTCGCACGACTACGTACAAGCGGCGTAAGGCGCTCTACGGTTTCGAGGTTGTGGTTGAAAATATGAGGACGTGCATCCATCACCATCTTAAGCGCCCAATCACGGTCATTAAAATCAGGTACGAGCACCTCGATGATGATTCCTGGGGTCACAGCACGAATTTCGTTAATCACCTTCTGGAAGTGCTCAGCACCACCATCTTTAAGGTCATCACGGGCTACAGCTGTGATCACTACATGCTTGAGCTTCATGCGACGAGTCGCCTCTGCCACACGCTGTGGCTCATCTTCTTCCAGAGCATCTGGGCGTGCAGTCTTTACAGCACAAAATCCGCATGCACGTGTGCACTTTTCACCTGCAATCATGAAGGTGGCAGTACCGTGGCCCCAGCATTCCCAACGATTAGGACACTGGGCTTCCTCACAAACTGTCACGAGATTGAGGTCTTTCACCATCGATTTTGTGTCCCAGAAAACTGGATTATTAGGCAAACGTACTTTGATCCACGACGGTTTCTTGTCCGTGTGGAGTGTCGGGTTCATCTTCATCCTTGGTCCTGCACAGCTCATGGCGCGGAACGTAAGCACGAATTTTCAGAAACCCAAGGCAAATTTCATCTTAACAATGAGCAACACAGCAAGATATGCGCAGATTCAAATACTCTCTCAACTCAAAGCCCCTCTGAGCTATTTACCCCCCTAAAAGGAAGAGCCAACAAGCACATTTTCATGTACTCCACAAATCTCTGTTGAATCTTTGACACTGTCAGTGCAGCATCTGCCACATGAGTATGAACCGCAGCCACCCAAGCATGCCACAAGGCCCAAAAACCGTTGGTTCCATTGCCGACGCTAGCCTTCTCGACTACTTATTCTCTGCGGATGAATGCGAGATTGTAGAGTTTCGTCTCGACAGTCTCCTGCAAAACCTCACACAAATCAGGGACGTTCTAATCAAGCTTAAATCGAGCCAACTCCAAGCCCTCATCACAGCACGCTGCACGAGTGAAGGCGGCCTAGCAGAGCTAACTACTGAACAACGCTGCCAACTCATAGGAGGGCTTTCTCCTCTCGCTACCTTCGTTGACATCGAACTCGCAAACCTTGCAGAAATGGAATCCACAGCAAAACAAGCGCGCGCCAATGGTTCACTCATTGTTGCTTCATTCCACGACTTCAAAAAGACGCCTGACACTGATTCTCTCCGCAACAAAATCCATCAAGCGATCGACCTTGGTGCCGACATGATAAAAATGGCTGTCCACCATAACAGCGTAGAAGATATGTACCGCGCATCGACTCTCCTCCAAGAAGGTCATCCCATTGCCATGTCACTCATGGGTATGGGCCCCTTAGCCCCAGTCTCTCGTGTGCTCTATTCTCAATTGGGATCCTTGCTCAACTACGGCTACTTAGGCGATAAAGAAACGGCTCCAGGTCAATGGCCTGCAAGTCTTCTCAGCCAAGCCATTCGCGCCTGCAAGCCATTCTAGTTGGCTGAGCGTCTACGCTGGAAAGCACCCGCAAGTACAGCTCCCTACAGATGGGCTATTTCTTCACAATTTTCACCGGGGCATCGGGCAGAGCTTTGAGAAAAGTTTGTCCGTAACACTTAGTCACCACCCGATTATCAAGAATGACGACCACTCCAGAATCTTTTTCTGAGCGAATCAAACGCCCTACTCCTTGGCGTAGCTTGATCACAGCCTCTGGAACTGAATAGTCCATAAAGGCATTCCCCCCTTCAGCCTCAATCGCTTCGATCTTGCTCTGCACCACTGGGTGATCTGGAACAGAAAATGGCAGGCGTGTGACAATCACATTGCTCAATGACTCACCAGGCACATCAACTCCCGCCCAAAAACTATCTGTCCCAAACAACACGCTGTGCACATCCTTGCGAAAAATATCTACCATCTTATGACGAGGCGTACCGTCACCCTGCACCAGCAAACGCCACCCCATCTCGTCAAAGTAATCTTCCATAGCATCCGCCACATTGCGCATGACTTTATAGCTTGTAAAAAGCACAAAAGATTTGCCCTCTGTGTACTTAAGACCCCGGCCAATCCAATGCACGAGCATCTCTTCGTACTTTGCTGTTCCAGGGTTAGGCATTGCCTGCATCACATAGACCTCCATTTGCTTTTGGTAATCAAATGGACTTCCTATTTGAACTACCTTCGACTTCTCGGCTCCCACCCTACGGAGGAAGTAACTCATATCTTCTTCATCAGCATTCAGTGTAGCACTTGTTAGAATACACGTCCGCCCCTTGCCAAACATCAAGTCTCGCAATCGGTCCGCAATATTCACAGGGGCTGAATGAAGACTAAGCACATCTCCATCGCGTCCGCCTTTCTCCACCCAGTAGACACTTTCCTCATCGGTCTGATCTAAGAACAGTCGAAGTGTTCCGTGAACTTCACGTAAACGTCGAGCACCACCCATAAGCTCCTTTCGCGTCGCTGACTCTTTCGCCAATTTCTCAGCCTCATCTTCGATCACATTCCACAACTTTCGCAATGGTTCAGCCAATGTGTTATCGACAATCTCAGCCTCACGCACCCGCGATTCTTTAGAATATTGCCCAAATTGAATACACTCAGCCAGCTCATCAAAAAAGTCCTGAGAGCATTCTAACAAATCTTCTGTAGCTTGAATCCCTTTACCACTGCGAAGCTGCTTTAGTAATCCCTTTTTATTGCGTGGATTATAGAGACGAGAAACTTCAAACCTAAGGTTGGATTGACTTAATCTTAAACCTAGCTGGCTTGCTGCTACATCTTCCAGCGTGTGAGCTTCATCAAAGATCACAAAATCATTTGAAAAGATATAGCCCATATCACGCTCATCTCGCTCTTCCACCACAGAATTTAACAGCGAGAAAAAGAGCATATGATTCACCACCACCACATTCGCTTTTTCAACTCGCCGTAGAGCTTTTTGATAAAAACAATTTCCACGGGATCCACACGTTCTTGAAGTACAAATGTGAGCCTCACTACAAACTTGTCTCCAGACTTTTGGAGACGGTCTGAAATCCAGCTCACTCCGAGTTCCACCCTCAGTCCTCTCGGCCCACTCCCAAATTTCTTTAAGCTCTTTGACCTCTTTCGCGGTAAATAAATCACCTTTCAAATCCATCGCGATACGCAGACGTAATGGACACACGTAATTCTGGCGACCTTTCAACAGAACTGCATCAAATTCCAAGCCAAGCAATTTCCTAACAATAGGAATATCTTTCCCTGTCAGTTGCTCCTGTAGATTGATCGTATGAGTGGATAACACCGCTTTTTTACCAAACTCAACTGCGTACTTAATCGCAGGAATGAGATACGCTAAAGACTTCCCCACCCCAGTTCCTGCCTCAACAGTAAGTACGCGAGATTGCTCGAGAGCACTCGCTACCTCAGTCGCCATTTGTTGTTGCTGTGGGCGATAGGCAAAATCTGGAGATTTCGACAATAAGCCGTCTTCAGAAAAAATCCCATGGACTTCGTCTGCTAGACCTTCAATTGGTCCACTATTCCCCTCAACAAATGCCATCATGCGCGAGCTCCAGCTCTACTCCATTCCCCATCGAATAGCAACAGAAACACACATTTCCTGCACACAGAGCTCAATTAACCCTCTTTGTAGACCCAACTTGGATATAGGTACTGGTAGGAACAAATGCTGGGCTATTTCTCTCTGGAGTCACAGTTTTTTTGCGAGATGAGCCTCATACTCACAAAAATGCCATAGAACAAAGTAAGTTCAAATCCATAATCCTGCGAAAACGGGTGAAATATGTCATACTAAATCTATGCGTGTTATGGCTACTCACGGAGCTACCTTTTCTATACTTATTCTTCAGCTCTGAAAAATAATTCAGCAGCTTATCCACTTTAGATATTGCCTTCCTTGGTTATCCTTGTTTTCTTGATAATCGATGACAATAGAGCGCCCTACCCGCCACCGTGCGTTGACCAAGTGGGTCAACAAAATGATCGCCCTTTGTGAGCCTAAAAATGTTCATTGGTGCGACGGTTCACAGGAAGAATGGAACATCCTAACTGATGAACTTGTCGAGAAGGGCACCCTCATTCGCCTCAACCCAGAGAAGCGCCCTAACAGCTTTCTAGCACGCTCAGCGCCCTCGGATGTCGCGCGCGTAGAAGAACGTACTTTCATCTCCACCAAGCGTAAGGATCAAGCAGGACCCACTAACAATTGGTGCGAAGATGTCGAAATGAAAAAAACGATCTTGGAAAAATTTCAAGGTTCTATGAAAGGGCGTACAATGTACGTAGTTCCATTTTGCATGGGTCCACTCGATTCACCGCTCGCTAAGATAGGAGTGCAAGTCACAGACTCGGCCTACGCCGTACTCAACATGCGAATCATGACACATATGGGGGGTCATGTATTAGAGCGTCTTGAAAAAGAATCCTTTGGCGAAATCGAATCTCGCCGCACCCGCCCTGGCTACTTCATCCCCTGCCTCCACTCTGTTGGAGCACCTCTTGAGGAAGGTCAAGAAGACGTACCATGGCCGTGTAACGATGATAAATACATCGTCCATTTTGTCCGCTCCCGTGAAATCGCTTCCTATGGTTCTGGTTACGGTGGCAATGCCTTGTTAGGTAAGAAATGCCTAGCTCTACGTATAGCATCTAACATCGCACGTGAACACGATTGGATGGCCGAACATATGCTCATCCTAGGTCTCGAGTCTCCAACAGGGGAGAAGACGTACGTCACTGGAGCTTTCCCATCAGCCTGTGGCAAGACGAACCTCTCTATGATCGTCCCACCTAAGAAGTACCGCAAGGAAGGCTGGAAAACAACAATTATTGGAGACGACATTGCATGGCTCTGGCCACACGAAGACGGCCAGCTCCACGCGATCAATCCAGAGACTGGTTACTTCGGAGTCGCCCCTGGGACATCCTACGATTCCAACCCTAATGCGATGGAGTTAATGAAAAAGAACTGTATCTTTACCAATGTCGCCCTCACGGATGATGGCGACGTCTGGTGGGAAGGCATAGATGGTCCGACACCTAAACACCTAATCGACTGGCAAGGCAATGACTGGACACCAGCAGATGGAGAGAAAGGAGTGAAGGCTGCACATCCAAATGCTCGCTTCACCGCTCCAGCTGACCAATGCCCGACGATCGATCCAAACTGGCAAAACTCTGACGGTGTACCAGTCTCAGCTGTCATCTTCGGTGGCCATAGAAAAACTACCATGCCACTCATCTACCAAAGCTTCAATTGGTCCCACGGCGTCTACGTCGGAGCCACCATGGGCTCAGAAACGACAGCTGCGGCAGCTGGCGCAATGGGCATTGTTAGACGCGACCCTATGGCTATGCTTCCATTCTGCGGCTACAACATGGGCAGCTACTTCCACCACTGGCTTAACATGGGCAAGAAAATTGAGCGCCTTCCAAAAATATTCCATGTCAATTGGTTTAGACTCGATGAAGAGGGTAACTTCCTCTGGCCCGGATTTGGCGAAAATATGAGAGTGTTAGAATGGATCGTCAATCGTTGTAAAGGTCGTGCTCTTGGTCACGAGACTGCAATCGGTTGGGTACCAAAAATCGCCGAAATGAACCTCGAAGGTTTAGACAATTTCAGTGAAGACGACTTCAATAAAGTGATGGCAATCAAACCTGAAGAATGGGAACACGAGATCCTTAGCCAAGGAGAGCTCTTCCTCAAGCTTCATCACTCTATCCCGCAAGAACTTGCCCATCATCGCGAATTATTAGCCTCGCGCATAATCAAATAGCTCCAAAATAAGCAAGAACACCTACCCTCGAATATCCTCTGAAAAGCAGTCCACGAGAACTCTAAATTTAGCTTCAGAAATCTTCGCAACTTTTAGATACTTGTTTTTCATTGTCTTGACTTAGTCATAGAGCTTTTTAAGCTCATGATCTAGGCAAGACCCAATGTTAAATCTAGAGGAATACCGTGAAGGTGTACAGATGGACCTTCATCATTGCCCGCTCTATCGAGCTCTAAACGCCTCAAAGTAGAAACTCGCTTGGACTACCTTCCTTGCAGGGAGCTCTAGCTCTGCACCTGCTTTACTCCTCGATAATGAGAGCGCGGCTAGGAGCTTCTTCTGCAGGAGGTTCCTCGCTCTGCATTTCCTCAATTACCTCAGGTAGAGGGCGGAGATCAGGTACATCGACTTCATCTTCCACAGGTACAGCTCGCGGAGCATCGTATGGCACAAGTGCACCATCTTCCACTAACACAGCACGTGATGCAAGTGGTGTGTCGGGTAAAGCCTGCGCTTCTTCAATAATCATAGCACGCCCAGGAACCCCAACTACTTCTGGCTCTACCTCAGGCTCTTCCTCAATCATGACCAAAGCCTTTACAGGTGGATTCACACGAAACATCACGTCGTCTTTGATATCCTCAAAGAAGCTGGCCACCATAGGAGCAGCCTTGCTACCACCACTCACTTTTTCACCAGGGCGTCCCTCGTAGACCATTGCAAATGCATACTTCGGATTATTGAGAGGAAAGAAACCAGTGAACCAAGCAAGTGATTGCTTCTTTTCTTCTGGTCCCCATTGTGCCGTTCCAGTTTTACCACACACAATCGTATAACTGAGATGTGCACGCTTCCCTGTTCCTGCAGGATCGTTGACAACTTTCATCAACCCTTCCTGCACCAATGCAACGTCACTGGCGTTCATGTTCATCAGCTGGCGTGGTTCATCGCGATTATACGAAAGAATACGCCCATTCGCGTCCTGAACTTGGCGCACGAGCTGTAGCTTTGGTAGCTTTCCGCCATTGGCGATAGCTGCCATACCCTGTGCCACTTGGAGAGGAGTTGCTAGAATCACACCTTGGCCAATCGACATGTTCGCAGTGTCACCATCAGTCATACGACGCTTGTAATGTTTTCGCATATAAGCATCACTCGGCAGCAAACCCTTTTTCTCACCAACAAGAGGTAAGCCAGTTTTTCTACCGTACCCTAACTGTTCAGCTGTCTGCACAATATTTTGTGGTCGTGTAGCAATACCAACTTGAATGAAAAATAGATTGTTAGAACGGTACATCCCTTTGACAATATTCATCAAGCCCTCTGATTTCTTAGACCAGTTCCACATCTGATGTTTGCCTAACTGAATAAATGCTGGAGTGTTGATCTGTGTATAGCGATCTATCACTCCGTGCTGTAATGCAGACAATGCGACGATAGCCTTGAAGGTCGACGCTGGAGGATACTCCGCCTGATAGGAGCGAGCAAAGAGCGGCGCATCAGGATCTTCACGAAGCTCATTGTATGTTTTCGACGAAATAAATGGGACGAAAGTATTGAGGTCATATGATGGACGCGACGCCATCGCGACGATTTCACCTGTACGCACATCGATGATCACAAGAGCTCCTTTATTAGCGTGCTCTTCTAACACCTTTTCGGCACGTTTCTGCCAAGCTAGATCAAGCGTGGTAACGACAGTGCCCCCTTGTTGTGGAGCTCTCTTGTCTTCACGGAGTACCTCTGTCCCAGACGAATCATACTGAAGCTTTCTCAAGCCTGGAATTCCAGTGAGCTCCTTATCGTAGAGTTTCTCAAAGCCTGCACGGCCTTCTGTGAACTCAAAAATCGGGTCTCCGTAGTTGATCGGTCCCTTTTCTAACTTCCCTTTCGAGCCGACATATCCAATGAGGTGAGCAGCTATGGAACCCTCAGGGTAATAACGCTGATAAATAGGCTGTAGAATGAGCCCGTCTATCAGCTGAGGTTCAAGTAATTGTTTTCTCTCTGCCTCGACTACATGAGTGAATGGCATTGCCAACCAGCGACGATGTCGGTAATGCTGCCAAAGTTCTTCATCTTTAATCTTCCAGTCGACACCAAAAATCTCATTCGCCTTTGTAATTCTCTCACGTGCCCAGTTGATTACAAAATCGCGGTCGGCATTTTCAAATTGTTGAAACTGTAGTGCTGGATACCAAACGACTTTATTTTGAGCTAGAGAATTACCGTATCGATCGAGAATTTGGCCGCGTAACCCAGGAATCGATAAAATCATCGTACGAGCATCTGGGCGCGTCTGAATAGCGGCAAGGTCTGCCGACCTTTTTACAGGAGCATCAAGTTCAGGTGCAAGCCCCACTATGTTGCTCACCAATTGCGGTTGGGCAACTAGAGACGTAGATAAAAGGCTGAAACAACCTACTATGCTCTTGCGAAGCATTGTGCTCACCTTCGCTCTTGTCCTAAACTTTGATATCACAAAGGCTTTGTATAACAGCCTCCACACCCGAGACAATCCATAATTCTATGCGATAATGCTATAGCGCGCTACGCTTGGTGGCACTCTCCATCGTACGTTTGAGGCATTTCTCCATATTCGCAGCGCGCTTTTCCTCAGCGAAAACAAAAAAGGAAGCTTCTTCTCGAAGCTCTGTACTTATAGCGACCTCTACAAATCGATTGATCAAGCACGCGGCCAGCGCTGGGGGGATCAGTAGAGAAAGTAAAAAGTGGATCGAACAATACCCTAAGGACACCAAGGCTGTGTGCTTTGTGAACCCTAATGCATTGCAAATGGCAATTCTCGATCACTCCTCCATACGCTGACCAAAAGCAAGTTGGAGCACTCCAACTTGCTTTTGGTGGAAATGTGCACAAACCTTCAAGAGCTAGCAAAAACACATTCAACCTATTCACCAAGCTGTATTCTTACCTTCAGTACCCCCTCGCTAAAAAAATGCAAATTTATTGTTGACGTCTTTTGTAATCTGACTATATTAAGACTCAACTTTAGGTTCCTAAGCATATTTAGGTTCCTAAGCATATTTAGGTTCCTAAGCATATTTAGGTTCCTAAGCATATTTAGGTTCCTAAGCATATTTAAAAACTTAGAAATCTATGAAGTTTAAAACATCTCTCTTACTAGCTTCACTTGTCATCGGTGCAAGCTCTGCACATGCAGCTCTTAGTCACTGGAAAACTGCTGTCGGTACAGGCACTTCAGCTACTGCCACCAAGTTCACTACAGTAAGCACACCTGAAACCATCAACGTAGGAACTTTAAGCGGCGCAAGAAGCTTCGAGTTCATCGTCAACGCTGGTAGCACCCCATTAGAATTTGATACTTCAATCCTCCTCGGTAGCTCAGCTGGCGGTCAAACCCTTGCATGGGAGGGATACCAAAATACTAACAACTACGGTATCTATGATTCCGAAATGGGTGATAGCAACTCTGGAGTTGCCCTTACTGCAGACACGGACACCCATCTTGTATTCACCACAGATGGAACGAACACTTATCTCTATGTAAATGGTGCCCTTGCTCACACATTCACTGGAACTGCCTTGTATTTTTCTGGCACGACAGGTTTGGGGGGTAATCTCTTATTAGGTGGTACCTTCTCAAGCAGACTCCCAGGTAACATCCTTGGTTTCGCGGCATATGACTCACAGTTGAGCACCACAGAAATAGCTGCCCACAGTGCAGCATTTGTCAGAGCAGTTCCTGAACCGTCTACCACCGCCCTTCTTGGCCTCAGTGGCCTCGCTCTCATCTTGCGCCGACGTAAGTAAATGCTCTCTTTGGAGCAAGCGGGTCGTATTCTTTTAAACTCAGCAGGTGATTTCCTGCTGAGTTTTTTGTGGACTCCTCATACCCGACCAAGCAAAATAGAGTCTCCCCTATCTTTGATGGCAGAGCCAAAAATCTTTCTAAAAAAGAGCGCAGGAATTCAGTTCCTTCGCTTTTTTGTGCCTCACTCCCCTACTACTGTACATGCATACCAAACCTATAGCGTGAGCGTAAAGGTCTCTGGCATGATTAGTGCAACAATAGACACAGGCGGAAATGCCATCCTTGAATACCTACGCACAGTGTTAGTTACAAGAGGCTATCTACTTCTTCCTAGGCTTCCAAAATGGAAGCTTTATGCGATAGCAGACACGTCCAACTAAGTGCGCCCCAATAGGTGCTGTTAGATAGAAAAAGAAAAGAATCGCTGAACATTCTATCAAGACTCGTGGCGAAGGGTTTGCCATCATCACGGAGATAAGAATTAACCCACAACCAAAAGCTCCAGCCTTTGTCGCACTGTGCATACGGCAATAAATATCTGGCATGCGTACCACACCAATCGCTGCCAGCAAAGCAAAGAAGCACCCTACGAGTAAAAACACACTAATCACTACATTCATATATCTTTCCTTTCCAAGTAACGCACCAATGCCACAGTGGCGATGAAGCTAATCAATGCAATAGCGACGGCAATATCGAGATAAGCAATGAAGCCACTCACTAGTGTGAACAACACACATTGAGCCATCGTCAACGCAGCCAACAAATCAAGAGCCATAATACGATCTAACAAGGTCGGCCCCTTAATCACACGAATCGAACACAGCACGATGGCAGTGGCTAGCATGTACTGACTAGCAGTGAGCACCCACGGTGAGAGATCTAAAATATCAAAATACATCACGAACGCGATTTACATAGTTTCTAACAAGGTTAGCCTCATTCTTTTCTTTATCCACACAGTACATGCTGTGAATGAACAAGCGTTCATCCTCCACATCGAGACTTAGAGTACCTGGAGTCATAGTAATAAGATTTGAAACCACCAAGAGCTGTCGTGCGGAAAGCTCACTAACATCGACCTCTAAAATCTCCGGCTTCATCAGGTGTCGAGGGGTCACAATATCTGCAGCCACACGCATATTACTAACAATGACCTCTTTGAGATAAAAGAAGCCAAAGCCCACAAATTTAATTAACTTAGTAAAAGTATGCATCTGTTACTTGAGAATGACAGTGTCGGTATAAGCTTTCGGGTTGGCAATTTGTTCGCTCGCTAGGCGAGACAGTTCCAGTAAAGACTGAGGGTAAAGACTAATCCATACTGTCAATCCAGCTAAGGCAACACAAGGAACTACTATCATCTTAGGCAAACGCTTCTCCTGAGCACGTCCCTCCACCTCCTTTCCAGCAGGTTTCCAGAAAGCTTTCGCCCAGATTTTTGTCATGGAATACAGGGTCAAAATCCCCACAAACAATGCAGTACCGACGAGGAGATAATGCTGAGTATCCAGACCTACTTTGATCACCCCCAATTTCGCCCAGAACCCTGAAATGGGCGGAATACCTCCGAGTGAAAAAGCCGATACAAAAAACAAGGTCGCTAACCACGGAGACGCCTTGCAAATTCCTCCTAATTTCTTCAAGTCAGTAGTGCCGTAACGCTTCTCTATCAGACCTGCGATCAGGAACAGATTGGTTTTCACCAAAATATGGTGGATCGTATAAAAAATAGCTGCAGCGATCGCTGCTGGTGTGCCGATGGCAAGTCCCATCACAATGTAACCAATCTGACTCACAATGTGAAATGAGAGAATTTTTTTGATATCAAAATGCGACGCTGCACCGAATACACCAGTCAACATCGTCATCCCAGCTAAGAACAACAATACATCCTGCACGACATCGAATTGGCTATGGAATAGTAAGGTGTAGGAGCGAATCAAGGCATACACACCCACCTTGGTCAGCAAGCCAGCAAAGATCGCTGAGATCGAAATCTTGGGCGTGTGGTAAGAAGCAGGCAGCCAAAAGAAAAAGGGAAACAAAGCTGCTTTGATACCAAAAGCCACGAGCAACAACATCGCAGAGCTATTTACTAACAGTGCATCATCATGCCCATCCAGCAGGATGGAGATATCCGCCATATTGAGCGTTCCTAACTTGCCGTATATCAAGCCGACACCACAAAGAAACAACACCGAGGAAAGGATGTTGATCAACAGATACTTCACTCCCCCTTCAAGCTGGTCCTTCGTTCCCGAAAGCGTGATAAGTACAAAAGATGAGAGCAACATCACTTCGAACCACACGTAGAGGTTAAACAAATCCCCAGTGAGAAATGAACCATTTACCCCCATCAGCAAAAGATGGATTAGGCTATAGTAATGCTTGTTCATATGGAGCTGATCAATGTCTCCCATCGAATACATGGCCACCGCCACTGCAATCACCCCTGTGATGCCGATCATTAATGCACTGAACAAATCAGCCACCAAGGTAATGCCAAATGGAGCCTGCCACCCCCCTACATGAATGACGGCAAATCCATTTACTGACACATACTTAAGCAACATCACTGCGGATCCTAGCTGCGCCACAGCGCCTATAAGACTGAGCTGAGGCACCCATGAGCCATAGCCTTTCTTTCGCAAGCAGCTAACAGCCGTGATGAAGGGCAAGAACAGAGAAAGTATTAACCAGATCATGGGAGTTCGTCAGTTTGGTTAAATTCATTCACATCATCGCTCTTCAGTACCGCATGAGCACGCATCAGCAAAGTGATAGTGAAAACCGTCAAACCAAAGCCAATAACGATCGCTGTGAGCACCAAGGCTTGTGGTACAGGATCCGCATGCTCTGGATTCACAAGTCCAGTCTTGCCATCAGCGAACACAGGCTCATACGCAGTCACTCCGCCCATCGTAAAAACAAGTAAGTTAGCCGCCTGACTCATCAAGATGATCCCTATGATGATTTTGGTCATATTCCTGCGCAGTAGACAGTAGATGCCTGCAGCAAATAGAATTCCGGCCATGATTGTTATAAGTAAAGCCATTACTTAAGTGTTGTTAGAATCTAAAGATTTAGCACAGAGAAGGGCGAAGCCGAGCACTACCATATACACTCCAATGTCGAAAAGAATAGGAGTACCGAGCTTCAACTTTCCGATCACGGGCAGATACCAAGTCGGCAGCCACAGTGCTTTGAAAAGGATCTGTTTGACCAACAATCCTAACAATGCACTTAAGCATGCCAGAATCAATCCGGACTGCATCAAGGTAAGTGGCTTAAGAAATCGGCTCGCTCTGATTTCGTCCCACCCGACCGCGAGCACGCGCAACATCACAGCTGATGCAGCTATCAAGCCTCCAATGAAACCTCCACCAGGCAGGTTATGCCCACGATAGAGCACGACCAGAGAAAGGATAATCAGTAAAGGGTAGAGAAAGCGTGTTACTGTGCGTAAGATAACGGAATCCATTACTTGTGTCCTTTCTTTGTTAGTTTATCTACTAAGGTCCAAACTCCGAGCGCCGCAATGGCTAACACCACAATCTCACCGAAGGTATCAAGCGCACGGAAATCCACTAAGATGACGTTAACCACATTAGCTCCATGCCCTTCTGGATAACTCATTTCAGCCAAGCGGTCAGAGACGCGAGCTCCAAACAAAAAACTCTGAGATTTCAACATGAGCATCGTCATAATCCCACCAGTGACGACAGCTAAGCCCGTGTCCATGAGGCGCTGGAAATTCGTAGAAAGCTTTCGATAGCGCGGCAATCGACGCACAACCCAAGCGAAAAGTACAACAGTGAGAGTTTCTACTAACACCTGCGTAATAGCCAAATCGGGGGCACTATACTTAGCGTACAGCATAGAAATTCCGTAACCTACGACACCTAAAGACACGACAGCTGTGAGGCGTGATTTTGAAAGCACCGCAAACAATGTCGCAATGGTCATGGACACTAACAAACAAATCACAAATGGGTTCATTGGTCCTAGATTTTCTAATGTTGGCCAGCCACCAAAGCGCGTGATCTTCCACAAAATAAGAGTGCAGGAAGAAACCAAAATAATGATCACATAAGAACGCAGGCGCCCCGTCTGCAAAATTTTAGTACACCATCGTGCGACCCACAACACAAAGGCAAAAATATGATCATAGAATCCATCTGCAAACGTGGTTTCATTGACTTTTACCCCATCAGCCGAAGGCTTCATCAGCTTCATCAGCGCAAAACCTAATGCAAAGGTGATTAAGCTCAATATCAACGGGAAGTTGACTCCATGCCACAGTGCCATATGTGATGGCTCGGCACCCGCCACAATATCGACATGCGCTAGGCTCACCAAGGAGCTCGCTAGAGCTGGAAAACAACCGATAACCACACCAGTTGCTGCTAAAAGCAATGGGCCAATAGCCATCAACCATCCCATCTCATGCGCTTCCTTTAGTGTCGGCTTTGCCGCTTTCTTCAAAAAGGGTATCACTCCAGCACGCGCTGCTAACACCATCATAGTTGCATTACCAAATACTAGTACGACTATAGTAATCCAACTCCCACCTACAGCAGACTTATAGGCATATTCCTTACCCATAAACCCAAAGAACAAGGGCATCCCCATCATGGAGAATGCAGCCAACAAGGATGCAGCTGAGGTCAGAGGCATCGATTCTTTCAGCTTACCTAGCAACCTAATGTCACGCGATCCTGTCGAATGGTCGATAGCTCCTGCCGTCATAAACAAAGTCGCTTTATACAGAGCATGACCTAACAAAAATACAATCGCCGAAAAGATCGAGTACTTCGTATCAATTCCGATCAACAAAGTGAGTATCCCGAGGACGGCCAAGGTTGTGGCTGCGAGGATTTTTTTTAAGTCCACTTGGCGCAGGCCAAAGACCAATGCCAACATCATAGTCACCCCACCAGCTACCATCAGAGAGTACTGCCATTCAGACGTCCCGCCTAACACCGGCTGCATCACCAGCATGAGAAAAACACCAGCCTTCACCATTGTCGCTGAGTGCAGGTAGGCACTGACAGGAGTCGGCGCAGCCATCGCATTCGGCAACCAAAAGTGAAATGGAAATTGAGCCGATTTAGTAAAGGCTCCTAACAACACCAGTATCAAACAAGCGATGTACAGAGGGTGGCCAGCAGCTGGATATTCACCAGTAAGAAGCTCTGATAACCACCATGTGCCAGTGATCTGATTGATAATAAGAAAGCCAGCTAACAAAGCCAATCCACCAAGCCCCGTGACTACCAATGCCTGCAAGGCACAGCGTCTTGACGATGCTTTCTCATGGCTAAAACCGATCAACAAATACGAGCTGATGCTTGTAAGTTCCCAAAACACGAACATGATCAGCAAATGGTTAGAAAGTACAACACCTGTCATGGCAAACATGAACAAGTAGAGTAAGGAGCACAATCGCACCGTCCCCAGCTTCCCCCCCATGTAACCAAGAGCATAGCTAATAATCAGGGTGCCGATACCAGTGACTAGCAGCCCCATCAAGAGTGAGAGACCATTGAGATGAAGCCCAATAAAAATATCAAATACAGGCACCCACTCGTAGCTCCACAAAAGACTCTGTTGCGAACAGATGACACTAGCACCAGCTACACAAAGCCCAACAAAGCTCGCCAAAGACGGCAAAATAATGAGCCCTCGGCCTACTAACGAAACCTGATCTTTCATCAGTACTGGAATGATCGCTCCAAGAAGCAATACACTAAGAATAATCGGTAGTATCATAGCTCACTAACATCTTTGATGTTTGATCTCAGCACTACCAGCATAAATCTATTTTTCATCGTTCTACTAGCTATCCCTCACAGCATTTATCTGCCAGTAGATACTCTATAATTCAACTTACACAACTAAGTTGCATAAATTTTGTTTGCGTGCACACTCACCCTATCTAACAAATCACTTGGTTTCGCAGCATGGTAGACAGCAAGAAACTCCTCAGCTTGGCTCGGATCGTTCAGAACATAGGTCCCAGCACTCAAGCCCACTTGCAACCACCCCTCAGCGATCGGTCCAAATATGAACTCTTCTTGAAGTTGCGACTTTCTCACGATTTCATAAAAACCTCCAAGCCCTGGGGCTGTTTTTTTCTGTAGCTCGATAGCCACTCTTCCCATCGTATAGCGTGCATTGACCTCCACCACAGGACGGAAAACATAGTTACCACAAGCATCGCGATACACCATAGAGTCAACCCCTACAGGCCCCATGTAAGCAGATTCTTTCAGCAACTCTTTCAACTCCTTTGGTAAGCTATGACGATAAAAATGATTTACTTGACAATCTCTGAAAAGAAATGTGCTCAATTCTACATCAAGCCCCTGTGCCCACTTCGGTAAGACTAGAGATCCTTGAAAACGACCTAGATCATCATTTAGCACACGGGTCATACCACAGTGCTTTATCTCACCGTCCTTAGAGATCTCATACTGCGCCGAAAAATCTAACACTCTATCCAACCACGGCTCCGCTAATACCGCACCATGCTCATTAAGCACGCGCTTCAGCCAGCCATGTGCATTCTCAGTCCATTCTCCATCTAGTAGCCTACAGTGGCCACGGCCAGCATTCGAATACGCTGCCTTGAGCAGAACATCCCCTGTTGCGTTCTTCACATACTCTTCTACCTCCTTGATACTCGTCAGCCACTCTCCCAAAGAATCGCCTAACATATTCTCTAACTGAAAACCTAGCTCCTTTGACATCCAGATAGATGGACTTTCAGCACGCCACTTGCGTGCTACTTGCTCACTCATGTTATGAGAAAACGGCTCTAACACATCTGATGCTTTTTTCTGCCATGCCCACGGCTGCATCCCACCGATACGACGTTCTTTCAAATCCTTCGTGTCACTGAGTCCAATACACTCTGGTATAGGGAAACCCCATGCGCGAATATTCTTCAAATGTTCGCGACTCGGCAGCTTATGTAAAAGCAAGACATCATCTCTACGAGCGAGCGCGAGTGACACCATATCCAAATCCTTTTCTAACAAGCGAACATTTTTCTTCGCAGTCCAAGGATGACCATTCAATCGGGCGACTTCTTCACTCTCAGCATTTGGGTTAAACCAATGCACTACTGGCGTTCGTCCACGAGATTGCTCGGCGACTTCAAGAAACTCTATCCAGTCATCGTCGATACCAGCTAGGCGACGCCCTTCCGCATTGTACGGAGCAACTCCCTTCGCTCTCACAGGAGCCAGTGGAAAATGCAATTGAGTCTGAAAAGCCTCCCAATCCGTTTTCGATTGGTCCTTCCATTTACGGAACCACTTCAAGCCATGACCAACATGCTCGATTTCGTCTTCATAAATTTTATCTAACACCACTGCAGTCCCACGGTCTCCTACCTGTCTGAAAAGCTTGGCATAGTGCACTGAGTAATCAAGGTTTGCCTGTTCAAAGATGAGACTCAATCGACTAACAAAATCCATAGGGTGCTCCATTGGTGCGACCACTCGCCAAAAGTAATCATTCACTGGCAATTCACCAAACTCGACCCCACACTCGCGCATCCGGCGCATATACATGAGAGTGTGAGCCTGCTCTTCTTTGAGAATCTCATACACACCCATACGAAATTCTTTTGGCGCGTTAGGGAATTTTAGTAAGACAAGCGCCATCAACTCTGTCGCTAATAGTTCGTGGTTCGCAAGGAAATGCAGCATTTTCCCGCGTTCGTGATCGTCATTCAGACGATTTGTTCCTGGAAAATCCGCCTCCACTCCACGGGCAGAAATACACAACTCGCTCGGCCTCCCTGGTCCATCTGGCATTACAAATGCCGTGGCTGGTGCATCATCGGTAACCTGCTTTGGATTCAGCAATAACTTCTCTTCCAAAGTCTTCCCGTAGAGCACCTGCTCCGCAAAGTCGCATAATTCCATTCCCCGCATTAGACCCGACTCACGCAAATTTCAAATTCCTATTTAATTCCATCTTTCAAAAAGAGAATTATACGCTAACTTATCACTATAATGAAAATCTTACTCACCTGCGCTGCGATCCTCACTGGTACATTAGGCGCTCAAGAAGCTGTTCAACAATTGACAGTTCCTCAACCTATAAGTAATGCAGCGGCTGCGAATGCCTCGATTTATAAGTCCGTCATCCGCATCGAAGTTGCGTCCCAAGTCCCCGACTATAAAACTCCATGGAATGCGGGCAGATTTTCTGACGGCACCGGCACCGGCTTTCTCATCGGCAAAAACCAATTCATGACCAATGCCCACGTCGTATCGAATTCCCGACGCGTCCTCATCACGATGCATGGCTCATCGCGCAAGCACCCAGCTCGCGTTGTTCACGTTGCGCACGACTGCGATCTCGCCCTGTTAGAGCTAGAAGATTTTTCCCCCTTCGCCAACTTGCCTTATTTAGAAATTGGTGAGATTCCTCAGCTTGAGTCTGAAGTTCGAGTCATCGGTTACCCTATGGGAGGCGAGCGTATTGCTGTCACTCGCGGCGTCGTTTCTCGTATCGACTTCCTCCCATACGCGCACTCACGAGCCGACTCCCACCTTGTCGTTCAGATTGATGCGGCCATCAACCCTGGCAACTCAGGTGGTCCAGTGCTACAAAATGGTAAAGTAGCTGGAGTAGCCTTCCAAGGGCTCACAATGGCTGACAACACTGGCTACATGATCCCGACTCCAGTAGTAAAACGCTTCCTCAAGGACATCGAAGACGGTAGCTACGACTCATACGTAGACCTTGGGATCTACGACTTTGCTCTCTTCAACCCAGCAATGCGTAAAGTATTTAACCTCGGACCTAATGATCCAGGTGTACTTATTTCAAACGTCGTAGTTGGAGGGTCTGCAAGCTCCGTGTTAGAAGCTGGAGATATCCTCACAGCTCTTGATGGGTACTCCGTCGATTCATCAAGCAATGTTACAATCGCTGGCGAACGCGTGAACATGAATGAAATCATCGAACGCAAATTCGCTGGAGACAAAGTGAAGGTCGACTTCATTCGCGACGGTAAAAAGCTGACAAAAGAAATTGAACTCAAAGCATTCCCGTCAGCCAAAATATTCTCGGTTCAATACGACAAAAAGCCACGCTACCTCATTCAAGGTGGACTTGTGCTTCAACCACTCAACCCCAATCTCTATTCAGCACACAAGCTCAACAACCCACGAGTGCTCCGCCTCTTCAATGACTACCTTCAGGAAGGGCTCTATAAAGAACGCAAAGACATTCTCATCCTCACACGTGTATTAGATGACCCTATCAACTCTGCTCTTTCGAGTTATGTCGGCAGTGCTGTGAAGGCTATCAACGGAACGAACATTACCGACATCGAACAAGCTCATGCTCTTCTCAACCCAGAGACCATGCCTGAGTTCTTCGAGATCACACTCGATGGGATCAATCGCCCACTCATTCTTCCAAGCAAAGGACTTGCCGAAGCAAATGCACGCATTAGTACCAACTACGGCGTCCACAAGACAAACAACCTTTCTAACTAAAACTAACAATTTTCATGAAATCTCTTTTCACATGTACTATTGCGCTCGCAACAACTCTATCATCTGTTGCAGCCGAAGTCTCCGACTCAGTCATCCGAGTCACCACGACTCTCCAAGATTACAATCCATCGCAGCCATGGGATAAAACTATTCCGCGTAAAAAATGCGCGCTAGCAGCTGTGCTATCCAATCAGCAAGTTCTCACAACTGCAGAAATAGTGACCAATGCCAACTTCATTCAGCTGGAATCACCCAACAGTGAGCATCAAATCCCAGCTGAAGTTGTAGCCATCGACTACGAGACAAATCTCGCTCTCCTCAGGCCGAAGTCAGAAAAAGGCTCTCAGACTTTAAAGAATTTCACTCCCTTAGATGTCACCCACTCCGCCCATCTTGGCGATGAAGTAAGCATCATACAAATCGAAGACAACGGCATGCCCCTCATTACAGAAGGTAAAGTCCGCGGCTTTGACGTCATCTCCAGCTTTGCACCAGGTCATCACTTCCTCAACTGCAAGATTAAGGCCTCGATGCAGAGTGTCGCGAACAGCTTTACAGTTCCCGTACTCAAAGAAGGAAAACTCCTCGGTCTACTCACCAAATATTCACCAAAAGACCAGCTCGCAAATGTCATTTCAGCAGAGATCATCGCAGCATTTCTCAAAGATGCGAAGGACGGCGACTACCAAGGCTTTCCTAGCTTAGGAATTGCAACCACCAGCACCACTGACGTACACTTCCGCGATTGGCTCAAACTTTCCAATGACAAAGGCGGACTCTATGTCAGCCGTGTACTTCCAAATTCCGCTGCTGATAAAGCAGGCATCAAAAAAGGGGATGTACTGACATCCATCAATGGGAAAGACCTCGATCGCCATGGCTATTATGAAACTTTAGAATATGGTCAACTTTTATGGAACCACCTTATTCGCGGCTCCCATCCAGTTGGCAGTGAAATCAAAATAGGAGTCTTACGTGAAGGCAAAGAGCTCAATCTTACGGCAGTTCTAGCACGTTCACCAGAAGGCATTATCCCTTCTCATACATACGGCAAAGCCCCTCGTTACCTCGTCAAGGGCGGCCTGATATTTCAAGAGCTTACCAAGTCCTATCTGCGATCCTTTGGCGACAACTGGAGCACCCGTGCATCACCCAAGATGCTAGACGCTCTCAACCACCCTGAAGACTACGAAGAGGGACGCAAACGCCTCGTCTTCATTAGTGCTGCCATTCCTACTCCTGCCACTGTAGGCTACGAATCCATGCGCAGCACGATTGTTGAAGAAGTCAATGGCCAGTCCATTGAAGACATTCCCTCACTCATCGCAGCTTTCAATAATACCCCAGAAAATGGTATTCACACACTCAAGCTCGACGGTAAACTTGAGACAATTTACCTCGACGCCAAACTATCTAACAACGTTGACCAACAACTTCTCAGTCGTGGGCTCCCAGCACTTTCTCGAGAAGTAGAGTAAGCCATCGTACTGGCAGACTACGTCAGCACTGAGCATCTCAACATTTCAACCCAGAGGTTCCCCTCTGGGTTTTCTGTATTCACATCACAAGCCATTGACTATTAATCCGTGAGCATTTAACTCATGGTCATGAGAAAAGAGAACACAGGCCTAATGGAGTACGGCATGCTAGGTGACGACGACATGTCCCAAGAAGAAAAAGTTGCTAAGTACACTGGAGATGTAGATTGGTCCTACCTTCGCCCACATTACAAATCAGAAGCGATGATCTACGTCGACCCATGTCTTGAGCTTAAAGAAGTCGCGCAAGCATTCATCGAGGATGATAAATCGAAAGTAGACGCTTGGCTCAAAAAAGCAGACATCGTCAAGCCTAGCTCTCAACACGCCGACTGGTGGGAGTACGACAACACTCGATTCACAGCAGTCGTCTGCAACCCATTTGTATTAGCCCAGCCACTGCCAAAAGAAAAGGCATAATAGCTCAACACAATTTACTCGGAGCACTTCAGCACGGAGCGCACGATTCCCCAAGAAATAAGCCTAAGATCACAATAGTGAGAGTGCCATTATTGCTGAGAATTTCACTACTTCTAGCGAGGCATCGAGCTCCGTCAGGCGCTTTTGACAAGCTTTGACCAAAGTACGTATTTCTGAACGCTCACCAGAAGTTGAGGAGAATCTCCAATTCCCCTTACAGTTATACCAAAACATCGCAGCTTCTCGCCGGCCTTTATCATCAGCACTAGGATTTCACCATCTTCTTGAATCAAACGCTGACAACCTGTATCTTCCCCCACACGCTAACGGATGGTTGGGGAAACATTCCACGACTTTGGGATAATTAATTTACGCATTCCAACAACTTGCATGCTGTTACTAAACAAATCTTCCTCACTGAACTCACTACATTTTCCTTAGAAATTTCGACCAACCCGTTCATTGCCCTCCCCCTATAAACTCACGCTTAAATAAATCAGATTTCAGCCAGAATTCCCCCTTGTTCATTAGGTCTAAATACTCTAAATCCCGCGCCATCAATCGATAAATTCTTATGTCTACGATCATTTATACCAAGACTGACGAGGCTCCAGCCCTCGCGACATATTCCCTCCTTCCTGTCATCGAAGCATACTCTAATACAGCAGGCGTGAACGTTGAAACTCGCGACATCTCCCTCGCAGGCCGCATCATTACTAACTTCCCGGAGAACCTCACAGCTGATCAGAAGGTCGATAACGCACTCGCTGAGCTCGGTGAGCTTGCTAAGACTCCAGAGGCTAACATCATCAAGCTTCCTAACATTTCCGCATCTGTGCCACAGATGAAAGCAGCGATCGCTGAGCTTCAAGGCAAGGGCTACGACATCCCGAACTACGAAGATGCAGAAGAGCGCTACGCAAAAATCAAGGGCTCCGCAGTAAACCCAGTGCTTCGCAAAGGTAACTCCGACCGCCGCGCACCAGATGCTGTGAAGAATTACGCTAAGTCTAACCCACACCGCATGGGTGCTTGGGCAAAGGACTCCAAGTCCCACGTTTCCACAATGGGCAAGAACGACTTCCGCTCCAACGAGCAGTCCGTCACACTTGAAAAAGCAACTGACGCAAAAATCATATTCACAGCAGCTGACGGCACTGAGACAGTTCTCAAGCCATCTATTCCACTTCAGGAAGGTGAGGTTTTTGACTCCACATTCATGAGCAAGAAGGCACTCGTTTCCTTCCTCGAAGAGCAAGTCGCCGACGCAAAAACACAGGACATCCTCTTCTCTCTTCACATGAAATCTACAATGATGAAGGTTTCCGACCCTATCATCTTCGGCCACGGTGTTGAGGCATTCTACAAGCCAGTATTCACCAAGCACGCGGCAACAATCGCTGAGATCGGTGTAAACACAAAGAACGGCTTCGGCGACCTCGTTGCTAAGCTTGAAACTCTCCCAGCTGACAAGAAAGCTGAGATCGAGGCAGACATCGCAGCATGCTACGCAGATGCACCAGCAGTCGCTATGGTTGATTCCGACAAGGGCATCACCAACCTCCACGTTCCATCCGACGTGATCATCGATGCATCCATGTCTGCAATGATCCGTACATCTGGCCAGATGTGGAACGTAGAAGGCAAGCAGCAGGACACAAAAGCAGTGATTCCTGACAGTTCCTACGCTGGCGTTTACGCTGCAACTATCGATTTCTGCCGCGAGAACGGCGCATTTGACCCAACAACAATGGGCACAGTGCCAAACGTAGGTCTCATGGCTCAGAAGGCTGAAGAATACGGCTCACACGACAAGACATTCGAAATTCCAGCAAACGGCACAGTGAAGGTTCTCGACGCCGAGGGTAACACACTCACTGAGCATACTGTGGAAAAAGGCGACATCTGGCGTGCATGCCAGGCGAAGGACGCACCAATCAAGGACTGGGTGAAGCTCGCTGTGACTCGCGCACGCGCAACAAATACGCCAGCAGTATTCTGGCTGGACGAGACACGCGCACACGATGCTCAGCTCATCAAGAAAGTAGGCACCTACCTTCTCGACCACGACACAGAAGGTCTCGAACTCCACATCATGGCTCCAACAGAAGCGACTAAGTTCACACTCGCTCGCACAAAAGCGGGTGAAGACACAATCTCAGTAACAGGTAACGTTCTCCGTGACTATCTCACGGATCTCTTCCCAATCCTCGAACTTGGCACATCTGCAAAGATGCTCTCCATCGTTCCTCTCATGAATGGCGGCGGTCTCTTCGAAACAGGTGCTGGAGGTTCCGCACCGAAGCACGTGCAGCAGGTTGAAAAGGAAAACCACCTCCGCTGGGATTCCCTCGGTGAGTTCCTCGCTATAGCAGTTTCTTATGAGCACCTCGCTACAGCAAACAGCAACCCAAAGGCAGCTATTCTCAGTAAGACACTTGACGCAGCGACTGAGAAGTTCCTCCAGAACGACAAGTCCCCATCCCGTAAGGTTGGCGAGCTCGACAACCGTGGTTCCCACTTCTACCTCGCGACATACTGGGCTGAAGCTCTCGCAGCACAGACTGAAGACGCAGACCTCCAGGCAACATTCGCACCAATCGCAGCTGAGCTCACAGCAAACGAAGCAACAATCGTTGCTGAGCTCAACGACGCACAAGGTCCAGCAGCTGACCTCGGCGGCTACTACCTCTTCGACGACGAAAAAGTAACTTCCCTCATGCGCCCATCCGCGACATATAACGCGATCATTGCTAAGCTTGGCTAAATGCTATGCGCATCTTCAACGCAGAAGGCACACAAGAACTTGCCTAACAGAGAATTCTTTGGCATTGAGCTGCGCGTATGACCACCTTAGCGATCGCACTCGTCGCCCTCATTCTCTATCTCATAGCCTATAACACCTACGGGAAATGGCTGGGACAAAAGGTTTTCAAACTCAGCAAAGACTGTGTGGCTCCATCGATCGAACTAGAAGACGGCAATGACTACGTTCCTACAAAAAAGGGAATCGTCTTTGGTCACCACTTCGCCTCGATTGCAGGCACAGGTCCTATTGTAGGTCCAGCGTTGGCAGTGATGTGGGGCTGGCTCCCCGCTCTTTTGTGGGTACTTTTCGGTTCTATTTTTATCGGCGCCGTCCACGACTTCGGGGCTCTTGTAGTGTCTATGCGCCATCAAGGGAAAACCGTAGGTGACATAGCAGGTGATGTCGTAGCCCCAAGAGTGCGGCTGCTTTTCTTACTCATTTTAGTCATTACCCTCACTATCGTTCTCGCGATTTTCGGTCTCGTCATTGCCGTTGTTTTCCGCCTCTTCCCTCAAGCAATCACTCCTTGCTTGATGCAAATTCCACTCGCCATTCTAATTGGTTTTTTCGTACATCGCAAAGGATTCAACATCCTCGTACCTTCTATTATTTCACTGGGAGTCATGTATCTCTCAGTCGTTTTCGGCAACTCTGGTTTCCTAGCAGAGTTGAACAGCACCTTGGCGACTTGGCCTGTGATGACCTGGGTCACCGCCCTACTCATATATTCCTACATCACATCGGTGTTACCAGTGTGGATCCTGCTCCAACCTCGTGACTACATCAATTCACTGCAACTTATATCAGCTCTCGCACTCGTAGTTGTTGGGCTCATCGTGGCTGGCTGCATAGGTGGCGCCCCTGTCGAAGGAATTCGCCCACCTCTAGAAATTGTGGCCCCAGCTATAGAACCCAACCTCACTGCCAAACAGCTCCCACTCATTTTCCCCTTCCTCTTTGTTACGATTGCCTGCGGGGCTGTTTCAGGCTTCCACTGTCTCGTCTCCTCCGGCACATCCTCCAAACAACTCCGCTACGAAACTGAAGCACGATTTGTCGGTTACGGCTCAATGCTCACTGAAGGCTTCCTCGCCATTCTGGTCATTCTAGCCTGCGTCGCTGGTCTTGGATTAGGTCTTAGTAAAGGAGGCGATTTTCTCACCGGAACTGCAGCATGGAATGCTCAATATAGCGACTGGGCGAGCTCCAAGGGACTAGCTGCAAAAATCAATGCATTTGTCAGTGGCTCCTCGAACTTCCTCGAAGCCATCGGAATTTCCGCCACCTTTGCCAAAGCCTTGATGGGTGTATTTGTAGTCTCATTCGCAGCCACTACTCTCGACTCAGCATGCCGCCTCCAACGCTATATTGTCCAAGAGCTCACTGGCTGTTTCATTGATTCAAAATTCCGTAAACTTCCCGAGGAAGAGCGCTCACTCAGATGTGCCACAGCTCATGAAAGATCATGGCTCACGAACAAACACGTCTGCACTATCGCAGCCTGCCTCGTCGCATGGTGGATGGCCTCGCTTCCAGCTATTCCAGGTGCTGACAATCTCTTCGGAAAATCTGGTTCTGGAGGCGTCATTCTCTGGCCTCTTTTCGGAGCGACCAACCAACTGTTAGGTGGTCTAGCATTTCTTGTCATCCTCTTCTGGATGCGTCGCAAGAACATGCCAACTTGGTTCATTGCCATCCCCACAGTCTTCATGCTCATCATCCCAGCATGGGCAATGCTCTACCAAATCTTTGTCGCCGCTATTGGCTCAGATACGAGCTGGATCGAACAAGAGCGCTGGCTACTCGTAGGCATAGGAACCAGCACGATCTTGTTGGAAATATGGATGATCGCAGAAGCTATAATAAGCTGGAAAAAACTCCGCTTATCTCAGGTAAAGTAGTTCTACTAAAAGAAGTTTTTCTCGAATTGCTCACGCTGCATCGACGGCGAAACTCTAGGATTGCTATAACTAAGAATTCCTCCACTCTTGGCTCCACGCGCGCCGCCCATTCTTGGAGGTGTAGGATTTTTAGGAAAGTGAAGCTTTCTTTGCATGAAACAAATCCCTGCCACTAGTGCCATGACGCTCCCAAGGATCGTAAAGAGTAGAGCTTTAGAAAGCTCTGGAGTCATCGCTTCATCCACTATTTTGATAATTTGCTGTGGCTTTGAACTCTTCTTTACTGGCTCTAACACCTCCTCAACAGCAGGAATCACTACAATTAATTCTCTAAGAATTTCTTCAATCCAGAATAGCCGCATAGAAAGTTGCCCCACAAAACCTTCTAACTGATCAAAAACATCAAACTTCTCACGCGCTTTATGCGCAGCATTCCAGAGCAGCTCCCGCACCTGCCAATCAGGAACTTGATCACTAGCACCTCCAGCTAATAAGAAGTCTGAACGCTCTGGAGCACCTATATAATAATAGACTATCACTAAAGGGACCTCATTTCCTGTGTACGTTTGTTGATAGACTTTCTCTGGAAAATACGCCTCTGGCACCTTCTGAGCCTTATCAAAAAGATACACATAGATGGGTAAATCTGATTCAGAAGAATGCAACTCAAGAACGTATTGTAAATCGGCACGCTCCTGCATACTCAATAGCTGCTGAGGATCAACGAGACTAGACTCTGGGCGTTTCGCGAAATAGTGCTCTAAATGATCGCCCGAGATTTCGGAATCTTCTTCCAGATTATCATGCGTATCTAGGCTCGGTTTCTCCGCTGCGGCCTCAATAATCACCTCAACCTTCTGAACCTCCTTCGTCTCTTCTTTCTTCTTGAGCCCATCTTTAGTCAGCAAAGCCACTCCAACGATTAGCTTCCCCTCCTTGATCTTTTCACGATCCTCCGCATTCCATTTTGGCAATGGGGGCAGCTTAGCTGCATCTACTGTACAGTTCAGCACTATTAGCACCCACAAGGCTATACTTAGCTTTTCCAGCATTACTTTACAGACCTACGCGCCTTTCTTCGCAGACGTTTTACATATTTACGCACACCGCCTAACATCACTTCGATGGCCCGCATATAATTAGATTCTAACAAATATGGATGACCACATGTAAGAGCTTCGAAAGAATCTTCCTCCTTCATCTGCTCATCTAGCAGGTAACCTAACAATAAGCAGACTTCCCTTCGATTTACATCCACTACTAGCATCACGCAACCATCTTCTCTCGCGCTCTGAGGAAAATCTTCGAAACGACCTCGGTTCATCAGCCAAAACCCGTAGGAGCGAATATTCTGCTCGTCTCGCAGTGAGCATGTAACCACGCTAAAATAAAGCTGCGGAAAGACCCGTTCAGCTTTTGTTATCCATTTCGCGACCTTTTTACGTTCTGCTACACGCAACACCCCCGCCGCATCATGAGGCCTGCGAACAACGGTATCAAATCCCGCATAGATCTGATCTAACTGCTCTAACTGAAGTCCACAATGCGGACACTCTTCAGCGAAGAGGTGCATCGTTTGTAGACATCTAGGGCATCGCATCGCGCGACACCATACCTATCGACTCTACACACGCCAAGCCCCTTAGCTGCTCTTCTTCATTTTTTATAAACTCCACACAACCTATGCAAAGGCACCGACTAGTTGACATTTTTCATAGCTCGCATAGATTTTCCTTTATGCCTTCTCACTCGCCAAACTACGCCATCGCTAGGATTAACCTCCCATACGCGCGTACACATGGCTGGCAAGTGCGACTCCAACGTAGAGGGATCAAATATGCAAAATTCTTCGCTGATGGGGCACACGGTGGATTTAAACTTTCACTCGATGCTGCTCGCGCATGGCGTAACAACTTACTGAACCGGCTCGAAAACGAAGATCGAGCACGTATTTGCCAACGCTCCTCCCGCAATTCTTCTGGAGTTGTTGGAGTCTCCAAAGTCACCGTCGTCACCAATGGCATTCAGTACGTCTTTTGGCAGGCAACATGGTCTCCAGAGCCGGGCAAGAGGCGCTGCGTCAAATTTTCAATCAAGCGCTACGGAGAAACCAGAGCATTTGAATTGGCCGTCCAAGCTCGCACGGAAGCCATTGGACGCTAGGTACAAGACACTTCTAGAGAGTCTCACATTTTACTCTTCACAGTCACCATTTCTCACTGCATTCTCACACTCATGCAGCGCCTCATCGGTTCACTTTTTCTCATACTCGCTCTTATAAGCACAAGCGCTGCTTCGGAGCACGTCATCCTAACAGGTGGTCCAGCCCTTCGATATTGGGAGAACTACCGAGTCAAAGAAGACCGTCATGATAATTGGTGGGGCAACTTCGTGCGCGCGTCCACCATGCATATGGACATTACTAGGGCAGAGCAGACAACCACTCCACGTTTCACATGGTATGTTTATAAAAAGGGTTACGAACTTCGCGGGCGTGAAGATGGAAAACCATACATAACATGGATCAAAGAACAGGCTCAAAAGCGTGACGCCAAGCTCATCTGGGTTCATTCTGGTGACGACTTTATCCGCCGCTTCAACAGCCTCCCTGCGGGACAAACACGCTCATTTCATTACTTTGGGCATTCTAATAAGCACTGCTTTTTGCTCGATTACTCATCACAGGTACTCGGCGTATCAGCAGCCTGGCTCCACGAATCCGATTTACACAAACTCAGCGCACGACCACTAACCCAGAAGGCTATTTGCAAAAGCTGGGGGTGCTATAGTGGCGAAAGTATGAATCGCTACTGGAAACAAGCCACAGGAACCAAACTCATTGGGGCAAAGGGAAAAACCGACTACTCTGCACTCAGATTTGGTAAAATGCCAACCGTCAACGGGCGCTGGATTCGCCGCTAAATGATTTCCACTAACCACTCTAACTAACAAGAACCACTTCCATGAAATTTGAAGAACTCAAGGCTCTCCACGACCTTCCACTTTTTGACCTCATCAAGAAAGCGCGTGAAGTCCACGATGCTCACTGGGCGGACAATGAAATCCAGCTCTGTACGCTTCTCTCTATCAAAACAGGCGGGTGTTCTGAAGACTGCTCATACTGCGCACAGTCTTCGCGTTACAACTCAGGTGTAGATGCACAGAAGCTCATGGATAAAGAAGCTGTGATGGAGCGAGCGAGCGTCGCTGCTGAATCTGGTTCTACTCGCTTCTGCATGGGCGCCGCTTGGCGTGGTGTCCGCTCTGGCACAAAGCGCTTCGACCAAGTCGTTGAGATCATCGAAGCAGTTTCCGAACTCGGAATGGAAGTTTGTGTGACTCTTGGCGAGCTAGGCGCTGATGAGGCTGTTCGCCTCAAGAAAGCAGGCGTAACGGCATACAACCACAACATAGACACTTCCCGCGAGCACTACCCTAACATTGTCACTACGCACACCTACGATGACCGTCTCAATACTATCAAGAATGCTCAAGAAGCAGGAATGTCCGTCTGCTGTGGCGGTATTCTCGGTCTCGGTGAGACAACTGATGACAGACTCAAAATGATCGAGACAATCTCCGAGCTCAACCCGCAGCCTGAGTCCGTACCGATCAACTCACTCATGCCAATGCCAGGAACACCACTCGGTGACTCTGACCCAGTAACCATTTTTGATGTCGTGCGCATGATTGCCATTTCACGCATCGCAGTGCCAAAAGCAAAGGTTCGCCTTTCCGCAGGCCGCACTCAAATTTCTGAAGAAGGTCAGGCAATGTGCTTCTTCGCTGGAGCAAACTCCATCTTCTACGGAGACAAACTCCTTACAGCTCAGAACCCAAGTATTCAGAAAGATCTCGATCTCATTGCAAAGCTTGGCCTTACCACAAAGCAGCCTAACCCGAACTTAGAGCCTCCAACAAAGCGCTGTGAAGAAGCTGCTATCCCTTGCTGCGGCTAATAAGAGCCACCCTCTCATTCACTAAGTGCCTCGCTCCTTGAGTGAGGTATTTTAGTCTACACTCATTCCAGTCACGAAATCCTGCATTGAATAAACCGATCTCCATCATTGGTCTATCCGCCGTCTCAGGTCTCGGCTCTGACCTCACTTCTCACGCCAAGTCAATGGAACTAGGAAAAACGGGTCTACGACCATTGAACAAATTGTTAGGCGACCGTGTCGACTGTAGCGAACTCAAAGCAGCGTGGATCGAAGACCGATCTCTGCTCAATTCTCGTAAATGGGCTCCAGCTTCCGCACTTGCCGTTCATTGCGCTAAGACTGCGATCAATGATGCAAACCTGTCAGGGACTGAACTAAAAAATACAGCAGTCATTGCGGGCTCCTCACGTGGCAATGCATGGCTTACTAACTGGCCAGGTCGCAGACCGTTCAAGCTCATGGCAGCGTCGAACTCGATGCACGGTGAAATAACATCAGCTGTAACAATCGAACTCGGCATCACAGGGCCATGGCAAACAATTGCGTCAGGTTGTGCTGCATCACTCGACGCTCTTGGCATGGCATGGATGATGCTCCAAACTGGCGTCGTCAAACACGCCATCGTCCTAGGTATCGAGCTACCACTCGTTCCTAAAATCATCCAAGACTATATCAACACGGGCGTGCTCAACACTAGCGGAATCAACGACCCCTACCATTCAGACACCACTGGTTTCTTTCCTGGTGAAGCTGGTTGTGCGCTGGTTCTGAGTAGTAAAAACATCCCCAATGCCCCCAAACTCAATGGCTATTGGTGTAATTCTGACGCAGACTCCCCGATTGGAATGCCAACAGATGGCAAGGGCTTGCGGGACTGTTTGCGTACGGCGCAGGAAACACTCCCTAAGAACACTATTATTTCAGCTATTTGCCCTCACGCCTCTGGCACCCACCTGCACTCACTGGCAGAAGAACGCGCATTGATCGATGCCCTTCACCCCAAGCACGCAATCTCACTCCACCCACTCAAGCCATTCACTGGCCACACAGTCGGTGCAAGCGGAGCCCTCGATACTGCAATTTTAGCGCACTATTTGAGACAGAGTAAGCTTCCACCTAACCTCAACCTCACGCCACCTCCGACACCATTCACACTCCCACAAGAACCCTCTACCGCCACAGGCACCATTCTTAAAATTGCAGTAGGCATGGGAGGACACAATTCCATAGTAGCACTAACACCTCCTAGCGCATGAAGGAAATTCACATTTCAATCAGCGACCAAAGCTTATCTCTAAAAGACAAAGGCAAGGTGAGTAAAACCTACCCGATCTCTTCTGCTAAAAATGGGATCGGTTCAGAAAAAGGCTCCTATAAAACCCCGACTGGCAACTTCGTCATAGCTGAAAAGTACGGCCACAATGCCCCAATTTATACTATTTTCAAAGGTCGTAAACCCGCTGGGGAATGGCAACACGAAGACCACTGTGATGACGACCTCATCATATCGCGCATTCTCTGGTTAGATGGTATCGACTCAGAAAATTCGAATACCAAAGAGCGCTATATCTATATCCACGGCACCAATCACGAAAATGCAATAGGCTCTCCCATCTCCTGCGGCTGTATACGCATGCGCAACCAAGATATCATCGAGCTTTTTGAGCATGTCACAGAAAATACTCCCGTTCGTATTTCTATCTAAGTATCAGGCTCATCCAACAATCTATTTTTTCTTTTCAATCAATACCTACATTTATGAAACTTATCGTTTTTGACTGCGACTCTACACTTTCCTCCATCGAAGGTATTGATGAGCTTGCACGAGCTAAAGGACTAGAGATTTTCTCAGAAGTTGAAGCTCTCACAAATGCAGCCATGAATGGTGAAGTCCCCCTCGACCAGGTCTTTACTCGTCGTCTCGACATCATCCACCCAGATGCACTAACATGCGCAACCGTAGCACAACTCTACATCGACACCGTCGAACCCACTGCCGTCAGCACACTCAAGACCCTCCGTGAACAAGGTTGGACTATTGTTATTCTTTCTGGTGGTTTCAAGCGTCTCATTGAACCTCTTGCGGCATTCTTGGACATCGAGCGAATCGAGGCTGTCCCACTCACTTTAGACGAAGAAGGTCAGTACATATCCTTCGATAACACATACCCAACGACCTACAATGGAGGGAAACCTGAAATCATTCGCCAGTTGAAAACTGAGTATGCTCCAGAACAGGTCATCATGGTGGGTGATGGCGTCTCTGATCTGGAAACTCAACCAGAAGTAGACAGCTTCATTGGTTATGGCGGGTACTCTCTACGAGAGAAAGTCAAAGCTGGTGCTGACCACTTCATCTACAAGTTAGAGAAATTGTTAGATCTCCTATAAGACGATGATTCAACCACGCTATCGTTATCTATTCGACGGTCATTGGGAGTTACTCACTCCCGAAAAAGCTACAGCATGACGCAATGCACGAGCCTTTGCCGCACTTCGCGAGCTCGTCAATGTCTTAAATGTTCACACATGTGGTCTCAAGATTCAGCATAAATAAGCTTTGCCCACTACTGGTTCCCTTTTGTATTTTCGGAGTACTACACTACCCAAACAATGCTGACTGAACAACGTGCTCACTATTTAGCCAAAGCTGCCGAGAACCTCGACAGCTTCCTCGGTACTTTTTCAGCCAATGACTTGATAGATTGGGTCGGCCATGAACTTGGCCACCCCGAATCCCTCGATGACTTTCAACAGGTAGGTGACATCCTCACGAAAGCAAAAGCACCTACTCACCTCTTGCACATCGTGAGCGGCAATACGCCTCACGCGAGCTTACAAAGCCTCTTGCGCGGCTTACTCATCAGAGCCCAAAACACACTGAAGCTCCCGCAGCTAAATGATTCTTCAACGCATGAACTCTTCTCGATTCCCGAAGTTCAGCAATTTTACCAAGCTCTTCCCAGCGAACTTCAGCAACTGTGTTGCTTCACCACCGAGCTTAGCGATGACCTTATCGCTACCGCCGATTGTGTGATCGCCATTGGTTCGAACCAAACCATTGCTTCTATCCACAGCCGTTTACAGCCACACCAACGCTTTATCCCACACGGCCATAAAATCAGCTTCGCCCTCATCGATAAACCTAGTGCGAAACACGCCCAACTCGCAGCCACAGACGTCTCCATTTTCAACCAACAAGGTTGCCTCTCCCCCCATGCTATTTATGTAAAAGAAAGAGCTGAGGAGTTCGCCCCAATGCTAGCTAAAGCAATGGAGAGCTACTCCCAACGAGACTCGCGTTTTCCCATCTCAATTTCCGAAAGTGGAGCCATTCGTAACCTGCGGGAAACAATACGCTATCAAGTAGCACTTGAACCACACGACTACCAGCTTCATGAGAGTAGTAACGGTACAAGCTGGACAGTAATTTTTGAAAATTCTCCCAAGCTCCAAGCCACACCACTGAACCGTACTATCTACGTAAGACCTTGGCCCGATACGCTAGATGCGTTAGGCGATGAAACCAAACACCTCAGTACTATCGCACTCTCACCTATGCCCGCTCTTCTCAAAGATGTAGAAGAGCTCAATCCTCCTAGGATCTGCCAACTCGGCAAGGCCCAGCAACCGCATCTTTTCTGGCATCACGACGGCTTCGCGCCACTCGCGAGCCTCGTAACATGGCAAGATATTCACTTATGATTAAAAGCTGGCCTTATTGCATTCCCCCCTGAACGAGTGAGCTCTCAAGTTGCTTTTTCCTTTATCCTTCCCACTTTACCTTTTTTCTACGTACAACATAAACAATTCACACGTAAAAATTTCCCATGTCCAACAAAGATATTCCAATCAAAGCAACAGCAACAATCACCGCAAAGCGCGACGACGGTAAAACATTCATCGTTACTCTTCCTAATGGCAAAACCGCACTTGGCCACTCCCAGCTAAAATATAAGGAATACTGCGACTCCCTTGAAATTGGAGACACTGTCACTGTTGAAATGACGCCCTTTGACTTCGAAAAGGCACGCATCATTCCAACACCAGCAGAATAATTTGCTCTTACCGAGTTCAGCAAACCGCACTCATATTTCACACACTTTCCCTTCTTCAATGCATCTCATCCTAGGCACGGCAGGTCACATTGACCACGGAAAGTCTTCACTCATCAAAGTTCTATCAGGGACTGATCCAGACAGACTACCAGAGGAAAAGTCTCGTGGTGTGACCATCGAACTCGGATTTGCACATCTTTTATTAGAGGATCTAGAAATCGGTCTTATTGATGTTCCCGGCCACGCCGACTTCATCAACAACATGGTGTCTGGCGTGAGTGCGCTCGACATAGCCCTCTTTATTGTCGCTGCCGACGATGGATGGATGCCCCAGTCTGAAGAACACCTACAAATCCTCAATTATCTGGGAATTGATAATGTCATCATTGCTCTCACAAAGGCGGACTTGGCTGAGGATCTCGAATTTACAGTCGAACTCGTACGAGAAGAAATCGAAGAAACCTCTATCGCGGAAGCTCCCATCATTCCTGTGTCGTCGATTACAGGACTCGGAATTGACGAGCTCAAAGCCGAGATTCTCAAGCGTGCTAAGCATATCAAAGCTTCTCTAAAACACCACATCCCACGACTTTCTATCGATAGAGCCTTTTCCCCTAAAGGTTCAGGCACAGTGATTACAGGCACACTCACAGGACAAGCCCTCAGCAAAGGTGACGCCCTCATCTGCCTGCCCGAAGAACTTCCTACCACAATCCGCAGTGTCCAGAACCACAGCAAATCGCTAGATACCTCTGTCAGCGGCATGCGTACCGCTCTTAACCTTCCCGACCTCCCCCTCAAACAGCAGGGAAAACTAGGAGTCAGTCGCGGTTCTCTACTCACTCTCCCCGACCACCTCACTCCAACCACCACTCTAGATGTCACGCTTCAACGAGAAGGCCGACCTATCACAGACCAATCAGCAACCTCTAGAGCACTCAAAAACACGGAAACTGTTATTCTACATCACGGCACGAGCCGCACGAGAGCACGCATTGTCTTGCTAAAACACACCAAGCTAGAACTTGGTGAGAAATGCTTCGCTCAACTACGTCTCGAATCCTCGATCGCAGCTTGCATTGGAGATCGTTTTGTTATCCGCGACGGAGGTCAGCAAGGCACACTCGCGGGCGGTACGATCTTAGACGCCTTCTCACAAGCTCGAGGATTTCGAAGTGAAAAAAGAGCTCAGTTCCTTCAACTGCGCTCAGACTCCCTGACCAGTGCACGCTCTCTAGTTCTCAGTGAATTCGCTAAGAATCCAGCCATTCTCGCAGAAGCCCCTATAGTAAATACACCATTTACGAAAAAGCACCTCCAGCAGACACTTGAGAAACTAGCCAAGGAAAAGAAAGTCATCCTTCGCAGTGACTGGGCAATCTCACCACAATGCTGGAAAACATCTACCCAGCAGGCAGCTCAGCTGATTGACGATTGGCACAACACATACACCGATAGCCCCTCTATGCCTATTAGAACATGGCGCAACAAGCTTCTTGAGAATGGTATATCCGAGCCCCTCATTGAAGCAATTGAGAAACACCTCCTAACCCATGGGTACACGAAACAAAAAAATGGTATTGCCAACGAAGAACACTCACTCGAGCTCCCTGAACGCCTCGTTCCCTTTGCTTCTAAAATATTAGCAATATTCAAACAAGGCGGCCTTACCCCACCTCCTCGAGTTGAAATCGCACCCGACGAAGACTCACAACAAGCCCTCACCTTCCTCATCCGCTCAGGCCAAGTTATTGAGCTCGACCCAAAGGCATTACTCGATGCTACAAACTATGCTGCGCTCAGACAGTCGATCATCAACTACCTCAGCTCCCATACGCAAGCAACCGCCAGCGAACTCCGCAAACAGAGCGGAGCTAGCCGCAAATGTATCATGCCTTTATTAGAATCTCTCGACGCTGAAGGTATCACACGCCGCGATGGGGACTACCGAAGCTTAGCATAAGATGATCTCTACCAACTTGATCCAAGCCCACTAAGCAGTTTTTATGCAAGAACGCGCCGACACCATACTAGTATCTCGCCAGCTTTGTGATTCTCGCGAGCAAGCTAAGCGACTTATTCTCGCAGGTGAAATAATGACTGGCACTACCGTCGTTGCAAAGCCTTCGACCAAGCTCAATGTCGATGCACCTCTCTCAATCAAAGAGAAACCCCAATATGTCTCGCGAGGAGGACTCAAGCTAGAAGGCGCGCTCAAGCACTTCAATTTCGATCCAACAGGCATGACTTGCCTCGACTGCGGAGCCTCTACGGGTGGCTTTACTGATTGCTTACTTCAGGCTGGAGCCGTCAAGGTTCACGCTATTGACGTAGGCACCAACCAGCTTGTCTGGAAGATCCGCAACGACGAACGTGTAGTTGTAAAAGAAAAGTTCAATGCCCGCCACATGGTTCCTGAGGATATAGGGGAACAAGTCGACCTCTGCGTCACCGACGTCTCCTTCATTTCCCTCACCAAGATCCTTCCCCCACTATTTAACATACTCAAACCAGTAGGCCACATCATCTGTCTCGTGAAACCACAATTTGAACTCAAGCGCGATGAAATCGGCAAAGGCGGCATCGTTCGCGACCCAAATCTCCATCAAAAAGCCGTGGATAACATCCGTAACTTCGTCACGAAGGAGCTCGGCTACCAATGGCTCGAACACACCACCTCACCCCTTACAGGCACGAATGGCAACATAGAGTATCTAGCATTACTGAGTCCCTAAACAGCAAGTCTATGCATACTTGTCTATTGCAGTCACACTCACTCCTCGATTGATTCACCTCCGATATTTCCACTAAAAGCATATGCTTTTGGTGGAAATGTACACAAACCTTCAAGAACTAGCAAAAACACATTCAACCTATTCACTAAGCTGTATTCTTACCTTCGGCACCTCCTTGCTAAAAAAATGCAAATTTATTGTTGACGTCTTTTGTAATCTGACTATATTGAGAATCAACTTTAGGTTCCTAAGCATATTTAGGTTCCTAAGCATATTTAGGTTCCTAAGCATATTTAGGTTCCTAAGCATATTTAGGTTCCTAAGCATATTTAGGTTCCTAAGCATATTTAGGTT
Organism: Rubritalea sp.; assembly: GCA_965204255.1. GTDB lineage: Bacteria > Verrucomicrobiota > Verrucomicrobiia > Verrucomicrobiales > Akkermansiaceae > Rubritalea. Next base: position 551,702 of record CBDBEG010000026.1, read on the forward strand.
CCTAAGCATATTTAGGTTCCTAAGCGTATTTAAAAACTTAGGAATAATGAAAAAACTATTATTTACTCTCGTCTCACTCGTCATCGGTGCAAGCTCTGCACATGCAGCTCTTAGTCACTGGAAAACTGCTGTCGGTACAGGCACTACAGCTACTGCCACCAAGTTCACTACCGTAAGCACACCTGAAACCATCAATGTAGGAACTTTAAGCGGTGCAAGAAGCTTCGAGTTCATCGTCAACGCTGGAGGCAGTAGTACCACAAGCTCAAGCCTCCTCGGTACCCTCTCCACCATGTTACTTGAATGGGGGGGAATCTCTGATAATAACAACTACGGTATGTATGATGGCGAAGGAAGTGGTGGTTTAGACTCTGGAGTCGCCCATACTGTAAACGCAGACACACACGTTGTATTTACCACAGATGGCACGAACTCTTATCTCTATGTCAATGGTGCCCTTGCTCACACATTCACTAGCGAGAGCATCTGGATTACTGGCTCGACAACTCTTGGCAGTACCTCCTTCAGCAACCTGCCAGGTAACATTCTTGGTTTCGCGGCATATAACTCACAGTTGAGCGCCACAGAAATAGCTGCCCACAGCGCAGCATTTGTCAGAGCAGTTCCTGAACCGTCTACCACCGCCCTTCTTGGTCTCAGTGGTCTCGCTCTCATCTTGCGCCGCCGTAAGTAAGCTCTCGCAAGCGTGTCGTATTTCTTCAAACTCAGCAGGTGATTTCCTGCTGAGTTTTTTGGGGAGTGTTGGGTCGCTGCGCTGCCTCTGCCTCCACTGCGGGTGGCACTTTTTCTTCTTTTTCTTAATAATATGCTCCTATAGCTCAGCTGGATAGAGCAACGGATTTCTAATCCGTAGGTCGCAGGTTCGAATCCTGCTGGGAGTGCCATTATTTTACCTGTTAGATTTCTTAGCCTTCAGACTAGCTCCATGACTCGTCGTCTATTCTTCCTCCAAGCACTCGCTTTCTTCAGCATCGTTTCTACAGGAACTGTACATGCCGCACCCGCTCCTAGCATTGGAGCAAAGCGTGCTATCGTCATCGACTACGACACGGGCCGCATCCTTTACCAAAAAAATGCCCACCAAAAATGCGCGGTAGCCTCTACTCAAAAGCTTCTCACAGCACTTTGCGTGCTCGATGCTGGCTCTATCCGCCACCATGTTACAATCCAGAAGACCGACACCTACTGCGAACCGACTAAGCTCTACCTTCGTCCAGGCGACAGCTACACACGCTACGATCTGCTCAAGGCATTGGTGGTAAAATCAGGAAATGATGTGGCCCGCGCACTCGCTCGCGACGTCTCTGGTAGCCAAGTCAATTTCGCAAAATACATGAACCAGAAGGCGCGCCAAATGGGTATGATGAACTCCAATTTTATCAACCCCAATGGCCTCACCGAAAAAGGCCAATATTCCACTGCCTACGACGTCGCCATCATGGCTCGCAACGCGTACAGCCGCCCACAAATTCGCCAAATGATGAAGACCCAAGGCTATTATTTCCGTCACGCCAATGGCTCTAAAAAATACCTCAAGAACACCAACCGACTGCTCAAATCTATTCCGTACTGCAATGGTATGAAAACTGGTACGACGCGAGCTTCAGGTCACTGTCTCGTCTCCTCTGGTACCTACAAAGGCCGTACTGCCATCGTTGTTTGCCTCGGTGCAACTTCTCAAACCATCTGGAAAGATTCTGAAAAGCTTCTGCGCTGGGCTCTCAAAGCTTAGTCATCACGAACTAGCCTCAAAAGGGCTCAACTAAGTGAGACCTCACCATTAACCCATATCCACTCACTCAATGCGCACTGCCGAAGATGAGCTTTCTGAACTTGAGGCACTCTCGCTTCGCCGACACCTATATGCAATCGACTCCCCACAGCTCCGTGAGGTAGAACTCAATGGCAAACACGTCCTCAATTTTGCATCGAACGACTACTTAGGGCTCGCGAACCACGCTGTAGTCAAAACAGCCTTCAGCCAAGCCGTCGAGCAATGGGGCGCTGGCTCAGGTGCTTCCAGATTGATGTGCGGATCACTCTCGCCACATCGTCAATTAGAAGCCTATCTCGCAAAGGTCAAAGGCACCGAAGCCGCTCTCGTTTTTGCCAATGGCTATGCCACTTCCGTTGGCACACTTTCAACCCTTCTCCAAAAAGGCGACACCGTCATCGTCGACAAACTCTCTCACGCATCCCTCATCGATGGAGCGCGCCTCTCAGGAGCTACTATCCGCGTGTTTCCCCACAACAACCTCGGCAAACTAGAGAAACTACTCCAGACGACTTGTGCCAAATCCGCCAAAGACGCACGCATTCTAGTCGTCACCGAATCCGTCTTTAGCATGGATGGAGACCTCGCACCGCTCAAAGAAATCATCGCCCTCAAAGACCGCTTTGGTGTCCTGCTCTTAGTCGATGAAGCCCACGGACTCGGAGTCTATGGAAAAACAGGCATGGGACTTGCAGAAGAACTAGAACGCAGTGCTGCCATCGACCTTCACATGGGCACTTTGGGCAAATCTACTGGCGTAGCAGGCGGCTACATTGCAGCATCTCGACCATGGATCGACCTCCTCACCAATCGGGCTCGTTCCTTCATCTATTCTACTGCCGCCCCACCAGCACAATCTGCGGCAGCACTCGCAGCACTTCAGCTCATTCGTTCAGAAGTTGGTGCTCAGATACGCGCGAAACTGTGGTCGAACATTCACTTTTTCGCAGAACGCTCAGGAGCTGAAACACCGAGCAGTGCCATCATCCCATGGCACGTCGGAGATCCTGCCAGTGCTCTCCAGCTTTCAAAAAAACTACAAACAGAGCATCACATTTTCACACAAGCCGTACGTTACCCTACCGTACCTCGCAATACCGCCAGACTGCGCATCACACTCACTGCTCAACACACCAAGCATGACATTCACACCCTCTGTACCGCGCTCGGACAATAATGATTGTCACGAATTGAGCAATGCCCTTGATGCCTACCCCTTAGAAGAGATGCGCCGAGAGCTAAAAGCGGAATAAGAACCTTTTTCATCTCCTTCAATAGGTCCTTGCTAAGCCAAATATTACAGACTATTTCTGCTTTTTTGCGCGAAAAAACCAGAACCGAGTCCCAACAGCACACATAGTCCAACAAACCAATCACCCGCCATTGCGTAGAGCGTCATCGGGGCATTCTTTAGAACATCTATGTGTCCATAATAACTTCCTTTGATAAATGGGTTCTCCGTCGACCCGATCATGCTCGGTCCCTCTTTACCCTCCATGCTACCCAACACATCGACCAGACCACTTACGCCAGTATTTGCGGCTCGTGCCATCGGGCGACGAATTTCCACACAACGGAACTTAGCATTGGCCATATGCTGCAGTACAGCCTCACTCTCTCCAAACCAGCCATCGTTCGTAATATTGACTAAAATTTGCTGTTTTGGGCGGGCAAATGTTCTCACCAAACGCCCTACAGTATCTTCAAAACAAATACTCGGAATCAATTGATAAGATTGCCCACGCAGCTCTACATCAATCGGGTCATACGAACCACCTTTCGAGAAGTTTCTGCCGTACGCTATCCCAGAGAACAACTCTGCTAGACTCCCTAACATTGGGATATTCGGAACGTATTCACCAAAAGGAACGAGATGGTTTTTCCCGTGAATCTTTAAGTTGCGTGTAGGGTAATACTCTCCCTCCACCAAGCTAGGATCAGCTACTACAAAGGCGTTGAACATACCGCGTTCAGGATCGTAAAGAATGGCTTCATCAACAATGGTGCCACCAATAAAGTTCGACCCAAACACAGTTTTGAACTGGTGCTCAGCATAAATATTCTCCACTAAAGCGTCCATCGTCTGAATCGGCATGTAGATTTCTTCCTTATCGTCAATATACACTAATGACTGCGTAAACGAACTCTCCGGCAGCACTAACAGGTCTGGATATTCGAGCTCCACTTCTTCGCCCGACTCTATAGCTTCTAGCATTCTTTGCTCGTTGATTTTCTCTACCTTCTCCAATCCAGCATCGATGCCATTGAGATAACCAATATAATGCTGCGCTTCTAACATTTCATCCCACTTAAGCGACTGCTTGATATTTTCTTGCACCACGAGCACGCGTACAGAATCCGCCTCCGCATTCGCGTAGTAACTCATACGATTCACTCCATAGATAAATACCAACACTACCAGACCAATCGCTGGCGCAATCTCGAAATGTGCTTGGAACTTTCCAGCTCGCACTTCGTCGATCAATCGCTTGCCAGTCTGAAGTATGACTGACACCAAAAACATCGGGATAAATGCGATACCTGTCACACCTACAAGGTCAGCAACCTGCATCATTACTGGCACTTCATGAAATGCCACACCAAGCCCATTCCAACCAAACCCTGTAAGCATCCAACCGCGCAACCACTCTAACACCACCCAGAGCGATGCATGTAAAAGCGCAAAAAGTACCACCTGCAACGAGTCACGCACCCCTGAGATCGACCACCTCGACTTACTCGCCTTTTCATCAAACTTACGCTCGATGCCTGTCAGCTCATCGACCTTTTCCGCCATTTTTTGCTCAATCCTAGTACACTTTCGAGCTTGAGTACTATGCCATGGATTTCCAAAACTAGAAACCACCATTCCCCAAAGGCCTAAATACACCGATAGATAAGCACCTAACATCAACCAGCCACAGATAGCCCCAGCCACTGGCACTGTAGGCAAATCCCCCATAGCTGTGAGCCACTTGAGGTTCAACAGCCAGAAGGTCAAACCCGCTACCCACGCCACTCTAAAGCCATAGCGCTTTCGTCTTTCCTCCTTACCTCCTAACCACAGACCTAAAATCAATGGTATTGGCCAGACCCAAATCAAGCTGTTCGCCACCTCAAAACCTGGAAAACACATCGCCAGCAAAACACCACTCAAAATGGCTGCTAGATAGGGAGCTAATTTCTTTAGTTTAGACATTATTTTGACTACGCCATACGAGCTTGGGCGTCCGCTTCGAGCGCCGTCCATAGATTATCAAGACCAGTGCGCACCTTCTGCTTGCTTGCCGCTAAATCATCAGACGGAGCATCCTTACCGAAGAGGTAGAACTTAATCTTTGGCTCAGTACCAGATGAGCGCACCGCAAAAGATCGGCCATCTTCAAGCTCTACGATCAACATTTCAGCACTTGGTAGAGAATCTCCTTCGCTGTCCTCAAACTGCTCTTTGGCGAAGTCACGCACGCGGCTTACCGCTACTCCATCGACTTCTGTCGGCGGTGTGTTAGAATAAGAATCATTCAGCGCCTTGATCTGTGCAGCACCTTCAGCACCCTCCATTATCATTGACTTGCCGACCTCAAGGTGGAATCCGAATTCCTTGTAAATTTCGTCGAGTAATCCAACAATCGTCATGCCTTGGCTCTTCGCATAAGCAGCAACCTCAGCGAACATCACTGCCGCCATATTACCGTCCTTATCGCGGACGAAATCAGCACCGAGGTAACCGTAGGATTCTTCACCACCAAAGATGAAAAAGCGTGAATACTCAAGACGAAGCTTACGGCTTTCCTCTTCTGATAGATCGCGGTAGTCGCCACCTAACTTTGCTGCTGGAATACCATTTTCGTACTTCTGTAGTTTATCGGAAATGAACTTAAATCCAGTAAGAGTGTCGACCATGTTCACCCCAAACTTCTCAGCAATCGCTGTCTGTAGCTCTGTCGTCACGTAGGTCTTGATCAACACTGCATGACCACGGTTAGAGTCGTTGAGGATGCCGAGATCAAACATTGTCTTGGTGCGGTAATACGCCATCAAGGAACCAATCTGATTCCCTGTAAGCAGCTGCATTTCACCCGTATCATTGCGGACAGCCACGCCCATGCGGTCGCAGTCAGGGTCAGTACCGATCACGATCTCAGCATTTTCTTTCTCAGCGAGGGCGAGCGCCATGGCGAGCGCTGGAGCATTCTCAGGATTTGGTGAAGCCACTGTTGGGAAACGTCCATCGCCACCGTCTTGCTCAGAAACTGTGAGCACATCGAAACCTAACTCACGGAGAATTGGTACAGAGATGTGACCACCAGTTCCGTGGATGTTCGTAAACACAACCTTTGCACCACCATTCTCAAGAAGGTCTGGACGAAGGAGAAGTGTCTTCAGCTTGTCCATATAGCGACGGTCTGCCTCAGCGCCGAGCACTGTGAGTGTACCGCGGTCTGCCTCGGCCACTGGCTCGTACGCTTCTTCTGTGATGGATTGAAATTCTTTTAATACACCAGATGCGTGAGGCTCAACGAACTGTGCTCCTTGGTTGAAGTATGCTTTAAAGCCATTGTCCTGAGCTGGGTTATGGCTTGCTGTGAGAACCGCTCCTGAGTCGAGACGAAGCTCACGAATAAGGAAGGAAAGTTGAGGTGTCGCACGTGCGGCATCAAAGATATAAGCATCACAACCATGGTCATTACACACCTTCGCGCAGAACTCTGCAAAGTCGCGTGAGAAGTGGCGCGTGTCTTCTGCAAATGCGAAGCTCGGCTTTCCTTCGACACCATTCTTTTCACGATACGCCTTGATGTAGGCGATCATGCCGCGGATCGCACGACCCACATTGTAGAAGTTCATCGTCGCTGTGCCGACACATGGATGCTCAGGACGATCTAACGACCCACCTGTACCTTGCTCAGCTTTCGTAATAATACGACCCACTGTACGGCCGCGAAGGCCACCAGTACCAAATGCTAAAGTCTTGAAGAAGCGGTCATTTAGCTCACTCCACTCGCCCGCCTCAGCGAGCTCAGTCACAGCAGCTTCTGCCACTAGGGAGTTTGTTCCAGCTAACAATGCCGCGATATTTTCACGGGACGACACTAACAATTCGCCGCTATCCACGGCTTTATCGAGAAAGGGTAACAACTCACTCATTTCGGTCCGAATTATAGAAGTCCAAAATGTGAAGGCAATCCCACACCGCGCAATTTACTCGAATTTTAGTCATTTTTTTATCACACATTTCTCATGCCACCATCCATCTCAGAGCTTTTCGAATCAGCCATCGCTAAACGCCAACACCTTCTCGATGCCGACACTGACGCTGTAAGGCTTTTCGATGGTGCCGGTGATGGTCTAGCAGACATTTTCCTCGAAGCTTTTGCTGGTAAATGGGTGCTCTCTACCCGCGATAAATACATCCCACAAGGGGTACGCAATTTTCTAACGCATAGCGGCAAGATTGTTTACTGGAAGCAGCTAGACCAACACCAAAAGACCAACCCAGTCCATCTAGCAGGGCCAACACAAACCAGACCCTTCATCGCTCGCGAATCTGGTATCAACTACGAGATTTCCTTCCAGTCTGGCTATTCTCAAGGCATTTTTCTCGATCAACGCAACAATCGCAAACGTGTCTGTGAGCGCGTGAGCACAGGCGACTGCGTCCTCAATACCTTTGCTTACACGGGAGCATTCTCAGTCAGCGCTGCAATGGGTGGAGCCACTACCTCCACGCTTGACCTCTCACAGCCTTACCTCGACTGGGCAAAAACCAATCTCAGCCACAATGGAATCGATCCCGCAGACCATTATTTTTGCAAAGGCGACACTTTCCACTGGCTCAATCGCTTCGTGAAGCAAGGTCGCAAGTTCGATGGAATCATCCTTGATCCACCCACCTTCTCACGCGACGACAAAGGCAACGTATTCCGCGTAGAAAAAGACTACCACCGCCTCACGAATCTAGCTTCTCGTTGCATCAACCCAGGCGGCTGGATACTCGCATCAACAAATTGCCGCAAGATGTCTGATAGAGACTTCCTTTTCGAAGCCTCCCGTAGACTCTCCCGCAGCCACAAAGCCACCGCCCTGCCAATGCCCGAAGAATACACTGGCGAGAGCTACCTCAAATCCCTTTGGTTTGATTTGTAGAAGTTTTCAGTTGGTAGTTTGAAGTTGCTAGTTAGATTATCGCCATGAGTTTGATCACAGCCACCGACCTGCATCGCGGCTACACTGTCGGCAAGAAGCGTATTGAGGTCCTTCACGGCATCGACCTAACGATTGAGATAGGTGAGAAAATCTTCCTCTGCGGTCCCTCTGGTGCGGGAAAAACCACACTCATGTACACGCTGGCAGGCCTAGAGCAGCCAGAGCAAGGCACAGTGCATATCGATGGTATTAACCTCTACAAACTCTCCAAATACAGACAGGCCAAGCTGCGCAATGCACGCATGTCCTACATTTTCCAAAATTATTACCTGATGCCCGAGCTCACCGCTCTAGAAAATGTGATCATCCCAGCGATGATCGGCGGCAAAGGAAATGAAAATGCAGCCAAAGCAGCCCTCGACCGCGTCGGCCTCAGCCATCGCTACGACCACCTCCCCACCGAACTCTCTGGTGGTGAGCAACAACGCGTCGCTATCGCCCGCGCACTCGTCAACAAGCCCGAGATCATTTTCGCCGACGAACCTACTGGCAATCTCGACTCAAAAAATAGCAAACAAATCATGCAGTTCTTGCTGAACCTAACCACCGAGGATCAAACCACCTTAGTCGTCGTCACCCACGACCTAAACCTCGCGAAATTCGGCGATCGCACACTCATCGTCAAAGACGGCTCAGTCGAAGCCAGTGAAGAGATCTCATCCTAACTAGACAACTGAGCCCTAAGACACCCTCTTCCCTTATTTTCGCAGCTAAAAATAGAGATAAATCTATGAATATCTAGTTGCATTCGCCACACATTTCCCTACTTTCCACCCAACTCTAACACAATCTCTATGAGTAACTCACAACAAATCTGGCTCGACGGCGACATCGTAAACAAAGAAGATGCTAAAATTTCTGTATTCGACCACGGTCTGCTCTACGGCAACGGTATTTTCGAAGGCATCCGTCTCTACAGCGGCCGCGTGTTCCGTCTCAAAGAACACATCGAGCGCCTCATTCTTTCCGCCAAGGCGATCCACATCAAACTTCCATGGTCACTTGAAGAAATTTGTCAGGCAACCGTCGACACCGTCAAAGCAAACGACCTCACTGACGGCTACATCCGTCTCGTGATCACTCGCGGTGTAGGAGATCTAAGTCTCAATCCTTACCTTTGCCCGCATCCATCCATGTTTATCATCGCTGCTGCGGTTCAGCTCTACCCAGAGGAGAATTACACCAACGGCCTCGAGCTCATCACTTGTGCGACACGTCGCCCGACACCAGCTTCACTCAGCCCTCAAGTCAAATCCCTCAACTACCTCAACAATGTGATGGCTAAAATCGAATGTATCCAAGCCAACGTGATGGAAGGTATTATACTCAACGAGCAGGGCTACGTTGCAGAGTGCACCGGCGACAACATCTTCGTCATCAAGAACGGTAAGCTCTTCACGCCTCCAGTTTCTGATGGCTCACTCAACGGCATTACACGCCAGGTCATCTTCGAGCTTTGCGATAAAGCTGGCCTCGAGCTCAGCGAAAAATCCATGACACGCTATGACCTCTACACAGCCGATGAAATCTTCCTCACTGGTACTGCAGCAGAGGTCATTCCAGCAGTCAAATACGACCAACGTGAGATCGGCGACGGAACTCCAGGACCAATCTCTAAGCAACTCGTGCAAGATTTCCGCGCTCTCGCAAACAGCGAAGGAACACCTTGTTCCTAAATATCTTGAGTTGATATAACCTATCTACTTTTCATCGTGCACGCTCTCTCAACAACTTCAACGATCTTGAACACCTGCGCTGACTCTTCCTATGGCTCCTGAAAAGATCAAAATCCAGTATAGCACATAGCTTGCACGTCCTCATTCAAACATAGGTATTCTAAAAACTGCAATTTAGTACCAAAAAAGCTTGCGACTAATCAATAATCAATGCAAATTCCTTTCACAGTTAGAACGTCTGGTCAGAACTGATATTTCGGCGAGGATTTCCTGGTTCTGTGCCTCACTTCCCTTTCAAGCTCAATCATGCGCGACAAAATGCAGATTGGGCTTGATTCTTATACAGAAAAGAGGTTCAAACTATCCCCACAAAGCAATGGCAGTCAGCTGCCAACTCATCACAAAAAACGGCACTGGAATATGGAACCATCAAACATCATACCGTTTAAACAACCAAAGCCAGTAAATCGATTTCCAAGAACACCTATGAAAAGCGACCTTGTCGAACAAGCAGCAGAGATCGTCAACGATCCACAAGTACTCATCAACGTAGTTTCTCAGCGCGTACGCCAGCTCAACACTGGACGCACCCCGCTCATTGACACCCTCCCAAGCATGGAAACAGCTGACATTGCACTTACCGAAATCATCGAAGGTAAGCTCAAAGTCATCCCTGGTGGCTCTGAAGACTAAGCGAACACATGCTTCACCCGCGCTTAGCTCAGCCTTGAGAACTCATGAGTGCCGAGATTTCTAAAAATAGAAAAGCACGCCACGAATACCATATTCTCGAGACCTACGAAGCAGGCGTGGAACTCAAAGGCACAGAGGTCAAATCCATCCGAGCTGGCAAAGTAAACATCGCTGACTCCTTCGCTCGTGTTGAGAAGGGTCAGCTTTTTTTATATGGTTGCGATATCCAGCCATGGGAAACTGCCAGTAGCTGGTTCCAGCACCAATCTCGCCGCCCGCGCCGTCTACTCGTTCACAAAGCTGAAATCCTCAAGCTCGAACAACAAACATCCCAAAAAGGCTGTACACTCGTTTGCCTCCGCATGTATTGGAAAAACCGACGCGTCAAAGTTGAGATCGGAGTAGCCAAAGGCAAATCCCACGCCGACAAGCGCCACGCCCTCAAAGATAAAGTCGAGAAGCGTGAAGCCCAACGTGAAATGTCACGTTTCAATAAGGGACATTAGCCCCATCTGGCATCATCCTGCTCAAGAACTCACCTGCTACCTTAGGAAAAGCGCTTTGTGCACTAACTATAGCTTTGCAGCCACCTCAACCACCACCTCAGGATAGAGCTTGTGCTCCTCCACCTGAATACGTGCATGTAAAGTCTCAGCGGTATCACCCTCTAGCACAGGCACCACAGCCTGCTTGATGATCGGGCCTGTATCCATCCCAGCATCTACATAGTGAACCGTGCAACCGCTCTCAGCCGCTCCATCATCCACAGCCTGCTTCCACGCCATCAAACCTGGGTAGGCAGGCAACAAAGAAGGATGAATATTAAGAATACGCTCTGGAAAAACTTCCAGCATTGGCTGTTTAACGAGGCGCATAAAACCAGCCAAACACACGAGCTCTACGCCAGCTGCCTTCAGCTGCTTCGCTACAGCCTTCTGGCTCTCGTCTGGAAACTTTGTCTTAAAACCTCCACAATCAATCACCCCCGCTGGAATACTGGCTTTCTCCGCGCGCTCAAGAATATACCCCTCTGGATTATCACTCAGCACGAGCACGATTTCTGCATTCAAGGTACCAGCTTCAATCGCATCTAGGATCGCCTGCATGTTTGAACCTGAGCCCGAACCGAGCACACCGAGTTTGACCTTCTGAGATATAAGAATGAGATTGTGGAATCTGGATAAAAAAACAGCCTCGAAAGGCTGGATTTGTTAACAAGTGGTACAGGAAGAGGGATTTGAACCCCCGACCGCCTCGGTGTAAACGAGATGCTCTACCGCTGAGCTATTCCTGCCTTCACTTGTTGCGTGTTGCCTTGCAGCGACGGCGAAAATATCTACATAAGCCCAGAATATGCAAGATCTTTTTGAAGGAAATTCACACTTTTTTAGAACCCCACATGAAGCGCTACCGAGACTCGCTTTCTAAAAGCAACAAACCTCCCTCCTTACTTATTCTCCGCCAACAAATTACAACCAACTTATCGACCGACAATCAGCTCCATTTGGGCGGTCTAACTTAAATTCCACAATTGCCTTGGACTTCACTTTGAATACTCCACAGATCACACTCTACACACTTAATATCAAAAAATCTTGACATCACAAATGCCCATATAGTATTCGTTAGCGTAAGTCATACTCCAGTGACTCAACAAACAAATAGATATATAATATGCTTAAAAATAAATTGCTCGCCGCCACTCTTTTTGTCGCTGCGAATATGTCGGCTGCGCAAGCAGACAACCATTCTACTTGTAGCTCTACTTCTAGCAACTGTGACGCCCTCATTGGCGCTCATGTAGGAGGCGGCTACTTCTTTGATCTCGATGAAGCGTATGCTGTGGGCGCTATCGGCCTAGATGTGGGCCGCAATTCCTTCGTAGGCCTACAAGTCATGTATACCTCAGATGACCAAGATTACGGCTGGACCCATAAAATTTCCCGTACAGTTGGTGGTAGAACTACCACTCTACTTAAACGTGAAACTGTCCAGTTAGACATAAATATGCTCACGTTCGGTCCTGTGTGGCGTGGCTATCACGAAGTAGGGGACAATGGCAGCTTTTATTACAGCGCAAGTGCTGGCCTAGCTCATTATGATGTAGATTCGCATGTAGTATTCACAACTACGACCGGTCCACGTCCAGTCATACGCGCGAATGATAAAGAGCATAGCTATTACATTGATGCCGCTGTCGGCTTTCAGCAATTCCTCTATGAGGACGTCGCCTTCAATGTTGGTCTACGTCTTCTACATCTCGATGACGTGATGCTTAAATATAGACAGTTTGAAGCCCACACAGATTTTGAGTCCTTCTATGTCGGCGTTGAAGCGGGTTTGGTCTTTAGCTTCTAAACCTTAAAGACTGGACGATAATGTAACAGCCGCTTTCCGGAAGGGAGGCGGCTTTTTCATATCCACCACAAACAAAAGAGCTTCATGCAGCTCTTTTAAATAATATCGGACTACTTCACATCAGCACTCCAGATCAGGAGTGCAAAGCGGAAAACTGTAAGAAACGAGCGGGAATGACCATTCTACGGTCGCGTAAGCTGCTGAATTACCACCAATCACTCCACCTGTCGCAGAATCACGTGGACCAACATCGCGATACTCAAAACCACGAAGATTGCGAGCTCCACCAAGGAGTTGACGGTCGTAAATTGGCGTCGAACCATTCAAGGTTTCAACCATATCGATAAAACCACTGAACTCAAGAATGGAATCATACCAAAGATTCCAGAACTTAGAGCCAGTAATACACTTTGAATACTCCACAGATCACACTCTACACACTTAATATCAAAAAATCTTGACATCACAAATGCCCATATAGTATTCGTTAGCGTAAGTCATACTCCAGTGACTCAACAAACAAATAGATATATAATATGCTTAAAAATAAATTGCTCGCCGCCACTCTTTTTGTCGCTGCGAATATGTCGGCTGCGCAAGCAGACAACCATTCTACTTGTAGCTCTACTTCTAGCAACTGTGACGCCCTCATTGGCGCTCATGTAGGAGGCGGCTACTTCTTTGATCTCGATGAAGCGTATGCTGTGGGCGCTATCGGCCTAGATGTGGGCCGCAATTCCTTCGTAGGCCTACAAGTCATGCATTTCTCAGATAAACATGATTCCGACTGGACCCGTACAGTTGGTGGTACAACTACCCGTGGAACTGTCCAGTTTGACAAAAATGTGCTCATGTTCGGTTCTGTGTGGCGTGGCTATCACGAAGTAGGGGACAATGGCAGCTTTTATTACAGCGCAAGTGCTGGTCTAGCTTTTCATGATATAGATATGCGTAATGAAATCATACCCGCGAGCGGTTCACGTACAATCATACGCAGGAATGATAGCAATAATAGCTATTACATCGATGCCGCTGTCGGTCTTCAGCAATTCCTCTGTGAGAACGTCGCCTTCAATGTTGGTCTACGTCTTCTACATCTCGATAACGTGAAGCTTAAAGATAGAGGGTTTGAAGCCCCCACAGATTTTGAGTCCTTCTATGTCGGCGTTGAAGCGGGTTTGGTCTTTAGCTTCTAAACCTTAAAGACTGGACAAAAATTCAGGACGATAATGTAACAGCCGCTTTCCGGAAGGGAGGCGGCTTTTTCATATCCACCACAAACAAAAGAGCTTCATGCAGCTCTTTTAAATAGTATCGGACTACTTCACATCAGCCTCAACTTTAGTCCAATTTTAAAACTCGTAATCGATGTAAAAGTTGAACTGGCCTCCATTATCAGCCTCTGGATCAGGAGTGCGAAGCGGAAAACCGTAATCGAGCGCGATCGGACCGAATGGAAGGTTCATACGAAGACCGAAACCAGCATCTGAGTGGTAGTCACTAAGGCCAAAGTCCCAGCTATCGAGGTTCACCATACCTGCATCATAGAAAACTGCACCACGCACTGTTGAAACGAGCGGGAATGACCATTCTACGGTCGCGTAAGCTGCTGAGTTACCACCAATCACTCCACCTGTCGCAGAATCACGTGGACCAACATCGCGATACTCAAAACCACGAAGATTGCGAGCTCCACCAAGGAGTTGACGGTCGTAAATTGGCGTCGAACCATTCAAGGTTTCAACCATATCGATAGAACCACTGAACTCAAGAATGGAATCATACCAAAGATTCCAGAACTTAGAGCCAGTAATATTGAACAAGAAAGAATCAGAGTCCCCACCGAGCCCTTCTAGAGTCGTAGTCACCCCAATATCGATCTTGTGACCTTTACGCGGAGTCTGTAGAGCATTGCGGCTATCGTAAACGTAGTTCAAACTAAGCGCTGGTCGTGTGAAACGACCTTCTACCTCTTGGAACAAGGAATCATCTGGAACATCGCTTTCGACATCTACGCGGATCTTTTCAAAACGTAAATCAGTACTTATATAGGAACGATTACCGAGCGGCTTACGCAAGAAAAGAGCTCCACCTACGTTACGCTGCTCGTAGTAATCACTAAGGTTTTGTGCACTACGATAGAAAACCTCACCACCGAAAGAAAGACGCTGCCCAAGGAACCATGGCTCAGTAAGCGAAAGCTTGAAGTCTTGAGTTTCTGAACCCATGCGGAGATTCAAACCAAAGCGCTGTCCGCCACCTTTGAAGCTCCATGGGTTCGTAATATCAAAGTTGGTTTCTTCAACGTTGATATAACCTACAATGCTATCAATAGAGCTGAAGCCGAGACCAAAGCTGAGCTGACCAGTGTTCTTCTCATCAACAATGATGTTGATGTCACGGTAGCCGTCTTGCGCAGATGGGGAACCTTCTGCCACGACATTGGAGAAGTAGTTGAGTCCTTGGAGACGCTGACGTGTGGTTTCTACGTCAACGGAGTTAAAATGATCATCTGGCTTAAGCGGCACCTCACGACGAATCACACGATCTTTCGTCTTGTTGTTACCCTCGATCGTTACACGGCCTACCTTGTACGGCTTACCCTCTGTGATACGATAGGTGATATTTACTTGACTTGGTCCTGCATCGCGGATGTCTGGGTCGACTGTCGCGTCAGCATATCCGCGAGAACCGTAGTAACTACGGATCGTGCGAATGTCTTTACGCATCTTCTTAGAAGAGAATCCATCGCCAGCATTGAGCGTGAGTACCGATGAAAGTTCTTCAGATGTGAAGACTTTCATCTTTCCTCCGAAAGCCACTTGGCCGATCGTGTACTTCATACCTTCGTGAATATCCATCACGAGATTGACCTTACCTTTTCCGTCGGCAACACGCTGGAAACCATTACTAGAGACGCGGAGATAACCACGGTTGCGATAGTAATCGAGCACGCGCTCCTCGTCTTCCTCGAGGTTGGTTACATCGATGCGACCAGATTTAGTAAGGAAGGAAAGAAAACCTTTTTCCTTGGTCTCCATTTCACTCTTTAACACACGAGATTTAAAAGCATTGTTCCCGCGGAACTTAATGTGCCGAACCTCTATCTGACTCCCTTCATCCACAGTTAGAATAAGGTCGGAATAACCTTCGCGGTTCGTTGGCTGGATACGGTGGCTAACCACTACGTCTGGGTAACCGTAACCTTGGTAGTATTCCTCGATATTCTTACGAGCTTCGAAAATAGCTGCATCACTGAGCGAAATACCAGGCTTTAGCTTCGTTCCCTTCGACAACTTATGGTCTGTAAAATTCGTGTTCCCTGCGAAACCTACACCCGCAAGTGCTGGACGAGTAACGAGTTCTACAATGAGAGTCATTCCTGCACCGCGCTCTTCACCAGACATCTTCACGTCATCGACAAGACCACTCTCAATAAGTGAACGAATATCGTCATCAAGCTTCTCTGCACTGAACTTCTGACCAACTTTCACTGACATCAAGTTGCGAATACGCGCTTCATCTACCGTCTTTGCGCCATTGTAGCGCACCTGAACGGAGTTAATCTTCTTGTTGGTGAAGTCCTGCGCGCCAACAATAGAAATGCTGAGCGCCAGAGCTAACACACTGGAAATCGCACCTCTTAGGCGAGGCTGGGCGATAGATTGTTTCATCGTGTTGTGCTTGGTTAGTTAAGTAGTGCGAGGTAATTTCCTCAGGCGCACGATCACAACCTTTGCCTCACCCAAGGTCAAGGAGAATCTGTAGCTTGCCGCCTAACATGCGCTCCCACAATGAAGAAAAAAGCTATGATAGAGAAACGAATACAAATAACTTGCACTCGATCATATCTATAGTACAAAAATACGAACCCTTTGATTGATGATGAAAATGCACAAGAAGCTGCGGTAATATACTATTAGACCTCAGCGTATTAGCGCAGCATCAACCAAGCTCGCAAACCCAAATCAGATAGCAATCTATGTCAGAAAATACACACACACAAACAGCCTTATCCTCACGCCGCCGCTTTCTCAAACAAAGCATAGCGTCAAGCATCGCTCTCGGAGCAGCCGGCATGCCTATGCCCACCCAAGCGCAAGGAACTTCGCAGCAAAAGAAGATTAAAGCACTCTACGTGACAGGTGGCGGCTGGCACGACTTTGACGCACAGAAGAAGATTCTTCCTGAAGGAGTGAGCAAGCTCATCGATATCGATTGGACCATCTGGCACTACAACAACGCCAACGAACTCAAAGCAACCCTCTCCAAGAAAAACTGGGATGCTCCATTCGATGTCATCGTCTACAATATCTGTCACCCAAACGAAAAAGATACTAAGTACATCAAGAACCTCGTCAACGTGCACAAAGAAGGCGGCAAGCCAATGCTTGCCATCCACTGCACCATGCATTCCTACCACTGGGGAGTAGATGGCGGCAAGCATTCAAAAGTAGACAAAGAATGGAACAAGCTACTCGGAGTAGTTTCCACCAGCCACGGTCCTCAAGGTCCAGCTATCAAAGTCACATCCACTGACACCAAGCACGCCTCCTACAAACCAACTGCTACAGAGTGGAACACTCCAAAAGGCGAACTCTACGACATCCACAAGCTCTATCCATCCGCTACCGTTCTCGCCAAAGGCAACAATGGTCACGCCGAACATCCAGTCATATGGGTCAACAAGTATGGCAAGGCCAACGTCTTCGCCACAACAATCGGTCACCACAACGAGACGATGCAAACTCCAGAATTCCTCAAGACCGTTGCCAATGGCATCGTCTGGGCTGTAAGTACGACTGCTTAAAGTTACGCTTGTATCACTTTCTTATCATGCCCGTTCAGTCTCTGTGCTGAGCGGGCTTTTTTTATGCCTCATCCCACCCTTGCAAGTGAGATGAGGCTACACATACGAGGAGCATCCCTACTCATCCATGCAAAAATCAACTACTGCGACGCAAAGTAATCAGCCAAGGGTCACAAAATGCTCTACCATTTTGCCAGTCAGCAATTTCTTTTGCCGTGCAGAGCGCATTTCCCAACGCCGAAGAAGAGTCGCTTTCCCCAATCCAAGAAAACCGCAGAGGGCAACGACGGGAATCTTTTCCATACTATGCTGGCTCTGCTGCGTTACAGCATCCCTTTGTGCCGCACGCATGACGGCACTCACAAAGGTTTCCAACATGTGCAGCGATGAGAAAAATCCCACCAAGCGTCGTAATAATCGCAGCAGGTGGGATGTGCAGTGACATCTCACCCGTTTCGCTCACCTGCAGACTTGGACAACAAGCATCAACACAAGAAGCTGCGCCACCATCCTCAGCTGATGTATCACTCACTGCGGCGACTTTGGACCCACAGCTTGATCCACACTCAACCGCGCAGCTCTCTGCTAAAGTAGTCACACCTTCTTCACTAGCACTGGCATCAGCTGAAGACATTGTCTCGGCAGCTGTTTGCTCCAATGAAGAACCATTTTTAGCAGTAAAAGCAGGCAGCACAGCTCCCCATACCACAAAGAAAACTCCAATAGATGCGGAAATTAGCACCCAACGCTTCCGATGAATACGGTAGCCTTTATAGATAGAAAAAGCAGCGAGCGGCACGATCAACAATGCCACTAAGGCATGCGATGCAGGGTGCGCCCAGATCTTCCCAAATGCTGGTAGGAAAATAAGGAGAACGGGAGCGAGACCACAGTGAATCGCGCAAAGCACAGAGGCAGCCACACCTATACGATCGGCGTCATGGAGCGAAAAACGTGAGGATGGTACAGTTGTTGTATTCATTATTTCGTAGGAAAATGGCAATCGAGGTGAAGCGAGCGACGTGTCATTTCAAGAATGGCTTCTGGCTCAAGATCCGCCCCAATAAAGAGCCCTGAGCACGGAGCTTGAGAAACCGAACGTACGGGAATCGCTCGAGGAGAAATTTCTAGCCCCACGCGCTCATAGAGGTAGCGAATCTTAAGGTCAGACTTGAGAGTCACTAGAGCCTTCGCGCGAATAATCGACTCTGGAAGCTTTTTCAACCACTCAAGCACCTGC
This sequence comes from Rubritalea sp., assembly GCA_965204255.1. Lineage (GTDB taxonomy): Bacteria > Verrucomicrobiota > Verrucomicrobiia > Verrucomicrobiales > Akkermansiaceae > Rubritalea. Next base: position 570,481 of record CBDBEG010000026.1, read on the forward strand.
TCTTCACTCACGGCTTCAGGAATCACAATATTGCAACCAGTAAACTCATGCGCCAGATGGTGGCGGTCGTGATGGCTCTCTGCATGCGCAAACTGAGATGCGAAATCTCCCCAATTTCCTGCATCAGATTCCTTCTGAGATTCGGCGAGACAATGGCGGCGGTTCTTGCCAATCGCTTGGCGCAGCAACTGCGCAATTGCAAAGGACGACGTCCGGCTAGCCATTGGATTGAACGCTTGCACAATCTCCTCAAGCTCAAACTCTTCATCACGGCTCAGCTGTGAGATATGTGAGAGCACATAATGGCTCGCCGTTTCCAGCTGCATCCTTTCTAGGCCACTGAACCGACTTCGCTTGCCAAAGTGTCGTGCATCGATGACGCACACCTGCCAGCGCGGGTGCAGCATAAACTTGGATTCCAATAACGTGAAACCTTCCAGTAAGGGCAAGGGGTCAGCAGTACCATTCAACTCTACAAGCAGCGCGTGGTTGTCGGACTTCGACACCTTCATCACCATGTCGTAAAGTTCATCCATCCCCTCACAACACACACAAGAGCCCGTCAGAGCTGCGACGGACTCCACATGATCGCGTAAGGTTTCTCGATCGATGTCCGCATTCTCTCTGTCATTGAGAATCACGTCACAAAGTAAATTATCAGCAACGAGGTCATCGAGAACCTCCCTCAAAACAGTCGTTTTTCCAGCACCAAGAAAGCCAGTCAACATAACCATCGGGCGCATCGCTATAATCGAAGGAAGAAGATTCACCTCACTTTGTAGAACATTAGTCATAAATTTATTTGGCTAACTTTTTTTGGCAGCACCAACACCTCTGATAAGTCGAGATAACATTGAAACCACTCAAGCCTCAGCACATCCTGCCCCCAAAAAACATCTGTTGCTCCCGCTAAATCACGAAAAGCATGGGGCTGTATATCCTGTGTCACCGCGCTCACTAAACGCAAACTAAATGCAATAACATGTACTTTGCAACTAGTTATCGCGACTTTATTGCATAATTATCCCTCTCTGTATTCACGACCCAGCGCACAGGCACAAAAAAGCCAGCAGCCCACAAAATGCCCCTGGAGTATCGATCATGCATATTCCAGCGCACAGGCACAAAAAAGCCAGCAGCCCACAAGGAACAACTGGCTTTAAAAGAAAAGAAATTCACCTTTAGGGCTTACCGATACCAGTCGCCTTGAAGCCGATTTCACGAAGCGCTTCGAGATCGAGGATGTTGCGTCCATCAAAGATGTGCGCAGGCTTGACCATGCTTTGGTAGACTGCTGAGTAATCGAGTTCTTTAAATACGTCCCACTCGGTCAAGACGAGAGCGGCATGTGCACCTTCACAGGCTTCTTCAGCTGATGCAGCAATCTTGATAGAATCACTCGTGAACTCCTTGATCTCACCTGCTGACACCTGTGGATCGTAGACCACGATGTCAGCTCCCTCTTCGATAAGGTCGCGGCAGATGTAGATCGCTGCAGATTCGCGCGTGTCGTTGGTGTCCTTTTTGTAAGCAAAACCCAGGACGGCAATGCGCTTTCCTTGAAGGGTGTTGAAGAGACTGTGGATTACCTTGCGGGTGAAGCGTTTGCGCTGGTATTCGTTGATCTTGATCACCTGACGCCAATATTCGGCAACATCTGGGAGACCAAAGTGCTCGCAGAGGTAGACGAGGTTGAGAATGTCCTTCTGGAAACAAGATCCACCAAAACCAACGGACGACTTGAGAAACTTTGGTCCAATACGGCTATCCTTGCCGATGGCATTGGCGACTTCATCCACGTCAGCACCTGAGGCTTCACAGACTACAGAAATGGCGTTGATTGATGACACGCGCTGCGCGAGGAAGGCATTTGCCACTAACTTAGACAGCTCGGACGACCAGACGTTGGTCGTGAGAATGTTCTCATGCGGCACCCAACGATTGTAGATATCCACCACTGTCTGAACGGCCTTTTTGCCGGACTCCGTCGAGTCACCGCCAATAAGTACACGGTCAGGATTTTCTAAATCAGCAACAGCAGTACCTTCCGCTAAGAACTCTGGATTGGAAAGAATTTCAAAGAGGCTCCCTTTGTCGTATCCCTCAAACACGCTCTTTACAAGCTCCGCCGTACGCACTGGTATCGTCGACTTCTCGATGATGATTTTTGGCCCTTCACAGACCTCTGCTATCATGCGCGCACAACCTTCTACATAACCGAGCTCAGCTGCCTGCCCAGCGCCGACACCGTATAATTTTGTTGGAGTACCTACAGAAATGAAAATGACGTCAGCGGATTTGATATGCGTTTTGACTTCTGTGGAGAACACGAGGTTCTTGTCTCGACGCTCTTTGACGATTTCATCCAAACCTGGCTCATACACTGGTAGTGCATCAGAATTCCATGCTGCGATTCTCGCCTCGTTAAGGTCAACAACAGCAACATCAATGTCGTGACACTTCTGAGCAATCATCGCCATAGTTGGTCCACCTACATAGCCTGCACCTATACAACAAATTTTCATAATAGAGACTTTCTTTATCAAAAATTAAGAACCACTGATGAAAGCAAGACCAATATACTACGCATCTACTGACTTATCCAACCTTGAATTTTTTCTGAGATGTGACTACTTTGCCCCCTTTACAAAAAGCACAGCTGGTATGGTCTTAAGAATAATTTTTAAATCCAGCCAAAGCGACCAATTGTCGATATAGGCGAGATCCATCTCAACCCATTCTTCAAAATCAGTAATTTCATTTCGGCCACCAGCTTGCCACATACATGTGATTCCAGGTTTCACTGATAATCTACGGCGATAGGCGGCCTTCTCAAACTCTTTCACTTCATACACTGGCAGTGGCCTTGGGCCCACAATGCTCATACCCCCGCTCAAAACATTAAGAAACTGCGGGAGTTCATCGATACTCAACTTTCTAAGTAATCTCGCGAAAGGAAAGACACGAGGGTCATCATCCAGCTTGAACACTGGCCCCGTCATCTGGTTTCCCATCTTCTTTTTCACATCAGCCAATTTCGCCTCAGCATCCACAACCATTGTTCGAAACTTCCACATGTGAAATGCCTTCCCATATTTACCAGAACGTTTTTGTCGGAAGAAAATAGGCCCTGGATCAGAAACCATAATTCCAATAGCTGCAAACACCCAAAGCGGAAGACTAAATATAATAAATAAAAGCGCAAAACCACGATCAAAAAGTGACTTCGCTAATAGCGCCCAAGAAAGTTCTGGTGTCGACTTTAGAACGAGCATCGGCTTTTCCCCCATCGTATCAAATGCTGGTCGCGCCACCTGCGAGCAAATGAAGTTCGCAGCAACCCACACTTCTACTCCTTGCGTTTCGCAAATCTCCACAGCTTCACCAATGCGATCAAACAATACATTCTTTGGAGAAATAATCACGCGCTGTGCCGACTCTCTAACAATCAAATCGGCCAAGTCAACAGGCTCATTTATAGTGAGATCAAATTCGGCTCTCACCTCAATGTAATCAGTCACCTTCGGAGGCAATTCAGCGATGAAACTTTCGATATCTTTTTGAACACCAGCAACAATCACTCGCTCTCGTGAGGCGCCGTTTTTCACTCGGCGCCGTAATACGTTTCGCATCCAAATAAAACGCAGATAAACAAAGGTGAAAGAAAACAGCCCTCCGAAACCTAGAACTAGACGCGAAGATGGGTCGAGCTGAAATACAACAACACAAGCACCAATAACTAAAGCCATCAGAGCCGCAGTTTGCATCACCTTCCACAAAGCTGCCGACGCCTTTTTGTTCAGAGTGTTTGAATAGAACCCGAAAAGCTCAAGCGTCAGCGGAGTAAAAGGCACCAGAACGAAAAGGAGCCATGAAATATGATTGAGCCCGATCCCTGAGTACCCATTGGCTATCACATTCCAGCGAATCGCCGAAGCCAGAGCAAAGCCAGCCAACACCAAGAACGCATCAAAGACCTGAAGTGCTTGGAGCGAGAATTGTTCTTTTTTTTTAGAGCCTAACACCTATTCCTAACTTATCTATTTAGAGGCTATTGCTTCTGCTCCTCTTTTACAACTGTTGGCAAAAGCTCCCTCATGAACTGCTGCATTATCTCACTACTCTGCTCCTCGTCGTAAACTTCGTCAGCTGGAAGATCAAACCCTTGATCTCGATAGATAGATGTCACACTAGTACTAAAAGTCGCGTAGGCCCATTGCTGATCATACCCCCCTAACAAACGCGCTTTAATATCAGCAAAGGTGCGAGCGTAGTGCCCTGAAACAATCTTTTCAGAACCAAAGAAAGTGTAATACTGAATAAGCTTATCATAGATTGGCTCTCCATCCTTATTCTTCGGAGGCTCCTGCCCTCCTTGACCTACACGAGGGCGAACACATACGATCTCACGCACTGGAATACCGCTTCCGTCCGCAAAAATATGAGGTACAATAAGAGTCCGCTCACGCACGAAATTCCATCCTTGAGCATGTAAACACACTTCAGGTCGATGGAGGCTATTATTGATATCTTTCCCAGAAAAAACGATAGAAACTTCAATTCCAGAAAAACCTTTCAAACTAGGATTGTAGTAAGATCGACGCGAAAACTCCGTGTCATCTGCCAGAACCTTCTTCTCTTCCTCACTCACCCTCATTTTCTCACTCTTCCAACCAGCCAGCACCTCAGGAAGTCCCTTCGAAAGTCGCGAAGGCACCATATCCTTTTGCTTCGGGAGCAACCAGATAAGCGAGAATCCCACCGTAAGAATGCCAAGCAAAACCCACGCTCGTTTTTTCATAGCCTTGATATTTTGCATGCCACTTATCCTTTCTGTGTAATTTTCACCTTCTTCTTAAATCTTTTCGGATTAAGAACCCGATCCAACAATAGCAAGCCACCTAAGGATGCTGGGAAAAACAACAGCAAGCCGGAGAAATCGTGGTAAGCATTTGCAGCAAAATCTTCAAACCCGAGCTCAGCTAACACCAATATCGTAAACACCCGACAGAAGTTACCAAATAAAGCCAATGGAAGCGCAGATCCAAAAACAACAGCCTTCTTCCATAGCTTTTTCTGAGTGTAATACGCAAAAATGGCTGTAATCATCACCAACGCCATCAATGAGCGAATCCCACTACAGCCTTCAGCAATATTAAAATACCATTTACCACCAGCGGACTGAATATTATTGCCCGTATTGATCAAATCCATGCCAACTCCAGAGCCAACATAATAACACGCCTGCGTGACAAACACCTGTAGGTCATTCGTCATTTGATTCAACCCTGGGACGGGAATCGCAAACCACCAAAAGAACGCAGGAAACAACATATGCCTTCCTGCCTTCCAACCACATACAAAAATTACGGCCCCAGAAATCAAAAATGGAATCCCGATCAATGCCAAACGAGGCTGAATCGTTCTCGCTGATGCGACAAAAAACAGCAAGCCTAGCAATAAAATAGCTAATCCTCCAAGCCCACTAGAAGGCTTCTCACTTTGCATTGCTCGAAACGCCTGCCAGCTAAATGCTATAAAAAGAAATGGTACAGCAAAACCGTGCAGAAGGTCATTGCGCTCATTCCATGAATCCACCATCCAAGGAAATACCTCACTCTTGCGGTTATCTAACACCGTATAGACGTCACACACTCCAAAGAAATAGACTACGACAAGCGTAATCAAAGCCAATGGCAGCGTGAAGGGAGACTTGAGCACGCTCCTTACAGTATCCTTCTGATTTTCCATATTAATCTTTCAATTTAGCCATATACTTCGCTGAAACCACAATATACGCCATGAAAATGACAAAAGTTCCCGCCCCGTAGAAAAAGTAAACTAATGCAAATTTTTGTGGGTCAAATAACAAAATAAACAAAAAAGGGAACCAACCATAATCCGTAAATTGCTGTGCAAACTGAAATACGCGCGTACAAGACTGTGCACGCTCATCAGCCAAACGAGCAATGAGTCCCCGCCCAGCAATCATCACCTTATAATTCCAGGCAAAGAAATACAGCACAGAGCCCCCCATATTGATCAACATAGCAAGAAAACACCAATGCACTGCAATCTCGCTTATCAGCAACCACCCCACGCTTCCGTGAACCACAAAAATCTTCCCTGCATCTACCACATGATCCAGCCAAACTCCATACTTCGAACATTGCCCAGTCGCCCGAGCCAGCTGCCCATCTGCACAATCCAAAGCATACGAAATTACCATCAGAAAAAAAACACTTAGCGCCCCTACCAGACTTCCGAAACCTAGCACCAGCAGGACTACCATAGCAACCAGCACAAGCAAGCCACTCGTCAATGTCAGCTGATTGGGCGTCAAACCTACACGAGAAGCCATGAAGGCCATCGCTGCACCAGCGTAATGATACACCTGAGTCATCCACTGACCTCCACCAGCATGCATTAAGGCGTAAAAGTTAGCCCAAGACGGCTTCACTGTGCTTTTCATCTCCATCCTTAAAACTAAAGCCCTTTCTTATGCACCATTTCACTCAAGAAGAGCTTCATTTGATCAATATCAGGATGAATATCGACTTCCCTCCAGCAATTCTGTGCATCAAAAAACCAAGGGTGCACGACATTCCCCTCTAAATGTAGCCTTTGAAAGATGGTAAGCCAAAATTTATTTAACCCTGACTCATTTGCTAACTCCTTCCGCATAGCCTGACGAAAGGCGCTTCTAGCATTCGCACCTCTCACAAGGCAAAGACCTGGAGATTCTGCGTGACTCAGCTCGGACTCCATATCCTTAGCGACCTTCACAACTTTGCCAGACTCGAGAGTCACCTTCATATCATCTTCGTCAAAAGCCAACTTTTCACCTAACGAAAGGTACACTCCATCTCTCTCACACTCCTGGGTAAAATCACGAAACACACCCTCATTGAATAAGTTATCACCATTTGTCACCATGAAATCCTCATCCATTTCATGCTGCGCCATCCACAAGCTCGCTAAATTATTGCTCTGCCTAAAAAATGGATTGTAGACCGTCTTTATTTCTATCCCCAGTATATCAATTCTTTTTATTTTTTCGTCCACCTTATGCCCCAAATAGCCTGTGATGATAATAACTTCGTCCACTACTCCACACTCACGTAAGCGATCTAATTGCTCATCTAACAAAGTCACGCCTCCACTTACATCTACAAGAGGCTTTGGGTTATCCTTTGTCAGCGGCCATAGGCGTTCGCCTTTACCTGCTGCTAAAATAAATATTTTCAACTTTGTGAGGGGCCGTGAGTTATTTGCTGATAGAGCTCATCACAACCTGTGAGGGTCCTCAAGTTAAAGTTTAGCCATTGATCCATCACGCCCTCCGAGCGCTTAGGATCGTAGAATGGAATAGTCTCCAACGGCACAGGAAAACCTACCTTCTTACGCTGGATTATTACCTCTGGGACTAACTCCGAGAAAGCTTTCTTTAGTGGAGCTTTCACAATCCCTCCTCGCATGCGATATTCCCCGCTTACTCCAGCCATACGTTCTACGATACGATGGTCCACAAATGGTACACGAGCCTCCACAGAAGCCAACATCGTCGCCTTGTCCAATCTCCTCAATAGTCCTTGCAAATGCTCTATTTGAAAAAATCGAGCCACAGCTTGCTCCACTGTATCAGTTTCTTTCAAATAAGGGTCTATTATCACAGAAGCTACAATCTCATCATCCTTGTGTGAACCATAACAATACAGCGCCTCAAATTCAGCCAAATCGAATTGCTCCGCCTGCATTGCCCAACGGAAAATCCGATCATAGCCATAGAAAAGCTCATCCGCCCCTTCACCACTCAACACTACCGTATTTCTTTGCTTCACCTGCTGAGTCATCAAATAAATCAATGCCTCATTCGGCACACTCAACGGCTCGCGACGCTTACGTACCATTTCCACACACGCTCCTTGAAACTCTTCTGGGCTCACTAGATATTGATGGAGCTGCACTCCAAATTGATCTGCCGCCAATTGAGCAAACTCAAACTCATTCGAGGACTCAAACCCTACCGACCACACATCACCTACCTCAGCCAGACCAGCAATCAAAGTACTATCAAGCCCGCCACTCAGATAAGAACCAAGCGGCACATCAGACATTTTCCTCAGCCCCACTGCATCTACCAACAACTCCCGTAATTCCTCATCTGTCGGAGCATCTTGTTCTCCTAATGGTAACGACCACCACTTTACGATCTTTCCATTTTTGAAATAACAGCCAGCTGGCAACTGTTCGATACCACGATAAATCGTTCTCCCATGAAAACACGTTCTCAACTTAGCATATTGCCGTAACCCTACCTCATCCCACGTAATATCCCCATTCAGAGCTAATAAAGACTCCACCTCGGATGCTATCGCTATTTGACCACTACGCCGATCAATGTAAATAGGCTTGATCCCTAACCTATCACGCGCAGCAAATACTGACCCGTCTCGCTTATCAGCGATCACAAAAGCGAACATCCCATTGAGCTCATCTAAACAACGTTCACCCAACTTCTGATAAAGCAATAACAACACCTCTGTGTCTGAATGTGTTCTGCACTGCAACTGGTGTTTCTCAGCTAACTCTCGATAATTATAAATCTCTCCGTTGTATATCAGGACCAAACTCCCGTCTACCGAATGAAACGGTTGGTTACTCTGCGCACTAAGATCAATAATGCTTAATCTTTGATGCCCCAAACGAGCTGCTCCAATCTGCAAAGAACCACGCGCATCTGGTCCTCTATGAGACAAACTATGCAACGCCCTCTCAAACTTCTCAACCTCCCCAAAAGAACTATACAAAAATCCACACATCCTAATACCCTCCCTGCTTTAAAACATTCTTAATCCGCTTACTTAAACGAGTGATCCAATTTCCTATTCAATAGTGAATTGCAACTCTCAACATTCTAAACGCAATCAAACCGCCACATAATTATGCGCTTTTAACAACTTCACAGAACGCATCTTCCATCCGACTAAGAAACTTCTGCCTCGTAAATTCGGATTCGTAGCGCCTACGAGCCTTTAACCCCATCTCATTACGCAAATGCGAATTCTCGACCAACTCGCTAATTACCTCCGCATACTTTACGGAAGATTTCACATCGCACAATACTGCACATCCACAATCTCCGACCACATTAGGAATCCCGCGCTTACGAGTGGTCACAATAGGTAGCCGACATGCCATCGCCTCAATCAACACCAAGGGAAAACTTTCAGAAGAATAATGAGAAGGAAATAAAAAACAGTCAGCCGAACATAATGCGCCCCACTTAGAATCACCTGTCAACACACCTGGAAACTCAAAAATCTCAGTCAATCTTTTTTGTGCAATTTCATTCAACACCTCCTCCTTATAAGATTCGTCAGCCCAAGCCCCCACAAGAGAAAACTTCACCCGTACCCCTCGTTCACTTAGAATGCTTGCTGTATTGACAATCTGCCCGACCCCTTTCTCCTCATTAAGAGCACCAATAAACAACACTGTAAAACAATCCTCTCTCGCAGCTTCAGAAGAGTCGATCACTTCAACATCTAACCCATTTGGAATATAGACTTTTTGCTTAGCTCTAAAATAATCTGAAGGAGAAACTCCGTTTTCCGACAACTCTATACTCATATCAGCGCCACCATACGCTTTATGAGCGAAATACTTAAGCAAACCAAGTCCTTCAACAAACTCAGCTAACCCTCCCGCATGATAATGAAATACCGTTTTGGAAAATAAACATCGAGTAAGAGACAAATAAACTAAATCCCGAATAAGTGGAATTTTATTCGGGCTCGAAGGTAAATAGTAAAGAGCATGAGGCCTCTTTGATAGTACTATCTTCCAAGTTTGAAAAATAAGAAAAAATAAATGGAACACCTTCGATATCGAAAAACTCCCCACGCTTTCGATAGTTTCGCTATACGCCATACGTAAACACTCAACTCGAACCTTAGACCATTCATGATCAAATAACATGGCGGTTACAACTGCCTGACCATGATGAGGTGGAGGAGTTTGCCCAACTACTAAAATATCACTTTGCTCACTCATGCTGCCATCCTTGCAAATGATTTATAAACCATTCCGCATGGTACACAACAAGCAAGACAACCACTAGTCCTTAGCTACTTCAGCCCCTTTAATTTTTTGTTAATCAATGAACACCCTATATCATTTCAAAACATAATATAGAAATAGGCTATTGTATGTGAAATATCTAGTAGCCAAGCGTCGAGGCTCTTTCACCAAACGGTAGAACCACTCCATTCCAATTTTTTGTATCCAGCCAGGGGCTTGAGGGACCTCTCCAGCGTGGAAGGCGAAGGCTGCGCCTATGCCGAAGTAGCAGGCAGGAGGGAGTTGATCTTTATATTGAGCGATCCATCTCTCTTGCTTAGGACAACCTAAGCCCACCCAGACTAAGTTTGCTCCAGATTCTTGTATTTTAGTTTTAATACGCTCAAATTCATCTTCTGGCCATTCTCCAAACAGGGGAGAGTAGCTCCCAACGATATTAGCCTTAGGGGTACATTTTTCAAAACGCTCATGCAATTGATCGAGTGTGCTTTGGGAACCACCTAGGAAAAAGTGCCTTAAATCGGCATAATCTTCTGACTTTTCTATCGTTTTGAGCATCAATGTTGGTCCATACACTCGCTCCCGTAGACTTGATTTACCTTGCTTTTTCAAGGTCCGATTGACCAACCAGACCAAGGGCATACCATCAGGACAAACTAGGTCAAACTTGGCCATCACACCTCCAAATTCAGCCTCATGTCTCGCCAGAGCAGCAACATGTGTATTTGCAGCCTCAACAGCGTAAGCTCTGTCAGCTCTGCGAGCTCGCTCGAAAACCCACTGGATAGCCTCAGAATAATTGATAGCCGCAACTGGAAGCCCTATGACATCTACAACATTCATCCCATCCTACTAGACAATACGCACCCTGTCACTCTCAAGACTCTCTTTAAAATCCTGATAAGCTAAAGCCAAACCTTCCTCTAATTGCACTTTTGGAGCCCAGCCCATCTTTCTGAGCTTCGTATTATCCATCAGTTTTCGTGGGGCTCCATCCGGCTTTGTTAGATCATTGTGAATACCCCCCTGAAAACCAACTACACGAGCTACAGTTTGTGCTAACTCTTGAATCGAAATATCATCACCAAAGCCGCAGTTTACCCAGTCAGCTGAAGCTTCTTGGTGTATGAGGTGAAAACAAGCATCTGCTAGATCATCCACATACAAGAACTCTCGACGTGGAGTGCCAGTCCCCCAAATTGTAACAGAGTTGGTGCCATTGATTTTAGCTTCATGAAAACGGCGCAACATCCCAGGAATTACATGTGAATTATCTAGGTAATAGTTATCTCCTGGTCCGTAAAGGTTTGTTGGCATTGCAGAGCAATAGTTCACTCCATATTGCTGACGGTAGTACTGACACAACTTAAGCCCTGCTATTTTTGCGACAGCATATGCCTCATTCGTCGGTTCTAGCTCACCTGTCAACAAACACTCCTCAGGCATTGGTTGTGGAGCAAATTTAGGGTAGATGCAGGAACTCCCTAAAAAGAGTAATTGCTGGACTCCAGCTCTATAAGCAGCCTCAATCACATTTGATGCAATCATAAGGTTTTTATAAATGAACTCAGCAGGATAAGTATTATTTGCGTGAATACCACCTACCTTCGCAGCAGCTACGATAATCTGATCAGGCTTTAGTTTCGCAATGTATGCATGAGTCTCCGCCTGGTTACAAAGATCAAGATCAGCACTGCTAGGCGTGTAGATTTGCTCATATTCGAGAGACTTCGCCTTCCGAACTAATGCTGAACCGACCATGCCCGTCGCTCCAAGAACCAGCAACTTTTTATCTACAATACTACTCATATCCAGAAGACGATTAAGATTCTGAGGGCACACTCATACTGTGACCATGAGCCTTAAGAAGCGCATGCCTCTTAGCCTGCTCCACATCAGACGCCACCATCTCGACACACATTTCTTCAACAGTAATCTCAGGAACCCATCCTAACTTTTCTTTGGCTTTCGCAGGATTTCCTATCAAAGTTTCTACTTCGGCTGGTCGGAAGTAACGCGGATCAACTTTAACAATAACATCTCCGAACTTGACCGCCGGAGCCTTCAATAGATCTACAGAAACCACTCTCGCAATTTCATTTACTCCTTCACCTTCGAAAGCCAGATCAATACCAATTTCCTTAGCGGAAAGAGTCACAAACTCTCTCACTGAAATTTGCTTACCTGTAGCAATAACAAAATCTTCAGGCTCATCTTGCTGTAGCATCATCCACTGCATACGCACATAATCTTTCGCGTGTCCCCAGTCGCGTAATGCATCCATGTTCCCTAGGTACAAGCAATCTTCCAACCCCTGCGAGATGTTCGCTAGCCCACGAGAAATCTTGCGGGTAACAAATGTTTCACCACGGCGTGGAGATTCATGATTAAAAAGAATACCATTGCAGGCATAAATCCCGTACGACTCACGGTAATTCACAGCAATCCAGTACGCATACATTTTCGCCACAGCGTACGGTGAACGAGGGTGGAAGGGAGTCGTTTCCGTCTGCGGAATTTCTTTCACCTCACCATAGAGCTCAGAAGTAGATGCTTGATAGAATTTTGTTTTGTTTTCAAAACCTAAAAAGCGAATGGCTTCAAGCAATCTAAGTGTCCCAAGAGCATCTACATCAGCAGTATATTCAGGAGCTTCAAATGATACAGCAACATGAGACTGAGCACCAAGATTATACACTTCATCCGGCTCAACCTCTTTCATAATCCGAATAAGGTTAGATGAATCAGTTAGATCCCCGTAATGAAGGTGAAATCTAGAATGCTCAATATGCGGATCTTGGTATATGTGATCTACACGCGCAGTATTGAACAAGGAAGAGCGACGCTTAATCCCGTGCACTTCATAACCTTTTTCCAAAAGAAATTCAGCTAAATAGGATCCGTCCTGGCCTGTGACGCCAGTGATGAGGGCTTTTTTCATATATAGCTATTTTTACTTCCCGAGTAGCTCACGGAAGTAAGTTATGGTAAGATCTAAGCCATCATCTAGTGAAATCGAAGGCTTCCAGTCGAGATATTTTTTTGCCAGAGTGATGTCTGGCTGACGCTGTTTTGGATCGTCACTAGGGAGCGAGTGGAATGTTAATTTTGTAGAGCCACCTACTTTCGAAATCACCTTCTCAGCTAACTCTAACATTGTGAACTCATTAGGATTACCAATATTGATAGGTCCAGTGACTTCTTCTTGATTCATCAAGCGTACAGACCCTTCGATAAGATCATCGACATAGCAAAATGAACGTGTCTGAGAGCCATCTCCATAAATAGTGATATTCTCTCCACGAAGTGCTTGCACAATGAAGTTAGACACCACTCTTCCGTCATCTGGGTTCATGCGTGGGCCGTATGTATTAAAAATACGCACCACACGAATATCGACGCCATTTTGGCGATGGTAATCAAAAAAGAGAGTCTCTGCGACGCGCTTCCCTTCATCATAACACGACCGCATTCCGATTGGGTTTACATTCCCCCAATAACCTTCCGGCTGGGGGTGCACATGAGGGTCACCATACATCTCGGAAGTGGAAGCTTGAAACACTCGAGCATTTACACGCTTCGCCAATCCCAGTGAGTTTATGGCTCCCATGACTGAAGTCTTCGTCGTCTTGATCGGATTGTGCTGATAGTGCGGAGGCGATGCTGGGCAAGCCAAGTTATAGATTTGATCAACCTCGGCTTTGAACGGGTCAATCACATCATGACGCATCAGCTCAAAATTGGGATTATCCAAGAGATGGGTAACATTTCGCTTAAAACCTGTAAAAAAATTATCAAGGCAAATCACTTCGTGACCTTCATTCAGTAAGCGTTCGGAAAGGTGAGAGCCTAAAAAACCAGCCCCTCCAGTAATGAGTATTCTCATGATTTCAATGGTATGCGCTAAAATTGGAAAGAGCGAATTGCTTCTATGACTTCGTCTTTTTGAGCTTTTGTAAGCTCTGGATAGATCGGAATAGAGATCACTTCTTTGGCGAGTTGTTCGCAAACTGGCAAGTTCACTTGAGGCAAGTCTGAGAAGCATTCCTGCTGATGCAAGGGAACCGGATAATAGGTATCACAGCCGATTTCGTTCTTTATCAGATACTCTTTGAGAGCATCACGTTTCCCGCCTAACACTCTCATTGTATACTGATTCCAGATGTGTTCATTATGATCGAACTCTACAGGAAGCACCATCTTCACACGTCCGTCAACTTGTGTAGGCTTGCCTTCACTCATGCATTTACAATCATCTTGTTTGGACTGCACCACTCCGTCCAACTGAAGCAATTGCTCGGTGTAATAAGCTGCATTGACCTGACGCTTCTTCTTGTAGCTATCGTATTCACGCAGCTTCACTCTCAGCAAAGCAGCCTGAAGCGTATCACAACGAAAATTCCCGCCGACATACTTGTGACAGTATTTCGGATTCATTCCGTGATTCCGTAACATCAAAGCCATTTCGGCATGCGCATCGTCATTCGTGACAAGCATACCACCATCACCAAAACCTCCTAAATTCTTTGAAGGGAAAAAGGAATACGTGCCGAAGTCACCAATGGTTCCCACTCCACGCCCCTTATATTTTGCTCCAATGGCTTGAGCTCCATCCTCTATAACTTTGAGCTGATGCTCCTTTGCAAAGGTCATCAACTGATCCATTTCGGCAGCTTGCCCGAAAAGGTGTACAGGTATGATCGCCTTGGTCTTCGGGGTCGATTTCGCAGCAGCATCCTTCAAGTCAATATTGAAGCTTACTTGACAGCTATCCACGAAAACAGGCTTGGCACCAGTACGTGCAATACAGCTCGCCGTAGCGAAGAAGGTGAATGAAGGACAAAGTACTTCATCCCCCTCTTTTATTTGCAGAGCCATTAAAGCTAACAAGATAGCGTCTGTCCCAGAAGAGACAGAAATAGCATGCTTGGTGCCCACCATTTTAGCAACCTCTCGCTCAAACGCCTCCATTTCCTCGCCCATTATAAATCGTCCACTTTGTAGGACGCGGTCGAAAGTCGACCTTAATTCATCTTGGAGCGGTAGGTTTTGAGCATTTACGTCGAGAAGTGGGACTAGCATGTAGATTCTGAGGTGTAAATTAGCGCGTTAGGAATTCATCCTAAAGTGATGCGCTCTTTTACAACGAGATAGTAGTGCAAGTCCACTAATACCTAATACAACTGTCGAAGATGGTTCTGGAACAGCAATAATGTGGATGGAGCTCATGCCATTCCCCCATGCTCTTACTGGAATACGTCTAAGGCTGTGAAGCTCAAGCTTGGAAACACTTCATTGGAAGACTCCTTTCTTTAATTAGCACAAAAAACTCAGCAGGAAATCACCTGCTGAGTTTGAAAGAATACGACCCGCTTGCTCCAAAGAAAGCTTTTACTTACGTCGGCGCAAGATGAGAGCGAGGCCACCAAGACCGAGCAGGGCTGTGGTAGACGGTTCAGGAACTGCTAATGCTGCGCTGTGGGCAGCTATTTCGGTGGCACTCAACTGTGAGTCATATGCCGCGAAACCAAGAATGTTACCTGGGAGTCCGCTGAAGAAGAGATTGCCACTGTTGCTGGGGAGAGCTCCCCCCAAACCTGTTAGGCCAGCAATATCAATGGCAGCTCCAGTGAAGGTGTGAGCAAGGGCACCATTTACATAGAGATAAGTGTTCGTGCCATCTGTGGTGAATACAAGATGTGTATCCGTGTCTGCAGTATGAGCAACTCCAGAGTCTCTAATTGTGCCATCATAGATACCGTAGTTGTTAGTATTTTGGTATTGCTCCCATGAAAGTTGTTGGTTGTTGCTGTCGTAGTCACCGAGGAGGTGTGAGGCACCAAATTCTAATGGGGTGCTACCAGCGTTGACGATGAACTCGAAGCTCATTGCAGTACCTCTTGTAGTTCCTACGTTGATCTTTTCAGGTGAGCTTACGGTAGTGAACTTGGTGGCAGTAGCTGTAGTGCCTGTACCGACAGCAGTTTTCCAGTGACTAAGAGCTGCATGTGCAGAGCTTGCACCGATGGCGAGTGAGACGAGTGTAAATAATAGTTTTTTCATTATTCCTAAGTTTTTTAATACGCTTAGGAACCTAAATATGCTTAGGAACCTAAATATGCTTAGGAACCTAAAGTTGAGTCTTAATTTAGTCAGATTGCAAAAGACGTCAACAATAAATTTGCATTTTTTTTAGCAAGGGGGAAAAGTGACATGTCGGCTCTTTTCCCTCATGTTCCCAATCTTTGGAGTAGACCCCTTATCTTTCAAAGAACCTAGGATGACATGACGGTTGCGAACACCTTGCTCTTTCTTAAATTCTGTAAGCAGATTAACGAGAATAAAGTTCAACAACGAGCTGAACGTTTACACCGTGATCTGTATCCTCTGACTCAGGAAGGCGAGCAATGGTACCAACCATTTTCTCACGATCGATTATGAGCCAATCTTTGAGAGGTACTGACTGTGTAAGGTCGAGAGCGCGAAGACCGAGTTGCTGAGAAGAAGCCTTCTCAACGATGGAGATCTTGTCACCTGGCTTACACTGGTAAGAAGCGATATCTGTCTTAACTCCGTTCACTGCAACGTGACCGTGGTTAACGAGCTGACGTGCTGCAGAACGTGTGTTACCGAAACCGAGACGAAAACAAACGTTGTCGAGACGAGTTTCAAGAAGGCGAACAAGTATGTCACCTGTGATACCGCGCTGGCGTACTGCCTCTGCGTAGTATGCACGGAACTGCTTCTCAAGAACACCGAACTGGAAACGAAGCTTCTGCTTCTCACCAAGAGCTACTGAGTAATCAGACTTCTTACGACGACCAGCGCGGAGACCATGTTGACCTGGTGGGAAGTTACGACGCTCGAGAGCCTTAGAGGGTCCGAAGAGAGCTACACCGAAACGGCGGCTGATTTTATCTTTAGGGCCAATATAACGTGCCATAATAAAAGTGTGTTAAAAAGTGAGGTATAAATTATACGCGACGTGCCTTCTTAGGACGGCAACCATTGTGTGGTATTGCAGTCACATCTTTAATTGCTGTGATTTCAAGACCGAGGCCCTGAGCAGCACGAACAGCGGATTCACGACCAGCACCTGGGCCTTTTACACGAACCTCTACAATCTTGAGACCGTGGGACATTGCCTGGCGGCATGCGTCCTGAGAAACAACCTGAGCTGCGTAAACAGTAGACTTACGGGAACCTTTGAAGCCCATCTTACCTGCGGAAGACCAGCCGATAGTGTTACCATTGCAGTCAGTAACGTTGACGAGTGTGTTGTTGAAAGTTGCTGTCACATGAACGATACCAGTCTGGATGTTCTTAGACTTCTTAGCTTTGTGGATCTTGAGCTCTTCTTCACCACCTGCGAGTTCAGCGAAAATGTCACGCTTCTTCTCTTCTTTCTTAGGAGCTTCTTCAGTTGCTGCTGGAGTTTCAGTTACTAAAGCTTCTGTTGCTACTACCTCTCCAGTATCTTCTGTTTCTTTAATTTCTTCAGACATTGTATTTTACTGGTCAAAATTTTACTTAGCTACACCCATTGTGCGCTTCTTACCCTTACGCGTACGTGCATTTGTCTTGGTACGCTGACCACGAACTGGAAGACCGCGCTTGTGACGCTGACCACGGTAACAATTGATAGAAGTCAGACGCTTAAGTGCGGACTGCTTCTCACGACGAAGGTCACCTTCGATGAGGATCGTCTCGCTTGTGATTACCGTGGCAATCTTTACGAGTTGTTCTTCAGTGAGTTGACCTGTACGAATGTCAGCATCGACGCCAGCCTGCTCAAGAATCTTCTTAGCAGTTGTGCGGCCGATACCGTAGATGTATGGGAGAGAAGCTTCGATGCGCTTCTCATTTGGAATTTCGGTTCCGAAAATTCTTGCCATGATAATCGGTAATTTAATGTTAGTATTGTTGCTCCGCAGAAAAATATGTGCGTCATGCACAAAGCGGGATGGCTCATTTACCAGAGATTCTCATTCTGGCAAGCGAGAATTAACCATTCCACCTTATTTATTCACAATCCCCTCATATCCATGCCCTCCGTAGACATTTTTGAGCAAAAACACCAACTGCGCCAACAGATGCGCCACATTCTCCGCCAGCTCACCCCAAGTCAGCGTCATGAAGCATCCGCCGCGATCTGCCACAGCCTTCAAAAAACACTGACTGACATCCCTGCCGTCATCGCGTCTTTCATTCCACTTTCTACTGAGCCCGACCTCACTTCGCTGCACCAACTTCTGCCGAACACGCGCATCGTCTACCCACGCTCGCAATCAGTAGGAACCATGCACTTCCACCACCTCAGCGACCTCACTACTTTAAAAAAAGGGCTCTACGACATTCCTCAGCCTCCAGACTCCTCTGAGACTCGCATAGCTCCCACAGAAATCGACCTCTTCCTCTGTCCAGCCTTCGCCTACAACAAAGAGGGTGCTCGACTCGGCAAAGGCGGCGGCTACTACGATCGCCTCCTAGCCCAACGCTCCCCCCACAGCAAACTCCTCGGAATCTGCTTCAAGCCACAACTTCTAGCAAATCTTCCCACCGAACCCCACGACATCGAAGTCGACCAAATCATCTCCGCTTAAAACCACCCCCGGACTACGGTGAGTTCACCGCTCTGACTGGACGGGACTTATCACACGCAGCGCGGATAGAACTTCAAAACAATTCAAAAAAACAGCCTCTCCCAAAACTTTGATGTAGACCCCCTTTTTCTAAATGGTCGGGGAGACAGGATTCGAACCTGCGACATCCGGCTCCCAAAGCCGGCGCTCTACCAAGCTGAGCTACTCCCCGATCAAGTACTAATCAATAACCTTACAGCATACATCTTAGCGTCTTAGTGTGTATCACTTCCGTGATGCGGCGGGAAATTGCACCAACTCCCAGAATATAGCAAGCTCTCATTTAGAAAAAATCACACACACCGCCTATACGCTACATACCACCCAGCGAAAGCGCCTCCACACCACTCTCATTTACAATCAGTACGGAAGAATAATCAAGCCCACTCGGACTCCCTATCGAGCTACACCTGCCTTCACCGCAGTCCAAATACGCTCAAACACTTCTTCAGCCGCATGGACTAGCTCATGCTCACTACGAGTCGCAAAAATCGGTTGCTCATCTTCACATACGGCATCACGACCATGAGACCCCTTTACTAGAGAAGCATCGAGTGGAACCACGTCCAGTAAAACTCTAAAGCCTAGCTTCTTCTTTAATAAGAACTTCGCAATTTTTAGCTTCGGAAACTTCAGCGCAGGGTCGACAAAAAGCTCCATAGGATCATAACCTGGTTTTCGATGAATATCGATACAGCGAGCAAAATCAGGAGCTACCGCATCATCCATCCAATAATAGTAAGTGAACCAAGCATTCTCCTTACTCACTGCAATAAAGTCCCCAGCACGCTCCAACGCCCTAGAGAGCTGGGAGGACTCGCAGCTCTGAGGCTGGGCGGGACTTGTTACGCGCGAAGGGTCACCTCGCAAGCTTTCATCATACTTACCCAATAACTCGGCCTCCAGTCCGTCCCTCACTTCTTCAACTCCATCAGTCGCATTTAGCATAGCTAACACATCCTCCTTCAAACTCAGATCATTGACATAGACATGAGCAACCTGATGATCAGCCACGGCAAACACCTTGGAAGCCCCATAATCAAGCATCTCAGTCCCAAGCTCTTCTTTGATCGTAATCCACCCCTTCTCGCGGAAAATACGATTCAGATGAATTGGCTGGTCGACCTTGGAAATTCCATACTCAGAGAGCAATACGACCTCGATCCCGCGTGCCTCATAAAAGGCAATTAGATCCCCTACGACAGCATCGATTTTCTCGATCTCACCTCCCATTTCAGCAGCACCTGGCCCCCATTTTTGCAAACCGTAATCAAGATGTGGCAAGTAGACTAAACTCAAAGTCGGTGCTTTTTTTTTCTCAACCCATTTGGCTGATTGAGCGATCCACTCCGAACAAGCAATCCCAGCCATCGGCCCCCAAAAAGTCGGAAACGGGAACTCACCTAAATCCGCCTTGATCTCCGCACGCATCGCCATTGGCTGGGTGTACACATCAAACACCTTTCTACCGTCGGCGGGGTACATCGGCCGCGGAGTAATCGTCCAGTCGGCTGTCGAATACATGTTGTACCACCAAAACAGCTTGGCGCAGGTAAAGCCTGGCACCTCACGGCGCAACCTATCCCAAATCTTCTCTCCTTGTACTAGGTGATTGCTCTGCTTCCAGAACTTCACTTCCGCAGCCTCACGATCGTACCAACCATTGGCCACAATCCCATGCTCGACCTCAGACTTACCCGTCACATAGCTCGACTGCGCCGTGCAAGTCACCGCCGGAAATGCTGGCTTGAAAACAGAAATGCAGCCGCCATCGATAAAGGCATTGATCTGTGGCGTATGCTCGCCAAGCACCGACTTAGTAAGACCAACTACATTAAGAACTGCTACACGCTTCATACCCCTAGTTCTAACCAAAACCAATATAGCGTCAAGCCTCCCTCGAACTGCGGTGAGTCCTCACAGCTCTGAGCTGCGGGACTAGTCACGCACGGTGCGAATCCCCAACTAGCCAAACATTCTTAACTCCTAATTTCTAATTCTTCACTGGAGCGCAGCGATTAGCGGAAAATTTTCTCACGTTCTTTTACATTGGTAGTTGCGCTGTAATCTTTGAGCATTTGCATACAATACTCGAGTAAAGACTCGTCCATGAAATGCACATCCTCACCTTTTCCAAGATCGCGCAAAAGTAAAATCGTAAGCTCACCGCCTAAATGCTCGCGAAATTCTTCTAGACCATCAAACACCTTTCGACGTCCGTTCTCATGCCTTAGTTCAAAACCATCATGGTACAAAGGTAATTCAAGTGCCTCGAGTAAAACAAGCACACGCTTCACCCCTTTTTCACTCAAACGTCCAGTTCTCCAAGAATACAAAGTATCCAACGCCAGTCCCACACTCACCGCCTGAGCATGTGTCAGCTCGAAGTTAGTGAGCTGCTCGAGCTTGTGCGCTGCCCAGTGTCCGTAATCGAGCGGACGGCTTGACCCAAGCTCAAAAGGATCTCCACCTTGGACAATATGTTCTGCATGCAAAATAGCAGAGCGCTCTACAGCCTCCTCTAAGGCATAAGATCGCAATTTACAAAGCAATGCCGCATTGTCCTCAAGCCATTCAAAAAATGCCCCGTCGCGCACTAAAGCGACTTTAACAGCCTCCACTAAACCATTACGATGCACTTCCTCTGACTGCGTATGTAGAAAGGCAAAATCATTGACCACCGCATAAGGAACAGCAAAGGAACCTAACCAGTTCTTCTTTCCAAAAGCATTGATACCATTCTTCACACCAACACCTGAATCATCCTGAGAAAGCGTCGTTGTAGGAAAACGTACCAGACGCACACCTCGGTGCGCCGTAGCAGCTCCAAAGCCAATCACATCGAGAAAAGCGCCTCCGCCAATCGCAAAGATATAGGAATGACGATCAATTTTCTCTTCGTGAACAACATCCCACACCAAGTGCAGTACTTTTTCGTCTCGCTTACATTCTTCAGCACCTGGAGCAACAACCACTTTCTTCAAAACCAAGCCAGGCGTGCTGGCAAAGTATTCATAAATCTGGCCCTCAAGCTTAGGGAACGCCTCTGCGACAGCATCTTCTAAAAAGACCAACAACTTCGCATGACCATTCGTCTGCACTAAACGCGCCAACATACGGTTTCCCTCAGCAAATGCATCTCGGGTAAAACGAATGCGATGCTGATAATTCAATGAAATCGTATAGTCGTATTCATTCATAATGCATCTGAGCTGTGTATCGGTAATACATAAAACGTCCCATTACCAATCAATCCTATCAGAATTTCGCAATAATATCCGCTGAGTGTGATTTTGTTATTGTTTTGCATAAGAAGCCCGCTTCTATGGTAATTTAGAAGCGGGCATATAAGTTGGCGACGACCTACTCTCACAGGGCCTATTGCCCGACTACCATCGGCGCTAAAGTGTTTCACTTCCGGGTTCGGAAGGGGACCGGGTGGTTCCACTTTGCTATGGTCACCAGACGGCTGGAGGCGATGTCATTGGGATTCCCTTTTATGGGACGGATGATGCTCCGGCCATCTAGTGACTTAAGCGTATGCTTTGGTTTGTAAGTGTGTGCTTGAGTGATTGTAAAGAGCTTTTGTAGCATTCTTTGACAACTGTATAGAGTCTTTCTTATTGGTTTTTAACTACTTGATTGAATCCGCTTTTTGCGTTTTGTTGCTACTCGCTTGTTTAAGCAAATTTAAAGCTTAAGGAATCAAGCCGGACGGATGATTAGTATTGGTGAGCTGAATACATTACTGCACTTACACCCCCAACCTATCAACGTGGTGGTCTTCCACGATCCTTCAGGGAAAATTAATCTTGGGAGGAGCTTGGCGCTTAGATGCTTTCAGCGCTTATCTAGACCGCATTTAGCTACCCTGCGATGCTCTTGACAGAACAACAGGAACACCAGAGATGCGTCAAACTCGGTCCTCTCGTACTAGAGTTTGAACCCCGCAATTTTCCTACGCCCACAGAGGATAGAGGACCGAACTGTCTCGCGACGTTCTGAACCCAGCTCGCGTGCCGCTTTAACTGGCGAACAGCCAGACCCTTGGGACCTTCTCCAGCCCCAGGATGCGACGAGCCGACATCGAGGTGCCAAACCGCGCCGTCGATATGAACTCTTGGGCGCGATCAGCCTGTTATCCCTAGGGTACCTTTTATCCGTTGAGCGACGGCAATTCCACATTCTACCGCCGGATCACTAAGGCCTACTTTCGTATCTGCTCGACTTGTAGGTCTCACAGTTAGGCTGGCTTATGCCTTTGCACTCGACACACGGTTACCAACCGTGCTGAGCCAACCTTCGCGCTCCTCCGTTACTCTTTAGGAGGATACCGCCCCAGTAAAACTGACCGGCTGCCAGGGTCCCCCGGCCTGATTCAAGGCGCGAGGTTAGATCATCCAAAATTAAAGGGTGGTATCTCACTGATGACTCCAGTGACCCCTAAAGGCCACTTTCAAAGTCTCCCACTTATGCTGAGCATTAAGATCGAATGAACACTAACAGCTTACAGTTAAGGTCCATAGGGTCTTTCCGTCCTTCTGCGGGTAGCCGGCATCTTCACCGGCGTTACAATTTCACTGAGCACCTAGTCGAGACAGCGCCCAACTCGTTGCACGATTCGTGCAGGTCGGAACTTACCCGACAAGGAATTTCGCTACCTTAGGACCGTTATAGTTACGGCCGACATTCACCAGGACTTGGACTCGAAGCTTCGCCTCAAGGGCTAACATCTCATCGTAATCTTTTGGCATTGGTCACGTGTCACATCGTATACGTCGACTTTCGTCTTAGCACAATGCTGTGTTTTTGCTAAACAGTCGGTTGGGCCATTTCACTGCGGCCCCCCAGAAGGGGGCACTCCTTATCCCGAAGTTACGGAGCCATTTTGCCGAGTTCCTTGACTAGGTTTCACTCTTGCGCCTTGGTATACTCTACCCACCCACCTGTGTCGGTTTGCGGTACGGGATGCGTTTGATCGGGTTGGCTTTTCTTGGCACTCGGTCCAGTGATGCGAATCGACCGTAGTCTCATCTCGGAATTCAATAACCTAGTCACTTTCTAGAATGCGTCCCCTTCCCTTTGCATGTGCAGGAATATTAACCTGCTTTCCATCGCCTACGCCCTTCGGCCTCGGCTTAGGTCCCGACTAACCCTGGGATGACTAACATTGCCCAGGAAACCTCGGGTTTACGGCGGAGCGGGATTTCACCGCTCTTATCGTTACTCATGTCTGCATGCTCTCTTGTAAGCGCTCCAGGTTCAGTCGCCATCCCCCTTCAATGTACTTACAATGCTCCTCTACCACGCCCACACTCCGCAGAGTATGGACATCCAGAGCTTCGGTACTATACTTATCGCCAATCATTTTCGGCGCAGGATCTCTCGATGAGTAAGCTATTACGCACTTTTTAAATGGTGGCTGCTTCTAAGCCAACATCCTCACTGTCTATGAAATCCCACCTCCTTTCCACTGAGTATAGTTTAGGCACCTTAGCTGCTGATCTGGGCTGTTTCCCTTTCGACAATGAAGCTTATCCCCCACTGTCTCACTGCTGCGCTCTATTGAATGGTATTCGGAGTTTGATAGGGGTTGGTAGGCGGGTATGCCCCCTAGCCCTTTCAGTGCTCTACCCCCACTCATCAACACGCAACGCTGCACCTAAATGCATTTCGAGGAGAACCAGCTATCACGGGGTTTGATTAGCCTTTCACTCCGACCCACAGCTCATCCGAGAATTTTTCAACATTCACCGGTTCGGTCCTCCACTTAGTATTACCTAAGCTTCAACCTGGCCATGGGTAGGTCACCTCCGTTTCGGGTCTAGCACATGCAACTCATTAACGCCCTATTAGGACTTGGTTTCCCTACGCCTCCATCCCAGAAGGATTTAAGCTTGCCACACATACTAACTCGCAGACTCATTAAGCAAAAGGCACGCAGTCACTCCGAAGAGCTCCTACACCTTGTAGGCACATGGTTTCAGGTTCTATTTCACTCCCCTCACAGGGGTTCTTTTCACCTTTCCCTCACGGTACTGGTTCACTATCGGTCGCTAACGAGTATTTAGCCTTGGAGGGTGGTCCCCCCATCTTCACACACCGTTTCACGTGTGGTGTGCTACTTTCACCTAGCCAGTTCGGATTTCAATTACGGGGATCTCACCCTCTATGTCTGTTCGTTCCAAAACATTCATCTATCCTCACTGGTCAACTAATGGTTAGGCTGATCCGCGTTCGCTCGCCACTACTTACGGAATCTCATTTTGATTTCTTTTCCTCCGCTTACTAAGATGTTTCAATTCAGCGGGTATCGCGTATCCTTCCTTATTTTATTCAAGAAGGAACAATGTCATATTAATAACATTAGGTTACCCCATTCGGAAATTCCCGGATCAATGGTTACTTGCACCTAACCGAGACTTATCGCAGCTTATCACGTCCTTCATCGCCTGTTAGCACCAAGGCATCCACTATGTGCCCTTTCTAGCTTGATTCCTTATCTTTAAATCAAGTCGACAGTCTCTTGCACGAAGTGTTGCTTACCCACTTCAGAGGCTCTGTCTAAATTTGCCATATTCACTCAGTAATAGCCCTTAGACTATTACTGGAAGTTGCTATTTTTAGAGTATCCCAACTCGCAAAAAGCTTGTTTAGTGATTCAATTGCAATTTGCAGTTAGGAAAAACTATTAATTAGTTTCTCTATACAGATGTCAAAGAACGCTGCACTCAGCAATCCTTTCCACAGTTCATGAAAAGAAGAAAGACGCACTTTAAAAGTGAAGTTTAGAAAAAAACTTTTTCTGCAAATGGTGGGCCAGGCAGGACTTGAACCTGCGACCCCACGCTTATCAAGCGTGTGCTCTAACCAACTGAGCTACAGGCCCTCATTTAAATAGGAATGGTGGAGGTAACCGGATTCGAACCGATGACATTCTGCTTGCAAAGCAGACGCTCTACCAACTGAGCTATACCCCCGAGGTTAGAATAAAACTTCACTCTTAAATATTTTGTGCTCCTTCTTTTTGAAGAGAAAAACTGAATTGTATGCTGCGGTTCACCATCGCTGGCAGATGCTCTCATTGTAACGTGCTGATCATTTCTTAACAGCAGACCTGCAATAAGTTTAGCCTATTACTTAGCCTTCGACCTATGGCATAAGCCATTTACTCCATAGAAAGGAGGTGATCCAGCCGCAGGTTCCCCTACGGCTACCTTGTTACGACTTCATCCCAGTTACCAACTACACCTTAGGACCCTGCCAATGTTGGCGCAGATACTTCGGGTGCTGTCGGCTTCCATGATGTGACGGGCGGTGTGTACAAGACCCGGGAACGTATTCACGGCACCGTAGCTGATGTGCCATTACTAGCGATTCCAACTTCATGGAGGCGAGTTGCAGCCTCCAATCCGAACTGAGCCCAGTTTTGTAGATTTCCTCCACCTCGCGGCCTCGGTTCTCATTGTACTGAGCATTGTAGTACGTGTGCAGCCCTAGGCGTAAGGGCCATACTGACCTGACGTCATCCCCACCTTCCTCCCAGTTGATCTGGGCAGTCTGACTAGAGTCCTCAACTCAATGTTAGTAACTAGCCACAGGGGTTGCGCTCGTTGCCGGACTTAACCGAACATCTCACGACACGAGCTGACGACGGCCATGCAGCACCTGTGTAAGGTCCCCGAAGGGTCACTGCCTTTCTGACAGATGAGCAATACATGTCAAGCCTAGGTAAGGTTCTTCGCGTTGCATCGAATTAAGCCACATACTCCACCGCTTGTGCGGGTCCCCGTCAATTTCTTTGAGTTTTAGTCTTGCGACCGTACTCCCCAGGCGGTGCGCTTAACGCGTTAGCTCCGGCACAGACAGGGTCGAACCTGCCCACACCAAGCGCACAGCGTTTACTGCCAGGACTACAGGGGTATCTAATCCCTTTCGCTACCCTAGCCTTCGAGCCTCAGCGTCAGTAAATGTCCAGTAACCTGCCTTCGCCATTGGTCTTCCTCTCAATATCTACGCATTTCACTGCTACACTGAGAATTCCAGTTACCCCTCCATTACTCTAGCACAGCAGTATCGGATGCAGTTTCAGAGTTGAGCTCTGAGATTGCACATCTGACTTACCGCGCAGCCTACGCTCCCTTTACGCCCAGTGATTCCGAATAACGCTCGGGACCTTCGTATTACCGCGGCTGCTGGCACGAAGTTTGCCGTCCCTTCCTCTTGTGATACTATCAATCCTATGAGCTATTAACTAATAGAAATTACTCTCACATGACAGGAGTTTACGACCCTAGGGCCTTCATCCTCCACGCGGCGTTGCACCATCAGGGTTGCCCCCATTGTGAATGATTCTCGACTGCTGCCACCCGTAGGTGTCTGGACCGTGTCTCAGTTCCAGTGTTGCTGATCGTCCTCTCAGACCAACTACCCGTCGTCGCCTTGGTGAGCCTTTACCCCACCAACTAACTGATAGGACGCGAGCCTATCTCAAAGCACCAGCCAAAGCCAGCTTTACTCCAAAGAGCACATGCGGTATTAAACCCAGTTTCCCAGGACTATCCCACTCTTTAAGGCAAGTTGCTCACGCGTTACTAACCCGTCCGCCACTAAAAAAGCTCTAGTAAACTAAAACTCTCTTCGTTCGACTTGCATGTCTTATCCACGCCGCCAGCGTTCATTCTGAGCCAGAATCAAACTCTCCGTACATTTTACATCTCACGATGCAGTATCTCGCGATACTCTTTTCTAAACGGTTGGCGTATATTTGCGTCTGTAAATATACTAAATTAACAAGTGCGAATCTAAACCCGTTCCGATCTAAATCCATTTGCCGCATCAGTGTTTCCACTACCGCAGCGCACAATTCAGTCTTTCCTCTTCCTCTTGATTCAAGCCTTCCAACGTAAAACGCTGCATCTTGATCAAGCCATGTCGTGTAAAAGATCTCGTCCCAGGAAAGCATAACTCAATCGCAGAACCACAGTCCCAATCAACTAAGATAACGCCTCCTGCACCCCCCGTAGCGGATAAGGCGGGGCGCAATCTACATATTCCACAATACACTGCAAGTCCTTTCTAACCCTTTTTTAATATTTTATTTCCAGACCACTCACAACCCACTAAACTACCAACTTCTTATTCCAATAAAATATCTCCAGAAACTTTGCTGTAATCTACAGTCTAACAGACTCCTAAATCGGTCATCTTGTTTCCACCCAAAATAATTTTAAGAGAGAGAATTCTTTCCTTAGCCTCTGAAGAAAACCGACCTTTTGCTGGTGAAGTAGAGGTCGATGAAAGTTACTTTGGAGCAAAGAGAATTCGAGGAAAAAGAGGTCGAGGGGCTTCTGGTAAAACTCCAGTTATTGGATTGCTCAAGCGAGATGGGAGAGTTTTTGCAAAAGTTGTCCATGATTGTAGCCGCAAGGAATTGCTGCCTATTATTAAGGGACAAATACTAGAAGATGCCACCGTTTACACAGATGGCTGGAAAGCTTACGATAGCCTTGTTAGAGAAGGTTACAAGCACCATCGAGTACACCATCATAAAGATGAATTTGCTAGAGGCAAAAACCATGTTAATGGCATTGAAAGCTTCTGGAGTTATGTGAAATTTAGAATGACAAAACTCAGAGGAGTAAAGAAAGAAAAGTTCGTCATCCACCTTATGGAAAGCGCTTGGAGATACAATCACAGAAACGACAATTTATACCTTCTTTTACTCAAAGAATTAAGACAAAAACCTCTCTAATCTACTTAAGACCCTATCTCATTAGTGAGACTCTCACAGAGGTAGAGACCGATCTCTATTTTTAAACTATCTCTCGTGGAATGGAATTATTCCCAAACCCACTCGATCGGTATTGCAATGCTACTATGGAGGCTCTGATGCACTGGGCAAGTGAGCGCAGCATTGATGAAAAGGTCTTTCAGCGGTGAATCACTTGGCAATGGCATCTCGATACGCACTGGAAGTTTAGCGATCCGGCGAGGCATATCTTCGGACATTATCTTCTGCACCGTCACCTTGAGACCATCAAGTGGAATCTCTCTGCGC
Organism: Rubritalea sp.; assembly: GCA_965204255.1. GTDB lineage: Bacteria > Verrucomicrobiota > Verrucomicrobiia > Verrucomicrobiales > Akkermansiaceae > Rubritalea. The sequence goes on from CBDBEG010000026.1 coordinate 599,266, forward strand.
TCTGCCACAATCCCCATAATGGTCATCATACAATTAGCCAGCGCTGTAGCCACAAGGTCTGTTGGAGAAAATGTTTCCCCTTTCCCATTATTATCTACAGGCGCATCTGTTTCTAATTTCTGACCTGATGGGCCATGTATCGACTCACAGCGCAGCTTTCCTTGATACGTTGATGTAATTTCTACCATAGATTTATTATTCTTCTAGAAGTGTGGATTCATCAACTAAGACAATTCTGAATCCAAATTGGTTTCCACGTGTGAACTTCGACATCAAAAATCTCGACCAGATACATAAATGACCTTTCGTAAAACTCGCCCAACTTCCACCACGTACGACAGCTAGTTTGGAACCTTCTTTATAGTTCGTATCCACCCATTCGTACACATTTCCGCAAAGATCATAAAGGCCTAGCTCACTTGGTGGGAAAGTGCCCACAGGTGCTGTCTTTTCAAAGTTGTCATTGTATCCAGCAATCGTGCGATTCGAAGCAACTCCAACCGCGCGCGCAGCTGCCTCGTCTGCAATGTTCGCGATCGGTTCATTTGGAGGAAAATCTTCACCCCAGAAAAAGAGATTCAACATTGCTGGGTCGTTGAATGCTTGGAAATCGCGCTCAGATGGAGTCAAATATGGATCTTCCTTTAGACCCGCAATTTCACTCCACTCGAGATCTGATGGAATCTTATAGTGATGTGATTCACTAATAGCACCTGAAGCGCGCTCTTTCTTTGTGAGCCACTCGCAAAATGCGATGGCATCTGCACGATTAACCCCAACGACCGGGTGGCTGCCTTCTTGTCTAAATCCTGGACGCTTTGACTGACGGTATTGGGTCTCTTTACTAAATTTTGCATAATCCGAAACGCGTGTTTCGTAGGCAGACGCCATCAGACCCGGACGAATGGGCACCATAGGAAGACCAATACTATTTTCCCAACTGGCTCCAAATATGACCCCATTGTTAGGACTGAGCACAACATTGAGAACATAATCCTCACCATCCCCCAATGTGACACTATGTTGGTACTTTTGGTAACCGTCCACTCGAAGCTCAATTGCCACTTCTCGAGGGCGCAAGCGTTCTAACTTATGCGGAGTGACTCCGACAAATTCCTCGTCGATATAAACCCTCGCTCCCTCAGGATTTGAAACTAAATCAATCGAAGCATACGCAATTTCTTTCACTATGCAGCGGGTTGGTAAGAGCCCAAGAGCACGATCCACCTCCGTAAAGTCAGTCGTTTGCAAATCCGAATCTTGCTTGAATACAATCATCTGATCGACCTTCAGTAAACCTTCAGCTCTCGCTTTAGCTTCTAACCAAGAAACATAAGCTGCAGCTTGCTCGGACTTGAGCAAAGCAATCTCGATACTTTCCCCACTTTCACTAAATAGAACAAATTTCGCTTCCTCTTTGGATCCAGTTTCTTCGAGAAAGCTTTGATAATTACTCGAGCGCAAAAAACCAGAAATGTGGAATCCATTGTCAGGTAAATAAGCATTGCCAAAGGGTCCATACCATACACTATTTTCTACAGGTGGACGGAAAACACTCAGCGTCTCCTTAATCACAAAAATGGGTTGATCAGGGACAGAATAATTTCTCTCTTCCGCTTTATAACCATCCAACTGAAAGCGATAGGTTACTACCTCTCCCGGTATAAACTTGCGAAACTCGATCGGAGTTACCCCTTCGAGTGGTACGCCATTTTCAATAACCTCCGCGAGTGGTGGGTGGGTAATGATCTTAATCGCACAGGTTTCATTCTGTGGTCGCACATTTTCCTCTGGCTGAGTTTGCTCTGGCGGCACGCCTCCTTGTTGTTGCCCAGAGCTGATCACTCGTGGCGATGAAGTTGCCAAAAATTGACTTAGATAGACTCCGCCACCGATCAGCAGAACCGCAGCGCCAAAAAGCTGAAAGACAGTTTTAGCTCTTAGGGATCGGCGCTTTTTCCCCTGCTGAAGGTACTGCGCCGCCTCTGCAAATTCCTGTGCTGTGGTGATCTTACGCTTTGATAACTTTGGCTCGCAAATATCGCAGATGATTTGATTCATCTCCAACCAAACCTTACGCTTATCACCGAACGGAAGTTCGTCGGGCAACTCTGGAAACTGCAGACGGTCTTTACCCGTCATCATCTCATAGAGCACTTTCCCTAGACTATAGAGATCAGCTTGAGCTGAGCCCGGCCCTTCTGGCGGGACAAAACCTTCTGTCCCTACAAAAGTGCGTTGATCACGTGGTGCAACGAGACCAATATCTGCCAATTTAGCCTTACCTTCAACAAAAATCACATTCGACGGCTTGACGTCGCGATGCGCTAGGCCACGTTCATGCAAATACGCCAAGGCCTCACCGAGACGCCATGCGACATCGAGGCAGAAATCTAGATCGAGATAGGTTCCGTCTGCAGTCACGAGGTCGGTGCGCAAGGTACGCGCCTCATATTCAACTGCATTGATCTCTACACCAGTGTGGAAATCATCGCCAAGTTCCATCACATAGTAATAGAATGCATCTTGCCCTTCCTTACTACGTCCCACGTGGAGGATATTTACTAAGCCAGGATGGTCACGAGAGAGAGGCTCGTATTGCAAGATACCATCGAACTCACGCTCGAACCCACGTTCATCTTCGAAATCCTCGCGCCAGACGACTTTTATTGCACGCCATGCGCCAGTAACACCACGAGCCAGCCACACTTCACCATAAGCTCCTCCGCCGATCTTACGAAGAACCTCATGATCAGGAATATGAATCTTTAACCGTGGATTAGTCGTCATCTTGGTCTAACTTAGCAAGCTCCTTTTTAAGAATTGAGCCTACTCGATGTTTTGCTAAATACACCTGTGCCTTACTCACTCCGAGGTGCTCGTGCACCTTGCCGACCTCCCACTGCTTTACGACATAATAATCAAAAATCTGGTACTGCTTTGGTGAGACCTGAGCTTTCACGCGCGCCAAGGCTGCATCAGCCAGATTCTTTTTCCACTCTACTTCCCAGAGTCGATCCAGCACATCCCCTTTCGGATCCTCTACGCGATCAATAATCGCCGTTTTGCGATCCTCATCGACTGGCGCACCGTCAGACATAGCGGTATCTTTTCTACGCTTGCGGAACTGATCCTTGATCTTCCAGCGCGTCATATTCATAAGCCAAGTTTTGAAGGATCCTTGCTTCGGGTCATAAAGCTTTTTCTTAGACTGCTTAGCAATGGAAAGAATTGTTTCTTGGACACAGTCAAATGCCTCCTCTGAGCGTAAGCCACTCTTGAGAGCGACGGAATAAATGAGACGCCAATAGGTTTGGTAGAATTCATCCCACGTGCGTTGATCTTCCCAATTATCTAATCGGGCAATCAAACTTTTGCGAGTTTTCGCAAAATTCTGTTTGAGCATCGCATCGCGTTCGTTGTTCTGTTCCTTCTCGTCCATCTGTACTAACCTTTAGCATATAGCATCCACGCTGTCTTCTATCGTTGTAAAAAAACGAAAAAAATTCGACAAATTCATCAATAAAGCGAAACAAATTGTCACAAGCCAGAATCGAGAGCACCCCTCCTCATCAACTCTAACTACTAAATTTGAATTTGCCACCTCCTGAAGTTCTACCTAGCTTAACTCTACCTAAGACTCATTCTTCTGGAGGATTGTGCCTTTATGACCAAACTCTTTAGTCAGTTCTATATCGTACTTCTTTCTTTGCTCTTCACCAATGTGGCGATGGCGCAATGGGAAACTGTCAATGTGCGTGATAAACAGTATGTCACTGCACGCAGCGTGAAATCCTTCTACGCATTCAGCAAGCTCACCCGCTCTGGCAAAACCGCCATTTTAGAAAATGCGGCCGTCAAAATGAAGATTTCAGCGAACAGCCAGGAGTGCATCATGAACCGCGTGAAGTTCATCCTCAGTTATCCCGTGGTCGAGCACTCTGGGCGTCTATTGATTTCTTGTATCGACCTCTCGAAACTCATCGATCCAGTTCTTCGCCCTCAATATATCCGAGGAGCAGGAAACTTCCGCACAGTCATCCTCGACCCTGGTCACGGAGGTAAAGACGCTGGAGCTGTCAATCAATACGGCACTGAAGCCCACTACAACCTCATCGTAGCTCGACTCGTCAAAGACATCCTCAAATGTCAAGGATACAAGGTCATCATGACACGCGAGAGCGACCGCTACCTTTCCCTTCAGCAGCGCGTCAAATTTGCCAATCGCTATCAGAATGCGATCTTCATCTCGATTCACTTCAATGCTAGCGGCCGCCGTCAAGCTCGAGGCATCGAAACCTTCACACTCTCACCTGTAGGAGTCACTCACTACGGAAGATCCGTCAAAGCCTCAGATCACCGAATCCGTAATGGCAATTATCAAGACTCAGCCAATATAGCCCTCGCTACAGCAATCCACGGCCGTACCCTGCGGCGTACGCAATCCGCCAGCATCCCCGACCGCGGCATCAAACGTGCACGCTATAGTGTTCTCACTAGCGTCAAACACCCTGCAGTTCTCGTCGAAGGCGGCTTCATGAGTCACCCAACTGAGGCTCGTATCATCCACTCCGCGAGCTACCAATCGAATGTTGCTCTCGGTATTGCAGAGGGCGTCATGCGTTACCATTCAGCCTTGGTGAATCGCTAACATGCACTCGGATACTCTGCTCATTTGCAGCATTTATTCGTAAGACCTATGGCCACCTCGCTGGGGCAATCACGAAAGGTATGGCAGAGGAGCAGATGAAGATTTTTGGGCTCGGCATGGCAACAGTTCCAGCGATGATTGTTGCTCTGCTGTTTAAAATCTTGTGAAAAATGGGAAAGAGTCTGTTGGAGCTAAAGGCGCGATCTTGATAGGGATTGGCTAGGCTTTTGCTGTTCTCCTAGGAATTTCCCGCTCGAGTTCGACTATTGCTGCTAGTTTGCTGAGTGGGATGAAAGCTGAGAAGGCAGCTGAGTTTTCGTTTTTGATGTCGATTCCAGCGATTGCTGGAGGCTTTGTGCTGACCATGAAAGATAAGGTAGATTCGATAAAACTCAACCTACTTACTCATGGCAAAGTTTCCTAAGTTAGCTAATGACGAAGATGCTCTAGAAACTATGGAATATAGCTTTGATAATGGGAGTATATTTACACAAGCTCTGGTTGAATGTTTTAATCCGTCTTATCTAGCAGGTGCTGTTGCATCGGCGAGTGTTGGGTTGCTCGCTATTTATATTGTGATGGGAGCAGTGAGGAGAGGGAAGCTGGAGTATTTTTTGCATCTTACCCTAGGAAAACAGAGTGTTGACGTACCTCATTTCTCCTCCATAATCACCGCCCGCATTCAATGAATAGAAAAGATAGGAGCCTCACTCTGGCGCGCCCCTTCTTATTTCAACACAACAATTCTTATGGCTAATTACGCAATCAACGGCTTCGGACGCATTGGACGTAACGTTCTCCGTGCTCTCATCGAAAAAGGTGAACTCACAAAGGTAGTTGCAATCAACGACCTTACTGACAACAAAACAATCGCACACCTTCTCAAGTATGATTCCTCACAGGGCAAGCTCGACGCAGAAGTTTCCTACAACGACACTCACATCATCGTAAACGGTCACAAGATCGTAGCACTCGCTCAGCGCGACCCAGTAGAACTTCCATGGACTGAGCTCAAGGTTGACGTTGTTCTTGAGTCCACTGGTTTCTTCGCATCCCAAGCCGATTCAAAGAAGCACATCGATGCAGGCGCTAAGAAGGTTCTCATCTCAGCTCCAGCTCCAGATCCAGATATCATGATCTGTATCGGCATCAACGACGATCAGTACGACGCAGCTGAGCACAACATCGTTTCTAACGCTTCCTGCACAACAAACTGTCTCGCACCAATGGTGAAGGTTCTCAACGATTCCTTCGGGCTTAAGCAGGGCATGATGGCAACAATCCACTCCTACACAAACGACCAGCGTATCCTCGACCTTCCACACAGCGACCTTCGTCGCTCCCGTGCAGCAGCAGTAAACATCATCCCAACATCTACTGGCGCAGCTAAAGCAATCGGGAAAGTCATCCCTGAGCTTGCAGGCAAACTCAATGGTAACTCCTACCGAGTACCAACACCAACAGGCTCTATCACTGACTTCGTTTGTACTCTTGAGAAAGAAGTAACTAAGGAAGAAGTAGACGCAGCATTCAAAGCAGCTGCTGAAGGTCCAATGAGGGGTGTACTCGAGTACACTGACGAGCCAATCGTTCTTCAAGACATCGTCTCTAACCCACACAGCTCCATCTACGACTCCGGTTGTACAATGGTTGACGGCACAATGGTTAAGCTCGCTTCTTGGTACGACAACGAGTGGGGTTACTCCAACCGCGCTGCAGAAGGCCTCGCAATGCTCGCAAAAGATCTCTAATTTCTCATTAGAAATAACTATTCCCAACAGGGGAGACTTGTAAAAAGTCTCCCCTTTTTTCTTTTTCTCTCAGTAGATAACAGTTAATCGAGAGCTATGAAACCACCTCACCTATCTCTCCACTAACTCTTGTTTATCAAATATTTAAAAGACTGACCAAGCCATCCCCCAACACATTCTAACAACTAACTAACAATCCGGCACTATGGCTAAACTCACAATCTGCGACATCGACGTACAGGGCAAAGAGGTCCTCATGCGTGTAGACTTCAACGTCCCACTCGACGACAACTTCGAAATCACAGATGAGACCCGCATCCTCGGTGCCCTTCCATCTATCAAACACCTTATCAACGGCGGTGCGAAGCTCGTTCTTTGCTCCCACCTCGGTCGACCAAAAGGTGAGCCGCAGGAGAAGTTTTCACTTCGTCCAGTAGCTAAGCGTCTCTCCGCACACCTCGGTGCCCCAGTAGCATTCGCTGACGATACCGTTAGTAAGCACGCAGCAACACTCCGCGCAACACTTCAGCCAGGCCACGCCATGATTCTCGAGAACACACGATTCGACAACCGCGAGACTGCAAACGATGCAGATTTCTCCAAGGCGCTCGCAGGGAATGCTGAGATCTTCGTCAACGACGCATTCGGCACAGCACACCGCGCACACGCCTCCACAGAAGGCGTGACCCACTTCGTATCCCAGTCTGTTTCTGGTTTCCTCATCGAGAAAGAGCTCGAGTTCCTTCAGGTGAAGCTCAAGTCACCAGCAAAGCCATTCCTCGCCATCATGGGTGGTGCAAAAGTTTCCGATAAGATCCAGGTCATAAAGTCCATGATGAACAAGGCTGACGAGTTCATCATCGGTGGTGCTATGGTCTACACATTCCGTCTCGCACAAGGCTACAAAGTGGGTGATTCTCTCGTAGAACCTGACTTCGTGGAGCTAGCCAAAGAAATCCTCGATACAGCTGAAGCCAAGAGCATCAAGTTTCACCTTCCAGCTAACACCCGCGTGACACAAGAGTTTAGCCCAACAGCTGAGACCAAAGTCACTGAAGCCTACGAAAATGGCGGCGGCATCGAAGACGGCTGGGAAGGCATCGACATCGGTGACCTTGCTATCCCACAGTTCAAAGAAGTCGTCGCACGCGCTGGCACTATCCTCTGGAACGGCCCAATGGGCGTGTTCGAAATAGATAACTTCGCAGCAGGCACGAAAGCTCTCACAGCTGCGATTGCCGAGGCAGACGCTCTCACTATCGTCGGTGGTGGAGACTCCGTCACAGCAGCAAACAAGTTCGGCAACCCAACTGACTTCGACTTCCTCTCCACCGGTGGTGGTGCATCTCTCGAGCTTCTCGAAGGCAAGACACTTCCAGGTGTCGCAGCACTCACCGACAAGTAATTTTTTATCAATTAACACAAACTAACATTATGTCATGTAACCTTATCGTCGCAGCAAACTGGAAGCTCAATAAAGGCCCTACAGAAGCTGCAGCATTCCTCGATGCATTCGTTCCTAAAGTAGAAGATTTCACAGGTTCTGCTGAAGTAGTGATCGCAGCTCCATTCGTCACCATCCCATCTATGGTTGCAAAACTTGCAGGCAACAACCGCATCGCAGTAGCTGCACAGAACTGTTCTGAGCAAGAGTCTGGCGCCTTCACTGGTGAAATCAGCACAGCAATGCTCAAAGAAGTTGGCGTTCAGTACATCATCACAGGTCACTCTGAGCGTCGCTCCATCTACGGCGAAACTGACGCAGTCATCAACGCGAAGAACAAGAAGGTCTTAACAGAAAGCCTCAAAGCAATCTTCTGTATCGGTGAAACTCTCGAAGAGCGCGAAGGCGGTCAGCTCGAGTCCGTTCTTACTACTCAGATCACTGAAGGTCTCAAGGACATCACTTCTCTCGAAGACGTCGTCATCGCATACGAGCCAGTTTGGGCAATCGGCACAGGCGTCACCGCTACTGCTGAGCAAGCACAAGACACACAGAAGTTCATACGTTCCGTTATCGCTGACCTTTACAACCAAACAACAGCTGATGCAGTACGCATCCAGTACGGCGGTTCTGTGAAGCCAAGCAATGCTGGCGAACTCTTCAGACAAGAAGACATCGACGGCGCACTCGTCGGCGGTGCAGCTCTCGAAGCCGATTCCTTCTTCGACATCCTCGAGAACTCTACTTCCTAATCAGAAAACACACCTTCTTTAAAGCCAAAGTCCTCGACAAAATGGCGAAAACTAAAAGATATAGTGTACTAGGTCCACTCAGTAAGAGTTTGACCTTCTTTGTCAGTAAACTTGCCGCAGATGATCATGATCAGATCAAACAACCCCCATAAACCTAATCCGGCCAATGTACAGAGTTGGAGTATCCCTGTGCCTACCTTACCCACATAAAAACGGTGGATGCCAAACGAGCCAAATAAGAAACAAAGGAAAAAAGCAGGCAGGATTTTTTTAGACGATGATGTATTCATGGTATTTATCTAGGGTCTTAAGTAAATGAGGCATATTTATTAATGCTAATCTACTTAAGACCCTTATCTATATATTAAAGCGACTTCTTCTAGAAGAAGTACTAAAATTCTATCGTTAGTCGCGACAATAGCAAGACACATTTGCCGCAAAAAAGTAGTGTTTGGGATACCAGCAAACCAATTTCTTGTAGCCTATTTCATCTTACCTTCGTACAAATAGATGAAACCCCTAATAAACTCCCATGTCTATACACATCACATACGGTCCGATTAATATCACCCTAGAACAAGATGCAGAAGGCTTCGCCTTTTCCTGCCCGTTTTGTCACAGCATGTTTTTCTCTACCGGCGAATTAGAGAACTGTCGAGCTCTCGTTCAAGAACACCTTCAACAATTCCACAAAATCATTCTATCAGACGCACAAGTTAGCAATGATGGGATCGAGCCGACAAAGGTGAAGTCGCAAAAAGCAACCCAGCTGGACAACTAGTTCAACGCTGTTAGAATAGTTCTTCTTGGCGTAAGTTACTTGAGAGTTTTTCGAGCATTGCTCCACGAGAGGACTCACCAAACTCCACCCACTTAGTTGGTTCATGCTGGCTAGCACAGCAAACTTCCACCGCACCTAAGCCACTACTCGCAAGTAGTTCCCTCACTGTGCGAGTCACAACTTCTGAGCAATTACAGTCACTACTAAGGTGCCCTAACACCACGTGAGTTAACCTCTCACAGCCAACATCTGCGATCAATCCTCTCGCTTGAGTGTTGGAAAGGTGACCATGTCTCGAAGCAATGCGTTGCTTGATGGACCAAGGCCTTTTGGTATCGGCCTCCAGCAAATCTTCATCGTAATTCGACTCAACGAACATAGCATGCGTCTCGCGTAGGTGCATTCGCATTGCTTGAGTCACATATCCCACATCCGTCACGAGCCCAAATTTTGTGTCACCTCCATGCACTGTAAAGCCAACGGGCTCTGCAGCGTCGTGAGGAATAGGAAAAGGGTGCACACTCAGCCCATTGATCTCGAAGTCTTGACCAGTATTGAATACCTTCCACTGCACCTCACTTTTCATCCCCCACTGTAATGCTTCCTTAGTCATCGCATTGGCATAAACAGGCACCGAACGCTTTCTAAGCAGGACATCTAGGCCCCGAGCATGATCACTGTGTTCGTGCGTGAGCAACACACCAGAAAGGCCATCTGGATCAACTCCCAAAGATTCTAACCTGACTGTCAGCTGCTTTGCACTCAAACCAGCATCTAACAATAAGCGTATACTGCCACACTCAAGGATTGTAGCATTACCTCCACTTCCGCTGCCTAAAACTGCCATCCGCATTCTCACGCACAAAAGACTAAGAGATCTTTCTGTTCACTCAAGCCAGATTCGAACAGATTCACCACCTTGCGGGCAAAATCTAAAATTTTCCCTTTCGTCCTCACGCAAATCCTCTACACTTATTCGCCATGAATATTATGAAGGTCACCATCGGCGCCACATTTGCTCTTCTCATCGCCTCCCTATTTATGTCGATCAAGGCGATGAAGAACGCCGAAATCCGTGATCCTGCGGCATTAGAGATTGCTCGTCTTGAGAAGCGTCAAGCTCAGCTCGAAGCAGCTATCCTCAAAGGCACTAGCAACAACCGCCAAACTTTCACAGCTCAGCTCAATACTCCATCAGTGATTAAACAAGCAGCAGCCAAACAAGCTGATCTTTCCGAACTTGAAAAAATTAGAAAAGAGCTCGCAGAACTCCGCAAAGATCGCGACGAAATCGAGGAAAAAGCAGCCGTCATCGTCGAAGACGATCTTGCTAGCCGCCCAGTTAAAAATGATCGCCGTACCAGCCTCATCCAGTCAGCACTCGTAATGGCACGCATCACTGAATACGACAATATCAACAAGATCGCTGGCATCGAGATCGAACGCATCGGCAACGTCAACACTGGTGACATTCTCGGCATCCGACGCAACTCAGGTATCATCGGTCGACTCACTGTCGGCATGATTGATCGGAACCAAGGAGTAGCTGACCCTCTTCCTGGGACTTTCATGGGTGGTGCAGTGGACATTCAACTAGGAGACGAACTCATTCTCCCACCAGACTAGACAAAAGCCTCTCATCTACCTCCCCCAAAAAAGCGCGCTTTTTTGTTCCCCTACTGGCAATCACCGCTACACTTGCGGCGTGAATCAGCTTACTATCACCCAACTCAAGCAATCTGCCGGCGACTCCCCTATCAGCGCTAGCGTCGACGTCCAGCTTCAGTCCTGCGTTACTAAAACGACTAAGTCGGGCAAACCCTACCTCGAGCTGGTTCTTGCTAACTCCATCGACCAATTCACTCTCAAGATTTGGGAAAACCTTCCACAGTTTAAACTAGCTCAAGAACTCCCAATTGAGTCCTTCCTACGTCTCGCTGGCGACTGGACTCAAAACCAATACGGGCTCAACGCTCAGCACTGGAACTTCCGACCACTCAACGAGAGTGAAATCGCTGACCTCCTCACAGGAGACCCACAGACCAGCGCCCAACAAAAGCAGGACTGGCAAACTATCAACGACCTTTGCAACGCTGTGAGTGATCCACGCTTACAAGAACTAAGTCAGCTTTTCATCGAGCGTTACGGTCTCCGCTTTCAGCGCACTGCCGCAGCTCGAAAAAACCACCATGCCCGTCGTGGTGGCCTCGTCGAGCACGTGGCTCAAATGATGCGCTCAGCAAAAGCTCTCAGTACTGTCTACACTCACCTCAACGAAGACCTTCTCATTGCGGGTATTCTCTTCCACGACTGTGGAAAAATGTGGGAGAACACCTATCCTGAAACAGGATTTGCCCAGCTCCACAACATCCAAGGAGAAATGCTAGGTCACATTCCGCTCGGCATCGACCTCGCTGGACGACTTTGGTCCGAGATGATCGGTGCTAACCCGAAGCAATGGAATGATCTCTTACCACTCAGCGAAGATGTGCGTATCCACTTGCTCCATCTCATTGCTAGTCACCACGGCACCTATGAGTTTGGTTCACCAACATTGCCAAGAACTCCTGAGGCACTGGTGCTCCACCACCTCGACAATATCGATGCCAAGTACGAAATGTTTGAGCAGGCATACAATGCTGCTCCCGAGCTAGCACCAGGTATCCAACAAAAACAATTCCCCCTCCCTGCCAACCTCGTAGCTCCACTTGCACATTTCCCAAAAGACGCTGAAATTGCACCAGCTGTAGCTAAAGTCGTGAATAAAGAAGACAAGAAACATACATACCGTGTTACGCAGCCTAACATTTATTTAAACGGTGGAGAAGTTCCAGTTGGTACCATTATAGAGCTCAATGAGCGTCAAGCTCGCGGCTTCGTGAATAAGGTCGAGCTCGTTGAAAATGATCAGCCACTTAAAAAAGAAAAGCCAGCAGCTAGCAAAACTGAGGATGCACCTAAACTAGAAAACGAGTTCCAAGCTCAACCCTTCACTAGTGACTTGTTCTAACATATTATTAGATCGCTTCGAAAGAAGCTCCACTGAGTAACTAATACTTCAGCACAACGCGGTAATGCGCCTTGCCGTCTTTGAGGTGCTTGATCGCTGCATTGCGAATTCTTTACCTTCTACTGTCATCAGTCTGTTTCTGCTAAAAAATTGATTTTACTCAATCTGGGCAAAAAATCTTACGGTCCATCCTTTACTAGGCTTCTGCCCATTCTATCAACCTGAGTTTTGCTTAAAACGACCTCTAAAAACTGATTGATCAAGCACGCGGCCAGCGCTGGGGGGATCAGTAGAGAAAGTAAAAAAGTGGATCGAACAATACCCTAAGGACACCAAGGCTGTGTGCTTTGTGAACCCTGATGCATTGCAAATGGCAATTCTCGATCACTCCTCCTCCGATACTTCCACCAAAAGCAATGCTTTTGGTGGAAATGTGCACAAACCTTCAAGAGCTAGCAAAAACACATTCAACCTATTCACCAAGCAGTATTCTTACCTTCGGCACCTCCTCGCTAAAAAAAATGCAAATTTATTGTTGACGTCTTTTGTAATCTAACTATATTAAGAATCAACTTTAGGTTCCTAAGCATATTTAGGTTCCTAAGCATATTTAGGTTCCTAAGCATATTTAGGTTCCTAAGCATATTTAGGTTCCTAAGCATATTTAGGTTCCTAAGCATATTTAAAAACTTAGGAATAATGAAAAAACTATTATTTACACTCGTCTCACTCGCCATCGGTGCAAGCTCTGCACATGCAGCTCTTAGTCACTGGAAAACTGCTGTCGGTACAGGCACTACAGCTACTGCTACAAAGTTTACTACCGTAAGCTCACCTGAAACGATCAACGTAGGAACTACAGCAGGTACTGCAATGAGCTTCGAGTTCATCGTCAACGCTGGTAGCACCCCATTAGAATATGGTTGGTCAGTCCTCCTCGGTGACTACACCAGCGATCAATTCCTTTCATGGGAGCAATACACCAATCTTAACAACTACGGTATCTTTGTCGACAGTAAGTTTGACTCTGGAGTTGCTCATACTGCAGACACGGACACCCATCTTGTATTCACCACAGATGGCACGAACACTTATCTCTATGTCAATGGTGCCCTTGCTCACACCTTCACTGGAGCTGCCATCAATATTGCTGGCACGACAGGTTTGGGGGGTGCTTATCAGGCCAGCAGCGGTAACTTCTTCGGCCGACTGCCAGGTAACATCCTTGGTTTCGCAGCATATAACTCACAGCTGAGCGCCACAGAAATAGCTGCCCACAGCGCAGCATTTGTCAGAGCAGTTCCTGAACCGTCTACCACCGCCCTTCTCGGTCTCGGTGGCCTCGCTCTCATCTTACGCCGGCGTAAGTAAAAGCTCTCGCAAGCGTGTCGCATTCTTTCAAACTCAGCAGGTGAACACCTGCTGAGTTTTTTTGTGCTAACTAAAAAAGAGACTTAGGCAGCGAGACCTGCAAGGAGGTTGATAACGAAGTTTGTTGGGCTGCGGTGCCTTGAGTGAAGTCTATCTTCATGGGCGAATTCGGATTTTTTGTTAGTGTGATGACCAACAATTACATCGAATCTGCCGCTTTTCACGAATAGTTAAGATCCATTAAACAAAACTCAGGTTATCAGAATGATTTAAGAATCCTGCCACCAGCCTGGCTGGTGGAGCATAGCGGAATCGAACCGCTGACCTTCTGCATGCCATGCAGACGCTCTACCAATTGAGCTAATGCCCCGTAATTCTTCGAGTCGCGAGCGATTTAGCCTCCTGCATATAAAGGTTCAAGACTTTTTGTAATCAATCGCCATTTCGAAAATAGGATAAGACAGAGCGATTCACCTCCCAAACTCATTCGCCTAGTCATTTGGTTCATAATATAGGCGTAGGAAATGCCAGTGTCAGGATCACCAAAGGCATGCAGCCCCTTGTCCGAGAAAAATGGAATCGCCCCGATAGCCGCTTGATAGAATTTTGCTAAAGATTAAGCGGTCCTACGCCCCCCATCGCAGGCAATGCGGACTGCTACGCTTGGGGAGTATTCATTTCATGCACTCCATGGAACCCTTTTGGTGAAGCAAATACCTAACGAACCAAGGTTCCATTTTTATTAAATTCTTTATAGAACCCACTCTCTAAGTTGCTCTTATCCATCTTTCTAGGATAAAGAGTCGCCACTCGGTCAAATTGACTCTCTGGCAAACCAATCCACAGCTCGAGCTCAAGAGGTTCGACTAAAGTCTCCGCTGATGCTCTCAGCCGTAGCACCTCCAGCTTTACTATCTGGAAAACAGTTAGATCTTGCTGAGTATAATCCTCACTAACCTCCTTCCACCTTGACAAATAGTGACTGTGTCTACACACAACGGTAGCCAAAAATTGTGACAATTTAGATACAACCTAAAAACACATGGTCACCACACTAACCATTCTAGGCGCACTCGGAATCTTCCTTTACGGGATGAAGGTCATGTCCGAAAGCATCCAAAAAATTGCAGGCAATGGCATGCGCACAGCCCTTGCGACAATGACTAAAAATCGCTTCAGTGCGATGCTCATGGGCCTCTTCACTACGAGCCTTGTACAGTCATCATCAGCGACCACTGTGCTTGTGGTTAGCTTTGTGAACGTCGGACTGCTCACGCTTGTGGAATCAATCGGTGTCATTATGGGAGCCAACCTCGGCACCACAATCACTGCGTGGATTGTCGCCACTATTGGTAAGTTCAGTGTTACAAAAATTGCCCTCCCTATCATTGGTGTTGGCCTTCCACTTTTCTTCGCAGGTAAAGGCAAATGGAAATCTATGGGTGAGGTGCTCATTGGTTTCGGCCTTCTTTTCTTTGGTCTTGGCGAACTCAAGAGCGCTGTTCCAGACCTTAAATCTACCGTCAAAGACGCAGTCTCCACAGGTGACATGAGCGCCGTGGAAACCATGCGTGACATTGTTACCTGGATCCAAGGGACTGGCTTCGCCTCAGTGATTCTCTTCATGATCGCAGGTGTGATCCTCACTCTCGTGGTGCAAAGTTCTTCTGCAGCAATGGCTATTACCATCACCTTCGCCATGCAGGGCTGGCTCGGTGATGACCCGATGATCGCCTTCAAGAACTCCGCAGCTATCGTGCTCGGTGAAAACATCGGTACCACCGTCACAGCATGGCTCGCCTCGATCGGAGCGAATGTGACCGCGAAGAGAGCTGCATGTGCTCATCTCTTCTTCAACCTAATTGGTGTCGTATGGATACTTATTGCCTTCAGTGTCTTCACTGACTTCGTTTGGTCTCTCGCTGATACACTTCCTAATAGCCTTAAGAGTGCAAAGAAAGATTTTGGTAAGTCCGAAGTGGCCTTCGCAACTGCCGTCTTCCATACCAGCTTCAACCTCATCAACATCGCAGCCCTCATCTGGTTCATTCCACAGATTGCCAATCTCGTACAAAAGATGGTCAAAGACGACGAATCCGAGGCTCCTAGCGACCAGAAACGCATCAAGTATATCTCACAGTCACTTGTTGACCTCGGCGAACTCAACATCGTGGAAGCTGAGCAGGCTGTCGCTAAACTCTCAACACATTGTACAAAGATGTTCGCTGGCTATATTGATGTATTTGAGCATCCAGAGCGCGACATATCTGAGCAAGTCAATACGCTCAAAGCAATGGAAGACGAGGCTGACCTCATGATGCACGACATCACTGAATACCTTGTACGTTGCACATCGAAAGAAATTTCACCTCATTTATCAGAGCGCATCACCGGACTCCTCCGCATGACGACTGAGCTGGAAGAATGTTCTGACGCTATCTACCGACTCATCAAGATTGCGGAGCGCAAATACAGCAAAGGCCGCCAGTTCAGCAATACCCAGATCGACTCCATTCGTGAAGTCGCCGTACAGATCTCTGAATTCCTCAGCTTCAGCGAAAACCTTATCCTCGGCCAAGTCAGTCCAGCGGAAACGCAAAAAGCTGAAGACATCCAAGAGAAGATCAAGTCACTCACTAAGAGTTCAAACAAAGCCGCTATGACACGCATGGTAGACGGCAACATTAAGCTAGAAATGCTCAATATCGACACAAACAACCAACTCAATGTCATAGCCAACCATCTCATGCATGTGGTACAAACCTCCGCAGAGGTAAGCTAACGCTCTATCTGTGACGCCATTGTCACCATCATAATAACTTCGATATCAGCCGAGCTGCCTCTATAACAGCCTCGGCTTTTTATTTAAAATTTAGATTTCTCCAAACTTATGCAAAGAATTCTCATTATCGAAGACGAAGTGGACATCGCAAAGTTGATCTCCTTCAACCTTCAGCGCAACCAGTTCGACACTATTCTCGCTCACGACGGTCTAGAAGGCCTCGATAAAGCAATGAGCATCGAACCTGACCTTATCATCCTCGACCTCATGCTCCCAGGGATGGACGGCATAAGTGTAAATAAAGAGCTCAAGAGCGACCCTCGTACACGCAACATCCCTGTGATCATGCTCACGGCAAAGGCGCAGACCGATGACCGCATCACAGGTCTCGAAACTGGTGCTGACGATTATATCACTAAACCATTTAGTCCTAAAGAGCTCGTCCTTCGCGCGCAAGCAATTCTCAAACGTACGGTCCAGAAAAGCTCTGGTACGGTTCTCGAACACGGTCCATTCAAGTTCGACAAAAACACCTTAAGCTTCTACTTAGATGGTCAGCTAGAAGACCTCACATCCACGGAGTTCAAGCTCATGATCTTCCTCATCGAGCGAGCCAACGCACCACAAGACCGCAGCACCCTTTTGAAAGAAGTCTGGGGCTATAGCGACTACGTTCACTCACGCACATTGGACACCCACATGAAGCGACTACGTAAGAAGCTCGAACCTCACGCTGGCTACTTAGAAACTGTACGCGGCATAGGCTACCGTATCGTCGACACACCAGCTGCGAGCTAACCACTCCAGTACTCAGCTATCTTGAAAGCAAAATCCCCATGATGCCGACACTCATCCTCGCCTTAGCTTTACTCGGAATAATTGCTTTCCTTTTATTTCAACTCAAGCATCAAAAGAAAAAATGGATGAGAGCCATCAAGTCTGCCAAGACATCGCGTGACGAAGCTAAAAAGCAACTCGATGAAGCCTTAACGGACAGCCAGGTCTCATTGGATGCACTTAGCGACGCATTCTTCCTTGTCTCAAGTTTTCTAGAGATCCGTAAATCAAATACGCAGGCGAGAGAAATCTTCCGTGGCCAGAACCTCGTTGGTCGTAGTCTTCCTGAGGTTCTCATGAACCCTAGTTTCACCAAAAGCATTCGGCGAATGATTGAGGTCCGCACCCCCGCCCAAGAACGCCTCATTCTTTCTTCTAGCGGACACGCACTCGGCGGAGACACAAACGAAGGTGAAACAGCCTGGATTATTCAGGTTACCCCTCTTCCAAACCACGTGAACGATCCACTTTACTGCATCATCCTTCGCGACATCAGTACAGAGCACCGCACAGAGCAGATTCGTACCGACTTCGTCGCCAATGCGTCTCACGAACTACGTACCCCCCTTGCCATCATCAATGGTTACTTAGAAAACCTCATTGAGGACGACATACTCGAAGATCCTGTAATGTCTAGACGCATGCTTACAATCATGCAAAAACATGGCACAAGAATCTCACGCCTCGTCGACGACATGCTCGTCGTCTCCAAACTAGAATCTGGAGAAAACGCTGCCATCAACAACGAGCCTTTTGATCTCATAGAGTGTGCCAACAACGTACTCGAACGACTCGACCAGATTATTACTAGCTCTGATACCCAAATCATACGCAATTTCCCAGACTCGACAGTCATTTTGAATGGTGATCGCTTCTACTGGACCCAAGTCATATTCAATCTCATAGAAAACGCGATCAAACAAAACCCAAAGATTGAGCTCACCGTCACATTATCGATTCAGATTCTAGGCAAAGAGCAAGTGCAGATAATCATCAGTGACAACGGAATTGGCATCCCCTCATCGCATCTCCCTTTCATTTTCAAGCGCTTCTATCGCGTAGACAAGCACCACAATCAGTCGGATATCAAAGGTACTGGACTGGGTCTCTCCATCGTCAAGCGTGCCATCGAAGCACACGAAGGCACTATCGAGGCGAGCTCAAAACCTGGAATCAAGACTTCCTTCACAATTACGACCCCACTAAAGAATGAAGTTAACAACGTATCCTAAGTGAGTTATATTTGTGACAAATTCGCCCCCTATCTTATTTGGCAATTTCATATTTCGCAGAGATATTTTACCCGCTCCCGCAAAACAGGAGAAACAATTAACACAAAACCACAATGAAATTTAACACATTTGTAAAAACAATCGTAGCTGGTCTCGCTATCACAGCAACAGCTTCCGCACAAACTAAGCTCGTAGTAAAAGGCTCTGACACACTCGGCGCTAAGATGGTTCCTCAGCTTGCTGAAAAGTACAAAGCTAAAGGCAACAACGTGAGCTTCGAAATCGCTGCTGAAGGTTCTTCTACATGTTTCACAAACCTCCTCGCAGGTACTGCTGACTTCGGTATGTCTTCACGCTCTGTAAAGGGTAAGGAGAAGAACAAGTTCGCTGCTGCAGGTAAGGACCTCGTTGAACACGTTGCAGGCATCGACATGATCGCTGTGATCGTGAACGAAGCAAACGGCGTTAAGGAGCTTACTAAAGATCAAGTGAAAGGCATCTTTACAGGCATTATCACTGACTGGTCTGAAGTTGGCGGCAAAGCTGGTGAAATCAAAGCATACACACGCAACACTTCTTCTGGTACATACAAGACATTCCAGAAGCTTGCTATGAACAAAGTTGACTACGGCAAGAACACAATGAAGATGGCTGGTAACGAGCAGATCGCTCAGGAAGTTGCTAAGGACGTAAACGGCATCGGCTACGTTGGTCTTGCATACACAGGCAAAGACGGCATCGCTCCAGCTGCTGTAAATGGCGTACTCCCAGAGCCAAAGAACGCTTCTAACTACGCACTATCCCGTAACCTTTACTACTACACAGTTGGTCAGCCAACTGGCGAAACTAAGAAGTTCATCGATTGGGCAACTACTTCCAAAAATGCAGGTAAAGTAATCGAAAAGGTTGGCTTTATCGCACCTAAAACAAAGTAATCCAATGAAACTTACTTATTCATAACACAATATAAGAGTAAGAGATAACTTTGAAAGCATCGCACAACTGAGTTTGTGCGGTGCTTTCTTGACTTAAGGGATATTTTTTCGCTCTCTCGCACCACATTTCATTGCACCTATGAAACCGAGCAAGAGAGCGACGCCTAATAAGCCATTCAGCAAGCTAGAAGGATTCCGATTTCTCGGCATTAGCAAACAAGAGGCAATCAAATACTTCTTCGGAGGAAACGCCACGCTCGCGATCATCGTCATTGGTCTCATTATCTTTTTCTTAATCTACCATTCCTACTCCTTCTTCCCACAATATAGGGATAAACTAAGCCTCTACCGTCAGTCAGGCCAGGAGTTTTCTGACTACGCTTCAGAGCAGCTTACCGCTCAAAAAGAACTCAGCTCGCTCGCGGTCCAAGCGCGTGAATATGAGATCGAACACCGGCTCGGAGCTCTCTATCGCGTCACCTCAGTCCACGCTGAATTTAAATCAAAAACTCTCAAAGAAATTTCTTCTGAGCGCAAAGAATACAAGCGTACGAAAACTCGTCTTGAAGACAGTAAAGGCAACGAAGAAAATACCGAAGAACAAATCCAAGCAGCACAAAAGGCATACGATGCTGCTAAGCAACAACTAAAATCCGCAGCCGCCACTGCTGTCAGCTCTCTCAAGTATGACGACCTCAAAAACCAATCTTGGAAGACAGACGAAAAATATCTCACCCTCATCCGCGAGTCTGTCATCGAAAATATCATCACAGGAAAAACTACTGATTTTATCAAGGGAATCCTTGCCGAAGAACAGGCTGGAGTAAAAAACATCGATAGGCAGAAATTTATGCGAGAACTTGCCGCCGCACGTGCAAGTTTCCTCGCCCCACAAAAAGAGTTCGACAAGTTTGTCCAGTCTCTCCGCAAAGTCGCTGGCACAAACAAAAGCCAGGCCGTCACTTTCTCTTCCGCTCAAGCACGTAAAGACGCCCTGCTTCAAAAAGCCGAAATAACAAATACAGCAGAAGCCAAAGAACGCGCGCTGATCGAGTCAAAGCGTGTACTCACTATCGAGCCAGACTACGCTGCGCTCAACAAGCCACTTTACGAGAGCCTCGACACTCACAAAGCAAAGCTTGCAACACTCTCTGCTAAAACAGCAGAAGGCCTCACCCAAATGCCTGACGTAGACGCTTTCGAATCAAAGCTTGCTCAACGTCGCATCAAAGGCATCAAAGATATTGAAAAAGAAATCTTCAATCTCTTCGAAGAAAAACGCGCGCAAATGATAAATTGGGACCACACGAAACAAGTTTCCCTAGCCACAGCAATGACTGGCTTCTTCTTCGGTACCAAGTGGGTGACCAACTCCTCATGGCAGGACTTCTACGGCATCCTCCCTCTTCTCGCTGGCTCAGTCTGTGTAGCCCTTGTTGCAGTCACACTTGCTATCCCATTCGCAGTTGGCGGCGCTATCTACGTCAACTGTCTCGCTAGCCCATTTGAACAAAAATTCATCAAGCCTATCGTCGAATTCATCGGCGCGATTCCATCTATCGTACTCGCCTTCTTCGGTGTTGTCGTCCTTGGAGCATTTCTTCAAAAATACTCACAAGAACCATGGCTTGCATGGATTCCAGGATTCCCTGCAGAAAGTGACCTCACAATCCTCAATGCTGGTTTCCTCCTCGCCTTTATGGCCATCCCAACGATCTTCACACTCGCTGAGGATGCACTAAACAACGTCCCGAAGGCATACAAAGAAACAGCTTTGGCTCTGGGTTCAACAAACCTACAGACAGTCATCAAAGTCATTATTCCAAGCTGTGCCTCAGGCATCATTGCTGCAGTACTTCTCGGATTTGGCCGTATCATTGGTGAGACGATGGTTGTGCTCCTAGTGATGGGTGGCCGTATTGCTATTCCAAAATCCATTACAGATCCGGCACATTCAATGACTGGTATTTTAGCTCAAGAAATTGGAGAAGTCGATGAAGGCTCGCTCCACTGGGGAGCCCTCTTCATGGTTGGCCTCGTGCTCTTCGTCATTGCACTCACTCTCAACTACATAGCCCAAACTACCCTCCGCAAGCTCGGCAATAAGTAGCACTAATATTTTTCTCTATTCTTAATTGAACTAACATCATGTCCTCATCTCGAACATCGCAGAAGAATCCGTTCTGTAAGTCCCAAGAGACTAACAAAACCAAGGAGAATGCAATTCGCACCTTCTTCGTCATCGCGACCTACTTCATCATTATATGCGCATGCTGCATCTTTGGTGACATTATCCTCAAGGGTGCACCAGTACTCATGGATAAAGGTCTAGGATTCCTCACAAAGAAGCCTCAAACACTCAACGTACTCGAAATTGAGAAAGCAGATAACATCGAAGTTCCTGCATCAAACTTCGACAGCATCCTTCGCTCTAATTCTGATGAAACAGATCTCATCACCAATGTGAAAAAAATCGAAAAAAACTTCGCCTATAAGAAGTTTGATGTCCTTCCTGGTTCACTTCTTGGTGAGGGTTATTTGAAAAAGCTCGAGAAACAAAACAAAGGTTTCTACCTCCTCTATGACACATATGACACGACTACACCAGTTGCGTTCACTCTAGACTCAAAGAAATCATTCACTCTTGAGCAAGAGGAATTCGAAACACTCAAACAACTCGCACCACAGTTTATTCCAACAGAGGTTACGACTAAAGAAGCGAACCTATCAAAGTTCGAGGTCACACTCGCTAAAGGCGAATACGACATTGGCAAGTCTACACACGACGCCCTTGTCCCCACATCTCTCATTTTCCAAATGCGCCAAACCTTTGCAGACGATGAACCTGATGAAATCAACAAGGTCCTCATCCCAGAGACTCAAACTCTCACCATCGATTCCAACACCTATTATTTGGCTTTCGATGAAGATGAACGCGGCACTCTTCCCCTAGCTAAGGAAACGACTATTCCAGAAAAGATTACTTTCTTCAGCTTCAACCTACCTGCCGGAAAATACCAACTTTCTCCTTCAGCTCTAGCCATCCTTGAATCTAAAGGAGCAACGAGCCAACACAACACAGCTAAAGGCTCTATAGTTTTCAATAACGATGAACCTGTCACGCTCACAACCCTCAGCTCAGAGTTCGACACCATCCTTGCTGACAATCCATCATTCAATATCACTAACATTCAAGACTACAACGAGACTGAAGAATACGTTAGCTTCTCCCTATCAAAGGATGCTGAACTTCGCCTCGCTGTAGAAGATTACGAGGCAATCACACTTGCCAATAAAGAAAGCGGCAAATTCAAAACTCTTTCAGAACACACCCACTCCTATTCTGGTGGTGGTATTCTTGGCCCGATTGTTGGTACAGCCTTCCTCGTCATCATCTGTATGATTATCGCCCTTTCCACAGGTATTGCGACAGCTGTCTACCTCAATGAATACGCAGCACAGGGCAATTTCATCAAAACGGTACGCCTCGCTATGCTCAACCTCGCAGGTGTGCCATCTATCGTATTTGGTCTCTTCGGTCTGGGTCTCTTCGTCATCCTAGCCCCTACACTCACGAGCACACCTAACACTGAGAGTAAATTTATCGTCCCAGTCTTTCCAATTGCCGGCGATCCTGGCCTTCGTGAAGTTGAAGACCGTAAGATCTACGTTTCGGAAACATCCCAGTCTACGAGCCAAGTCAGAAAACTCGCATCCTCACAAAATGCGACACGCTTCTACGATGGCTGGACCTACGTCTCATTCCAAGGCTGGGGTACATGTATGCTCGCAGGTGGCTTCACCCTCGCCATCATGGTACTCCCTGTGATCATTACTTCTTGTGAAGAATCTCTCAGCGCTGTTCCGATGGGCTTCCGAGAAGCCTCACTCGCTCTCGGCGCAACCAAATGGCAATCAATCCGCACTGCGGTCCTTCCATACGCATTCCCAGGTATTCTTACAGCCTCCATCCTCGGCATCACACGAGTCGCAGGTGAAACAGCCCCAATCATGTTCACAGCTGCAGTGGCTGAGCGCTCAGACCTACCATGGCAAGGCATTCATTCCACAGGTTTCGACGCCTTCATCCAGTTCCTTCAACAATCCGTACAGGCCCTTCCATACCACATCTACACCGTAGCTGGTCGTATTCCTCAGTCAGAATACACTGAGCCTATGCAGTATGGCTCTGTACTCGTCTTCATGATCATCGTCATGAGTTTTGCCGCTTTCTCAGTCTTGTTGCGTATTCGCATCCGCAACAAGATCAAATGGTAATCCACTTTCCAACCGAATACTTCTAACAGCATGACTACAGCAAACCTTGCTCAACCAAATTCTTTATCAAAAGAAGCTCTTCTTGATGAGAAAACTGCAGTGCCCCCAATTCAAGACTCTACTATGAACACTAGCACCACTGATGACACTAAGCGTAACACCATGATCGAGATCAACGATATCTCCTTCAGTTACGACCTTGGTAAAACCAATACACTTCGCAACATTTCTCTAGATATTCCAGAGAAGCAAGTTACTGCATTCATTGGGCCATCAGGTTGTGGTAAATCCACTCTACTCCGCTGTATCAACCGTATGAACGACCTCGTGGAAACTTCACGTGTCACCAACGGTGAAATCCGTATCATGGGACAAGATATCAACGCTAAAGAAGTTTCGGCTATCGAACTACGTAAGCAAGTCGGCATGGTGTTCCAAAAATACAACCCATTCCCAAAATCTATCTACGACAATGTCGCGTATGGTCTCCGCATTCAGGGCATCAAAGATAAGAGCACACTCAATGAAGGTGTAGAACGCGCACTCAAAGGTGCAGCACTCTGGGATGAAGTAAAAGACCGTCTCAAAGACTCAGCTCTCGGTCTCTCAGGTGGTCAGCAACAGCGTCTTTGTATCGCTCGTACTACTGCAGTGCGACCTAAAATCATCCTCATGGATGAGCCTTGTTCCGCTCTCGACCCTATCGCGACAGCCAAGGTCGAAGAGCTCATTACTGAGCTCCGCAAAGACTTCACTATCGTTATCGTCACCCACTCCATGCAGCAGGCAAGTCGTATTTCAGATAATACAGCATTCTTCTATCTCGGTGAGCTCATTGAATATGATGCAACTAGCAAAATTTTCACCAATCCATCTATCAAACAGACCGAAGATTACATCTCCGGCCGCTTTGGTTAACCAACCATTTAAAAAACAAAACCTCTAACACTATCAAATAGTATGCACACTGACGGACATATCCTCACAGACTTTAACCAAGCTCTCAAATCGTTCAAAGAAAAGACCGTCAACGTCGGCTGTCTTGCTCAGCAAAACCTCGAAAACGCTCTTCAGGGTCTCTTCGAACGCAATGCTGAACTCTGCAATAAAGTTATCGCAGAAGACGAAGACATTGATCAGTTAGAGATTTCTATCGATAAAGACGGCGTCATGCTCATGTCGAAGTATCGTCCATTCGCTAGTGACCTCCGAGTCGTTGTCGCATCAATGAAAATCACCAACGTCATCGAGCGTATCTCCGACCATGCTGTCAGCATCGCAAAGCGCAGCCGCAAGCTCATCCACACTCCTGAGCTTCCAGAGATCTCCTTGATTGAGCCAATCTCCCAGCACGCTAACAAGATGCTTACAGATGCACTCACAGCGTACTCAGACGGTGATCAAGAACTCGCTCTTAGCGTCATCGCTACAGACATTGAGCTCGATAAGCTTCATAAAAAAACAACTAAGCAACTCACTAAATGCCTCGAAAGCGAGACTGAAGTACACAAAGCTTACCTCCACCTCGTCTTCATTTCACGCTGGCTCGAGCGTGTCGGTGATCTTGCTGTAAATATTGCCGAAGACGTCGTCTACATGGAAACAGCAACCGACATCCGCCACGGCGGTGAGCTTCCAGAATAAAGGAAATCAGATCTATCTAGCATTTAAGACCACAGCGAGCAATCTCTGTGGTCTTTTACTTTACCTCATTCACTCTAACGACCAAACTCACTTTGTTTAAGCCTAACTTCTCTCAAACCAAAATGCAAATGGCGCAAGCGTTTACTGTGGCTCTGTTTCGTGCTCACATTCCTTGGCTAGTCCATCCATGGCAAGGTCCACAGTATCACGCTGCACGACACCTTGGTCATTGTCGACCTCGATAAATTTGTTTCCTTAGATGCTGAAAATAAAGCCAACATCGAGACGCTGAAGTAGAACGTCTCCCTCGACTAACTAGGCAAGATCTTAATTTTTTTCGTCAGCTCGTTGAGCTGCTAGGCTTCCCTAGCGCTCGCTGATTGGTGGCACTGGGGAAAGTGTCTCAGGTCCAACATACTTAGTAAGCGGACGGTAGAGGCGACTATCCTTAAGCTGCTCAAGAACCTGTGCAATCCAACCTGACATACGTGCAATACCGAAGATCGGAGTGAAGAGGTCAGTTGGGATACCGAGTGAGTAGTACACTGTCGCGGAGTAGAAGTCCACGTTCGCGTTGAGACCTTTACGCTCACGCATGATTGTTGCGATGCGCTCAGACATGTTGATCCATTTAGACTCCCCGAGTTCCTCAGTAAGCTTAACAGCCATTTTCTGAAGGTGTGGAGCACGAGGATCAAGCACCTTGTAAACACGGTGGCCAATACCCATGATCTTCTTCTTGTTGACGAGACAATCTTCGACAAATGCGTCGACCTTGTCTTCGTCTCCAATCTCTTTTAGCATCTTAATCACACCTTCGTTCGCACCACCGTGGAGTGGACCCTTGAGTGTACCGATTGCAGATGTCATTGCTGAGTAGATATCAGAAAGTGTGGCAATAGTAACACGTGCAGAGAATGTGGAAGCATTCATACCATGGTCAGCGTGAAGGATGTACGCGATGTCGAGAGTCTTCGCTGCAGCCTCAGATGGCTCTTCACCATTGATAAGATAGAGGAAGTGAGCTGCCTCAGAAAGATCATTACGAACTGGTGTGAGTTCCTTGCCCTGACGAGCGAGGTGGTAGTAGGCAACGATGATTGGAGTCTTCGCTACGATAGAAAAAGAAATTTCACGATTAAGCGCATGGTCTGGCTCACCGATTTTCGCGCGGCTATCGAAAATACCAAGCATGGAAACTGCTGTACGAAGCACGTCCATTGGAGTTGCATCAGTTGGAAGGGACTTGAGAAAGTTAATAACTTGCTGTGGAAGCTGACGGTCG
Organism: Rubritalea sp.; assembly: GCA_965204255.1. Taxonomy (GTDB): domain Bacteria; phylum Verrucomicrobiota; class Verrucomicrobiia; order Verrucomicrobiales; family Akkermansiaceae; genus Rubritalea. The sequence continues at coordinate 626,019 of CBDBEG010000026.1, forward strand.
GCGCGAAGCTTTGCTTCAAATGCTGCAAGCTCTTCCGCGTTTGGAAGACGGTTGTTGTGCAGAAGGAATGTGACTTCCTCAAAGCTACAGTTCTCAACAAGGTCGTCGATGCTGTATCCGAGATAGGACAACTTACCTGCGAGTCCTTCAACCTTTGACAAGGCTGATTCATTCGCTACTACTCCTTCTAAACCTTTTGCGTAATCGGTCATAACATTTCTGGTGAAAATCTTCTACCCGACTATGTTTCTAACCGAGTGACGCGGAAGAGAAACATAAGCCACCGATACATTCAAGATAGAATCCTAAGAATATTTTAAAAGATTCTGCATAAAAACAACTCATTCAGTTAAATCTGTGCCTAACATTCTAGCCATCGAAACCAGTGTTCCTGCCGCCAGTATCGCCCTTCAGACCAATAAAGGGAACTTGTTTCAGGAAGAATTCGAAAGCCACCGCCAGCAAAACCAACTACTTTTCGCTCCGCTAAAAGGCCTGCTCGCTCAACTTGGCGCGGAGCAAAAACTCGACGCTATCCTCATAGGTACTGGCCCAGGCTCATACTCCGGCACACGCATCTCCATCGCTGCTGCTCAAGGGATTGCTGTCGCTCACGATTATCCAGTCGTCGGAATCTCCTCCTTTCTTGCCACCAAAACTTGGCTGAGTGGGCAGGACGCTATCGCTGTTGGCGACGCAAGACGAGGCGCTTATTTCATCTCAAACATCCCAGCTGGTGGACTTCCTCATCCACCGAAACTCATGGACAGAGAAGCTTTCGATAAAGAGCTCACAGAAACCTCTGCTGCGATCTTTACACTCGAACCAAAGATAGAACTATCAGTATCTATCGATCCAAAACTCGAAACTCCAACAGCGACTCAGCACATCGAGGCGTGGCTCAAGCTCTCAAACGCTAACAAACAAAAACTCATCGAGACGCCGCCTTCTCCGACCTACCTTCGTGCGCCATTCATCACCAAAGCCAAGCCTGGTCACCCACTCCTCCGCGGTAAAGTCAAAGGGCAATAGCACATTCTCTTCAAAGTTATCCGAAGACTTACCGAGCTCAAATCTTCATTCGAGAACGTCACTCTAACTCAACCTAGCCAGTTGCCTCGGAGATGCGATCCTACCAGAAAATCTACGTCAACCTTTTTAGCTTTCATCTAAAAAGCCCTCATCCTCTGGCAAATTTTCCCCCTTCGCGGAGCCAGAGGCAAGTTTATCGCAACGTTCGTTCATCGGATTATCAGCATGTCCCTTAACCCAACTCCACGTCATTGTATGCGGAGAGGCAGCCTTATCTAGACGTTGCCATAGTTCAGCATTCTTAAGTGGTTTGTTCGGACCTCTACTCCAGCCCTTCTTTTTCCAACCGTGAATCCAGCCGAGTCGCATTGCATCGATCACATATTTGGAGTCAGAAATTAGTTCAACTGCACAGGGTTTCTTGAGTGCCTCGAGAGCGACAATCGCCCCCATCAGCTCCATCCGATTGTTGGTCGTTTTTGCAAACCCACCACTGAGCTCCTTCTCGTGCTGGCCAGCAATCAATACAGCCCCATAACCACCGGGTCCAGGATTCCCTCTCGATGATCCATCGCTATAAATGGTGACCTTGTGCTGCATGCCAATCCTGTAGTTCAACACTTGAAACCGTCAACAAAAAACTGCATCCTCCGCCGCATGCGCATTGATATCATCACGCTTTTCCCAGAAATTACCCTTGCCCCACTCAACGAAAGCATCATCAAACGCGCAAGGGAAAAGGACCTCGTCGAAATCCATGCGCACAATCTACGCGACTGGGCCATTGATAAACACCGCAAAACCGACGACTACCTCTGCGGTGGAGGCCAAGGCATGTTGCTCAAGCCCGACCCAATCTTTGCTGCCATCGAAGAACTACGTAGCAACGACTGCCAAGTCATTCTCATGACTCCACAGGGCAAGCCATTTAAGCAAGCCATTGCCCAACAATTCTCCACAGCCAAGCACCTCATCATCCTCTGCGGCCACTATGAAGGCGTCGACCATCGCGTCATCGAGCAGCTCATCAACATAGAGCTCTCCATCGGCGACTACGTCCTCACCAATGGAGCCATCGCGGCTGCGGTCGTGACTGATGCCATTGTCCGCCTCATCCCTGGGACCCTCGGTGATGAACGCTCACACCAAGAAGAGTCCTTCTCCGACCCTAACATGTTAGAAACTCCTGCATACACCAAGCCGAACACCTTCCGCAACATGTCCGTACCTCTGGTTCTTCTTTCGGGAAATCATAAGGAAATCGATACATGGAAAAAAGAGAAGGCCCTCGAACGCACTCGCCAAAACCGCCCAGACTTACTCGAAGAGTGATTGGATCAGTGCGCAAAACATGATAATCACGATCAGCACTATTACCAAAGTGCTTAACCACATCACTGTCTGCAAACGACGAGAACGCTTGTAAATCACAGGCTTTTAGCTCCACCACTCTGTCGTAATTACTTTCTTCAGTCACCCCAAGTTCTGGATACACTTGTTGAAATAGCACCTCGCCTGCAGCCAGCTGCGCATACTGATTTTTTACTAATGTCTCAATTCCCTCATCTTCTACCCCAACATCTACAACCCTAGGGATAATCGAAAAAAGCATCGCACCACCTCCCATTTTTTGACAAACTCAGCCTAAGCGCAACGAGCCTCGACTCACAAAAACACAACATCAACCAGACAAGTCACTTCATCTGTCTCGCGTCCATCAATCTCGCACTCATGACACATGACTTAGTCACAGACGAACTCACCATGGTAGGACCACTTTCTCAGAAGCTTTTCGAAAAGGCTCAAAAAATCATCCCTGGCGGCGTCAACTCGCCAGTACGTGCATTCAAAAACGTCGACGGCGATCCGTTCCTCGTCCGCAGAGCTTCCGGCTCTCGCATTACCGATGTCGATGACAAAACCTACATTGACTACATTGGCACATGGGGACCAGCAATCCTTGGCCACGCACCGATCGAGCTCACTCAGACCATCCACGAAGTCGCCAAAGATGGTGTTTCCTTCGGTGCTCCATGCCCATGGGAAATCCAAATGGCACAGACTATCGTAGACTGGGTACCTTCCATCGAAAAAGTCCGCATGGTTAACTCCGGCACCGAAGCCACCATGTCCGCCATCCGCCTCGCTCGTGGATTTACAGGCCGCGATAAAGTGATCAAGTTCGACGGTTGCTACCACGGTCATGTCGACCACTTGTTAGTGGCCGCTGGCTCGGGCGCCCTGACGCATGGTGAACCTGATTCCGCTGGTGTGCCAAAGGACTTCTCAAACCAGACTATCGTTGTTCCATTCAACGACTTCGACGCCGTGCAGGCCGTCTTCGACGAAATGGGAGACCAGATCGCAGCAATCATCCTCGAACCATTCCCAGCAAATGCTGGACTCGTTTTCCCACACGAAGGCTACCATCAGTTCCTCCGTGATATCACTACAAAGCAAGGTTCCGTACTCATTTTCGATGAAGTCATGACTGGCTTCCGCGTCGCCAAAGGCGGTGTCCAAGAACTCGTTAGCATCACTCCTGATCTCACTTGCATGGGTAAGGTCATCGGTGGAGGACTTCCAGTCGGAGCCTTCGGTGGCCGCGCAGACATTATGGACTTCCTCGCTCCTGTTGGTCCAGTTTATCAGGCTGGCACACTTTCAGGCAATCCACTCGCAATGGCTGCGGGTCTCGCTCAGCTCAAGACAATCGAAGCTGCTGACGGCTATACTCAACTCGAAGCTAAAGGCGCGCAGCTTGAAGCAGGCATCCGTAAACTCCTCAAAGAAAATGGCCTCAACTTCACCTTCCATCGTGTTGGTTCCATGTTCTGTCTCTACTTCACTGATAAAGAAATCTGGAATACCGACGACATCAATGACGCTGATATGGAAGCCTTCAAGCGCTTCTTCTGGACCCTCCTCAACGACGGAGTCTACATCGCTCCGAGCCCGTACGAGACAGGCTTTATCTCCCTCGCCCACAGCGCAGGTGACATCAATGATACCCTCGACGCTATGGCCAAGGCCTTCAAGACCATCTAATATATGATTCCTAAAAATTTTGAATTGTAAGGCAGGAGCTTTTCCGCCTTACTTCAATCCATCTAATGAAGGGTTCAGACTTTTCCCTTCGATTTTTCCCTCTCGGAATCAAGTTTCGAGTCCATGGTCCCATGGTGTAATGGAGAACACATCGGTTTCCGGAGCCGAGGATCCGCGTTCGATTCGCGGTGGGACTACCACTAAGAAAACAGCTAGAGCCTCATCACTACTATAGAGCTTCCAGATCTATCAGCTTCTTGACTAGTTCATGAATATTGGTCGAAGGGTTCGTCAACCAATACTTACTTGGATCCTCTGCTTGAGCGAGAAGTTTCGTTGAATTACGCATGGCGGTTTCTAGGAGATCCTTCGTCACATTATAGGCATTCGAACTACCTTTATGGTAATCTCCATCAAATTTTCCATTGAGGAAGCGGTAGATCTTCTTTCTCTCGATCGGGGTGTTCTGATAGTGGTAATGCAGCATCAGCCACAGCTCATAGCATTCATTCGCCCAGATTGCGGTGATATCATTGTGGCGACCAGCTATCTCAAAAGCTTCTTCGTAGCGTTTTTCATGATCATCTTTATCAAATATGCAGAACACACGTGCATAGCTTTGGGCGCGTTTTGCCTCATCGCGCAGTTTTATTGCCTCTTTTACTACCAAGCATGTGTCGCCAGCTCCACCTTTAGCTACGATCTCTACTAGGTCCTGATCCACTGGGAAGGCTTTGAAGTAGTCTAAGCTAGACTTAGTATCTTCAGCAACGATCAAATAGCGCTGGCGTGGCCGCTTATCCTCATTGCGCTTTGAGCGTTTTTTACGATCCTTCTTTGACTTCATCGCTTAGAGTTCATTCAGTGCTACTTTAGGCACGGCGCCAAAGATGCCCTGCAGATACTGACGATCAAAGCGCGTAGTTGGTCGCACCTTGTTAGAATCAAACTCATCCAGACAGTACAAGGAACTCGCTCCAAACTGATCTTTATCACAGAACCATACTTGGTCACGTCTAAGTAACTCAGGCACCATAAGGCCTGTGTCATGCGTCGCAAAAATCAGCTGCCCCCCTTTCTTATTCTGAGGCCCCATAAACCACTGTAACAGCGCCTTGGTTAGATTCGGATGAAGACGTGCTTCTAGCTCATCAATGATCAAGATTGAACCTTCTTCGAGAGTGTGCTCGATAGGACCTGACAGAGCCACGAATTTACATGTCCCTTGAGACTCGTGCGCCTGTAGGTCAAACTGAATGTTCCCAACATGCTTCTCCTCATTATCAAAAATCTGATGCAGCGTCTTAATCTCCGCTCGTTTATCAACATTCTTCAGAATCGTTCTTCTTAGCTCCTTTGGCATCGAGTGTGGGAGGTTCACATTTTGCTCTTTAAGAATCTTGATCTCAGATTTGAGCTGGCTGATATTAAAGTCTGCCTTCTGCGCTATGCGCAGCAGCTTCTTGACTCTCTTATCACTATCTTGGAGGCATTCAGCGGTGAATCTATAAAATCCTTCCTCAGAAATACCTGAGACTGAGCGGAAGTTGCGGAACCAATTCATTATCAGCTTGGGAATCTCTGCGTTCCACTCCGCACAAGCGCGCAGGAAGAGCACATTAGTATTTGTCTTTTGGATAAATTCTTGCCCTTCCTTAAACTGTGTCGGATTCACTTTAATTTTCTCATCTTCACGGCTAAAGAGTAAAGCTTCCTTCACCTTGGGTCGCTTTCGGTAGAGCCATTCTTCAGCTATCTTTTCCGATGTGTAGCTAAAGCCATAGCGATAGCGCACCTCATCGATAAGAAACTCTATCTCGAAGTCCGTAGGCGCGTACAGCGTCTCACTATTAAGCGCAAAGGGATCTGCAGGCAGTATGGTATCCTCCAGGTTTTTTGACACAAATTTGAGTACCATCTTGCGCATCAGCAGCATAGCTTCTAGCAAACCCGACTTACCTGAAGCATTAGCGCCATACAGAGCAGCGCACTTAAGAACTCGGTATCGGTGGTTCTTCGTACAATAAACGTGACTATGCTCTAGACTGTCATCTTTCGTCGCTTCAAAGATGATCGAATGTTTATCGCGGAAGGAGAGAAAATTTTCAACGGTGAATGAAAGGATCATGAGTTACATGTATTGATGTTTTTTGGGAAGCAGTAGACAGCGAGACCTGCAAGGAGGTTGATAACGAAGTTTGTTGGGCTGCGGTGCCTTGAATGTTCGATCTGGCTGATGTTCTTGAGCTGATCGTTGACAGTTTCTATGACGCAATCTACGGATACTCGAAGATAATTTTGCTTTCATAAAATCACAGATTTGCCAACTCATGACTCACACTCTAAATGTGGTACCGATGTCTACGCACGTCTGTTACCTATGTACCAAGTCTGTACACAGCTAACCCACCCTCCCATGATGAAACCTCTTCATTCCTGCATACTAACTCTCAGCACTCTCTCTATTATTACAGCGTGTTCCACTGTCAAAACTGACGACCCTCTCGCTCCTACACCAAAGATGGCTGAGGCTACAGACAACTCAGTCAATGAACTAGGCAAGGGCTATTCTATTTTTCTCCGTCAGTGTTCACAATGCCACGAACAACGCATTCCCAACCAAATTCCCACTAAGGAATGGCACTTGATCGTTCCTGGCATGGCTTGGAATGCCGGTCTATCCGAAGAAGAAGAGCGACTCGTCACAAAATACATTATTGCAGCAAGCAAAAGAAAAGCGGCACAACCTTCTGCGAACTAATCGCCCGTACTGACTATTCTCTCCTCGCGGGTCACCTCCCTCCATCTTATCTACTAGACAAAATATGCACACTTATCGCGCAATCCTTGAGAAGTAGAATTACCTCTTCTTCGTTAGCTTACATCCTAATAACTCCAGTGGTCGCAGCTCCTGATGCATTTGTAAATACAATCACCTCAATCTCCAACCCGACACTACACAGGAACCCATTGCTAAAGACAACTCCCCCACACTTTTCTGCAAGATTCAAAGATAGTATTGCTAAATGCAGCTGCAGTGGTATATTGCAGTGGCATTTATTCTATTGTACACAAATTATTTCTAATAAATCCCAACACACAATCGTAGTTCCAGTATGAGTCTTCACGCAGTAACCTCAAAAGAAGCAGAAGCAGCTCTCGTAGTACAAAAGCGCAACTCTACAATCAGCTCGCTCGTCATCGCGGTCCTTTCCCTTATCTTGATCGGGCTCATCCTCTTCATTATCTCGATCACTATCGAGCAGAAGAAAACGGTCAATCTCGTACCTTTCGCGACAAATATCCTCACTGAAGAAGGCATTGAAAAGCCTGAAGTTCAAACTCAGGTTGAGCGCAAACCATCCGCGCCGAGCTCAAACTTGGCGCGCACTATCGTTTCAAACAGCACAAGCAGCATTTCCATTCCAAAGATAGACATCGATATTGCAGACGTATCTCTCGATTTCGGAAATGGTGACGACTTCGGCTTTGGTTATGGCGGCTCTGACTCCGGCTTTGGTGATGACGGCTCTGGCGCAGGTGGTTTCGGATCCGGTAAAAAAATCAAAGGAACCCTCGGCGGCATTTTCTATGACTTCAAACAAAAACGCGATGGGTCTCCAAACAAAAGCTACACTCCAGGAAAAGACTCCGACTACATCCGTGCTGCAGAAAAATTTCAGAAAAGCCGCTTTTCAGTCAAAGGCCTCAAAAGTTACTACCAGGCGAAGAAGCAGCTTTTCGTACGATACATTGCTATTCCATTCACTCCCGCGGATGCTGCCCCTAAATTCTTCAATGTTGAAAATGAAGTAAAGCCAAGTAGCTGGCTCGTACACTACAAAGGTAAGCTTGTTTCCCCTAAGTCTGGCAGATTTCGTTTTGTTGGAAAAGGCGATGACTACCTCAGCGTCGCAATCAACAACAAAGGGCGGCTCATCGCCCCATGGAGCAATCTCCTTACATCACTCGCACGCGACAACGTCAATGCTCGTAAGCAACCAGGACATAAAAGCCCATTTGAAGGACAACCGCTCATCTACGGTCGTTGGTTCACGCTCAAAAAAGGACAGGAATTCGATGTCAGTGTAGCAATCGGCGAGCACCCAGGCGGCATGGTTGGTTTCCTTCTCATGATCGAAGAAGATGGCAAGGAATACCGCAAAGGCAGTGATGGACGCCCTATTCTTCCACCATTCGTATTTGGCCCACTTGCTGATGAAGATATGGACACACTCAGAAAATTTCCGAACTGGGAATTTGAGCTCAATGACGTGCCAGTATTCAACGCTATTGAGTAAAAAGTATTGTCCTTCCCCTCATCCCTCCCTTCTATTCCTTGACACATGTTCGAAGTCAGGGAAAAACCAGAAATGGTCGAGCGGGCGTTGCTCGTCCGCCTCTCATTTAATCGCCGTGAACAAGATGAAGGCATCTGCCTCCTTCACGAGCTAGAGGAACTTGTTACCACTCTTGGCATCGGCGTAGCCGAACTGCAACTGGCGCACTCACGCTCGATGCACAAAAAATACCTTTGCGGCACAGGTAAAGCTGCTGAAATTGTAGAATTTGCACACGCACACGAGTGTGATTGCATCGTCTTCGATAACCAACTTGCTCCATCACAGCAACGCGAATGGGAGGAACTTTCCCAAATCTGTGTCATTGATCGAGAAGAAGTCATTCTCGATATTTTCGCTCAGCGCGCACAAACTAAAGAAGCACGACTTCAGGTAGAACTCGCGCGCATGCAATACGCCCTCCCGCGCATGGCACGTATGTGGGGACACCTTGACCGAGAAGGTGGTGGCGGTTCTAGCGGCGGCAGGGCTTCCCGAGGTATGGGTGAACAACAAATCGAAGTGGATAGACGTCTCGCCCGCAAGCGTATTGACCGCACCCAGCGTGAACTCGAAGCAGTCCGCACCCAGCGTGCCACACGCCGTAAAGACCGTGAAAGAAACGATACCCCTCAGGCTGCCATCGTCGGCTACACCAATGCGGGTAAGTCAACGCTACTTAACACACTTTCCGGCGCCGACATCATGGCTAAAAACATGCTCTTTGCTACGCTCGACACCACCACACGCTCCATCGAACTCCCTGATGGTCAGACACTACTCCTCACCGACACAGTCGGTTTCATCCGCAATCTTCCACACAGGCTCGTCGAAGCCTTCAAGGCAACGCTCGAAGAAGTAGTTCTAGCAGACTTCCTAATCCATGTACTCGATGCGAATGACCCACGTGCTATCGAATTTTTCGACACTACTATGCATGTACTTGATGAGCTCAATGCCGGAGGCAAGCCGATGATCACGGTACTGAACAAAGTAGATCAAGTCGAAGACCAAGGCATTTTGTCCAGTTTACAAGACCGCTTTCCTAACACCCTCCTCCTTTCAGCTAAGGAAAGGATTGGAATTGAGAATCTACAGCATCAATGTGCCGAGATGCTGGGCGACCGAATTCGCCGTCACACCTATCGTATCCCACAGAGCCGAGGTGACCTCACCGCTGTACTCCATACCGATGCCAAGGTCATTTCCACCGAATACGAAGGCAACGACATTCTAGTCACAGCCATCGTTCCTAGCATCATCGCAGGACGCCTAGAGGACTTCGTCTACGAATCCTAAACACGCTCGCTGAAAACTTGCGTCATCCCAGAAAGCATGGGACGGTAGCGCCATATTCTTTCGAGACCTATGCGTTTGCTCCTCTTTCTTCTACACCACTCATCCTCTACGCTGAGACAACACCTGTAACACCGACCACGCCCGATCCAGCAACGCTGCCCAAGCTGTCCCCACGCTCTAGACATTGAGCATCCGCAGTGCACCTCGCAAGAGCTCTTCGGCGGAAACACTTAAGTCTGCTGCAGAAACAGTTTTTACAGCTTTTCGTGCTTCAGCCTGCTTATAGCCTAGACCAATCAATGCGAGCTCGGCATCATTCACAGCACTCGGCGCCGCATTCTCGCTCGCAGCCTTCCAACCGTCAGCCACCCCGACCTTATCTTTCAGCTCAAGCACAATTCGCTCAGCAGTCTTTTTACCTAAGCCTTTGATCTTCGAGAGCGATGCTACATCATTGTTCACGACGGCAACCTTAAAATTGTCGACAGGCATCCCGCTCAGTACAGCCATCGCTATAGCCGGGCCGATTCCGCTCACTCGATCAATCAGCAACAAAAACATATCGCGCTCCGCCTCCGACGCAAAGCCATACAAAGTATGCGCCGTCTCGCGAATGTGTAGGTGTGTACGAAGGTCGATCTTGTCCCCTTCTAGCGGATTGAGTCGATCATAGGTTGATAGTGGTACATGGACTAAATACCCAACTCCATTCACATCAATCTCCAATCGATTTGGCAATGCTTTTAAAACTACTCCTCTCAGCCGCGCTATCATACCTCCATTCCTAGACTTTCTTGCCCATGATTTCCAATAAGATTCTGAAATCTCACGCAGATAATTTAATTTTCCATACTTTCTAGATCACTCAATCCACAAAGATTTTTTCTTTCGCAGAACCGCTCTCCACCTACAAAATCCCTGTTTCCTTCTACTTCTCTATCACTTTTCAGCGATTTTAGCTTAGCACGCTCCACCTAAATTTACTAATACTTAAAATTGCAGCTCGCCAACTATGAGCAAAACTGCTATGTTTCACTCTGTTATGGCAACTTCTAAAAGAACTCGCTTCTCTCGTCGCGTCCCAGATCACGTGACTGATGAGATCGTTCATGTCCTCGGAGCAGATGATCGCTTCTTTGGTTTCAATGAACTATTCGAGAGTGTTTTTGACCGTCTCAAAGAACGCAACGCCGTTAGCGGTGGAGAAGAAATGCTTCGCTTGCGTGCTTATGAGAAACTTCAGAGCCTTGTCGCTCGTGGCATGGTAGAAAAGCAGGGCAAGGAGTACAAGGGACTTGCTCGCCTCCCTGAAGCACACAGTACATTCGAAGCTGAATAAATTTGGTCTTTCTGCTGGAATAGCGGGAATTCCCTCTTTAACAAAAACCCTCTCACCGAGGAAAGCTCACCTACCATTTCATCACCGAAAGTCATGCTAGAAAGCTACTACCCAGTCATTCTTCAGGCACTTACCGCAATAGGCTTTGCTGCTATTGCGCTCACCCTTAGCGTCATTTTAGGAAAAACTGGCCGTAGAGACGGAGATAAAGACACGGTCTACGAATGCGGAATGCTCCCTATCAGCTCCAGCAGACCACGCTTTTCAGTAAAATTTTATATGGTAGCCATGCTCTTCGTTCTCTTCGATATCGAAGTAATTTTCATGTACCCATGGGCAGTTCAGTTCAAAGAACTTATCGTTGCTAGCTCTAACGCTCTGTATAGTGTACTCGGCTTCGTTGGCGTGCTCGCCGTAGCCTACATATACGCACTCAAAAAAGGCGCACTCAGCTGGAACGAATAAACCAGCGCTTACACCATTTTCATTGATATGGCTAGCTTCTCACTGGGAGGCTGGCCATTTTTTAGAGGGAGTCGCTTATCAAAAAAAATGGCCGTCTGGAGCCCCAGACGGCCAACCCAATACAATGAAAACATGCAATTTGCTGATCTATCAACATTTCACATACCCATATTACGACCTAGCAAAGCGCTTCTATCAACAATCTGCATTTTCTTACATTTTTTAATGAATGCCTCTAAAGGCAGTATACCAAATCTCAAGATTCTCATCTCAAGCATAGCAACGTATGGATAAAGTCATCACCATGCTCATCAATATCCATCACTCTTTCCTACCAGCATTCATTGGAGCAAATTCATACCGCCAAAAGCCTACAATCGTAATGTAAAGCTTATTGGTGCCACCTGCCACTACGTCACGTAGCGACCTCGCACGCGGTATCCGCTATCACGCCTATGACCACACAATCATCGACGGAAATTGTGCGAGCGTCCTTGAGGATTAAACGGCCTACTCACCAAGCTTCTTCATCAGAGCAGCTTTCATTGCCTTTTCGACAAGAACTGCTGCCATATGCTCAGTCGCTTTATCTAACTTTTGCACTGCGGCTTTGAGTTGATTCGCCTCATTCGACTCAATTGATGCCCGCACCTCGGCCTCAGCCTCTCGAATCGTTGTCACATCCGCTGCATCTATGAGGTCGCCCACTTGAGCCATTCCGGATTCTACGGCGAGCAGTAGCTCATCGGCCTTAAGCTTTGCTTCTGTAAAAATACGCTCAGACATATCATCGAAAGCGTAATCGACACTCTCGCTGACCATCTTTTCTACGTCGGCGTCATCCACATCTACAGCCGCACTATCAATCTCTAACACTGTGTCGGAATTCATCACCGTATCTCGGGTGAGAACTTCTAAAATGCCATTTTCATCAATGGAAAATTGCACCCCCACACGGGCTTGCCCCTTAGAAACAGGCTCGAAGCTCACATCTATTTTACCAAGTTCCCAATTATCTCGAGCCATTTCACGCTCTCCTTGCAGGACATGTACTCGCATCGATTTCTGATTTGCTACAGCATTGGTAAACATCTCGCCGGCTTTGCATGGAATCGTTGTATTGCGTGGGATTAAGACATTCATCAAACCACCAAAGGTTTCAACACCAAGGCTCAACGGAGTGACATCTAACAACACCATCTCACGCAAAGCTCCAGATAACACACCAGCCTGAATCACCGCACCTAAAGCAACAGCCTCATCTGGATGCTGGCTGATATCTGGTTTTTTTCCAAATATTCGCTCTACCAGCTCCCTAACAGCGGGAAGACGTGTTGACCCACCAACTAACACCACTGCATTTAATTCGTTAGAAGGGTCTTTTACACCAGCGTCATTGAGCACTCGGCGACAATGTCCCTCAGTTTTCCCAATAATGCCAGCTACTATTTTTTCAAACTGCTCACGCGTGACCTGCACATCAATGTTCAGATCCTGACGGAAGAATGGGATTTGCAGAGCTGCCGAGTTGGAATTAGAAAGCTTCTCTTTCACTAACTTCGCGGCATCGACTAAGCTCTGGCGCTCAAGAACCCCTAGTTCCTCACCGCCACCACCCTGCTGCCAGCACCAATGCGCCAAGGCTTCATCGATATCATCACCTCCCAACTGAGTGTCGCCATCAGTGGCCAACACCTGAAAAACTCCGTCGCGTATTTCTAATACGGAAATATCAAACGTCCCGCCACCAAGATCATACACAGCCACTCGTGCACTTTCTTCAAGCTTATCGAGCCCATAAGCAAGAGCTGCAGCAGTAGGTTCACTCAAAATACGTACAACCTCTAGCCCCGCCAACTCACCTGCTTGCTTCGTAGCGTTCCGCTGTGCATCATTGAAATACGCTGGCACTGTGATCACCGCTTTCGAGACTGATCGCTCGAGCTGAATTTCTGCAATGCTTTTAAGTTCAACCAAAATCGCAGCACTCACCTCTTGCGGAGTTCGTCCAGCCGCAAGCACTGAACCATCCTCCGACTCGCTCAGGGGCACACAAAAAACATCATCACGCACCTCCGAAAACCTTCGTCCCATGTAACGCTTTACACTGGTAACTACCTCAGCTCCAGCACCTCGGCGGCGAAGTGCTGCCTCCCCCACAATAGCGGCTCCCTCTTCGGCATAACTCACCGCGCTCGGTGTGATACGATTCCCGCTAGCATTAGCCAACAGAATGGGAAAACCACTTTCTACTACACCTACTGCTGAATTTGTAGTTCCGAGATCGATACCGATAATATCCATGTCTGTTGCTACCCTCTCCCAACCTACTTGCAAGGCTTTATCTCCATTCAACGAGGCACGCTTTTCTGAGAATCTTTGCAGAAATTTTTGAAAAAATGTCCACTTTTTGTAATCAGCTCGCCAGATCCACCAAAATCCTCATTCCATCTGCAGACACCACCCGAACTTCAGTATTGGCCTCTATAAACCCGTGTTGCGACACCGCTTCATGTACTTCTTCACCTATTTTGATTCGCCCCGCAGGTCGCAGCTCAGTCACAGTCATCGCTGTTTGGCCGATCAACTCTGAGAAATGGTTTTCCTCTCCTGTTCCTGGGGCGAGCTCAACATCGACCGCCAGTGAACTATACATCGGCATCAATGGTAAAAAGCGCATTGCTAATATACTTCCGACAGCAGCAACACTCAGCCCCAACGTCACATACATAATCGGGTAGCCCAACAAGGCTCCGATGCCAATCAAACCATTCTGGGTATCCTTGAAACTATCAAACATAGCCACATCAACCATCGCCAACACCAATGCTGATACCATCATCACTAAGCCCACAGCCCCTGCCACAAAAGTCCCTGGAATGATCCAGAACTCCAAGATCAGTAGAACTAATCCAGCGATAAAGAGAACAAATAACCAGCTTCCAGACACATTCCCATCGAGGTTATTCCCTACAAAAAAGAGCGCGAAAGCTACTAGAGAAATCAACCCAAAGACTCCTAGTCCCGGCGTCTTGAACTCCATAAATAATGCTAACAACCCAACACTGATAAGCAAGGGTGACACCAGCCCAACCCAATGAGCAAAAGCCTCTAACCCCTTGGGCTCCGCAGAAATAACAGGAACACCTTTCAAGCCTTCAACCTCTAACAAGCCAGCTATATCCTTACAAATCCCATCTGCTAACAATGGTTTTCCATCTACGAGCAGCACGGCTTCATCAGCGATTAAATTAAGCAGTTCCCCTTTGGCTACTTTCACTTTCCCATCCGCAAAGCTATATTCCTGATCGCGAAACATCATAGCCTTCATCACATCAGGGTTTTTTCCCTTTTCCTTCGCCACAATTTTCACGTAGGAAGAAAATAAAGACTCTATCTTAGAGCGCATCACAGGGTCAATTTCTTGTCCACCTCCAGCCACAATCCCAGTAGAACCAATCGTCCCTCTTGGATGCATGTAAATTTTGTCACAACCAAAGGCGATCATCGACCCAGCACTCGTTGCTTCAGGATTTACAAATGCAATCGATGGGATTGTTAGATCTGGCATCACTCGCGTGATCAAATCCGCAGTCTCAGCCGCATACCCCCCTGGCGTATCTATATCAAACACCACTACTCGCGCTTCTTGATCCTGCGCTTTACGCATTACCTTCCTCCAATATTTGAAGGAATGCTTATTCATCAATGACTTCTCGCCCACCTTGATCACCACCACCTTTCCTGCGTAGCTCTCACCAGAATCAGCTGATGCACCCTCCGCACGCAAAAAATGACAAACGAAAAGAGCCAAGAAAATCTGTAAAAAGCACTTCATGTGCTACCTTTTAGCACAAGCCTTTATACACCCCCAACATTTTATAACTGTCAGGTTTCGAAATAAGCTACTCGTTTACTGAGCGAGCTCACTAGAAAATAAAGAAAGAGATTCCTATCAACAAGGAGAGCTCAACGATTTCAGCGATACAATGAATTGCGAACGCTTTATAGCCACGATGTTCTTCTTTGCGAGTCAGCGCATTTGTGAAAACAATCGCCCCAGCACTAGAACAACAATCAAGCCAACTAAGGCTGCTAATAAAGAGATTACTTATGTTCGCAAAGATTAGTCCTCACGTAATAAGCGATCCTCTTCATCTTCAATGTTTTCTTCAAAATGATGTAAGTCCCCCTGAAGCACTTTTTCGCCCTCACTCGCTCCAACGACGACAGCTGCGCAGCTATCACCAAAGACATTCACAGCCGTGCGCGACATATCTAACAATCGGTCCACACTTAACAAAGCAACCACAGCGGTTTCAGCCCCGTCGATATTAGAATTTTTCAGGATCAGAAGAATAGCAACTAAGCTCGCGGACGGCACTCCAGCAACTCCGATACTGGTAAGCAATGCTGCTGCCACGACTACAAACTGCGCCCCAAAAGCCATTTCAACACCCATCACCTGAGCCACAAAGATCACTGCCACACACTCATACAGTGCCGTACCATCCATATTGACAGTGGCCCCCAATGGCAGAGTGAAGCTGGAAGTTCTCTTACTGACCCCTGCATTTTCCTGCACACAACGCATGGTCACAGGCAAAGTGGCTGAAGAAGACGCTGTAGAAAAAGCAGTCAATAATGCTGTCTGCATCGCCTTGAAATGAGCAAACGGGTTCAAACCTCCTACAAATTTTAAAATCAGAGGCAGCGTGATGAACATATGAATGGCCAGCGCTGTAAGCACAGTCCCAAAATAGCTCCCCATTTCTATAAAGATTTGAGCCCCAGATTTATAAACAACTGGGAACATCAGCGCGAATACCCCTATGGGGGCAAGCAGCATGATCCATCGAGTGATCAAAATCATCACATCGTTGATCCCTTGTATAGTCCCCTGCAAACCCTTCATTTCACTCAGAGGCAGGCGTGTCATGGCGACACCAAAAAGAATACTAAAGACAATCAAGCCTAACATCTGCCCATTATTCGAAGCGGCAGAGATGATGTTAGGTGGGAATAGCTTTTTAAAGAAATCCAGATAATCCGTAGCTTCTCGCTGATTCGCAGCTTCTACCTTTGCAAGATGCTTGTCGGAAGCCGTTTCAACACTCCGATCAAAGGCCGCACGAATCTCTTCATTCGGCTGACCGTTGGTGAGTCCAGGCTCGTAAAAGTTTACCACTGTCAACCCCACCAAAATAGCAGCGAGCGAGGTCAGCGCATAAAATCCCACCGTTTTCAGCCCCAATCGACCAAAACCTTTAACTCCACCTAGAGCTCCGATGCCTGCAATAATCGAGCTCACGATCAGCGGCACGATAATCATCTTTAATGCACTCATAAACAAGTCCCCAATAAAAGTACTTGTCGAGACAGCCTTCTCCGCAAAAGCTGAGAAGCTAGAATCCATACCATAGGTTCCAGAGAAATTTCTAAAAATGACTCCGAGCGTCACAGCGAATCCAAGAGCGATAAGAATCTGCCAATGTGCAGCAAGCTTTTTCATGATGTCGACCCTAAAGAGCTAACAACTTTAGTGCAAGACATAATTTCGCGCTTTCTCGCACTCTTAGAGATTTCTGATTTTTGCGCTAGGACTTTTCAATGTGTCGCTCTAAATCAAAGCCATGAGCAAGCCAGTCCGCACCCGATTCGCACCATCACCAACTGGTTACCTTCACATTGGCGGTGCACGTACAGCACTTTTCAACTACCTTTTCGCCCGCAAAAACAGCGGCACATGCGTCCTCCGCATCGAAGATACTGACAAGGAGCGCAACACAGATGAAGCGCGCGCCACGATTTTCGAAGGTCTCAGCTGGCTCGGTATAGACTGGGACGAAGGCCCACAAAAAGGTGGTGAGCACGGACCGTACAATCAATCCGAGCGCATGGACATCTACAACAGCTATTTCGAAAAACTCGTAGCTGCTGACTGCGTGTACGAAGACGGCGGCGCCTATCGCTTCCGCTTTGAGCGCAAGCCGATCACTATGAACGATCTCGTCTGTGGCGAAGTCACTGTCGACTATACCGACGAATCCATCAACCCAGACATGGTGGTGAAGCGCTCTGACGGCACCTACACTTTCCATTTCGTCAACGTTGTCGACGACATCGAAATGGGCATAACGCACGTTCTTCGTGGTGAAGATCACTTGATTAACACGCCTAAGCACCTTCAGCTTTTTGAAGCATTTGGCGTTGAGCCTCCAGCCTATGCGCACATACCACTCATCCTCAATATGGATGGATCCAAAATGTCCAAACGCGATCAAGGGGCAGCCATCGGCGAGTATGCATCTCAAGGCTACAGCCACGAAGCAGTCTTCAACTTCCTCGCCCTCCTTGGCTGGTCACCAAAAGATGAGAGTGAGATCTTCTCCCCAGAAGAGATCATTGAAAAGTTCACCATCGAAGCCATCAATCGCGCTCCAGGCAAGTTCGACATCGAGAAGTGCAAGTGGGTCAACCAACAGCACCTTGCAAAACTTACTCCAGAAGATTTCGCTGCTGCGGCTAAGCCATATGTCGATGCAGCTGGCATTTGTACTGACGAAAAGTACATAGAGATCGCTGCCTCCATTCAGGAAAAGGTACGCCTTCTTACTGAAGTTCCAGTAATGATCGCTTTCTTCTACGACAGCGATTACCCATTCGATGCGGAAGCCATCGCTAAGGTTCAAAAGAATGAAGCCGCTGCTGACTTGTTGGCTAAACTCGCAGAAACTCTTGGTTCGCTCGACGACTGGTCAGAAGCTCAGGCTAGCATTGATGCTACAACAAAAGCAAACGGTGCGAAACCAGGACAACTCATGTTCCCTACACGGGTTGCTCTCACCGGCGTAGCAGGTGGACCAAACCTCGGGGCTATCCTCAAAATTCTAGGACAAGAAGAGTCTATCCGACGCATCCAGCGCGCAGTCTCAGAGCTCAGCTAAACCTTCCTAACAACTTATTCCACAATCCCACAGGACTTCTATTCTGTGAGATTACAGGGTTTGATAAAATAAATCTCAACTGCGCGCGCAAACTTGGCGTCAACTCCTCTAGCAACAATGCCCTCCTGCAAACTGAAATGGAGAAAGTCACGCAGCGTAACGAATCAGACTCGGCTAATCGATTGCTTCAGCAACGAGCTCAAACTTTTTGCTATACCTACCTTGGTTCCATTTTTGGCAACAGGTAGAGCAAGCAGCAACACGCTTCATCTGCCGTACACGCTCGATTCCTTCACCACAATGCGGGCAGACATAACGCCACCTCTTTTGCTGTTGGCGCCTCGGTAAAGGTAAACAATGAGTCGCCCGCTCGTCTGGGATTCCCAGATCTGCACAGGCTACCTGCCATTCCACCCCGTGAGGAGCGATCCTACGTCGACCACAGCGGTGGTATGCCAACAAATGTGCCAGCTCATGCAGCAAGGTTCTACGCACTTTTTCTAGGCTGATTTCTATCAACTTAGGATTCAATTCCACACGAGATTCTGGCCAAAAGGCCCGCCCAGCTGTCGAGCGCATGCGCTTGTTCCACTCGATTTGAATGCTGGCAGCGAAGCGCTTACCCGCAACTTCTTCCACTCGAAGCATCGATTCGCACAAAATCTGTTCTAGCGCCTGCTTGATTGTGTCTTCATTCATTCTAAAAAAGAACCCGCCGAGCGAACTTGCTAGACGGGTTTTATAAAAGCTCTTGTGATCTATTTATTGTAGACACCAGCCATTTTTGCTTGGTTAGTCATTCGCATGAGGTCCGTGAGAATGTGAAGGCTCTCACGCTTGACTGGATCAAGATCTGACGGCCACTCTAAAGTGATATCGAGTTCCTCGATTTCATCAACAGCACGCTTCATGTAATCGTCGTCCTCTGACGCTGGGTCAAAGACAGGAAGCTTTGCTAACTTCAAATCATCGAGATGTGCTTTATAGAAAACGAATTGCTCTTTATCCGAATGTACCATTTTTGCAAAGCGTTCCATACGCTCCTTATTACGTTCTTTGGTGCGTTCTTCTACTTCTGCGAGTTCGTTCTCACGCTCCACAAGATTAAGTGAAACTTCATTTTTCTCGATGCGTTCCTTCATCCGCTGCACTTCTTCACCAAGATAAGAGAAATCCTTAGACTGCTGCACGCGCTTGAGGCTATTACCCTTCAACTGGGCGATGAACAACTGCTCACGTGGGGACGGTTTGTAACCTGGTGCGCGATGGATTTTGTCATACGCTAGCGCATAATAGAGGTATTTCTCACCAACATCAATCGCATCCATCATATTAGGTAAAACGATATCGGCTTCGACTCCTTTGTTTTGGGTCGACTTACCTGAAACGCGGTAGAACTTCTGGATTGTTGGCTTTAAGAATCCAACACGCTCACGGTTTGCAAAAAATGGCATGAGTCGTGAAATATCCATCGGTTGCTGCACAGTGCCTTTACCAAAGGTCGAGCTTGTACCTACAACTACAGCACGATTGTAATCCTGTAATGCGCCCGCAAGAATCTCGCTCGCAGAAGCACTTGATTTATCGATGAGCACTACCATCGGCTTTTTAAAAATTGCCTTATCGTGCGCACTCTTTAAGTCGATACGACCTCGATAATCTTTCACCTGAACCACAGGCCCCTTACCTGTGAAGAAGCCCGTCATACGGCGCACTTCCTCAAGAGCACCACCGCCATTACCTCGCAAATCGAGAATCAGACCATCCACTCCTTCCTTATTGAAGCGGTGCAGGATTTTCTCAACATCTACCGAGCAACGCGTTTCACCCGTATCAAAATTCGCATAGAAAGACGGAAGCGTGATCATGCCGATGCGGTTGAGCTCCCCTTCAGCATTTTTCCTCTCGATGATTTCGCCCTGAGCAAATGATTCACCCATTTCTACGGTACCACGCGTGATTGCAATAAACTTGGTTGGTCCACCATCTGCAGGCTCCACTTTGAGACGGACTGTCGTCCCCTTCTCCCCGCGGATCTTATCGACCACCTTATCGATTTTCATAAACATGATATCGATCACTTCGCCTGTGTTGTTGATATCGACACCTACGATGCGATCATTCAATCTGAGCTCACCAGCTATTTCAGCTGGGCCATTTTTGACAATCCCCATGATCTTCGTCGCGCCATCTTCTTCAGCCTGAAGCAAAGCGCCGATACCGACAAACTCATTGCTCATCATAGACATGAAGCGCTCCATTTCGCGGGCACTAAAATAATCCGTATGCGGGCCGTATGACTTCGCTACTGCTGATAAGAAAGAGTTAGCGATGTCTTCATTATCGACATCATCCACAGCGCGCTGGATGCGCTCATAGCGTAACTTCAGCTTTTCACGGATCGGTTTCTTGTCCGCGAGTGGATTTTCTTTCCCCTGCTCTTTAGCCCGCTTCTCGATGATCGAACGGCGAAGTGTCTCAGTCAACATCGCGTCTTCGATCATTCCATCCCACAGTTTATCCGCAGCTTCTTTATCCGCAGGCCAACCTTGATTCCTAGGTTCCTTCACATCGCGACGTGTCCGCGCAATTTTCTCGTCAGTATTAAATTTAAATTTCGCAGAGGTGAGCACATCCTTCGCGTACTTTGTGCGTTCATCCACTCTCTGCCTATAGAGGCTATAAATAGCTTGAGCCGGCTGCATGCTCTCTTTGTGCAAGATCAACTCAGTCAAGCGGGCGCTATATTCTTTCTCTAAAGCATCAATGTCCTTTTGCGTGAAAAACATTTTCCCGTAATCCAGCTCATTGATGTACATCTTGAAGATTTTATCACTCAATTTCGCGTCGAATGGTAAGCGATCGTAATGTCGGTTTTGCAGCATGATCGACATCTGCTTTCCAACTTCGTTGAAATCGGTATCAGCAGCCCTTGCTGGTGCCATCGCAGACCAAGCCACTGCACCACTCAGCACAGCATTTCGAATCGTATTTTTTATCTTCATAGTTTTTGGCTCTCTAGATAATTATTCGCCCATTATGGATTGAGATGCACATCTTCATTCACATCTTCACACTTGTCGAATCCTTTCCTCTATTCAGCGTTTGAATATCCTCCTCTTGTTTACTTTTTAACACTAACTCCCAAAAAAACTCCACTGTAGGGGGCTCAAAGACTACAATGTCCCACTATTTTTGCTTTGCTTGCACGCTTGGATACTCCACAACTCCACCGCCCATGCACATTTCAGACATTCTTAGCCAAGATGGCCCGTCGCTCTCCTTCGAGTTCTTTCCGCCTCGTACAAAGGAAAATTCAGACGCGCTTTACGGAGTCATCGCTGAGATCGAGCCGTATAAACCCTCCTTCGTCTCTGTCACTTACGGAGCTGGAGGCACTACGCGTGACCTCACCCATGACCTCGTACTAAGAATTAAGGAAACTACAAGCATCCCTCCAGTCCCCCACCTGACGTGTATCGGTCACTCAGAAGCGGAGATTGAATCCATCCTCGTGCGTTACGCCGAGGCTGACGTGTCTAACATCCTCGCTCTCAGAGGCGACCCACCACGCGACCAGCCAAACTACGACCGCAGTAACGACGACTTTCAATACGCAGCCGACCTCGTACGCTTTATTAAGAAGTTCAATGCATCGGGTCGTCACCCAGATCCACGCGGCTTCGGCATTGGTGTTGCAGGATTCCCCGAAGGTCACCCAGCAACTCAGAACCGCATGTTAGAAATGGAATACATGAAAGAGAAAGTCGACGCCGGTGCGGACTATATGTGCACGCAGCTCTTTTTCGACAATCACGACTTTTTTGATTACCGCGAGCGTTGCCAGATTGCAGGCATCAACATTCCAATCATCGCTGGCATCATGCCTGTGACTTCCGTCAAGTGTATGCGCCGCATGGCTGAGCTTGCAGAAGGGGCACGCTACCCCGCCAAGCTTCTCAGAGCTCTTGGACGCGCTAATGGCAACGAGAAGTCTATAGAACGCATTGGTACGCATTATGCCGCACAGCAATGCCTCGAACTCCTCGACGGCAAAGTAGATGGCATTCACTTCTACACTCTCAACAAATCCAAGGCGACCCGTGAAATTTATGCAAGTTTAGGCTTGAGCCAAACCTCCGCCTAATTTAATACTCTCATCCATCGCCGAACGGCATTGTTCCTACAGTAAAAGCGGGTATAGCATAGTGGTAATGCTCCAGCCTTCCAAGCTGATTAGGGGGGTTCGATTCCCCCTACCCGCTCCAGCTAATGCATCCACCCTTCACCCCACGAGCGCTTCGATAACGCTCAGCCAAAATAGCAACAAGCTCCTCCACTTTACTTCCCACTAGATCGGTCATTGCCACCTCTAGTGATGCATTTGCTCTCTCAGCAGCCGAACAAATAGCAGCCACATCACCGTTGTCGCCAGCATGCCGTCCAGGAGATGCAAACAACATCGAAACAATCACTCGCTCATCGAAGCCTTCTGAACCAAGTAAGTTCTCTAACAAGGGTTCATTGAAGTCATATTCTTTCCCTTCTCGACGCTCCATCGAACAGGCCATCACAAGGTCACACTTTTTTTCTAACACCTCAGCTAACTGCTGCGCCACGAGCTCACGCACGTCATTCACCGCCTTAGCTGGAGTCCCGTGATCACACATCGCCACACTAGCACTCTTCCAGCCAAGCTGCCCCATTTTCATCTGAATAAGATCTGCCATAATGTCAGCCACTGTAAAATCCCCATCTTGCACCAATGGCGGAGCCACCTTTACTTCCAGCTCTCTCCAACCTTCAGTTTTGAGTGCATTTAACCTTTCAGGCAAATAATCACTGAGCGCTCCACTTGGTCCAAAAAATAAAGGTACAATGGTGAACTCAGACTTCCCCCGCTCTCGCATAATACGCAAAAATGGGACGAATGTCTGAGCAGGCTCACCCCCCAGCTCCTCAACAGGAATTTTCGAAGAATACAAAAGTGAAACTGGATACACTCGCTGCCCAAGCACACGCTCAAGACCCTTAGCAAGAAGACGTAACTGCACGGTAGACGCCGCCCGTAAAGAGCCATTATCCATCAACACAACGACATCTTTCGTCTCATCCATCCCCCCCTCTAAAGACGCATCTCCCTTAGGTCAAAAACCAATCGCGTTTTTTGTAAAAAACCTTGCCATCAAACGCTACACTCTGTACCTTCCGCGCACCTTCGCAGAAGGTACACATTAAGAGAGAGGATCGGTGACAGAGTGGTCGAATGTGCTCGCTTGGAAAGCGTGTGTGGCAGAAATGGCACCGTGGGTTCGAATCCCACCCGATCCGCCATTTTCATCCTTATTGCGAACTTTTGTTACCGTTTCGCGCTTTCCCAGCAAGTCTCAATGAGGTTCTTACAGAGAACGGTTTCGTCGACGACGAGCGAACGGCGGTAGTCGATTTCCATTTGAATTTTCTGACGTTCCACCTGCAAATCGCTTTTCTGCTTTCCGAGAGCATCAGCTTCGGCCATGAAATCGCTGGACAGGTTCTTCATTTCAGGCCGCTTGACCACGTCTATCAGGGAGGCTACTTCCTTGAAGACGGCATCCAGTTCTTTGACGACCTTCCTAAGTTTCGCCTCAAAGGGTTTAATGGCTTTCTATGCCGATTTACCCGTTTTCACGACCAATCCAAAATGGTCGGCAAAGTGTCTAAAGTCACCATCTCGGGCAATGATAGAAACATCGTGATCCAGACAGCAGGTGGCTATCATGGCATCAGCCAACCGTGCTTTTTTGCTCGCTCGAAGGATAGTTTGACGGTTGATGCCCACGCGTTTCCAAAATCCCGCTTTGAGTTCGAGAAGCTACTTGTGTCTACGGCAATCATCAATGCACCCGATCTTCGCGGAGTTTCACCATATCCAGATCGAGATCGATGGAGCCTTCGAGAGCGAGAAGTTTTTTATAGGCTCGTTTGGCTTTCAGCTTTTTCAATCTTTCGATCACAGTCTGAATGATGCCTTTACCCGTTTTTTCCTGCATAGCAGAAACTTCCGCTGTGATTTTCTGGAGTGGTTCTTTTCGACTAATCAACTCTTCTTTTGTAAGCATCTTATACATGACGTTTACACACTCTACGCACAACATCAAAACGTCAACTAACTTTTCTCTCTATCACTCCCAATCCCTTATAAATCAACACTTACAGCGCTATTTTTTGATCAACGATTCCAAGTGGCAAATTGCTTAATCTGACGATCTGACGCACCCGTACCGAGAAAACCCCAGTTTTCACTCAGATGAATGAGGTGCTTCCCTCTCAGGGTATTTTCGTAAAAGCTTGATTGGATCTGAAATTTCTGTCCAGTATTTGCGTTTTGAAGAAATCCAAAGAGAAATACGTTTATGCCTACTAAGAAAAAGACGAAGACCGCCGCCGAACCGTTTGAAAAGCAACTTTTCAAAGCTGCCGACAAGCTACGGAAGAACATTGATGCTGCCGAATACAAGCACGTCGTTCTCGGGCTGATCTTCCTGAAATACATTTCGGATACCTTCGAGGAATACCGCGAGAAGCTGAAAACAGGTGAAACGGATTTTGGTGATGGTGAATACATCGATCTTGAAGATCGAGATTACTATAATGGAGCTAACGTTTTCTGGGTGCCGAAGGAGGCTCGATGGGAAAAGCTCCACGCGGTTTCCAAGCTGCCAACGATTGGTAAGACCCTCGACGAGGCGATGGATGCTATCGAGCGCGAAAACAGCTCATTGAAAGGCGTGCTACCAAAGATTTACGCCAAGGAAAATCTCGACCAGCAAACGCTAGGTGGCTTGATCGACCTGATTGCGGACACTGCGATTGGTGATGCGGCTGCCAAGAGCAAAGACCTGCTTGGCCGTGTTTATGAATATTGTCTTGGTGAGTTCGCCAATGCTGAGGGCAAGAAGGGAGGCCAGTTCTACACGCCGAAATCGATTGTTCGACTGATGGTCGAGATGATCGAGCCCTACAAGGGGCGCATCTATGACCCTGCTTGTGGCTCTGGAGGGATGTTTGTCATGTCCGAAAAATTCGTTAAAGAGCACGGCGGCGGACTGGATAATATTTCTCTTTACGGTCAGGAGAGCAATCAGACCACTTGGAAGCTGTGCCGAATGAATCTCGCCATTCGTGGTATTGACGGCAGCGGGATCAAGTGGAATGCAGAAGGTTCTTTCCTGAAAGATGAGCACCGCGACCTAAAGGCCGACTACATCATCGCCAATCCCCCCTTCAATCAGAAGGAATGGGGCGTGGAGTTACTTCAGGGAGATGCGGCGCGTTGGTCATATGGCACACCGCCCGAGGGCAACGCGAACTATGGCTGGATTCAGCACATGCTCTACCACACCGCACCGACAGGAATTTGTTCGTTGGTCTTGGCCAATGGCTCGCTCTCGTCGACCCGATCTGGCGAAGGTGAAATCCGTGAGGCTCTAGTTCGTGCCAATCTTGTGGACTGCATCGTCGCTCTACCCAAGCAGCTCTTCTACAACACAGGCATACCCGCCTGCCTCTGGTTCTTGCGGCGTGGCCGAACCAATACCGAGACGCTCTTCATCGCCGCTTCAAGCATGGGCTTCATGGAAGACCGCACTCACCGTGCCTTTGCGGAAGAAGACATCTCAAAAATTCGCGATGCCTACTTGAGCTGGCGCAAAGGTGATGGCTACGAAGATGAGAAAGGCTTCAGCAAGTCAGCGAATCTCGCAGATATTGAGAAGCACAGCTTCATCCTCACTCCTGGGCGATACGTCGGTATTCCTGAAGAGGAAGACGACGGCATTCCCTATGAAGAAAAAATTGCATCACTCACAAGCAAACTCACGGAGCAAATTAAGAAGGAAGATGCCTTAAATCAGCAAATCCAAAGTCAGCTCTCTAAGGTTGGAATTGATCTGAACTTTTAACTAGCAGCAAGCATGAGTCAAAATCCAGACATCCGCTGGCAACAGCGCTACCATCATTTCTCAAAATCATTTCAGCTACTCAATGATGCTTTGGCAAACGACATCGAAGAGCTCAATGACTTAGAAGCCATGGGACTTATCCAAGCTTTCGAAATGTCCTTCGAACTCGCATGGAAAACGCTGAAGGATTTCTTGGAGTATGAAGGCTATGATGTAAAATCGCCCAGAGACACTCTAAGAGAAGCTTTTAAGCAAGGCTATCTTCCTAATACCGAGACATGGTTGCAATGTCTGGAAGATAGAAATGCCACCTCGCATGCTTACGATGAGGAAATGGTTAACCAAGTCCTCGAAGCCATACGCGACATCTACCATCCCATGCTTAAGGCGTTTTCAGATTTCGCAACAGGGCATTTGAACGATGCCTAAGTATTCGAACATCGGCGGCCTCAACTCAGAGGAATTGAAAAAAGTTCAGAGTATTCTCGGAGACTGTGAGAATCTACAGCGCGCCCAAATCTTCGGCTCACGTGCTATAAATACGCATAAGACAACCTCAGATGTCGATTTGGCTCTTTTCGGGGAGCACCTGTCACGTCTCGATGTCAACACCCTGAAAATTGCCTTCGAAGACAGCCTGCTGCCCTATACTTTTGATCTCGTCCTGCACCATACCATCAAAGAACCTGAATTACTCACCCATATCCAACAACGTGGCATAGATATTTATAGACAAGGCTTTTATCTCAGCAAAGATGGCGAGTGGATTCCTGAGGGGTGGACGAATTCACCTCTCAATCGGGTCGTCTCCGACTTTATTGATTATCGAGGGAAGACTCCTAAAAAGACGAATTCTGGGATTCCCTTAGTAACGGCAAAGGTAGTTAAAGAAGGACGGGTATTGCAAACAGAGGAGTTTATAGATGAATCCGAATACGAAGCGTGGATGCGTCGAGGCATACCAAAGAACGGCGACGTTATTCTTACGACTGAAGCACCATTCGGCGAAGTGGCCTTCATACCAAAAGGCAAAATCGCCTTAGCTCAGCGAATCATCACACTTCGCGGAAAAACTGGCAAACTGAATAACGGTTTCCTGAAATACAGCCTACAGTCACCGCTAATGCAGTATCGTCTGACTGCAAGAGAATCAGGATCAACTGTATTAGGCATCAAATCTTCTGAATTAAAAGTAACTGATTTACTTCACCCAGAGGACTTGAACGAGCAGGTGGCCATTGCCGCCGTGCTTGGCAGCCTCGACGACAAGATCGAGCTCTTGCGCGAGCAAAACGAAACCTTGGAAGCCCTTGCCCAAACCCTCTTCAAACGCTGGTTCATCGACTTCAACTTCCCAGACAAAAACGGCAACCCCTACAAAAACTCCAGCGGCAAAATGATCGCCTCTGAACTTGGTGAAATCCCTGAGGGGTGGAAAGTTGGAAATTTTGAAGACGACGGCTTCTGTTTAACAATGGGGCAATCTCCTTCAAGCTCTAGCTACAATGAGGATGATTCTGGGACTCTATTCTTCCAAGGTCGAGCTGAATTCGGATGGCGTTTCCCGACTCCGAGATTGTTTACAACTGAACCTAGTCGAATGGCTAATGAGGGGAACATCCTTCTTAGTGTGCGGGCACCTGTCGGCGACATTAATTTGGCGATGCAATCCTGTTGTGTTGGGCGTGGGTTATGCGCCATGTCCCACCAATTTTCTTCATACGGACTCTACAAGGTTAAATCGCTTACCCATTTCTTTGATCAATATAATCAAGAAGGAACTGTTTTTGGTAGCATCTCCAAAAAGGATTTTCAGCGACCAGAGCTTCTTATTCCAAATGACGATCTTGTTAGCTTATTTGAACAGTTAGCAGCTCCCCTAGATGTAAAGATAAAATCCAACACTCAACAGACAGAAACCCTCACCCAACTCCGCGACACCCTCCTGCCCAAACTGATGAAAGGCGAAATTCGCGTAACCTCTTAAAAGCCTAACTCTCCCAATTCCCAAGCCCTAAATGTCAAACTTGAATCCCATAGAGCAGCGAACTCTTGAAGACTACCTTCAGATGGAAGGCGGGTATGTTTTGGATTTTACAAATGACACCTTTCGGCAGGCTATGTTGCACTGGTGTAATGTTGATATTTATGCCGACACATATGCCGAATTTGGTAATTCCAAGGCAAAGAGGCTGAGGTGCTTTTTGTCAAAAGGTAGTAACGCTCAGATTTTGAAAACTATTTCTGGGCTTCTCGAATACGCGAAAGCTCACATTCCTAATAGAGATCAATCGAAAGAAGAGGCTATTGGGAAAATGATTAAACGACTAGGCGGCGCTGTCGAAACACCCGCTCCAAACAGTGAACAAGTTTTTTTAGGTAAGGAATTCCCGAAAGTAGATTTCTCTGCTTTGTCTCTTGAACCGTCTTTCGTTAACATACTTGAAAGCAGATGGAAGGAAGTTGGTCGTTGCATGTCTGTAGAAGCTTACCTTTCTGCTGTCATCATGACTGGGAGCTTATTGGAAGCTGTCTTGCTGGGCGTAGCATCGAGCAACCCAAGTGTGTTTAATCAAGCTGAATCAACTCCTCGTAATGAAAAGAATAGAAAGCCAAAGGAATTCCGTGAGTGGAACTTGGCGAACCTGATTGATGTGGCATTTGAAACTGGCTGGATCGATCTGGATGTAAAAAAGTACAGTCATTCTCTTCGCGATTTCAGAAATTACATTCACCCTTTTAAACAAAAACTCTCTGGCTTTCAGCCTTCTGAACAAACGCTACTATCTCCATGCAAGTGTTTCGTGCAGCGATAGACCAGATCAAACAAAAATCTTAGCAGCCATATCCCAAATAAACACCACCTCCAACGAAATCGTCCCACTTACCCCGAAAAGCTTTTCTGAGCTTGGTTTCAAAGAACGTAAGCACTTGCAGGAGCAGATTGACAAGACGCCAGAACTCCCTAAGCTGATGAATGCAGAAAAGCCATCCTTAAGCACAAGATATTAATATGAATAACAATTTCGATACATCCAATAAATCGTTCAGCGAGATCATTGGGAATGGAAAGCGATATACGGTTCCAAAATATCAGCGAGATTATTCGTGGGATCGCGAGCAGTGGGAAGATTTATGGACAGATATCCGAGAGATTAGCAATCTGGACAAACAGGATCGCGAGGAGCATTACATGGGCTACCTCGTCCTCCAGCGTTCGGACATTGATCAATATACAATTATCGATGGTCAGCAGAGAATAACGACGCTCTCACTCCTCATTCTGGCTGCGCTACAAATTTTGAAAAAATCCAGCGTCGAGGATGACCAGAAACGCATTAAGCTACTAAAGTATAAGTTCATCTCGACCCAGAGTGCAAGTTTACTAAGCGAGGAGCTCAAACTTGAACTGAACCGAAACTGTGATTATTATTATAGAAATGACCTAGCGAGTCTAAAGAACATGCCTAGAAAGCGGAGTCTAAAGCGGACTGAGCATCAGCTCCGAAAGGCGAAAGAGTATTTTGAGAAGGTACTCAGTGCTCTGAAAGTGGATGGGGGAACACTTGGCGAACTCATTGAAAACATCGTTTCCAACTACCTTCTCTTTACTGTCATCACCGTTGGGGACGATGTCAACGCCTACAAAGTCTTTGAGACTTTAAATGCCAGAGGTGTGCAGCTCTCGACACCCGATTTACTCAAGAACTACATTTTCTCCACTATCGATCCAAGATATGAAAATGACAATCTAATCGAAGAGCAAGAAGAGAGATGGAGCCAAATTCTGGATGATTTGGGCTCAGTAGAATTTCCCAAGTTTTTACACACTTTCTGGAACGGGAGAAACCCGCTAGTCAGGAAAACCCAACTCTATAAAGTAATCAAAAGAAAAATCTGTGCCCCAGAGGACGGCATCAAGCTCTTAAAGGATCTGGCAAGTGCATCGTCAATCTATGCAGCTCTAAGGAACTCTAAAGATGAGCTTTGGGGGAATATTTCAGATAGCAAAGCTAAAGACAGAATCAAAGACTGCCTCCACATGTTCAAGACCTTCAACATTGTGTCGCCTTATGGCATCCTATTAAACGCTAGATTGCAGTTTAGCGATGATGCAGACTTCGGCAAAGTTTGTAAATACATGAATGCCTTTTGTATGCGCTACCATGTAATCTGCAATCACCCGGCCCAGAATATTGAGGGAGTTTACAACAGAATCGCTTGCTCAATTTTCGAATCCAGTGACTTAGGTTCAGTGAAAACAGAACTCCTCAATCACATGCCAAATGATGAAGAGTTCATTAATCATTTCTCCGACAAAACATTTTCGACGAGTAAGAAAATGAAAAAAGAGGCATATATACTGGGCAGCATCGAAAATCATTTAAATCCTCACAACCAGTCGCCTCTTCCGAATCCCAACTGGACTATAGAGCACATTCTGCCAAAGAAAGCTCATAACACTGAGGCGAGTTGGCGCAACGCATTTGGAGACTCGCTTGAACAGCATATCCCCCGAATCGGCAACCTCACCTTGCTCTCCAGCAAGCACAATCAAAGCGTAAGCAGGAAGGCGTTCTCTGAAAAGAAAGTCGTTTTCGAAGCCTCAGGAATCAAGCTTTCTCAGTTCGTCGCTGAGCATGAGGACTGGAATCCGGACACGGTAAGCGAACATCAAAGAAAACTAGCACAAATCGCCGCTCAAATCTGGCGGATACAATAAATCATGTTCCAAATAAACACTAAATCAAACGAAAAAAGACATGCAAATAGATAATAGTCAACACCAGAAATTCTGGAAGAGGACATTGGAGGCGATACAACGGGCAAGTATGAAGAAGTAGAAGAATGTCGGCAGTTTTACCGCGTATTCCCAATTGCGAACACACTGCGTTCGCAATTGAATTGGTCTCAGTATCGACTGCTTCTTCGCATCGAAGATAGCGACAAGATAAGCTATTATCTAGAAGAAGCCTGCAAAAACCATTGGTCTGCCCGTCAACTTGAGCGGCAGATTAATAGCCAACTGTATGAGCGTCTATTACTTAGTTCTGATAAGGAATCAGTCTTAGCGATTGCAAAGCAGGAAGCACAGCCCGAGAGACCTACGGACATCATTAAAGATCCTATGGTTCTTGAATTCCTCGATCTCAAACCGCAGGCCAGCTACTATGAGAAGGACTTGGAGCAAGCTCTCATTACCAATATGCAAAGCTTTCTCCTTGAGTTGGGCAACGGCTTTTCTTTCGTCTCACGCCAACAACGCATCACTCTGGAGGACGATGAGTTTTTTATCGATCTGGTTTTCTATAACCGCCTACTGCGCTGCTTTATTCTAATCGAGATCAAAACCGAAAAACTGACGCACAAACATCTAGGGCAGTTACAGATGTATGTGAATTATTATGACCGAGAAGAAAAGACCCCAGAGGAAAATCCAACAATTGGTATTCTGCTCTGCGCGGATAAAAATCAAGCGGTCGTTGAATATGCCCTGCCAGAAAACAACAAGAGCATCCTCGCCAGCCAATACCAGCTCTATCTCCCAACTAAAAAACAGCTGATTGAAACGCTCGAAGCATTACCGAAAGAAAAAGACGAATTACAATGAAACAACGCATTACAGAGTCCGATGTCGAAGAGTTCTGCCTCGAAGTTTTGGAAGGGCAAGGCTACCGCTTCGTTTCTCCTGAAGAACTAAACCGCACCAAGCCAGAACGTGTGATCGTGGAGACTACTCTGCGCGAGATGGTGGCGAGCTTGAATCCGAATGTGCCACATCAAGCACAGGACGAGGCTGTAAAGAAAGTGCTGACGCTATCCAGCCAAAACCTGCTAGAAAATAATGAGGAGTTCCATCGCTACCTCACTGAGGGAATCAAAGTCGAAATTCAGAAAGACGGTGAGACACGTGGCGAGATCGTCAACTTGGTCGATTACATCTCACCACAAAACAATCGCCTAGAGATAACGAACCAGTTTACGGTATCCGCAGCGCAGCGTGGAACCATCGTGACGAAGCGACCGGACGTGCTCATTCTTGTGAACGGTATGCCTCTCGTCGTGATCGAGCTGAAGAATCCGTCGGACGAGAACGCAACGGTTCGCAAGGCTTACGACCAACTACAGACCTACAAGCAGGAAATTCCGCAGCTTTTTTATTACAATGTCCTGCTGATTGCATCGGATGGGACTGAGGCCAGAACGGGTTCTTTAACCGCTGACTTTTCCCGCTTCATGCGTTGGAAAACGGTCAATGGCATTCGTGAGGACAACAGTGTTATCCCACAGATTGAAACCCTATCCAAGGGAATGCTTCGCCCTGATGTGCTGCTCGACCTCATTAAGCAGTTCACTGTTTTTGAGAAGACAGAGAGCCAAGATGAGAACGGCTTGAAACAGATTCAAACCGTCAAAAAGATCGCAGCTTACCACCAATACCATGCTGTGAACAAAGCAGTGGAATCGACTAAGCGTGCCACCGAAGAGTCGCAGCGTGTCATGGAAGACCCCGTGAGCTACGGCAATCTTCCAACTGTAAAAGACCAGCCAAAGGGAGATAAAAAGGCTGGCGTGGTCTGGCACACGCAGGGATCAGGTAAATCGCTCTCGATGGTTTTCTACACGGGCAAGATTGTGCTCGAATTGAATAACCCAACGATTGTGGTACTGACGGATCGGAACGACCTAGACCAGCAACTCTTCGATACCTTCGCAGCCTGTAAACAGCTTTTGAGGCAGCCACCCGTTCAAGCGAAAGACCGTAAAGACCTAAAGGAATTGCTCAAAACAGAAGGCGGCGGAATTATTTTCACCACGATCCAAAAGTTTGCTCCTGAGGAAGGTTCTTCGATTTGTGAGACACTCTCAAAGCGTCGTAATATCATCGTGATGGCAGATGAGGCACATCGCTCGCAATATGGTTTCGCTGCCAAAACCATTGAGAAGAAAGATAAGGCAGTGAACAAGTATGGGTTCGCCAAGTATCTACGAGATGGGCTGCCGAATGCCAGCTTCATCGGCTTTACTGGAACACCGATTGAACGAGACGACAAATCCACTCCCGCTGTTTTTGGCAATTACATCGACGTATATGACATCGAGCAGGCAAAGGAAGACGGCGCGACCGTGCCGATTTACTACGAGTCCCGACTCGCGAAGTTCCATCTGAACGAAGAGAAGATCCTTGAAATCGACCAAGAGTTTGACGAGTTGACAGAAGGTAAAGAAGCAGCCGTCAGTCAAAAGGACAAAACCAAATGGACGAAGATTGAGGCCCTTGTCGGTCATCCTAAGCGCATTGCAGCGGTGGCGGCTGATTTCGTGAAGCATTTTGAGACGCGGCAGGAAGCGTTGGAAGGCAAGGTCATGATGGTGGCAATGAGCCGCCGTATCGCCGTGGAGATGTATGAGGCGATTATCAAGCTGCGCCCAAAATGGCATGACGACGCTCTAAGGAAGGGCAAAATCAAGGTCGTGATGACGAGCAATAGCTCTGATCCAGTGGAATGGGCAAAGCACTCGACCAACAAACAAGACCGACGCAACTTGGCAGATCGCTTCAAAGACCCCAGCAATGAACTGGAGATCGTGATAGTCCGCGATATGTGGCTTACCGGCTTTGATGCCCCAAGCATGCACACGCTCTATGTGGACAAGCTGATGCAGGGGCATAATCTGATGCAGGCAATTGCCCGAGTAAACCGAGTATACAAGAACAAACCAGGTGGTCTGGTGGTCGATTATCTGGGGATAGCTACGTCGCTAGAACAAGCAGTTGCGATCTACACGGAAAGAGATGGCAAAGGGCCGCCGATTTTCGATCAATCGAAAGCTGTAGCTCTGATGCGCGAGAAGCTCGAAGTCGTCGCGCAAATGCTACATGGCTATAATTATGCAGAGTATTTTGAGGCAGATACCCGTCGAAAGATGATCATGCTGGCGGAAGCGCAGAATTTCCTTCTCGGAATAGCGGATGGGAAAGAGCGTTTTTGCAAGGAAGTGAATGCGCTCTCGAAAGCCTTTGCCCTAGCGGTTCCGAGCAAAGAGGCTATGCAAGCGAAAGACGAAGTCGCCTTCTTCCAAGCCGTCAAAGCCCGCCTTGCGAAATTCGATGAAGCTGGTGGCAAAGGCGGAAAGACTTCCGCAGAAATCGAATCAGCCGTTCGCCAATTGATCGACAAAGCAATTGTCTCTGAAGGTGTGGTCGATGTGTTTGGCGCTGCCGGAATCCAAAAGCCGGATGTCTCCATACTTTCGGATGAATTCATGGAGGAGGTTCGAGGAATGGAGCAAAAGAATCTCGCTGTGGAGCTTCTCAAGAAGCTTTTAAATGACGAGATCAAGAGCCGCACCAAGCGTAATGCAATGCAGAGCAAGAAGCTCTCCGAGATGCTTGAGAACACGATCAAGAAGTATCAGAACAATGTACTGACCGCTGCGGAAGTGATCGAAGAGTTGATCGCGATGAGCAAAAAAATAACGGCCTCTGGTCTCGAAGCACAAAAACTCGACCTAGACGATTACGAGTATGCTTTCTACATGGCATTGGCCGACAATGACTCAGCCAAAGAAGTCATGGGCAATGACACGCTGAAGGTCTTGGCCACTGATTTGGTTAATAAAGTTCGCAAGAACGCAACGATTGACTGGACGAAGCGGGAGCAGGTCAGGGCCAAGATGCGCGCCTTGGTCAAATCGACGCTCAAACGCTTTGGTTATCCACCAGACTTAGAGAAGATTGCTACGGACAACATCCTCAAACAGGCCGAGCTGTTAGCGGATGAGTTTGCCGCACCTTTAATCACCAAGGAGCAACCGCAGTAAGCAAGGGACTTAAGGACGCTGGGTTCTACACCGCCGGACACTTTGTGACATTGAAAGTCGAGAGCTCATCATCCAAAGTGGTATCTAGTTCAGAAGGTCTTGAGGAGACCTTTCAGTAAGAACATGAAAAAATTCTCGCAGACGCATCTCTCAAGAAGTGCTTTGATGTCCCGTTCAATATTTCAATACAAAACGAAGAAGCAACCCATGTCGAAAATCTCGGCTTTCGTTGAGAAATTGAAGAGCGTGAGAGGGTCAGATAATAGATTTTGCCTAACTAGCGATTGACGGGCGACTCAAACAAGTGCATGAAATTCCGACCGATTTTTAAAGAATTGGCAGCTTGGGTCGTATCGACCTGTCTCAGGCAACTTGCAGAAGTATATTCTCATGACAACATTCCTTGCATCATCACCCAGCAGCGACACCACCATGGTGCTCTTTTCCGGAATTTCCATTCTTATCTTGCTGTTCTGGTACCTCGCCACTGACAAAGACAGAGTGAAGCGCAACGTTGGTTCCATCATCGTTCTCCTCATCGCTCTCTTTTCACTCTTTGCCATCATTCCCCCTTCTAACCTCCTACAGGTGGTTCAGGGCAAAAAAGAACTCTCTAAAGCACACAAGCTCCAAGGCGGTATTGAAATCGTTGGCGGTACTTCCTTCATCATCGAGGTAAAGCCAAATATCGATGAAGACACTGGCGAGGTCATCGAGCTTACTCCTTCTGCAATGGACACAGCGAAGACGATCATCGAGCGCCGCCTCAACGAGTCAGGCACCCTCGATGCTCCTGTATCTGTACAAGGTAATCGCATTGAAATTCAGATTCCAAAAATCGACCCAGCCGAAGCTAAAGCTCTCAAAAAGATTCTCACAACCACAGCAAAACTCACCATCCACAAGCGTCACCCGCAGTCTGCACAGCTCGCTGAGCTCGTAGCTACAGGCGAAGAAACCGTCCCGCGCTACCGTGCCTATCCACAGGAAATCAAAGACGAAAATGGCGAAGTTATCGGCAAACGTCACGTCTTAGTCGCACGTCGTCCAGCACTCACTGGTAAGGAAGTCGCAGACGCATGGCCTGACCGCGCCTCTAACACCCAGGTATTCATCGAGCTCACATCGACTGGTGCGAAGCAGATGGAAACCTTCACGCGCAACCTCAACGCAGGTCGCGACCACATCGTGTGTATTCTCGATGGAAAAGTGATCAATAACGCAGTGCTGAACGCTGAAGTTCTCTCGAAGAATTTCGTCATCAGCGGCCTCGACGATATCAAAGAGTGTGAAGAGCTTTCCAAAGGTCTTTCCAACCCAATGGAAAACGACATCGAGATAATCTACACCCGCGATATTACCGCAACTCTTGGTGAAGCCACGGTCAAACAAGGTATCAATGCAGGTCTCGCAGGTCTCGCACTCACCGTAGTTTTCATACTCCTCTACTACCGTTACTCAGGTATCGTGGCGATCGTAGGTCTCTGCCTCAACATCCTTATTCTTTTCGGTGCAATGGCGCTCTTCAGCGCATCCTTCACCCTCCCAGGTATCGCAGGTATCATCCTCACCATTGGTGTGGCAGTCGATGCCAACGTGCTCGTTTACGAGCGCATGCGTGAAGAACTCAGCGCAGGAAAGTCGATCCACGCAGCAATCAAAGCTGCTTACGAAAAAGCATTTTCTGCGATCTTTGATGCGAACATTACCACCTTACTTACAGCACTCATCCTCTTCTGGAAAGCTACAGGTTCTGTGAAGGGCTTCGCAGTCACTCTCACTATGGGTATCCTCGGCACACTTCTCGCAGCACTTCTTTGTACACGCGTTATGTTCGCTTGGAGTGAAGACAAAGGTACACTAAAGAAGATTAAGTTCATGAACCTTGTCCCGCAGAAGGCGATCGACTTCCTCGGCAAGCGCAAGCTCGCATTCATCCTTTCAGGCGTGATGATCGTCGGTGGTCTCACAGCTCTTGGCATCAAAGGTGACGCTCAGCTAGGTATCGACTTCGTTGGTGGTAACATCACACGTTTCGAAATCCCAGCTGGTCAAACAGTAAGCCAGAATGAGGCTCAGGGCATCATTGATAGTGTCAAAAAAAAGAAAGCTGCTTCTGCTCAGATCGAACAAGCGGATGGAGGTAGTTCATACCTCACTATCAAATCCAGTCGAGAAGACAGCGACGCAATTGTCTCCGCAATTCGAAACACCATTTCAGGCTTCAACGACGTTGAAGAAGCCGCTCCCAATGCAGATTTTAGCCGCAGCGACGCAGGTAAGTCAGTCACCCACTATGTCATTGACGCTAGCACCTCTGAAGTGAGCCCGACACTCGGTGGCGAATTCCTCGAAAATGCGATCTGGGCACTCAGCCTCGGTATCTTCTGTGTGTTGATTTACATCACACTGCGCTTCGAGTTCTCTTTCGCCCTCGGTGCCTTCCTCGCATTGATACACGATATCTTAATCACTCTCGGGATTCTCGTGATTTCCGGTCAGGAATTCTCCCTCATCCACATGGGCGCCTTCCTCACCATCGCAGGTTACTCTATCAACGATACGATCGTAGTATTTGACCGCCTCCGCGAGAACCTCAAGACCAAGACTGGCGATGTGCGCGCCGTAATGAACGCTGCTATCAGCACCACGCTCTCACGTACAATCATTACCTCTGTAACTACCTTCGTCTCGGTATTCGTTCTCTACATCTACGGCGGCGCTTCACTCAAGGCATTCTCCTTCACAATCATGATCGGTGTCATCGTTGGTACTTACTCCTCGATCTTCATCGCATCTCCGATCGTTTACATCTTCAGTAAGGCTCGCGGCATCAACCTCCGCCGTGAAGTTCTCGAGTCTGATCTCGAATCTGAAATCAATCCTCAAGGAGTCTAAAAAAGACTCCCCCCTTTGTCGCCAATTACGCAAATAAAGGCAAAGCCTACCGCTACTCGATGACTACTCGCTTTATCAAGTAGTACACTATCTTCATTGGGCGGCACACTGGGGATACTACATATTGACTAAATCAAATTCACGTACACTATCCGTGCATGCAATTTGACACCATTCTTCAACGTCGTGGCACAGGGTCTATCAAGTGGGATCGCCATCCTGAACTGGATCCATATTGGATCGCAGACATGGACTTCCTTGCTCCAGACTGTGTGTTGGAGGCGATTCAACAACGCCTCTCTCACGGAGTGCTCGGTTACGCTCACGCTCACGAAGGCCTTAAGCAAGCTGTTCTCAGCTATCTTGACACTCAACATGGTGCACAGATTGTTGAATCTCAACTAGTCCACCTCGGCGGACTAGTTCCAGCACTTTCGCTTGCAGCACGCGGCTTCACAAAGCCTGGCGATGCCATCATGATCTGCACTCCCGTCTACTACCCATTCCTTACTGTAGGAAAAGACGCTCAGGTAGACACCATTGATATCCCACACATTTTTGAAGATGGCCGCTGGACTTTTAATTTCGAACAAATGGAGCAGCAAGTCACAGAGAAGACCAAAGTATTCCTACTCTGTAACCCTCAGAACCCTCTCGGACGCTCCTTTACAAAAGAAGAAATCATCAAAGTTGCAGAATTCTGTCAGCATCATAATCTCGTTCTCGTCGCCGACGAAATGCACTGCGACCTCGTCTTCAACGAAGACGTTCAACCCTTCTATTCTGCACTCAAGCTTCAAGAGAACTTGAAGGAAAAACTCATCGTCCTTCAGTCGCCAAGCAAGACCTACAACATTGCTGGCATGGGCTACGCATTTGCCGTCATCGAAAACCCAGCAACTCGTGCGATCTTCACAAAAACACGCGGAAACACCCTCGCTGAAATCAACTGCCT
This sequence comes from Rubritalea sp., assembly GCA_965204255.1. Lineage (GTDB taxonomy): Bacteria > Verrucomicrobiota > Verrucomicrobiia > Verrucomicrobiales > Akkermansiaceae > Rubritalea. Next base: position 665,111 of record CBDBEG010000026.1, read on the forward strand.
CGCATTCTATGCTGCTGAAGCAGCCTACAAACACGGCGAGCCCTGGAGACAAGAACTCCTCAACTACCTAAAAAAGAACCGCGATACACTCACGCAGTTTGTGCGCAATGAGCTTCCAGGTTGTACTATTCCTGATATAGAAGCCACTTACCTTGCCCTCATCGATTGCCGTGGAGCTGGCATGAAGAACCCAGCTCTCTACTTTGAAAAAGATGCTAAACTGTTCCTCACAGACGGAGGTCCATTCGGTGCACTAGGACAATTCCGCTTCAACTTCGGTTGCCCACATGCCCGAGTCTTAGAAGGCCTCGATAAGCTCAAAGCTTCCTTTGATCGCTTCCAACCCTAACAACTGTGCGACAAGCCAATTGACAACACTCGATCTCATTTGTTAGCCCTAGTGTAGTAATGGATATTTCCACCTCTATGCCAATCAAGCGCACGGCTCTCACACTCAGCCCTTTGATTGTCAGCACGCTCACCTTGCAGGCTGAAGAATCTCACAAATCCATAGCTCTCGACGACATTCCGTATGGAATCGAGGCTGTGGCTCAGTACCGCAGCGAGTACAACTACCGTGGATTTATCCTCGCACAAGAGAGTATCGATCTACAGCTCGGGGCTCAATACGCCTTCGACAACACCACATATATAGATTCAGCCCTATGGTTTGGTTCTGAGATAGGCAAAGGCGACTTTACGGGAGCCGGAACTATGGCTGAGCTCAGTAAAGAACTCGGCGACTTCACACTCTCCCTCGGCGCCACCTACCGCTCTTATTCGTCTTCCTTTTTTGAAGACGGAGTTTCAGCTGAGCTCGGGGCAAGCTATCAGCTCTCACAAAACTTCAACCTATCCACCCTCGCTACCTACGACACTGGCGCAAAAGGATGGTATGGTAATATCCAGCTGGCATACTATCATCGCATCAACGACGATTCCTACTTCAATCTCTCAGGAGGACTCAGTGCGGTAGATGATTTTTACCAGCGAAGGGGGCTCAATAACAGCTTTGCCAAATGCTGCTACACTTATAACATCAGTCAGTCCGTTTCTGTCAGCCCATACATTGGAACATCCATTTTACTCGACAGCGACGACACCGGCAGTGACAGCCTCCATGGCGGCGTCTACTTTGCTGTAAGCTTCTAAGAATATTTACCTATGACACACCCACATACTTCCCGACCAAATCATCGGTTCATTCAAAATCAACAAAGTACGTAGCAAAAACTGGCTAAACACCCAAGACGTCGCACAGAAATTTAGAGCCCTCTCACAGGAGTCTCGGCTGGAAGTGTATCGTCTACTCCTTCCCTGTAGAGTTATGGGCCTCAGCACTGGAGAGATTTTTACAGCATCTCGGCATTCAGCCCAATACTCTTTCATTGTACCTCAAGGAACTCAGTACAGCTGGACTCATAGATTCAGAGCGCAACGGGAAAAGCATAATATATTCTCTGAAGGTCTCAGGTATCCAGAAGCTTCTGGCTCTATTAAGAGAGAGAATTCATTACCGAGGACTACTGTCAGGCTCAACCTGAGCTCTATAAACAGACACAAGGTGCTGCGCATTCTTTAAAATAACTCAATTATCATGAATATTGGAATCAACGGTTTCGGTCGCATGGGAAGACTAGGATATCGCGCTGGATTTGACCACACGGAATATACCATCACTCAAATCAACGAAATTGGAGGCACAGCGGAAACTGCAGCGCACTTACTCGAGTTCGACACCGTACACGGTCGCTGGAATCGTGGCATTTCCCACTCTGACGACACCCTTATTGTCGGTGGCCAAAAAATTCAATTCAGCCAGAATGAAAAGATCGAGGAAACCGACTGGTCCAACTGCGACATCGTGATCGACGCTACTGGAGTATTCAAATCCGTAGCACAGCTCGAAACCTACTTCGCCCAAGGCGTCAAAAAAGTTGTCGTCGCCGCTCCTGTAAAGGAAGACAAAGTGCTCAACATTGTAATGGGCTGCAATGATGCACTCTATGACTTTGCAAAGCACCATATTGTAACAGCTGCTTCCTGCACAACAAACTGTATCGCACCCGCAATCAAAGTGGTTCATGAAACAATCGGAATCGAGCGCGGAACAATCACCACTCTACACGACCTAACCAATACCCAAGTCATTGTCGATGCACCGCATAAGGACTTACGCCGCGCACGCTCTGCAGTGAACTCCCTTATTCCAACAACTACAGGATCCGCTACAGCAATCACAATGATTTACCCTGAACTCAAAGGTAAGCTCAATGGTCACGCAGTACGCGTACCATTGCTCAACGCCTCCCTCACGGATTGTGTATTTGAGCTCAAAAAAGAAGTCACCGCTGAGGAGGTAAATTCCCTACTCAAAGAAGCCGCCGATGGTGATCTTAAAGGAATTCTTGGGTATGAAGAGAAGCCGCTCGTCTCTGCGGATTTCACCAATGATACGCGCTCAGGCATTATCGACGCTCCTTCAACAATGGTGACCAACGGCACGATGCTCAAGCTCTTCGTCTGGTACGATAACGAAGTGGGTTATGCAAACCGACTCATGGATCTCGTGCAAAAAGTGGCAAAATCTATTTCCTAAAACCAGCTACTAACGAGCATGTCTCTCTCAAGCTCCATCAGCAAAACTACCTATGCGCTAATCACTCTAGCGTACTGGACCTTTATGCTTACCGACGGGGCCTTGCGCATGATCGTTCTCTTGCACTTTCACGCCTTGGGTTACACCTCGATCCAGCTGGCGTTTCTCTTCCTTCTCTATGAGCTGGCTGGCATCGTCACCAACCTCATCGGCGGCTGGGTTAGCTCTCGCTGTGGACTTAGGCGCACACTCTTCATCGGCTTAAGCCTCCAAATCATCGCACTCACAAGCCTTAGTTTTGTAGACTCTAGTTGGCTCCCCTTCCTCACCATCTGTTTTGTAATGGCTATCCAAGCACTTGCTGGCGTGGCAAAGGATCTTACAAAAATGAGCTCTAAAAGTGCCGTCAAACTCGTGGTAAACGATGCAACAGCAGATGATGACAAGCTGTTCAAATGGGTAGCTGCTCTCACTGGCTCAAAGAACGCACTCAAAGGCATTGGCTTTTTCTTAGGAAGCCTTTTGCTCAGTTCCGTAAGCTTTAGCGGAGCCCTTTATTCGCTAGCAAGTTTACTCTTTGTCGTGCTCATTGTGAGTCTCATATGTGTCAAAGGAAGCTTTGGTAAATCGAAGACAAAGACAAAGTTCACCCAGCTTTTTTCCAAAAGCGAGGCGATCAACCGACTCTCATTTGCACGCGCATTTCTTTTTGCATCACGCGATGTGTGGTTTGTCGTTGGTCTCCCAATTTTCCTCCACGATCAGCTTGGTTGGGACTTCTGGAAAGTGGGTGGTTTCATGGCCTTCTGGGTCATCGGCTATGGTATCATCCAAGCCTTCGCGCCCAAAATTACTAAAGTCAAAAAATCCCAGCCAAGCTCAAGTGGGCTGCAACATTCAGTCAAGTCAGCCAAAGTCTGGATTTTCATCCTCTGCGCCATCTGTTCGCTCATGGCGGTGGCAGTATCAGCAAATTACCATCTAAGCATTACCTTGCTCGGAGGACTTTGTGTCTTCGGCTTTATTTTTGCCATCAACTCCTCCCTACACTCCTACCTTATTCTCGCCTATACCGACGAAGATCAAGTCTCCCTCAATGTTGGCTTCTACTACATGGCTAATGCGTGCGGAAGATTATTAGGCACTCTACTTTCAGGAACTTTGTATTTGCTAGCAGGTCTCCCAGGCTGCTTGTGGACCGCAGCACTCCTCACTTTGGTAGCCTCAATCAGTTCACTCAAACTGCCGGCAAAAGTGAAGCATTAGGCGATCCTATTTTCACCTAAGGAAATCCTTGTGATAAATGATCGTCAATAGACGCATCACTCAGTACGAATGCACACAGATTTATTATGTTTCCTGATACTACTGCGACTATTCACACTCTAGATAACGGCTTAAAAATCATCTTAGATGCCGATTCCTCAGCTCCTGTTATTTCTACTCAAATTTGGGTCGAAACTGGGAGCATCCATGAAGAACAATGGATGGGTGCAGGCATCTCACATCTGTTAGAGCATATGGTCTTCAAGGGCACAGAGTCCTTCACAGGTGAAGAAATCTCCCAAACAGTCCAGGCCGCTGGTGGCCAATGGAACGCCTATACCACTTTTGATCGCACCGTCTACTACATCTGTGGACCGGCTGACTCGGCGGAAACATTCCTCAAAGTTGTCAGCGAAATGGTCTTCAAGCCACGCTTTCCCAAAGACGAATTTGAAAAAGAAAAAGAGGTCATCCGTCGCGAAATCGACATGGGACTCGATGACCCAGACAACCGTGCATCTCGCCAACTCTTCGCCACAGCACTTACGAACGATGGCAGAGCTCAGCCAGTGATTGGCCACCTCGAACTCTTCAATAAAATCAAATACGAAGATATGGTCGCCTTCCACAAGGCTCACTATACGACCGAAAATTGCTTCTTCTCTATCTCTGGAGACTTCAATAAATCCGAGATGTTAGCAATGCTCAATAAGCTCGTTGGCAATATTAAGCGTGACTTTACCCACCGCCCACAAGTCGCCGAAGAGCCCCCACAACTCGGCCGTAGAGAAGAGCGCTCCACCTTCGCCATTCCAGCGAACAAACTCACCCTCGCCTGGCAAATTCCAGGTCTCACTCACCCAGACGCCGCCCCTCTTGAACTCCTTTCCACGATTCTAGGAGGAGGTCGCTCGTCGCGCCTCTATCAGAGCATTCGCGAACAACAAGGCCTCTGCCTACACATTGGTTCATGGGCGTGGGTTACCAATCACCCAACTGGACTCTTTAGTGTCAACGCAGAAGTTCCTGCCGATCAACGTGACGAACTAGAAGCTGCCATCCACCAGGAAATTGAAAAACTCTGTGATGATCAGTTAGGTATCGAACTAGAAAAAGCCAAGCGCATCTGTCTCGTTTCTCAGTTCAACACTCTGACTACAGCCTCTGGACGCGCCTCAGACCTTGCTAGCAACTGGCATGAAACACGTAATCTCAACTTCACCAAAGACTTTATTGCCTTTGTAGAAGAAGTCACAGAAGAAGACATCCGTCGAGTCTGCTCGACCTACTTGTTAGACAACACAAAACTCACCGTCACCTCACTCGATCCACTTGGAACTGAAGAAGTTCAGACAAGCCAAGCTAACGAAAAGGCTGAAAAAGAGATTCTCAGTCACACTTTAAGCAACGGACTCCAGCTCCATATGTGTGTCGACCCACGCCTGCCAATGGTCTCCATTCAGGCTGCTACTCGTGCAGGACTCAGTGCTGAAACTCCTGAAACCGTAGGAATTTCCACTCTCCTTTCTTCCTTGCTCACAAAAGGAACAACTACACGTAGTGGTGCTGAAATCGCAACAACGCTCGAAGGCCTCGGAGCCACTCTCGGAGCCAGTACTGGTAACAATACCTCCGCTGTCGCCGCTAGCTGCCTAAGCCAAGACCTCGATGCAGTTCTAGAGATCTTTGGAGATTGTTTTGCAAATCCTGCATTTCACCAAGAAAATATCGATTTCGAAAAGAAAACACAGCTCACGGCATTGCTAGAGCAAGACAAGGACCCAATGTCTGTAGCATTTCGTAACCTACGTCATTCACTCTTTGATGGTAAAGGTTATGGGCTCAACCGACTCGGAACTAAAGAATCAATAGAGTCACTCACTCGCCTTTCACTCACCGCCCATCATTCCCTCTACTACACTGCAAGGAACACACAGATTGCTATCTTTGGAGCTATCGATCCAGTAGAAACTATCAAGTTAGCTGAGAAGCACTTGAGCCAAATCCGTCAAGGCGAACCTCAACCACCTTCTGCCCAAGCGACGGGAAATTCAGAGCAACTCAAACTCACTCTCGACAAACAACAGGCGGTTTTAGCAATTGGTTTCCCTGGAGCCTCAATACACGCCGATGACCTCTACGCGCTCGATCTTCTTCACACTTGGTGCTCAGATATGGCTGGCCCACTTTTTACAAAAATCCGTGAAGAGTTAGGTCTCGCCTACTACTGCAGTGCGACCCAATTCCATGGCCATGACACTGGGCTCTTTAGCTTCTACCTCGGCACCTCTCCTAAACAATTAGATCGCGCCAAAACTGAATTACTCAACACCATCGCATCCATTGCCGAAAATGGTATGGATAAAAAAACTCTCGAGTCAGTTAAAAATGGATGGCTCTCTAGCCAAGCTCTCAACAATCAATCAAATGAAGCCATGGCCCGCCTCTGTGCTGTCGATACAGTCCTTGGATTGGGCCCTCTACATCATCGTGAATCTAGTGAGAAAATCAAAGCTGTCACCATGCAAGAAATCTTAGCTGCTGCAAAAAAATACTTCGGCGAGAAAGAGCCTACGATCGTGACTGTCACTCCTTAAAAAAGAGATTTTTCAAGAAATCTTAACTATCCCAGCATAACAATCGTGTCACCTCACTCTCCCGCCTCCCGTGAACGTGCTAAAAGCCATAGGACATCTGACAGTCTATTGAGAAATTGTCGAGCGATCACCAGTCCTTCATCGTCGATCTCCCAACTCACTAACTCCGCTCTACGGCTAGTGGTACGCGCGACATCAAGATAAGCCCCAGACAAGGCTCCAGCCTTCCCAGGTCGTGACCAGCCACGAAAGCGGTGACCTTTTTCGACCTCTAATTCATGCACGATCTCGTCGAGCCATGCGACATCCTCCAACTCAATCCCTTGATACCCTTTCTCGGTATATTTCCCATGATCTTGCTCATGAGTAGCCACCACTCCCATCAATTTGACTAGCCGTTTCTGCACGCTGTCAATGCATTCTTCCATTTGCTCAGAAACTTCAGATGCCCTAACCACGCCTAACTGAGCGTTAAGTTCATCCACAGCACCGCAGCACCGAACTCGTGGATGCGTCTTGGAAACACGTTTACCGAATAATAAGTCAGTCTCTCCTACATCGCCTCTGCGTGTACTTATACTCATAGCTCATAGCTAACAGCTCATTTTCAAAAGGCAAAAGAAAGCCTTACCAAAGCTCGCGAATCGTAATCTTCAACTTTTTCGGCCGCTGCTATTACAAGTGCACGTTCCTTTGCTCGCATTTCTTACTGAGTGACTTTCAAGAACTCTCGTCTATCTGGTGAAGCCATATACCCCCCCTTGCGCCAATTCTCATAGTGCGACCAAGCCTGTGGCAAGACATGGCGCACGAAAGAACCAGCATCACTAGAACCTAACACCACTACAACCATTTGTACCGGAGTCACTCGTTCCTCCCCAGTCGGAAACTTTTCAACATAGAAATTTCGATTAGCTACAATGCTCGCACAAGATCCCGCCCGTACTGAATGACCAGTTTTGAATCCAGCCACCTTAAACTTGCTTGAAAGGAGCTTGTTAGAATTTACTACAGTCAAGCTAACTTCACTTCCATCGCGCTTCACAACGCGAAGTAAACGTTGCTTTTGCTTCGCGTAGAAACCAAAAGCTGTATCCGTCGCCAAATGCACAGAAAGGCGCGCAATATCGGATGCTGTTGAGCGAGTTCCTCTTTTCTGAAAATCATCTCCAGACGCAGTTATGAAACGCGTCGAGAACATCCCCAATGAAGTCGCTAGGTTATTCATTTCCTCCACAAATAATGCTACAGGACTACCCACCAATTGACGGCGTTGCAATAAATTCCCCCCCACGTGGTTCGCCAAAGTGATTGCCGCCACATTGTCATTGGTTAGAATGGTCGCATACAAAGCGTCGCGAACACTTAAGCGATCTCCAGCCTGAAGCCCAAGCGGGTTCTGAGCTCTTGTGAAAAATGTATGATTCGGCACCCTCACCATCGTGGTGCTGCCTAAACCTGCGGCCTTCAACCAGTCCAACGTTACCTTCGCTGTCGCAAGGTGCGCTAAACTCGCTACGGGACGCTTGTACTCAGAACCTGACGCCAACAACACTTTTTTAGAATACCTCTCCACTACGATATAGCTCTCTGGAGTCTGTGCGCTCGTCAGCGCGACTAAGCTAAGGCTAAAAAGAAAAATAGCTACAAGTGTGCGGATCATAGTCGGATGTGAAGTTTGGAATTCGATGTGAAGATAGACCTCGGTTCTAAATAAGCAACAGCGAAACGGCTTGCCTTTTAGCAAAGCTCTGATATCAACGTCTAGTTCGCTCGACCTGCTGGTGCTCACCCAATGAGACTGGCAGAACGCTGAATGTAGCGCTGAGCGGGTTCTAGATACGTCAAAATATCGAGCAACTTTCACACTTCCGGTGAAGGAAAGCACTCCTGTGCCAGCATCGGGTGAAATGGAACCACCCTACACATTCAGCGTCGTTGCGCTTAGTGCCTAGACAATCAACATATCCGACAACATGTCAGCCATACATAAACCAAACCAAGATAATCACAAAGGTGGCAACCGCCGCCCGCGCCGCAACAAGAATAACAACCGCAATCGCAACAACCGCCGCCCAAAGCCACTCAAACTTACTTTCTGGCAAAAAATGCTCAAGGCTCTCGGCCTCTTCGATGAAAAGAAAGCACGCAAAGCTCAGCGCAAGAAACAGAACAACAAGCAAGGTAATAAGCACACTGCACCTAAAACCAATGTTCGCAATGCGAAGACTAGTGCAAAAGGAGGCTCTGACAAGCCGCATCGTCGTGCGCCACAGCCAGTACTTGTGGAATCAGCGCGTCTCTATGTAGGAAACCTTTCCTATGACGCTACAGAATACGACCTCGAAGATCTCTTCAAGGGTGTCGGCACTGTTAAAAAAGTAGAAATCATCTACAACCGCAATACTTACAAATCAAAAGGATACGGCTTCATTCAGATGCTCAACACCGAAGAAGCAAAGCATGCTGTAGAGGTCTTACACGACCAACCATTCATGGGCCGCCAACTCGTAGTAAACGGATCAAGGGCACGCAAAGAGGGTGACAAATACGCACCAAAGAACAACTCCGCTTCCGCTGAGTAATCCAATACTACATATCTACTTCTAAAGCCTCGGTCGCTCTCAGCTACCGAGGTTTTTTCTTGGTATCCTCCTAAACATGGATTCTAAACATAAGCCATACAATCGCCCTACAACTCTTCACCTGTGACCCAACCTATCTACATTTGCGGCTCTACATCCTCTGGAAAATCCGCACTCGCTATTGCCATCGCTCAACGACTCGGTGGTGAGATCGTCAATGGCGATGCCTACCAAGTTTATAGAGGTATAGAAACTCTCTCAGCAGCTCCTTCCACCGAAGAACTCGCACAAGCTCCCCATCACCTTTTTTCCATCCTAGACACCTCAGAGGAATTTGACGCCCAGCGCTACATCGACCTCGCGCGTCCAGTCATTGCTGAAATCCAATCACGCGGAAAGACGCCCATCGTCGTCGGTGGATCAGGCATGTATCTTAAATTCCTCACCCACGGCCCGTCTCCTGTTCCTGCAAGCGATGCTGCATTACGCGAAAAGCTCGAGATGCGAGATGATGTCTCACTCATCAAAGAACTGCGCAAGCTCGACCCCGAAGGTGCCGCTATAACCAATCTGCAAAACCGACGCTACGTCATCCGCGCGCTGGAGATTTGCCTACTTTCAGGAAAAAAAATGTCAGAACTTAAAAACGATTGGAAACAAAGCTCAGAAGAAATCGAGAAACACCTGCGCGGAGCTCTCATCCTATGGGAGGCTGAACCTCTGCGCCAGCGTATCGCATTACGCACTAAACAGATGTTCGAGCAAGGCGTAGTCGAAGAAGTTTCACAGGCAAAACACCTCTCAATCACCTGTGCAAAAACAATCGGTGTACCACAAATCCGCGCCTATTTAGTAGGAGAGATCGACCTCGCAACCTGTGAAAAAAAGATCTTCTTTGCCACCTGCCAGTATGCCAAACGCCAGCGTACATGGTTCAAAAAAGAAACCTGGCTCACCTCTCTGCCATACACAGCATCAACCAATGCCACTGAGATTGCTCAACGTTATTGCGAGCAACTTGGATAAAGGACAAAAAGTAGATGACACTGGAGGCTTCGAAAAACTCAACAAAACCTATAAATAACCATTGGGATAATTTGTGGTAATTCCAGCACTTTGGGTACGGTTGATTCAACAAAGTGAATACTCTAAAAACGTAAGAAAAAGACCAGAGTTTGGCTTGAAAGTTCCGCCCCCCTGCCTACAACTCGACGCATGTCAGCAATTCCTAATGTTTTGGCCGAGCGTTACGCTTCAAAAGCTATCGTCAATATCTGGGCCGCAGAGGGCCGCATCGTTCTTGAACGCGAGTTCTGGATCGCAGTCATGAAAGCTCAGAAAGAGCTCGGTCTCGACATTCCTCAGGAAGCAATCGATGTATACGAATCAGTCAAAAACCAAGTCAACCTCCAGTCCATCATGGACCGCGAGCGCGTAACGCGTCACGACGTGAAGGCACGCATCGAGGAATTCTGCGGACTCGCAGGCCACGAGCATATCCACAAGGGCATGACATCCCGCGACCTCACAGAGAACGTAGAGCAGCTTCAAGTTTACCGCTCCCTTCTCATCCTCCGCGACAAAACAATCGCGACACTCGCAAAAATCAACGAGCGCGCCCAGCAGTGGGAAGGACTTTTCATCACTGGCCGCACACACAACGTAGCAGCTCAGCCGACAACATTCGGTAAGCGTATCGCAATGTTCGGCGAAGAGCTCCTCGGCGCACTTTCCAGTCTCAACCACCACATAGAGACTTACACAGTGCGTGGACTCAAAGGTGCTGTTGGCACACAGATGGATCAGATCTCCCTCTTCAACGGCGATCTTGAAAAAGTAGAAGCTCTCGAGAGCGGCATCAGCAAGCACCTCGGCATCCCTGAGAAGTTCAACAACCTTGGTCAGGTTTACCCACGTAGCCTCGACTTTCGCACAGTGTCTATTCTCACAGATCTCGCAGCTGGCCCTGCATCATTTTCCACAACACTTCGTCTTATGGCGGGCAACGAAACAGCTTCAGAAGGCTTTGCTAAAGGCCAGACAGGTTCCTCTGCTATGCCGCACAAGATGAACTCCCGCTCCTGTGAGCGCGTGAATGGCTTCCAGACAATTCTTAAAGGTTACCTCACAATGGCCGGCGGTCTCGCTGGCGATCAGTGGAACGAAGGTGACGTTTCCTGCTCCGTGGTACGCCGCGTGATGCTCCCAGACGCATTCTACGCATGTGACGGTATGTTCGAGACATTTCTCACCATCCTCAACCAGATGGACGCCTACCCAGCAGTGATCGAAGCTGAAAACAACCACTACCTCCCTTTCCTCATAACAACTACTATCATGATGGAAACCGTGAAGGCAGGTGTTGGCCGCGAAACAGCACACAAGGTGATCAAAGAAAACGCAGCAGCTACTGTAAACGACCTCCGTTCCCGCGCTGTGAACAAGAACGACCTTCTCCGCCGTCTCGCTGAAGACGAGCGCATCCCACTCACTACTGAGCAACTCAATGCTCTCCTCGTAGAAGGCCGACAGAATGCAGGCTCCGCACGCGCACAGGTTGCTCTCTTCGACAAAAAGGTAGCAGCATGGACTGCGAAATTCCCAGACGCAGCCAACTACGAGCCAGACTCTATCCTCTAACGGCTAATAAGCTCATACTTTTTCACACAATGGTCTAGCAATTGCTAGGTCATTTTTGTCTCTACAACTTCTCTGTTTGGATAAAGTGCTCAACGAATTCACTCAACCACGAGCAACAAGTCAAAAACTCTGCAAACTTAACGCATTCCAGACACAAAAGCTATGGCAATCTAGGACATCTATGGTTAAACACAGCCCAGAACGACACTCAACATGGCGCACGCACTCATAGAATCTATCAGTTCCGCAGCTACCAATACACTCCTTCCCGCTCTCAAGGTCAATACTAAGCAAAGCGAACGCGCTAGCTTGATCAAAGATTTTATTCGCACCCAAGATCAAAAAATTCGTGAGCTTCACGAAGCAGGTGCCGGTGGCTTGGAAGTCGCTGGAGTGCGCTCACATATGGTCGATAATTTTATTCGCGCCGCATTTATCAAAGCGCAAGACCAGCTCTCTCCGAAAAAGCCAATCAAACTCTCACTCACTGCGGTTGGTGGCTATGGTCGAGGCACGCTCAATCCAGGCTCTGATATTGACCTGCTTTTTCTGCTTCCCGTCAATTCTCACAAAGTTGCAAAGCTCACAGCGGAGTTGATCCAAGAATTACTCTACCTCCTCTGGGACACAGGCTTTAAAGTCGGCCACGCCTCCCGCTCTATCACCGAATGCCTCAGCGAAGCTAAATCCGAGCAACAATCTAAAACCGCGCTCATGGATACACGTCTCATCGCCGGAGATCAAACCCTCGTCGATGACTTCGTGCGCCGCTTCCAGCGCGACTGTATCCAGAAAAACCCCGAAAACTTCTTTGAGTTCCGCCGCCAAGACCTCCGCTCACGCCACCGCAAATATTCTCGTACCGTTTTCCTTCAAGAACCTCACGTCAAAGAAAGCTGCGGTGGCCTTCGTGACTACCACAATATCATTTGGGTCGCACAGGTAGAACATGGAACCAACGACCTCAAGGCGCTGATCCGTGAACGTATCCTCACAAAATCTGCTTATAAAGAAATCGTAGAAGCATATGACTTTGTCCATCGCGTGAGAAATGAACTCCATTATCACACTGGCAGATCGACTGACATTCTCACACTCCAGTTGCAGGGAATTATAGCCACGAACTTCCAATACCCAGAAAAAAGTATTCTGCGCCGCTGCGAATCCTTCATGCGCGATTACTACCGCCATACTCGCGCAATTTTCAATCACACCACTTCGTTGATGGAAATCTTCCATATTGAAATCAACGAAAATGACAGCCCAAAAGGCTGGCTCAGCTTCTTGCCTAAGCCGAAAAAGAAACGCGTAGAGCTCGACGGTTTTGTCATTCGCGAGGGGCGCATTTACCCTAAAAATTCAGAGATCTTCCAAGAAGAGCCACACCGTATCATGCGCGTGTTCCAAGAATGCCAACTGCGCAACCTCACACTGAGTCCACAGATGCGCAATCTCATCAAGGCAAACTGGAACCTTATCACAACTGAGTTCCGCACCTCTAAAGCAAACAGAGAAACTTTCCGCGCTATGTTAGAACGCAAAGGTAATGTTGCCTTCACTCTGCATCGTATGCATCGCGTCGGTGTCCTCGGTCGCTGGCTGCCTGAGTTCGGAGCACTGGATTGCCTCGTTCAACACGAATTTTTCCACCGCTACACAGCGGACGAACACACCCTCCGTTGTATCGAACAACTCGATGCGCTCATCGAAGACGACCGCAGAGAGCATGAAGTTTACCGTAAGATCCTCACTGAAATCGAGGACCCTTATGTAATCTACCTCGCACTCATTCTTCACGACACTGGCCGAGCCGAAAATGTCCGTGAGCATACCGATGGTTCCGCCATCCTAGCTGCGCGAGTATGTTCACGCCTTAAAATCAAAGGAGCTCGCCGCTCCCTACTGACCTTCCTCGTCGACCACCACCTTACCTTCTGGCGATTTGCAACAAACAAAAACCTAGAAGATCCAGAAGTCATCGAAGAGTTTGCCAGCATCATGCGTGATACAGACCGTCTCAAGGCTCTGTTAGTCTTCACCTACGCAGACTCTAACGGCACTAACGAAGAAGCATGGTCTCTATGGAAAGAAACACTCATGTTACAACTTTATCACTCCACCAAGGATTTCTTAGAAAGTAGTAAAAAGCAATACAATGCAGACCGCGCTGAAGAACTTCAAAAGCTCAAAAAACACACAAAAAATAAGCTTAAGGAAAAGTACCACAAACAACTGGAGACCCATTTCGACAGTATGCCGAAAAACTATTTCCGCTACCAAGCTCCTGAGTCATTGGCCATCCACATCCGCGCGGTACGGCGCTTTCTAATCAAAGAGAAAAATGCAGAAGCTGGCTTCAATGAATCTGATCTACGTTGGATCAATCGTGATGACTGCGGCTATACCGAACTCGTGATGACGACGATGAATAGGCCTCTACTCATTGAAAAAATCGCCTGCGCACTTGCTGCATCTCAGCTCAATATTATTGCAGCCAATGTATACACACGCGAAGACGGAGTGACGTGTGACATCTTCCATGTCTGTACCGAAGATCAACAAGCTGTCACCAACTTAGCTACCAAGAAAAAGGTCGAACAAACATTTTCTGAGCTCATTCAGCAAGACGCTTATGACTCGACCAAGTACTTAAAGAAAAAGAAAAATTTTCTCCTCAAAAATGCCAACGAAGGTGGGCTTCCATTTCCTGTTAGAGCATTTGTCAATAATCAAACCAGCCAGAAATACACAACAATCGAAGTCCAAGCACTCGACCGCATTGGCTTACTTCACGACATCTTCCTCCACATCGGAAAATGTGGTCTAGCCACTGTTCACGCTCGAATCTGCACAGAGAAAGGTGCGGCTATGGATACCATTTACGTGAGCAATCTAGACGGATCGAAAGTCACCGACCCAGACAAAATTGAAGAGCTCGAAAACTCAATCCAGCGACTCGTCGGTTTCGAACACGCTGACTAATAAACATAAAAAAATTGGGCAGACCCGTCTGCTCAATAAAGTATAAAAACTCGGTTCTAAGATCTGACAACTAACCTTCAGGCATCGCGGAAGAATGGTGCTCGACAATCTTCCAGTCTTGGCCATTCCAGCGATACACGTAAGTAAAGCGCGCCTGCACAGACACACCGCCTTTAAATTCAAAGGTATAAACTCCTGAATTGATTGCTACATCACCAAAGGTACGTACATTGGACTCATTGATCGTACCCTTCGGCTCTTTTGCTAAGAAATGCACAAAATAATCTTCAATCTCTTCGTAGTTATGGCGCACCTTGTTAGACACTGTTGGAAGTAAAATTGCATTATATTCATAGAGCGCTGCTACCTGTTTTGGGTCGTGAGTCTGGAGAGCGTTGTTCCATTTCTCGAAAAGCGCAGTAATTTCAGTAATGTCCATATCAGTAATAATCAGTATTAAGCAAAGAGCTAAGCGAGAGAAAACCACAGCACCGCTTAAGTATTACGAGCTGGGATTCCTCCGTCAGAGTCAGTGAACTCGAAAGTATTTCTAAAAGTTTCCTCCTCTCTACAAGCTTTTCCGAAAAAATTCTATCCACAGACTTCGGCCTTTGCCAGCTCATTGAAATTTGTTTCAACAGTTCTTATGGATTCGTTATTTCTTGATAATCCACAAAGCTCCAAACCCGAAGAAAACCTCACAAATGATGCACCGCTAGCTGCAAGAATGCGACCTAGGACTCTCGTCGAAATAGCTGGCCAAACGCACATTTTAGGAGAAGGGAAATTGCTACGCCGCGCAATAGAAGCAGATCTCTTTAGCTCCCTCATTTTCTATGGTCCACCAGGCTCAGGAAAAACAACTCTCGCCACAGTCATAGCACAGACGACGCATTCGCGATTCGAAATGCTCAATGGTGTGGAGAGTAATGTCGCAGAAATCCGAGATAAAATTGCCCAAGCTCGTACCTGGAAAAATCTTCGCGGTGAAACCACCATTCTTTTCATCGATGAGATCCACCGCTTCAACAAAGCGCAACAAGATGTCCTGCTCCCCCACATCGAGCGCGGTACCGTGCGCTTCATTGGTGCGACTACTCACAATCCCTATTTCTATGTAAATTCCCCACTCACGTCTCGCTCCCAGATTTTCCAACTGGAACCAGTTTCAAGCGAAGACGTCATTTCAGTCCTCTATCGCGCCATGGCCGACAAGGAAAACGGCCTTGGTAATCTCAACATTCAAGCGGATAACAATGCCTTACAACACATCGCCGACAAAGCAGACGGAGATGTTCGCAAAGCGCTAACAGCGCTCGACCTAGCCGCTCTCACTACTCCTCCATCGAAGGACGGCCTCGTGCATATAAACCTTACTATTGCGGAGGAATCTATTCAGCAAAAAGCTGTCGTTTACGATGCAACGGGTGACGCTCACTACGACACGATCTCAGCCTTTATCAAATCGATCCGCGGATCCGACCCTGATGCTGCGCTCTATTGGTTATCAAAAATGCTCTATGCTGGTGAAGACCCACTCTTCATTGCCCGCCGCCTCGTAATTTCAGCCAGTGAGGACATTGGTCTAGCAGATTCTAACGCGCTGCGCGTAGCAATTGATGCCCAACAAGCATTTGAATTCATTGGCATGCCCGAGGGGCGCATTCCCCTCGCCCACGCTACTGTCTATCTAGCAACAGCCCCGAAGTCCAACAGTGCCTACGCAGCTTTAAGCAAAGCCATGGCCGATGTACAAAATGGTAGAACGCTCACTGTACCTCCCCACCTTCGAACAAGAACGCGAAAGCAACTCGCTGCGGCTTCTGGCGAAAGCGAACAAGCGCTCGAATATTTTTACTCCCATTCCTATGAAGGAAATTACGTCCCGCAATCATATCTATCTGAAGGTAAAAGCTATTATAAACCAACAGAAAATGGTCTCGAAAAGCGCATAAAAGAACGACTTGCACACTGGAGAACGCTATACAATCAACACTCTTCTTAATTCATGATTCGCTGATTCGCTAAAATCATGTAGCTGCAAATATTCTGATAGCTGCCATTCTTTTGATTGGCAGCTATACCGCTTATTTTCACATCCCAGTTAAAATCGAACCATCTGTTTCATTCCCCCAAGTTCACATCCGTATTCTGCTCAAGGGTGGTGCCACTTGATGACTGGTAGGAATTTCAATAAGAGATGTTTTGAATAAACCAATGGGATTTTATTCTTTACAATACTAGAAGAACACTAAGCTTTTTAGCATGAAATTAGCACTCCCTATCTTTATGTTATCCTTGTTTGCTGGTTGCGTCAACGTACCCGAACCTTTGGTTGAGAAAAACAGCAACCTAACCCAAGGTAATGTTCAATTGAATGTCGTTACGGGTGAAACTACAAAAAGCCAAGTACTCGAAGTTTTCGGCGCACCAAATGTTACGACGAGGGATGGTGAAGGTAAAGAGGTATGGACCTACCAAAAGCAAGCTCAAGTAAATCAAGCTTATGGGCAAAGCAGCGGATGGTCAGTCTTGATAACTGGAAAATCTACTGCTGTAAGTGGTTTTGAATCTTCTTCGAGAATGATTACTTTGATATTGAAATTCGATGCAAATGACGTAGTCTCTGACTTTAATAGCAGAAGTGCCAACTTCTAATCAACATGAACAAGTTACTTTTACCCTCATTGATTGTGTGCCTCTTTACTGGCTGCGAGACTACAAATATCCCAACCCTCACGCCATTAGAAATCAGAAATATACAATCGCGAAATTTTGAGGCTGATTACAATATTGTCTTCAGGAGTGTTGTTGCTGTATTCCAAGACCTAGGTTACACAATTAAAAGTGCTGATGTGGAAACAGGATTCATTCAAGCAGACGGTGCTGCTGACAGCGACGAAGCTTTGAAATTTTGGACTGGCATGACAAGCACTAGCCAGACTAAGGCATCTGCTTTTGTTGAAAGAATCGGCAAAAAAACCAGTGCTCGCTTAAGTTTTGTTGAATCTGTAGAAGCTTCAACAGCGTATGGCGCAAACTCTAGAAATGAGAAGCCAATACTCGATACTCAAATCTATCAAAATGCATTTGAGCGGATCGAAAACGCTATCTTCGTCAGAACATCATCTGAGTAGTAATTTTTTCCGAAAGAACCTAAGTCATTCTCAGCCAAATACTTAGGGGAGGAAATTGGAGGGCGTTTCTGCGGGCTATCGTCGCTGGAACATCCAAGGGGTAAGCCCTTTGTTAGCCTCAACGCTGGTTAGGGTAGTAACCTCCTGGAGTTCCTCCCTCGCATAAGTTTCAATCCTGAAGGAAATCAGGACACCCGCAACCTCTCTAAAATCGGATTGAATGAGCCTGCACTCCTTACCATCTACCTCGCTATTGAACTCCTGAGCTACCTGTAGGCCTGTCTCGATATCAATAGCCATGACTAGTGACTGAGCATTGGGAAAAGTGACATGTCGGCTCTTTTCCCTCATGTTCCCTATCTTTGGGGTAGACCCCAAAAAAGAGGCTTATTGAATGGCTCCTCGATAACAACTCCTTTCAAATGCTCATTCTGAGAGCAAATCTCGCCATTTCGGGACATTCAATCTCGCCGGAATATAGGCATCTCTGATAGCTTTGGTTAACAGTAAATTTGCTTCCAAAGATACTGTAAACACATACTCTACGCTGATAGTCTGCATGCTCTACGCTTATCGTACTAGAAGCTTAAAGTATAACATTGACATCGACGCAAAAAAACTATAGGGTCTTAAGTATGGTCTACGAAAAACCAATTTCAATCCAGCAAGCAATCGCAGCCGTCGCAGATGACGAGTATGTCCTTCCTGCAATTCAACGTGAATTTGTATGGGACACGGATCAGATCGAGACGCTGTTCGATTCGTTAATGCGGGATTATCCGATCAGCACCTTCCTCTTCTGGAAGGTCAAAGCGTAAAACGTCACGAAGTTTCAATTCTACCGGTTTCTAAAAAATTACCATGAGCGCGACGAGCGCCATAATCACGAGGCCACGCTATCCGGCCATAAGGACGTGATTGCCCTTCTAGACGGCCAGCAACGCCTAACGAGCATCTACATTGGGCTAAAAGGTTCCTACGCCAGCCGCCTTCGCTACCACCGCAGTTCCAGCGATCACGCATATCCGAAGAAATACCTGCACCTGAACCTGCTCAGGGAATCAGAAGACATCACTCGCGAATACGACTTCCAGTTCCTCACCGAAGAGGAAGCCGCCGTGCGCGATGAAAGCCAACTCTGGGTGCTCGCATCCAAGGTGCTCGGCTTCAAAGAATACGAAGACGCATCAGACTGGGTAAATGACACCCTCGAAGATTTCTCAGCCGATCTGGATGCTCCGCTCGATAAGGAAATAAAGAAAGCTGGTCGCAAGCGTTTCTGCACACTCTACCGCGCCATCTGCGAGCGAGAAACGATCAACTTCTTTTTGGAGCAAAGCGAAGAACTCGACAAGGTGCTCCAGATTTTCATCCGAATCAATCAAGGCGGCACGCCCCTCAGCTATTCAGACCTCCTGCTGTCCATCGCGACTGCGCAGTGGAAGACTCTCGATGCCCGGAAGGAGATTCACAGCTTCGTAGATCGTATCAACGACATCGGAAAAGGATTCAACTTCAACAAAGACTTCGTGCTCAAAAGCTGCCTCGTTCTAGCAGATATCAAGGACGTGAAGTTCAAGGTCGATAACTTCTCCAGCGATAACATGGCGCTGATCGAAGAGCAGTGGCGCGACATTTCCAACGCCATCGAACTCGCGATCCAACTTACTGCATACTTCGGTTTCGACGGACGCACGCTGACTTCGACCAATGCGATGGTGCCCATCGCTTACTTCATCAAAAAGAATGGAATCAGCGAAAACATTCTCCATGCCGAAGCACACGCCGAGAACCGTCGAAAAATCAAACTCTGGTTGATCCGCGCACTCCTAAAGAAAGTATTCGGTGGCCAGCCGGATAGCCTCTATCCCGTCTATCGAAAGCTCATAAGCGAGTCTCCGGAAGACTTCCCGCTGACTGCTATCATCAGCTACTACTCCAGCACGAACAAGAGCCTCGATTTCTATGAGGACGACATCAGCGCACTCATGGAGGTGCCATACGGCTCCCCATACGCCTTCATGCTCTTGAGCCTATTCTATGCGCTCAATCATAATTACGAGTTTCACCAAGACCATATCCATCCCCAGAAGCACTTCACGCCCAAACAACTCGAGAAGCTCGGGATTGGTTCGGACGAAAAGCGCCAGGCCTATATCGAGCGATTCAATTCTCTGCCGAACCTACAACTGCTGCAAGCGACGCCAAATCAGGAAAAGAGCGGCACCATGCTCGAAGATTGGCTCGCGGCTACTCAATCCGCACCCGGACAACTGAATCAATACAAGGAAATCCACTGCTTCCCGCCCGAGGCGTCATTAGCCTTTGCCGATTTCGTAGATTTCTACGAGGCAAGAAGAGAACTGCTCATGAAGAAGCTGTCCAAGATCCTCGAAGCAAAAGTGCTGCAACGTATGGAGGACGCCCCCGAATGTCAACCTGAACATATCAACGGATTTGTGGAGGCGCTAAAGTCTGGAAACTTAGAGGTCTACAATGAATGCAGCCTTCGGCGCAAATTGGGTAGATTCATCCGATCCGAGCAGCCGGAGATGAAGGTTCGGTCCAAGAGAAACGTGAAGTATTTCTTTGATACAGATGAGGGATTCCCGAAAAAGAAAATGGATATCGCAGTTTGGAGTGAAGCTGAGCACGGCGAACGGCATTTATCAGCGGCAATAGAGTTGAGGTTCCCCAGAAATGGAAGGTATCCTGAGACGATGTTCGATTTTATCGGAGACATCGCATTTTGTGAGAAACTGAAAGAGTATGGCTTTAGATCGGCCTATGCCCTCATATTCGCCGATGACAGACTCTTTTTTGAAGGAGGAATCCCCCAAGAAATTTACGGCTACTTCAGGGGTAATCAGAAGCTCTCTGGCAATGTCCAGAAGCCGACTGGAAAAAGAGACAAGACAGTCTGTCTAAGTGGTGAATACTCGATAGATTGGCAGCCAATCACCGATAAACTGAAGTTTGCTTTGGTTCAGGTTGTTTGATTGGGACGAGGGGTAGGATTCGAACCTACAAGTTCCGGGTAATGAGCTCGGACGAATACCTCATTCACCCTCGCTTGATGCCTTGGTTTCACTGTCAACCGCTTCGGGTGCTGCGGTGTCGGCAATCATCTGAGTGCCGGATGGTTTCCAAAGCATACTGACCGGAACTTTGTATTTCTCCGCAGCATCGAGAATCGCCTTTGCATCCTGCGCCCGTCGCTCCAGCTCCTCGCGAAAGTCCATGCCGATCTCTTGGTAATGGTCGGAAATCGTCTTCAGTCCGGCTTCAACATCGGCTCGATTTTGCTGCGCTTCACGACCTGCATCAACGGTGATGCGGCGTGGGCAAACCCAGTTTACTTGGTTCCAGCCCTTAACCGCCCGCAGTTCACCACGATCAATCGCGTCTCCAATTACCCATCCCCAGACAGGACGGAGTAATCGCTGAATGAGAATCAGCGCGGAGTTCCGTAAGCCTTTGCCTACAACGGGATATAGAAAAACCCGAGCCAATGGAGGTCTCGGGTCTTAAAAGTTAATCGGAACAGCGGAGAAATTCCGAAAAATATAAAGTGGCTCCGGCACTTGGGATCGAACCAAGGACCTAGTGATTAACAGTCACCCGCTCTACCGCTGAGCTATGCCGGAATTGAATGTTGAGCCTTGCGACTCGCGACGGCGGGAAACTGCGCTAGATTGGTTTTTAAAGCAAGAAAAAGTGTGCACTTTTTTTCAGAAAAAATACTCGGGTAACTATTGACCTCCCTCGATCTCCAAGATTCTACGCTCAGCACGTGCGATGATGTCGCGGAGTTGACGGAGCTCTTCAAATTCATCGGCAGTGAGTCCACTCCGTCTTTGCTCCACGAGCTGCATTTGTCGCTGCTGGCTCGTCGCTATATCTGGCTTTTTAGATAGCTGTTCTCTGAGTTTATTGGCTGGGATAATGTACGTTTTGATTCTACTTGCTCTCGCAGCAACTACGCCAACGAACACTCCATCGAGATCAAAAATCGGGCTACCAGCATCCTCACGGTCTAGATGCATATCACTCTGGAGCACATCAGGGAATCCCTCTGCCACATCATTAATCTCACCGCCCATACGCTTCATCATCTGCATTCGCTGTGGGGAATATTGTTTTATATCAGGGCGCGCTCCTAGGGTGACTTCCACTGAGTACTCTCGTCCTACTCGAATGAAATGAAGCAGGATTTGTTCACCTGGCTGAAGTTTCTGCAGAAAGTTACCGAATTCATACAGCCCGTTTACTTTCAAATCATTGACTTGAGTCACCACATCTCCTGCAGCTAAGCCTGCACGTGCTGCAGCTGAGCCTCTTTCTACAGAGAGAAGACGGACTCCTTGCGTACGGCCAGTACTAGAATCCATGCGTACCCCGAGAAATGCTTTATCAGTTTCTCTCAAACTACGTGGAGCCACACTCACAACTCCAAAGCCGTGAACCTCTTTAGCTGGACCTACTGCTAACAAAAACTCCCCAAGGCTAGGTTTAACAGCCTTGGCTAAATCTATCGATGGAAGACCACCACCAAAGTCTAATAAGGCTAAGTCGTACTCTATATAAACGGCTTTTACGAAGGCTTCGCGCTTCTCACCATCGTGACCAACAACCCAAATATTGTCGCCCTTACTGACTAGTTCACTCCATTTAGTGAGTACCCCTTGTTCGGTTACAGTACCTCGAGCCACACGGCGCCCTGAGGAATACACATTCACTGCATACTCACCTGTAGAAGCTGCCAAGGGTTCAATCGCCTTGAAGAAGCTGTCAGATTGCTGCTGCAAGACGCGTTGATCTTCTTGTCGAAGGTAGGGCAAGCCGCGTCTCGCTAAATCACGGTTCTGCGCGCACAACTCACCAGCGGCAAGCAATGCTAGACTCAATACTGCGTAGATTTTTTTCATCCTCTATTGTTGGTAAAGATCTCCTCTACGAGCTAAAACGACATCAAGCTCTATCAAGGTCGAACCACGTAATATTTCTAATGTCAATTTCTGCCCCGGTCTAAATCGGTTGATTTCAACTAGCAACTGACTCCCAGTTTTTACTGCATTCCCATCGACGCTTACGACGATATCCCCTTTACGAATACCCGCTCTTTGCGCAGAGCTTCCGGGAATGACAAATCCTAACAAAACTCCTTGCTGGGTTCCTCCAACAATGGCAACGCCAAGCACTGGGCTATCATTGTTTGCCAATGGGTTGACACTCAAACTCCCCCAGATCTCGCCAGCCTCAAGTCGCTCCCAGTCTGCCTTCAGTGCACTCAAGCCAGCATGGTTATTGGCACTCCAGTCATGACCGATCGATGAATTGATCCCCACCAGCTTACCTTTGATATCAAAAATAGGACCACCAGAGTCCCCTCCAATCAGAGTACAGTCACTCGAAAAGAAGCCACCTACATTTTTAGAAAGTAATCGGCCAAAGCGTATTGGTGGTTTACGCAGAGCGTCATGCCCTCCTGCGTGGCCCATAGCGACGAGAAAATCTCCTACCTCTA
This sequence comes from Rubritalea sp., assembly GCA_965204255.1. Taxonomy (GTDB): domain Bacteria; phylum Verrucomicrobiota; class Verrucomicrobiia; order Verrucomicrobiales; family Akkermansiaceae; genus Rubritalea. Next base: position 688,444 of record CBDBEG010000026.1, read on the forward strand.
ACACGTCTGAATCTCCCATTGAGACACTTGGGTATTTACCAACTTCATCGATCTGAAGCATTGCTGTGTCTTTCGTTCGATTCGCGCCTAACACTGTCGCTACTGACTCGGTCCCATCGGGAAAGACCACTGCCATTTTCTTAGATCCCTGTACCATATGCGCTGCTGTCAAAATCCTTCCAGATGGATCAACGACCACGCCACTACCCCAAGCCCCCGTTCTCTCTGAATTCAGTGCCACTGTCGCTGGCTGAACAGACTCCACAACATCGCGAATCTTCTCTTGGAGATTTTTTAAATCTTGGACACTCTCGATCTGAGGAACCTCAGCCAAAAGAGCTGCCGTGCTCCATCCGCACGCCGCACAACATAAAATAAAATACTTCAATAACTTCACCATTTGAGCTTCTTCATTGATATAGCGTCATTATAATGCGTATTTTTTCATTCATCAAAATGAATTTTCCGATAGGACTGGGGTTGTTATTCACGTATTCCTACTGCATATATGCATGCGTCGCAGAGCTGAGAGCTTCTACACCACTATTATGGCATCAAAAAAAACAGCCAAGAAAGCCGGTAAGCGAAAGCCATCCACTAAAAAATCCTCCAAAGGCTCGAAAAATCGTAAGCGCGCACCTAAGCGTTCCTTTGCAATAAAGTTGCTTTTTTGGCCTCTCGCTCTCGTAGAGCATTTCATAAAAAAGTGGCATCCGTTTTACCAATGGCTCGCGAAAACTACCACATGCCTCGCCTGTATTGGTTTTGCCAGCTTTTTCATCCTCGCTGTTTTTTATGGAGCTCGAGCTCAAACTTATGACCTCAATAAGGTAACTGAAATGCCTGCTCGATCGATTGTCTACGCCAACGATGCTAAGACAGAGATCGGCACAGTCCATGGAGACAACAGACTCATGCTCGAGTTTGACCAAATTTCACCTTGGTTCATCAAGGCTCTCATCGCCCGTGAAGATGCTCGATTCTACGATCATGGAGCCATCGACCTCCGCGGGCTTGTTCGTGCGTTTAGTCGCTTTGTTACAAGAGGGAAAAAAGAAGGAGCCTCCACGATCACCATGCAGTTGGCTGATAATTCCTTCAGTTACAAAGGAAAAACTATCGACGGCAAATTGCTAGAAATGGCGATCGCCTTGCGCATTGAGAATCGCTTCAGCAAAGACGAAATCCTCCAGCATTACATGAACCGTATTTTCTGGGGGCATTCGATTCGTGGGATCGAGTCCGCATCACGCACCTACTTTGAAAGACCCGCCGCTCAGCTCACACTTTCAGAAGCTGCCATGTTGGCTGGCATCATTCGAGGACCTAACACCTTCTCACCATTTGTGAATTTCGAGGCCGCTAAAGAACAACGCGATGTTACTTTAGGCCGCATGGTTCATTATGAGTTTATCACTCAAGCAGAGGCCGATGCTGCAAAACAACAGCAACTCCACATTCGTCCGCACGGTCGACGTATCATTCATGACTCTTATGCGATGGATGCTATCCGCCGCGATCTCGAGATCATTCTCGAACAACACAATATAGACATGGGCGGACTCCGAATCACAACAACCATTGATCTAGACCTGCAAAAAGCTGCCGAGCTCTCTATTGAAAAGCGCCTCAAAGCACTCGAACAACGCTCAGGATACCGCCATCAAACTAGAGCACAATTTCTTCGCAATGGAGCAAAGACAAGAAAAGCACCTAAGTACATACAAGGCGCGCTCGTTTGTATCGATAACAAAAGCGGTGCGATTCGTGCCATTGTCGGTGGGCGCAATGCTGATGAATCAAAATTTAACAGAGCTCTCTACGGCAAACGCCAGATAGGCTCACTCTTCAAGCCTTTCGTTTATATGTCCGCCTTTGATAAGGGTCTTCAACCTGGAGCATGGGTACGCGATAGCCGGATTCGACCAGGTGAGATCACAGGCGCTCCTCGTTCGTGGTCTCCAGCCAACTCCGATGGTTCTTATAAAAACATGATGACCGTCTCAGATGCTCTTGCCAGATCTCGCAACACAGCCTCTGTCCGCATCGGTGACTATGCAGGCATCGACAATGTGTTAGAAACTACTAGAAAGATAGGATTTAACCAAAAAATTCCAAATAACCCAGCCACCTATTTAGGCGCTTTCGAGGCGACCCCTCATCAAGTCGCACAAGCGTATAGCGTATTCCCTAACGGTGGTACAATATACCGTCCGTTCATCATTGCAAATATTACGGATGCCGAAGGGAATGTTGTCTATCCAGGCTCAGGCTCACTCTCCTACCCTGCAGCCAAAACTGGCTCAGCGTGGTCAGTCTCGAACACTCTACAAGAAGTCACCTCACGCGGTACAGCGGCATCATTACGGAACAGCCATAAGTTTGAAGCTCCTTGTGGTGGTAAAACTGGCACGACGGACAACTACCGAGATGCCTGGTTTGCTGGTTACACAAGCTCTCTCACCTGTGCTGTCTGGGTAGGTATGGACAACAGCGCTCGAACTATTAGCCGAGGTTATGGCTCTGCTCTTGCGTTGCCAATCTGGGCCGACGTCATGAAAGCCGCTGACCCAAAGAAATACCCAGCTCACTCGCTTTCCCCAACTTTCCCATTCAAGAAAATACGCATTTGCCGCTTCACCTCACAGATCGCCACAAAAGGGTGCGAGAACCACCGCTCTGCCTACACCGCCTCGATTCCTATCGACCTTTTGCCGAAGCACACTTGCGATAACCACCCCGTCAGAGCTCAGGTCATCAAAGAACCTACAAGCCCTGCTCGCTCTATCCCTGTTAGATAACTGTCAGTCATGCACTGGAAACCAGCTAACAAGAAGTCTCCAATGACTCAGTGGATGCCTGAGTGGCTTCGCCTCAGCTTAAAAGTCTGCTTTAGATTAGGCCTCATAGGTCTACTGCTTTTTTCTCTTCTGACTTCGTATTACTACTATCAGGCTCGAAAATTTGACTTGGGTAAGGTAGCTGAAGAACAAAGACAAAATGTCCTGCTAGATACAAATGGCCTCCCACTGCTAGGTAGTGGCTCAAAACAAGATAGCTTAGTCACTAAAGATGAGCTCCCACCTCACCTCATCGACGCCTTAATCGCCCGTGAAGATGCTAAGTTTGAAACCCACTGTGGAGTTGATTTCAAAGGACTCCTTAAAGCTACAGTGCGTAATGCCAAAGACATGTCCTTCACCCAAGGCGCTTCCACTTTGACCATGCAGCTAGCTCGGAACACCTACGACATTCAAGCTAAATCGTTGAATAGAAAATTTCTAGAAATTGCTCTCACTCTTAGAATCGAACACCAATATTCTAAGCCTGAAATCTTAGCCTACTACTTGAATCGCATTTACTTCGGATCTGGCTGCTACGGCATCGAGCAAGCTGCGAAAAAATATTTTAAAACGCCTACTAGTGAGCTAGATCTATCAGAGTCTGCTACCCTCGTTGGCATTATTCGCAGACCACACATTTTCTCACCTCTACGGAATAAAAATGCAGCTCAAGAACAACGCGACCAAGTGCTCGACCGCATGGTGGCGATTGAAAAGCTCAGTCAAACTGAAGCTGACGCCATCAAAGCTACTTCCCTAGTTCTCCCAAAACTCGTTACATCCGTAAAAAAGAACAAGCATGCAGTCAATGGCTATGCCCTCAGGGCCTTAGACCGCCACCTCAACGAGTTGTTAGAAAGTAAAGACATTCGCTCTGGCAACCTCACGATCACTAGTTCATTTGACCTAAGATTGCTTCATCAATGTGAAAACTCGATCAAACAGCTTATCCAATCTGCAAAAATTCCTGAATTACAAGCAGCCTGTGTTGTTCTGAATCACGAAACTGGAGCAATCTTATCACTTGTTGGCGGCGGTGATTATTCCAGTTCCCAATTTGACCGAGCACTCGACAGTCAACTCGACCTAGGTGAGGCATTTACTCCATTTATTTACGCCTCAGCTCTTGAACGCAATAAACTCCCAATCAAAGGAAAGCCTGTACAAACTGGACGCCAGCTCAATGCCTCGGACACCCAGCGCATAGCCAGGCGCTTTGGTTTCAGTAGTCCCTTCAACCTCGATGAGATATTTTACGGAAGTGGAGTCACCACACCTCTAGAGCTTACTACAGCCTTTGCTACACTCTCTAACAAGGGTATTAGACCGCATACCTACTTCGTACAAAATATCATCAAGAACGATGACTCAATTCTCTTTGAGAATACAAAACAAGAAACTCCTGTGGTACAAGAAGGCACAGCACGAGAAACTCTCAAGCTTCTAAAGAAGCGTAAGGGCTCCTATCAGCATACTTGTTACGCATTTGGCGGCAGAGCACTTTGGTCGATGAGCACCAAAGGTGAGCGCACTGCTGTACTCTGGGTTGGGTTCGACAAAGCCAAACCCGTTCCAGAACACCAAAAAATACTCAAGAAAATGGAGCAAACCACCTTGAGCTGGGTAAACTAGTCACCCATTCTTTATTCAGAAGCTTCTGTGATCTTCTAGCTCTGTGTCTCCACCATAATTTGCTAAGATCGAGATACTCGCCTTTTTTTACAACATGCGGAAACCCAACTAGTACCTTATCTAAGAAGAAACTAAGGTCGGGTTGATGCCCCACAATCACAACAGAGTCTAGCGCAGCATATGCTTTAAGCGCATGCATGGCTGCCTCAGGAGACATTCCACAGCTCAGCCATGACTCTACCTATGGCGAGTAAAATCCAGCACTAACACAAAGAATTTCGGCAGTCTGACGCGCACGTAGCATTGGGCTGGCTAACACAATGTCTGGCATCACTTCGCTAGCCTTGAAATAGTTGATAAACTCTCTAGTTCGTCACACGCATTGGCATAATCACGTAGAGAAATGAACCATCAATACGAATGACACCTGGGCTCATCTCATCGATCAAGTCAAGGTAGACATCTTCAGTATCAAGGTTCTTAAGTGGAGCCATGAGGAAGTCAGGATTGAATGCGATGGCAAACTCTGCACCACCGTATGTAACGTCGATACGCTCTGTCGCTTCACCGATATCCTGTGTGTTAGCCATGACGTCGATGCTATTAGCACCAAAAGCGAGCTTCACGGAGTTAGACTTATCTGAAGCAATAAGAGAGACACGACGCACTGTCTCAAGGAAAGCATCGCGGCTAACCTGGATACGCTCTGATGTGTTGTTAGGAATCACCTGACGGTAGTTAGGGTAGTTACCTTCGATCAATTTAGAAACGAGAAGGCTTCCATTGATTTCGAATGCCACCTGACTATCCGTAAGCTTAATGATAACATCACCTTTGTCAGAAAGAAGGCGCTGCAGCTCCTGCACTGCCTTTGAAGGAATGATTACGTCTGCTTCATGACTCGCTGGAAACTCTAGGTCATTTTCAACCATTGCAAGACGACGACCATCGGTTGCAACAAGTGTGATTTTTCCTTCTTTGAAGGATGTGTAAATACCATTGAGAACGTAACGTGTCTCATCCGTAGAAATTGCGTATGAAGTCTTTTTGAGAGAATCTAACAGAACATTTTGCTCCATTTTGTATTCCTTAGCTTCTTCGAACTTAGGAAGCGGAGGGAACTCATCTTCACCAAGACCAATAATCTTGAAGAAAGATGGGTCAGACTTGATGCTTGCGTAGTTTTTGTTGTCGATGGAGATTTTCACATTTTCGGCTGGAAGCTCACGAATGATGCTCACAAGGCGCTTTGCGGGAAGCGTAGTTGCTCCTTCTTTTTCGATATCGGCCATCACTGTACCACTTACTCCAACGTCTAGATCTGTTGTCGTAAGCTTGAGCTCACTGCCTTGAGCTTCAATCAAAACATTAGAAAGAATAGGAAGAGTTGTACGATTGCTCACCACGTTCTGCACCTGCTGGAGCGCATCGAGAAAAGACTGTTTGGAAATGGTAAATTTCATGAGTTTGGCCGTTATTAGTAGCTTCCCAAATAAGGAGCTAGTTAGTTTCTGGAAATAAATTGAACTTTCCCAAAATAAACGCAAGCTCATTTAGTATGAACCGCCACTTTTGCTCTATATAACCACTTTTATTCACAATAACACAATAGATAGTATGTGAACTTTCCACATAAAACTGCAGACCTTCTAAGCAATGAGCCTAAAAACAAAAAGAGACCCCCTGTGAACAAGGATCTCTTCATTTGGATGTAGGTGAGTGTAGAAAAATTAGCGTTGTAACATAGCGTCGATCTTCTCGACAGTATCGCAAACCATGGTTTCTTTACTGATACGTTGCTCCACTTTTTTCACAGCGTGAATCACAGTTCCGTGGTCACGACCACCGAAGGCGTTTCCAATCTCCATCAGTGAAGACTGAGTCATTTTACGACTAAGGTACATAGCTACCTGACGAGCAAATGCGATATTCGCGGGACGGCGGCGGCTGCTCATGTCTACTAGGCGCACATCAAAGTGCTCAGAAACAGCTTTTTGGATGGCGTCGATGCTTACCTGCTTAGCCCCCTCTTCGCGTAAAATATCCCGAAGGAGCGTCTCTGCACGTTCAATATCAATCGAAGCACCACCGAGTGAAGCGTAGGTTGCTAGACGAACGAGTGCGCCTTCCAAGCGACGAACATTACTACGAATACGCTCTGCTAGAAAATGAATCACCTCGTCGGAAAGCTTCACATCCCAGTCGTCCATCTTCTTGCGAAGAATCGCAATGCGCGTCTCCATACGTGGAGATTGCATTTCCACTGTAAGGCCACTTTCTAAACGGGAAACAAGACGAGGCTCGAATCTTTTAACCTCACAAGCTGGGCGGTCACTCGCAAGCACGATCTGGCTTTGTAGGTCCAGAAGAGTATTGAATGTATGGAAGAACTCTTCCTGGGAACGTTCTTTTCCAGCAAGGAATTGGATGTCGTCGATCAAGAGCACATCCGCCTTGCGGTACTTGCGACGAAACTTTTCGAGATCGCCTTTCTTGACCGCATCGATGAATTCATTAGTGAACTTTTCGCTCGTTAGATAGACTACCTTGGCATTTGGATTCTCTGATAGGATACGGTTACCCACAGCCTGCATGAGGTGCGTCTTACCTAACCCCGATCCACCATGAATAAAGAGTGGGTTACAGGAAACGCTAGAGCCAGAAGCTAAAGCCGTACACGCAGCATGAGCAAACTCACTATTCTGCCCGACCACAAAGCGCTTAAAATTAAAGAGCGGGTTGAGCCCAACTCTTTTGAGTCGTTTATCTAAACCAGCTTGATCAACTGCTGACAGTTTGACTTCGTACTCAGAGTCATCAGATTCTTGACCTTCCCCACTGTGAATTTCTGAACTAGTTACGACCACACGAGCTACCACAGATGGGTCGAGTACTTTTGATACTGCCGCCTGGAGCTCAGGCATAAAATTGGTTTCAATCCACACTTGGTGGATGTCACTTGAAACTTTGATACAAATCTCGTTCTGTGAAATTTCGCCACACTCAGCACCATCGAACCAACGCTGATAGGCGTCAGAGCTTAATAGCTCCTGAAGGTAGCCTGACACGGCTTTCCAGATCGTCTGGTCGCCAAATGAAGTAGTTGAATTGTTTGATACATCGGTAGTAGTTAGTTCGGTCTTTAGATCCTGCATTTTGGTGGCTTCCGCTCGTATATGTTCTTTCCTGAGAGTTTTCTCGCTCACACGGTGTCCTGTGTTGCGATGACAGATTTTCTACAAGGTCTTCAATAATTTTGGGAAAACTTTTTAAAAATCACACCTCCTCAAAAAAGTTTTTAGAGTTTCCACAAGGGTTCCACGGCTATTTTTTTTAAAGGCTTGACGTCATCGATAATTAACTTGCCTAAACTATCTTTTAACATCTGTTCACTAAGTCGTTGATAACACCCTCCATCCTATACAAATGAATAATTCCACCCTTGTTTACCTCCCTAATCTAACAAAATAACTTAAAAAATAATCGTAAATTGCTCAAAATTTTAGCTTAAAAAACACCCTCTAACTTCAGCTTCTACAAATCTAGCTAAGCTTAGTAATATAGGCAAAAAGAAAGCCTACTGAACCACCAAATGAGTAGCTAAGTAGGCTAAAAAGTTTTAAATTTGTATGAGCTAAATAAGGCTCAATTATTTAGGTCAATTTTCTTGCTTGGGAAAGAGCAACCCGATGACCACAGCCGTGAAGAAAGTTAAAATAGCTGTGATTGGGTAAAACCAGGCGAAGCTGATTTTTGGTCGGCTCTCCTTGAGTTCCACCAAAGACTTGAGATCTAATGCGTCGAAAAGGTTGTAGATATCTATCTGCACATAGGCACTGAGCAATATCGAAAGTACGGTCCCTACGATAATCCCTGAAAGCGACCAAGGAACCCTCTTTGAAAACAAAGCTAATACAAGAATAGCGAGCACTGGTCCATATGTATAGCTCACCATGCGGAATGCGAGGCCGATCAAACTACGGTCACCACCTTCCGAGTAATAATTTAAACTCAGTAGCACGGACATTCCTGATAGAAGGATTCCCCAGCAGAAGACGAGATAGCGAGATTTCGTCACCATCTTCTTATCGTGCCCATGCTCATCCATATGTTTTTGCCCGTAGTAGGCTGACAAAGATGTTTGGGATAACGCTGCTAAAATTGAGTCGAGGCTCGATACCGCTGCAGCAAAGGCTCCTGCAACAATGAGTCCTTTGAGCCCCGTAGGCAACTCGGTCACAATCCACACTGGGAATACATTACTAGCATCTGCTTTAAACAGTTCCACAGCAGCTGCAGATGGCTCATTTATTTTATACCAAGCAAACAAGCCAGCACCCACTGCGAGCATCAAAAGCGTAATCACCTGTGATATACTACTCCAGACAATCGCTTTACGCGCATCACTAGCCGATCCACAACAAAAGATGCGCTGAGCATTCAGTTGGTCCGTACCAAAGGCTGCTACATTCTGAAAAGGCATCGCAATAATCGCTACCCATAAAGTAAAACTAACAGCCGGATCTGTAGCAAAGTCGAGGACTTGCATTTTATTGATCACCTCACCATTGACGACAACCGATGTATTAATATCGATCACATTCGCCCAGCCACATGCTGACCACAGCCAGAAAAAAGAAATCAGACCGCCGATGATAAAGACTCCGAACTGCATCACATCCGTCCATATCACAGTCCGCATCCCCCCCATTAAGGTCCACCCCACAGCAAAGGCTCCAATAATAACAATACACGAAGTCATGTCTAAGCCTGTCACCGTCTTTAGAATGATCGCCGTAACGAGCACTCGCACACTTTGTCCGAGGATAGAACCTAAGGAAAATAAAAGAGTCACTAACTTCTTCACCCCCTCGCCCAAACGATGCCCCATGAAGTCATAGGGACTAAATATTTCACGCTGGTAATAAATAGGAACGAGATAATACCCCACAATCACACGCGCTATGATCGACCCAATCCCCCACTGTAAATATGTCCAATTCCCCTGCAGCGCGTACACCATCCCTGGAACACCAATAAAAGTAAGAGCACTTATTTCTGTCGCAACAATGGAACCACTCACCGCCAACCAAGGCAAAGACTTACTACCTAAAAAGAAATCTTTGATTGTCGCTTGCTGGCCTCGCATCGCGTGACCTATCACAGTGGTTAGAAGCATATAACCAATAACAACACCCCAATCAACTAGAGTGAAATTCTGCGCAATTTCATCCATACTGCGGACGCTAGCAAGACAGCTCAGACACGTCGATACGAATTACTTTGCATTACCTAAATAAACCCATACCCATCACTCAGTATGCTCACCGAATATAAAGCTCTCCAACATGCTCTCCAACAAAGGCTCAAAATCATTGCCAACACCGAGCTCTGTGACTCTGACCCCGTCGAACAACTTCACCAACTCCAACAAGTGAGCGAAGAAATCGTCAAATGGCATAGCAACCATAAAGGAAAAATCCCAGCGCAACTAAACCATTTCCTCACACAGCAAAGCCTCTCAAAAGCACTCAATTACCTCGAGTCTGAAAACTTAGTCTAAGCCCCTACAGAGAAGTTCAAACAAACAGACGTTTAGCTTGAGAATTTAAAGCAAAAGAACCTTGCGCGCGATGGGAGCGCCTCCTAGTCTTGCGTAGCTCATACTGTGGACACTCAAACAGATTCAAACAACTTCGTTTTAGGGATCATTCCAGCGCGTTGGGCCTCTACCCGCTTCCCGGGAAAACCATTGCATCTGATCGCGGGCAAACCGCTGGTGCAACATGTTTGGGAACGCTGCCAAGAGTGCTCAAATCTGGACAGCATCATTGTCGCTACTGATGACGAACGCATCGCCGAGGCATGCCGTTTCTTCGGTGCTAAGGTTGCAATGACCGCCATCAACCACCCTACTGGCACTGACCGCATCGCCGAAGCAGCTCAAGCAGTTCCAGAGGCGACCCACCTCATCAACATCCAGAGTGATGAGCCACTCATCGAGCCAGCTCTCATTGATGCACTTGCTGCAGCCCTCGTTGCTGACGATCAATTAGAAATGGCAACAGCAGCAAATACGATCGACGACGAAGCTCTCATGAACAACTCTAACGTCGTCAAATGTGTACTCAAACTCAATGGTGAAGCTCTCTATTTCTCCCGATCACCACTCCCCTTCCAGCGCGGTGCGAGCCCTGAACTAGTTTGCTACCGACACAAAGGCATCTACGCTTACCGCAAAGATTTCCTCGAACAATTCGTCCAGTGGGAACCATCCCCGCTAGAACTCGCTGAGTCACTTGAGCAACTTCGCGCTTTAGAAAATAACGCCCGTATCAAAGTCATCATCACCGATGACACTTCTGGAGGGGTCGACACCCTCGAACAAGCTGAGGAGCTCGAAGCATTCCTCGCATCACACATTTTACATTCCTAAATCACCCACCATGGCACATCCAACAAAGTACATTTTCGTCACCGGCGGCGTTGTTTCCTCACTAGGAAAGGGACTCGCAGCGGCATCTCTCGGCACCCTTCTTGAGCACCGTGGACTCGACGTTCTCATTCAGAAGTTTGATCCCTATCTCAACGTAGACCCAGGCACCATGTCTCCATACCAGCATGGTGAAGTCTACGTTCTAGCAGACGGAGCTGAAACTGACCTCGACCTTGGCCACTATGAGCGCTTCACCAACTGTGAGTGCTCCAGCCTCAACAACATCACTTCTGGTCAGGTATTTGAAAAAGTCATTCAGAACGAGCGCAAGGGAGTTTACCTTGGTAAGACTGTTCAAATGGTGCCTCATTGTACGGATGTGATCAAAGACCGCATCCGTGAAGTCACCCTTAAAAGCGACGCAGATGTGATCATCACTGAGCTTGGTGGAACTACTGGTGACATCGAAGGCTACCTTTTCCTCGAAGCACTTCGACAATTCTCTCTCGAAGTAAGCCGTGACAATGTCTGCTTCATCCACGTCACTCTTCTTCCGTTCATCGCAGCTGCGGGTGAAATCAAAACAAAGCCAACTCAGCAATCTGTCGCCAAGCTTCGTGAAATCGGTATCATACCAGACATCATCGTCTGCCGTACGGAACACGACCTCGATGACGACAACCGTGCGAAGATTGCTATGTTCTGTAACGTGGAAGCGAAGAACGTCGTGGCTTTCCGTGATGTGAACCACACAATTTACGAATGCCCACTCGATCTTCGCCGCGATAAGTTAGATCGCCTTGTCAGTGACCGCCTCGGCCTCGAATCTGAGACACCTAACCTTGAGAAGTGGCGCCACTTTGTTGACCGCATCGTCAACCCTACGCATGAAGTCAATATCGCGGTTGTTGGTAAGTACATCGAACTCCAAGATGCCTACAAATCTATTTACGAATCACTCGTTCACGCAGGTGCGGCACACGATACAAAAGTAAACATCGTACGCATTGATGCCAGCGTTCTCGAAGAAAATGGCCCAGCTAACGAGCTGAAGGACATTCACGGTATTCTCATCCCTGGTGGCTTCGGCGACCGTGGCACTGAAGGTAAAATCATCGCTGCGAAGTTTGCACGTGAAAACAAGATCCCATACTTCAGCATCTGTCTCGGCATGCAGATCGCGACGATTGAATTCGCCCGTAACGTCTGCGGCCTCGAAGGAGCAACATCTACCGAATTCGACAAAAACACAGCACACCCAGTTATCTGCCTTCAGGAAGAACAACAAGGTCTCGAAACCATGGGTGGCAACATGCGCCTCGGAGCGACTGACTCCAAGGTCTTCCCTGGCACTAAGGCTCACGAGCTCTACGGTAGTGAGCTCATCACTGAACGCCACCGCCACCGTTACGAATTCAACCCTGCCTATCGTGAGCAAGTCGAAACAGCAGGTCTCACGATCAGCTCCGTCTCCGCTGACCAAGGCCTCGTGGAAATCGTGGAAATCGCAGATCACCCATTCTACATTGGTGCTCAGTTTCACCCAGAATTTCAGTCCAAGCCAAACAACCCGCACCCACTCTTCTCAGGTTTCGTAGGTGCCGCTCTAGCAGGCAGACAAAAGTAATTTTCTAATATTAGATAACAGAACCAATGAACATCGAAGCACGCATTGCCGAACTCGGCTACACACTTCCAGAAGTTCCTGCACCAGCAGGCTCCTATCTCAACTACACACGTAGCGGCAACCTCCTCTTCCTCGCTGGCGGTATCCCTCCAGTAGAAGACCAATGGATGGGTAAAGTCCCTACAGACACGACTGTAGAAACAGCTCAAGAAGCAGCACGCCTCATCACACTCAATCGCCTCGCCGTCGTTAAAGATGCTGTCGGGTCGCTCGATAAGCTAAAGCAGATCGTCACTGTCAACGGTTTCGTCAACTCTGAGCCTAACTTCTTTGGTCACCCAAGCGTAATCAATGGTTGCTCTGACCTCCTCGTAGAAATATTTGGAGACAAAGGCATGCACTCTCGCACAGCTTGTGGTGTCGCAGCTCTCCCACTCAACGTTTCAGTTGAGATCAACATGGTGGTTGAAGTTGAAGACTAAGAAATCTTCCATATACTTTACGAAAATACCTCGTAGCTCATCGGCTGCGAGACATTTTTCCCTATTAGAAATGCGCCTGCTACGGATGAACAACGAGAATTGGGTCGCCTAACATTACAGGCAATAGCGTCATACTTCAGACCAGCTATCTGAAGCGTGGGAACTTCTCATAAAAACCACCACAGTTAGACTCTGTGGTGGTTATCATCAATTGTTAAGAGTATCACTCACTCTAAAGGTTGAGGTATTTTGCAGCCTGCTCCATATCTTTATCTCCACGACCGGAAAGATTAGCGATAATCACCTTATCTTTAACCTTTGTCGGAGCAATCTTGCGCACGTATGCCATCGCATGTGAGCTCTCGAGTGCTGGGATAATACCCTCAGCTGAGGCTAGCTCTTGGAAAGCTGCGAGTGCTTCATCATCCATCGCGTAGGAATAATCAGCACGTCCAATGTCTTTGAGATAAGCGTGTTCAGGACCAATCGCTGCATAATCGAGACCAGCACTCACCGAGTGAGTGAGTTCGATCTGGCCGTCATCATCCGCGAGCAACCATGTTTTTGTTCCTTGAAGAACGCCGAGCTTACCACCTTGGAAGCGTGCTGCGTGACGTTCTTTGACGATTCCTTGACCACCAGCTTCTACTCCCATAAGTTTGACGCTCTCGTCATCGACAAACGGATGGAAAAGTCCGATCGCGTTGGAGCCACCGCCCACACATGCCACACAGAGATCTGGAAGGCGACCTTCTTGCTCGAGAATTTGCTCACGTGCTTCGAGACCGATCACACAGTGGAAATCACGCACCATCATTGGGAATGGATGCGAACCGAGAGCTGAACCGAGAATGTAATGCGTGTGGTCCACGGTCGCCACCCAGTCGCGCATCGCTTCATTCACCGCATCTTTGAGTGTCGCTTGGCCAGTCGTGACCGCACAAACTTCAGCGCCTAGTAAGCGCATACGAGCGACGTTGAGAGCTTGGCGCTCCATATCCACCGCGCCCATGTAAACGATACAGTCGAGACCGAAGCGCGCACAAACAGCCGCTGTTGCCACACCATGCTGGCCTGCACCAGTTTCTGCGATGATGCGCTTCTTACCGATACGCTTTGCCAAAAGGATCTGACCAATCGCGTTGTTGATCTTGTGTGCACCCGTGTGAAGGAGATCTTCACGCTTGAGATAAATTTTTGCACCACCGAGAAGCTCAGTCCAGCGCTCTGCATAATACAGCGGCGTTGGGCGTCCACAATACTGACGGAGAAGGTAATCGAGTTCCTTTTGGAATTCTGGATCAACTTTTGCCTCTTCGTACTGAGCTGTGAGTTCCTGCAATGGAGCCATCAATGTCTCGGGGACAAACATCCCCCCATAGGTTCCAAAGTGGCCACTGGCATCTGGTAATTGCGCGTTCATCTGGGCACTACCTACGTCAGAACCCTGCAAGTTTCAAGCGGGATTAGAATGTTGAGTGTTGGAAAAGATGGTATCGACAAACAAGCAACTACTGCTGAGCGCAATACGCAGCGAGACCCACTTCGCTCGCTCCAAGATGCAGCCAATCTTCATCTCGCCATTCCCTTCTAAAAGAAAAGCGCTGCACTTGCAGTGCAAACAGTCTCAAGTATTTTGCCGCTACCTTCTCACGGTTCACGGTAAAAAAGCATTTACTCCCCCAGATTTCACAGCTTGGATACGCCCATGAGTGAGATCGAAGTGCTACATGAAGGAATCTACTTAAGCCTTTATCAACGAGGCAACTGGGAGTTTGCCCTCCGCCCCAATGCTTCGGTATGTGCTACGATCCTACCCATCACAAACGAAGGTAAAATCGTTCTCGTTGAACAATTCCGAGTACCAACACAAACTCGTGTCATTGAAGTACCAGCAGGTCTCGTTGGTGATGAACCTGAATTTGAGGGTGAGTCTGTCGCCGACTCAGCAGCTCGCGAGCTTACAGAAGAAACTGGCTACCGCGCCACGTCCATCACCGAGCTCATCGCAACCCCTACTTCAGCAGGCATGACTTCAGAAATTACGCACATGTTTGCCGCTACGGGACTCACCAAAGTGAGCGACGGTGGAGGCGTCGATGGTGAAAATATCACCGTTCACGTCATTCCCGCTACAGAGGTCGACACCTTCCTCGATGGTAAACAAAGTGCAGGCTACCACATTGATTTCAAAATTCACGCCAGCCTCTATCTAGCCAAAAGCAAAGGCATTATCTAAACTACAGCGCATAAAATTCTCCCGATTTTATTTCATCAGATCACCACCCATACGACCTTTCACTATGTCACTCTCTGAAAACTCCATCGCTCGCTTCGGCGGCATCGCCCGTCTTTACGGAGTAGAAGCGCGCGAAAATTCACCTAAGCTCGTGTCACTGTGATTGTAGATTGGCGGCGGCTCATGGAGCGTAGAGGCTCTCGCCCGCTCTAGTGTTGGAAAAATCACTATGATCTATCTCGACGCAATCTGTGTCACCAATATCAACCGCCATATGCACGCAATGGATGGCAATATTGGTCAGCAGAAAATCAACAACATGGAGGCACGCATCAAAGCTATCAACCCTGAATGCTCCGTCATCAACACACAGGGATTCTACTCAGAACGCGCACTTGCTAAATTTTCATGAACCCATTTCTAACATTCACGCTAAAGCCCTTACTCACGATTGATGAAGACAAGCTAAAGCAGCTCTATCAAAATCTAGCAGCGCAGAACCATCCTGATAAAGGTGGTGATAAAACCACTTTTGATACGATCAACAAAGACTATCAAATTCTGCTCTCCCCAGCGAAACGCCTCAAAGCCTACATGGAAGCTTGTGACATTGCTCACGACTTCCGTGGAGCTGTCAGCAATGACCTCATGGATCTCTTTATGCAAGTAAGTGCATTGGTTCAGCAAGCGGACGCCTTCATTCGCAAAAAGTCTGCCGCGACTTCAGTACTTGCAAAAGCATTGCTCGAAGGTGAATCGATGGAACTCCAAGACCAACTTAGTACGCTCATTCAGTCCATTGAGCACAACGAAGACACTATCATTCAGAGTTTCCAGCAAGTAGTCGACCAAAGCACCCTACCTCAGACTGCGCGGAATCTCGCATTTCTAGAAAAGTGGCGCGCCCAACTCCAGCAACGCTACGGAGCTCTGTTCTAAAACTCCTCTGGACTGCGGAGAGAAACTCGTCACGCGTCGTATGGAGCTACGGTCCACCAAGCCGTCTCTGACTCAGAATAAAAACTCACCGCTTGAGATAAAAAAGCTCTGCGTAAATCAACCACGCAAAGCGCATAAATTTTGAAGACAACGATTAACAACCACATCCACCACTACCGCCGCCGCCACAACAACCGCCACCTTGGCCAGCTGCTGCGAAGTCTTCCTCAGTTGGTACACGACCAAGCTCAAGAGTAAGACCGACGTACTTGCCGATTGCCTGCTGTACAGTCTGAAATTCGCGCTGAGCGTCCATGAACTTAGTCACAACAGAGTTCTGAAGAAGCAGCTCACGCGCCTGCTCGAACTCGCTAATTTCAGCGTCGCTGAGTTCTATACCAGAGCGTTGCTTGTTGTTAAGTGCCTCACCACTCTCGTGAACGGACTGGTACTGAAGACGTGCTTCATCATCACTAAGAAAAGCTTCTACGTCACCGTGAAGGTCTTTGAATGCCTGCTGAGAAACAAGTGTATCACAGAGGGACTTAGTATTTACCATAAGGGCTGAATCGTCTGCAATTAAGCTCATGTGGCATCGATAAACCCGCATCACCCACTTAGCAATAGCGAGTTTCTTATTTTTCTCTAATTTATAGGGCACTAAGACTTCGATGGAATAAGAAAGTTTCCCTCGAACTCACCTACATATTCTCCAAAAAACCAGTCAAAGGAGATGTAGCAGAAGCTCCGTCAATCGTCTCTGGAATCCCCATTTCGTAGGCGGATCGGCCGGCTTCAACAGCGGATTTGAATGCCTGCCCCATACGTACTGGATCGCTCGCAATAGCAATAGCTGTATTTACCAACACAGCATCTGCACCTAACTCCATCGCTTCAGCTGCGTGCGAAGGTGCTCCAAGGCCAGCGTCCACCACGACAGGAACTGTCGCTTGCCCGACAATGATACGAATTTGATCACGCGTCACCACGCCTTTATTAGAGCCAATTGGTGCCCCCAATGGCATCACCGCCGCGGTTCCTACTTCTTGCAAGCGCTTGGCCAACACAGGATCAGCATTGATGTACGGAAGCACTGTAAAACCCTCTTTGACCAAAACCTCAGCAGCTTTGAGCGTCTCGATCGGATCTGGCAGCAAATATGTTGGATCTGGATGGATCTCTAACTTCACCCATTTCGGAAGCCCTGCAGCTGCTGCTAGACGAGCCAGACGGACAGCTTCCTCAGCATCCATAGCTCCACTCGTATTTGGCAAAAGCAAGTACTTATCAGAATTGATGTACTCGAGAATATTTGCGTACGGGTCCTTGTCTCCTGAGAGGTCCGCACGGCGAAGTGCCACAGTTACCATTTCTGTTCCAGAAGCTGCGAGCGCATCACGCATTGATTCATTCGAAGAAAACTTTCCAGTTCCTATCATCAAACGTGAATCAAAGCTGCGGTCGGCGATTACTAATGGCTGGTTGTTCATGGCGGCGAAAAGCTAATTAGCAACTACGTAAGCAGCAATTGCCAATTGGCAAATTTAATAGGATTTTTTTACCCTTGGTAGGTAAATGTAGGCACACCCTTCACGCCAAGCCCCCTCACGCGGAAGACCAACCCAGCATCCTCTTCTTTCTCAGTCCTATGAACACCTGTTGTCACATAAAGTTCATCGAGCTTTTCACCACCAAAGGCACAAGCTGTTGTCTCAAGACACGGAATCTCTACACGACGCACTTCCTCGCCAGTGTTAGGGTTGAAACACGCAACACACGCGCCATGGCAAAATGCCACCCAGAGGTTCCCATCAAAATCGATCGTCATTCCATCTGGTGACGCATCAATATGGCTCGTACTGGCGACACTGCGCATATTAGAAAGATGACCGTCCGCATAGTCGAATGCTAAAACCTCACGACGTGGAGTATCGATGTAGTACATCGTCTTACCATCACTTGACCATGCTAAGCCGTTAGAGTTGGTGACTGGACCAAACGCCTCTGTAAGCTCACCATTCTTATCAAGTTTGTAGAGGCGAGCGTCACCAGTTTTTTTCACCAAGGAAATTGTACCTGCAAAGAAATGCCCATCAGGTGAGCACTTGCCGTCGTTGAATCGATTATCAGCTTTCTCAGGCTCTGGATCTGCAATCGCAGTCTTCTCACCATCGCAATTGAGAAAATACAAACCATTGTCACCAGCAATGACTAGGCCACCAGTCTCGCGAGGAACCACAGTACCGACACGCTCACCTACTGGAATCTCTTTCTCTTCACCTGTAGCAGGGTCGAGTGTGACTACTTTATGTTGCTCGATATCTACATAAATTAACTTATCATTCCACCAGATCGGGCCCTCGCCCCATGTCGCACGGTAATTACCAATTGGTTCAATCGTCATGCCGACAGCAATAAACCTTCCCCTCCACTTTGTCGAGGTTTCCTCACCAGCATTACCTATCCCATCAAGGTTTAACGGTGAAGAATCGTAGCCTTCAAGAGCACCCGTCTCGTTTGCAAACTAATCTCTAACAAGCTCAATATCAGTCGCCCATTTTAGTTCCACAAAGGCAGGAGCAACAAAGAGCAAAATACAGGAGACGCATCAGTAAGGTCAAACCCGCTCCAATCATCACTCCCCTCCAATAAAGTGATCTACAAACCGCATTTATCCTTTCACATTGTAGGAATTGTGACTACTCCCCCTACATGTCTTTCAAAGATCTCGGACTCTCAGAGCCTATCGTTCAAGCCGTTAGCGATGCTGGCTACGAAAACCCAACCCCCATTCAAGCACAAGCCATTCCTCTCGTACTGAAAGGCCGTGACGTGATTGGCGCTTCGCAGACGGGTACCGGAAAGACTGCAGCCTTCGCGCTACCTTCCCTTTCTATAATCAAAGCCCTCGGCAAGCCACAGATCCTCGTGCTCGAGCCGACACGCGAACTCGCCCATCAAGTCGCTGAACAATTCGAAGCCTATGGCAAACACACTGGCTGTAAAGTAGCTCTCCTCTACGGTGGTGTCGGCTATAGTGAACAAACCGAAAAGCTTGCAAAAGCCGATGTCGTAGTCGCCACTCCAGGCCGCCTCGTCGACCACTTCTTCCGCGGCACCATGCGCTTCCTCGATGTACAAATCCTCATTCTCGACGAGGTGGATCGCATGCTCGATATGGGATTCCTCCCAGTTGTTAGAAAAATTGTCAACCTCTGCCCATGGAAAACTGAGCTCAACCTCCCGCGTGAAGAACGCGAAGAAAAGTTCAAACTCAAAACACTTCCAGACCGTCAGACTCTCTTCTTCTCCGCAACTATGCCTCCTGTGATCCAAGGTTTTGCAGACTTTTGTCTCGACAACCCAGCGCAAATCGAAATCGCACGTCGCGAGGTGGCTTCTACCATCCAGCACGCATTCTACCCAGTCTCTATGGACCAGCGTGATGAGCTCCTCGTCGAGCTTATCAACCGCACAGACACCCAATCCGTCATGGTCTTCACTCGTACCCGTAAAGAAGCAAACGACGTCTGCGACCTTCTGAACGACAAGACTAAAGCCAATGTCACAGCCATGCACTCAGACATCAGCCAGAAAGACCGCATGAAAGCGCTCGCTGGCTTCAAAGACGGAACCTACAACATCCTCGTGGCTACAGACGTCGCAGCTCGTGGTATCGATATTTCCTCCGTCTCACACGTCATCAACTACCGCGTCCCTGAAAACTCAGAAGACTACGTGCACCGCATCGGTCGTACTGGCCGTGCCGAATCTGAAGGTGATGCCTTCACTATCCTCACTGCTGACGAACTCGAGTTCGCTGACTCTGTTGAAAACTTCATCGGTAAGAAGATTGAACGTAAGAAGTTAGAAAACTTCAACTACACCTACATAGCTCTTCTCGACGACAAACCAGCTAAACCAGTGCGCAAGAAGCGTCCACCAGCACCACGCCGTCGTGGCCGTCGCTAAACGACAAACTTAACTCTTCACACATTTTACCTAGCACTGCTAGATTGGCTCAGCCTAATCTAGCATTTTTTATGAGAGTACTCGCCATCGACCCCGCAGTTAGAAATACGGGATTCGCCGTTATCGAAGGCGATCAACATAAGCAAAGTGCCATCGACTACGGAGTCATCAGCATCCCTACCAAAATTCCTCAATCAGGAGCCCTCTCAGCTGTCCGCACTGGACTCAGCAATCTCATCACCCAATACGGACCAGACGTCGTCGCTGTTGAAGGCATCATCTATGTGCAGTCTGTTAGAACAGCAATCAGCATGGGTGCCGCCCGAGCTGTAGCACTGATTGCAGCAGCAGACGCTGGACTTGAAGTCTACGAATACGCTCCTAAAAAAATCAAACAGGCGGTCGTGGGAAATGGTAATGCTGACAAAGCACAAGTCGCATTCATGGTGCGCGCACTGTTAGGGCTCAGCGAAACTCCCCCACACGATGCCGCAGACGCCATTGCCATTGCCGTGGCTCACCTATCTTCCTCTGACCCGATCAAGGCTTCAGTGCTCGATCGCAAACGTGTCTAAGCTACTCCTAACACATGAACGAAACCACTAACTGGCTCAATCAGCTTCTTCAGAGCTAAATGCCAGCAACCATCCGCCACGATGCGCTATCTTCGCTGTACTCACTATCTTGTCCGAGAAAAGTGGATAAGTAAACTCCTCAACAGAAAGTAGCCCATTAACTCATGACTATTGACCAATGACAAAAAGAGCAATCACTCTTTTCTATTTCCCAATACAAAAACTGCCAAAGATCTCACCGAGGATTTCTTCGGTGTCGACACGACCTGCAATCTCACCGATCAAATCGAGAGCTTCACGTAAATCGAGCGAGGCAAATTCCACCCCAGTACCGAGCTCTAACGCTTCACGCGCGTTCGCCAAGGACTCAGCAGCCTTCTTCAAGCAATCTTGGTGACGCGCATTGATCGCCATCGCATGCTCACCCCAAGCAGATTCGCTGAGAAGCAATGCATCAGAAATCGCATCAGCTAACGCATCGAGACCGTGGTCTTCACGGCAGGAAATTCGAACACCGTCAGAACCAGCCCAGACATCCGCTTGACCAAGGTCGGTTTTATTCACCACTAACAAATGATGACGACCTTGGATCTGCTTATCAGTGAGCAGACGCTCGCCATACTTCGAGCCGTCCACCACCTCGAGAATCAGGTCTGCCATCTCAATCTGCTTTTCGGATCTGACAATCCCTTGTTGCTCGAGCTGATCAGCCGACTCACGCACACCTGCAGTGTCGATCAAGCGCACAGGAATCCCCTTCACGTTGATCACTTCCTCCACCGTGTCGCGAGTTGTTCCCTCCACATCGGAAACAATCGCACGTTCGTAGCCGAGCAGTGCATTCAACAAACTGGATTTGCCTACATTAGGCTCACCACAAATAACTGTTCTAACACCTTCGCGAAGAATGCGACCCCGCTCAGCCGTTGAGAGCATCTTCTTGATCTCCACTTGAACTTCATCCACACACTTGAGCATCGCTGCTTCTGTATCTGGATCGATGTCCTCATCTAGGAAGTCGATGTACGCCTCGACGTGTGCCACCACGCTTAACAAATTCTCACGCAGTGCTTCAGATTGATCGCCTAACTTCCCTTGCAGTTGCTCATTAGCAGCGCGCATTGCCATGTCGGTCTGCGCGGAAATCAAATCCATAATCGCTTCAGCCTGCGTCAGATCGAGCTTACCATTTTCAAAAGCTCTTTGGCTAAATTCGCCTGGATCTGCTGAACGAGCACCACATTCTAATAAGCGCTCTAACACCCTACGAGTCACCAGCACACCACCATGACATGCCAGTTCAACCACATCTTCACCTGTGAAACTCCGTGGTCCTTGAAACACAGTTGACAGCACTTCATCGACCACGTGCCCTTCAGCATTGATGACCTTACCAAGCACCACATAGCGCTCA
The DNA here is from genome assembly GCA_965204255.1 of Rubritalea sp. Classification (GTDB taxonomy): domain Bacteria; phylum Verrucomicrobiota; class Verrucomicrobiia; order Verrucomicrobiales; family Akkermansiaceae; genus Rubritalea. Next base: position 710,603 of record CBDBEG010000026.1, read on the forward strand.
GGTTGGTTCTCAAGCCCACCTTTACAACGTAATGCTTTGGCAGAAATGCTGATAGCTTCAGGGCCACTCACACGAATGAGTGACACCGCCCCCACTCCAGGCGCGGTTGCGATCACTGCGACTGTGTCTCTGGTCGTCATTAGCTCTTTAGTACAAGATCAAGAACCTCGAGACAGCGCGTATTTTCTTCAGCAGTGCCCACGGAAATGCGTATCCAGCTAGGAAGCTTGTAACCACGCATTGCACGAACGATCAGTCCCTGCTTGAGCATAGAATCGAATACCTTGTCTCCATCACCCACCTCAACAAGAATGAAATTCGCTACCGATGGCACGTAGTTCAAGCCACGCTCTTGAAAAGCTGCTTCGAAAAATGCTAGGCCTGCATTATTGTTAGCAACTGTAGCTTCTACGTGGGCTACATCAGCAAGAGAGGCGAGCGCTGCACGCTGTGCAATTTCATTTGTGTTGAATGGCTGACGCGCCTTCTGCAAAATCGCAGCCACTTGTGGCGCTGCAAGTCCGTAGCCGATACGGAGACCAGCCAGCCCATACGCCTTTGAGAACGTACGAAGCACCACTACATTGCGCCCCTCACGCACATACTTCAATGTGTCTGGGGTCTCATTGAGAAACTCGAAATACGCTTCATCAAATACCACAACCACATGTTCAGGCACGCGCGCCATGAAGCGTTCGATTTCTTCTTCACCCACAATCGTTCCTGTCGGATTGTTCGGGTTCACGATGAATACGAGACGTGTCTTGTCTGTAATCGCATCCGCCATCGCATCGAGATCGTGTACAAAATTTAGATCATTCACTTCAACATAGCCTGCACCAAAAAGAGTTGCCATCAGCTTATACACAACGAATGCATGCTTCGCTGCAATCAATTCTGCATCCGAATTAAGGAAACAATGACAAAGAAGCTCGATGATTTCCTCAGAGCCATTGCCTAACATCACATTCTCAAGATCTAAGTCATACTTTTCAGCGAGTGCTGTACGTAATTTGTAACCACCACTATCTGGGTAGATGTGCATTTCTTCCGCTGCAGAACGGATCGCATCAAGTGCCATTGGCGCAGGACCGAGCGGATTCTCATTTGATGATACCTTAACAATGCTCTTAGGATCAAGTCCAAGCTCACGGGCTATTTCGGTGATTGACTTGCCTGGTTCGTACGCTACGAGGTCGCACACAAATTGGTTCGCAAATTGCTGAATACTCATGCGCCGAACCTAGCTAGAATCACCAAACGAACAAGCCCGAATCAACCCGAGTTTCTCCCTAAGAAAGCTCCGACGGGCACAACCTTCCGCTCTCATCGCTTGCTCGCAGAAGACAAAGGCTTCAAGTGCATCTTAGCTAGAGCGTAGTTCGAATAAGTGCCATTTCTTCCTCTGGAAGTCTCCTTTCTTTAGTTAGTACAAAAAAACTCAGCAGGAGGTCACCTGCTGAGTTTGAAAGAATACGACCCGCTTGCGAGAGCTTACTTACGTCGGCGCAAGATGAGAGCGAGGCCACCAAGACCGAGCAGAGCCGTGGTAGACGGTTCAGGAACTGCTCTGACAAATGCTGCGCTGTGGGCAGCTATTTCTGTGGCGCTCAACTGTGAGTTATATGCCGCGAAACCAAGAATGTTACCTGGCAGGTTGCTGAAGGAGGTACTGCCAAGAGTTGTCGAGCCAGTAATCCAGATGCTCTCGCTAGTGAATGTGTGAGCAAGGGCACCATTGACATAGAGATAAGAGTTCGTGCCATCTGTGGTAAATACAACGATGTGTGTCTGCGTGTCTACAGTATGGGCGACTCCAGAGTCTAAACCACCACTTCCTTCGCCATCATACATACCGTAGTTGTTATTATCAGAGATTCCCCCCCATTCAAGTAACATGGTGGAGAGGGTACCGAGGAGGCTTGAGCTTGTGGTACTACTGCCTCCAGCGTTGACGATGAACTCGAAGCTTCTTGCACCGCTTAAAGTTCCTACATTGATGGTTTCAGGTGTGCTTAGTTGTAGTGAACTTGGTGGCAGTAGCTGAAGTGCCTGTACCGACAGCTGTTTTCCAGTGACTAAGAGCTGCATGTGCAGAGCTTGCACCGATAGCGAGTGAGACGAGAGTAAATAATAGTTTTTTCATTATTCCTAAGTTTTTAAATACGCTTAGGAACCTAAATATGCTTAGGAACCTAAATATGCTTAGGAACCTAAATATGCTTAGGAACCTAAAGTTGAGTCTTAATTTAGTCAGATTACAAAAGACGTCAACAATAAATTTGCATTTTTTTAGCGAGGGGGGGGAAAGTGAAGTTTGAACACCTAGCCGTGCCGTTTGGTAGTTGCCATGAATAAGCTCTAACCAATTGTTGGAGCCATCAGTGTGCAGCCACTATTTTACAAAGATAGCGCACTGAGCTAATACAAGGCTGCGAACTACTCACTGTCAAGTGAGCTAACCTATTTACTCTTCGCTATGCTACGAATGGCTCCCACCATCACGCTTATTCTACTGATCCCCCCAGCGCTGGCCGCGTGCTTGATCAATCAGTTTGTAGAGGTCGCTCGTATATCAACCCACAAAATACAGCGCCCATAGCAAAGAGAAAGAAGCCGATACCTAACAGGTAAATCGATCCAGCCTTACTACTTTGCTTTGCTTTCATTGTGGTCGAGAAATTATTTTTCCTCTTCGTCTTCAACCGGAGCAGTTGGCAGCTCAGCCACTTTATCGAGAAGATTAACGATCTCAACACCACGCTCTGCAGATGTGTCTGAACGGAACATCAAGATAGGTGTACAGCGAAGATTAGTACGCTTGTTGATGAACCTCTGAATAGCACTTTTCTTCTGAGTCAGCTTCTCAAGAACATCCTCCATCTTGCCTCCGAGCACACTCACGAAAACTTTACCTTCGCGAAGGTCATCGGTGATTTCCACATCACTTATCGTGACGAGAGCGTTCTTGAATTCGAATTCTTTTTGAACAAAGCTGCCGATTTCGCGCTTCAAGAGTTCGTTGATTTTATCGAATCGTTGGGACATGATGTTGATTTTAAAGTTGAGAACTCTTTATTTTACATAGCCGATTCTCAATTCTTTAGAGAGATAAAAAGCCTCGGGTGAATTACTCCACTCGAGACTGATTGAAAAATAGTCTAGAGCGTCTGAGCGATCTTCTCCAAGTTGTAGCACTGGATGATATCGCCTTCTTCGTAGTCGTTGAAATCACCAAGCTTGATACCACATTCGATACCTTGCTTCACCTCCTTCACTTCGTCCTGGAAGCGACGGAGTGTGGACATTTTACCATCGAAGACCGGAGTCTTATCACGAAGCACACGAGCATATGCCACACGAGTGACTTTACCGTCCTTAACGATACAACCAGCAGCCTTACCTTTGTTCACCTTGAACACCTGCTTGACTTCGGCATGACCGATGATGGTCTCACGCGTCTCAGGCTCAAGAAGACCGAGCATTGCGTCGCGTACTGTGTCGGTAAGCTCGTACACGATAGAATAGAGTTTAATCTCTACACCTTCACGCTTCGCAGCCTGAACAGCTTTACCTTCTACCTTGGTGTTGAAACCAATAACTACTGCATTTGCTGAGCTTGCGAGAAGGATGTCGGATTCTGTAATTGAACCGGCTGCGGAGTGGATGAAGCGCGCTTCAACCTTATCAGATTCGATCTCTTCAATAGCACCTGTGATCGCACTTACAGAACCTTGAACGTCTGTCTTAAGAATAAGCTGGAGACTAGCCTTTTGTGAGCCACCTTGTGCCATTGCCATGAAGTCATCGAGACGGTTCTTCTGCGCACCGTCGAGGCGGGTTGCACGCTTTTCGCCCTGACGCTCGCTTGCCAATTTTTTAGCTGCGCGCTCAGATTCCATCTCGACCATTTCGTCACCGACGTTTGGAAGTTCAGCAAAGCCGAGAACCTCGACCGGAGTCGCTGGTCCAGCTTTCTTCACTGGCTTACCATTGTCGTCGAGCATCGATTTAATCTTACCGTTGAATGGTCCACAGATGAATGGCATACTTACTTTGAGCGTACCAGATTCTACAATCACAGTAGCTGTTGGGCCTTTACCAGCTTGGACACGAGCCTCAATCACCGCTGCGCGAGCATTTGCTGTTGGGTTCGCTGTAAGTTCGAGAACCTCTGCTTGAAGAGCTAAGAGCTCAAGAAGACCTTCCATGCCGTCACCTGTCTTTGCAGAAACGTCGACACATTCGATGTCACCACCGAAATCTACTGGCGTGAGGCCATGCTCCATGAGCTGGGCACGGACATGTGTTGGGTCAGCACCTGGCTTGTCACACTTGTTGACTGCCACGATAATTGTCTTCTCAGCAGCTTTCGCGTGATCTATCGCTTCCTTCGTCTGCGGCATGATGCCGTCATCTGCTGCAACAACGAGCACCACAATGTCTGTGATGTCTGCACCGCGAGCACGCATCTTAGAGAAAATAGCGTGACCTGGTGTATCGAGCAAAGTGATTGGACGACCTTGATCATCCTTTACGCCGTATGCACCAATGTGCTGAGTGATGCCACCAGCTTCGCCAGCAGTAACGCGTGAATTACGAACGAAGTCGAGAAGTGATGTCTTACCGTGGTCGACATGCCCCATGAAAGTAATGATCGGAGCGCGGAGCTCGAGCTTATCTTCTGGCACATCTTCCTCTGGCTTAGGCTCGACAAAGACTTTTTCCACCTTATGCACGCCAGCACCCTTCTCACGCTTCTCGCGCTCGAATTTGAAACCGTGTTGATCACAAAGCTTTTCAGCAATCTCGGGCTCGATTGCCTGATGCGGAGCTACGAAGACCTGAAGCTTGATCAAGTCAGCCATCAGCTGAAACGGCTTGAGGTTCATTGCCTCAGCAAGATCGCTCACAACGATTGGGGGCTTGAGATGAATCACCTTATCGCTATCCACTGTCGTTTCTGTAGCAGGTGCTTTTTCAGTTTTTACAGGCTCAGGGTTTTCAGTCTTTACGAAGTCCGTATCTTCCTGTGGCTCGCTGAGCTTAGAAATACTTGGAAGCTCAGCATTGCCCTTCCCCTTTTTGACCACAGAAGTCTTCTTCTTTCCATCTTCTGCGAAGATGTCGAGAGCCTCAGCCTTCTTGTCGTCGAGCGTCTTCACCTTAGAGGCTTCTTCACGCTGGCGTTCGCGGCGTGATTGCTTCTTCGGCTTGCTGTCGTCAAGCGGGTCGACAACTTTTTTCTTTTCGTTTTTGTTATCTTTCTGATCAGCCATTGAGCTGTCTTTCGATGGATGGTTGGTAAAAGCAAGGCAGCACACTCTGTGTTACCTTGCTAGAGGCGGGTTAAGCTTCAGCGTTCTGCTGAGCTTCTGCTTTCTTAAGAATGTCGTTAGCTTCGTCTTCAGACACATCGATAGCCTGAGCAATGTATTCAGCTGGCATCTGGAGGATGAGCTCGATGGTAGCACCACCTGCGCGGAAGAGCTTATCTGCTGTCTCGTCGTCAATACCTAGTTGGTCACCTACACCGTGTGAAGCATCTAATACGCGTGCTTCGAATTGCTCTTGTTGGCTCTCATCCTTGCGAACTTGTACATCCCAGCCCATGAGGCGAGAAGTGAGGCGCGCATTCTGGCCACGGCGGCCAATTGCTTTGGAAAGTTCGTCTTCGTCGACAGTCACGTTCACAACCTTGTTCTCTTCATCGAGAGAAACTGAGCGAAGAATCGCAGGCTTGAGTGCTTCATGAACGAACTCTTCAGGATTATCACTCCAACGAATGATATCGACTTTCTCGTTATTGAGTTCACGAACGATGTTCTTCACGCGAGCACCACGGAGGCCTACACAGGCGCCCACTGGGTCGACGTTTTCATCAGCGCTAGAGACAGCCACTTTCGTGCGGTAACCAGCTTCACGTGCAATACCACGAAGTTCGATTGTACGGTCGGAAATTTCACTTACTTCAGCTTCGAAGAGGCGACGCACGAAGTTAGGGTGACTACGGGAGAGAATGATCTCAGGACCTCGCTGCTCATTTTCAACAGCAACAACGTAAGCTCGGATGCGGTCACCGATGTTGTATTCTTCGGTTGAAACACGCTCACGGGAGGACATCTTGCCTTCAAACTTACCGAGGTCTACCCAGACATCGCTCTTTTCGAAGCGGCGCACTGTACCGCTGACAATGTCGCCAGCACGGTCCTTGAACTCGTCGTAGATCATTTCCTTCTCAGCCTGACGAAGACGCTGCATCATTGTCTGCTTAGCTGTCTGTACTGCGATACGGCCGAAGTTCTTTGGAGTCACGTTGAATTCAACCTGGCCGCCTACTTCGATGTCTGACTTCAATTTACGAGCTGTAGAAATTACGACTTCGTTCCATTGGTCCGCCTGCTTGCCGTCTTCAACTACGTTGAGTGTTGCGAAAATCGTCGTATCACCCTTCTTCGTGTCGATTGCTGCACGGATTTCTTCGATCTTATCGGAACCTGGCACCATCTTGCGGTATGCGGAGAGAAATGCGTACTGAAGCGCGGCAAGAATTTTATCGCGGTCGATGCCCTTTTCCTTCTCATAGTAGTCAATGAGAGCGACAATATCATTAGTCATGGTCTAAGTCTGTTTCTTAAAATTAATTCACCTTACAGGAAAGATCCTAATACAAAAAAAGAGTGGGGTTGATCACCCACTCCTTCCTCGCGGCTGAAGTTGTTGGCACGTCATTAGCAGAAATTCATACACTTGCAAGACTTATCTCAATCCTTCAAACCAGCCAGAGTGCCACTTAGAAACTAAAGATTAGACCTCCAATTTTGCCCTTTTGAATTGCCAAAATAAAAATAATGCAAAAAAGTGTAAAACATTCTTTCCATTTTGAGTGCTCCACACTCACTCTCTGCCCGCTCTCGCAAGAGATAAACAACCACCAACAAATGCGCAGATAGCTTAGTTGGTAGAGCAGTTGGCTTTTAAGCAATTGGTCTTGGGTTCGAGTCCCAGCCTGCGTACTTTTTGTGTTTCATATGCTACAAAAAAGCATCCCATATGGAGCGCTTACGAAAAATTGCTGTAGTCAGATGAAAAGCCTACTCAGCACAGAGTTCGAGGACAGCCTCTACCAGCCCGTCGATATTGTGCTCCTTGGCTTGAATATCCGCTGGCTTGCCGATTTCCTCTAGTGTAGCGCTAGTGACAGGTCCGATAGACGCCACTTTGCAGTCATCTGGATATGGCATGTTGAGAGCGAAGAAGTGCTTGGCTGCTGATGAGCTCACAAATGTGATCGCGTCCGCGCCTTCTTTTTCAAAGCGCTCTTTTGCTCCATTCAGGTCGTCAAACTCAGGTACTGTCTTGTAGGCGATACATTCATCAACAATCGCACCGAGGCCAGAAAGTCCCCTTTGAATCGTGTCGCGAGCCTCCGCACCGCGCACCCAAAGCACAGTTTGGTTTTCGATATTCTCGTTGTCTGCAAATACCTTCACCAAGCCCTCAGCCACGTAAGTCTCTGGGATCAGATCTACAGCAAGTCGGTATTCAATAATCTTCTTCGCAGTACTAGGACCGACAGCTGCGATGCGCACACCACCGATACTGCGCGCGTCGTCGTAAACATTAAAGAACACTTCAAAGAAACGCTCTACGCCATTTGGACTGCTAAACACCAACCAATCGTATGTGTGCACCTGACCCACCCCTTCGACAAACTCTTGCTTGTCGTCTGGATGCTCAATCTTAATAGTTGGAATTTCGATCACATCAGCACCTAGGTCTGTGAGCTTACTGCTAAGCTCGCTCGCCTGTGAGCGCGTGCGTGTGACCACTACTTTTTTGCCGTGCAATGGACGACCTTCATACCAATTTAAATTTTCTCTTTCTTTCACAACGTCTCCTATGATTGCTACTGCGGGCGCTTTAAAATTTTGGGCTTCGGCGATGTCAGCAATCGTGCTGAGCGTGCCTTCGATTGTTTTTTGATTTCCTGTGGTAGCCCAACGCACGAGAGCGATTGGCATATCAGATTTTGCTCCATGCTTGAGGAGTTCGTCGCAGATGAGTCGAATCCTTCTGACCCCCATCAAAAACACCTTGGTGCCGCCAGACTTTGCAAGCTGCGTATAGTCGAGTCTACTCTCACTTTTTGTTGGATCCTCATGACCTGTAAAGACTGTCAACTGTGAACAATGGTCGCGATGTGTCACTGGGATTCCCGCATAAGCAGGACCTGCGATCGCTGAGGAAATACCTGGAACAATCTCAAAGCGCACCCCCGCTTCTGCTAATCGGCCAGCTTCCTCACCACCGCGTCCAAACATCATTGGGTCACCACCTTTGAGGCGCACCACGACTTTCCCTTTGAGCGCTCTTTCTACTAACAACTCGTTGGTATCTTGTTGCGCAAGTGCATGATTGTCGACACGCTTACCCACGTAAATTAACTCGCACTTAGGCTTGACCCAGCGCAAGAATTCATCAGCGATCAATGCGTCGTAGACGAGCACATCAGCCTTCTCGACACATTCCTTTGCCTTGAGCGTCACCAAGCCGATATCGCCTGGACCAGCGCCAACGAGGTAACAAACTCCCGACTTCATGAAAGTGATTTAAATAATGTGTCCGCCACCTTCAATGGCTCTGTTAGCTCACCAGAAACTTCAGCAGTCATTGGGTCGCCGATCGCTTCTCCCTCAGGGAAGACAATGCCTTCCATCATAAGCTTATCACCGAAGATTTGAGTCGCTACTCCCACTGGCGTGTGACAACCACCATTGAGCAAACGCAGAAATTCACGTTCAGCTGTGATGCGAGTCATCGTTGGAGCGTGATTGATAGCGCGCGCAAATACAGCGCTCTGCTCGTCACCCTTGCGCACTTCGATAGCGATAGCTCCTTGACCAGCTGCTGGAAAAAACTTCTCAAGGTCAACGGCTGCGCCAAATACTGGACCAGCCTCAGTGCCCATCTCACCCGTCGCATTATAACCAAGTCTAACGAGACCAGCTTCCGCTAGAAGAATGCCGTCGATGTCTGGATTCCCAGCAAGCTTGCGAAGGCGGGTCGGAACGTTACCACGGATGTCAACCATTTCGATATCTGGGCGGAGCCACTTGAGCATCTTTTGGCGACGGCAGGATGAGCTCGCCACCTTCGCTCCCTGCGGAAGAGTTTCAAGACCACCAGCTTGCTTCGTCACAAGAACATCTGTCACAGGTGCGCGCTCAAGTACTGAGACGATCTCAAATTGATCTTCTAACACAGTCGGTACGTCCTTGAGGCTGTGCACTGCGATGTCGATTTCACCATTTTCAAGAGCGATTTCTAGTTCTTTAATGAACACACCTTTGTCGAAAACACCTTCAACCTTTGCCACATCAGCGAGTAATACATCCGTGCGGCGGTCGCCAGTAGTGGTAATCACCTTGCGCACAATTTCCGCCTCTGGGAATGCTTCACGTAGAAATCCTTCAGTCATTTCAGCCTGAACGAGTGCGAGTGCGCTACCTCGGGTGCCGACTACGAGTTTATTTAATGTACTCATTTTTATTCGTGTTGGATAGTTTGAGGACCTCCTCATCCTCAATAATCTGTTCGCAAATGCGGACCTGCTCCTGACGTTTACTGCGGTTTTCATCCGCTTGAAGTTGTAAGGTATCGAGATCGTAGACGTAAACCTCCTCAATCTTGCCTACCTCTGGATCAATGTCACGCGGCATGGCGATGTCGATTATAAAAAGCGGACGATACTTGCGCTTGGCACGCACCTTTTCCACATGCTCAGGGCGCACCACTGGATTAGTCGCACCTGTCGAGGAAACTACGACATCAACCTTAGCTAGGACGCGTTCCCAGTCGTCAAAAGAAACCGCCTCACCACCCATTTCATCGGCCAGCTTTTGCGCATTTTCGATCGAACGATTGACCACGTAGATCTTCTTTGCACCACGCTCCATCATACGCTGGGCTGTGATGTAACTCATCTCACCTACGCCAATCACCATCACCTCACTGTATTTGAGATGCCCAAAAATCTTCTCGGCTAAATCTACAGCCACGCTGCCGACAGATGTCTGCCCACCTTGGATCGTCGTTTGCGTACGCACCTTTTTGCCGACACTAAATGACTTCTGGAAAAGCTTATTGAGCGTCCCACCAGTCGCGGATGCCTGCAGCGCTTTGGTATATGCCTGCTTTACTTGCCCAAAGATCTCCGTTTCTCCGAGCACCATGGAATCTAGACCACTGGCCACTCGGCAAAGGTGACGCGCGGCATCACTCTCGACCCTTTTGTAAAAATAATTCTCGTCAGCAGGGTCAAATGCATGATCGCCAGCGAGATAAGTTTTGATGCTTTGCTCAGCCACATCTAGATCCTCAGCGAGGGCGTAGACCTCCATGCGGTTACATGTTGAAAGCACAACGACTTCCTCAAGCCCAGGCTTCTGAGTCAGCTCATGGCTCGCTTCGCCAAGGCGCTCCGCAGACACAGCAAAGCGCTCGCGCACATCGACGGGTGCGGTCTGGTGACTCAATCCCAAACAAAGTAAATCCATGGATAATCTCTTTAGAGCGCTGCGAATACGATAAGTGAAGTGAGAAAGAGAGCTATCACGCTCAATGCCATGCGCGAGGGCGTCATCCCTCTCACCTGCCAAATTGTCAAGAGCACGGTGTAGCTAATCCACACCACGACTGCAGCCCACAAGTGCAACCAACCTGCATCGGTTTTATTTGGCATAAGTAAGCCACAGAAGACTCCACCAGAAAGCACCAAGGTACCAACTCCAGTCAGACGTACCATCGACGCAGTGATCAAATTGAGCGGAGGAAGCTTCAGAAACAAACCGGACTTCATTTCATGGTGCTTAAGCTTTCTATTGAGCACCATAAACATCACGCCAGCAATCGCCGCTAATCCTAGCGACCCGTAAGCTAAAACCGATAAAGCTGCGTGCGTTTCATGCCACGGCTCCACATCGACCGCACGCTCTGGTGCCACCTCCATCATTCCAGGCACAGTCGCCATAAATAACATCGCACTCACCACTGGCGCCGAAAACACCCCGAGTAACGAGAGTCGATACGTCGACCCGATCACCAAATAAAAGATCGTCATCGACCACGCCAAGAAGACCAATATTTCTCCAAAATCTCCCAGTGGGCACTGGCCTCGCAACTCACCGCGGATGCCTAAAACTGCACACTGAGCGACAAATGACAACAGCATCCATGCCACGGTCCAACGGCTACACTGCCCATGCTGCACTGCACGCATTCCCAAATAGCCAGCCGCCCCCGCTAGGACTGCTGCAATGAGAAGGTAGATGATTGAATTCGTCACCCCCCACCCATGCTATAGCTGGGCGATTCGTTCAAGGAGAACTTCTTCTGTACTCTCAAGGCTGACGTATCGAAATACTCCCACCAAAACGACAGTCAACACTGCCTCATCAGTCTCCAAGCGTTGCTGAAACTTTACAATCTGGGCGAGAAAAGTTTTTCATGCGCTTCAAAGTTCAAGAAACCTAAGCACCTCCTACTGTTACAATGCATCGATTCACTTTCTCATCTAATTTTATGAGCTTAATTTGATTATTCATGAGTTTTGGCGTGCATTTTTCGCGTGGTTCTGATTTGATAAGTTGATGCTGAAGAAGTTGCAAGCTGCTATCCGTGACGTTCACGATTTCCCAACCGAAGGAATCATCTTTAAGGACATCACCCCTATCCTCGGTGATCCTGCCCTCCTGCAAGATAGCATCGACCAGATCAAAGCAACAGCAGCAGGGCTCAAGCTCGATAAAATTGTGGGCATTGATGCGCGCGGCTTTATCTTTGCGCCTCCTGTCGCCCTAGCGCATGAAGTTGGCTTTGTGCCGATTAGGAAGAAGGGCAAACTACCGTGGAAAACGCACTCTCTAGCCTACTCGCTTGAATACGGTGAAAACGCAATTGAAATCCACAAGGATGCGGTCAAGCCCGGCGACAAAGTAATGATCATTGATGACTTACTTGCGACTGGCGGCACAGCTACAGCGGCAGAAAAACTTCTTAAACAACTTGGAGCTGAAGTTGTTTGTGTAAGCTTTTTTATCGAACTTAGTTTCCTCAATGGACGCAGCTCTATTGACTGCGAGAATATCCACTCCATTCTCCAATACTCCTAATGTATAGAACGCATTACCATGTGTAACTGGCAATCCTACAACAACAGCCTCACTCGTTATTCTGATCTCGGTTTCTCTATTGACCTTTCCTTGATGGATCTCCCTGAAAGCTTTTATACAGAAATGCAGCCAAAAGTTGAGCGAGCCTTCAGAGACATGACCGCACTGGAGTCTGGTTCTATTGCGAATCCAGATGAAGGACGCATGGTCGGTCACTATTGGCTCCGCGATGCTGAACTCGCTCCAAACGCTGAAATCAAAGCGCAGATTACTGAACCAATCGCCGCTCTTAAAGCATTTTCTGAAAAAGTGCTCAATGGCGCGATTGCTCCCCCGAGTAACGGTCGCTTTGAGAACCTCCTTCTCATCGGCATCGGTGGTTCTGCCTTGGGCCCACAGTTAGTATATCACGCACTTGGAGCAGACTCTAAACTCAACACATTCTTCTTCGATAATACCGACCCAGCCGGGATCGACTCCACCCTCAAACAAATCGGTAATGGATTGAACAAGACCCTCGTTCTCGTCGTTTCTAAATCTGGTGGCACGGCCGAAACTCGCAACGGCATGCTTGAGGCTCAGGAGTTCTTCGAAGCGAACAAAGTCGACTTCGCTAAGCACGCTATTGCGATCACTGGCGAGGGCTCAAAACTCTACCACTACGCGACCAGCAATAAGTGGCTCACTACTTTCCCAATGGAAGACTGGGTTGGTGGCCGTACATCGATCATGTCCACAGTGGGTCTCGTTCCGGCTGCTCTTCAAGGCATTGACATCGATGCTTTCCTCGCAGGTGCGCACCACATGGACGCTCGTACTCGCTGCACAGACACAACGAACAATGCAGCCATGCAGCTAGCTCTAGCTTGGTATCATGCAGGAAACGGCAAAGGCGAAAAAGACATGGTCGTCCTTCCATACAAAGACTCACTCGTGCTCTTCTCGAAGTACCTCCAACAACTCGTGATGGAGTCTCTAGGTAAGGAACACGATCTCGACGGCAATGTGGTAAACCAAGGTATCGCTGTCTATGGCAACAAAGGCTCCACAGACCAGCACGCATACGTTCAGCAGCTGCGTGACGGCGTAAAGAACTTCTTCTCGACCTTCATTGAAGTCCGTAAGGGCCGCAACGGAGAAAGCATCGAAGTCGAGCCTAGCATCACCTCTGCCGACTACTTGCAGGGATTCCTTCGTGGCACACGCAAAGCGCTCTACGAATCTGGCCGCACTTCTATCACTATTTCTATCAATGAAGTCACACCGTTCACACTCGGCTTACTCATTGCTCTCTTTGAGCGTGCAGTTTCCTTCTACGCATCACTCGTCAATATCAATGCTTACCACCAGCCAGGGGTGGAAGCTGGTAAAGTGGCTGCTAGAAATTTCCTAGAGCTCCTCAACCAAGTACGTGGGGCTCTCACAGGCTGGGAGAAGACTGCCGACGACATCGCAGAAGCCACTGACAACGAGCCTGAAGAGGTCTACCACGCTCTCATCCACCTTGCGGCAAATGGCGAGGCCACGCAGAGCGAGGGAGCCACACCTGCTGAAGATAGCTTCAAGATCTAACTCCTCGTTAGAAACTATTTTTTGAAGCCCGTTCGGGGTAATGATTGGGAGGAACCTCCATCGCACCAAATCCGCAGTCTTTTCGACGCATTCTCGGATAGTTTCAGTTCCGAAAATGGGGTTCTCTTAACGTTGGATCAAGTGAATCTAATGACCCCCGAAAATATTCATCTAGATTTTTTGACGTTTGAGCCAATTCTAGATACGTTCTCTGGTCGGCTTTTTTGTAAGGCAATGCAGGAAATTGATCTTCTAACAAAAACGATTGGCTGAATCACCTTCTTCTGTTCGGTTCTGAGCTAATGAAAACGACGTGTAGTGTGTTCAGACTTCACTTTTCACCCTCGCTAAAAAAAGTTTAAATTTATTGTTGACGTCTTTTGCAATCTAACTATATTAAGACTCAACTTTAGGTTCCTAAGCATATTTAGGTTCCTAAGCATATTTAGGTTCCTAAGCATATTTAAAAACTTAGGAATAATGAAAAAACTATTATTTACACTCGTCTCACTCGCCATCGGTGCAAGCTCTGCACATGCAGCTCTTAGTCATTGGCAAACAGCTGTCGGTACAGGCACTTCAGCTACTGCCACCAAGTTCACTACAGTAAGCACACCTGAAAAAATCAACGTAGGTACTACAAGAGGTACTGCAATGAGCTTCGAGTTCATCGTCAACGCTGGTAGCACCCCAATACAATATGATGGTTCAATCCTCCTCGGTGACTACGACAGCAACAACCAAGAACTTTCATGGGAGCAATACACCAATACTAACAACTACGGTATCTTTGTCGGAGGTACTAATATCGACTCTGGAGTTGCTCATACTGCAGACACGGACACCCATCTTGTATTCACTACAGATGGAACGAACACTTATCTTTATGTAAATGGTGCCCTTGCTCACACCTTCACTGGAGCTGCCATCGATATTGCTGGCACGACAGGTTTGGGGGGTGCTTTACTCAATGGTGGCTTCAACAGCGCACTCCCAGGTAACATCCTTGGTTTTGCGGCATATAACTCACAGTTAAGTGCCACCGAAATAGCTGCCCACAGCGCAGCATTAGCAGTTCCTGAACCGTCTACCACCGCCCTGCTCGGTCTTGGTGGTCTCGCTCTCATCTTGCGCCGACGTAAGTAAATGCTCTCTTTGGAGCAAGCTGGTCGTATTCTTTCAAACTCAGCAGGTGACCACCTGCTGAGTTTTTTGTTTTTGTACTAACTAAAAAAAGTTTCATAAGCTCGCCACGTACCACCTAACAAACCCCTTTCCTCATAGTGCGCATCCACTGGTCCATCTGCCTATTCCTCGCAGCCACCATCTTCGGTAGCCTCTTGTGGTTTGGTGCTAAGAACCAAGACTTCACCATCAAACCAAGTGAACAAGCCATCACCAATGCAGTCAGCGATTGGAAAAAGAAACACCCCTCACTCCCACCACGTCAGCGCGCCCTCCCCACTCCTCGACTAGTCGAAGTAAAGAAGACGATTGTCAAGCTCACTCCACCGATCATCCCTGAAATTCCAGCAGGCAACCTCGATACCATTCCACAGCTCGAACACTTCCGCGAACACAGAAATTTTGCAACAGCCAGCTTCATCCAGCTCGCTATTAAACTAGAGCGCAAAGGGAAACTCTCTCACGCCTTACTTGCTTGGGAACGCGCCATCGACAGCACCAATGCCACCCCAAAGCAAGCCCAACAAGCACGCAAGGCCATCACTGCTCTACGCAAAACTCAACCCATTTGGAATATCGATAGCGAAGACAACTTTGACACCATCATTCACATTCACATACCTGTAGAACACAAAGCAGCAACTTCAGCTCTTCTCGGCCAACTCAGTGAGGATCTCAAAGAAGCCTCCAGCTACCAAATCGCCCCACAAGTCCTTATCAAAACCACTCCCCAACGCGACGGCTTCCCCACTCCTCCCATCCGAGTCTGGCTCAGCTCCACTGCCAAAGACGCCAAAGAAACCCCACAACTCACATTGCAACTTAGCGAAGAAGAAGCCCCACTCGAGGATCAACTCTACATGGCAATCTATCGTTCAATCTCTGGGCAACTCGAACAAAACACAAAGCTCATACCCCCAACGGCCATTTCCACCACAGACAGCCCACGCGACTCCCTTACCACTTACCTCACACGCCTCCATTGGAAGGCTCTCAAAGAAGCTCTAGAAAACCGCCCACCAGCTGCCATCATTATTGAAGAGTCATCAGATCAAGAATAGCCACAACACTTTCATGCACAAGTTCTCGCCACAGTGTGTATTTAGCTTGAAAGTTCTTCTCGCCTCACTAGCGTCCGCCTCATGCTCCAGGCAGGAATCGTAGGTCTACCAAACGTCGGGAAATCCACCCTCTTCAACGCAGTCACCCGCACACGTAAAGCGGAGGCTGCGAACTATCCATTCTGCACCATCGACCCAAATGTTGGCGTCGTGACTGTACCAGATGAGCGTATCGCTGCACTCAGCGAACTCTCTGGCTCCAAAAAGCAGATCCCAACAGCAATCGAGTTCGTCGACATCGCCGGTCTCGTAGAGGGCGCATCCGAAGGCGCTGGCCTCGGCAACAAATTCCTCGCTACTATCCGCGAAGTTGACGCGATCGTTCAGGTCATTCGCTGCTTTGAAAACGACGACATCATCCACGAGCTCGGCTCAGTAGACCCAGTTCGCGACATGGAAATCATCAATAGCGAACTCATCCTCGCTGACATGGCTGCCATGGAAAAGCGCCGCATATCACGCGCTAAAAAAGCCAAAGGCGGAGACAAAGAATCTAAGACTGAAGTCGAACTCATCGACAAACTCATACCTCACCTCGAGGATGGCAAACCTGCCATCACACTCGATCTCACCAACGAAGAATACTTACTACTCAAAGAATTCTTCCTCCTCTCCAACAAGCGCGTAATCTTCGCCTGCAACGTCTGCGAAGACAAACTTGCTGCAGCAACTGACGATCCTGCCTCCCACCCACTCGTATCTAAAGTGGTCGAATACGCAAAAGCCGCACACGGCGCTGAAGCTATCGTCATCTCAGCTCAAATCGAAGAAGAGCTCATGGACCTAGACGAAGCAGATATCGCAGACTTCCTTGCTGACATGGGCGTTTCCGACTCTGGTGTCTCCACCCTCATCAAGGGCGTATACCACCTCCTCGGCCTTCGCACATACCTCACAACTGGCGAACAAGAAACACGTGCATGGACAATCACTGCTGGCGATAAAGCCCCAGCAGCCGCTGGCGTCATTCACACCGACTTCGAAAAGCAATTCATTCGCGCAGAAGTCATCACATACGATGACTACATTAAACATAAGACAATAGGTGCTGCCCGCGAAGCTGGCGCACTCCGTTTCGAAGGTAAAGAATACGAAGTGCAAGACGGCGATGTCATCAACTTCCTCACTGGAGCCTAAGACACTACTTCAATTTCCTAATAACAAAAAGCCATTCATCGTAATAATCAATAGCCTTTTAAAATACTAAGTAGTAAGAGCGCTACCTTTTATTACGCAGATACGGTGGAATATCAAGGTCTTCACCATCAACTAAATTTGGCGCCTCCCCCTCAAACTTACCGCGAGGCCCACCATCGAGCTCCAACTCTGCTTGAGAGCCTTTTACCGCCGCAGTCGATTTAACAACATTCTCGATTGCATCAACTACGACCTCTTTTTCTAACTCCTCAAACATCGTCATTTCATCGACCTCTTCTGAATTCACCTCAACGGAAACTCCTTCCTCGACGCTTTCCGCTTTTTCCTCACCCTTAGATTCACTCTCGTCCGCTGAAACAGACTCAAACTCCTCTGCATCACCAGGAAGAACCGCCTGCCCCTCATCAATCAAAAGCTTTTCAGACTGATCAGCTGCATCTATTTCCTGAGCAGCCTCCTCTAACTTATCGAGCAAGTTCCCCTCGGTGATCACCTCCACAGAAGCAACGGCTGGGAGCTCCTCTCGCTCCTCTTCCTCAGCTGAATCATTAGCAATATCTGCAACCTCTAAAACAGCCCCAACCATTGGGTCACTAGCCACCTCCTCCTCTAATGCTGGCTCGACCTCCTTCGCAAACCCCTCTTCAGGGAGTGAGCTAATAATTGTCACACTGAGATTATCCCCCATATTCGCATCTACTGCAGCCCCAAATAAAATGTGAGCATCTTCCGGAACGTGTTTGGACAACTCGCGCATGAGAAGCTCGACTTCAAACAAAGTCATTCCTTCACCACCACAAACATGCACAAGTGCTGTCTGCGTATCTTTAAGAAGGCGCCCCTTATCCAACAATGGAGATGTCAGCGCATTCTGCAATGCTGCCTGGCTGCGATTTTCTCCCGACGCAATTCCAGAACCAAAGAGGCAACGTGAGCGCGTAGCTGAGAGCGAACTGATCAAATCATCGAGTCCTACATTGACAATGCCAGGTCTAACAACGAGTCGTGTCACCGCCTGAATGCTTTCAGAAATCATACGGTCTGCTGCTGCAAAAGCCTCGTGAATCCCTTGAGCCGCCAGCACAAGTTCACCCATACGAGCATTTTCAAAAGTTACCAAGGCGTTAGAAATAACAGAAAGCTCATTGAGCGCTGTCTCAGCCTGCTCACGTCGACGCTTCCCTTCAAACCCAAATGGCATGGTCGCAAAGACCACCACGAACGCCCCCATCTCACGAGCAATGCGCGCCACCAACGGAACCGCACCAGAACCCGTACCACCACCGAGTCCTACACAGAGGAAAACCATATCGCGCTCGCGCAAGGCATCGCGAATCTCGGTCTCCTGCCCCTGCGCTGCGCGTGCGCCGAGATCTGGATCACCACCACAACCTAAGCCCATCGTGAGTTTCGCACCTAACTGGACTTTTTCAGAAGCCACAGAACTGATGAGCGAGCGCGCATCGGATGCTAAGGCTAACAATTCAGCCCCTTGAATACCGTCGAGCGCCACTCGATCGATCATATTCAACCCGGCGCCCCCTACGCCAACAATTTTCACTTGGGAATCTGGAATCGTCTGTTGCTCGTCGCGCTGGTATTCAATCATGGTCGCTTAGTAATTAGTTAAGTATTCTTTACTATCTCCCCATACCTTTGACCAGTCGATAAACTCTAAAAGTAAAACAGTTGTATGACTCCTTATTTAAAGCTCAAATATAACCTAGAGACTCTCAGGTTTACCTAATAACTCAGCTACGCGATTCAGCACTCTGCTGGCATCACCACCATCAATCACGCGGTGGTCAAATGTGAGGTTCAATTCAGCTTCAGTAACAGGAATGAAGGCACTAACCTCATCGGACCAGACTGGCTTTTTAACTCCGGCACTGATACCTAAAATCAATGTTTCGTTAGGTAGAGGAATGGGAGTCCCCCAAGTCAACCCGAAGGTTCCAAAGTTTGTCACAGTAGCGATTCCTCCGCGGATGTGCTCTTCAGTCAATTTACATGCTCGGGCTAACTCCACAAGATTTGCGTAATCTTTGCTCAATTCAGCAACCGATTTCGTATCCACATTGCGCACTACTGGCACCATCACTCCATCGTCAACCTGCACAGCAAGACCGACATCGAATGCGCGCGGGTGCACGATCTTTCCACCTATAAGGTATCCAGCAGCTTCAGGATGCTCCGCTAAAGCAAGAGCAAATGCACGCAGTACATAAAGGGTAAGCCCTGGCTTTAGATTTTGCGATGAACGATGCGCCAAAAGAGTATCCATCACAATAGGACGCCCAACTGTGGCCAATGGTCGCGTCCAAGAACGCCGCATCGCATCGGCTACCGCTAAGCGCATCGATGATGCAGCCGAAGAGGGCCACGATGAAATATATTCTAAGAACTTTTCTAGATCTTCAACAGTCACACGACCACCTGCGCCACTCCCATTGATAGCAGAGATATCAGCAGCTTGTAGGCCTAGCTCATTCATACGAGCACGCATGCGTGGAGATATATAGTGCGCCCCCTTCTTACCCACCGGCACAGGAAGACCACGTACGTTTGGCTCTACAGCCTTCGGCTCAAAGTAACCTCCACCTTCAGTATTGAAGTGAAGATTTGCTTCTTCATCAGCTTCCTCACTTGCAGAATTTTCAGAATGCCTCTCATCTTGCGCTTCTTGGACAGTGCTCACACCAGTGCGTTCGAGTTCCTCATCGGTCACATCGATCACACCTAACACACTGCCGACAGCATAGCTCACACCTTCTTCTACGCAAATGTCTTTGATCACACCACCACACAGTGTTGGCACACTCATTGTTGCTTTGTTTGTCTCGACCTCAATGAGGTCTTGCTCAGCCTCCACTGAGTCACCAATAGCAATATTGAATTTAACAATTGTGGCTTCGGCAATCGACTCGCCGAGCTGGGGCATGATAATAGGTACTTCAGGCATGGTTTCGTAAGTAACTTTAGTAAGCTAACAGATTTCTAAGAGCCGCACAGATCGACTCTGGTGTAGGACGATGCATCGCCCAGAGTTTTGGGTGGTAAGGAACTGGTGTATCCTTGGCATTGAGACGCATCGGAGGCGCATCTAGCAAATGAAAACCATCCGCACAAACACGCGAAACCACCTCAGCAGTCACCCCGCCCCATGGGAAAGCTTCACTTAGAGCAAGCAATCGTCCTGTACGCGCCACTGATGCCACCACTGTGTCAGTATCAAGAGGCTTCACAGATCGTAGATCAACAACTTCAATCTCCCAACCACCTTCTTTATAAAGAATATCTGCAGCCCGCACAGCCTCATGCACCATCGCACTGTATGTCACTACGGTAGCATGCTTACCACTACGCATAATGCGCGCCTTCCCGATGGGAAGGTCATCCCCCCTATAATCATCGCTTTTGAGCCAACGATAGAGAAATTTGTGCTCACAATAAATTACTGGATCATCTAGGTCTACAGCCTGTAGCAGCATGGAATAAGCATCGGCTACTGTAGCTGGAGTCACCACTATAATTCCAGGATAGTGCGCGTAAATACTCTCCATGCTCTGGCTGTGAAACGGTCCAGACCCTGGCGTACCTCCAGATGGCATGCGTACGACTAGAGGCACAGGCACTCCAGTACGGTAATAGTGTGTTGCAGCTTGGTTAACAATCTGATTGAAAGCTATAGAAGAAAAGTCAGCAAACTGCATTTCTACGATAGGTCGCATCCCTTCAATCGCCGCACCAACAGCCATACCTATCATGGCGTCCTCACTGATAGGCGCATCCATAACTCTATCAGGCCATTGCTCTTGGAGCCCCTTTGTTGCCTTGAAGGCACCGCCGAACTTACCAATATCTTGACCGTACAGAAATACCTTAAGGTTATCTGCTAGAGCTTTTTCCTGCGAATAACGGATCGCATCAATGTAGGTAACTGCCATGCTATAAAACCTTTATTGAAGCCCTCTCAAGCTAGAGCTAGCAATCGCTGACCAATCTTCTTTATACGGATTGGGTGCATCTTCTCTCTGAGCGATAGCCACAGCTTCTTGCGCTTCGTTATTCATTTCTAACTGCCATTGCTGGAATTCCTCTTTGCTCAGCCACTCATTAGAGATCAATTGTTCCTTCCCTACCTCAATACAGTCACGACCATAAGGATCTTCACGCAATTCTACAGGAACATACGAACCATCATCGTGCTCACCGTGACCACCTAAACGCAACAGTTTAGCCACGACTAGCTGAGGGCCACCTCCATTGCGCGCCTTTTGTACAACACCACCAATAACTCTAGCACATTCTAACATGTCAGTACCATTGACCGAATGACCTTCTAGCCCATAGCCCTTAGCACGATCCACTAGGTCCTCACATGCATATTGCTTTTCATTAGGTGTGGAATAGGCAAATTGGTTATCAGCAATTACTACAACCATCGGCAAACGCTCTACAGCGATAAAATTGAGCCCCTCGTGGAACGCTCCAGTAGATGTCGCACCGTCACCGATACAAGTAGCACCGACACATCCATCGAGCTCACCCTTGAAACGTTTCGCCACTAGCGCGCCACCCACTTGGGAAACGGCTACACCTAAATGACTAATCATTGCCAATAAACCCTCGGCCGGCCGGCCTCGGTGAACATTACCATCTCGACCTTTCATCGGACCTTGTACAGACCCTAAATAGGTTCGCGTAGTATCTAAAGGATCCTCACCATAGACCATGCGCCCAGCCTGATCACGAATCAATGGAGCAAAAACATCATGGCTCCACTTAAGGCAGGCTCCTAACGACGCGGAAACAGCTTCTTGTCCTTTACCCAAGTATACACCGCCGACGATCTTACCAGCTTTATAGAGATTACTTAACTTAGTCTCAAGAATGCGCGCTCTAAGCATCGCCCGAAAGACTTCACGAGCATGCTCGCTACTACTGGGATCTTGGCTTGGCGTGATAATTTCCTGCTCCGTCACAAAGAAATTCTATAAACACGATAAAAGATCTAGCAACAGGTTTCTGACCAGTGCATTTGTTTTTCCTAAGAAATGCCAAGTAATAGCTCCTTGTTCACTATCCCACATACAAAATTCTGGGCAAATTCCCTCTTTCGGTTAGATTCACAAAAAAGACTCATTTTTAACTAAAATAACTTTTTGATTGTCGTAAATGTTAGATCCGAGCATAAGTTCGACATTTTTTGCACAGAGCATTAACCCAACAAAATCTACTCCAGATCATCTAAGTAATGAAACCAATACTCCTCGTTCTCGCGGCAGGTATGGGCAGCCGTTATGGTTGCCTCAAGCAAATGGATCCAATGGGTCCGAATGGTGAAACAATTCTCGACTACTCCGTCTACGACGCAATCCGCGCCGGCTTTGGCCGCGTAGTATTCATCATCCGCAAGGACTTTGCTGACGACTTCAAAGCAAGTGTGGGTAACAAGTTCGCAGACAAGATCGATGTCGATTACGTGTACCAGGACCTCAACGACCTTCCAGAAGGTTTCAGCGTTCCTGAAGACCGCGTAAAGCCATGGGGCACTACACACGCGATCCTTGCAGCACGCAATGTGATAGACACACCATTTACAGTAATCAATGCGGACGACTTCTACGGTGCGGATTCCTTCCAGCAGATCACCAAGTACTTCAACGTCACAGCTAAAGCTACTGATGGCATCGAGCACTATTGCATGGTTGGCTACAAACTTGAGAACACACTCTCCGACTACGGTAACGTTAACCGCGGTATCTGCTCAAACGAGAACGTCTTCCTTAAAGACATTAAAGAGTACCTCAACATCGAAGTCGAAGCAGACGGCGTTTGCCGTGGTGAAAACCTCGCTGGCGACCGCGTTGCGCTTTCTGTCGACTCAATCGCATCCATGAACTACTGGGGCTTCCCGCCAAGCATCATGAAGGACCTTGAGAAGAACTTCATTAAGTTCCTCAAAGAGCACGGCACAGAAATGAAGTCCGAGTGTTACATCCCATCTGACGTAAACATCATGCTCAAAGCAGGCAAAGCTGACTGCAACATCCTCGAGACTTCTAGCTCATGGTTCGGTGTCACACACCCACAGGATAAAGACATGTGCGTAGCAAACATCACAAAGCTCATCGAGCAAGGCGAGTACCCAACCAGCCTCTGGAGCTAATCCATTCCCTTTCCTAAAGGCGGTTTCTACAGTAGACCGCCTTTTCATGCGCAATAAAATCATCAATACACTAAAAATCATGGCTTCATCTGAAAGCAAACATGATATCGCAGCGATCGCGAAACTCTTCGATATGCGTGCCGACTTCGTAAGCGCAGCTCCATACGGCTCCGGTCACATCAACGACACTTACTGTGCCTACTACGACCAAGCTGGCCAGCGCGTTCGCTACATCCACCAGCGTCTCAACACGAAAGCATTCAAAAAGCCGATCGAACTTATGGAGAACGTGCAGCGCGTCACTGAGCACGCACTTAGCGAGCTCCAGAAGGAAGGCGACAAGGAAGCCTACCGCCGCACACTCACATGCATCCCATCAGTCAAAGGTGAGCCACACGCAATCGATGTCGATGGCAACTGCTGGAGAACCTACCCATTCATCGAGCGCGCACGCACGTACGACAAGATCGAGTCTGCAACGCAGGCAACTGAAGCAGCACGTGCCTTTGGTGAATTCCAGAAGCTCACAGCAACTCTCCCAGGGAAGCCACTTCACGAGACAATCCCAGGTTTCCACGACACAAAGCAGCGCTTCGAGCACCTTGAGACAGCCATCGCAGCTGACACAGAAAGTCGCGCAGCTGAGGTTCAAAAAGAAATCGCTTGGTTCATGGCACGCAAAGACGAAGCATCCAAGGTCGTCAACATGCTCGAAAGCGGCGAAATTCCACTTCGCGTCACCCACAACGACACTAAGCTCAACAACGTCATGCTCGACGACGTGACTGGCAAAGGCATTTGCGTAATCGACCTCGACACCACAATGCCAGGTTCTGCAATTTACGACTTCGGCGACATGATCCGTACAGCAACATCCCCAGTAGCTGAAGACGAAGAAGACACCTCCAAGATCACCATGCAGCTGTTCATGTTCGAAGCTCTTCTCAAGGGTTACCTTTCTTCCGCTAAAGAATTCCTCACTGAGAAAGAAGTCAGCTCCCTCGCCTTCTCTGGCAAGCTCCTCACTATGGAGTGTGGTTCACGTTTTCTCACTGACTACCTCAAGGGCGACGTCTACTTCAAGGTTCACAGAGACAAGCACAATCTCATCCGTACACGCTCGCAGATCGCACTCACAGAGTCCATCGAGTCACAACTCGAAGCAATGGAAGCTCTCGTTGCGCAATATTCTAAGTAATTTTGTAAGAATATGATGATATAAAGAGGTTGAAGTGATATAGCTTCATTTATGAGCGATAACGCCACTTCTTTTTCAGAAGAAAAGAATCACTACGCTAACTCTTTTAGAGAACTCAAAGTGTATCAAGAAGCGATGTTGCTTTCTCGTCAAATCTATGAAGCGGCACTGAAGCTAACTCCCCCTTATCGCCCTAACTCTTGAACCCTACCTATTCCGCTTGCCCCTTTACTAGATTCTTGCTTATTTTCCTACCAGATCAATACAACCAGCTCACATCGAGCTATTGCCAAATTTCTTAGGGAAAAATTTATGAAAATCGTAGTAGCCTACTCTGGCGGCCTCGACACTTCAGTTCTTCTGAAGTGGCTCAAGGACAAGTATAACGCAGAAATCATCGCCTACTGTGCGGATGTTGGGCAAGCTGAAGAGCTCGACGGCCTCAAAGAAAAGGCACTCGCGACTGGTGCTTCCAAGTGCTACATCGGCGACCTCAAAGAAGACTTCGCTGAGAACTACATTTTCCCAATGTTCCAGGGCAACGCTCTTTACGAAGGTCGTTACCTCCTCGGCACATCCATCGCACGTCCATGTATCTCCAAAGGCATGGTTGACATAGCGATCACAGAAGGCGCTGACGCTATTGCTCACGGTGCTACAGGTAAGGGCAACGACCAGGTTCGCTTCGAGCTTTCCGTCGCAGCTCTTGCGCCACACATCAAGATGATCGCACCATGGCGTGACGACGAGTTCCGCGCTCAGTTCCCAGGCCGTGCTGAAATGATCGAATACGCTGAGGCAAACAACATCCCAGTGAAGGCATCCATGAAAAAGCCATACTCCATGGATCGCAACCTCCTCCACATTTCCTTCGAAGCAGGTGCAATGGAAGACGTCTGGCACGACGCGACTGGCAAAGACGACAAGGACATGTACGTTCTGTCCGTTTCCCCAGAAGACGCACCAGACGCAGCACAATACGTGCAGTTCCTCTTCGAGAAAGGTAACGTAGTGGGTCTCCAGACAGAAGGTCTTGCAGAGCTCATCACTGAGCTTGGTGACGTGACCCCAACTGGCGAGCAGAACGGCTACACACTCCTCAACCCATACGGCGTCATGCGCGTTCTCAACACTCTCGGAGGCAAGCACGGCATCGGCCGTGTCGACCTCGTAGAAAATCGCTTCATCGGCATGAAATCCCGCGGCGTGTACGAAACTCCAGGTGGCACGATCCTTCTCGCTGCGCACCAAGATCTCGAGACACTCACAGTCGACCGCGAAGCACAGGCAGTACGCGACAGCCTCATGCCTAAGTATGCTCAGCTCATCTACAACGGATTCTGGTTCGCTCCCGAGCGTGAAGCTATCCAGGACCTCATCACTTCCACTCAGCGCACCGTCACTGGTGAAGTGCGTCTCAAGCTCTACAAAGGCAACTGCCTCCAAGCTGGACGTCGATCCCCACTTTCCCTCTACGACGAAGACGTGGCATCCATGGAAGGCGCAGAAAAAGGTAAAGAAGAAGCATACAACCAGAACGATGCGACTGGCTTCATCGCTCTCAACGCCCTTCGTCTCAAGGCAACTGCTCGCCAGAAAGAGCAAGGCTAAAGCAGCACACTCCTAGCAGATAAAACCATTTTCACAGATTCCATCTGAACTAATCCATTCTAGATCATTATCGATTAAAAAATCATTAGATTTTGTAAGTGTAGAGTCGTCAGACTTCTCAAATAATTTGTTAGTTCGCAGCTTGTAATCGCTTTGCCTCTTTATCCACATGATTTGAATATCTATGAAATGTAGTTCTTGCGTAAAACTTATACTCTCCAACTTCAAAGGTCGACACACAAAAGACCGATCAGCTATTACAAGGAATATCTAACGCCCTCTCAAATGCATATTACTCCTCCACCACGCATGGGACAAGGATGCCATCCTTCATGCCGTGGATCTTCTTCTTATCTGAAGGCACGATGGTAGCGAGTGTCCCGCCTAACTTGGTTTCCCCATTCCTGTCGGTGAAATAATACGGGCAGAGGCGGACACGACCCTGCATAAGTGTTTCTTCGCCCGTCTCAGGATCGAAATACGGATGCTCCACCACACGGCCTGCGTGGTATTCCTGCATCACCCAAGGTTGGTGATCGAAAGCATACGTGGCATCTTCGACAACATCCGCCCACTCTTGACGCGACATGTCGTGGCCAATCTTCACACTTTTAGAACCCCAAGCGAGCTCGCTGAAGCCACTCACCTTAGCGACAAGTCGACGTTCTTTCTGACTGAACTCCCCCACTTCTTTCCAACTATTCACACCAAGGCGTGACAGAGCTGCATGAGGAGGCAATTCCTGCGGATCCATCATCCAGCCAAAGGGGACGACTTCTTTAACTCGCTCGAGATGTTTACCACGCATCGCCTCTTGCCAAACACCTTTCAGAGCCGGAGTCCAAAGCAGAGCCAACCAAAGTTTTTCCTCGAGGTGCAGCTTGCAGGGAGACGTAAGGTTTGGCTGCGCTGCGAGCTCTTTGGCTGCCGAAATGTGTTCCCAGTCAAACCACTCAAAGAAGCGATAAGAATCTTCCTCGCTTGCCGTGGCGGTCTCAGCCGTCTCGACTCTATACCCTTCACCGAGCTGCTCAGCAAGCCACTCCATTTCAGGGCGATAGTCAGCACTTTCTTCAGAGACGAGAATGCGCCCACCATTAGGCATAAGGCTCTTAAACCCCTCTGGCACGCCATCGCGTTCACCATAAATCTCAAAGCCAGCATCCGCGTAGAGATGGCTGATCCAAGTCGTGATCCCCATGCCACCAGGCACACTATCGAGCTCGGTCAGGGCAAATCCTTTTTCCGTAAGGATCAGGTCAGGACGAATCACCCCTGGCATCACATCGCGCAGGCTATTTGCACGTTGTTGCTCGATCAGCCACTCAGGCTTGCCAGCATCTAACACCTCAGAAATCCACCGTGGCACACGTCCCATTGCAGAGCGCTGGTAGAGCACATCGCTGGCACGCTGGAATTTCGCTAAAACATGGCCGAGCGAAGACACCTTGCGCGCTTCCTTCTTACTCAACACAAATGGTCTAGGCGAAAACAACCACTGCGCCCCATCTCGGAGCCCCGAGTTTGGCAACGCTGCTTTAATGTCTGACTGAGTAAGGTACATCTATACTTAATATTGGCAAAATGAGTTTCTACCTCGAATCACACTAATCTCACGAATATGAATCTAACCTCAAGGCATTCGTGCAATTTGTGGTCAACACATCGTCACAGGCTACCTAGATGTTTAGGAAATTCTGGAGCATGTCCTTGCCGTGCTCGGTAAGGATGGATTCTGGGTGAAATTGGACACCGTGAATTTCCATCTCCTTGTGACGCAGCCCCATGATCACTCTATCTTCCGTCTCGGCAGTGATCTCTAGACAGTCTGGCAAAGTGTCGCGCTTTACGACAAGTGAGTGGTAGCGCGTCGCAGTAAAGGGGCTCGGAAGCCCTTTGAAAACACTTTTGCCTTCGTGAAATACTAGCGATGTCTTACCGTGCATAAGTTGATCAGCACGCACCACATCACCACCAAAGACCTGACCGATCGATTGGTGACCAAGGCAGACACCGAAAATTGAAATCTTACCGCCAAACTTCTCAATCACCTCACAGCTGATACCCGCCTCAGTTGGCGTGCATGGACCCGGTGAAATACAAATGTGTGTCGGAGCTAATGCCTCAATCTCCTCGATAGTAATTTTATCATTGCGTACCACCTTCATCTCTTGCCCCAACTCGCCAAAATACTGGACGAGATTGTAGGTAAAGGAGTCGTAGTTATCGATTAATAACAGCATGATCTATCAAAAGGTTGGTTATTCACTGACGATGGTCTTTGCTAGCTCGACAGCTCGCAGCATCCCCATCGCCTTGTTGCGCGTTTCTTCAAATTCGTAAGTCGGATTACTATCCGCCACCACACCTGCACCAGCCTGTACGTAGACCTTCTCATCTTTAAGAAGGCAGGTACGCAGCGTGATGCAACCATCGTGGCTTCCATCCCAGCCGAAGTAACCAACAGCACCTGAGTAGGTACAACGCTTGTTCTTTTCGAGGCTATTGATAATCTGCATCGCACGAATCTTCGGTGCACCACTCACAGTCCCCGCTGGAAAGGTGGAGCGTAGTACATCGTAAGCACTGTAGCCATCTGCAAGATCTCCGTGGACGTTAGAGACAATGTGCATGACGTGGCTGTAGCGTTCAACGATCATAAAATCATCCACTGTGACACTCGCGTGCTTGGCAATGCGGCCTACATCATTTCTAGCAAGGTCTACTAACATGAGGTGCTCAGCGCACTCTTTATTATCGGCAAGAAGGTCAGCTGCGAGCGCATCATCTTCTTCCTCAGTTTTACCTCTCCAACGCGTGCCTGCAATAGGACGAATGTCGATCTGTCCCTTGATAGAGCGCACGTGCACCTCTGGTGAACTTCCCACGAGCGAGAAGCTATTGAGCTGAAGAATAAACATGTAGGGCGATGGGTTCACGTGACGTAATGCGCGATACAGATTCACTGGAGAGCCAGCGTAATCCGCTTCGAAGCGTTGGCTCGGCACGATCTGGAAAGCATCACCCGCAGCAATAAATTCCTTCGCCCTGAGCACCATTTCTTCGTACTCGGCTTGAGTCGTATTGCTTCGCCCTTCTGGCTGCGGGTATTCCACAAGGCCATTGAGTGGTGCCACATGCACTGGCTCATCGAGCTTATTGATCAAGGCTTGAATCTTAGCCACAGCATCAGCGTAAGCTTCGTCGGCAGATTCAAAATCATCTAACAATGCGTTAGAAACCACAAGAAGTCTGCGCAACTTGTGGTCGAACACTAACATAGTATCCGCCAACATGAAGACAGCATCAGGAATTCTTAGATTGTCCTCAGGGACTTGGGTGATGCTTGGTTCAAATTGCTGGACAGCATCGTAGCCAAGGTATCCGACCATGCCCCCGTAAAATGGAGGTGCGTCGCCGTGGGTGACTGGCTTGTATCGAGCCATGAGTTTCTCTAGTTCCGCGAGGATATCTTTCTCAGCGGAGATGAATTTGATCTTATTGCTCACTTGCCACTCGATCTCTTTTCCATACGCTTTGAATACAGCGCGAGGTGCAGATCCAACAAAGGAGTAGCGACCACCAGCATCAGTACTTTCAGCACTCTCCAACAAAAAGGCTCCCTCCTCATCTGCTATTTTCAAATAGGCAGATACGGGTGTCTCAAAATCGGCTGCGAGCTGAGCATACACAGGAACAACATTTCCGTGCTCAGATAGCGCACGGAACTCGTCGAGACCAGGTTTGACAGGCAGTTGATTCACGCGGGAAGAATGCGCTGGAGTTGCTAACATGCAAGTGAGAAATGCTCTGCCTGCTCAAGGAATTCTCTAAAAATCATAATTCGGCTGACAGAAGCGATCAACAGACAATAATAGGCACAGACATATGCGTCAGATGCCATCTCTAACTACCGCCTCGTCATCTCATCGGACGCTCTCAAAAACACCACAACCCTCGCCAGCAGTCCATCGATGTTAGAGCGCGTCGAAGACCCAAGCCAAAGCCTCAAAAACGAACCAAAATTCATAAAAACATGGGCGCAGCTCCCCGAGCAAAGCTCAGTAAAAGTCTACATATCCAAACGAGCAGTGGCGGGCATTCAACACTTTTATACCTTAACTATCAAGAAACAATGGACAACGAATCTACAGTTCCTCAAAAAACAACACCTCTCCTCTGGTGCGATGATGCAGCTCAACTTCTCAAAATCTGGCCTTGCATTTGCCATCAGCTCTGACGAGAATATCACTCTCAAGAGCCCGCTTTCCAAGCCTCTTATTACTATGGATTCTAAGACAATAACATGATCAAGGACACCACCTTCACAGCTATCGACTTTGAGTCCGCTGGCACAGCGCCAGGCAAGACAGATGCCCCCGTCCAAATAGGCACCTGCACATGGAATAGCACGGACGGCGTTAGTGACACTTGGATTTCTTACATTCACACCGACCAAGATATCACATGGTCAGCTCAGAAGGTCCACGGCATCACTCACGAAGACCTGCGCGAAGCACCGAAGCTCATATTGCTCTGGCCAAAGATCAAACGCCGTCTCAAAAATAGAGCTGTCGTTGCGCACGGTCATGGGACCGAGAAGCGCTTCCTGTACACCTTTCCTGGCCATGGCTTTGGCCCGTGGATCGACACCCTGCAGCTCTCCCGCGCCGCTTGGCCAGAGCTACCTTCTCATTCGCTCGGAGACCTCTGTAAAGCTCTGCAACTAGAGGACAAAGTCACGGAGCTCGTCCCTAAAAAAACATGGCACGACGCACTCTACGATGCTATGGCTTCCATCATATTGTTAGAAAAAATCATCTCAGACTTCGAACTTCACGATGTTCCAGTCAGCAAACTCGAGTCACCAGATACACGAGCCTGGCACGCACTCCGAACTAATAGTTAAAAATGTGCCCACCGAAGATGATGGACGCCATCACATTACTACTAGCACTCCCCTATAACCCGCTCAATTTCAAACATTTTTTGCGCGACCAGCGCTAAGGCAAAATAAACCTAATGATCCATCGAGATTTTAATTGACAGACGAGGTGCTGACTCCTAGTTTGCCCGCCCCTTCCCCGTGGCATGAATGTAGGTTCGTTCTAACCGCGACATAAGGACAACCAAGGGATTAATATAATGAAAACATTCTCCGCTAAAGCTCAAGACGTTGAGCGCAAATGGTATGTGATTGATGCAACAGATAAAGTACTCGGTCAAGTAGCACGCGAGGCAGCAGTACTCCTCCGTGGCAAGCACAAACCAATCTTCACCCCACACGTTGATACAGGTGACAACGTCATCGTGATCAATGCCGAAAAAGTTGTTCTCACAGGCAACAAAGAAACTCAGAAGATCTACACATCTTACACAGGCTACGTCGGTAATCAGAAGATAGAGACTCCTAAGAAAGTCCGTGAGCGTCACCCAGAACTCCTCGTTGAGCGCGCGGTGAAGGGAATGATTCCACACAACAAGCTCGGCAGTGCAATCTACAAAAAGCTTCACGTTTACACAGGCACAGAGCACCCACACGGCGCACAGAACCCTGAAGCATTTGATATTGCTTAATTCTTAATACACTAACACTTTATCATTATGAGCGAAGCAAACGTATTTTCCGCAACAGGTCGTCGTAAGAACGCAGTTGCACACGCATGGATTACAGAAGGCACAGGCCAGATCACTATCAACAAGCGTCAGTTCGAAGATTACCTTCCAACAATCACTCTCCAAAATGCTGTTCTTGCACCATTTCAGATAGCAAACCTCCTCAACAAGTTCGACGTTCGCATTTCAACTAAAGGTGGTGGCATCAACGGTCAAGTCGGAGCTATCCGCCTTGCTGTAGCACGCGCACTTATCCAATTCGACCCAGAACTCCGTCCAGCTCTCAAAGAAGCAATGCTTCTTCGTCGTGACCCACGTGTAAAAGAGCGTAAGAAGTCTGGTCAGCCAGGTGCACGTAAGCGCTTCCAGTTCTCTAAGCGTTAATTTTCTGGAATAATTTACTCCACCGTGTATCTTACAAACACTATGAAGAAATCCATCCTCTTAGCGAGCTTAGCCACAGTACTTGGTTTCACAAGCTACGCTCAGGCTGAAGACACATCACAGCCAAAAACAGAAGTAGCAAAGGTGGACGTTATTTCCACCCTCAAGGGTAAAACACAAATCCTCAAGGACGGCAAATACGTTCCCACTAGCGTAAATAAAGACACCGAATATTTCGTCGTCTATTACACAGCGAGCTGGTGACCACCGTGTCGCTCTTCGGTTTCACAGTTGGTGGAATCCTATAACAAGAAAATCGCCCCTATGAAAAATGTCGAGCTCGTCATGATGAGCTATGACCAATCAAGCAAAGAAGCACTAGAATGGGCTAAAAAAGAATCTTTCCCTTGGCCTACAGTCCTAGACAAAGACAAAGGAGCTGTCCACTTTGGAAGTGTTGAAGTCCGAGGTATCCCGACATACATCCTCTTTGATAAAGGAGGCAAAGAGATCGCCAAAGGTAAAGAAGTAATCTTCAAAAAACTCAGAAGACTCAAAAAACTCAAACGCTAATTCATTCTCTCAACAGCCTCACGTAGATTTTTCTGCGTGAGGCTTTTTTCTCTCAGCAACACTAAGATAGAGCTCCAACTCGCTCAAGCGAACTCGAACGCATTTCCCATTGCCTAAAGAGCGAAAATTTTCTATTAAAGCATTCTTGAACTTGTGAACAATTCTGTGTATTGTTGTGATGAGTAGTTCAATTTACGCTCAGCCAGCACTATCGTGAGATAGGCCATGAAACGTTGAAAACTTTTGAGCTACTCAAGCTAACATTAGAAAAATAAAATCATGGATTACGCGACCCCAAACCCAAATGCCCTTAAAGACGAAGAAGATACTCCAACTGTGACAACTAGCAGTAAAGCTACTGAGCTCCGCAACGCAGCCACAGAGAAAGCGCGCGTCGCAGCTCAAAGTATGCAAAACAAAGCTACCCAGCTCAAAAATACAGCTTCTGAAAAGTACGAACAAGGAAAAGCTAAGGCAAAAGACGTACACGCTACTTCTGAAGACTATGTACGTGAGCACCCTACTAAGTGTGTACTAGGGGCTTTTGGCGTTGGTCTACTTATCGGATTATTAGCTCGCCGCCAATAGAATTTAGCGCTAAGTATCAACCGTCACACGGTTTTCAACCGGCTCCTCCAGCGCGGCGTGAGTCGGTTTTTCACGTCAACTACTATTGCCAATGTCACAATCAGAACAATCTCCACCAGAGAGAGAATGCTCGATCAAAGACACGCTCGAGTACCTCAAAGAGTCTGGAGGAGACTATATCAAGGCTAAAGCGGAGCTCGCTTCCCTAGAAGCTAAAGAAGCTGCCGATGAGGGAGTAAAGCGCGCCCTCACAGGAGCTATCCTCGCTTTTGTAGCTCTCTTTAGTTACATCCTCTTTCTTGTTACACTCACTGGAGTTTGCTCAAAGTTGTTAGAAGGTAAACTCAAGGTAGTCGAACAATACGTAGGAATATGGCCTATCGTGACATTTGGCCTATTTCTTCTCCATTTGCTCTTTGTGTTTATCTTCTTAGGCAAACTCAAGACCTTGAGCAAAAAAGCCCTTTTCACCCACACAAAAGCTGAACTCGAAAAAGACAAACAATGGCTGCAACAGATCAAATCGAAAAACGTAAGCTAGAGCTCGTTCAGCAGATCGAAAAATCTCGCAATTCAATCTTAAATGGCAAGCTCTTGCTTGATGAGCAAATTACCGAAAAAAAAGCCTCTCTCAAAGAAGCTCTCAATATCCCGCAGCGACTCAAGACGGCATTTCTAGAAAAACCACTCAAGAGCTTTAGCATCGCTACCGCTTCTGGGCTTACGACCTTACTCTTATTGAAACGCAAATCGAAGTGCAAGAAAGTAGTCAAACCTGTGAAAACATCTCTTGTTAGCAGCCTAACAATCGCAGTGCTCAAGCCGATTCTTCAGCGAGTCATCATGCAATATTCGCAACAATGGCTTGCTCAAAAAGCTAAGCAAAAAATAGCTCAAGCCACACGCCTCCCCGAAGGGTAAGAGATCGCATTTATGTCTCTACGCCACCTAATCATTCGTCTCAGATTTTTTTTCACCTTGCTCATGGTAGTGAGTGTCGTCTCCGGGATCGGCTCGCTCGTTTATCTTCACGAAAAAGGCTTGAGCGAAGCAGCTGGTGATCGCGTGGCGCATGAAATGGAGCGCTATGGAATTTTCGTTGAGTTCGACCACTTAAGCTTTCATATACTCAATGGCCTAACAGCTAACAATGTCCGCTTTTTCCGTTCCAAAGATCGGGAAATCCAAATTGCCGAGATACCGAAATTAGCTATCCACGTCGACAAGACAAAGCTGATGCGCGGCAATTTAAAGATCAATACGATCTCACTCACCAATGCTCAACTAGCCATACCGCTCGTACGAGGTGAAGAAAACAGCCCTATCCTTAAGATTGCTGATGTCTCAGGTTCGATCGACCTCCCTGGGGGGCAGTCAGTCAGCACCAGCGACCTCTCAGGCCTTTATGAAGGCATCCGCGTCAGTATAGACTGCAACATCTGGCGTAATAAGCCGCGTAAGAGCTTCACGCCAGATCAAGAACTTAAACAGAAGCGGTTCGATGCCTATAAAGAGTTCCAGCAGCAACTCACACAGTGGACTTGGCCAGCGAGTTCTCCTCCCGAGCTTAAGATTTTTATCGAAGGTAACCTTTCGAATTTTAGTAAAGTTGACTTCAACTTTACCTTCAAAGCCGAAGCTCTAAATTACAAAAACTACAGCATGACAGATGTCGATGTTGAAGGTGACTGGAATCAGAACCTCATCACCCTCGATACAATCGCCTTTCGCAACCATTCTAAGCTCTTCAAGCTCACTGCCGATTACGACTTGCTCAAAAAAAATGGGCGCTTCCAGCTAGACTCAAAGATTCACATCAAAAACTTTGCAAAAGAAGTATTCGGCAAGCCCATCATGCAGAGTTTCAGCGCTGCTGGTCAAACCTACATCAAAGCAAACGGCACTTATCAGCTTCCTCTATCTGAACGAGACAAGCTCGATTTAAAGATGATCGGAGACGTCCAATGTAATGACTTCAGTTTCCGGGGCTGCTCTCTCAATTCTCTCAACTCCGAATTCTCATGGAACAATGGAGACCTCTACCTCAATAACTTATTAGTGCAGCACGAGCTCGGAAAACTCAGCGGCAGAATCATCATCAAAGACAGGCGCATCCGCTACAAAACCACCTCCAGCCTCCCAGCCAAAGTCTACTTTCCCTTCATCAAAAGCGACAAACTCAAGCAAAAGCTCGCGAAGTTAGAATTTACCGACAAGTCCTACATCGATGTGCATGCCAGCGGCTCAATCAACCAAGATGACAAACTCGATTGGGAATCTTATGGTCATACTGAGCTTCGCAACTTCAGCCACAACGGGGTGCCAGCCAGTTATCTCACTGGAAAGTACAAACTCAATCGCAGCACCGCTACCTTTAGCGACATCACAGCTACTTTTGACTACTCCAACTATCCACTCAGAGAAGCCTACTCCGGACCAAAATTTGGTACCCTCACAGCCAAGTCTCTTCACTTCAATTGGGCGGAAAAGAGCACCGATATTGCAAGCATTCGTGGAAGTGCGTGGCCAGCTCCCGTACTGCGGTTGTTCGCCTCTAAGATCGCAGACCACCTCGAAAATTACCGCTTTCACCTTCCCCCAACCGTTTCTTGCTCAGGTAAAGTCTGCTGGGCTAAAGGTGAGGCCAATGACATGCGTCTCGTCATAGGTTTCACTAGCACAGGCAAAGCAGACTATCATTTCCTAAAGAAAAACGTCACCCTCACCAATACCAAAGGTCAAGTGACTGTCCTCCCAGACAAAGTGCAGATAAATAGCCTTACCAGCCGAGTCTTTGGAAATACAGTCTCAGGCTATATCCATGTCACGCCTTCCAACGCCGCCTACTCTGGTCGTTTCCAATGGGAAAAACTACGCCTCAAAGACCTCAGTAAAACCTATGGCTTCAAAGGGTTAAACCAAGGCTCCATCACAGGCTCCTTCGCCTTCCGAGGTAAAGGAACCGACCTCACTACACTCAACGGTCACGGCAACCTCGCGCTTTCCAATGGAGACCTTTTTGCAGTCCCGTTATTCGGTCCGCTCTCCTCCTTGATTGACACTGTTGTCAATCCGCTCGTGAATCAACAAGTTCTCCACGAAAAGGCCCGTAACTTCTCGTGTAATTTCTCCACAAAGAATGGTAAATTTCACACTAAAGACCTCACTTCCATGCTCCCTAGCACCACCTTTACTGGGGAAGGATGGATTGACGTTGATAAAGAAGAGCTCGATCTCACTATTCGTATGAACTTCCGAGGGCTCTTAGGACTAGCCGAAGTTCCGATGAAAGTTATTGAGCTCCCATTCCAGGCACTCAAGGCCCTACTCACTGGCAAGCAGGTCAAAGGGCTACGTCAGTTCCAGGGGACTGGAAAAATCAGTAAGCCAAACTGGAAATTTATCCCATTCCAGCCGCCTCGTGACGGCAAGAATGACCCCATTTTTAGGAAACCTCCAAGAGCACAAATTGTGCGCTAAGTTTGGGCTTCTTGAAAAAAGAACCAATAATCAGCTTTCTCATGAAACTATTCCTTGGTTTTTCCTAATAAAGAACAACTATTAGGTTTCGTCTAGTACTCTAGAGTAGAAGACTTTCCTGTCAACTCTGAGCGCCCCGTGACTAGCAACTATGTCTCAACCTCCTCAAAAGCCTGAAAATCCGCATACGCTGCCAGAGTCATTGCGTAAAAAGCTAAAGCAATTCCGCTCGCACGTGTGGTGGATCAAGGTTCTTGAAGCTATCCTCGCAAGCTTTTTTGGTCTTCTCATTTCCTACCTCATAGTCTTCGCGCTTGATCGTTTCATTCCGACTCACGCGCTCGTCCGACTCCTCTTCTTTTTAACAGGCGTTTCACTTTTCACAGTATTCACGCCAATCTGGCTCAATCGATGGGTTTTCAAACACCGCAGGGAAAACCAATTAGCCTCTCTCATTGCGAAACAATACCCACGCCTTGGTGACCGTCTACTCGGAGTCGTAGAATTACAAAACCAAGATGAACAAAACACCTCACTCTCACCACGGCTGCGCGATGCGGCAATGGCTGAAGTTGCCAATGAGATTCAGAACCACGACCTGCACGATGCTTTGCCTAAATCCTGGCACAAAAAATGGAGCTTCGCCGTTATTGCTCTTGCTAGTCTAGCTGTGACAATATTAGTTCTTCATCCAAAAGCCTCACTCAATGCGATGCAGCGCTGGGTCATGCCCCTTGCTGACATCGAGCGCTACACCGAAACAAAAATCGACCTCAACGCACTCGCTCAACCTTACTATGTGGCTCATGGCGAGGCCTATACGCTCATAGTTCCGCTGACTGAAGATTCAAACATTCCGCAATCAGCAAAGGCGCGTGAAGGAGTCAAACCATGGAGTTGGTCCACACCACAAAACCAAAGTTACCATTTCAATTTTCCGAAGATTTTCAAACAACAGAAAATCGAAATTCGGGTTGGTGACGCCTACGTCAACATAGAAGTCACGCCAATCATGCGCCCGACTCTGGAGAAA
This sequence comes from Rubritalea sp., assembly GCA_965204255.1. Classification (GTDB taxonomy): domain Bacteria; phylum Verrucomicrobiota; class Verrucomicrobiia; order Verrucomicrobiales; family Akkermansiaceae; genus Rubritalea. The sequence continues at coordinate 748,467 of CBDBEG010000026.1, forward strand.
ATTACAGCACGAGTTTCCTACCCTGACTACCTGCAAAAAAAGGATAAACAGATCAGCATCAGCTCAGGTCAAGCCAGCATCGTACAAGGCAGTATCACTACGCTTACAGCAAGAGCTAATCGCCCCCTTGATTCAGCAACCCTCACTACTGAACCAAACCACGCCTCCATTCCTGCTAGCCCTCAGAGTAAAACGAGTTCTGACAAAATTGACCTACCTGCCACAGTGAATGGAAACACATTCACACTCCCTCCAGTTCACATCAACCAAGCGTCTGTAAACCTTGCACTCAACTGGACCGATCAATACAAACTTAAAAACCAGACCCCTACAAAACTTAGTATCCAGCAACACCTAGACGCCCTACCAAGTGCCTATATCCAAAACATCGTAGGAGAACTTTACCTACTCGCCGACTCAACTATTGAGTTTAAAATCCTCGCGGAGGATGACTTTGGAATCAAACACGCAGGCATTGAGTGGTCTGGAGAATATACAAAACCCTCCCCACATTCCCCCGCTAAAGGATCTTTGACCGTGATCACTGGATCCCCAGATCTGCGTAATGCTTCAAAACCTATCATCTTTGCGTTTCAGGCATACGATATTCGCCCTCAAAAACTCACTCTTCGAGCATGGACTGAGGACTACCACCCCGAACACCAACGCAGTTACTCTGAGCCCATCACGGTCTACGTTCTCACTAAGGATGAACATAGAGAGTTGTTAGAGAAACGTTCGCAGAAAGCCATCAATCAACTCGAAAACCTCCTACACAACGAACTATACGCACTGGATGAAAACCTGCGACTCAACAAGAAAAGCGGTAAGGAGCTTCAAGAAAACCAAAGCAGAGAAGACTTGGCGGAGCAGGCCGAACGAGAAAAAGAAAACGCCAAGAAAATGAAAGAGCTCGCTGAAATGATGGAGAACATCTTCAAGGAAGCCAGCAAGAATGGTGAGATTGAGTCCAACACCATAAAAAAACTGGCTGAATCAGCACTCAACATGAAAAACATGGCCGAGCAGGACATGCCGGATATCGCAGAAAGTCTCAACCAAGCACAAAGCGCTGAAAATACTGAGCAAAGAACAAAAGAGCAGCTCAAGCACGCTATTGAAAAGCAAAGTGAGCTCCTCAAAAAAATGCAGGAAACCATTGAAAAAACAAACCAAGCTAACAAGGAGTTAGAAGCTGGCACCTTTATCAACCGTCTTCGCAAAGCTGCTTCCGATCAGGAAGAAATTGCCAACACCATGGCAGAGGCGGTCCAAAATCCGCGCTCTCGTTCCCTCTATGTTCTATCTAAAGAGTTTGAAGATCTAGATCCAGAAGACCAGCGAACCATGGTCGGTCTCTATGCACTCCAAGAGCAAATCAGCTACGATGTACGATGGATTCAGGAAGACCTCGGTCACTTTTTCTCGCGAACCCAACAACAGAAGCACAAAGACCTCTTCGACAAAATGCAGACTTCGGGTATCGACAGCGCTATGGCGGCCTTGCTTCGTAACATTGAACAAAACCATAACAACATCAGCATCAACCAGGCCAAGCGCAACGCTTCGACTCTCCTCGAATGGGCTCGTGAACTACAAAATGCGGCGGCCCAAAATGACGCTGGAGGTAGTAATAGTGGTGGCAATAGCGACACCGAAGAAGACGACGTAGAGTTTATGATCCGAGTCATGGAACTCATTCAAAAGGAACAAAACATTCGTGCTAAAAGCCGCTCTCTCGAACAAAAAAGACGCCTGTTAGCCCCAACAGAACCGTCCTCACAAACTCCAAAAGAAGTGCCTCCAGCAATTCCATATATCCAATGAAATCTACGTTCATCATAGCATTTGCACTCAACTCTGCGCTCTGTGCTGAAAGCCCATTTCAGCAAATGTATCAGCGCTATCATGAGTCAAAAAAAACAGGTCCAGCGGAGCAAGTACTCGCGGATCACAAGAAAGGCTCACTACGCATAGCCCATGAACAAGATGAACTCTCCGCAGACGTGCAAGAGCTGATCCAAGAGGAAACCAATGAAAAGGTCATCGACTTCCTTAACCAAGCGGAAGACCTCATGAACCTCGTTACGGACAGGCTTGAAGCACTAGATACATCTGGGGAAACGATTGCGATCGAAACCGAAATCATCGAGAAAATTGCAGCAGCAGCTCAACAAAAACAATCCTCAGACGGGAAAGATCCTAAAGACAGCGCCCTCATGCAAATGCTCCAACAAATGATGGGCCAAGGTGCGCAAGCACAGCAAGCTGGGAAACAACAAGGCAAAGGTGCTAGCTCTAGCGGCGGTGAAGGCAAAAAAGGATATTCGAGTGCTGCGAACCCAAAAAACAATGGTGATAGCTCAGAAAATGTAGAAAGTCGACGTTTACCAAAAAAATCAGGCAGCTCTGGCACCATCCTCCCACGGGAATTCCGCAAAGCCCTCGACGCATACAATAAAGGACATAGTGACATCAAATGAAACTCCCGCTCACTATCGTATTCATAGCTTTATCGCCTTTCCTCAATGCTCAAAGCATCGAGCGTAAACAAGAGGACCCGATTTCTAACAAGCTAGAAAATATGTACACACGAGGTCTAAAATACCTCTCGTCTCAACAAACCAGCGATGGTTCATGGGAAGACAACTCGGGCCGCTACCCAGGTGTCGTTGCACTCGCTGCACTCGCATTTCTAGCGCACGGAGAAGACCCAAACCACGGTCCGTACGCCAAGAACATTCATCGCTGTATGGATTTCTTAATAAACAATCAGAGCAAGGAAAACGGTTACATTGGATCGAGCATGTACAACCATGGCTTTGCAACCCTCGCACTAGCTGAAGCCTATGGTGCTGTTGAAGATCCTCGCATCGAAAAATCACTACACCAAGCTGTAGAACTCATTCTCTCTGCACAAAAACGTAATCCAAAAGGAGGCTGGCGCTATACCCCCAACAGCAAAGACGCTGATACTACTATTTCAGGCTGCCAGATCGTAGCATTGCTTGCCGCCCGCAATGCAGGCATCCCAGTGCCCGATAGCGCTATCGAAAGAGGATTGAAGTACATGGCCTCGTGCCGTGATACCAACGGTGCCTACGGATATAGTTCCGAGATTAGTGGTAAAGTCACACTCACAGCGATAGGCTCATTGGTGTTCTCACTGGCAAAACAGAAAGATACCAAAAGCTATACCAAAAGTTTAAACTACCTCAAAAAGCAACTCGACTACCACGATACCCACTACACCTATTACTTCGAGTATTATATGTCTCAGGCGCTCTTCCAAGCTGATGAAGAAACTTGGAGAGTTTGGAACGCTCAAAACATGAGGATCATGGCTGCAACCCAACAAGCTAACGGGTCTTGGCTAGGAAACCGTGGCCCTGCCTATAGCACTGCGAGCGCTTTACTTTCTCTTGCGTTGAATTACCGTTACCTTCCAATTTACGAGAAATGAAATCACACTTCCTCACGCCTTTTTGCGCTCTACTCAGCTGCATATCCTCCTATACTGCAGAAGACATTCTGAACTTTAAGAATAACGATACGTTGCACGGCTCCTTTCTTGGCTACAATGATAATGCTCAGATCAAATGGAGCTCGCCACAATCCGATGAAGTTATCCTCTTCAAAACAGATGCATTGCGTAAGATTATTTTTCAGAAAGGAAACCCATGTACCCCATTCACTCATTCTGGTCTAATTGAACTCACGAATGGCGATACCCTCCCTTGCAAAGTCATCGAGATCAACGATACACAAGTCACCATTCAAACTGACTATCTTGGAAGGTTAAAAATTTCTAAAAAGCACGTTCACTCATGTTCGATCAATCCGCTTGGCAAGCAAATCATCTACCAAGGGCCAATCTCTCCAGATGCATGGACGCTTAGCCTAGCAGCGAGCTCAGCTGAAGACAATAGTGAAGAATTAGTAGATGATGAGCCAAAGCTCGCATGGGAATTCGGCAACTTCAGTTGGTATTCTAAAAATAAACCTGGCTCTATCATTCTCAATGAAGAGCAGGTCTCACTCCCCAGCTCGTTCCGTATCCTTTTCTCCTCTGAAGCTAATAGAAACACGAATGTCTCATTTTTATTCAACGCTGACTTTGAAAAGCCCGACCCAAAGAAAAACGCGAACCAAAATAGTGAAGCTTATAAACTAACATCCCAATTTGGCGAATGCTTTGCACTACATCTCCACTCAGGAACTTCCTTAGGAATGTATATGCTCGATGAAAACGGCCAGCCGAACTATACCTACCTCAAGCCTAATAGTAGTAAATCAAACTACTACTCCTCTAGTTCAGCTCTCGTTCAACATTTTGAAATCAGAGCAAACTTTCACAAAAAGGTCATCGCACTCTACAATAAAAGCCGGCTCATTAGCCAATGGTCACTCCGCAATATAGATCGGATTCCTTCAGGTAAAGGAATCGGCTTCTACAACTATAATAGTAATAATGCAGGAGTTTCTAGAATCTCTAACATTATTATCGCGCCTTGGAACGGTGTGATGGACTCGGCTTTGAGTCTTCACTCTGAAGAATCCGATATCGTACTCCTAAATAATGGCGATGATAGATTTTCAGGTGACATCATCAGCTTCGACGAAAGCCTCCTTCAGCTCAAGGGAATTTACGCAGAAATGCATATTCCTCGAAAAGATATTCAATCTCTACACTTCAGCCTTCCCCCCCTCTATAGCCCAGGCGAACAAGAGAACGAAGGTGCTGCTTTTCATTTAGGAAAAACTGGAAAACTTCACGCCAAAACAATTGGATCTACTCCCAATAAAATCCAGCTTGAGCATCCTATATTAGGAAAAATCAACCTCGATTTCTCTTACCTCACAGCCATCACGTACGATGCTGAACCTTCATTATTAGACGCCTGGAACACTCAATTAAAAATCAATTGAACTGCTGCACCTCCCAATTTGCACTTTCTGCATTGCTCTGCATGAGCACTCAACTGTGGGCCGCTGATGCAATCATCTACTTACATGATGGCAGCCAGCTGACTGGAAATGTCCAAACAATTGACCTAGACGGTTCGGCTTTTATCAAGACGAGCTACGCCCAGACCCTTCTTGCTCTCACTCCCAGCTCGATTGCCCAGATCGACTTTTCAGATACAGCCGAAATTGGCGACTACACGAGTGAGCAACTCATCTTACACACGGGGGAAATGCTCCCCTGCTCAGTGCTCAGTTTAGATAAGGAGTCCATTGAGATAAATACTTGGTACGCAGGAAAGCTATCGATTCCTTATAACCTCATTGCGGCTATTAAATTCCACGCCACGCCAGAACTCACACTCTACAGAGGACCAAATTCTAACGACTTATGGATCGCTGATAATAACTGGAATATCACAGATCATTCACTCACTTGTACCAGTGAGGGCAAGATCACCACGGAGTTTGATTTACCAAAAGACTTTATTCTAAGTTCCACTCTCAGCTGGAGCTCAGCTCAACCTCGTTTCTCACTCAAATTCTGCGCTGACACCCCAAAAGCACGCTCAGGAGAAGATTATTACTTCTTAGAATTCTCTACTTACAAAGTCATTTTGAGTAGATCCAGCGCCCTCCAGAAAAAAGCAACTCTAGGTGAATTTCCTCTAAAATTAAAACAGATAGACGGAAATTCGATCGATCTAGAGATCAAAGTCAACCGTTCCGAGCAAACGATCACGATTCTAATCAATGGCAAAAAAATGGGAATCTATGATGACATGTCCTTCCGCCCTCCTAGAGGAAATGTCTTTGCTGTAGAATCCACGATGCAAGGAGCAAAAGAGCAACTTATGATATGGAATATCAACCTTCATCTTTGGAATGGCTTCCTAACTCTCCCTCCTTCTAACAATTCTAAAAGGAAGGAGAAAGACTCCTTTATAAATCGAAATGGGGGTCAAGGAACTGGCGAGATCCTCGCCATTTCTGCCAAAGAAAAACTACTGCTTTTTCAAAGCTCATATAATCAACAACCACTCAGAATCCCTCTCAGAACTCTGAAAACACTGCACTTTTCAAATTCTAAACAGGATAAAAGACAACTCTCACCTTCCAACTACAGCCTCTCCCTTAGAGGCGATGGAATACTCTCAGCCGTCAACATCATGTATGATTCTGAAACCACGATTATCACTCATCCTCAACTAGGTGAAATCCCCCTCGCGAAGCATGCTATCAAAAGCCTAACTGCCCAGCCGAAAACCAATGAGTAAGCACTTCATCATTCCAAGCTCCATTTTAAGCTATACACTATCAGCTCTAGTATTTGGTCAAGAACCGAGCGCTAAAGTCGATTTCATTAATGGAGACACAATAACGGGTTCCATCGTGAACATGCAAAAGGACTCACTAGAATTTAAAAGCTCTCATTTCCCACAGAACGCCCGATTCAATAAAGATTCGGTCCTTAGCGTCACCTTCCCGTCAAAGAAAACTGAGCTCCCTATCGACTTTCAGCAAGCCAATCACGTTGCAGAGCTGAACCTCAAAGGAAGGTTCGGTTACGAAGACGAACAAGGAGTTCTCCGAGGACAAATCACACAGATCAATGACAGCTCTATCGAGCTATCCACTTGGTTTGCTGGTCCACTCACGGTAGATCGCTCTCTCATACACTCTATAAAGATTCTATCTAACGATTCTGAACTTTACAGAGGACCTAACAGCCTCAAAGAGTGGACCTCCTCGACATCCCAAGACGCTTGGAAATATGGAAACGGGGCGCTGATCAGTTCTACTACCTGTGGCAGTCTCGCTAAAGACGTTCCGCTTCCCGACAAGGCTCACCTCAGTTTCGATTTAGAGTGGAAAAACTATCTCGGCCTATCCCTTTCCTTCTATGCCAATGCCAAAGAGTCTCCAACAAATTACTATGAGCTTCGACTGCAAAATAACTACATGTACATGCAAAAGTTTCTCAAAGGCGAACGTTCGCCTCAGTTAGATCGCAGACCAAACTCGAATCTCAACCAGCCATCAGATTCCGCTCGATTTGACATCTACATGGACAAAAAGCGTGGTGAGTTCCATGTCTTTGTCGATGGGAAGAAAGCGCACAATTTTACAGATCACAGCCCTTCTGTAGATAAATTTGGGACATTTCTTTTTCTTAGAAATTACTCTGAAAACAGAATGCGTCTCAACAATATGATCATCAAGAAATGGACTAACACCCTTTTGTCAGCCACTGACGAAGGAGCTTTTGACCAGTTAGATGGTGAAGGACAGCGACTCCTTCTAGCAAATGGCGATGCTGTGATCGGTAAGATTGGTAAAATCAAAGATGGTTTGTTAGCAGTTGAAACCACACACACATCTCTACAAATCCCTCTTTCCAGAATCCCAAAAATCAACTTTCCCAGCGAACCAAACCAGCCAAAAGCTGAAATCCAAGATATCAAAGCTTACTTCAAAGAAGGTGGCTGGATCATCATCGCAGCTGAGCGTATCGATGAGCATCACATCTATGGCATGAATCACGCAATCGGAGAACACACATTTCGCCTAGATGCTTTTGAGAAAATCGATTTCAACATTTATGATCGCACGCACAACAAAGTGCGACAATTAAACAAGTGGTAGGACAATTTAATTACCTGCATCGGCACGAGTTTCAGGAACAACCTCGCTCTCCGAATCTGTCGTTTCACCTTCGGTAACTACCTCTTTGACGAACAAATCCTTCCACTGGTGGAGCTTGTAGCCCTCACCAAGTCCGCCGATCTCCTCTAGCAGCTGCGCACAACGGTCATGCCATTTTTGATAGTCAGGAGCAGACGCCGGTAGTTCGCGTGAATTACTAAAGACAAGATAAGTCACAGTCACATCTGAAACTGGGCGGCTATAAGAGCTCGCTCGCTCGTTTATTTCTTTAGTAAGACGTAAGGACCCTTCCCCGACCTTGAAAGTAGGTCCACCATCTCCAACAATTGCCGGGTACACCTTGTTTCCAACAATAACCACTGCATAGTCCCCAATTCTAGCAGCATGCTTATCACTACGGTTCGTAATCATATTAACAGGCATCACGACAAAGGGATCATAATCAGCAATGAGATAGCTACGCGCCTTCATATCTTCAATACCACGCTGTAACTTCTTCTTACGAGCCTTCAGCCACGCTCGTCTATCGGCCGTTGTTTTAGCGTCAGATATTTCACGTTCAGCATTGCCGATACGCTTTTCCCAGCCAGCAATCATAGGATTCGGTGTCGTTCCTGTTTTCTTCCAACCATAGCTAGTAAATGGTTGATAGTGAGTGGAGTTTACGATCTTACTAGGCATTTCAGCAAGACGGTCCCCATCAGATCCATCAGAGACCACATCCATGTCGCCCTGCATCAGTAGCACCTTTCTACCATTCTCAGCGTTGGTGAGATTGAGAATGGTTTCGCAGTCATAGAAATTATGCTTGGTCGAAAGCTCGTTCAATTTCAGCACCTCACGCTCGATGCGTTTCACCTTATTTTCATACAAAGTGTAATAGAAATCAGAAACCTTCGATGTATCTAACAAGCTCGCCAAACCTGGCAGAATTTTCGGTAAATAAGGACTCACTTTAGCGAGTTCGTCTAGCGAGCTCGATGGCTTTGGCAAATTAATCTTGAGCTTGTACTCAGCGACATAACTGCTCTTATCTTGCCGCTCTTTGGACGCCAAATCCCCCTTCTGAGTCTCAAACGAATAATCGAAGTGGAACCCCTTCGACATTCGTACCATATCGCCTCGAGTGCCGACAAAGTGCTCCTTGGATGTGATTGCCTTTTCCACCATGATCGGATCAGGATCTGGAGTCGCTACTGTGGGCGTTTCAGTTTCCACTGCCGCTTGCTCTTCCTTCTGCTCTTCCACGTGAATAATAGCATCACTCACTTCCTGTTCAGGTATGTAAGCCATTCTATCAGCCTCTTTTTTGGCTAGTATGATTTCCTTTACGTAGTTCTTTAGCTTAAGAGGTACATCGGTGAAGGGAACGATTACAGCAAACAGAACTAATAAGAAAAAAGCAGCTCGGAGCCACGGAAAACCTCCGCTTGATTCTTTCCCTAACAAAGCTTCTTTTGATCGATTTAAACGCATACGCAATCAGAAAATGGCAGAGGAATGTCATTTGAAAACTCCAAAGCGATTTTCATATCGGAATTTCTAGCCTTTGCAGCTCAGATTGAAACAGATATAGATTCAGTTCGAATGACAACTGTTGAGCTTTTACAAAAACTAATCCGCATCCCGAGTGTCAACCCAGATAACAACCCGGGCACTGATAAAGTTGGTGAGAACCAGATAGCCGAGTATCTTGCTGAGCTCCTCAGCTCTCATGGTTTCGATGTCACACTCGAGGAAGTGCTCTCAAGCCGGCCAAATCTAATTGCTCGTTGCCCTGGATCAGCTGATAGACCCCGTATTTTTCTAGGACCACACACAGATACAGTAGGAGTCAGCGGTATGGTGTTTGACCCATTCTGTGGAGACATAAAAGACGGCTGCATTCTGGGCCGTGGATCATCCGACACAAAAGGCCCAATGGCGGCGATGCTCACAGCTCTCATTGAAAATAAAGATTTATTAGCCAGACTTCCCATCGCTATCGACTTCGTTGCCTTCATGGCTGAGGAATCCTCACAACATGGTTCTAGGCATTTTGCCGAATGGCATGCAGAAGAATACATCTTCGGAATAGCGGGCGAACCGACCTCCCTAGATATCGTCTACACCACCAAGGGAACAATGTGGATGACACTGGCTGCGAAAGGCGTCGCTTCACACGCCTCACAACCAGAGCGAGGCTCAAACGCCATCATGACCTTGGCGAGATCTCTCGACCACATGAACCGCAAGCTCACAAATAGGCTAGCTACTTTCGGTCATTCAGTGCTGGGCCACTCTACTTTCAATGTTGGTACAATCAAAGGTGGTACTCGACCTAACATCATCCCAGACTATGCAGAAGCTGAAATCGACATTCGTTTTACTCCAGCTCTCCACGCTAAAGGTGGCGCTCAAAACCTCGTTGCTGATTTCATCAAGGAACAACAACTCCCTCTCGAAATGATTAGCTCGCACGAAAACCCTCCGATGGAAACTCCTACAAACGGTCCGATTGTTCAGCAACTCCTCAAAGCAAATCCATCTACTCAACTAGTGGGGGCACCATGGTTCTCGGATGCCGCCCACCTATCCAATGCTGGCATCCCGTCGATTTGCCTCGGTCCAGGATCCATCAACCAAGCCCATACCAAAGATGAATTCATCAAAATTTCCGACCTCGAAGACGGTCACACCTACTTCTCTAACTGCATCAAGTCATTTGCTGAACAACCACTCTAACCACCTTCAGCGAGCTGAATCACGCGCAACACGCTCATTCGTAATTTCTCCCCCACCTTCCTCCTTTAAACAAAAAAGCCCCGAGCTGCATCTCGCAACTCGGTTGTTTTTTGATTAAATCGATCTATTAACCTGTTTAGGTCATAGACTTTTTCCAAGTCGCCACTATTCCGAGACCAGCAAGAATTGCACCACCAATCATTGCGTAACCTGCAATTGGCTGCCCGTAAAGAACCATACCTACACCGAGAAGGATTCCGTATACGAGTAGACAACCGAGGATCATGTTGATAATACCAAGACCGATATTCACCGGCTCGTGCTCAGGCTTAATTGGCTCACCTGTAGCTTCCGCATCGCGGAAGACTTTCTTCCAGCCAGCACCGCCTGGGTTGATTTTTGTCACGAAGCTGCTTAGCACAGAACTATCAGTCGGCTTAGTGATGAGTGTTACAAGAATCCATGACGGTGTGGTGATCGCTACAATCCAGATTGTTGACTCCCAACCTGCAAACTGCCAGCCATATTGTGATTTACCGATTTCGATAGTGATCGCACACACAAAAGAGACGATCATTGCTGAAATCTCACTCCAAGCGTTAATTCTCCACCAGAACCAGCGAAGAATGAAGAGGAGGCCTGTACCAGCACCAATGTTGATAATGATACCAAACACCTGTAAAGCACTCTGTAGCTGAAGAGCTAAAAGTGCAGTAAGCAACATCATGAGAACCGTAGAAATACGCCCAACTCTTACTAGCTCTTTCTCAGACGCATCTTTGCTCACGAAACGCTTATAGAAGTCATTTACCACGTAGGAGGAACCCCAGTTAAGGTGGGTAGAAATCGTAGACATGTATGCTGCGAGCAATGAAGTTAGCACAAGACCGAACCATCCAGTAGGAAGGTAATTGAGCATAGCTGAGTAAGCCAAGTCGTGGTCGAGTTTATCGTTAGGAACAATCTCAGGATCAAACTCCGCTCTCAAAGCTGTGAGACCTTTAGACTCGAATGTAAGGTCTTCCACGAGAGTTTTGTCTTCGGCAGAAACACTTTCTGGATTTGAGTTAATCTGCTCAACAATAGCTACCACCTTCGGTGAAGCGAGTTCAGCCTTAGCTGCGTCGCGCTCCTTAAGTGTGCCCATTGGAAACGCCACCATTGAAGCCAATGCCACAATGATCCATGGCCAAGGACGAGCAGCATAGTGAACAACCTGGAAGAAGAGTGTAGCACCAACTGCGTGCTTCTCGTTTTTAGCAGCAAGCATACGCTGGGCAAGATAACCACCGCCTCCAGGTTCAGCACCAGGATACCAAGCTGCCCACCACTGAACTACAAGAGGTAGAACAAAAAGACCGATAACCGCATTTTTTACATCCGCATTGCTCAGGTCGAATGAATTTGGAATCAAGCTAAGCTTGTCCTTGATCGCTTCATGGCTGAAAAGTTCACCAACACTAGTGACGCCAGCAGCTTCCATAGCAGGGTTATGAATCGCGTAATACGCTGCACCAAATGCACCGACCATCGCCATGATAAAAAGACAGAAGTCAGTAAATATAACACCTTTGAATCCCCCCATTGAGGAGAAGACCACAGTAATAATCATGGCGAGCGCAACGGACTGAACCGGTGACCAACCCAACATTACACCACCAATTTTGATCGCAGCAAGGGAAACTCCTGCCATCACAGTCACGTTAAATATGACACCCAGATAAAGAGCTCGGAAGCCTCGTAAAAAAGCGGCTTCTTTACCAGAATAACGCATTTCGTAGTACTCAACGTCAGTCATCACATTACTACGGCGCCAAAGCTTAGCGTAAAGGAATACTGTAAGCATGCCTGTGAGGACAAAGGCCCACCACATCCAGTTAGACCACACACCATTCACACGAACGATATTGGTTACAAAGTTCGGAGTATCCGTAGAGAAGGTCGTTGCGACCATTGAGAAACCGAGTAGCCACCATGGCATACTTTTGCCCGAGAGGAAGAACTCTCCCGATGACTTACCTGCTTGTCTAGAAACAAAAACACCAATACTGAGAGCGAGGACAAAAAATGCCCCCAAAATCGCCATATCGACGCCAGCTAGACTTCTTACTGCTGCTAATACATCCATGTGCTCATTATAGTGTGCGAATCGGTAAATTAGAGAACTGGTAGAAGATGACAACCACTATTAACGATTGTTTACATCTCACCTCCTTGGATTTAGCCGAAATATTCTGGTTCATTGCCTAGTTTCCATTTAATATTGCAGCCTGTAGCTGGCTTGGTATCTAAGATTGGCGCTCCATCTTCAATTAATTGGCGAATAGCCAACTTCAAATCTCGGCCATCAATTCGCTCATTATTTTTCGGACGAGAATCATCATATTGGCCTGCGTAGAAAAGACATCCGTCAGAATCTAGTAAGAAAAAATCTGGAGTGCATGCTGCATGATAACTCTTCGCTACTTCCTGAGATTCGTCGTAGAGATATGGGAAATTCCAGCCGTACTGCTTGGCGAATTCGAGCATCTTATCAGGTCCATCCTGTGGGTAGTTCTCCACATCGTTAGAGCTGATAGCAATGACATTGACACCCCACGCTTTCATCTCAGCCGCCATCTCGCCCACTTGTTTGGCTAGATGGATCACAAAAGGACAATGGTTACAAGCGAACATCACAAGCGTCCCCTTCCTTCCTAAATTCTCAGCAAGTGAAAACTCAATACCTTCTCCGTTAGGGAGTGTGAACTCAGGAGCTTTCGCTCCCGCCGTCATCGTAAATGTAGATGAAACCTCCGCCATGTGGCGAGACTAACGACTTCCTGTTCTCTGTCCAGTCTACCCTTATGATTTCGACGCTCACCACTGAGCATGGCGCATAGAACTGCCCGCTAAATCCGATTTTTTCTTCACTCTGCACCCCCTCGCTAAAAAAAATGCAAATTTATTGTTGACGTCTTTTGCAATCTGACTATATTAAGACTCAACTTTAGGTTCCTAAGCATATTTAGGTTCCTAAGCATATTTAGGTTCCTAAGCATATTTAGGTTCCTAAGCATATTTAGGTTCCTAAGCATATTTAGGTTCCTAAGCATATTTAGGTTCCTAAGCATATTTAGGTTCCTAAGCATATTTAGGTTCCTAAGATAAAAACTTAGAAATATGAAATTTACACTCGTCTCACTCGTTATCGGTGCAAGCTCTGCACATGCAGCTCTTAGTCACTGGAAAACTGCTGTCGGTACAGGCACTACAGCTACTGCCACCAAGTTTACTACCGTAAGCTCACCTGAAAAGATCAACGTAGGAACTACAGCAGGTACTGCAATGAGCTTCGAGTTCATCGTCAACGCTGGTAGCATTACAATTTGGACCTCAGACCTCTTCGGTGACGCCACCAACAATCAAACTCTTTCATGGGAGTACGCCGGGAATACTAACAACTACGGTATCTATGATGGTCGACGGAGGAACTAATAGTGCTATTGACTCTGGAGTTGCCCTTACTGCAGACACGGACACCCATGTTGTATTCACCACAGATGGGACGAACTCTTATCTCTATGTAAATGGTGCCCTTGCTCACACCTTCACTGGAGCTGCCATCGATATTGCTGGTCTAACAGGTTTGGGGGCAGCTCTCGCCAGGCAGCAATACCTTCTTCAGCGACTTCCAGGTAACATCCTTGGTTTCGCAGCATATAACTCACAGCTGAGCGCCACCGAAATAGCTGCCCACAGCGCAGCATTTGTCAGAGCAGTTCCTGAACCGTCTACCACAGCCCTGCTCGGTCTTGGTGGCCTCGCTCTCATCTTGCGCCGGCGTAAGTAAAAGCTCTCTTTGGAGCAAGCGTGGTCGTATTTCTTCAAACTCAGCAGGTACCTCCTGCTGAGTTTTTTTGTGCTAACTAAAAAAGAGACTTAGGCAGCGAGACCTGCAAGGAGGTTGATAACGAAGTTTGTTGGGCTGCGGTGCCTTGAGTGAAGTCTATCTTCATGGGCGAATTCGGATTTTTTGTTAGTGTAATGACCAACAATTACATCGAATCTGCCGCTTTTCACGAATAGTTAAGACACCTTAAACAAAACTCAGGTTAACACCTATTGTTCCAGCCAACCATAATATTGGAGCAGCCAACGCAAACAGGTCAAGCGCACCAACTAGGCGAACCAGAAGAAGAGCTCCAATTAAAGCCAAACACTATAAACGCACAAATAACGCGCGTACAATATTCAGCCCTAGATTGAGGTGGCGTGCCCACGACTAAGTATCGCCAAGGTCTAATTCTTGAGTCTTGGGTGCTCTAACAACACGATCTACAGCGTGCTTGGTTACCAAATTTCCACGTACGCCACGTCCTTTGACTGCAATGTCTTCAAACTTGAATGGGCGTGCCAAATTACGCAGTCTCAACTGCGCTTTGAGATGCACAAGCACTACATTATCGTTCGAATCAGCTTCTGAATCGTATACTGCGAAATAGAGAATTCTCGTTCCTTTTGTTGTAGTTGCGAGATCGTATTCTTTATCACGAGTAACCCCTCCGACTCGGAAGCGTTTGGCTCGCACTGGACCGTCACGACCTTCTCGGTAAATCATAGAGTAGATCTTCTCTTCATCTTTACGGAAAACAGCGATGTGCTGAGGTCGTTTACCAATGAAAAGCTTCTCAGCAACTTTCATCACCTTCATCTTACCGTCTGTACCAATCACAATGATATCATCTAGCTCAGAGCATTTTTCTAATGCTTCTTCTTTCTTCAGGCCATAACCTGCAAAACCATTTTTCCGGTCAATATACAATGTTTCATTGGCAACCACAACCTGTGTGCGATCCACTTTTTGGAAGCTAGAAACTTCAGTTTTACGCTCGCGCCCTTTGCCGTACTTTTTCTGTAGTTTTTTGAAATAGCTAATCGTGTAGCGAGTTAAATTGCGGAGATTCTTTTCCACCTCAGCAATCTCGCCCTCTAAGACTTTGAGAGCTTCATCCGCTTTGGCGCTATCGAACTTCGTCATGCGCAGGAAAGGGAGTTTTGAGAGTCTCACGATATCCTCTTCTACAACCTCTCGCTGCAGGAGATTTTTGAATGGAGTAAGCCCTTTATCAATCACGGAGACAACTTCCTTCATGCTCTTACAGTCTTTCATCTTGAGATAAATCTCATTCTCGATGAAGATTTTCTCAAGCGAGCTAAAGTGCCACTTATCATTGAGTTCACCTAAGCGAATCTCTAACTCTTGTTGGAGTAAGTCTTTAGTATGGAAAACACTGTGCTTGAGGATATCATTTACCCCCATAAATTGAGGCTTTCCATCAATAATCACACAGGAGTTCGGTGAGATGCTAGATTCACAATCAGTGAATACGTAAAGCGCATCACGAACTACGTTAGGGTCTGAGCCAACGGGAAGGTGCACCAAAATTTCCGCATTCGCTGCAGTATTATCAACTACCTTCAAAATCTTAATCTTCCCCTTTTCATTGGCGGCTACAATGTTGTCCATCAAACCACCTGTCGTAGTACCGAATGGCACTTCTGTAATACGCAATAGCTTTTTACTATCGACCTCAATACGCGCTCGCACACGCACCTTGCCACCACGTAGCCCTTCACGATAGTCGCTGGCATCCATGATGCCACCTGTTAGAAAGTCTGGTAGAATTGTAAATTCCTCTTTTCTCAAAGCTAAGATACACGCCTCAGTGAGTTCATTGAAATTGTGGGGTAAAATCTTACACGCCAAACCAACAGCGATCCCCTCTACTCCTTGCGCTAACAGAAGTGGGAACTTTACAGGAAGACAGACTGGCTCTTGATTTCGCCCATCATAACTCGGCGTCCAATTCGTCGTTTTCGGATTGAAAGTAATTTCTTTGGCAAATGGCGTGAGGCGAGCCTCAATGTATCGAGAAGCAGCAGCACGATCACCAGTGAGAATGTTTCCCCAGTTCCCCTGAGTGTCGATCAGAAGATCTTTCTGGCCGAGGCCAACCATGGCATCACCAATCGATGCATCTCCGTGCGGATGGTACTTCATCGTATTACCAACGACATTCGCCACCTTGTTATAACGACCATCATCTAACTCATTCAATGAATGTAAAATACGTCGTTGCACTGGCTTCAAACCATCTTCCACATACGGCACCGCACGCTCTAGGATCACGTAACTTGCGTAATCCAAAAAATAGTCCGAATACATGTCCCGCAAACTCACCTCTGGCAATTCTTCCTGACTCATAAATTATTTAAGATAGATTAATCTCAACAAGCCAAGCCCGAGCGTCAAGGCGATTCGACTAACTGAAAAACGGCAGCAATAGCTATGCCGCAATCAAAATTGTGGCCTAGACTCTCACACTCGCCACGTCTAGAATGATCTGAGCTTTTAGTTCGTCCATCGAATTGAACTTTTGCTCAGGACGAATAAAACGTAGGAACTTAGCCTCGACGACTTGACCGTATAGGTCTCCATCAAAATCAAAGACATGCACCTCTAACAATCGTCTAGCATCTTCTGTTTCCACAGTTGGGCGACGCCCTAAATTCCCAATAGCCTTGAAAGCTTGCCCGTCGATATAGGCTTTTAACTCCCAGACTCCATCAGGAGGGAGTTGTTCATTATGCGCTACAACGTTGGCAGTTGGGAAACCTAACTGTCGCGCTAGTTGACGCCCCTTCTCCACGGTTCCAACAACAGTGTAATCACGTCCAAGCATTTCTTTTGCTGCAGTGAGATTCCCATCTCTCACAGCTTGGCGGATACGTGTACTACTCACTCGCTCACCTTGCACCATCACAGGAGCTGCAGCGTCCACCACGAAGCCCAATTCCTCACCCCACTCACGCAGGTGATGCACATTACCACCTCGCGCTTTACCAAAAATCCAATCTTCGCCCACAGCGATACGTTTCAAATACCCAGCGCTGAAAGCTAAATCTTCGATAAAGTCTCGCGCCTCTCGCTTTGAGAAATCGAGTGTAAATTCCTGCACGCAGAGAAAATCAACTCCGATGTCAACAAGCAACTCGGCCTTGTGGTCTATCGATGCGAGAATACGGCGAGAAGCTAGCTCTGGAGCTAACACTCGAATTGGGTGCGGCTCAAAAGTCACAACTCCTGCTAAACCAGCTTCTTTGCGCGCTCCATCGACAGCGTATCGAATCACCTCTTGGTGACCAACGTGCACTCCATCAAAAACTCCCAGCGCCAAATGAACAGGCACATTGAGCTTACGAAGCTCATCTGTAGAATGAAAAACTTGCATAAGAAATGAAGCTTAACACCGAACTCTCACCACTTAACACTCCTAAAAAATGCAGCGCATTTCCTAGCTGAGCATTTCAGCGATCTAATCGATCTTAATCATCTTTTCGATAATCTGCTCAAAGTCTCCAACAAACTCGTTGAATGCCTAATCAATATCATCATCCGAGAAATCAGGCATTTCCTTTACCTCTTCAATATCACTTTCCTTATCCTGTGAGCCAGTAGTGATGCCGAGCTTCAGAGAGCCGTCGTACACCTTATCTTCGCTCATCAACTAGTCCTGCAATTTTATCGCTTTACCTATGACCAGCATCAAGACTCTTGCGCAGTTCAGCAAGCACTACTTCACGAACTCCTTCAATAGTACCTTCAGTGCGGATACCAGCAGCCATCGCGTGACCTCCACCTCCAAAGATCTTAGCTACATTACAGACATTGATCGCCTTATTCTTAGAGCGCATACTTACACGAATCATGCCATCTGAAAGTTCCTCAAAGAACACTGCTACCTCTACCCCATCAACTGCACGAATCATATCAATGAGCCCCTCACTATCTTCAGGTTTAAGACCCAACTTTTCCTGAGTACTGTAAACGAGTTTCCAATCAGCTATGCGCCCGTCATCAGAGAGCTGGAGAGTAGAGAGTAAGCGGCGCAGAAGCTCCACACGACGGTACGGATAGCTGTCATAGGTCTTTACATTGATATCACCGACCTTCAAGCCACGGCGCACAAGGTCTGCAGCCATTTCATACGTTGCCACAGTCGTGCTCCCATATTGGAAAGAGCCAGTATCCGTGGACACAGCCACATAGATAGCATCACGTGTCACATCAGAGAATGGGAAGTCTTCGACTGTGATGAAATTGTAAAGAATCTGCCCAGTTGCAGGAGATGTGGCATCGATAAAGTTAAGATCACCATAGCCAGTATTGGAAATGTGGTGGTCCATATTGATCCAAAGCTTGGTCTTAGAAGCAGCCTTGAGAGAATTCTCGCCGAGACGTGGCTTAGTCGCACAGTCTAGCGCAATCGCTACTTCAACATCTAGCACCTCGCCTTTTAACTGAATCACATTCTCAGAATGTGGCAAGAAAGCCAAATTATCAGGAAGACCATCTTCGTTTACATAATAAACAGTCTTACCCAACTGCTCAAGCGCATGTCCGAGTGCAAGCTGGGAGCCAATCGCATCGCCATCTGGGCGGACATGGCTCATCACTACGAAAGAATTGTGCTCGCGCAGAGCCTGAGCGATTTCTGAAAATGTAGAGTTACTCATAAAGGAAAAAAGTGAAAGGCGCGATTTTCTCCAGACCTTTCAATCAAGCAAGAGAAAGTTCTGCCTAGTGCTCTCTCTGAAAAATCACTCACGCTCGACTTTCTTTAACCCACCAACGACTAACTCGTAGGAGTGCCAAACGAGCTCCACCAGCAGATCATCTGAAAATTCGCCTCTATCAGCACTGTATTCCAGTGCCGTTTATTCATATACCATCCAAGCTGTATCGCCTCGTAACGAGGCGCGGAGCTCTAACGCTCTATCAGGATCACATTTCAGATTGATCCTCGCTGGAATATCATCTGAATTAATCGCAGCAAACATTCTTCCCAGCCACCTTATACACCCACACATCTGGTCCAAATTGTGTCGTTTCCTCAACCTCGGGCAATGCGAGGCAGCATTTGATCATTTCACTCAAATCCACCAAGAAATTATATCTAAGAACGCCTTGATTACCAGTTTACTCTCAACAGCTTCGAGCCACCCCGTTTTTATATACACACTTTCTCCTTGAAATTGAGCGCAATCGTAGAACTATAGACTACTATATTCTGTAGTAATCTGCGGAGTAGACCTATCTCTAGAGAAATCCTAGACACTCCAATACAATGAAAACAAAATCCATCTATCTCGTGCCAGCGCTCTCACTCGCTGCACTTAGCCCCCTTTCAGCCCAATCCACAGCAGTGGACAAATCTGCAGCAAACTACAAGACTGGTCCATTCAGTGACTACTCTAATATCATTAAAAAAGTAATCACCGCAGTAGCTGAGGATGACCTTCCTGAAGGCCTCACTACAGAAAAACTCCTCGACGCAACTGGTCTCGGCAACATCAAAACTTACGAGCAGAGCTCGACTCCTGATGGCAACGAGTGGATCAACAAAATCTATCTCAACAATGGCGGCAAACACAGCGGAGCGCTCAAGCTCCTCAGTGAAACTAAGCACAACACATTTTCTGTTGCTGAAATGAGCCCTGCTGGCACCGACTTCGCTCTGCAATTTGGCCTCAACCTCAAAAGCGCAAAATCCACCATTGAAGCTCTCATGAAAACTGGAGCCCCTGAAAGTGAAATTGAAGATTTCAAAAAAGGCATGAGCGAGGAAGTGCCTATGCTAGGCCTCACGACATCAGAACTCCTCCAGAAACTTGACCTACGCTGCAACCTCGCACTCGACCTAGACCCAAACGAAAAGCTTCCGACACCTATCGGAGCGCTCGGCAAACCAAACCTCGTACTTCGCTTCGACGGCATCACATGGATTTGGGACAAAGTAGGTGGCATGATGATCGGCCAAACAGGTCTTCCATTTGCAAAAGCTGAAAAAGACGGTGTCACCTCCTATAGTCTACCAACTGAAATGGCAGCGCAATCCATGGGTTACTCCCCTAAGATTCGTGTAGACTTCGCAAAAGATCAAATATGGATCGCGAGTTCCCCTGACTTTCTCAACAAATGCACCAATAGCAAAGACACTCTCGCTGCCAGCCCAGCCTACAAGACTACTATGACTGGTCTACCAATAAAAGGCCAATTGCTCACTTACATGTCTAAAGACTTTGCGAACTTCCTCACAACCACAATTGAAGGACTCAAAAAGCAAACAATGTTAGAAGCTGCAAACGATACGACCAAATCACAAGTTGATTTCGTGCTCAAGCAGCTTGGCAACGTCCAGAAAGGCGCAGCACAGGTGGTCTCAATTGATAGCAAAGGCGTCTTCATTGCTGAACGCAACGTGCAAAACATCGATCAGCAAATGACTGAGATGAACAAAGCGATCGAGCAGATCAAAAAAGCAGCCCTCACACCATAGAGCTACTCGTGAGAAAAACTTACTTAGAGAGCATGTTCTTACCAGTCATTTCAGCTGGCTGATCCACGCCCAACATATCGAGCAAGGTTGGTGCCACATCGGCAAGAATACCATCGTTCACTCTCACCTCCTCGTAATCTTCCGCGACATAGATCGCGTGCACGAGATTTGTCGTGTGCGCTGTGTGCGGAGAACCGTCAGCGTTGATCAGCTTTTCACAGTTACCGTGATCAGCAGTGATGAGGAGTTTACCGCCAAGACGGAGCGTTTCTTCCACAACAGCTTGGACGCCTTGGTCAATCGTCTCACATGCTTTCTTACATGCTTCTACGATTCCCGTGTGCCCAACCATGTCTGGATTTGCAAAGTTCAAAATAACCATATCGTAGTCCTTAAGGCGCTTGACCAGTTTTTCTGTCACTTCTGGAGCACTCATTTCAGGCTGAAGGTCATAAGTCGCGACTCCAGGTGAAGCCACAATTTGACGATCTTCATCCATAAATGGAGTCTCAACACCACCATTGAAGAAGTAAGTCGTATGCGGGTACTTCTCAGTCTCAGCAATGCGCAACTGGCTAAGGCCAGCGTTAGCAACCACTTCACCTAACACATTCTTCATACTTGAAGATGGATAGACAACTTCACATTCAAAAGTTTCATCGTACTCAGTGAGTGTCACGAAGTGTGTCTTAGGATGAACTTCCTTATCGAAAGCCACAAATGCTTCGCCGTTGAGAAATGCATTACAGAGCTGGCGAGTACGGTCCGCACGGAAGTTGAACCAGAACACAGTATCACCATCTTCGACACGCTGCTCGTCTGCGTCTACTAGAATGATCGGCTTGATGAACTCATCCGTTTCACCTTTCACATACTCAGCAGCGAGAGCTTCGCTCGCTTTACCATCAAACTTCTCACCTTTACCAAGCACAAGAGCATCCCATGCAATCTTATTGCGCTCCCAACGCGTGTCGCGGTCCATTGCATAGTAGCGACCAATCACTGTCACGATTTTCGCACCAGTTCCCTCGATATCAGCTTCTAACTTTTTGAAGTAATCCACACCACCTGTTGGAGATGTGTCACGACCATCAGTGATCGCATGAATAGAAATATTCTTAACACCCGCCTCAGCTGCAGCCTTTACGAAAGCTGCGAGGTGGTCTTGATGACTATGTACACCACCATCAGACACTAGTCCCATGAGATGAAGCGTACCATCCTTTGACTTTTCAAACATCGTCTTTACCACATCGATGTTAGGCATTTTACCTTCGTCGATCGATTTATTAATACGAGTGAGGCTTTGATAAACGATACGGCCAGCACCGAGGTTGAGGTGTCCCACTTCAGAATTACCCATTTGTCCTTCAGGGAGGCCAACATCCATACCCGAAGCGCTAACAAACCCTTTTGGATAGGTCGCTAACAATTGATCATGAAATGGAGTATCTGCGAGTAGAGTGGAATTACCATCCTGCTCTGCTGTCTCCTGACCACCAGGGTTCACACCCCATCCGTCACGAATAATGAGTACTACTGGTTTCTTTGCCATATGGCTGGCTTATACGACCATATTTCGAAACTAGCAACAGACATCTGCCATCACCACACTCTTGCTACTTGCTACTCGTCCATTGCTACTCCAACCTTCCTCGCATGCACCGCCAACTCCTTCTCTTAGGCATCAAGGGATACGAACTTTCTTCTAACGAGATTCACTATCTCAGTAAAATTCAGCCTGGTGGATTTGTCCTTTTTGGCCGCAATGTGGAATCTCCCGAGCAGGTACGTGCACTCACAGATTCCCTCCGTGACATCTGTGAGGTCGAGCCAATCATCGCCATCGATCAAGAAGGAGGACGCGTCACACGCACCAAAACCATTGGTAACACTCCGCCATCTGCTGAAGAATTACGTATTTGCGGCAAGCCTGACCTCATTGCTTGGCACGGCATCCTCACTGGGCAAGTACTCATCCAGTTGGGCATCAACATGAACCTCGCTCCAGTGCTCGATATCAGCTACCCCCCAGAAGCTGACAATGCACTTCGAGGGCGTTGTTATGGGAGAAATGCCCAGGAGGTCATCAACAATGCAGGCGTCTACAATCGTAATCTTATCCGCACTAAAATTCACGGATGCGGCAAGCACTTTCCTTCATGTGGTATCGCTGATATCGATCCGCACCACCAACTTCCAGTCTCAGACAAATCAAAGGATGAAATGTTGCAGAGCGACCTCCTTCCCTACACAGAGCTCGATGGAGAACTCAGTGCTATTCTGATTGGCCACACCCACTTCTCTAAACTCGATCCCGACACTCCAAACCTACCAGCATCACTCTCCAAAAACGTCATCACCCACCTCTTGCGTGAGCAGCTCGGATACAATGGGCTCGTTATGACTGACGACCTCGACATGGGTGCGATCATCAATACCTACGGTCGTGGCACCGATGTCAAAATGGCCATCGAAGCTGGCAATGACATGGTGATGATTTGCCACCAGATAGATACAGCTGAACAAGCACTTGCAGCTCTTGAAGAGCTCGACCATTGGACAATGAAGGCACCATTCAAGCGCATCAAAAAATTAAAGAAAAAACTCCCTAAAACTATTGCTTTTAGCCGCGATCGCTGGGACAGACTCAACGACGAAATTATGGAGCTTCGTATCGAATGTCTTGGCGAAGAAGCTGCTAAAGACCAAACTGACGCAGTCGCCAACTCCCGTAGTCCTGTCGAAGATTACTAATCTCCTTCATAATCTAACAACGTATAAACAGCGAACACAGTGAGTTAGTTCTAACCGCACATCTGGCTTAGTGGCCATGGACGACTATCTCGAGCAGATTCTCAATCTGATTGAAGAAAAAGGTTATGCCTGCCCAGTGGATATCTCCAAAAACTTAGGAATCTCTCAGGCGAGCGTGACCAACATGCTGCGACGCTTGGATGCGGAAGGCCTCGTCAAACACGAGAAATACCGGAGCACCATCCTCACAGACAAAGGCAGAAAAATTGCCAATGCCATCATCACGCGTCACGAAACGCTCACTAAATTTCTCCGTCTATTTGAGATCGATGAAGATACGATTTATGCCGATGTTGAAGGCATGGAACATCATGTTTCCAAAGCAACGCTAAGCGTCATCACAACTCTCGTCGAGGAACTCAAGGCTGACTCAGCATTGCTCTCTCGCCTACGTGAGAAAATTTAAGCCCTCTCCACACACAAAGTCCCTTGCCTATCGGGGCTAACGAGTGTATGCATCTCTCCGCCCAACTTGAATAATTCGGGCAGATAGCTATGCTTAAGTGGATTCTCCAAAAAATCGTCGGTAACAAGAACCAGCGCGAGGTAAAGCGCATGAACCCAATCGTTGCCAAAATCAACGAAATTGAAGAGGCGCTTCAGAACGAATCTAAAGCTACTGTTCTAGCTAAAGTCACAGCGTGGCAGCAGCACCTTCACCGTTACCTTCCTCTCGATGCACCTACCAAGCGCACGATTGAGGCGATGAACAGCGAATTCCTCACAGGTCTTGCGGAAATTATTGAAACGCGTTTTGCAGACCTTCGCAGCGAATATCCATCACTCCCAAAGGTAGAAGCATCCGCTGAATCCATCGAGGCAGCCAAAACAGCATTCACTGATATCGAAGACGAATTTCCAGAGAAGCGTGAACTCTATCTTAAGCAAATTCTCCCAGAAGCCTATGCAGTTGTAAAAAATGCTGCGCGCCGTATGTGCGGTCGCCAGATCAATCTTGGCGGAAGCAAAATCACATGGAACATGGTGCACTTCGATGTGCAGCTCATCGGTGGTATTGCACTCCACAATGGCATGATCGCAGAAATGCAAACAGGTGAAGGTAAGACGCTCGTAAGTACTCTCCCAGTTTTCCTCAACGCTCTCACCGGTCTCGGCGTACACGTTGTCACCGTCAACGACTACCTCGCTCAGCGTGACTCCGAATGGATGGGTGCTCTCTACAGCTACCTAGGTCTCACTGTCGGTTGCATTCAAAACCAGCAGCCACCACAATTCCGTGCCGCTCAGTACAAGTGTGACATCACCTACGGGACAAACTCAGAGTTCGGTTTCGACCACCTCCGTGATAACGGCGTGTCTTCCTCTAAAGAAGAGCAGGTTCAAAATGGCCACTACTTCGCGATTATTGATGAGGTGGACTCTATTCTTATCGATGAAGCACGTACCCCGCTCATCATCTCTGGGCCATCTACCATTTCTAACACCGAACAATACAATGTTCACAAAGGTAGCATTGAAGCTCTCGTAAAGCAGCAGAACGTCCTCTGCAATGAACTCGCAGAAGAAGCTAAAAAAGCACTCGAAGCTAACGACGAAGAAACCGCTGGTCGCGCACTCTTCAAGATTAAGCTTGGTCAACCACGCTCAAAGCAGCTTGCACGCTTCATGCAAGAGCCTGACATACGTCGCTTGATCGAAAAGACCGAGCTCGACATGTACCAGGACGCGCAGAAAAAAGATCTCTACGCGATCAAAGAAGAACTCTTCTACACCATCGATGAAAAAAGCCACGACGCCGACCTCATGGATAAAGGTCGTACCTACCTCGACCCAAACGACACAGAGTCCTTTGTCCTTCCTGATCTAGCAGAAGAATACGCAGGAATCGACGCTCAAGCAGGTCTTAGCGATGAGGAAAAAGAAGCTCAAAAAGAAGCTCTTCAGACTCGTCTCGACCAACAGGGCGAGAAGATGCACTCCATTTCTCAGCTCCTCAAAGCATACTGCATCTACGAGAAAGACGTAGAATACGTCATCGAAGACAACAAAGTCTGCATTGTTGACGAACAAACTGGCCGTAAGATGGCGGGTCGCCGCTGGTCCGACGGCCTCCATCAAGCAATCGAAGCAAAAGAAGGTGTCACAGTAGAACGTGAAACTCAGACCTACGCAACTATCACTATCCAGAACTACTTCCGTCTCTACGAGAAGCTTGCGGGCATGACTGGTACTGCAGAAACGGATGCTGCTGAATTCCACGACATCTACCGTCTCGACGTTCTTCCAATTCCAACAAACCGTCCGAACACACGTGTTGACGATAACGATCAAGTCTTCAAAACCCGTCGTGAAAAGTACAATGCGGTGATCAAGAAGATCGCTGAAGCACAAGAACGTGGTCAGCCAGTTCTCGTTGGTACAGCCTCTGTCGACGCCTCTGAAACACTTTCTCGCATGCTCAAGCGCTCAAAGATCTCTCACAAGGTACTCAACGCTAAGTTCCACGAGCAAGAAGCTGAAATTATCGCAGCAGCAGGTCAAAAAGGTGCTGTTACAGTCTCCACAAACATGGCTGGTCGTGGTACAGACATCAAACTCGGTGAAGATGTAGAGAAACTCGGTGGTCTCTACGTCATCGGTTGCGAACGCTACCCATCACGCCGTGTTGACCGCCAACTCCGTGGACGTTGTGCACGTCAGGGAGATCCCGGTCTTTCCCAGTTCTTCATCTCTTTTGAGGACGATCTCATGCGTAACTTTGCAGCAGCAGACCGCATGACCACCATGATGGAACGCTTCGGCATGGAAGAAGGTGAAGCTCTAGAGCACAAGTGGCTCAACCGCTCCATTGAAACAGCACAAAAGCGTGTCGAACAGCGTGACTACCAGTGGCGTAAGCGCGTTCTCGACTTCGATGACGTGATGAACATGCAGCGTGAAGTTGTCTACGGCTACCGCAATGAAGTCCTTTCCTCTGAAGACCCTCGCGAACTTCTCAACGAAGTGATAGAAGAAATGATTCCTGCAACTGTCCACCAGTACATGGATCAGCGTGACGAAGGCACACCTGATTACGCGGAGCTTCTCGGCTGGATCAACACGACTTTCCCACTTGCCCTCAGCATGGAAGAAAGTGGTATTCAGAACCGTTCTGCTGACGAAAACTCTGAGTGGCTTATCACTGAAGTGAAAAAAGCCTACGAGCTCAAGGTCAAAGACCAGCCAGCCGAATACCTCGATCACCTCGAGCGTCAAATCATCCTCACTGCGATTGATCGCCTCTGGCAGGAACACCTCTACAACATGGATGCCCTCCGCGAGGGTGTACATCTCCGTGCGCAGGGTCAGAAAGATCCACTCATAGAATACAAGAACGAGGCATACACGCTCTTTGCGACTCTCATGGATTCCATCAAAGGTGACGCTCTCAGCAACCTCTTCCGTTCAACCGCAAGCCTCGACCAGTTCGAACAACTCCTCCAGAGCATGCCACAGGAATTCAACGAACCTAAAGACGTTCCGCAAATCACTAATGCGAACATTGCTCAAGCGCTCACCTCACAACAAGTCGCTCTCAAACCAGTGAAGAACGACAAACCAGTGAAGATCGAACTCCCTAAGCGAAAGCCAATCGAGCTTAAGAAGCTTAAAAAGAAAGGGGACTAACGAGATTCTTTCATTTCCCGCTTTTCAAATATCTAAATATAAACATAAGAAAGCTAGTTCGTTGACGGACACTACTTTCTTGCAAAGCAATTCACAGAAACTTCAACATTACTCTCAAACACAACATCCCTAGAGCATGCTGCAACACACTTTAGACCACACACACAGTCATGGCCAACCTTAACCTCACACTCAAAGTCTGGCGTCAAAAAAACGCTAACGACCGCGGGGCTATCGAAACTCACGAAGCGGAAAATATCCCAATTGAAGCATCCTTCCTCGAAATGCTCGACATCGTCAACGAGTGTATCATCAACGAAGGCGGCAACCCTATCGTTTTCGATCACGACTGTCGTGAAGGAATTTGTGGTATGTGTTCTCTCACCATCAATGGGGTACCACACTCCAAAGAGCAAGGCATCACAACATGTCAGCTCCACATGCGTAAGTTCAAGGACGGCGAAACTATCTGGATCGAGCCATTCCGCGCTAAGGCATTCCCTGTTGTAAAAGACCTCATCACTGACCGTGGCGCATTCGATCGCATCATGTCTGCTGGTGGTTTCATCGACGTACGCACAGGCTCTGCTCCTGACGCGAACTCCATGCCAATCGAAAAGAAGCTTGCGGACGAAGCATTCGACGCAGCAGCATGTATCGGTTGTGGCGCGTGTGTCGCAGCATGTAAGAACGCTTCTGCTATGCTCTTCGTTTCTGCGAAAGCAACACATCTCAATAAGCTTCCACAAGGTCAACCAGAGAAGACAAAGCGTACACTCGCTATGGTCAAGCAGATGGACGAAGAAGGCTTCGGTAACTGCACCAACCAATACGAATGTGAAGCTGTATGCCCGAAAGAGATCAGCGTCGATAACATCGCTAAGCTCAACCGCGACTACCTTCTCGCATCAGCGAAAGGCTGACTCACATAAGCTAAATTCTATATTTTTCAAAATCGCCTTAGCGAACTCGTTGCTAAGTAAGGCGATTTGGTAAATAGCTTTCTTCTCATTTAAATCGACGCCACCTAACAAAGAGCGTATAAGAGACAACAAATACTATTTCTTAATTTATGATCCACCCAGAACTAGAAACAGCTCTCAACAAGCAAATCAACCAAGAACTCACCGCGTCCTATAACTATCTTGGTATGTCCACATACTTTGATAGTGAGAACCTCGATGGTTTTGCTAAATGGATGCTGATGCAGCACGACGAAGAGAAGATGCACGCGATGAAGCTCCTCCACTACCTGCAAGATCGAAGTGGCAAAGTTTCACTCAACGCGATTCCTGCGCCGATTGCCAACTACAACAATCCGCTCGAGGTATTCCACACAGCGCTCGAGACTGAAGTCCAAAATACAAAGTCGATCAATGCTCTATACGAAAAAGCACTAGCACTCAGTGATCATGCTACTAAAAGCCACCTCCAGTGGTTCCTTGACGAACAGGTAGAGGAAGAGAAAAGCATGGAGGACATCATCGCCCTACTTGAACGCATCGGTAACGAAACTGCTGGCCTACTTTACCTCGACGATAAACTAAAAGATCGGACTCCAGAAGAAGAAACTAACTAATAGCTTTCAGCACTATTTTCAGCGCCCAGTTGCCTTCTCAGAACTAGGCCTTTTTTGTGCTGCGCTATGGACTCATTCATAAACATTCCCCCCATCAACATGTTAGTTGATTTGAGATTGATCTCGTGAAATTCCGTCTCTATTTTTCGATTACGATCTCATCCTATGCTTCGTCCCATTCTTATTTTTATCATTGCACAGCTCGGACTCCTTACAGGAGCTTTGCATGCTCAAGGATTTTCATCTGCAACAGCGCCTCAAGATCCATTCAAAAAGCAGGCCTACCAGTGGAAAAAGAACATCACGGCGACCATTTTTTGGATTGGTGAAGAACCTACCCCAAAGAATCCCACTCCAAATCACGCAAGTTCATGGGATACTAAATGGGAAAAAAACTTCGGTGGCTTCGACAACCCTGATCCTGCAACCAGAACATATAGCTATCGACCAATCGCATTCACCCCGAAACAAAACCCCTTCTACATCGCTCTCCCCTACAACGACTGCATCGACTGGAGACACCACAAACCTGAAGCCGCAAAAGTGATTCCGTGGTTTAGAAAATATCGACCACACCCAGGAAAAACCGTCCTCAAAGGGCGCTGGCTACAGATCGTGCTCGGTAATCGAGTCTGCTACGCTCAATGGGAAGACTGCGGTCCATTTTGCACCGACGACTGGCGCTATGTTTTCGGCAATGCTCGCCCAAAAAACAAAAAAAATAATGGCGCTGGGATCGATGTATCCCCAGCTGTGCGAGACTTCCTTTGGCTCAAATCTGGCGATAAAGTCCACTGGCGCTTTGTAGACTTCGAGCACGTCCCTAAAGGCCCATGGTCAAAATATGGTGACAATAATCCATTTGTGAACCCTGCAATGGACAGGGACCTCATTGCAAAGCAACGCTACATGGAATACCTTCGCAAAATGCGCGATAAGGCACACGGTCAAAACTCCTAATGACCCAATCTACAGCACACCTTGTCTCAGAAAACGATCGATTGAACGCAATACATCTGGATGGCATGTAATCAAAGTGTGATCAGAGTGAACCACCTCGAAGGCATTCAAGCCATTCACTTTACTGAACTCAACACGGACAATTCCATCGCTATACTCACCTACTAGCTAGTGTAAAAGTGGCATGTGCACTTTGTCTTCCATGATCACAGCCGTTTCCACATCTTGGCAAATGAGCTGCTCTTCCCCCACCATGCTCTCCGACGACGAAAATTATCCAGCACTTTACGCAATGGGGACTCGCTAAACCAATCGATGATATAGCTGCCGCGCAAAGATGGTGCGATCATATCAACACACGACTATATTTTTCATGGGAGTATTCAGCTAGGTGACGGCGCACAATCACGCCCCCAGCGAATACTTCACAAGATAGATTTTGAAATAATTTTGAGCTCCCGCCCGAACTACTTCATCCAAGCATGCTACCATTTCACTCAAACTCTCACGAAAAGAAGGGTACGGTAGATTGAGACAACCAAATCGATATTAATATTTTTTGCATCTCCGTGGAATAAAGCTATGCTCCGACCACTCATAGTACTATGCCGACGATGATTGGCGTACTTTACTAACCAAATAGAACACATCCTATATCATGAAAATCAAGATAATCCTCCTCGCTCTCACATCCATGGTGAGCTTCGCTGGTGTAACAACAGCTACTGAAACATGTGACTCCAAGTCTAAGTGCAGTACAAAGAAAACTGAATGTGCTACAAAGTGTAAGAAAGCTTGCACCAAGACTAAAGTCGCAATGAAAAAATGCGGCACGAAGTGCGACTCCAAGAAAGAATGTTGCTCCACTAAAGGGCAATGTTGCTCCACTAAAGGACAATGTGCTACAAAGTGTAAGGAAGCTTGCACCAAGACTGAAGTCGCAATGAACAAGTGCGGCACGAAGTGCGACTCCAAGAAAAAATGTGCTTCTAAAACAAATATCACTCACTTCAAGGTATCTGGCATGACATGCGGTAGTTGCTCTAAAAAGCTCACTTCTGCTCTCGCTGCTGTAAAGGGTGTCGAAGTAAAGAAAGTATGCCACAAGTCTGGCTGTGTTGACGTTGTACTCAGCAAAGGCACTACTGCAGCTCAAGTCAAAAAGACAATCATAAAGTCTGGATTCAAAATCACTCCAAAGAAGAAAGGCTAATCCTAGCTTCTAGCAATTTACAAAAAATCCCTTGCGGACTAAAACTGCCGAGATTTCGCTACTACCTAAACTTCATCTTCATAAAGAATCATTCCTGCCTTTTTCGAAATTAGCATACAGCCTCTTGCAGCAAGCTCTCCGTCTCAAAAGGCGGGCAAGGCATATTCACATTCAGATTTGCAAATAACTCTTCTGCAAAATCTCTGTAGTAATCTGGCGTGTACAGACTTGGTACATAGATCACAGACGTGCATAGACATAGATACACATTTAGAGTGTGAGTCATGAGCTGGCAAATCTGTGATCTTATGGAAGCAAGGAGATGTTTTATTGAGGATGTGGAACGTGGAGATCTCAGCGTGGCTGAGGCTTGTCGGCGGCATGGGATAAGTCGCAAGACTGATTATAATAGATGACGCGCTACCAAACAAATGGAGGTAAGAGTGCCTATACGCACTTTGAATAAGGCTCTCACAATAGCCTTTGGCAAATGGATTTTAAAAAACACTCTGCAATGAATAAAGCGAAACGCTGTTACCCAAGCTTTCAATCTTTACACGGAAACACGAGCCAGCCAAATCTAAAAAGTTCGACTCACTATTTTTAGGCGAATCGTACTTTTGATAGATTTAGTTAGCTTCTGCTAGTTTATGCGTTGAGCGCGCCTGCTGGTGGGGCGAACTTTGTAAGCTCGATACCCTGTACAGCTGCCTTGTATTCATCGATAGTAGGGATACGGCCGAGAATCGCAGAAAGCACTACGAGCGGCGTAGAACCGAGGAGGGACTCACCCTTCTTGCGGTCGGAGTCAGCAACCACACGGCCCTGGAAAAGACGTGTGGATGTCGCGAGGACAGTGTTACCCTTCTCCGCCTTTTCCTGGTTACCCATACAGAGGTTACAACCTGGACGCTCGAGGTAAAGAACGTTCTCATACTCTGTGCGTGCAGCCCTCTTAGGAGCATTGTCGTCGAACTCGAAATCGGAGTACTTCTGGAGGATGTCCCAATCTCCTTCTTCCTTGAGCTCATCGATGATGTTGTAGGTGGGAGATGTCACCACGAGTGGAGCCTTGAACTCTACATTGCCCTGCTGCTCTTCGAGATTCTTGAGCATCTTCGCTACGATCTTGATGTCACCTTTGTGCACCATGCAGGATCCTACGAAACCGAGGTCGACGTGCTTCTCACCACCGTAGAAGTCGAGATCACGGATCGTGTCGTGCGTGTAACGCTTGGATACATCGTCGTTGTGCACATCTGGATCAGCAATCATTGGCTGAACAATGGTGTCGAGATCAACAACGAACTCAGTGAAGTACTTCGCATTGGAATCTGGTGCGAGTGGTGGTTTCTCGCCGGAGCGGATTTCAGCAATGCGCTTGTCAGCCTTGTCGATGAGGCTTTGAAGAACACCCTTCACATTGTCCATACCCTTCTGGATCATGATGCCGAGACGGCTCTTTGCGATCTCGAGGGACTGAATGAGTGTCTCGTCTTGAGAAATACAGATAGATGCTTTCGCCTTCATTTCTGCAGTCCAGTCAGTGAATGTGAATGCCTGGTCCGCAAGGAGTGTGCCAGTGTGCACCTCGATGATGCGGCCCTGGAAGACATTGTCACCAGAAAACTTCTCAAGCATCTGAAGCTGAGTCGCATGCACCACATCACGGAAGTCTATGTGCTCTTTCATTTCACCTTTGAAATTCACCTTCACAGACTCAGGGATTGGCATAGTTGCTTCACCAGTCGCGAGCGCGAGAGCTACCGTACCAGAGTCAGCCCCGAAGGCCACACCCTTAGACATACGTGTGTGAGAGTCACCACCGATGATGATGTCCCAGTCGTCCACTGTGAGGTCGTTGAGCACCTTGTGGATAACGTCAGTCATAGAGTGGTACTCACCCTTAGGGTCACGAGCTGTAATGAGACCAAAGTCGTTCATGAACTGCATGAGCTTAGGAATGTTAGCTTTAGACTTCGCATCCCAAACAGAAGCCGTGTGACAACCAGACTGGTAGCCAGCATCTACGATTGGAGAAATTGTTGTCGCAGCCATTGCCTCGAGCTCCTGAGAGGTCATGAGACCAGTAGTGTCCTGAGAACCTATGATGTTCACTTCGACGCGCACGTCGGAACCTGCGTGAAGAGTTTTACCTGGTGTCGTGCCTACTGCGTTGCGGTTGAAGATTTTCTCAACTGCTGTGAAGCCCTGACCATCGTGGGAAATCTCTTTGGAAGACGCGAAGACTACAGGAGCTTCGACACCGAGTGTCTTCGCTGCAAATGTCTGAAGCTTCTTACCGAAGACGATCGCGTAGGAGCCGCCAGCCTTCATGAATTCCATCTTCTGTGGAGTGAATGCAGAAGAAATGTCGACCAATTCTTTGTCGCCATTGTAAAGCTTCTTAGTCTTCGTGTTGATTGTAAGCACTGTGCCAGTGTCAACGGAGTACACCTGCTCAAGCACTGGATCGCCATTTTCATCAACTACTGTATTGCCTTCAGTGTCAATCTTCTTCACCCAGTTCTTAAGGTCGATACCGATACCGCCAGTCACGCCGACAGTTGTGAGGAAGATCGGAGAAATTCCATTGGTTCCAGCAACTACTGGCGAAATGTTCACGAATGGAACGTACGGGCTCGCCTGGTGACCTGCCCAGAGTGCCACGTTGTTGATGCCTGACATACGAGAGGAGCCTACACCCATGGTTCCCTTTTCAGCGATGATCATTACACGCTTGTCAGTGTTCGCCGCCTGCAGTGATGCGATTTCCTTCTGTGCTTCGTCAGAGATAAAGCACTTTCCGTGAAGTTCGCGGTCAGAGCGTGAATGAGCCTCACCACCTGGGGAAAGCAAGTCAGTGGAGATATCACCTTCACCTGCGATGTATGTGATCACTTCGATCTCTTCCTGCACCTCTGGAAGCTCTGTAAAGAATTTAGCCTTCGCGTAGCTCTCAAGAATATCTTTGGCGATTGCATTGCCAGCCTTGAATGCTGCCTCAAGACGCTCTGTGTCCGCGTCGTAGAGGAACACTTGAGTCTTGAGAACTTCAGCTGCCTGTTGAGCGATTACGGCATCGTCACCGAGTGCAAGATCGAGAAGCACCTCAATAGATGGGCCTCCCTTCATGTGTGAAAGAAGCTCGAAGGCGAATGTTGGAATGATTTCCTCAACAACAGACTCACCAAGGATGATTTTTTTAAGGAAAGCTGCCTTCACGCCAGCCGCACTAGTCGTACCTGGAAGCGTGTTGTAGATGAAGAAATTCAAGGAACTCTTTCTGTGCTCGTTCCCAGTGTCTTCGATCTGTGCCACGATTTCCGCAATAAGGTCACCGTCATCAATTGGCTTCGGGTTCAAACCCTGACTCTTACGGTCTTCGATTTCTTGCAAATAGTCTAAATATATGCTCATGAATTGTGCGGAGATTCTTCACTGAAACCCCAATCTTTCAAGAGTTTTTTCCCCATTCCTCCACCTCTCAATGGCGTTCAAATGAACGGTTTCCATCACCAATATCCACATTCAGAAACCCAAATCATTTTACACGACCACACCAGCTATTCGCAAGACTCAGTGACATCCTTGGCAGGCTCACATCTCCGAGGTGACCGACTTGGTAAGTTCATCCGCCATTCCATGTGTTCGATTTGTACATGGAAAACCGTCCCTGCCAAACGAAATAAAAAACAGCCGCCGGCTGTTTGGGAAATCTAATTTCTATAGATCTTTACGCGACAGTCGCGAACTTGGCATCAACATAGCTGAGTACGAGTTCTTCAAGAGCTTCGTTCTCAAGACGCTCGACTACTTCCACAGAGAAACCGCGAGCGATGAGCTGGCGAGCTTTCTTTGGGTGGATACCACGTGCTTGGAGGTAGAAGATTTCTTCGTCGCTAATCGCTGCAGAAGTGGAACCGTGTGAGCATTTCACTTGATCAGCATTGATCTGAAGACCTGGCATGGAGTGTGCCTCAGTGGTGTCTTCCATCATGAGGTTACGGCATGTCTGGTAGGCATCGGTAAAGTGTGCACCTTCGTCTACAGCAATGATGCCAGAGAATGTGGTCTTCCCTTTGCCAAAGAGTGTGTTCTTGTAGAGAAGGTCACTGAAAGCGTGTGATGCTGCATGGTGCTGGAAAGTACGTTGGTCGTATTCCTGCGTGCCAGTTGGAATGTTGAGCGAAAGCATGTCGGAGTTACAGCCTGCACCATTGAGCTGACTGAGGGCCTCGTTGCGCACCCATGATCCACCGACGTTGACGATGAAGCCTTTAGCGTTCGCGTCTTTAGCGACAGTCGTGTTGTTGAGCTGAACCATCTTGGAGGAGAGGTTGAGATTTTGAATCGCTACATAGTTGAGCTTGGAACCAGGGCCAGCTACGAGGTCGTTGACTGCGATGCTGAGGCCCAAGCTCTCAGGAGTCGCGCTCTTAAAATAATCTACAACAGTCACTTTCGCATTATCCTCAGTGATAATGAGGGTGTGCGGAAAGATCGCTGTGTTGTCGCCAGCAAGGATGTGGTACACCTCAATTGGCTTTGCTACTTCGATGTTCTTTGGCACGTATACGAAGAGTCCATTAGAGACGTTCGCTTTGTGAAGCGCAGCAAACTTAGCAGAGCCGAGCTTGCTTTCTTCCTTCATGAAGTATTTTTTAACAAGGTCGCTGTGCTGCTGGAGTGCGTCTTCGAGAGGCAGGCAGATCACGCCTTCAGGAAGGTCAGCTTCCGCATGCACGAGGCTGTCGTTAGCGAAGATAAACTGGCCAGCAGTCTCTTCGAGTCCATCAATTTCCACGTCGACATCACCACTTTCAGCAAATGCGGCGGAAATGAATTCGGAAAAGTCAGCTTGCTTGCGGTTGCCGAAGCGCCAGCTCTCGTCAGTGCGTGCTGGAGCAGGGATGTCGAGGTAAGCCTGCCAAGCTGCTTTCTGCGCATCAGCAAACCACTGAGGTGCGTCTGAAAGTACATTTGGCTGCTCAGCAGTAATGCTTGGTAATTCTAAAGTAGTCATATCTATAAAAGTAAGTAATAGGTCTTATAAGTCCTATAGGACGTATGATATACAGCTAGGGTTAGCCGACTGACCCCTCCATTTCCAAGTCGATAAGGCGCTTGAGCTCAACTGAGTATTCCATTGGGAACTCACGAACGAGGTCGTTGATGAAGCCGTTCACGGCGAGTGACATAGCTGCACCTTCGTCAATACCACGCTGCTGCATGTAAAAGAGCATTTCTTCAGAAACCTGAGAAACGGATGCTTCGTGCTGTGTGACGTGCTGGTTACCGCGCACGGTGATAGCTGGGTAAGTGTCAGTGCGTGAGTTGCTGTTAATGAGGAGCGCGTCACACTCAGTGTTGTTCTTACAGCCTTTGAGATGCTTAGGAATGTGCACCTGACCACGGTAGGTGGAAACACCTTCGCCAACGGAGATTGACTTAGAGACAACATTGGATGTTGTGTTGTCAGCAGCGTGAATCATCTTCGCGCCCGTATCTTGTTCTTGGCCGTTGTTAGCGAGAGCGATGGAGATTACTTCACCACGTGCGCCTTCACCTTTCATGACCACACCTGGGTACTTCATGGTGAGACGGGAACCAATGTTACAGTCGATCCAGCGAATCTCTGCGTCTTCGTGTGCGAGACCACGCTTGGTCACGAGGTTGAACACGTTGGAGGACCAATTCTGCACTGTAACGTACTGGATCTTGGCACCCTTGAGAGCGACGAGTTCAACCACTGCGGAGTGAAGAGTAGATGTCTCGAACTGCGGTGCAGTACAACCTTCCATGTACATGACTTCGGAGCCTTCGTCAGCGATGATGAGCGTGCGCTCGAACTGACCAAAGTTCTCAGAATTAATACGGAAGTATGCCTGAAGTGGCTGCTTGAGCTTCACACCTTTCGGGATGTAGATGAAAGAACCACCAGAGAATACTGCGGAGTTAAGTGCAGAGAACTTGTTGTCGCC
Organism: Rubritalea sp.; assembly: GCA_965204255.1. Lineage (GTDB taxonomy): Bacteria > Verrucomicrobiota > Verrucomicrobiia > Verrucomicrobiales > Akkermansiaceae > Rubritalea. The sequence continues at coordinate 785,385 of CBDBEG010000026.1, forward strand.
AGTTGGGATCACCTTACCGAAAAATGGTCGAAAGATCTCTTCATGCTCGCGCAGACCTTCTGTGGAGTTCACAAAGATCACACCTTGCTTCTCAAGGTCTTCTTTGACGTTGGAGTAGGCTGCTTCGGAGTCGAACTGAGCTTCGACACCAGCGAGGAACGCGCGCTCCTGTTCTGGAATGCCGAGACGCTCGAATGTCTCCTTCACGTCGTCTGGTACATCGTCCCAGCTACGCTTTGGGCGCTCACCATCAGAGAGGTAGTAGCGAATCGCATCAAAGTCGATGTTGTTAAGGTCGTCTGTTGCCCAGTTAGTTGGCATTGGCTTGGACTCAAATACGTCGAGTGCCTTGTGGCGAAATTCGCGGATCCAGTCCTTTTCCTTTTTAACATTGGAAATATAGTCGATGGTGTCAGCGTTGAGGCCGTAACCAGCGTCGAATGTATGTTTTTCCGGAAAACGAAAATCGCCTTTAGCGCGGTCAATCGCGATAGCGTCTTGTGTCTCCTGGTCGATTTCATAGACCTCTGGAGTTGAGTTAATATCTTTGATATCCATGGGATAAAATTGAGTTATTCAGTCTAGCATGATTGATTGCGGGATTAGACTGCAACTGGCTTAGTAAGGTGGTCGTAACCCTTCTCTTCGAGCTCGAGAGCGAGTTCTGAGCCGCCAGTCTTGACAATCTGACCGTCAACGAGAACGTGTACAACGTCTGGCTTGATGTAATTGAGAAGGCGCTGGTAGTGTGTGATCACGAGGAAGCCACGGTTTTCAGTGCGGAGCATGTTGACGCCCTGCGCCACCACTTTGAGGGCATCGATGTCGAGACCTGAGTCAGTCTCATCGAGGATACAGTAACGTGGGTCGAGCATCATCATTTGAAGGATCTCGTTGCGCTTCTTCTCACCACCAGAGAAACCTTCGTTTACTGCACGAGATGTGAACTTGCGGTCCATTTCGAGAGAATCCATTTTCTCGTAGAGGTTCTTGTAGTATGCAACAGCGTCGAGCTCTTCACCTTCTGGAAGGCGAGCTTGAAGCGCTGCACGGATGAAATTTGCGTTGGAAACACCTGGGATTTCCATTGGGTACTGGAAGGCGAGGAAGATACCTATGCGGGAGCGCTCATCGACGTCAAGTTCGAGTACGTCAACACCATCCATGGTGATAAAGCCACTTGTTACTTCGTAGTCTTCGTGACCAACAATGATCTTAGAGAGAGTGGACTTACCAGCGCCGTTTGGTCCCATGATTGCATGGACTTCGCCAGTTGGAATTTCGAGATTGAGGCCCTTAAGGATCTTAGTGTCGCCGATCTTTGCGTGAAGGTCTTTGATGATGATAGACATGACTTCGTTGTATTATGTTTAGGTATTATGATTTAAGATGTGTGGGTGCGACGGCTGTCGCGAAATTGATTACTAATTGAGGGGAGAGTGCCACGGAGGGTGATGTCGAGGTTAGTGATTTCTGCGTCTTCAGGGATGTCGAGGAAGTCGCTGAGTTTGACACCTTCTTTAAATTTTACATCGTGGATAGTGCCGGTGACTTCATCGTGGAAGTGCCCGTGTTCACTGAGGTTTGGACAATAGCGAGAAGATTCGCGCTCGAAATTTACTTGTTTAACTGCTTTGTGTTCTACAAGTGTTTCAAGGCAGTTGTAGACGGTAGCAAGCGAGATTCCAGGGGTACTGTGCTTGACGCGCTCGTAGACTTCAGCTGCTGTCGGGTGATCGCGGTTTCCCATGAGCACGCGATACACTTCCTTACGCTGCTTAGTCATGCGCAAGCCGGGTATTTCTAGTGTGTCTGCTGGGTGGCTCATAAGACTTCGAAAAGCTAGCTTCAGATTCAGCGTGATCAAGTCTTTTTTAGAATAGTTCTAAATTTAATTAGAAATAAAGGCAGAGACGAGCCTTTACTTTAATTAAAGACCTGAGTTTTGTTTAAGGGATCTTAAATATTCGTGAAAAGCGGCGGATTCGATGTAATTGTTGGTCATCACACTAACAAAAAACCCGAATCCGCCCATGAAGATAGACTTCACAGCCCTGTTTTGCCCGATTGACGATTTTTGTCAACGCTTTGAGCCCCGTTATCACCAACGCCTGCTTGCTGACGGCATAAAGCGAAGAAGGCGAAGAGCCGGAGTCTCAACTGCCGAAATGATGACCATCGTTATTGCCTTCCATCAGGCCAATTTCCGCACATTCAAGCACTTCTACCTCACTCATTTCACAAGTCTCAGAACCTTCTTTCCGGGACTGCCGAGCTATAATCGCTTCATCCAGAGGATGCCTAGAATACTCCTCCCGTTGATGGCCTACACGCTCTCCCTCAAGGGAGAGGTCACGGGAATTTCCTTTGTGGACAGCACCTCCATACAAGTATGCAGCCCGAAAAGAATCTACCGGCACAAAGTCTTCAAGGGTATTGCCCAGAGGGGAAAAACCACCAAAGGTTGGTTCTACGGCTTCAAGCTTCACCTTGTCATCAATGAGTTCGGAGAAATGCTCGCCTTCCAGATATCGCCAGGCAATGTGGACGACCGTGTTCCGGTTCCTGGGATGTCGAGTGATCTGTTTGGCAAGCTCTACGGAGACAAGGGATATATCTCGGCTAAGCTCGCCCGCCAGCTTCTCGATCAAGGCATTGAGTTCATCACCTCCATACGCGACAACATGAAGAACAAGCTCATGAGCATGAGCGACAAGTTGATGCTGCGGAAGAGAAGCCTCATAGAAACTGTCAACGATCAGCTCAAAAACATCAGCCAGATCGAACATTCAAGGCACCGCAGCCCAACAAACTTCGTTATCAACCTCCTTGCAGGTCTCGCTACCTACTGCTTACAACCAAAAAAAACATCAATCACCCCAATACCTCCTCAAATCTCATTCTCTTAAGCAAAACTCAGGTTAAAGGGGCTGATAGTGACTTTGAAATCGCTGTAGCCGAAACCCTCTCACAACATAGATTCGATTGTGATTTCCAAGTAGGTGTGGCTGGTTTCTTCATCGATTTAGCAGTCAAACATCCGAACAATCCGGGTAAATATATTCTCGCAGTCGAATGTGATGGGGCCACTTATCACTCTTCCAAATCAGCAAGAGACCGAGATTGCTTGAGACAAGAAATTCTCGAATCGCTCGGTTGGCAAATCGAACGTATCTGGTCAACGGACTGGTTTAATAATCCTCAATCAGCAATCGCACCTGTCATTAAGCGTCTAAAGGAGTTAAGTTCCTAAACACCTTATCCTTGAGCAACTATCAAGAACCTAACTGATAACTGCTAGCATCTGCCTAGCTCGGCTTGCTCCCATGAAATAAGTATTACGCTCGTATGCTGACATCTCTTCATGATTAGATGTCGATAGGTCTACAAGGATCACTGCTTTGGCATCAAGCCCCTTGGCTTTATGGATAGAACATACTCTGACCCCCATTCCCTCCTCTCCGACTGGAGTCAACTTGTAAGAGCCTACCCACTGAGTAGCTCCTATAGAGCTATCTTCGATGTTCGACCTCGCATGTAAGATCATTACATCTTCAGCTTCACATAAGCCAGACTCTTCCCACTCCTCAATGAGAACTCCTAGCTGTTTACACAGCTCCTCAGCTGAACCCTCTGCCTTCTGAGTGATCACCTCTGGTCCTTCCGACAACTCACGAGCATCACACAGAGCCTCTACTAGAGCCATAGTTCCTTCTCCCTGCAATTTCATGAGAAATTCGTATACTGGGCGAGTGTAACGCAGGGTCCGTGACAGATTCACATACACAGGTTGCGAAAGAAACGCCTTAATCTTATCTGGCTCGAAATCTGTATTTCTCCTGAAGATCGGGCGTTGAGAAGTATCGTAAAATATCACCATCGGTGACTCAGTCTCGTTCACTAACAACTGCCAATAGATTGACCACCAACCACAGGTAATATGAGGGTAGCGATGCGCTATCTCTTCTTTCAAGTTTGTATCATGATCCTGACCTTCATCTACCACGAGAGCATCATACTTCGTTAATGACGCTAGACGCGAAGCATTACCCATAGCCTCTATCACTTGAGCTGGTAGGTTCTCTTCGTAATACTTTTGAACTTCTTCATTCGTTGAGTTGTCTGGAGGTTGAATCGCATCCACAGACTCCCCTAATATGTAAGCGGCTAGCTCTTCAAAATTCTTAACCACAATTTCCTCCTGTAGCCTAAAACTCGAACGCTTAGCGTCATCACGCATTACTTGTGTTACCGCTCGGTTGTAGACGAGAAAGAGCACTCGCTTCCCCTCTTCAGCATAGCGCCGCGCTTGCTCTAAGGCGTACCAAGACTTACCTGAACCACAGCCTCCTTGCACTAGGAGCTGCTGGTTGCCGCGCAACATATCAAGCATACGGTACTCGGCAACCATTTGTTGCCGAAACCGTTCCTCTGTATGATCTGTGAATTCACTCAACTTCTTCTGCTCAATACCTTGAGCGTATTCAGTAATGAAAGCCTCTTTTGCTACAACGCTAACAGATCGAACTTCTCCCCCTCTAGCAGCTCTCTGAAAAAGGCGCCTGAATGCTTGGGATAATAACTTCAAATCAGCAAACTCATTTGATGTAATCGTTAGCCCCCGTTCTATACCATGCACACGCTCCTCATTTGGGTCAGCGGTCACTCCTGGCAACCCCAGCGCCTTCGCTACATACAGAGACTTCGCATCAGTACCCTTCAAGCGCCGAAGCACTGCCCACCATTCGGTATCGAGCTGGTTGACAGGGTTATCATTCTTAGGCCCTTCCCACTCACCTGTTGGTCCAAAGTGTCTCGGCACACCACCTTTCACCTCAAGCACTAACACCCCAGCAAAAGGAGCCAAGATAAGAAAATCACCTTCTCGATGCACACCTGCTCGGTCTTCATAAAAGAAGCCCCAAACGACAGTCCAGCTGTCTGGCAATTTCTTAAGATAGTTTGCCACCTTAATTTCACCAGAATTCGTGTGTTCACTTGGACGACTTAAAAACCAACGAGCCATATGGTTTTCTAGCAGTCCCCTCCTAACAAAGGAAGCTAAGACTTCACCTTGATTCAAGCCCTCTTAGCAATCTCTACTGATGGATTTCACAACAAAAATAGGATATTTTCATGCATAGAGACGTAGAGCGTCAAAGACCCTAATAAAGTCGGTGGATAGAGGGAATGTACAGGCTTAGCCTTCAAGCGATTCAACAATAGGGGTGCCGTAAAGTGTGAAACCCGTACAGTCGTGGATCTGCGCTTTGAAGACTTTGCCAACGAGGCGGTCTGGATTGCCTTCGAGGATAACGATCTTATTTTGCGCTGTGCGTGAGTTGAGTGTGTTCGGGTTGTTCTTAGATGGACCCGTACAGAGTACTTCTTGCACTGTGCCAACGAGGGCATGGTTCTTGCACTCAGCAATTTCGTTGACCACAGCTAGAAGGCGCTGATTACGGTCTTCTTTGATCTTCTCAGAGAGCTGGTCGAGCATGTCAGCGGCTGGTGTGTTGCGACGCTGTGAGTAGCGGAAGACAAAGCAATTATCAAATTCGAGCTCTTTGACGCAATCAACAGTGTCTTGGAAATCTTCTTCCGTTTCACCTGGGAAGCCGACGATGATGTCTGTAGTGATCGCCATGTCTGGGCGAGCCGCCTTCATCTTCTTACAGATCTCAATAAACTTCTCATTCTTATACGGGCGCCGCATTTGCTTGAGAATCTTGTCGCTACCACTCTGCATTGGGAAGTGGATATGTGAGCAAAGCTTTGGCAAATACGTGAATGCTTCGACGAGATCATCGCGGTAGCCGATTGGATGAGGAGAAGTGAAGCGAATGCGCTCGATTCCTTCGATTTCGTGCACTGCTTCAAGTAGCTGGACGAATGGTGACTTACCGTCGACTTTAGAGAATTCTGTGCGACCATAGAGGTTAACGATTTGGCCGAGGAGTGTAACCTCTTTTACGCCGCTCTCGACGAGAGATTGGCATTCTGCAACGATGTCTTCAATCGGACGTCCGCGTTCACGACCACGAGTGTCGGGTACAATACAGTAGGAGCATTTCATGTTACAACCCTGCATGATGGAGACAAAAGCAGTCGGATCTGTAATCTCTTTGACGTGATCTTTGATCGTGTTCTGGGAATCTTTTTCCTCTTCGATGTCACAGATGTGGTCACCCTTGTACGTGAGCTTGAGGTCGTCCATACGACGTTCGAGTCGGTTCTGGAGGATGCCGTCAACGTATTCAAAAACCTTGTGGTACTTCTGAGTTCCAACAACGACATCGAGATGAGGAACATTATTGAAAAGCTCTTGTCCGCGTGATTGCGCCATGCAACCCATAAAACCATAAACAACGTGTGGACGACGCTTGCGGTGCTGTACCATGCTACCCATTTTCCCGAGCGCTTTTTGCTCCGCTTGATCGCGTACCGAGCAAGTGTTCACAAGGATAGCATCTGCTTCGAACTCGTCTTTAGTGACCGTGTATCCACCTTCAGTAAACATCCGAGCAACCTGCTCAGAATCACGTTCGTTCATCTGTCATCCGTAGGTCTTGATGAATACATTCGGCATCGTTTTGCTACCCTTTTAGTATGAGTGAGGTAGCGCGCATGAAAATCAAGCACGCCATTCGAGCTGGGTGATATAGCTCGTATTCTACAGATTGCAAGCCGATTACAGGCCATGTCAGCCCTAACATAGAGAACTCAATTTCAAACGATTCAAACTCAAAGACCTGTGAGCTTCCTCAGGAAATTCGGCATGTCATAGAAATGTTCTAGCGAGCTTCTACCTTCTGAATTTAGAATGTTTGTTAGAAGCCGCTAAGCAATGAGGAGATTTATTCGTCCGATCAGATTAGCGCTTTTTAGGCAGACGTTTGCCAGCCAAACGAGCTTGAATCAGGTTTGCGCAGGAACTTTTAGTGCGTAATTCTTCGCAGTTGGCTTCGATACGAATTGATTGGCTGCGTGGTTGGAATCCCATACGGCGTGTGAGGCAATCGTTGAGTAGCTCGAGGTGTGAGTCTTCAAATTCCAAGATCTTTCCACAATCAATGCAAATGAGATGGTTATGTGCAGGTTTGTCGTTGAAGTTCGGATCGTAGGTCTTGATGTCTTCACCTAGATCGATTTCGTGGAGCAAGTTAGCTTCGACGAGCAAACTGAGTGTACGGTATACTGTAGCTCGAGATGCCTTAGAGTTCGATTTGCGAATGCGTTCCCAGAGCTCATCAGCAGTGAAATGCTCGTCAGACTCAAAAATGATTTCCACAATGGCGTTGCGCTGAGGGGTGTTACGGAAGCCTTTGATTTTTATGAAGGCGTTGAGTTTGTTTTGGATTTCAGGTAGCATGCAATGTGTGGGGCTTGAGGCTTTTTTACAGAATTAAAAAGTATATAACAATATTGAGGGTTGGATTTTTGACCCGTTAGGTTAGTCAATGCTGTGATGAAACTTTTCACTTTTCTCGCTATAGTACCTCTTTGTTTTAGCGTGGCCTGTGTTTCCACAAAGAGTGATGTCGGTGTTAGTGTCTATCACCTAAAGGACACAAAGCTGATTAAACGAAATAATCGAATGATGCGAGCCGAGCAACAAAAGCACCTGCGAGGGGTGATTTCGCTAGAGGAACAGCAGCAGAGGATAGGGCAATATTATACGGTTGACTGGGATGTGAGAGCGCATGCTGTGAAGCAGCCTATTCAGATCGTTTTTCTATACCAACAGGTTGGAAGTGGGTCTAAGATCCACAAAGCACAACAGGAATTTCCAGCATCTCAGTTGAAGGGAAGTCACGCCTTTTCTGTGGCGGGGGAGAATTATCAAACCAATGGCCGCGTACTGACTTGGCGAGTAGAGGTGCGTTCTGGCGGTGCATTGCTTGTTTCAGAGCAATCCTACTTGTGGGAATAGCACTAGCCTAACGGATATTTTTTCGTCGCTATGAGTTGACTGGCCGTCATTCGCAGTTATCATCAAATACAAGACTGACAGATAGTTCAGCGATTCCGACAGTGAGCACTTCAAATACCATTCTTACAGGCAAAATAGACGGTCTTGGCTGGGTCCGCTGTGAGGGCAAAGGCTCTTTCATGAATAGCCCAAAATTGAAAGCTTGGGGTGACGAGGAACTGAAAGCTGGAACGGTGCATATTGTTGTCGACCTAGAAACGTGCACGGGCATGGACTCCACTTTTATGGGGACTATGGCAGGTTTGGCAATGCGTCTGGCAAAGGTGGAAAATGGCTTGTTAGAAGTTGCTAGTGCAGGAAGTAAGAATAAGCAATCACTAGAAGATCTTGGATTGAGTGCGCTGATGCAGATCAATCCAGAACAACCGCTATGGGTTGATCAGGAAGCTAGTTTCCGCAATTCGTTAACAGAATACGGGTTAGCGAACTCCACAGATCAAACACAGCATGTATTCGATGCGCACAAGACGCTCTGTGACGCTGATGAAAGTAACAATGAGCAGTTCTCGACAGTGCTGGACTGTTTAGAGGCTGAGTTACTTTCCAGCGGCTCATCCAAGCAGAAGTAACTTCATTCTGTGAGCAGTCGATACCTTGTTTATAAAACTCGAAAAGTTCTTTGTTAATTCTGAAAGAAAAGAGCATAGAATGTTTGAGTTATTACACACCCCAAGAATTGCATGAGGAAAGTTTTTATCTCAATGATGACGTGTTTAGAAAGGTTCAAAGTAAAGGAGAGATTAACTTCAAGAACGGTACATTTTATGTGAGGCAAGGCTATAAAGGTGAACTCATCGCCCTTCGTCCTATTGGGGAGCTCCGATGGGAAGTCTACTACTGCTGGAAGAGACTAAGAGAAATTGATTTAAACAAACAAATCAAAGCAAAAGTAAAAAGTAAAAAATACTACACCTGCCTCCTTCCATAAGACTTCAAATGTGTTACCCATATCCATGCACAACTGTTACCAATGTGTTCGGTCTGTACACTCCAAGGCGGCCAGGGTGCACCCTTTTCAGAAACCAACACTTTTCAAATATTTCATAAAGAATCGTTAAGCCAAACTTCTGACTTAACGCACTATCAATCTCAAATCAGCCTGACATCCCAAGAGATGTCCCTACCAAGAAAATGCTTTCCACAGAATCTATCACCTCACTCCGCGCCAAACTCACTGCCGGAAAAATCACACCAGTCGAGATCATCGACTCACTTGAGGCTTCTATCAAAGAAAAGGATGAAGCCATTGGAGGCTACATCGCTTACGACTTCGACGCAGCACGCAAAGAAGCTAAAAATGCCGACCTCAGTCTGCCGCTCGGTGGCATCCCAATTGCCATCAAAGACAACATCAACGTCAAAGGACAGCCTCTCACCTGTGCTTCCAAGTTCCTCGAGGGTGCATTCACTTCCCCATACGACGCCACCGTCATCACAAAACTCCGCGAAGCTGGTGCTATTCCGTTCGGGCGCACCAATCTCGACGAGTTCGCAATGGGCTCCACATCTGGAAATTCCTCAATCAAGCCAACCAACAACCCAGTCGACCCGACACGTGTCCCTGGTGGTTCCTCCGGTGGCTCCGCAGCCGTCGTTGCAGCTGACACAGCGATCGCAGCCCTCGGCTCTGACACAGGCGGCTCCATCCGCCAGCCAGCATCCCACTGTGGTATTGTTGGGCTCAAGCCATCCTACGGACGCATTTCCCGCTATGGTCTCGTCGCCTTCGCATCCTCACTCGATCAGATCGGCCCAATGACCAAGACTGTCGATGACGCAGCGCTTCTTCTCAATGCCATCACTGGCTACGACCCAGCAGATTCCACCTCAATTGAAGACGACAACACTGACTTCACGGCGGATATCGACAAAGGTGTTGCAGGACTCAATCTCGGTGTGCCAGCTGAATACTTCAGCGATGCCATTGATCCTGCCGTCAAAGCGATCTTCGACGAAACAGCAGCAAAGCTCGAAGCAGCTGGTGCAGAGCTCGTGCCAATTTCTCTTCCACACACAAAGTACGCAGTGGCGACATACTACATCATCGCTCCTGCAGAAGCTTCCTCAAACCTCTCACGCTTCGACGGCATCCGCTACGGCAACCGTGCTGAGAACCCAGAGAACCTCATCGACCTCTACCGCAAATCACGCGCGCAAGGATTCGGTGCTGAAGTAAAGCGCCGTATCATCCTCGGTACTTATGTGCTTTCTTCTGGCTATTACGACGCCTACTACACGAAAGCTCAAAAAGTCCGCACGCTCATCCGCAAGGACTTCACTGACGCCTTCGAAAAAGTCGACGCTATCATCTCACCAGTTGCGCCAACGCCAGCACCTAAGCACAGAGAAAATGCAGACGACCCACTCACTGAATACCTCGCAGACATTTGCACGATCGCAGCAAACCTCTCAGGTATTCCAGGTATCTCCGTCCCAGCTGGCACTGTCGATTCCGATTCTGGCACAAAGCTTCCCGTCGGTCTCCATATCCTCGGCCCTAACCTCGGCGAGTCCACGATCCTCAAAGTCGCTAAAACTATCGAAGAACTCTAAAACTCTTTGTAAAAGCGACCTCTACAAACTGATTGATCAAGCACGCGGCCAGCGCTGGGGGGATCAGTAGAGAAAGTAAAAAAGTGGATCGAACAATACCCTAAGGACACCAAGGCTGTGTGCTTTGTGAACCCTGATGCGTTGCAAATGGCGATTCTCGATCACTCCTCCGATACTTCCACCAAAAGCATATGCTTTTGGTGGAAATGTGCACAAACCTTCAAGGGCTAGCAAAAACACATTCAACCTATTCACCAAGCTGTATTCTTACCTTCAGCACCTCCTTGCTAAAAAAAATGCAAATTTATTGTTGACGTCTTTTGCAATCTAACTAAGTTAAGAACTAGTTTTAGGTTCCTAAGCATATTTAGGTTCCTAAGCATATTTAGGTTCCTAAGCATATTAATAAAACTTAGGAATAATGAAAAAACTATTATTTACTCTCGTCTCACTCGTTATCGGTGCAAGCTCTGCACATGCAGCTCTTAGTCACTGGAAAACTGCTGTCGGTACAGGCACTACAGCTACTGCCACCAAGTTCACTACCGTAAGCACACCTGAAACCATCAATGTAGGAACTTTAAGCGGTGCAAGAAGCTTCGAGTTCATCGTCAACGCTGGTAGCACCCCAGTAGTACCACAAGCTCAAGTCCTCCTCGGTACCCTCTCCACCATGTCAAAACCTTGAATGGGGGGGAATCTCTGATAATAACAACTACGGTATGTATGATGGCGAAGGAAGTGGTGGTTTAGACTCTGGAGTCGCCCATACTGTAGACACGCAGACACACATCGTTGTATTTACCACAGATGGCACGAACTCTTATCTCTATGTCAATGGTGCCCTTGCTCACACATTCACTAGCGAGAGCATCTGATATTACTGGCTCGACAACTCTTGGGGGCAGTAGCCAGTGGCCTTCTAGCAACCTGCCAGGTAACATTCTTGGTTTCGCGGCATATAACTCACAGTTGAGCGCCACAGAAATAGCTGCCCACAGCGCAGCATTTGTCAGAGCAGTTCCTGAACCGTCTACCACCGCCCTTCTCGGTCTTGGTGGCCTCGCTCTCATCTTGCGCCGGCGTAAGTAAGCTCTCGCAAGCGTGTCGTATTCTTTCAAACTCAGCAGGAACCTCCTGCTGAGTTTTTTGTGGACTCCTATACCAAACCGAGCAAAATAGAGTCTCCCTTGAGTTATAAAAAACATCTTATTTCTTTGACCTGTCGTATATAGCCCACAACCCAGCTCCATGAACCCAATCAAAAACATTTTCTGGGACGTCGATGGCGTCCTCGTAGACCTCACCATCGGCCGCACAAACCGCATCATTCACACCACTCACTACCGTATACCATCATTACGAGCCTGTACCTTGTCACTACTAGCTGGATTACAAAATCCGGCTGTCTAAGTTAAAGACTTGACCTGAGGTCAGCTCCATATGTTCGTCTAAAAAGTAGGCAAATTTTGCGACTCTATCAGGTGTATTGAACTCCTCTAACACATGCTTTGCTTTCGCGGCATCGCGAGCTGCACTAGCGACATCTGTGGTCATTTTGGTATCCATAAAGCCGGGAATAAGAACATTGACACGGACGGATCGGTCACCCCATTCGGCGGCGAGTGATTTTGCCATCCCTATCAGGCCAGCTTTTGCTGCTGCGTAGTTTACTTGCCCAACTGGTGGATGAATGGCTGAATAGCTACTCACAAAGAGCACATGGCCTGAGCGACGGCGTAACATCTGTCGGCTCACGGCACGTGCACAGCGGAAGGCACCAGATAGATTCACCTCCAGCACCTTGTCCCAATCGGCTTCCTTCATCCGCAGCATGACTTCATCCTGAGTTACGCCTGCGGCACAGATGAGCAAATCGATTTCACCACATTCGGCAAAATACGCCTCCACGGAAGATGCCTCACTAATGTCCAGCTCGGTCCGACTCGGAGCTAACACCTCCCAAGCATTACCCGAAAAATCTTCAGCACACGCTTTAGCGAGGCTTCCTTCGCCTCCAATGATGAGCACCCGTTTCTGCATCGCCCCATCACTAGCATGCATCATTGCGAGATGCAAAAATTTCATGGCTGGCTAAATCGACGATCTCACCGTACAACTCAGCTAGACTTCATGGCTGAATCGTTTTCATATTCACTTCTACCCTACGGACCAGATGCTTGGCTCGTGCAGTTAGAGGACGCTACAGATTTCCCTGAGCTCCTCAAAATGCAATCCCTGCACTCAGAAGTCATCCTAGAATCTGTGTTAGGCTACGACTCGCTCTTGCTGCGCACCAATGGACACTTAGATAAACAAACATTCACTGGCATCCTCAACAATGCGGGTGCACATGCACAAATCGAACCGAAACACCACGAAGTGCATGTCGACTATCATGGTCCAGACCTCGATGAAGTCTGTCAGTCGACGGGGCTCGATAAAGAGAAAGTTATCAGCCTTCACAGTGAAGCTCTCTACACGGTGCGCTTCCTCGGCTTTAGCCCAGGCTTTGCCTACCTTGATGGATTGCCTGAAAAATTACACCTGCCACGTCGGTCATCTCCGCGCACGCGCATGGAAGCAGGCGCCGTTGCGATTGGTGGCTCTCACGCAGGTATCTACACTATCCCTAGCCCAGGTGGTTGGAATTGGTTAGGTCACACCAAACATCCACTTTTTGATCCTACAAAGGAAGAAAGTGCCGCTTTCACCCTCCGTTCTGGTGACACTCTCCGTTTCATCCCTAACACTCATCAATCATGAACATTCCAATGATCAAAGTAAACAAGATCGGTGCAGGAATCAGCTATCAAGACCACGGCCGAGTGGGTGAAAATAGCTGGCTCAACTTTGGTGTCGCTCCCGCTGGGGCACTCGACCTCTACTCGGCTCATGCCGCAAATACCCTCGTGCACAATCTAAGAACGGATGCTGTGTTAGAAATTATGTTCGGTGGCTGTGAGCTCGAAGTCCTCCAAGACTGTTGGCTCGGACACGCGGGAGGATGCGCCAGCGCTGAACTACCTAGCTGGACTGCCCGCTACGTGGCGGCCGGTAAGGTACTACATTTCAACCCTAGCGCCAAAGGCGTCTGGAGCTACCTCGCGATTGCGGGGGGCTGGCAGGCTGAAACGATTTTTGGTAGTGTGTCGCGTCAGAAGCGATCAGATATAGGCTATCAGATAGAGCTAAACACACTACTCACAGCAAATGAACTTCAGCCCAGCGCACAAGCTGGCATAGCGCGCCGCATTCTCCCCATTTCCGACCAACGCGACTTCACAGCTCCCCCAGCCCTCCGTGTGTATACGGGGCCACATAAAAAACTCGTTGGAGAAGAGATATTTCGCCATCTCATTGAGTCCACTTGGACCATTTCTCCTCGCTCTGATCGCACAGGATACCGGCTCACGGGAGCTACATCCGCTGCTCTCCAGCACTCCATCAGTATCCACAGCACGCCCACTCTTGTGGGCAGCATCCAACTTCCTCCCTCTGGCGAACCAATCGTCACCCTCAATGACGGCCCCACAGTCGGCGGCTATCCCATCATCGGGAGAATTCATCCAGACGACCTAAGTTGGCTAATCCAACAACACGCTCACCGCCCCATCACTTTCCAATTGATAGAACACGATGCCTGATATTTTCCTCAACTGTGACCTCGGAGAATGGGAGTCACCGGAACAAACCGCCGCTCTCATGGCACACCTGCACATAGCAAACATCGCCTGTGGAGGGCACGCTGGAAACCTAGAATCCATTCAGCTCTGTGCTAAGCTCGCCGAGAGTCAACGCCTACACGCAATCAGCACGGGTGCCCACCCGGGAGTCGCTACACATGATAGAGGGCGCAGTCTGCCAGATTCCTTTTCGGTCGAAGACTTTAAAGAGTTATTAGAAATTCAAATCCAACGCTATGTTGGTCTAGCAGATCTGAACCATATCAAGCTCCACGGCGCGCTCTATCACCTCGTAGAAAATGAAGAAATCTACCGCCAAGCCTTCCTCAATCTTGTGCAACATAACTACCTCATCTCGGTTGTTTGTCCAGCTGGAGGGCAACTCGCCAAAGCCGCAGAGGAACGTGAATTGCCAATGATTCCAGAAGTCTTTCTCGATCGCAATTATGCCGCTAACGGTCAATTACTACCACGCACCCACCCACAAGCCATGATTCTAGATACTCAAGCTGTCATAGATCGACTTGAGCAACTATGCGCACACGACACTCTCCTAGCTATAGACGGATCAGTGATCGAGCTTCCCACTCACTACAATTGCCTCACTGCCTGCGTGCATTCGGATTCGCCTAACAGCCTCACGATTCTAGGGGCTGCGCGAAATTACATAGACACGTTATGCAATACCGACGAATTGCCGACATAAAAGTTCTACCCTCAGCAAAGAGGATTGCTCGGTAGCAGTTTTTAAAAGGCCATGTAAAAGAGCCAACCTAATACAGGAAGTGTAAGAATCATTGACCAGAACGCTTTTTATCAGCTTCTCTCTCACGTTTCCACAAGTAGAGCATCCCATGATGCAAAGATATAGATACCGGCGAAACATGTGAGTGCTAGGATGGAGGTGATATCGCCTGCCATGGCATCGCGCCACAGTTGTTGGATTTTCTCGGCTAACATTATTTTACCAAGCGAATGCCTTCACCTTCAAAGACAATCTTCTTCTCTTTATAAAGCTGGCTCAAGGCGCGCTTGTAGGTCTTTTTACTGACGTTGAACATAGCAAGAATCTGGCTCGGGTCTGACTTGTCGCCGATCCCAATGTAACCATCTTCGCTTTGCTCGAGACGATCGAGAATCTGCTTACTTAGCGTCATCGCCTTTTCAGGTCCTGGCTTTTCCAAAATAAGATCCACTTTCCCATCTGGACGCGTCATGTGTACATAAGCCTTGAGCTTCTGCCCCACTTGCAGTGCTTGGAAAATTTGGTTGTGATAGAGTAAGCCCCAGTCTTCACTCTCGACCACAGCGCGGTAACCGAGTTCGGTGCGATCGACGATCATGATATCGACTTCTTCATTCTCTAAGTATTGACGACCAGTCTTCCCAAGGTAACGTCCGAGACGTGTGGTGGCAGCAATGCGGCGCGTTTCTTCATCGACATAGACGCGGACCACGACTTTGATGCCATGGCTGACTTTGCGTTTTTGCTCACCAAATGGAAGCATGAGATCCTTCACTAAGCCCCAATCGAGGAAGGCTCCATGAGGAGTGACCTGAGTCACCACGAGAACAGCAAAATCCCCCACCATCGCCTTCGGTTTCCATGTGGTGGCAATCAATCGGTCTAACGAATCTCGATAAATAAAGACATCGAGCATATCGCCAATGCGCGTATCTTGCGGAACCTCTTTTGCCGGAAGAAGGATTTCACCATCTAAGCCAGCTTCGAAATAAATTCCGCGTTCTTCTTTGCGCACCACCTCCATGGTGTTCATCTTGCCGAGTTCAATCATGCCCCATCCCTACTGTGAGCAGCTAGGAATAAAAAGAAGTAAATCTTCGGCGATTCGCATACACTGATGCCCCTCTTTTGCCGTTTATTTTTTCAATCACTCCCCTCACTTCTCCTCTTAGCTCTTCCAACAATCATTCATCCGCACTTGACGCTCTCTACCCCTAACCGCTAGCCTGTAGTTCCTCTCACTGACTCAGGCGTTAGTGAGGATCTTTTAATTCAGCTAAATATTACCGTGGACCACAACGACATCCGCAAAATCGTAGAGCTCATGGACGAGCACGAGCTTTCCTACTTCCACCTTGAGAAGGATGACTTCAACCTCAAACTCAAGAAGGGACTCGATTCTGATGCCATCCAGACAGCATTCGCAGCTATGCCTGCAGCGGCTCCTGTAGCCGCTGCCCCAGTAACCGCCGCAGCACCTGCTCCAGCAGCAACCGAAGCGGCAGCTCAAGCAGGTGACGCAATCACCTCTCCGATGGTTGGTACATTCTACCGTAAACCAGCTCCAGATTCCCCGAACTTCGTAGAAGTTGGTGACACAGTGAGCGAAGGTCAGACCATCTGCATCATCGAAGCAATGAAGGTGATGAACGAAATCAAGGTCGAAAAATCTGGTACCATCGCTTCCATCGCTTTGGACGACGCTACACCAGTTCAGTTCGGTGACACCCTTTTCACACTTACGTAATCTCGGCTTGATCCGAGACTCTTCCGCATCTCTACATAGAGAGCTGCAAAGCTAACTGTCTGAACCATGTTTAAGAAAGTCATAGTCGCGAACCGTGGCGAAATCGCCCTTCGTATTATCCGTGCATGCCGTGAACTCGGCGTCCCATCTGTAGCAGTCTATTCTGAGGCAGATGTCGACTCCATGCACGTGCAGCTCGCAGATGAAGCTGTATGTATCGGCCCTAGTCCATCCAAAGATTCCTATCTCATGCCTGATCGTATCATTGCGGCAGCAGAGATAACTGAGGCTGACGCTATCCACCCAGGATACGGTTTCCTCTCTGAAAATGCACGCTTCGTAGAAATCTGCGAAAGCTGCGACATCACCTTCATTGGACCAAAGGCAAAGACCATCCGCCGCATGGGAGACAAGAACACAGCCCGCGCCACAGCTCTTGAGTTTGGTGTTCCTGTTACTCCTGGTTCTGATGGAATTCTCGAATCCGCAGAGCACGGTCTTGAACTTGCGAAAGAAATTGGCTTCCCAGTAATGATCAAAGCCACTGCTGGTGGTGGTGGTCGCGGAATGCGGCCATCCTTCAGCGAAGACGACTTCATCGAGCTTTACAACCAAGCGTCGCAAGAAGCGATCGCCTGTTTCGGCAACGGTGAGTGTTACCTTGAGAAACTCGTTCTCAACCCGCACCATGTAGAATTCCAGGTCTTTGGTGACACTCACGGCAATGCAATCCAGCTCGGTGAACGCGATTGCTCCATGCAGCGTCGTAACCAGAAGATCATCGAAGAGTGTCCATCCCCACTCATCAGACCTGAACTCCGTGAACGCATGGCAAAAGCATCCGTCGATCTCGTTAAAAATATCGGCTACATCAATGCGGGTACCATCGAATACCTCGTCAACCAAGATGCGACAAACTTCTACTTCATGGAAATGAACACGCGTATTCAGGTCGAGCACCCAGTTACGGAAGAAGTCATGGGCTGTGAGCTCATCAAAGAGCAAATCCGCGTAGCAGCTGGTGCAAAACTCTCTCACCACATTACGAACGCGAAACCGCGTGGCTGGTCCATCGAGTGTCGTATCAATGCAGAAGACCCATACAACAACTTCGCTCCGAGCCCAGGTAAAATCGATCTCTGGTACGCACCTGGTGGCAAAGGCGTCCGCGTAGACACCCACGTCTACTCTAGCTACTCCGTACCACCATACTACGACTCCATGATCGCCAAGCTCATCTGCACGGGCGCTACACGTGAGATTGCGATTGCTCGCATGAACCGTGCTCTCAAGGAATTCATGATTCGCGGTATCAAGACCACGATCCCATTCCAGCTCGAGATCATCAACCATCCAGACTTCCTCTCTGGTAAGTACGACATCGCATGGGTCGGTAAATTCCTCGAAGAGAAAATGGCTGAGGAAGCATAAACTCCCGTAGTTTAAGCAAATATTTATCTAAAAAGCGGGACCCTCACAGGTCTCGCTTTTTTTCGTTCCCTCAAAAAACACATACAATTCTACAGAAGATCACAATATCATCCCCTCACATTACGACTCACAACTGACCTCTCTGTTTAAAAATAATAAGGCGGAGAACCAAAGCTCCCCGCCATATTGTATATGTCGTTTTGCTTTTATTAACTCAAGGTGGCAGGACCCATTTGATCTCAAGCGCTTATCTTGTTTAGCAATTTCTTTATAACTCACATGAGATTTAAGAATTAAACGACTGTCTTAAATTCTTAACAATTCTCTCCATCGTTTGAAGATTCTTGCTTTCTGGCCGATTTCTCAGCATTCTTTGTTGCTCTAGCCTCGCGAAAAAAACTTTGCAACATAGCCAAGCATTCCTCCTGCATCACGCCAGAAACCGTCTCGCATTTATGGTTGAGTGGTGGATTAGAGTCCAACAAATTAATCCAGCCTCCCGCAGCACCACCTTTTGAGTCGGGGATACCGAAGACAACTCTATCAGGCCGGCAGTGCACCAGCGCACCAGCACACATCGGACATGGCTCCTTTGTCACGTAGACAGTGCAGCCCTCCAACCGCCAATCTCCCACTGAACTCATCGCCGATGTGAGCGCTAACATCTCCGCATGCGCCGTAGCATCTTTGAGCGTCTCAACCTGATTCCACGAGCGTGCAATCACACGATCATCTTTCACGATGACAGCACCGATAGGCACTTCGCCAGCATTGGCAGCCTTCACCGCCTCACGCAGCGCCAACTCCATATAAAATTCATCACTCTTTCCCTCGATCACGAAATCCTCACTCATGCTCCTAGATGTAATGATCTGATGACGCACTGCCAACTTGAAACTAGCAACTTTCTTCCTAGAATGCTCGCCATGAAGAAATGGAATCATTCTGAGCGCATCATGGCTCCCTCATTGCTCGCTGCTCACTGGAACCGCATCAATGAAGAAGTCGCCCGCGCTGTCAACTCAGGCGCCGACTGGCTCCACCTCGATGTGATGGACGGCCACTTCGTCGATAATATCTCCTTTGGTCCACAGATGATCCAAACCATCAATGAGGGCAACAACATCTTCCTCGACGTTCACCTCATGATCTCACGCCCAGATCACTACCTCTCTCGTTTTCTAGCGGCTGGCGCCGACCTTATTACTGTACACGTCGAAGCGGACCACAATGTAACCAACACTCTCGCTGAGATTCGCAAAGCAGGAGTCCTCGCAGGACTCGCCCTCAACCCCGCCACACCATTTGAGAAAGTTCTTCCTTACCTCGATCAGATCGACCTCCTGCTTCCTATGACCGTTGTGCCAGGTTTCGGTGGACAAACATTTATGGAAGACATGATGAGCAAAGTGGAGGCGGCAGCTGCCTACCGTGAAAAACATGGACTCAACTTCCACATTCAAGTCGATGGTGGTGTTAACGCCTCCACTGCAGCTATTGCTGGCAATGCTGGAGCAAACGTCATGGTTGCGGGTTCCTCTGCATTTGGAGCTTCAGACATGAAGACCGCGATTTCAGCAATGAGAGATGCCTAATTCACTGAAGCTGTAACTCACCCGCAATATCAGAATATACTCCTGCTTATTGGGCATCAGTGAAAGTTACTAAAACTTCATACTTTTCACTTCCTACTTTGTACTCACCACTGCGTGGTGGTTTAGAGTTGAATTGTAGACTTTTCCACCTACCTTTCTCGCATCCGATGCGTTGCGGAAAAATTCGCACATGGAACATTTCACCCTAAACAAAAATTATGTCATACGATCTTATTGTTATTGGCGGCGGCCCTGCTGGCTATGTTGGCGCTATTCGCGGAGCTCAGCTCGGCAAGAAAGTAGCTGTTGTTGAAGTAGAGCGCGCAGGCGGCACATGCCTCAACTGGGGTTGTATCCCTACAAAAGCTCTCCTCAAGAACACTGAATTCTACATAACTCTCAAAAAGAAAGCTAGCGAGTTCGGTATTTCTTTCGACAATCTCAAATACGACTGGTCCAAGGTTATAAGTCGTTCCCGCAAGGTTTCCACACGTCTCGCTGGTGGTATCGAGTTCCTCTTCAAGAAGAACAAGGTAGACTACATCAAAGGCTTCGGTAACATAATAGACTCCAACAAGGTAGAAGTAGTAGCTGCTGATGGCACGAAGTCCGTGATCGAAGGCTCCAACATCCTCATCGCGACTGGCTGTAAGTCTCGCGAGCTTCCGTCACTTCCATTCAACGGCAAGTCCGTGATCTCTTCTAAAGAAGCAATGAACCTCGCTGAGCAGCCAAAGAGCATGACAATTATCGGTGCTGGCGCGATCGGCGTTGAGTTTGCATACATCTACAATGCATTCGGCACAAAGGTAACACTCATCGAAATGCAGCCTACCATCCTCCCAGTAGAGGACGACGAAGTAGGGGCTGAAATCGGTCAAGCATTTAAGAAGCAGGGCATCAAAGTTCTCACAAGCACGAAGGTGATTGAGACTAAGGACAACGGCAACTCCGTTACTCTCACTGTAGAAGACGCGAAGGGTAAAACAAAAGACATCACTGCTGACGTTTGCCTTGTGGCAATCGGTGTAGCTTCAGTTCTTCCTGGTGGCCTTGAGCCTGAGCTCGACCGCGACTTCATCAAGGTTGGTGACCGTTACGAGACATCCATCCCTAAGGTATACGCAGTAGGTGACATCTCTGGCCCACCATGGCTCGCTCACACAGCTTCCTTCGAGGCAATCCAGTGTGTGGAAGGTCTCTTCGTAAAAGGAAAAACACCACGCAAAGTTGGCAACTTCCCAAGCTGCACCTACGCAAACCCACAGGTTGCTTCTGTTGGTAAGACAGAGCGCTCACTCAAGGAAGAAGGCGTTGACTACAAAGTGGGTAAGTTCCCATACGCAGCTATCGGTAAAGCACAGGCAGCTGGCAGCACAGAAGGCTTCGTGAAGCTTCTCTTCGGTAAGGAACACGGTGAGCTTCTCGGCGCACACATTATCGGTGAAAACGCTACTGAGCTTATCGCTGAAATGGGGCTCGCTCTCGAAATGGAGTGCACAGCTGAGGAAATCCACAGCACCATCCACGCACACCCAACACTCGCAGAAGCGATCCACGAAGCGACTCTCGACGCAGACGACCACGCGATCCACTTCTAAGATTTTCTCGATAAAATCACTTTAAAAAAGGCGACTCGGCAACGGGTCCACTTTCCCTTGCCAAACCTTCTTACTAACAAACACATCCATTCCCATGTGGTACTACACTCTCAATAGTCAGCAAGCTGGTCCAGTTTCCCAATCCGAACTTGCTGATCTACTCAACAACGACCTCTCCCCCAATACACTCGTCTGGAAAGAAGGCATGGCCGACTGGCTTCCGGCGAACGAAGTCGCTGAATTTAAAAACTTCAATGCACCAAGTCCTAGTGATATCAATATATACGCTGCTCCTGACACTGTAGCCACTATGGCTCCTCAAGAAATCAGCACAAACGACCTACCTGACTCCCCTATTCCACTCGATGTGCTATTTTGCATCAAACAGGGGTGGAAATTTACCTGTGGCAATTTTGGCAAAATTTTCCTCTTTGGACTCGTGTACCTCGTTCTCTCTTTATTCATCACGACCCTAGAGTCCCTCGCAATAGAAGCTGAGCTCGCCGAGAGCCTGATGCAGATTCTTAGCTATATTCTCCAGACCTTCATCGGCATGGGAATTTTCGCCTTCGCCCTCGCTCTCGTCAAAGGCCAAGACGCCAGCATCAGCCAGCTCTTTGGCCAGAGCGGAGGCAAACTTCTCAAAGTCTGTGTCGCCTCCCTTCTCTACGGCATCATGGTCGTGCTCGGCTTTATTTGCTTCGTCATTCCCGGCATCTACCTCACCATCCGATTCTTCTACTACCAAGCTGCGATTATCGACAAAGACCTCGGGATCATCGAGTCCTTCAGCTACAGTTCTAAACTCACACGCGACAATAAGCTCAACATCTTAGGGCTCCATGTACTCAATTTCTTAATCGTCATCGCAGGCTTCTTAGCTTTCGGAATCGGCCTGTTCTGGGCAGTTCCTACCGTATGGTTAGCCTCAGTGATCTCCTATTGCTACCTCCACGATGGTGAGCGTGCGATTATAGTTCAGAACTAACTCTATCCCTCACAAGGAGTCTTACTGGAAAGACTTCCTCAAGGGGAGTACAACACGCTATACTCTGACTATCCCTCACAAGGAGTCTTACTGGAAAGACTTCCTGTTAGTTCTCTGGGCGCAAGCCGCTTTCTTCAGCTCTATCCGATGGATCCATCGGCACACGCTTCGCAATACCGCGTAGCAGGTGGCCAAAAATATCCGCTCCTGTGATGATGCGCTTTTGATTTTCAGTCCAGTAAAGCACGACATCTTGATCCACTACGTGATCATTGCGATCATCTGCCTCTACCACAAACTTTCCTAACACAGAGTCCAACGTGACCTCTGAATCATCGATCAAAATAGGTCTGTGGCAGAAACGATAAATGTCCACTTCTCCATCGTATGCCAAATAACGAGCAAGGAACTCAGGAGAATCTAACACAATAAGTGGGACTCCTACATCATCAGTGATAACACGCCACTTGGCAGGGTTTATCTTCAAGCTCTCGAGGAACGCTAGGCCAGCCTCTGTTTTGAAATCTGCGAACTCTGGCAGATCCATTTTCGTAGGTAACTGAATAATTGTACTTTGCTTGATCACGCTACCTTCTTCAGAAATTTTACGGTCGTCCAGCGCGAGGAAGTTGAGAGCACCTCGCCCTTCGTTGGCACTGATTTCACTATCGTCTTCATCAATATGCTTTTCAAGAATGATCTCAATATCGCGCTCGCGATAAAACGACGGACCTTCCAGACCAATCCAACCATCCAAAATCAACGCACAGGGCTTCGCCACTGGATACAGGAGCACCTGGTAGAAACGAATCACCGGTGTGAGCTTCGCCCCCACATTGAGAGCATTACGCGAGAAATAGGCCTGCGGAATAATTTCACCGAAGAAGGTAATCCCCACCGTCGAGAAGATAAAGCCAGCTACACCAGCCAACACACTTTCCGAAAGTAAGGCTAACAAAACGTTCACCGATACATTCCCCCAGAGAATGGTACACAACAATCTGTTAGAATCCTGCCTCAAGCGTAATATCACCTTGGCCGCATCATGACCTTTTTCAGCTTCCGCTTCCAAGCGCATCCGCCCGAGGGAAAACAGGGCCAAATTTAGCCCAGAAAACATCGCTGACTGCGACAAACAAAAGGCAATGCCCACCCAAATCCAAATCTGTTCCATGTATTCTACTCTACTAGGTCGACTGTCTCTAACGACCTATTGCGTGTATATAAGCAGCATCTCTGGAAATTTCCAGTAAAACTCTTTACCCTCACTACGGGCTATCTAAGCCCTTGCACATCATTGAGACATGGGCTAAAGCGCAAGTATGCCAGTTGCAACACCACAACAATACGTAGCAATGATCGATGCCGCTCAGAAAGGCGGCTACGCATATCCAGCAATCAACGTAACTTCCCTCGCAACCATCAACGGTGCACTCAAAGCATTCGCTGAAGCAGGTTCCGATGGGATTATTCAAGTTTCCACAGGTGGCGGTGCATTCGCATCTGGTCTCACAGCTAAGGATGAAGCATACGGTGCTATCATCCTCGCCGAAGCTACTCACCGTCTCGCTGAGCAATACGACATCCTCGTAGGCCTCCACACTGACCACTGTCACCCACAGAAGGTTGAGTCCTTCCTCAAGCCACTTCTCGCTGAGTCCCGTAAGCGTATCGCTGAAGGCAAAGGTCCACTTTTCCAATCCCACATGTTCGACGGCTCTGTAGTAGACCTTAACGAGAACATGAAGATCTCTGCTGAACTCATCAAGGAGTGTGCTGAGCTCGACATCATCCTCGAAGTTGAAGCAGGTTGCGTTGGCGGTGAAGAAGACGGTCACAACACATCCGACCTTCCAGCTGAGAAGCTCTACACAACTACTGAAGACATGCTTCAGGTGTACGAGACACTCGCACCAATCGGTCGCTTCATGTTCGCAGCTACATTCGGCAACGTTCACGGCGCATACAAGCCAGGTGCCGTAAAGCTTAAGCCAACTATCCTCAAGGACGGTCAGGAAGCAGTAATCGCTAAGCACGGTGAAGCCGCAGAAATGGACTTCGTGTTCCACGGCGGTTCTGGTTCTGAGCTCTCCGACATCCGCGAGACACTCGAGTACGGTGTTGTGAAGATGAACATCGACACTGACACACAGTACGCATTCACACGCCCAATCGTTACTCACATCTGTGAGAACATCGAGGCAATTATTAAGATCGACGGCGAAGTTGGCGTCAAAAGTAAGTACGACCCACGTTCCTACATCAAGAAGGGCGAGCAAGGCGTTTGCGACCGTCTCAAGAAAGCATGTGACGACCTCCTCTCCACAGGAAAGTCCATCTACAAGAAGTAAGATCAAAGCTCCTCTCTGGAGTTTTCAATTACCAGTCGGGCTGAAATCTTCTATTGTTTTAGAGTGCGCTTACTTAATTTTGACGAGTTCTACGTCAAAACAAAGCATCCCACCTAGGCGACCGCCACCTGAATTTTCGCCATATGCGAAATCAGCTGGGATCCAGAAGCGGCGCTTCTCACCTTTAAGTATCACAAGGCACCACGAGCACTGGAACCTTGGCTTGTCTCACCAACCCACTAGACACTGAGCCCATCAGAACGCTACCGATCGCTGAATGTCCGTGAGTTCCAACAATCACCATATCGGTGTCGACCTCTTCGACAAAATCAAAAATTGCACTCTGTGGCTGACCTTCTAGGATTTTAGAAACAACCGATACGCCCATTTCTCCTAACTTTTCTTTAGCTTCTGTCAATTTCACCTTCGCATGCTCATGCGCCAGCTCTCGGTATTCCGTCATCGCCGGAATCTCTTCAGGATACATCCCATACATCGTGTAAAGAGGTGTATCATCGATCACATGTACAAGATAGACGTGCTCTTGTAGAGCTTTGGAAAGTTTACTAGCGGCTTGTAGAACGAACTCAGTCCCACTGGAGAAATCAACGGCAACAACTATAGTTTTCATACCCTCACTTCTAGCAAATTTCAGCAGCCTATTCTAGCCCTATTTTCAGCGAGACAATGCAAAATATGCATAACTCCACAAAAAGATGAACTTACTCGGAATGTACTTTAATCCACAGGACCTGAAGAGTACTATCGCAATGAACTATGGATGACCAACACCCAGCATTAGGTATCGACCACGGAGAAGCGAGAATTGGTCTAGCTATCACCGATCCCATTGGAATTTTAGCCCACCCGTTAGAAACCATCTACGTCCAGCAAACATCACCTCTTGAGCGTATCAATGCACTGATTACTCAACGAGAGGTAAAACAAATCATCGTCGGTCTTCCACTACGTATCGATGGCACCGAAGGAACTGCAGCTGAAAAAATTCGCACATTCACAGAAGAACTACGCGACTCACTCGCCACTCCACTCCCGATTACATTGATTGACGAACGCCTTACCACTGTCGCAGCAGCGGAGAAACTACACGCAGCTGGGAAGAACACAAAGAAACAAAAAGGTCTTATCGATCAGGCCGCTGCTGTAGAGATCTTGTCAGACTGGCTCTCCCAGCAATCCCCGATGCATTGATATGCTAGAAGACGACTTCAATGACTGCCTCAGCAAAGCGATCCATGGGTATGGGTACTCACTCAGCGCACTCGCACAGCTCACAGGAATCAGCGAAAAGCGCATAATCGACTGCCTCAACGGCAAAGAAGATCCAGCGATCATCCACTCGCTGGCTCCACATCTGCAACTCAACAGCGAGAAGCTTTTAGATCTCAAAAACTACCAACCAGCCACACGCTGCGTAGCAGGACTCAACCGAGTCATCACTCCCTTTGGGCACCTTGGCGTCAACGCCTATATCGTCAATGTTGGCAGCACTTCCATCATCTTTGATACAGGAACCGATACGACCCCTTTATTAAGATTCTCCCCCAGTCCGACTGAATTATTCATCACCCATGGTCACAATGACCATATTGCGGGAGTCTCAGAATTCTCTCACTGTAAAACTTTTCTCCCTCAAGAGCTAACACACGGAGAGCAATTTACTTGGCCAAGCATTAGACTTAAAGTTCTCGACGTTTCAGGTCATTACACCCCCGCCCGAGCGTATTTTTTAGAAGGCTTAACGACACCAATCTGCATTACAGGAGATGCTATCTTTGCGGGATCAATCGGGAAGTGCCTAAATCCAACAGAATACACCACGGCCTTGGCGAATATCCGAGACCACTTATTAAGCCTCCCAGATGACACGATTTTATGCCCCGGCCATGGTCCACTCACCACAGTAGCCCAAGAAAAGGAGCGCAATCCATTTTTCTAATAGAAAAACAGCTACGCCACACAAGCTATCAATTGATTTACTTATTGTGACTCAAGCGCTTTTGGAAAATAAATGGCAACTTAAAGGCCAGCGTCTGTGACCGCACCTTTGGAAGCGGACTCAGTAAGCTTCGCGAATTTTGCAAGAATACCACGATGGTAACGCAGCTCAGGCTGCACCCAAGCAGCTTTACGCTCGGCGAGTTCTTCCTCAGAAAGGGCGACGTTGATTTCATTCTTCTCCGCATCAATCGTGATTTGATCACCATCTTTAAGGAGGCCGATAACGCCACCGACGTGTGCTTCAGGAGTGATGTGACCGACCACAAATCCGTGGGAACCACCGGAGAAGCGACCGTCAGTGATGAGCGCAACGCTATCACCGAGACCACGTCCCATCACAGCAGCTGTTGGTCCAAGCATTTCACGCATACCAGGACCACCTTTAGGCCCTTCGCGGCGAACAACGATCACATCACCCGGATTGATCTGGCCGTCGAGGATAGCAGTCATGGACTCTTCTTCAGAATCAAAACAACGTGCAGAACCTGTGAAGTGTGTGCCTTCGTTACCAGAAATTTTCGCTACAGAACCTTCAGACGCAAGGTTGCCGTAGAGAATGCGAAGGTGAGAATCTTTCTTCTTCGGCCTGTCGAGCGGAAGGATGATCTTCTGGTCTTCTGGGTAGTAGAGTGGTGAGCTCGCAAGGTTCTCAGCCATTGTCTTACCAGTCACAGTCATCACGTCGCCGTGAAGAAGACCTGCTTCAAGAAGTGTACGCATGAGTGGCACTGTGCCGCCAATGCGAACGAGGTCGACCATCATGTACTTACCAGATGGTTTGAGGTCAGCGACCACGGGAACGCGCTTACCGATTGTTGTGAAGTCGTCAATAGAAAGCTCAACATTGGACGCGTGCGCCATTGCGAGAAGGTGAAGCACAGCGTTTGTAGAACCACCGAGTGCGATGACTACAGTGATCGCGTTCTCGAATGCCTTACGCGTCATGATATCACTCGGGCGGATGCCTTTGTTGATCATATTCACTACAGCAGCACCGGCGTCGAAACAGTCGATGAGTTTGTCATCGCCCACAGCTGCTTGAGCTGAGCTGTTAGGAAGCGACATTCCGAGCGCCTCAATCGCAGAAGCCATTGTATTCGCAGTGTACATGCCGCCGCAAGAACCAGCACCTGGGATCGCACAGCTCTCAACAGTCTGAAGTTCGTCGTCATTAAATTCACCACCTGCGTGCTTACCAACAGCTTCAAAAACAGAAACCACATCGAGATCTTTCTTCTCACCTTTCACAGATGCGCAACCCGGAAGGATTGTACCACCGTAGATAAATATCGCTGGACGGTTGAGACGAGATATCGCGATCATGCAGCCTGGCATGTTCTTGTCACAGCCTCCAACAGCGACCACGCCGTCCATGCCCTCAGCTCCAACAGCGGTTTCGATAGAGTCAGCAATCACCTCACGAGAAACAAGGGAGTACTTCATGCCCTCTGTACCCATGGAAATACCATCAGAAACAGTGATAGAGCCGAATGTTAAAGACTTACCACCAGCTGCGTCAGCACCCCTGGACGCCTCAGCGGCGAGCTTGTCAAGGTGCACATTACATGGTGTCACTTCACTCCAAAGGGAAGCGATACCCACCTGTGGTTTTTTGAAATCTTCTTCTTTGAAACCTACAGCGTAGAGCATTGCGCGACTAGGTGCGCGGTCGTCACCGTCCACGACCTTGGAGGAGAATGGGCGATTGTTGTTTTCGTATGGATTCATAATAAAATGCACTTATGAGTGATTGCCCGCAGTGTTTCATAGTTCCCCGCTGGGTCAAGACTCAGTGAAGCTATCACGACCACACAACCAAATATGCATAGTGATCCATGGATTTTTGCTAATTACTTAAGATCGATTGAATGTGGGCCGCTCTACAGAAATTTGTATAGATCGTCATCATTTCGGCAAAAAATACACTTTATGACACACAAGACGTGCACGGGCTTTGACAAGAGAGAAGAGCCTCCGTAGGAGTTTGCGCATGTCCAAGAAGCGCATCCTCGTATCTGACCCAATTTCTGAAATTGGGGTAGAAGCTCTCACCCAGCACCCAAACCTACAGGTCGACGTCAATACAGGTTTCACGCCTGGAGCTCTCTTAGAAATCATCGGCGACTACGATGGTCTCATTATCCGTTCTCAAACAAAGGTAACACGCGCTGTTCTCGAAGCTGCTACAAATCTCAAGGTCATCGGCCGTGCAGGTGTAGGCGTTGACAACGTGGATCGCGAAGCTGCTACTGACCACGGTGTAATCGTGATGAACACGCCTACTGGTAATACGATTTCCACAGCTGAGCTTGCCTTCACCCTCATGCTCTCTGCGGCACGTAACATCGGCCCGGGTCACGCAGATGTTCTCGCTGGCGACTTCCCAGCTGCACGCAAAGCCTTCAAGGGGATTGAAATTTACACTAAGCGTCTCGCAGTGATTGGCATGGGCCGCATCGGTACTGAGTTCGTCAAGCGCGCTCAGGCATTCGGCATGGCAGTGGTGGCATACGACCCATTTTTTACAGCAGCTCGCGCTGAGCAACTCAAGGTTGAGCTCGCGACCTCCCCAGCCGAAGCTCTCAAGGGTGCTGACTTCGTCACACTTCATGTGCCACTCACTCCAGATACAAAGCATATTATCAATGGTGAGCGCCTCGCTCTCATGAATAAAGGCGCGATCGTAGTGAATTGTGCACGCGGTGGCCTCATCGACGAACCAGCACTCCGCGCAGCGATCGACTCTGGCCACATCGCAGGTTGCGGCCTCGACGTGTTCGAAGATGAGCCACCATCCGCTAACCATATCCTTTTCGACCTTCCAAAGCACACAGCCTTCACACCACACCTTGGTGCTTCTACGAATGAAGCTCAGGAAAACGTAGGTATCCAGGTAGCTGAGCAGCTCCGCGATTTCCTCACCGCTGGTGAGATCCGTAACGCGATCAACATGCCATCACTCGATGCTACTGCGCTCGAAGACATCGGTGATTACCTTGATCTCGCGAAGTCCCTCGGTAAGTTCCTCGCTAAGCTTGGACCGATCAACCCAGACTCACTCCGAGTTTCCTACCACGGCCCAGTAGCAGACAAAGACACACCTCTCGTGTCCCGCACCGTCCTCCATGGATTCCTTTCCGCAGCACGTGAAGACGTCAACATCGTCAACTGCCCAACAATCGCTAAAGAAATTGGCCTCGAACTCGTTGAGTCCACTATCAATGCTTCCACTGAATACTCAGAGCTCATCGTTGTGGAGCTCAAGAAAGGCGGTGAAAAGTTCCGTCTCGCAGGTACAATCATCGGTAAGTCTCCACGCATCGTGGAAATCGACAAACTTTACATCGACACCAACATCGCTGGTAACTTCCTCATCGTACGCAACGATGACCGCCCAGGTATCGTTGGTCTTGTAGGAACTAGCCTTGCTGAGCACACGCTTAACATCGCGAACCTCTCACTCGCTCGCAACAAGTCTGAAGGCAATGCTCTCAGCGTGATCGAGCTCGATTCCCCAGCCACAGAAGAAATCCTCAAGGAACTCAACGACGCCCCAGGTGTCCTCTCTGCGAAAGCTATCGAAATTTAAGTAAAATAGAACTTGCCTGCGACGGGCGAGAACCTTAAGGTCCTCGCCCGTCGCAGGCGCTAAAGCGCGATTAGCTCAGTGGTAGAGCAATGCCTTGACATGGCAGAGGTCACAAGTTCAAATCTTGTATTGCGCACCATCTTTATCGAGGGTCTTTGAGTCACATCAAAGGTCCTCTTTTTTGCCGAGGCAACACTGTCACACTCTCCCACTGGCGCAGATGCCGACCAAAAGCAAGTTGGAGCACTCCAACTTGCTTTTGGTGGAAATGTGCACAAACCTTCAAGAGACTAGCAAAAACACATTCAACCTATTCACCAAGCTGTATTCTTACCTTCAGTACCCCCTCGCTAAAAAAATGCAAATTTATTGTTGACGTCTTTTGTAATCTGACTATATTAAGACTCAACTTTAGGTTCCTAAGCATATTTAAAAACTTAGAAATCTATGAAGTTTAAAACATCTCTCTTACTAGCTTCACTTGTCATCGGTGCAAGCTCTGCACATGCAGCTCTTAGTCACTGGAAAACTGCTGTCGGTACAGGCACTTCAGCTACTGCCACCAAGTTCACTACAGTAAGCACACCTGAAACCATCAACGTAGGAACTTTAAGCGGCGCAAGAAGCTTCGAGTTCATCGTCAACGCTGGTAGCACCCCATTAGAATTTGATACTTCAATCCTCCTCGGTAGCTCAGCTGGCGGTCAAACCCTTGCATGGGAGGGATACCAAAATACTAACAACTACGGTATCTATGATTCCGAAATGGGTGATAGCAACTCTGGAGTTGCCCTTACTGCAGACACGGACACCCATCTTGTATTCACCACAGATGGCACGAACACTTATCTCTATGTAAATGGTGCCCTTGCTCACACATTCACTGGAACTGCCATCAATATTTCTGGCACGACAGGTTTGGGGGGTAATCTTATCATTAGCAGTGGTACCTTCTTCAAGCAGACTCCCAGGTAACATCCTTGGTTTCGCGGCATATGACTCACAGTTGAGCGCCACAGAAATAGCTGCCCACAGCGCAGCATTTGTCAGAGCAGTTCCTGAACCGTCTACCACCGCCCTTCTCGGCCTCAGTGGCCTCGCTCTCATCTTGCGCCGACGTAAGTAAAAGCTCTCTTTGGAGCAAGCGGGTCGTATTCTTTCAAACTCAGCAGGTGACCTCCTGCTGAGTTTTTTGGGGAGTGTTGGGTTAGCAATGTGGTGTTAGGCAATACACAGCGCTCCAGCTGGCACGAGCTTATTCAGAACTAAAGGCAGCTCAAGTGAGAGCTATCTTCTAAATCCAGCCTTCAGCTCGGTGAAAGTCATGACCTTTGTAAAATGGGCAAAGATAAAATAAACCAGAACGCCCGCAGCACTTATGGCACTGAGCACAGGGATGCGCACCAGTCGATTCTCACTATACAAGAATTCATTTAGGAAATACGCACCAGTCCACACGATTCCACCCATGAGCATTGCGGCGACTAACATTTTACCTAGACGGTTCCAAAACTGTGATGATAATTGTAAGAAACCATCCTTACGCAGGCCTCTTAGAAGGAGCACAGTGTTCACCCAACCAGCGATAGAGGTAGCCAAGGCACAGCCAAGTGCTAGATTTCCTTCACTGCCTAAAATCACGTAGGCAAGACCGCAAAGCACACTATTGATGACCGCTGTCACCAAGGTGAACTTCATTGGTGTCTTCGTATCTTCGCGTGCAAAGTAGCCAGATTGCAACACTTTGCACATGACGTAAGCTGGACAACCAATAGCAAAGGCGAGTAAGGCATAGCCTGTAATTTCTGCATGCTCAGCCGTAAACTCTCCTCCTTTAAAAATGCCATAGATAATTGGTTCTGCAATCACCATCATTCCTACCATTGCAGGCAAAGCGATCAGCATCGCCATGGTCATCCCAGTTTCCATACTTTGGCGCGCCGCTTGCACCTCTTTCCTGCGTAGTTTTTGGGTTATATCTGGTAACAGAACGACACCAAAAGCGATCCCGATCAAGCCAAGTGGAAGCTGATTGATCCGATCTGCATAGAAAATAGCACTCATGCCGCCATCTTGCACAGAAGCCACCTTCTGTCCCACTAGGAGATTGATTTGCTGAATGCCCGCACTCACTAAACCCGGCCCCATCAGTAAGCCGAGCTTCTTCGTATCACTATCTAAATTTGGAAGCTGAATTTTAAATCGCACTCCAGTTCTCCATGCCGAGATGAGGACAATTGCCAGCTGCACTGCCCCCCCGATTGGCAAACACCAGGCCAAAACTCCTACTGGATTTCCAACAAAAGGAATCACCGCACAAAGTCCCACCAGAAATACTAAGTTCAGCGATACATAGGAAAAAGCAGGAGCTGCAAACTTTTTATGGCTATTGAGAACACCACTCAATGCTGCGACCAGACAAATAAAGAACAAATAGCTCAGAGTGATCCGCGAATAATGGACAGCTCGGTCTAACTTATCTGCTTCAAAACCCGATGTTAAAAAGTCAGTAATCGGATCAATGAAACTATAGCAAAGCAAGCAGATCAGCGCTAGGAACAGCGCCAACAAGATCAGCGTGCGACTTGCAAAACTATAAGCAGCTGCTTCCCCTTCAGTGGTCAGCTTATCACTATAAAGCGGCACGAAAGCTGAATTGAAAGCCCCCTCACCGAGTACACGGCGAAATAAATTCGGCAATCGGAAAGCGGCTACCCAGATATCCCCTAGAGTTCCACCGCCAATACATTGAGCGGTCAATATGTCGCGCACAAATCCAGTGATGCGGCTCAGCAAAGTGAAGCCGCTCACCGTCATGAGGTTCTTTAACATGTCGCGAAAAGAATGCTTGAAGGTTTAAGAAAAGAGCTTATTGCTGTCTCGTTTTGGCGCTAGCGCGTCGGAGTCGATCGTTGATCGCCACACCGATTCCCATCTCTGCGACGGTTTCAGCCACAATAGCATCCACTCCACTTTCATCTAACTGACGTAGAGCAAAGAATAAGCGCACAGCCGCTTCAGGAAGTTTGCCTTTGCCTGGAGAAAGTTCTTCTACTACATGCCAGTCATGAAGA
Organism: Rubritalea sp.; assembly: GCA_965204255.1. GTDB lineage: Bacteria > Verrucomicrobiota > Verrucomicrobiia > Verrucomicrobiales > Akkermansiaceae > Rubritalea. Next base: position 818,760 of record CBDBEG010000026.1, read on the forward strand.
TTGATATACCCTTCTTTCTCAGAGCCTCGGTAGGAAAGCAATCCATAGCTCAGCTCTGGGTCTGGCACAAAGTCTTCTGGCTTTGCAAAAGTGTACAATGGTGTCGCTGGAGCGTAATGACTCTCGAGCTGACCAGGAGCTTCCGCTATATTTCTAAGCTTCTTAGGACGAATCACTTTACCAATTTCCTGCAATGCCTCTTTAGGAATCGGTCCAGGTCTGAGAAGGTGGAGCTGAGGACGCTTTTCACCTACTGCTACACGAATGATGGTACTTTCAATTCCCGAGTTACACGCACCACCATCAACGATTAGTGAGATGCGCCCACCGAGTTCCTTCTCAACAGCAATCGCGGAAGTTGGAGAGATACGTCCAAATCGGTTCGCGCTAGGCGCTGCGACTGGTGTATTCATCTCACAGCAAATCGCACGCATTACAGGGTGTTCGCTCATACGGACAGCGACTGTCGGCTGACCACTCGTCACGAGGTCTGAAATAACCTCCTTCTTAGGAAGCACCATGGTGAGAGGTCCTGGCCAGAACTCAGAAATGAGCGCATTGACGACAGTTTCTAATTCAGGTGTAAGCTCACAAATATCATGCATTTGCTCATTGCGGCCGATGTGGACAATCAATGGATCAAATATAGGACGCTCCTTCACCTCAAAGACCTTTGCTACCGCATCTTGATTGAGGGCATTAGCTCCTAAGCCATATACTGTTTCGGTAGGTAAAGCTACGACCTCACCAGCTTTCAACTGCGTCACTGCCGCAGCCACGGCTTCATCAAAGCCCTCTGGATCTGCATAAAGAATTTCTGTCTCAATATCGCTCACAACTCTGTTACCTAACGCATCAAGCCTGCTTTGAACACTCTAATTTATTTCGATAAATTCCAGCTCCCGCCCGCCTCAATACTATCTACTCGCTTCTCAAGTATTACTTCTGTGACTTTCGCTCCTCCTCAGCATTTACGAAATAGGTGCTCACACAGCTAGCAAGCACTGCAAAACCCGGCGCTGAGAAAATAGGTATATTGCCAGCTTGCACCACAGTATACGCAGCGACTCTGATCAAACCTTTGCTCTCAGCCAGTTTTACAACTTCTTCAACGAGAGCACGCGCCACTCCCCCTTTGCCGAAAGTTGCACTTTCATCATCGCTCTAAACTATCAGAATACACCTTACAAAAAGCGCAGTCCCGTGAGAGGAAGTGCGCTTTTCAAATACTTGGGAGGGAGGGTGCGGGTCTCATCCATTAGACACCTTCTTGCTGGAGGGAAGGAAGGATGCGAGCAACCTTCTCTTTCATTTCCTTGCCAGGTCTGAACTTAACTACTGCGCGTGGTGGGATTGGCACATCCTTGGAAGGGTCCTTAGGGTTGCGTCCAATCTTACCTTTTACTTCCCGAACCTGAAAGGCTCCGAAGTTACGCATTACCACAGAGTTGCCCTTAGCAAGCTCTTCTGTGATGGAGTCGAGTGTCCCTTGAATAACGGCAAAAACATCCTGCTGAGTGAGGCCAGTTTCGTTGCTCAGCTTAATAACAAGATCGCGCTTCGTAATTGTAACCATTTTTAGATGTGTGTAATATGAAAGTTCGCAGCCGAAATGCTACAGACGAATGGAGACCACATCTTGACGCTTTTGTCCCGAAAAAAATGCAACGGACTGGCTCTTTTTTACTAAACTTGATAAGAAGCGGCTCGAAGCATTTAAAGACATCTTAGGGGATGTCGTTCTATTGAGTAAATCATGCTACAAGCACAAACTTCCCCCCGTCACAAAGAACCACAACAAAAAAGGCAAAAAATATTTGACCTCTCCAAAAAAGGATGCTAAAAGTACATTCATAGGTAACACCTAAATCTTATTGCTAGTCTTGTTGTTATACCGCCTGCCACTCCTGTCTGTAGTCTCTAGGAGTAGCAGGTTTCTGGTTGCAAGGTAGTGGTTTGTAGGAGAAGTTTTTTGTTCATTATTGTTTTCCCTTTCCTTACAACCCTACCTTGCAAGCTAATTAGAACTTTTTTTAGAAGATGGACCCGATTAGATTTTTGCCCGCACTCTCTGCGGTGTAACTATTCAATGCCATCTATCAGTTTTTTATATTCTTGGCGTAAGAGTTCTGTGACAGATCCTAGTGACAAGTCGTATTGGCAGCTCTCTAATCTCAGGATTGGCTGAATCTCCCTCAATGAACTTGTTAGAAATGCTTCATCAGCCGACTCTAAATCAGCTAAGGAATATGAGCCCTCTCGCACAGCTCTACCGATTTTCGCACACACCTCTATGACTGTTGCTCGGACCACACCAGGAAGGCACCCAGAATCTAAATGCGGTGTGCAGACGACCTCATTTTTCACAAAAAACACATTCGAAGTAGCTCCCTCACAAAGCTCTCCCTTCGTATTCAACATTAAAGCCTCATCCGCACCTTTAGCTGAAGCATCCTTCAACGCTAATAGATTCATCGCATACGAAGTCGACTTCACCCCGACCAAGGGACTGAACTCGTTAACACGGTACTTCGAAAGTTTGACGATGGAATGCAACGCTCTCTGTGGTAAATTTGCGAGGCTCACTACCGTCACACTTTTCTGTGCTGTAGCGTATATTGCAATCTTCAAGCTCGCATCACTGGCAAGTGCCGGGTTTCGCTCTCGCACACCCTGGATAGCGTCGAACAAGCTATCGGCAGCTGGAGCCGCTCCCCCTATTACGGATGCACCATCCAGTAATCGCCCATAATGCTTTTCGAAGGCGATCAGCTTGCCATTGTACACTCTTAGAGTTTCAAAAACCCCTAAGCCTAAAGCTAGCCCTTGGCTTGTTGCTGGTAGCTGAAACTCTTTCTCTAATAAATAGTTTCCATTCACCCAAACGATTAGGTCATTCATCACTTGAGAGTTCATAACAATTTATTGGATGTGCTTGAACTTGATCTAACAAAGCTTTTGTTTGTAGGGAAAACCAGAATACAGCACAAGAACAATCAGCGTAAAGTTCTTTTCTTGCCATCATTATTCTAATCATTGCCTTTGTACGCTCAGGCTCAGCTCCCTCACAAGAGCAGTATTGAGGCTGGACAACAAAAAGAGAAAAGTTAATTCTGTTAGGTGTAATGATCCGTCAATCACGCCTTCGCCCTTTAGCCATACAGCTATCTGTTAGTATAGCATTGACTATCCTCAATAGTTGCACCAAGATGATTGTTGGTAACGATTACACGGCTCCCAAGCTGATCCTGCCTGACACTTGGAATCAGTCTCTCTCCAAAGACCTTCATTCTCATTCTTCCTCTCTCAATGGGTGGTGGCATCAATTTAATGACCCAATATTAAGTCAACTCATCGAGCTATCCACTCAAGCAAACCCCGATGCAAAAATCGCGGTCGAACGAATGATAGAAGCCCAGGAAGGTCGTCACATAGCCCGTAGTGGTTTGGGACCTTCAGCCGCCGCCAATGCCGAAGTACTTCGCTCCAGCCCCAGCCGAAACACGGATCCTATGTCCGCTGTAGGTGGGCAAACTTTTGACAATTGGGATGTTGGAGGCACGGCTAGCTGGGAGATTGATTTTTTCGGGGGAGTTCGCCGCACTATCGAATCTTCAGATGCGACAGCTGAAGCCATCGAAGAAGCCTACAGAGACACTCTCGTAACTCTCTACGCAGAGGTAGCATACAGCTACATCGAGGTCCAAACATTAGAAAAACGCCTACGCCACGCCTACGCCAACATCAAGAATCAACAGGACTCTGTTTCCCTAACAAAAGAACGTTTCGATGCAGGACTCGTCCCTGAGTTAGATGTCAGCCAAGCTGAAACAAACTTAGCTACCTCACGAGCTCTCGTACCTCAGCTCAAAGCACAGCGTGCGCAATCGCTCAACCGACTTGCAACTCTCTTAGGCAAATACGCTGGAGAAGGTGAAGCTCTCGTTAAAAAGTCAAAAGGCATCCCAGTCCCATCCTCTAAAACTGGTATCGGCCTTCCAACTAAGCTTCTTCGCTCCCGCCCTGACATCCGACGTGCGGAGCGAGAGCTCGCAGCTCAGACTGCTAGGATTGGCATAGCAGAGGCTGACCTCTATCCACGCTTCACACTCGCTGGCGACTTCTCCTTCCAATCCGCCACTACTCGTAACCTTCTCGACGGTTCCTCAGCTGCATACCACTTTGGCCCTGCTCTGCGCTGGAATATTTTCAGTTCGGGTCGGATTCGGGCACGAGTACGGGCTGAAGAGTCTCGCACCAGACAAGCTCTATACGCCTATGAGCAAAGCGTCCTCCGTGGAATCGAAGATGTGGAAAATAGCTTATCCTCTGCGTTCTACGAACGAGATCGTCTGTCCGCTCTGAATGATGCTGTACGCTCCTCCAAGAAAACGGTCGACCTCGTGAAAACGAATTATCGCTCGGGCTTAATCGACTTCCAAAATGTACTCGACGCCGAGCGAACAATTTTTAACAACCAAGACTCCGCAGCGGTAAGTAAGGGACTTCTGGCGAGCGCTTACGTGTCACTCTTCAAAGCTCTTGGCGGCGGCACTGTGATGCCCGATGTAGCCAGCATAAAATAGTGAATCTACAGCAAAGTTTGGTAGGCCTTAGGCATGCACTTGAATTTCATTACTTTTATGAGGTTGCTCTATATGCCTGCTGAGGGTGCTTCTCCATGTCTGGATGTGTAAACTCCAGTCTCCCTTCCTCTCGTAAAGGTGTAAGATAGTCTCGCTTCAATCTATCGGCCCCCTTGCGTGCTAAAATCGCACACAAATCATCCACACTCCGTGGTGCCAGAGAGCACAACTCTACAATTATCGATTGATAGTCCGCTTTATTTCTAACCTTGCGAATATGCGATTTGATACGCTTACTTAGACTGTCAGGAACCCCTAAAGACGTATGGCTATCCTCTAAAGACATATCGCCTTCTCCAAGTGGATTTTTAAATTGGGTAGCCTTGTCTTCCAATGACTTAGGGAGATTAACCCCAGGAAGGTAATAAGTAGCGGAGCCCTTACCTTGTTGTTTTAGTAGATCTTTCTCTCGCAACTTTCTGAGTTCTGTGCTTGCGGAAAGCACATCGCCATCAGTCAGTTCTCTCTGGGTTTGGTTATTAATAGCGCCATTTTCTCGCACAAAAATAAGGGCAATCTTTTGGTTCTGCGTAAGAGTATGCGGAATATCTTTGAACCACGCAACATCTTCCTCTGACAAGAAGTGATGAAGGGGTAAGCGACTCACAAAGTTATTGTTAGCTCTACTCGACTCAGAAATCGGCGAACTAAAGCCATTCTCCTTCATAAGTTTTCTCATCGTGCGAATACCACTGCCCTTCGTCTCCGCGATATTTGTTTCATGAAATACTTCGGCTAGTGTCGGGTTACGTTGCTCAGATCCAGGGTCACCCAGAGAATCTTTATTTTTCAGGGAAAATCCTGCATTTTCAATCTCGATACGGTCATTGAAGCGAATAACCTGTGTTGGTCGGTGCTCTCGATAAGAACGGTGCATCAAAGCGTTTACAATCGCTTCTCGTAACACACGAAACGGCAATGTCTTAGACTTTGCTTGAGTTTGCCCCTCCTCCAGCTCAAAGCCTTTCGGCAAGTCATCCATCACAGCAGCTAGAACTCGATCCACTAGCTGCAGTACAGGTCCACGCATGTCGGTAATCTTTGTGAATCTCTGATCCGAATCATCCACCCACTGATTCCCGGACACACGGATATAATCTACACGCATGCTCGGTAATTCTCTTCGTAATGCTATACGAGAGCCGAACAATAACATTCCAGATATTGTAGGCTTCCATACTCCATCATTATCACGCTTCACAGCAGCTAGAGCCTGTAGTAACTCTTCATCAGTCCAGCTCAGCTCCTCTGCTGCGGGATTCGCTTCTCTACGCAGACGTCTATAATGCTCGATTGCATCTGGATCTAGATCTTCGAGTTCAGCTGATTTCACGATGGACTGATCAGAATCCTCATCACTCCGACCTCCGTAGAGGATCTCCATGTCCTCGTCAGCACAACCCTGATCAGTAGACCCAATACGTCGAAATACACCTTTAGAGAAGTTACATCTCTTAATAAAGTAAATCGGTTTATTACTCTTAGCTTGTTCATCGACTTGGACAATAAGAACAACCTTCTCCTGATATTTCTCGACAGCGATTCCAGGACGCACCAGGATGTTAAACTTACTAGCACAGCCTGAAGCGATATCCTGCTGGATCTTGTCCGGGTCTTGCACTCCCACCACTTCATAAACACCAGAGGGATTGTCCTTGTTCTTTGCTATTCCGAGCACAATGCGCCCGCCACCGAGGCCAGGCTCATTAGAGAATGCACAGACAGTCTCAAAAAAGGAATCCCCAAGCTTCCCGGCGTTACAACTCTTCGCCTCTAGACTGTCTAGTTCATCTAGACTGTTTAGTTCATCTAAACTATTTAGTTCTTTAAGTATTTCTCCGACCATAAGAATTAGAGTGTTTTAAGCTCAGTGTGTGGACTGAGAAGTTTGAAGATTTGTTCGATGTTAATCTTAGTAGAGTCGCTGCTGTAGCTAGTGTTTCGGCAGACTGCAAGCAGCGGTTCACGCTTCGTGAGTTCCTGCACTAAATTCTCATTTAGGTCTGTGTCGAAGCGTGCTGCTAGGGTATTCTCAGCGATGAAGAAGACTGCTTTCCCAAAAATAGCCATTCATCAACATACAAGCAGACTGCGACCAAAGGTAAACATAAAAAGCTAGCCCTCTAGATGCTTGTAGATTCGCTGTGCTAACGACTCCATCTCAGGTACTGCTACTCGAACACGGTGCGCGACCTCCAACGGTTTTTGCCAGATAGCTTCGTATTCGACAGGGCGACCTTCGACATAATCAATCATACTCGACGGTCGATACGCGCCCATCGACCAAGTGATTTTAATTTGTAGATCGATAAAGCTCTGTGGGATCTCATGGCCAAGGGCAGCAGCTACTGCGATGACTTCATTCATGATAGCGCGAACTTTAGGTTCCAGCCCACGCTCTTTGAGCAAAACCTCTGTATCCACACCGCCTTCGGCGATGGCTAGACCGTTGAATGGCACATTCCACACCAACTTCATCCATAGAGCTTTCTCTAACGATTCTACCGCTTCACAAGGAAAGTTCGCACAACTAAAGGCCTTCTCGATTTTCTCTAACCTCTCGCTCTTGACGCCTACAAATTCACCAATGCGGATCAACCCCGAAGCCGTGTGTGAAACAAGCCCTTGGCTCAAGCGATTGATACACACAAAACACAGCCCGCCCATCACGCGTTCAGCTCCGAAAAGCGCAGCTAACAGCTCACAGTTCCCTAAACCATTTTGCAAGGTGAGAATTGTTGTTTCAGACCCTAACAATGGCTCAATGACAGATTTTGCCAGGTGGTTCGAAGTGGCTTTCCACGCCACAATCACAAGATCTACAGGTCCAATTTCGACTGAGCTCTGTGCACACTGAACCTCATTGAGGTGAAAATCTCCAGCGACACTGCGCACCTCCATCCCATGCTCTTTCACCTGCGAGTAGTCGGAACGCATTAAGAAATGTACGTCCTCCCCCGCTTGAGCTAGACGAGCTCCGTAATACGACCCAACTGCTCCAGCTCCAACAATTGCTATTCTACCTAATGCCATGCTTGCTGCTCATTTGTTGGGCTGATGCTTGCACAAATGAGTAAAGTTTCCAGACTTTACTCAGAGCATCGTGCTACTTTGAGCGATTAGAGCTCTCTAAAAGCGCTGTCGATAATTACTCAGCAATAAGCAATTCCTCCAGATACAGCTGCCCAATACTAGCAGACTTCGCTCCAGAATGGTCGAGTATATCAAAGAATGCCCCTTGATAAAAAAGACAAGGGCTTGAGTCTCCAAGCCGTTGTCCATTGAACCTATTTTCCCAATCTACGCGATGAGTGGGAGAATGCGATAAACCTCAAGCGCGACCTAACAAATGTTTATGCATATTTGCTAATACTTCTGCGCAACGCTTCTCATCTCCACCTCTTACTTCAGCTGTCGCCCATCCAGAAAAGTTGATATCTAACAAAGAACGCCGCACCGCAGTCCAATCGACATCCCCTGCTCCGATCTTACTGAAACCCGCTTTCTTGCCCCAATCCTTCACATCTAACTTTACGATGCGTTTACCCAGCGTCTTGATCCACTTGGCCGGTTCACCGAAGCGTTGGTGGTTGCCAATATCGAAGTAAGAGCCTACCCAGGGAGCGTTGCACTCATCAATATAGTTTTTCAATAAATCCGCAGTCTGCTGAGCGTCCCCCTTCGGGTCGTAGAGGAAATTATTCCACACATTCTCAATCAGAATGTACACCCCAGCAGCCGCAGCAAGCGGTAATACTTCTTGGATGCAGGCAATAGATCTATCCCATACCTGCTGAGCGGTCACCCCACCTTTCACCACTCCTGGCACGATTAAAACCGCTGATCCTCCGACTAGCTGGGTGTCTCTAATACATTGCTTCAAACCTTCGACAGCTTTGGCCCTCACTTCTGCAGAAGGATCCGAAAAAGGCTTATGCCAGTGGAGTGAGTTCACCACACCATGAATAGGGAAATCCAATTGATCAGCAGCAAGCTTACATAATTTCTTATCTAGCCCTCCTGGCGAGGAGAGCTCGATTCCATCATAACCCATCTTCTGAATTGCAGAAAACTTTTCTAATGGTGTTGCTCCAAAGCCGACCATGCCGATTTTTAAGGAAAGCTTGATCCTTCCATCGGGAATGACAATGCCACTCGCTTTACTTTGCTCAGCTGATGCAAAACTTACACCCGCTAAGGCTAAACCAGCTGTCTTTAAAAATTGTCTTCGATTCTCTTCCATGATCTTTTTTAATGCGTTCTTTTTTAGTTGAGGTGGACGGTTTCGCCCTTACGGAATGACTTGTCGGCAGCGGCTACGATTTTCATCGAATTGATCGCATCGTCCATATGGTCTGTGAGGTCAATATCTTCACGAATCGCCTTCAGCAAAAACTCCTGCTCGCGGTGGCAGAGCGCGTCATGATCAGGCTCATCACCAGTCTCTACCCAGGCGTCTTGCTTTACAAATTGGTTGTTCGCATCGAGATCCGCATAATGTCGGCGCAGCATGTTTGTCTTCGTATGCGCATCCACGTCATCGGAGACCCCTTCACCTGTAGCCTCTTTCGCCTCGATCGTGACACAGCCCTTTGGCCCGACCACGTCTTTCACAAAGAAGGCCGTCTCGGACATCATTGGCCCCCATCCCGCTTCATACCAGCCGACAGATCCATCCTCGAATGTCACCTGTAAGTGGCCGTAGTTGATTTTACCTTCTGGCAATTCATCACTGAGACGGGCACCGAGACCTGCAACTTTCACAGGCTTGGAGCGCGTCATCTGACACATCACATCCACATAGTGCACACCGCAGTCTACCACTGGACTGATAGAGGACATGAGGTTCTTATGCGTCTCCCAATTCTTCCCAGACGATTGCTGGTTGAGGTTCATGCGCATCACAAGTGGCTTACCTAGCTCGTGCGACATTTCGATGAATTTTTGCCACGATGGATGGTGGCGCAGGATGTAGCCGATCACTAACTTTCTCCCCTTCGCCTTTGCCATATTCACAATCTCTTGTGCCTCCTCCACCGTCTCAGCGAGTGGTTTCTCGATGAACACATCACAACCCGCAGCAAAAGCAGCCTTCGCAAAGGGCGCGTGTGTGTCTGGGTAAGTCGAAATAGAAACTGCATCAGGCTTGGTTTTCTCTAAGGCTTGGTAAAAATCATCGTAGAGCGCATAGCCAGCACCTAACTCCTCATTCAGCTTCTCGCGTGAGCCCGCAGAACGCGTGCAAATCCCAACAATCTCAAACTCTGGGATATTGTGGTACGCCAGCGCATGTGAACGCCCCATGTTCCCTGCTCCTACACATAAGATCTTAATCATCATTACTCTTACTATTTAACCTTCATCATCGGCTGACACCTTATCCCAAAAAAGCAAAGCAAAAAGCACAAATACCGTAGCAGCCATCCCCGCTGGGAAAATCCAGTAGTTCTTCCAGTCCGTCATCGCTGACGCTAACAAATTAAGATCAATCCCTTCTGGGAAGCCTTTCGCAAACATCCCTAGCAAACTCTCAACAAATGTTGGAGCTACCTGCTCACCACGCACTGCGGCTACATTTTCCATCAAAGCACCATGCCCAGCTGGAGCGACACCGTATTCACCGTATGTATTTGGGATCGGGGCATCAGAAAACGGCCACGTCCCACCAAAGGCCATGCGGTAACCAAAAAACATCCCGACACCTTGAGTTAAAAATACGAGTAAGCTCTGGGCCTGACCACGCACCTCAGCTGGCGCTGTCTTATCGGTATAAATAAAGCCAGTAACGAAAAAGAAATCATAACAAATCCCGTGCAATAACACGCCTAACAACAACATCCAAGTCAGCTGATCTGGTGCCCCATAGGCAAACAAAAGGTAGCGGACCACCCAACAACCCATACCGATGAGCAACATCGCCTTCACTCCGAGTTTACGGAAGAAAAATGGGATCAATAACATGAAGAAGAGCTCAGACATTTGCCCGAGTGTCATGATCGACGCCGCCTCTTTGAACCCCGTGGCTCCTAGGAACGCTGAGGTTTGCCCATAGTAATAAGCAAGTGGAATACTGATAAGCATAGAACACAAAGCGAACACGGCGAAGGCTGGCTTCTTTAGGAGCTTAATCGCATCCAACATCAAGAGTGAGCCTACATCTATCTGTTTACCCTTGGCTGGTGGAGGTGTGTTAGGCAAGGTAAAACTGTATATCCCCATGGCTAAACTAGAAATCGCGGCGAGCCAAAAAATGTTCAAAGAAGCCGACCAATTTGACATCCCCACAACGAGTCCAGCTCCAATCCAGCCAATCGTTCCCCATACTCTAGCCTTAGGGAAGTGTTCTTGAGCGAGATGGCTGAATGTAATCGTGTTGCCCAAGCCTAGAGTCGGCATGTAGCAACACATATAAGCGAGCATAAGCCAGACAATGAGAGGACCATTCTCAGCACCAGCAGATGCGAGCAAAGCAATGGCGCTCATCAATGCCGCTCCGACTAACATCAGCCCCCCCATCACTTTTTCCGACGCAAACAACCGATCGGCAATCAAGCCTAAAAACAATGGAGCAAAAATCGCTGCTAGAGGAGCACTACCATAGGCGCCGCCAATAAACTTGGCCAGGTCATTGCTTCCCATGGCTAGGGCGAGTGTAGCAAACCATGAGCCCCATGCAAAAAATTGCAGAAACATCATTACCGAAAGTTTACCGTAGTTAGAACTATTTTGAGTCATCGTGTCCGTGGAGTTTGGGGAAGTTTTTCGTGCTTCGTATTTTCTGCTTATACGGAATAAATAAAGCTTCTAGTTGCTGTTCATTGGCAGCAATGGTGATCGCTCTCTCTTGTGGTAACACGCGAAGTGCTGTGGCCCAGGCATCTGCCTCAGCGCCAGTTGAAGCTAGGGTCACCACGTTGAGTCGGTTCACTTTACTGCGCTTCGTAGTAGGATCTATCAAATGGGAAAGTCGCTCGCTGTCGATTTCAAAAAACTGGTAACTATCACCTGAAGTTGAGAATGCTCGATGCTCCAACTCTAGCTTCCCGATCACCTTTCTCTCTGGGTCGGTAACTCCCACGCTCCAAGCTTGTTTACCAAGTGGCGCACCTGAGACAACCCCATCGCCACCAATGATGATCGCAGCTCGGCTGATTCCAGCCTCCTTCAAGAGACGCATGATCTGGTCTGCTATGAATCCTTTACCAATACCTCCTAGGTCTAGCTGCACATGCTTATGCAATGTCACCGTTTGCTCATTGGGATCGAGTGTGAGGTCGTTGAAATTTGCTTGGTTCTCTCTGGCCACATCTAATACCTCCTGCTTCCGCCAGGCGTTGGTATGACGGCCTAGAGTTATATCAAATGCGCCGCCAGACTTTTCAGACACCGCCTGCGCCTGAGCAATGACAGCAAACAAAAGGTCACTCACCTTGTGTGCTTGACCGATTGGTTTCTTACTGAGCATGCTTAATTCACTTTCTGGACGATAGTCTGAGAGGATTGCATCGAGCTCCTCGATACGCTGGAAACAGATTTTAGACAGGGCTGATGCCTCATCCTGACTGTCGGCAAAGAAAAGCAACAACACTACAGTACCTAGGTGTGGTGCTGAATAGTGAAAGGGACCTTCTCTTGGCTCTTTCTCCACAGTGGCTCCCCGAGGTTCTTCTGCGTAGCAGAAGAGCACGGTGACAGTGAAAAACATGAACCCTATTGTCCTCATAAGAATCTCTGTGAATCATAGCCTTCTGGCTACCATTTGTCCTTGGCAACACCAGAGTTCCAGTAGTGGTACATCTCTTTTGCCGAAGGGATTTTCACTGGGCGAACAATACGCATTCCTAACCATGGGGTATTCGTATGATACCAGAGGCTTTTCGGATTCTGCGGGTCTGAGAGTTTCCACTTCGGGTCGGATTGCTGACGGGCTGATGTCACCACTTCCTCAAGTGACTGCTTCCAGTGCCCGCCTTTTGCTACATGTGGGTACGGCTTAGTTGCTTTGACCCATGGATTCGTCACCTTCTTTTTCCCAAAGTATGCTTGTCTGTTAGGAACGTATTGATCCAAAGTCCACTCTAACACATTTCCATGCATATCGTGAAACCCCCAAGCGTTCGGCTTTTTCTGAGCTGGCTTTTGGTAATACGAGGCGGCATCGCCGCCGACCCATGCGTAGTTTGCTGCCTCAGTGGGATTGTCGCCCCAGCTGTATTTAGTTTTACTTCCAGCACGACAGGCGTACTCCCATTCCGCCTCAGTTGGCAGACGATAAAAGTGCCCCGTCTGGTAGCTCAACCACTGACAGTATTTATTCGCAGCGTGCTGCGTCATGCTGATTGCTGGATGCCCAGCGCGTGGCATCCCATAGGTCATCGGGTGATAAGGCGGCGTAGGTCGCGCTAACAGATCAATATCATTTTCGATTTGCTCGCGGATAAAATCGAGCACTTGCCCATCTTTCTGCCGCGGGATTTCAGTGAGCATGAAAGGTTCATATTCCTCCCAAGTCACCTCAGTTTTCCCCATCCAGAATGCAGAAAGCTCGACATCTAACACATCGCTATCCGCCTCCCCTTGCCAGGTGAAAGACCCCGCCTTCACTGGAAGCATTTCAAACTGAGCTCCAGTCTTGAGAGTTTCCTTATATGCTGCGAAGCCTTCCTTTTTGCCGTTGTTCGTGCGCTGCTTAATCACCTGATAATCAGTGATGCGCTTGTGAATGACTTTGACGAGACGCATTTGCTCCTCATCTACATCATTCATATTGAGAGCGGGTTTGATATCCGCTTCAGCTGCATTCAGGAGTCCGATACTTGATGGAAGTAAACTCACTCCTGCAAGCACATGGAGAAGACCTCTAGATTTCACATCGATTATTAGTCTTACCGTTAGATCAATTTTGTTTTTCCAGTAATAGCAGCCTGTCGAGGCTCAAATGGAGTTTCAAAATTGATTCCCTTCGTGTCAATGAGGACATCTGAGGAAGCTAGAATTTGTTTATTGCTTAAGAGCGCACCTGTATAGGCGGCATTACGCCCCATAATAGCGGCAGCGTGACTATGCTGGAACTTATCTATCACATCATTGTAGGGCTGCCCTTTACGGATGTGAGTTAAAAGAACTTCATGTTCGTGAACGTAGCCTGCACCTCCAGATTGCTGCCAAGTCGTTTTCCCATTCTGTATAATAGATACAGTGTTCCAAGTCGCCACTGCGCGACCTTTCGTTCCCGTTATCACATCGCCCCTCGGAGCATAGACACCTGGGATCTGGCGCCCCATAAAGTCAGCTATACGACCATCAGCATATTCGTAGCGTAAGCTAAAATGATCCCAATTGTTCCCCCCTGCTACTGGTGCGGTATTGCCACCATTCGCGTAACAACTTACTGGCATTTTGTCACCCATCGTCCAAGACATGCGGTCGATTCCATGAATCATAAATTCCATGATTCCGTCACCACTGAGCTCGAGATAGTTTTGCCAATAACGCAGAGCCCATTCCATGTTAGACATGCTCTTCGGCTTGTGCTTAATATCCGGCATTTTGGCAGGACGTCCACTACTTGAGTAGGCAGACGAAACCGTTAGCACATCCCCGATGGCACCATCTTGCACACGCTTATGCAACTCCATGTGATGCTTGCTATAACGCCAGACAAGGCCTGTTACTACCGATAAACCCTTGGTTTGCGCTTTTTTCGCATTCTCCACCATTCTCGTGAGGCCAGGGATATCAATGGCAATCGGCTTCTCCATAAAGACGTGCTTACCAGCTGCCACAGCAGCTTCAAAATGAAGAGGTCGGAAAGTAGGAGGTGCACAAAGCAAGACAATATCTACCCCACTATCGATCACCTTCTGGTAGGAATCGAATCCCACAAAATTCCTCTTTCCTCCATCTGTATCGACACGACCAGAAAAGCGCTTCTCAAACTCAGCCACGCCCTTCATCCGCTCTTCAAAAATGTCTCCCACAGCCCACAAGATAGTATCAGGGTCTGCTGCCAAGATATCTCTCACGGCTCCAGAGCCCCGACCACCTAAACCAACAACACCAAACTTCAGTTTAGCAGCTCCTTCAGCAGCACTCACTGAGGGAAATAGCAGAGGACTCATCCCAACTGCCGCAGCGCCGAGAGAAATATTTTTTACAAAGCTTCGACGGGTAGACGCAGGCTCATTGTTAGATACATTTAATTTAGACATATTCAATATGGGTGTTAGAGTTCTTTAATATAGAGGTTACGAAATTCGAGGACTGAACCATGATGCTGTAGTGCGATAGGACCTTCGGCTGGCACGCCTGGTAGTTGTGCATTCTCATATGACCGTCTTACTATTAAGGACGACTGTGAGCCTGTCACATCGACTATTAGTCTTACCGTTAGATCAATTTTGTTTTTCCAGTAATAGCAGCCTGTCGAGGCTCAAATGGAGTTTCAAAATTGATTCCCTTCGTGTCAATGAGGACATCTGAGGAAGCTAGAATTTGTTTATTGCTTAAGAGCGCACCTGTATAGGCGGCATTACGCCCCATAATAGCGGCAGCGTGACTATGCTGGAACTTATCTATCACATCATTGTAGGGCTGCCCTTTACGGATGTGAGTTAAAAGAACTTCATGTTCATAAACGTAGCCTAAATCTCCAGATTGCTGCCAAATCGTTTTCCCATTCTGTATAATAGATTCAGTGTCCCAAGTCGCCACTGCGCGACCTTTCGTCCCTATTATCACATCGCGCCGCGGAGCATAGATACCTGGGATCTGGCGCCCCATAAAGTCAGCTATACGACCATCAGCATATTCGTAGCGTAAGCTAAAATGATCCCAATTGTTCCCCCCTGCTACTGGTGCGGTATTGCCACCATTCGCATAACAACTTACTGGCATTTTGTCACCCATCGTCCAAGACATGCGGTCGATTCCATGAATCATAAAATCCATGATTCCGTCACCACTGAGCTCGAGATAGTTTTTCCAATAACGCAGAGCCCATTCCATGTTAGACATGCTCTTCGGCTTGTGCTTAATATCCGGCATTTTGGCAGGACGTCCACTACTTGAGTAGGCAGACGAAACCGTTAGCACATCCCCGATGGCACCATCTTGCACACGCTTATGCAACTCCATGTGATGCTTGCTATAACGCCAGACAAGGCCTGTTACTACCGATAAACCCTTGGTTTGCGCTTTTTTCGCATTCTCCACCATTCTCGTGAGGCCAGGGATATCAATGGCAATCGGCTTCTCCATAAAGACGTGCTTACCAGCTGCCACAGCAGCTTCAAAATGAAGAGGTCGGAAAGTGGGAGGCTCACAAAGCAAAACGATATCTACCCCACTATCGATCACCTTCTGGTAGGAATCGAATCCCACAAAATTCCTCTTTCCTCCATCTGTATCGACACGACCAGAAAAGCGCTTCTCAAACTCAGCCACGCCCTTCATCCGCTCTTCAAAAATGTCTCCCACAGCCCACAAGATAGTATCAGGGTCTGCTGCCAAAATATCTCTCACGGCTCCAGAGCCCCGGTCACCTAAACCAACAACACCAAACTTCAGTTTAGCAGCTCCTTCAGCAGCACTCACTGAGGGAAATAGCAGAGGACTCATCCCAACTGCCGCAGCGCCGAGAGAAATATTTTTTACAAAGCTTCGACGGGTAGACGCAGGCTCATTGTTAGATACATTTAATTTAGACATATTCAATATGGGTGTTAGAGTTCTTTAATATAGAGGTTACGAAATTCGAGGACTGAACCATGATGCTGTAGTGCGATAGGACCTTCGGCTGGCACGCCTGGTAGTTGTGCATTCTCAATGACCGTCTTACCATTGAGAACGACTGTGAGCCTGTCTCCTTTGAGAGTGATCGCCATGCGGTTCCAAGCGCCGATGGGGTTGTCCGCAGGAACTTTAGGTGTAAGCGCCGCGCGAATTTTTTGGCTGAATTTTTTGTCAGTGCGGTAGCCATAGACTTCACCTGAGCCACATGGCCAGTTCCAGAGGTTCACTTGCGAGCGGTTATTACCCCGAAGATAAATGCCGCTATCGAGCTCGATCAGATTTTTCGTAATAGGCTTCCCGTGGATATCCTTCTTAGCCTCGCCAGTAGCAGGGTCTAACACTGGTAGATTCAGTCTCTTTGTAGAACTATCAGCCCAACGCCAATCGAACACCATAGTGAAATCCTTATAACTTTTTTCAGTCCAAAGGTTCTTATCCTTTGCTGTAGACATACTGTCATAATGCAGCACTTCGCCACGCGGTTGCCAATGACCTTCATGCCCAGGATCCTTTTTCCACCCTGCTAGACTCTTTCCATCATACATGGCACTGAATCCCTGAAGGTTCACTTTGGGCAAGGTTGTATCCTTGAGCTGTAAATTTCTAAATACCACAGGGTCTCCGTGACCGCACAAGGCGATATAACCAGAACGACGCTTCACGCCTTTGTGCTCAGGGAACTCCGCAGCTAAGTCATCAAGATTAGCATCATTGATTTGAACCCCATTGAGCTTCACGGTGAGTTGATTGCCATTGACTACGACTCGTTGCTTATTCCACTCACCAACTGGTTTGAGATGTCCACGCTGAGCGGCTTGCAATTTATAAATGCTTCCATGATATTGGTTGTCCTTGAGCTTGGCGTATTTAGGAGCAGTATCATCTAAAATCTGCAATTCCATGCCTGTGTATGCAGCATCTCCAGTTCCTGGGTAGTGGATCGCGAGCCCATTGTTTCCGCCTAGTGGCAGTTTAAACTCAAAATCAAACACATAGTTTGCATACTGTTTTGAGCTCACGAGGTTTTTCCCTTTTGGTGTACAAACAATCACCCCTTCTTGAACCTCATACCCTTCACCAGTCCATCCATTCAGATCCTTGCCATTGAATAAATCGATAAAACCATCCTCCGCCTCTGCGGCTTGGCTCAGCAATCCTGCGATAAGTAGAGTTTTAAAAATTTTCCTATTCTGAATATTCTGAAGTGCCATGATTATTAAAAGTACGCAACTAAATTTTACTATCTTACAGATTTTGTCAACTACATAAAATTCCAAATTTTGTTAGAACGACCAATCGTGCTTATCGAGGTCGCACACACATGCCGCGAGCAGCTTGATACAGTCATCAAGATCCTTCTTATGGGCCATCTCGATCACTTGGTGAACGTAGCGTGTAGGGATAGAGATCACATCACCTGGAGTTCTCTATTGGAGACCCACAGTGTCAGTGCCCCCGCAGGGAGGATCTCAGTCTGCCAGTTGATCTTTTTTTCGCAGTAGCTGTCTTCTTCATGAACTTGACCATGCGATAGTCACACACACAGGAGGAATCCATCACCTTGATCGCCGCCCCGTCGCCAAGACGAGCGATCTGCTTGTGCTCAGCCACACCTGGAGTGTCGCATGCGAGTGTGATGTCGAGGCTGCGATACCGAAATCTGGCTGAATCTCCATGGCGGACACATTCGCCCCGCGGATACCAATTTCTTCCTACACGGTGAACACAGCGTAGTAAGTCGTAAGCTGGCTTGCGACGTGAGCTCTTGAGTTTGCGCAGTGCTTCTAACAACACGAAGACAGACGCACGGTTATCGAGTGACTTCACATTGACTGTATCTTCCATTTCCACGAATTCACGAATCTCAATCTCATACTCAGAAGCACCTAGTGCCTTACAAATCTTTGCGAGCTTATCTACGTCAATAGCCATGTGCAGTTCCTGCAGGAAAAAAGGGGAAGAATAAAGTGAAACTCCCCTATCCTTTTTCCTTTATCCTTTATCCTTCTCACTCCAAGCTCGCGCCAGCTTATGAATCATGTTCTCACTGCCGACCAATTTTCCCGCGCTGACCTCGATCGTATCATGCAGCGCTCCGCAGAAATGGAAGCCATTCTCCGTAGAGGTGGGTCGAAAATCTGCGCTGGCAAGATCTTAGGAGCCTTATTCTACGAGGCCTCCACCCGTACACGCCTTTCTTTTGAAACAGCAATGATGCGTCTCGGTGGCAATGTCATTTCCGAAAGTGATGTTAACTTCTCCTCTATCTCCAAAGGTGAAGTCATCGAAGATACCATCCGCATCGTAGGTGGTTATGCCGATGCCATCGCTCTCCGAACCAAGATCAAAGGGAAGGCCGAAATTGCGGCTCACTATTCCCCAGTCCCCATCCTCAACGGCGGTGATGGCAGCGGCGAACACCCTACCCAATCACTTCTCGACCTCTACACCATCGTCAAGCACCACAAGATCGGTAAAGAGCCACTCAAAATTGCCTTTGTGGGCGACCTCAAATACGGCCGCACGGTCCATTCCTTGGCAAAAATTCTACGCAACTACGATGGTGTTACTCTCGGATTCGTCGCCCCAGAAATCATTCAGATGCCAGAGGAATATGTCACTGCCGAGGACAGCATCCACACCGAGCTCAACGACGAGATCCTTAGTACTGCCGATGTCATCTACGACACCCGCATGCAGAAAGAACGCTTCAAGGACATCGAGCAATTCAATCGAATAAAAAATGCTTTTGTATTCACACCTGAACTGATGAGCCAGATGAAACCAGACGCCACCCTCATGCACCCACTTCCCCGCGTCAACGAGATCATTCGGCGTGTCGATGACCTCCCACAAGCGCGCTACTTCGAGCAGGCACTCAACGGAGTTCCTGTACGCATGAGCCTCATCGCCGAAGCTCTCGAAGTCTAACTCTTAGAGCAATGACTCCCAACTCTCTCCTCCAGTCAGCACAATCTGGCAAACCAATGCCCGACTTGTTAAGCTTAGCTCACCAAGCACCCATATCTCTCGCTCACCTGCCGAACCTTGGAGAAAAAATGCCCGTTGGTTAGAAGCGGCAGGTATTGCTAGCGAGCAACAGATCCGCGCTTTCGGCACCACTGAAAGCTAGTCCTATTTGGTTGCCTTGAACGGCTCCACAATTACGCAAAAAGTGCCTCATAGTGAAGATATAACAAGCCCAAAAACTGCTGAAAAATCTTCATTGTCGCGCGGCGCCAATCCATGCTTCAAGTTCTCAAACAAACTTCACTGGCATGTTCAAACTTCTCAAGACTGATGAAAAGACCAAGGCGCGGCGCGGTCAACTTACCACCGCCCACGGCGTCGTGCAGACACCTATCTTTATGCCAGTTGGCACCCAAGGCAGTGTCAAGACACTGCACCCAGACGACCTCGTCGAGCTTGGCTCGCAAATCATCCTAGGCAACACTTACCACCTCAACCTGCGGCCTGGCCTCGACGTCATTCGAGCTGGCCAAGGTCTGCACCAATTCTCCAGCTGGGACAAACCTATCCTCACCGACTCAGGCGGCTTCCAAGTCTGGTCACTCGCTAGGCTGCGTAAAATTTCCGAAGAAGGTGTCCAATTTGCCAACCACCTCGACGGCGACAAGATGATGCTTTCACCTGAAACGAGCATGGAAATCCAGAGCACGCTCGGCTCTGACATCGCCATGCTCTTCGACGAATGTCCACCGTATCCATGCGATGAAAAATATGCAGCGGACTCGCTCGCCCTCACCATCCGCTGGGCTAAGCGCTGTAAAGAGTGGCACGAAGCAAAGCGCTCCAAGGTCGTTCCTTGGCAGCTCGATAATAGCCTCATTGCTAAGCCAACTGAAGTGACCCGTCAACTTGCTTTCGGTATCGTCCAAGGCTCTATCTACGCTGACCTTCGTGAGCAATCCGCCAGGGAACTTATCGAGATCGGCTTCGACGGCTACGCTGTTGGCGGTATCTCCGTTGGTGAACCTGAGCACGAAATGATCCGCGCGGTCGACAATGCTGTTCCTCACCTGCCCGAAGACAAACCACGCTACGCCATGGGGCTAGGCACACCTCCGCAGATGTTAGAAATGATCGCCCGCGGCGTCGACATGTTCGACTGCGTGATGCCCACTCGCGTTGCCCGCCACGGCTTAGCCTTCACCCTCGACGGCCCGATCCACATTAAAAACAAGAAATTTGAGTTTGACCAAGATCCACTAAGCGGATTCACTCACCCGAGTGTAGCTCGCTTCTCACGCAGCTACATCCGCCACCTTTGGAGAGCCAAAGAAATGCTCGGTTTGAGATTGCTTTCCTACCACAACCTGTATTTTTATCTACAGCTCATGGAGCAAGCATGTGAAGCCATCGAGGCTGGCACTTTCTCCGAATTCAAAGATGCGTTCATTGCACGCTACACCCTAAATTCTAAATAAAGACAACTATGATAAACATATTCTTCAGACTTGCTCAGGGACAAGGTGGCAACTCGATGCAGACATTCATCATGTTCGGCATCCTTTTCGTTGTCATGTGGGTCGTTATGATCCGCCCACAGCAAAAGCGCCAGAAAGAGCTCAAGGCAAAACAAGAAAACCTTAAGACTGGCGACAATGTCATCACCATCGGCGGCATGCACGCCACTGTCAATTCCGTCAGCGAAAAGACAGTTTCCCTCCGTGTCGCCGACAACACATTCGTGAAATACGACCGCTCCGCTATCACAACAGTAATCGCAAAGAAGAACGAGAAAGCAACTAAGTAAGCTTTCGCATTTACTTTTTTCAAAAGGCTCTACTCCTCATGAGTAGAGCTTTTTTTGCTCAAGCCTTGGAAACTTGAAATTTCCTCACTGCCGCACTATAGAGTCCCACAGTGAATCACACTTCCATCTATCTCATCGCTGGTGAAGTCAGTGGTGATACACACGGAGCCAAGCTCATGCACGCCCTCAAAGAGGACATTCCTAATGTCGATTTGCTCGGCACAGGTGGACCTGAAATGCGCGCTGCAAGCAACGACAAGGTACGCGACTGGGTGGAAGATGCCGCTGTGATGGGAATTTGGGAGGTACTCAAGCAGTACTCGTGGTTCAAGCAGCAGTTCGACGCAATACTCAAACAGATCGTCGAAGCTCAACCTAATGCGCTTATCCTCATCGACTACCCTGGCTTCAACCTCCGCCTAGCGAAAGCCGTTCGCCAGGCGCTGCCTGACACTCAAATTATTTACTACATCAGCCCTCAAGTTTGGGCTTGGAATAAAAGGCGTATTCCCAAGATGGCGGAGCTACTTGATCAAATGATCTGCATCTTTCCCTTTGAGAAACCCATCTTTGAAAATGCAGGTCTCCCAACAGAATTCGTCGGGCACCCGATCGTCGATGAGCTTACAGAAAAAAAAATCAAAACCACACGCAACGCGAAACTCGTGGGTCTTTTCCCTGGCAGTCGAGAACGTGAGGTCTCTAGATTATTTCCAGTCATGTTAGAAGCTGCGAGGAGACTCAATAGCGCGCATCCAAGCCTCCATTTTCAAGCTCCAGCGGCCTCTGAAAAGCTCGCTACAAAAATGCGCGATTCCCTCGCAAGATCAGGCCTATCGGACGAGCTCGTTTCCATCACGACTGGCGACAGTCACGCTCTCATGCAACGCGCCTCCTGCGGAGTCATCGCCAGCGGTACAGCCACTCTTGAGGCTGCTTACTACGGACTTCCGTATTGCTTGATGTACCGCATTGCTTGGCCAAGCTACTTCATCGGGAAAATGCTGGTCAAAGTCGACTACATTGGCCTAGTTAATATTCTCGCGGGCAAACAAGTAGTAGAAGAATTTATCCAAGGGGACGCCGACCCGTGCCACATCCAACACGCACTTGACAAATTGCTAGTCGACTCTGAGCACGTCCAACAAATGCAGACCGAACTCGCCGAGACCGCAGCGAAACTAGGGGAACCTGGCTGCCACCAACGCGCTGCTAGATATATCGCAAAAGTGTTAGCTCGCTCACAGACCTTACTATAAACAGCCCCTCGCGCTCTGTTTCTGCATCCAACTTTTTAGGGGTTCATCTTTATTTCTCATGTCCCAATCTACAGACAAGACAGGCTCAAAAAAAATCTGGTGGATCATCATTCTCCTACCGATCGGTCTCGCTGTTGGCACTGTCACCAGCGTCATTCACCATCTTAGACAAAACGAAGAAGCTGAATCTCAAGAAGAGTTTAAAGTAGCAGTAGCTCTCAACGCCAAGGACATCAGTACAGGAATGCAGCATGCACTGCTACTCGGCCGACGCGAGCTCGACTCAGAGATTGGCAGAAAAAACGCCCAAGCTGCCATTCGCTTCATCCAAGGAGCTGTGAGCCCAGCTGGCACTGGGATGCAGTTTACAGAAAAAAAAGTATTCTCTGTCGATGCCAAGAATTTCCAACTCGCCTACACGGACATTCTAGGTAGCACAGAGGAGAATATCGTCGCGGTTGTCATCGAAACTGTCGGTGGAAAAACCAAAGCTGAAGCTGCTAAGCTAGGCATCTCCTCGTCGCTTATCCGCTCCCTCACCGAAGCCCAGCCCCGCAACACAATCCGCTTTGTGCTCACACCAAATGCCGCCACTGCTCAAGAGCACGCCAAGTCTCTTCTGGCCAACACGCTTAGTGCTGACCAGAAGATCGTTAAGACCATCGTCCTCAAAGCTCAGGATGAAGTCAAGATTTCCGACACAAACAATTGGAAGCTAACAAACCCCAACAGCTCAACACTCAGCAGCATCATTGAAGCCACATTCGCTGAAATCACCCACCCGATTTTACTCAGCGAACCCATTTCAGAAATCACCCCCTCTCAGAGCAAAGCCGCACTCAAAGCTGCTGACCAGCTCCGTAATCTCGTCCTCACTGCGGCAAACGAAGAAGAATAGAGCCCTCTTCTGCGCGCTTGCGGATGAATCTCCAATTGCTCTGCTCTTTACTAGTAACTACGAACAAAGACTTTGCCACAGGCTCCCAATCCTCAAAATAAATACACTCATCGTTCTTTCTGAGCTAAAAAACAACCAGATCCGAAACTCCTGCTCGATCTCATTGTTTCCATTTCTTATTGCTCAAAAAGCAATTCAAGCTATATTCGATCGGCTGCCATGTTCGTCCCCATATAGTACGTGCCCAGGCCGATATATATATTACGGGAGCTGCCCCGAAGGGTTGATGTCACGCCTTTTTAGGAAGAAAAAAGCCTAATGGATGTTCCCACCTACTGAGCTTTCGGATCAGTGGCCACAGTTCTATGGACGGCATGGCGGTTCCTTTTATATTATTTTCCAAGATAAACAACGGAACCGCATGTTAGATATCCACTGTCTAGACAATACCTATAATAGACAATACCTATAAATAACACTTGCTTATATAAACTAGCATATGATAGTCTATCATATATGGCTAAAAAGAAAACCACATACCACAGCAAGCGCTACACGACTGCTCAAAAGGCAGAAATCCTCACCTTTGTAGATCAGCATAACGCAGAAAAAGGAAGAGGCGGCGCAGCTGCTGCATCCAGAAAGTTCAACACTTCACAAATCACTATTGGCAAATGGCTCAAAGAAGCAGGCTCTCCGTCTCTTAGTCGCAAGACAAAGAGCAATGATATCACGGAGGTACTTAAGCGACTCGGTGATGTGCATAAGAAGATGGCTAAAGTCGAAGGAGAACTCCACGCTCTTCGCAAAGAGTACGCAATCCTCAAAGACCAACTTTAGTCCAAAACCCCCATTGTTTTCTACAAACCCTCACTGCTATGCCAGTGAGGGTTTTATGTACGCTTAGTTAAAGTCACAAAGCAAGACCCTAGGAGCGCCCGACGAACTTCCCTCTTCACACTTGTAATGTCTCGCGACTCATCGCAAAACCAAGGCATGTCTGAACCTTATAACGCTGACCTCCTGGCGGTCGACACCGAATCTATTCAGAGCCGTCTGTCTACACTCAGGAGGTATCTTTGACATTCCAAAGCTGGAATCCGAACTCTCCGAGATCGACCATCAAATGGCTGAAGGCTCCTTTTGGAACGATGCAAATAAAGCACAAGATGTGGTAGGCAAAGCCAAGATCTTGAAACGTAAACTGCATCCTTTTCTCGCTCTGGAACAACGACTCGGCGACCTCAAGGAACTCATCTCACTCGCTAAGGAATATGAAGATGCGGATTCAGCAGCAGAAGCAGCAGCAGAATTCCTAGCCATCAACAAGGAGTTAGACTCTTTCGAGATACTTGTGCTGTTAGACAAACCGAATGACCCATCTAGTTGCTATGTTACAATCCACTCTGGCGCTGGTGGTACCGAAGCGTGCGACTGGGCAGCCATGCTCCTTCGTATGTACTCTCGCTGGGCCGAGAGTAAGAACTATACCGTGAGCACCGTCGATTATGCGGAGGGCGACGGAGCTGGCATCTCCAGTGCTACGATCAAAGTTGAAAACGCATACGCCTATGGTTACCTCAAAAATGAGCGCGGCGTACACCGCCTTGTCCGCATTTCTCCATTCGATTCAGCTGGCAAGCGACACACATCATTCACTTCTGTGGATGTCATTCCAGAGATGAATACCAAGATCGAAATTGATATCAACCCCGCTGATATTGATATCCAAACTGCGCGCTCCGGCGGAGCTGGCGGTCAGAACGTCAACAAGGTAGAAACAGCGGTTATTCTCAAACATAAACCTACAGGTATTATTATTCGCTGTACGCAAGAACGCTCACAACTACGTAACCGCGAACTTGCACTAGAGCTCCTCAAAGCAAAACTCTATCAGATAGAAGAAGATAAACAAAAAGACGCAGCCGAACGTGAGTACGGTGAAAAAGGAAACATCGGCTGGGGTAGCCAGATTCGCTCCTATGTTTTCCAGCCCTACCAAATGGTCAAGGACCTTCGTACGGGTGAAGAAACAAGCAATGTTACAGCAGTCATGGATGGCGACCTCGACGCCTTCATTGAAGCTAAACTCAAAGGCAAAAAGAAAGGTGATAAGGAGAAATAAAATTCCACTCTCACTCACTTTTATTGATACTCAAAGACATGAGCGACAAAACCATTTTCGAAATGATCATTGATCGCGAAATTCCAGCAGACATCGTGCACGAAGATGCTCTCTGTATTTGCTTTCGCGATATAGCCCCACAGGCTCCTATCCATCTCTTGATCGTCCCTAAGAAGCGTATTGTTAGGATTGCTGAGTCTTCCCCAGAAGACCAAGCCACACTCGGTCACCTCTTGCTCACAGCCCAGAAGGTCGCAGACCAAGAAGGCTTTGCTGAAAGTGGCTTCCGCACTGTAATCAACAATGGGAAAGATGGAGGTGAAGAAGTTCCTCACCTGCACCTGCACATTCTAGCAGGTCGCCAGATGCTCTGGCCACCAGGTTAGACTATGACATTTTATAAAACCCGGCAAGGCGGCAGCTCCCAATGCAGTCGTCAAGACCACGCTTCAGCTCCAATAGAGAAATTGCTACCGACACTTGCAATCTTCTATACAACAGTACAAAATTTGCTTTCTGCATGAGCACAAATGATGACATCACTAGCACCAGAAACTCTAGAGCAACCGTGCCAGAACATATCGCCATCATTATGGATGGCAACGGTCGATGGGCTAGACAACGAGGCTTACCGAGAATCGCAGGACACAGAGCAGGAGCTGAATCTGTGCGACGCAGCGTCGATGCATGCAAATCCTTGGGAATAAAATACCTCACACTTTATGCTTTCTCCTCTGAAAATTGGCAACGTCCAGAATCGGAGATCGAAGCACTGATGCAACTCCTCGAACGCTTCCTCAAAGAGAAGACCGAAGAGATGATAAAGCATAATGTCAGACTCAACGCCATCGGCCGCACTGACATGCTTCCAAAAAAAATCCAAGAGCAGTTAAATAAAGCGATTCAAGCCACTTCTAACAACACAGCTCTCTCACTCAACCTCGCACTCTCTTACGGCTCGCGCGAAGAAATCGTAGACGCGACCAAAGCCATTGCCCAAAAAGCAGCCGCAGGCACGATCGAGATTGAGGACATAGATAAGTCAATGTTTTCCGACCACCTCTATACTGTTGGGCAACCCGACCCAGACCTACTCATCCGAACCTCGGGGGAACTACGACTTTCTAACTTCCTGCTCTGGCAACTGAGCTATTCTGAAATCATCATCATCGATAAGTTTTGGCCTGATTTTGCGGAAAGTGATCTCTACCAAGCTATTGAACATTTTAGCAATCGCAACCGTCGATTCGGCGCGCTCTAGCCACCAAGCTTTCACCCTCTGTTATGTCAGACACCTCTGAGCGCACACTGCTCCTCGTTGACCCAGATCACGACTACCTCGACTGGGCGAGCAAACACCTTGAGGCCGATGGCATTCGTATCTTGCGCTGTGACAATGCCAACAATGCTGTAAAAATTTGTGAGAGAACGACTGTCGAGCTTGTCATAGCTGACATTGTATTACAGCCCTTCGACGGCATCGACCTATTAGCTCAACTCCAGACTACTCACCCTGACATCATCGTCATCATCACCGCCGTTTTTCCAGGCACAGCTCAAGTAATCAAGGCCACTCAGCAAGGCGCTCACGATATTCTCCGCAAAGAATCTCTCGTTTTCGAACTACGCAGTGTGGTCGAGAGCGCCTGGCAGGTCATTGAAGGACGACGGACAGCTGGAGAGTATAAACAAAAAATGCCTGACGTGGGCGGAAAGCTTCAGGTCATTGGCGTCTCTCGCGCATTCCAAGATGTATTTAAAACAGTAGGCCGCGTCGCACGCACAGATGCACCAGTTCTCATCTATGGTGAAAGTGGCACAGGTAAGGAACTTGTGGCTAATGCCGTACACGAGTATAGTCCACGCCGCTTGAATGAAATGGTCGCACTTAACTGCGGAGCCATCCCTGAAAACCTACTAGAAAGTGAACTTTTTGGGCACGAAAAAGGCTCATTCACAGGGGCGGCCGCAAAGCGTACTGGCCGCTTCGAGCAATGTGATGGTGGAACACTATTCTTGGACGAAATCGGCGACATGCCAGTCCCTGTTCAGGTAAAGTTGCTTCGTGTCCTCCAAGAGGGAACCTTCTCCCGTGTCGGCGAAAACGAAGTACTCACAAGCGATGTTAGAATTGTGGCTGCGACAAATAAAAACCTCGCTCAGGAAGTACGCGAAGGCCGCTTCCGCGAAGACCTTTACTATCGGCTCAATGTAGTAGAGTTGCGCCTTCCCCCACTCCGAAAACGCATAGAAGACATCCCCTTACTAGCAGAATTTTTCCTTCGAAAAATCACCAAGAAAAACGGCATGGCCCGCCTCCGTCTATCAGGAGAAGCGATCACCGTTCTCCAAGAACATAAATGGCCAGGCAACGTGCGCGAATTAGAAAACACTATGACCCGCGCTATAGCCCTCGCTAGCTCTGATGTTTTGCTCGCTCATGATATCCCGATTGGGGTCTCACTACGCTCCGACAGTGAGGTAAACATTCTGTTTAGCAAACTGCTAGATTTTGCTGAAGAAAATCCAGATATTAGCATCCACGAAGCATTCCTACGCCATGCATTGAAACGCAGTCACAACAACGAACAGTATGCAGCAAAATTACTAGGGATAAACGAATTCCCATCAAAGTAAAACACGTGTTGGAACTATCTCACCTTGAGACTTGCTACCGCATATAAAATAACTACCATGACGCCTCTCGGCAAAGAAACCACAGCTTCATACATCTACTTATTAGGTTGTAAATTATTTCAACACTATGTTCCGAAAAACAAGTATCATTTCCACACTCGGACCAGCAACTTTTTCCGCTGAAGCCATTGCTGATCTCATCGACGCAGGCGTCAACATATTCCGTATGAACATGAGCCATGCTCAGCACGACAAGTGCCGCGAGCTGGTCAAATTCATCCGCGAGATCTCTAAAGAGAAAAACAAGCACACAGCAATCCTTTTCGACCTTCAAGGCCCATCCATCCGCACAGGTGACCTTGAGATTCCTTGTGAGCTCAATGTTGGCGACAAATTTGAAATCCGCCAGCAGAGTGAGACAATGACTATCCCGGCATCTACAACAGTGAACTACGAAGGCATGATGAACGACGTGGCAGTAGGTGCTACTCTCGTTGTCGACAACGGCACCATGCTCATGCGCATTGAGGAAAAGAACGATTGTTCCTGCATCTGCACAGCTCTCACAGCTGGCACTATCGGCAGCCGCCGCCACATCAACCTGCCAGGCACTCGCCTCAACCTTCCAGCCCTCACTGAAAAGGACCACAAAGACCTCGCTCTCGCTATAGAGTGTGAGGCTGACTACATCGCTGGTTCCTTCGTGCGTGATGCAGCACACGTCAACAAACTCCGCGCAGAAATGGAGAAACTTGGTGGCGACGCACACATCGTTTCTAAGATAGAAGACCAAGAAGCGATCAAGAACATCGACGAAATCATCCTCGCATCTGACATCATCATGATTGCTCGTGGTGACCTCGGTATCGAAGTGGACGTTGAAGAACTTCCAATCATCCAGCGTCACATCACCCGTCGCTGTCACGAGCTTGGTTGCCGCGTCATCGTTGCGACTCATATGCTCGAATCCATGATCAAGAACCCAACTCCAACACGCGCAGAAGTCTCAGACGTTTCTACAGCTGTGTACGAAGAAGCTGACGCGATCATGCTCTCTGGTGAGACCGCTACTGGTGACTACCCAGTGCGCTGCGTGGAAACATTTGATCGTATCTGTAAGCGTATCGAACGCGAAGGCTCCATCGGCAACGGTGCACTCGCTGAACTCACTACGGACAAGCAACAAGTCATCTCCGCTGCGACTAAGCTAGTAGACACGCTTCCAAATGCACATCTTGTGATATTCACACATCGCGGCGTAATGGCTGTTCAGGCAGCTCTCCTTCGCCCGAAGGCTCCGATTCACACTTTTGCGCCAGAAGCGGCGACATGCCGTCGCCTCGCACTTGGTCGCAGTATCGAGCCCTATGTGCTTCCATTCTCTGACGAGCCAATGGACACCATCAATGACGCTATCACCTTCCTTAAGGACAAGGGTAAAGTCACTGAAGGTACGCCCATTGTTGTGCTTTCCGACACTCTCAAGGACGACAAGAAGTGCGACTCCATCGTCGTAGTTTACGCGTAACAAGACAGTCCGATTTTTCTCAAAACCTTACCTAGAGTCCTACTCTGCGTGAGTTTTTTATACTTTAGAAGGATTGATCGAATAAAGGATGGCTCACAGGCGCACAGCTGCTGCACATATGGTTGACCACACTTCAATGTTGAATCTTCACCCATTCTAGGCTCAAACCAAGTTATGAGCTTACGCACGGATGATTTCGATTTCCATCTTCCTGACGCATTGATTGCCAGTCGCCCACTTGAAGATCGTACGGGCTCACGCATGCTCGTCATCCGCCGCGATATAGGAAAAATCGAACATCGCATGTTTTCAGACATTCACGAGTATTTCACTCCTGAAGACCTGCTCATTCTCAACAACACAAAAGTCATCCCAGCCCGCGTCTTTTCAAACGATGAGAACATTGAACTCGTTGTCACTCATCGCCCAACGCCAACCCTCTGGGATTGTATGGTGCGCCCAGGCAAGAAAATGAAAGTCGGTCGAACTGTAGAAGTCGGCAACGCTATAGGAACTGTTGTTGAAATTTTTAAAAATGGTAATCGCCTCATAGAGTGGAATAAGGAATTAGATATCCACCAGCACGGCTCTCTCGCCCTCCCACACTACATGGGGCGCAACAGCGACAAGGCAGACCTCGACCGCTACCAGACAGTCTTCGCCAACGAAGAAGGCGCTATTGCAGCCCCAACTGCAGGCCTCCACTTTACTCCTGAAGTGCTAGAAAAAATCGACCACAGCTTTCTCACACTCCACGTTGGTATTGGCACATTCCGCCCAGTGAAAGCAGAGAAAATTGAAGACCACGAAATGCACTCGGAGCACTATTCCGTCAGCGCAGACACAGCTAATAGAATCAACAAATCCTCACGCGTCACCGCAGTCGGCACCACTTGTACACGCGTACTCGAAAGCCTTGGTCGCGAGTCTAACACACTCAACGAAAGTTGTGGCGAAACCGACATCTTCATCTATCCAGGCTTCGAGTTCAAAGTAGTAGATCGCTTACTCACGAACTTCCATCTCCCTAAGAGCACACTCATCATGCTCGTAAGCGCCTTTGCAGGAAAAGATCTCACACTCAAGGCCTACAAAGAAGCGGTGGAACAAAAATATCGCTTCTACAGTTACGGTGACTGCATGCTTATTCTCTAAGCCTCCTCACTCTCATGCATTCTCTTGTTACTTAAATACAAGAAGAACACATGAGCCAAGTTGCTCGAGGCGAGCACAAAGACCATCGTCACGTTCCCAGACCTTGATTGATTATTTTTTGACAAATCACTCCATTTGACTAAAAATGTACTCCGAAAATACTTGTATCCATATCTAACCACATCTGACTTCCCAATCACGATTGAAAAAATCAAGTCTCTCGGTCTCAACAGCACAGGAATCTCGACCAGTGAAGTAACACGCCATCGCTACACAAAATCTGGAGATAACAGCCTTATTCTTGGGTGAGTTGCCCCACTCCGCCCTACCGCACGCCTTAAATAAGGCACATGGACTATGGACCTTAGCAACAACTAAGGACTTACAGTTCTCATTATTTCAAAAACGCACCTAGTGCGTTTTTTCGTATCGAGCTATGAACCATTTTTTCAACACAGATAGCACCTCACTCAAGGTGTGTGGCATCACCTTAGCCGAAGATGCGCAGCAACTCGTCGCTGAGGGTATTCCAGCTCTTGGTGTCAATTTCTGGCCGGAATCCAAACGCTTCATCACGCCAACAAAAGCTGCCAAGTTCCTCCCAGCGCTCAAAGGGAAAATTCTCCGCGTCGGAGTTTTCGTCAATGCCGAGCAACAGCAAGTGTTAGAGCTTCTCAAAAATGACATCATCGACGTAGCCCAATTTCATGGTGATGAGACTCCAGAGTACTGCGCAGCTTTCACCAATGCCGGCTACCCATTCATCCGGGCACTCGGAGTCAAAAATGCAAATTCACTAAGCAACATTCATGACTACCAAGCTACAGCCATTCTGCTAGATACACACGCACCAGGAGTCTACGGTGGCACTGGCGACACCTTTGACTGGAACCACGCCCGCACAGTGATCGAAGAAAACCCTGAGCTCCCCATTCTACTCGCTGGAGGCATCACAGCCGACAATGCAGCCGAAGCAATTACAACAATTCACCCAGCCGCGCTCGACCTCGCATCAGGCTCAGAATCGAGCCCTGGAATCAAAGACTTCAATAAAATTAGGATCATCCAAGCAGCAATCAATAGCGTAAACTAACGCAATATTCTTGCAATTTATGAACATCCCTTTTACCTCTCATCGCACTACCGCCCCTCTTTTGCGAATGCAAAATCCCCCACATCTAATACGCAAAACATAAAATATTATTCTCTAAAAATTGAAAGGTTCCCCCATCATCGCTACAGCGATTACCATCGTAGTCCTCCTCAGTCTTTATTCCGGCATGCGCAGCATCATCCTCCCCGATTCTAACAATGCGAACACAAAAAAACATGGACACTCGCACAAGGAGCATGACCCCCCACAGGGGGGACATAACCATTCACATACAGGCCACGACGATCGCAACCTCGACACCGAATTCGAACTCTATTTTTCTTCTTTACCCAAGTCCGTAAAGATCACCCAACCAGCCATACAAAAAGAGGTTCTCAATATTACAGAATTCAATTCTCCAGAGTGGATTGGCTCTGGGATTCTTAACCTAGAAGGACACTTTATTGAGCTCCAGGTAGACATCGAATGGCAAACTCCTAACGAAATGAATTTTGTTCAAATTGTCGTAAGCCCTGACAAACACGCATCTCGCGAAAAGACTCTGCGTGGCGATGACAACATTTCCGACATCGCGGAGTTCAATTGGTAGGAGCCAATAAACCTCATCTCGCTCAGGCTAGCTTTATGAGCAGGTCTCCATCCCCCATTCGCGTATCAACCATACGAAGCTCTGAAAACTTCCCAACATAGCTGCTGTGCTCATCACAGCCATCATCACGATCTCGTCCTCACCAACCTCTTCGTGAAGTATCGTAACATCTCAGCTCTGCAGGATATCTCATTCAATACCTCTTGTGGCAACCGTGTTGCTCTCATCGGACCTAACGGAGCTGGCAAGTCTACACTTCTCAAAGCCATCGCCGGGCTTATGCCAAAAACTTCTGGCACTATCCGCTGGCGTGGTACTCAGATCAAAAAGTGGTCCAGCGAATTCGCCTACCTTCCACAACGAGAAGAAATCGACTGGGACTTCCCTATCACTGTTAGAGGACTCGTCGAAATGGGCCGATACCCACAGCTCGGCATGTGGAAACGCTTCCGCACAAAAGACGCAGAAGCAGTCGACAAGGCCTTGAAAACCCTCAAGCTCACCAAACTTCAGAATCGGCAAATCAAACAACTCTCCGGAGGCCAACAACAACGAGCCTTCCTCGCCAGAGCTATCGCCCAAGAAGCACACGTCCTATTGTTAGACGAACCCTTTACCGGTCTCGATAAACCATCATCCGAAACTCTCAGTAATTTACTTAGCCAACTCGCGTTAGAAGGCAGGCTTATCATCGCCTCACACCACGATCTCGCCACCGTGGAAACCCTCTTCAACCAGGCTCTGCTAATCAACAAAGGCTCGCACGGCTTTGGTCCACCAAGTGAACTTCTTAACGAAAAGTCCATAGCCGCGACTTTCAACCACTAAGCTACCATGAGCTTTACTGAAACAGTCATCGCCAACCAATTCATGCAGAATGCCCTCATCGGCTCTACTTTGATCGGCTTTGCTAATGGCTTTTTCAGCGGATTTGTAAACCTTCGCCGTAACGCCCTTTCAGTTTCTGCCCTCTCGCACACGATGCTCCCAGGAATCGCTGTGGCTATCCTCATCACGCGCGAGCTCACTCAGGCCAATGCATTTATCGGCGCCATCTTCGCCTGTCTTGCCGTAGGGCTAGGCTCTACTGTTGTCAGCCGAAATTCCCGTATTCACCAAGACACCGCACTCTCGATAATCTACACCACCGCCTTTGCCATAGGTATCGCCCTCCTCCCACACCTCCCAGTAGCAACAAACCTTCACGATTGGCTCTTTGGAAACATCATCCACATCTCAGTGCAAGACCTCAACCTCGTCTTCACTGTAAGCGCTGTGACCCTGATTCTCTCTAACCTTTTCATGCGCCCTATGCTACTCACCATGTTTGAGCCAAACGTGGCCGCAGCACAAGGCGTGCCTGTTAGAAGCATGCAATACCTCAGTTTCACCCTACTCATTTGCATGTTAGTAGCCTCGCTGCAGGCAGTAGGCACCATTCTCTCCGTTGGCCTCCTCGTAATCCCCGCCGCCATCATGCTGCTCTATACCGATCGCACCTCAGCCATTTTCTGGGGTGGCGCTATTATCGGCGGACTATCCAGCGTCACTGGCATTTTTCTCGCCCAGCTCATCAACATTCCGGCAGGGCCAGCCATTATCATTTTGTTAGGAGGAATCTTTCTTCTCTCTTTCCTTCTCAGCCCCCGCCACGGTGTGCTAAAGAAATAGTCATGGCTCTCACTCACCTTCTCTTGATCTTCCTCGGTGGCGGTCTTGGAGCCAGCACCCGCTACCTTCTCTCCACTTGGATCAATAAGCAAACTAAAGCTCTAGATTCTATCAGTTTTCCCTGGGGCATCTTTAGCTGCAATATCATTGGCTGCCTACTCATTGGCTGTGTCTACGGCTGGCTTAAATCCCACCACCCAGAATGGGTCCACCCACTTTTTGTGACTGGGCTCTTTGGAGGCTTCACTACCTTCTCTAGCTTCGCGCTCGACACCCAAATCCTCATCCAAAACCAATCCTACCTCACTACAGGCACCTACGCCTTCGGCTCTCTCATTCTCGGCATCACATTTTGCATTGCTGGCTATCTCCTAACAAACCCAACCCAACTCTCATGAAACCTCTCAAAGACGGAATGCGCTCGCTGGTAAAAATCGATTTCTACGGTAATGTACATAAATACTTTCGCGGCACCGACGCAGACAAGCGCTGCGCCACCGAAGTAAAAATCCTCAAAGCACTCGAAGAACGTGGCTGCAACTTCGTCCCCAAACTCACCGACTACAAGCTCGAGAAGAACTACCTCTGCACCACCAACTGTGGAGCACCAGCACCTAATATTTCTCGTAAAAAGTCGGATTCACTTTTCACACAATTGGAAAAAGTGTACGGCGTCCAGCACGATGACCCAGAACCGCGCAATATCACCTACGACCCAAAAGAAGGACAATTCTGCGTGATCGACTTTGAACTAGCAACCCTTCTCGACGCACCGTCTACAGAAGATAGCCAGTAACCGCCTTCTTTCGCACCAATGCTTCCACTACTTTCCACAGTAGAGCCCCCACCAATCCACCACTTTCACTGGAGCGGAGCCTCAAAGTCTGGCTCCCGAAAAAAAGCGAACGACGATTCCTTCCTCGCGTTCTCTGCTGGGATCAATGGCTCCAGCGAGCTTCCTGCGGACTCTAACGAGACTCTTAAAAACGAAGATCTCATCTTCGCGGTCTCCGACGGCATGGGCGGAGGCAATGCTGGCTATCTCGCCTCCTCACTCATTCTCCAAACTCTCACCTTCCTCATCCCGAAAACATTCAAGATGGCAGCTCAAGGCTTCCACCCTGACTACCTTGAACTTCTTAAACAACAAATCAACGACGTTCACCTCTCAATCAACGAGAAGGCCGACTCTAACTCTGACTTCAAGGGGATGAGCGCCACCCTCACCCTAGCATGGTTCACCCCGGAAAACCTCTACATCGCCCACACTGGAGACTCCCGTCTCTACCTCCACCGCGACGGTGAAACTCGACAAGTCACTTCGGACCACTCTTTTACGTGGAGAAAATTTAAACAAGGTGAAATAAACGAGCGCCAATATCGCACCGACCCGAAGCGCTCTGTGCTCTGTGAAGTCATCGGAGGTGGCCACCGCTGCGTGCGCCCAGAAGTCGCCGCTATTCCCTATCAGAAAGGTGATCGCTTCATGCTCTGCTCCGATGGCATCACCGATGGGCTCTGGGAAAAACACATCCATAAAGCACTTAGCCAAAACTCAAACTCGACAAGCGCTACTTCAAACGCTCTTATGACTCGCGCCTATGATAATGATGGCTCGGATGATACCACGCTCATCGTTATTGACATTCGCTAAAGAAGCTTCATGTGAATCTTTTTTGTACTTGGCACGCAATATGCTCTCCACTCAAGCACGAAGTGAATGGAAAATCCCATTACTCTAAATCTAGACACATCACAATTATGGCTAAATACAGACTCGATTACGTATGGCTCGACGGTTACACACCAGTGCCAAACCTCCGCACAAAATGCATGATGCGCGAATTCACAACATTCCCAACTCTTGTAGATCTTCCTGAGTGGGGCTTTGACGGTTCTTCCACACAACAAGCTGAAGGGGGCGATTCCGATTGTATCCTCAAGCCAGTTGCTCTCTACCCAGATCCAACACGCATAAACGGCATTCTCGTCATGTGTGAAGTTATGCTTCCAGACGGTACAGCACACCCATCTAACTCACGCGCAACTATCGCTGATGACGAAGGTACATGGTTCGGCTTCGAACAGGAGTACTTCCTCATGCAAGACGGTCGCCCACTCGGCTTCCCAGTTGGTGGTTACCCAAAGCCACAGGGTGAGTACTACTGCGGTGTTGGCTTCAAGAACGTAGGTTCTATCGGCCGCGAAATCGCTGACACACACCTTGATCTCTGTCTCGAAGCAGGCATCAACCACCAAGGTATCAACGCAGAAGTTGCTTCTGGTCAGTGGGAATTCCAGATATTCGGCAAAGGTTCCAAGACAGCTGCTGACCAGATCTGGATGGCACGCTTCCTTCTTGAGCGTCTCTGTGAAGAGTACGAAGTAGACGTTGAGTACCACTGTAAGCCAATCAAAGGCGACTGGAACGGTTCCGGCATGCACTGTAACTTCTCCAATGAATACCTCCGTGAAACAGGTGGTAAGGAATACTTCCTCAAGCTCATGGACGCATTCGAAGAAAACTGTGGAGAGCACATCGCTGTTTACGGTCCAGACAACGACCAGCGTCTCACAGGTCTCCACGAGACTCAATCGATCGACAAGTTCTCTTGGGGTGTTGCTGACCGTGGTGCTTCCATCCGTGTTCCACACAGTTTCGTCAAGAACGACGCATACCGTGGTTACCTCGAAGACCGCCGTCCTAACTCACAGGGCGATCCATACCAGATCGCTTCCCGCGTTATCAAGACTATTCAGTCTGTACCGACTACATAATCTCACGCAAGATTACGATTCACGTAATTTCCAAAACAACACCGACGGTGTTTTATGCACTTGAGACACATACATGCTGTAAAAAAAGTCTTCCGAGTGCCGCGCAATCTCTTAATCTAGAAACCCAAGCTCTCTACTCCACTCTGGGGGAGGGAAGTTTGGACTAGGTTGAAGGCGCAGCACTCAGACGACTGAAAGGAGTTTATACCGCTTATTATATCAAAGAGGGTTCCACCTTTCTTTCCATTTTGTCTCAAAGCAGCTACACAACGTCTCACCCCCCTTTCAGCCAAACACCAACTGGAAAAATACGAAGACAAAATTTAACTTCCCTGACTCATAAATCTTCACATTCCTCATGCAGCAACTTCTCTGTTACAGGATTCTCATGACAAGAGAGACGAATAGGGCTTCCCTTGTCGCTCCTTTCACGGTACACCGCTGAAAACAAGCAGGAACACCAGACTTATGAAATTTCTTATCCACCTCACTATCGGAATAAGCCTCACCTTATCCGCCACAGCTGCTATTGAGCTCAATGGCATCGCCACTAAGGTCAATGGACGCGTTGTCACCAAAAACGAAGTGGCCTTCGCTCTCGCTCCGATCCGAGCTTATCTTTCCACTAAGTACCCGCGCAAAACTCCTAGCTACTACAAAGAGCTGGAGGAAGCTAAAGACAACATCGTCAACGAGCTGGTAGAACGTGAACTCGTCCTCCACGAATTCAAATCGATCGGAGCTCAAATCCCTGAACACGTAGTCGATTCCGAAATTCGCCGTAAGGTACGTGCGGACTACAACAATAATGTCGGACTTTTCCGTGAAGAACTCCAATCCAAGGGTCTTTCCTTCAAGAAATACCGCGAGCTCATTCACCGTCAGCTCATCGTACAGGCAATGCGCGCTCAGCAGTTCGCGGATACCCCACCAGCAACTCCTGAGGAAATACGCAAAGAATACGCAAAGATCAAACCTGAGCTCCGCGACACGAGGAAGGATAAATGTGACTTTGAGAAAATCTACATCCCAAAAATTGATGAAAACAACCTCCTCGCCACGGCTGAGTCCCAACTCGAACTGACCGAGGACATCGTTGCCAAGCTCAAGAAAGGTGAAAGCTTTGCCGAACTCGCAAAAGCGCACTCCAAGGACGCTTGGGCTGAAGACGGTGGTGCACATAAAAACGTCAATCGTATCGACCTCTCGCCAGTCATTGCCACGATGATTTTCGAAAACCCTACTGGCAGCGTGATTGGACCACTCGAAGACGGAGGTGGTTACCATATTATTGTTGTGAGCAAGAAAGTGCTCGGTCCAGCACCAGGTCTCAATGACCCTAATGTTCGTAAGATCGTCCGCCGCAATGTGGAGCGTGAAAAGTCCTCAGCACGCTACAAGCGCTGGATCAAAGGGCTCAAGCGCAAGGCCATGATCGACATCAAAATGTAGACACTAGCCCCCATACTTCAAATAAAAAAGCTCATCACACACGATGAGCTTTTTTAATACATCTCCTGCAATAAACTCCAACGGAGTTTTTTATACTAGTCTAGGGTTGATTTGCAAAATCTCCTCCAGAAAAAAAGTTCACACAAAATAAACAGCACTAAAGGTGCTGCGTAAATTGCCTGAGAATAAATAATCAAACGAGCGAGAAAGGCCGTTGCAAAGGTACCATACGAAAGTACACGGCTCACATTGACCTGCCGAGTTGCTTCAGCCACGCTCATCTTAATATCTTCAAGGTCGCCAGCCGCTGCATCTTCTATCACTAACGCCTCCACCTCACCTAAGGAAGTAGACGCCTCTTTAACTAGATCAGAGAACTACTACAGCTCGCTAACACAGTAGCTCCTACTGTAAATGAAAGAAATTGGACACCTCTCATATCCCCTAAAAATCAGATCAAAAGGTCTCTAAGTTTTTCCTGAAACTTGATCAAGTCTTCCTCATTTGGTTGAGCTCCTGCGAGCACTTGATATTGCTCGAAATCTCTCACCACAAGCGTATGACTGGCTGATCACGAGATCAACCGAGCATCAGTGATGCAAATTTCTCTTTGCGCTGAGAACCGTGCATGACTTGCACCTTAAAATCTGGAGTCCACCTTTCGGCTGCATCCTACCAGTTTCCTAACAACGAGGTAGGACACACCACCAGTGTACAGATGTCTGATACATAGGTAACAGACGCACAAAGACATAGGTAATGTTACCTATGTCTTCGATTTTTACAGTTAGAAAAGCCCGCTTAGGAAACAGCTATTAGCTATTACTTACTTGACATCACTGGCACTGGTGCTGACTCAGGTGTAGAGCCACATGATGTTGAAAGTGCGATACCTGCTGCTGCTGCTGCGAGTGCGATAATCTTAACGAATTTCATAATATTATATTAGTTTATTTTAGCAGAGTCGACTGACTCTAGGGTGGAATTACACACTAGGTGTGCGCATCCCTTAGACTTACATGCATCCGCAGCAAGAACTAAGGAAAGTGATAGAAGCTGCTACTGTAGCGTATGCGAAAACTTTTAGTAAAGACATTATTATTTTACAGGTTCAATATAGGTAGGTTCTGGCGTGGCATTACTTCCACAGGAGACAAGAACCGCACAAGAGGCAGCCACTACGGCAAGGAGAAAGATTTTCAAAAGCTTCATCAGTTTCGTTTTATGATTTATGTTAGAGGCAACATTCACAGATGTCATCTAACATCGTTACGCACTCTAGAATAAAGTTCTGCTAGACGCAAGCTAAAAATTCCACTCTCTATGCTTTTCCCACCTTGATTCAGCATACGAAAGACTAACATTGATAAATGAAAGACCGCTTGTATCCTCCCCGCGCACTCAAACAAAGTTCTTAAGATCATGAAAGAAGCTAAACATATTGCAATCGTCGGCACTACAGGTGCCGTAGGTGAAGAAATGCTCGCTTGCCTCGACCAGCGCAACTTCCCAATCAGCCAGCTTACACTGCTCGCATCCGCGCGTTCAGCTGGCAAACAGATTGAATTTCAAGGTAAACATATCACTGTCAAAGAACTTACCCACGATTCCTTTGAAGGTGTAAACATCGCTCTCTTCGCAGCAAGCGGCAGCACATCTCTCGAATACGCACCATCCGCAGCTAAGGCTGGCGCGATCGTGATCGACAACTCCTCTGCCTACCGCATGGACAACGAGGTGCCACTCATCGTTCCTGAGATCAACCCAGAGGCGACAGCAGAAGCAATAAAAGGCATCATCGCCAACCCAAACTGCACAACCATCATTTCCCTCATGGCGCTTTACCCACTTCACAAGAAGTATGGTCTCAAGTCCATCATCGCATCTTCCTACCAAGCTGTTTCTGGCTCTGGAGCACAAGGCATCGCAGAGCTCGAACAACAGTGCAAGGCGCTCTCTAACGGCGAAGAAATCATCTCCAAAGTTTATCCAACTCAGATTGCATTCAACGTGATCCCACAGATCGACGTATTCCAGCCAGACCACTACACCAAGGAAGAGCTCAAGATGCTCAACGAATCCCGCAAAATCCTCAAGCTCCCTGAGCTCAACGTAACTTGCACTTGCGTGCGCGTTCCTGTGTATCGCTCCCACTCTGTGTCTATCACAGCAGGCTTCGAAAATGCGCCAAGTGTGAAAGACGCGCGTGCCGTTTACGCTAACTACCCAGGTGTAAACTCCAAGGATGATCCAACAAAGAACCTCTTCCCGACACCGCTCGACACCACACTCAAGGACAACTGCCTCGTAGGCCGTATCCGCCAAGACAAGGTGCTCAACAACGCCCTCGCCCTCTGGGTGGTTGGTGACCAGGTGCGCAAAGGTGCGGCACTCAACGCAGTGCAAATCGCAGAAATCCTATAGTACTAAAGTGCAGTTTTCGGTTAATAGTATAAAGTTGCTAGTTGGCTTCTCAAAATAACTGCCAACTGCATACTATCAACTTTCTAACTAAGAAGTCATGAGCGACCTCAAATCTTGGCTCAAAGGCCAAATCGAAACTGTCGACAACGCGCTCGACCAGCTCCTTCCTAGCGAGAACACGCGCCCGTCCACCATCCACGCAGCCATGCGCTACAGCGTGTTTGCAGGAGGTAAGCGACTGCGCCCAGTGCTCTGCCTCGCAGCTGCTGAGGCTTGCGGTGGTGAAGAAAAGCCAGCTCTCTTCCTAGCCTGTGCAGTGGAAGTGATGCACACCTATTCTCTGGTACACGATGACCTTCCAGCGATGGACGACGACGACCTACGTCGCGGCCACCCAACTAGCCACAAGGTATACGGCGAAAGTATTGCGATCCTAACAGGCGACGCACTTCTCACTGAGGCATTCGCCATTATCGCCCAAACACCAGCCACTGAACGCTACAATGTGGGCGACTATGTGAAGGAATTTGCCGAAACTGGCGGCAGCAAGAAGCTCATCGGCGGCCAAGTACTCGACCTCGAAGGCGAAAGTAAAGATCTCAACCAAGAGCAACTCGTGCACATCCACGAAGCCAAGACTGCAGCACTTCTATGCTCCTCACTCCGCCTCGGCGGCATGAGCGCAAACTGTACAGCAGAACAACTTCAAGCACTCACAGACTTCGGCTACAACCTCGGCCTCGCATTTCAGGTGATCGACGATATCCTCGACGTCACTCAGACTACCGAACAACTCGGCAAAACTGCTGGCAAAGACAAAGCAGTCGACAAATCCACCTATCCAACAATTCTCGGTCTCGAAGAATCCAAGGTAGAAGCTGCTCGCCTCACGACTCTCGCTCTCGATGCACTCAAACTATTCGGCGAAAAAGCTGCTCGCCTAGAGCAAATCGCGCGCTACATGCTCGAGCGCGAATATTAGCAGGCTTCTTCTAAATAACATTGTCACAGCTCACTCTCGATAGAAATCCATCGAACAACTCAACCACCTGGCTCAAGCTCTCCAGCCGCACACCGCATCCAAATATGGCATCCATGAAATGATGGATGTCGGCACTCGAAAAAGACTCAAGGAGTTTGATGGAACAGCACCCGTGACCCTCAATGTACGCATGTCGCAAGACATGCTAGACGAATTTAAAGCCCTACTAAAAAAGAAGGCTTTCAGCAATAAAAGTGGCTTTTATTCTCCTGCCAGCCTCCAGACATGGAGGTAGTACAATTCCCTCAGCAGAAAGCTCCACTTACTTTTATCAGAGCGATACATGCTGGTTTGAGTTGCAGATGCGGTGGCCTCTACTTCGTGCTTTCGGGCTATTACGAGCGCACGCTTGAGATGCCACGGATCACTCACTAACAGTGTAGAGTATAAGCCCTCACGCGCCATCAGTTTTTCCGCCTCGATGATGTTCTGCTCGGTAGTTTGAGACACAGTTTCCAACAACAAATCCCCTTCTGAAACTCCTTGCTCTTTGCAGTATTCGAACGCCACTTCGGATTCGGCAAACTTCGCATTTTTCCCAAAGCCTCCAGTAAGTAAAATCTTCGACACACGCCCTTCTTGATAGAGCTTGATAGCATGATCAATCCGCGCCTGAAACACTGGCGAAGGCTTTGTATGATATGCCGCAGCTCCTAACACCATGGCACAATCTGCCTTCTCTCCCTCATCAGTAAAACCAACTCGATTGATATCCCACACCTGCCAGCTCATGTAGAAAGAAAGCACGACAAGCAACGCTACGAGACATTTGAAACGTCGCGTCCATCGCTTCTGAAATGGTAGTTTTTTAGACAAAATACTTACTATGTAAGAGGAGTTTCTATCAGTGGGTTGCAGGTGTAAATCTCAAAGCACCCCCTAACAATCAGACTTGTAGTTCTCGACTGCAATCCGCATTCCCTTAGCTTTTTGAAGAGTCTCCTCGTATTCGGCTGCGGCATCCGAGTCCGCAACAATACCAGCTCCCACATGATAATGGAGAGAGTTCCCCTCGCGCACCATGGTTCGAATCACAATATTGAACTGACTCTGCCCATTGAAACCAAAGTAACCCATCGATCCAGTGTATAAGCCCCGCGGTAGATCTTCTAACTCTTCTATGAGTTCCTTAGCGCGCTTCTTCGGAGCTCCCGTAATACTTCCTCCTGGGAAACAGGCCTGTAATGTGGCCAACTGGCTATCATTTCCTCGCACAGTGCCAGTCACAGTAGAAACGAGATGATAGACATGCGCGTATTTTTCCAACTTCAGCATCGACTCCACCTCGACACTACCAAACTCACACACTTTCCCAAAATCATTGCGCAGCAAATCCGTGATCATGACTAACTCTGACACTTCTTTCTCAGAAGTACGTAATTCAAAAGCACTGCGCTGATCCATTCCCGAATCATTGTAGCGCGGCCGAGTTCCTTTGATAGGACGCGTTACCACCTTCCCATCATTAAATCGTAAAAATGTCTCTGGTGATGAGGAGAGGACTTCACGCCCTCCGAGCTCCATATAGCTGGCTAATGGGGCAGGTGAAGATTTTCTCAATGACTGGTATAAGCCGAACGCGCTCCCTCCAGTAACATCAGCCGAAAACTTCTGCGTCATGTTTACTTGGTAAATATCTCCAGCTGCTATATACTCTTTGATCGCTCCTACCTTATCGATATATGCCGAACGTTCCATCAGTGGAGAAAATTCCCCAACTCCCAATTTCTCCAACTTTGGAGTGACGCAAATTGATTCCGACAAATTCCCAACCTCATACCATTGATCGGCAGTATGACGGTAAACTAACATTTCTGGGTAGATTCCGAAGCAATAACCACCTTCGTACTCGACCCAACCACAGACTCCACCATTCGGTAAATTTCCACCACAAGTTTCTGAGACAGCGAGCACCTTTTCGACCTCCGTTAGGTCATGTATATCACCGCGGAGCTCTTGCTCTGGCCGAGCCGCTATGATGCTGATAACCTCCCCTGTACCCTCAGGGAAATTCCCCGAACTATCAAAATAAACCAATCCACCTAGATGGAGCAAACCCGCAGCCACCTCGACCGGTCGCATTGCTAAATCTAGCTCCCTCATTCCAGCAGTATTCATCGCTCAAAAAAACTTACGTCATCTCACATTTTCCACAAGCTGAATAGCGAGCCTAACACCAAATCATTTAGCTAAAATCGTTCTTCTCATCCCCCGCCTTTACCATCTAAAATCCCACATTCATGGGAACACCTACCCCAGTATCACCAGCAGCAAAGCGTCCTGCCTTCACCATCGCGTGCGGGTTGTTCGCCTGTGTTGCATTTGCACAGTTTCTTTCAGTCGGTGTTGCAATCGCTTTACGTACAGGCGAAACGCGTGAAGTCATTCGCTACATAAAGGATGACCCTCTCATCGTCTCTGTCCCCACATTACGAGACGAGCAACCTCAAAGCACACAGCTCAAGCCTCGAAGCCTCAAGCAACTCCTCGCGAATTATACCGATGAGACTGACCTCCCTAAAATCTCCAAGCCCACGCCCATTGAGCGCCCCTTTCTACCGGCGATTCCAGATCAAGCACCTTCCATTCCTGACCCTGCTGTAGAAAAGCTCGTACGCGACGCACATAAAGCGCACTCTCAAGGCGACCTCCTAGCAGCACTCATTAAACTCGAAGAAGCTGAAGCACTTGCCCCAAACGAGCCCGTGGTCTTCTATCGAAAAGCGCTCCTTTTTGAAGACATGGGGCAATGGGAACGCGCCACAAACAACTACGAAAAACTCTTTGTAATGGGGCCGTTAATCGGCGTCTACTATCACAAATCCGCCTTTAAACTTTCTCACGGCATCAACCCAGAACCGAGCAAGCAAGACCTCTTAGTCATCGGCCACATCCTCCACCGCATTAGCTCAGATGGACTACACGCCAAACTCACTATCCCTATTCGCTCGACCGCAAATGGAGAATTTGACCCCACCCATATCAACGTCATCGTCCACCACTATGATCTCGTCGATG
This sequence comes from Rubritalea sp., assembly GCA_965204255.1. Taxonomy (GTDB): domain Bacteria; phylum Verrucomicrobiota; class Verrucomicrobiia; order Verrucomicrobiales; family Akkermansiaceae; genus Rubritalea. The sequence continues at coordinate 863,666 of CBDBEG010000026.1, forward strand.
GAAAGAAAATCGAAACCGTCCCTCCATCGCGTGCAAGCAACAAAAGCGAACGCTGGCTCCACGAACCTGTCGACTGGATGGAAGAAGAAGAGATTGCCGAAGCTGTCTATACAATCCCAGCGCTCACCGAAGCCGAAACCCACCTCTTTGGTGAACGCAAGTACTTCGGTTACGTTGCCGAGCTCTATTACAAAAATGAATTGATCGATCAACAAGCCTACCCTCGTCGCCTACATGCGATTCACGCCGAGAAACAAGTAGACCCTAGTTTTGATCTACCAATGGATTTCCCTCTCGACGAAGCTCTCCCAAACATCAACCCAAACAACCCATTGCTGCCGGCTCTACCTCGCCACTAGCACTCAGTTTCCCGATGGATCACCCCACTGACAGACTCACGCCCGGCACCCAGATCGGCGACTACCATCTCACTGAGCTCCTTTACGATGGTCAGACCACTCGTACTTGGAAAGCGCGGCAGATCTCTGTCGATCGTGAAGTTGTCATCGATAGCCTCAACCAAGCTTTCCAAGACGACGAAGGAGTCGTAGCTGCCTTCATCCACGATGTCCGGGCAAAAGCGAATATCGACCACCCGTTGATCGGCTCAGTTTTCGAAGCAGTCCAAGAAAGGCGCTTCTGCTTTTACGCCAGAGAAAATCTCACTGGCGATACACTTGAGGAACTCCAGCAATCCGCCAAGCAACTCAAACCTGAAAGAGTGATTCATATCATTCACCAAATCGCGGAAGCAAACCTCTATCTCGAAGAACACAAAGTCGCCAGTCTACCGATCCAAGCCGACCAAATCTATATTGGCGAACACTACCTCACGCGTCTCATCAACATGGCCGTGGGCGGCGAGCGAAACCACAGTGTCTCTACTCAGGATAAACACACCATCGCGACTGCTCTGCTTGGCATCCTCAAGCCATCTTGCCCAGGCTCCACAAGAACTAGATCGCTCCTTAGCTATATGGCCGACCTTGAGCGCGAAATCCCACTGACTTGGGAACAAATCCTCAAGCTCTCAGAAGAAGTCGAGCATCACCTTTATGAATCCAGTGAGCCCTTATCTTCAAGCCCATCGACCACCCACCTCTACAAGCGTGATGACAACAAAAAGGTTGCTGGATTTATTGCTGCTGTTATTATTGTGATTGGCATCTACGCCATTGTATCGCTGGTTCTCAACCAACCCTCCAAACCCAAACAGCGCGAACTCACTTGCATGGTAGCAATTCCAGCAGGTTCCTACAGCACCCACGATGGCCTACAAACCATACTTTCCCCGTTCTGGATTGACGCTCACGAAGTCACTATTGCCGAATACGCCAAGTTCTTAAAAGCGATGAACATCTTAAGCCCTCAGCAACGCGCTATTTACCAGCACGAAAATCAACCTGAGGAAAAGACCGACCACCTTCCAAATGACTGGGGAAATTACTATCAAGCCGCAAAAAATGGTCGCACCTGGCGGGACCTCCCGATGGATCCCAACTGTCCTGTCACTGGTATCGATTGGTGGGATGCATACACTTACGCCAGTTACAAACGCAAACGGCTCCCAAGCCAAGAAGAATGGCATGCCGCTCTACAACATTCTCTAGAAGCAGATCAAGCACTCACTCCATCCCCTTGGGGCCAAGTCGACCACGATCCAGCAGATAGTACAAAAAATGGCATTTACGGTCTTGCGGGCAATGTTTCTGAATGGTGCTCTAAGATGAGCAAAGACCCAGTCTTCCCAACTAAACCTAAAATGCCTCTACTTCTTGGCGGCTCCTATCTCAAAAACCACAGCAGCGCAACTTCCAGAGAGTGGCTCAATGCTGCCAACTTAAATACCGACGATGCACGAAACCTACGTCGCCTCGATATCGGCTTCCGCACAGTTTCCAGCTCTGCTCCTACAGAATAATTGCATAGATTCACTCACCTCCACCACCCGAACATCATGACACGCACACTTCTTTTACTAATCACCCTCCTCTTGAGCCAAAGCCTCATTGCACAAGTGAGCGTCGGCATCAAAGCTAACCGCAAGCAATTTCTCAGCTACGAACCCATTCAGGTCACCGTCACCATTGCCAACCAAACTGGAGGGCCTCTCACACTCAAAAATAACGCAGGCCACAGCTGGATCGAGTTCGTCGTGCGCAACCAAAGTGGCCGCGTGATCAATCAAATAAAAAAAGCCTCCTATGCAGGCACCACTATCCCGACATCCGAACGCGTTAAATCCACTTTCGTCCTCAACAACTCCTACGACCTCGCTCAGCCAGGCAACTATAGCGTCTACGCAATCGTTCGCACACCAAATCAAGGTGGTTCAGAAGGGCAACGTTCTGCGTCTACATATTTTACGGTCAATCGAGGAGTCCCTGCTTGGAAAACCAAAGTCGGCGTTCCAGGAGTCGCTGGTGACGAACGTGAGTATCGTATCATCAATTACAGTGGAGACTCTGCACCGCAAATCTACGTACAGGTAATCGACGTCAAGCGTGGCCACATCCTCGCCACCTACTCTATGGGACGCACCCTTTCCTTTCGCAAGTCACTCAAAGCAGTCGACCGCGATAACAATCTGCACGTCCTCTTCCTCACCACACCATCTCTCTATTGTCACACCATCATTGACACATCAGGCAAGACGATCAAGCGCCGCTACCACAAAGGCATCGGCAGCACACATCCAGCGCTCTTCACGCACAACGACGGCGGGGTATCCGTAATGAACTCTACTCCGTACGATCCAGAGCAGGAACTCAAAGAACGCAAAAAATACCACAAGCTCTCAGAAATGCCTGAAGGCTTCGAACAATAGACCCACCAGCTCCGCCCTAGATTTAAGCAAGATAAGGTTTGCGCATCTACAGGAAGTAGACCACGCTCCACCTCGTCTTTCACCTAAGAAAAAACATGAGCGACAAAGCCTATTCTTCAGATCACCCAGTAATGGAAGAAAAGGACGATCGTTTTTCTCGCTGGGGTTTCTCCGAGGGTATTGCAAAAGTCATTTCTAAACGAAAAGACTCGAGCAGCATTGTGATTGGACTTTATGGCGATTGGGGAGCTGGGAAAACATCTGTTTTAAACTTCATCAAAGAATCCTTAAAAGACGACGACGGCGGCGTTATTTGCATCCAATTTAATCCTTGGAGATTTGACAACGAAGAAGTCCTTTTGTCTGGGTTCTTTCATGAGATCGCGAGTGCCTTGGGCGAAAAGCTTGTTCATTCTGGTGATAAAATCAAAAACCTTCTGAAAGAGATAACATCTGATGTTGATGCTCTTTTCCCGATGGCCGGGGTAGTAGGAAAATCGGTGAGTGCCTTCATCAGTTCAGTTGACCTTGAGAAGCTTAAAAAACGAATTGAAACTCTACTCAAGAAATCGGACAAAAGGGTTTTGGTTTTGATTGATGATGTGGATCGTTTGGAGAAAACGGAAATTCATGCTTTATTCCGTCTGGTCAAGCTAACCGCAAATTTTCAGAACATTGCATACATTTTAGCTTTTGATAAGGATATAGTTGCTGCATCGCTACAAGATCGATACCCCAACTCATCAGGTAATGCGGGCGAGGCATTTCTTGAAAAAATCATTCAGGTGCCTTTGCATCTTCCTTCGATAGAGAAAGAAACACTTAGGAAATTTTGTTTCGAAGGTGTCGAGGAAGCACTTGATCTAGCTAAGATTACTCTGTCTGATCAGCAAACCCAAGAATTCGTTTATTGTTTTAAGGACGCGTTTGACGACAGCTTAACAACACCTCGAAAAGCCAAGCTGTATAGGAATACGTTGTTGTTTTCGCTCCCTCTTTTGAAGGGGAAAGTGAACCCAGTAGATTTAATGTTGCTTGAGGGAATTAGAGTATTTTGCCCACCTTTATACGATACCATTAGGCAAAATAAGGATGTATTTTTAAGGAGGGTATTTTTAAGGAGGAGGAGGAAGAGGGGGCACTCTGATTTTAGTGCACAAAAGGAGCTCGAGGAAGTTGTTGAGGAGGCTCTTAGTTCAACGAAAAACATCAATAAATCTGATTTTTTGAACCTTCTGACTACCATGTTTCCCCAACTGGAATTATTTTTTGATGAGGCGGTCACCGAAGTGGGATTAGTTTATAATGATTCTTTGCAGCATCTTCTTTTTGAAAAATGGGATAAAGACCAAAGGATTTGTAGTGCAGATTATTTCTCTCGTTATTTCATGGATTCTATTCCTGAAAGCGATATATCAGATCAAGCCATTACTTCCCTTATTCAGAAGGCTGAAAATTGGGAGGCTCCATTTGACGAAATGGACAATCCTCTCAATGCGTATCTGACATCAAAAAATTTCGATCTTTTGCTCCAGAAATTAAGCTCTCGATCTAAAGAAATCTCTCAAGACGGCTCTAAGTCCCTAGTGGTTGCTTTTGCAAGAAAGCCCCCAATGTTACCCAATCCAACAATCTCCCATTATCAGCCCAATATAAGTATAATAGGTAGATTGTATTCAGCTGCTGAACTAATTGAAAAGCTTATCCAAAAGCTCGCCATAGCCGATAGAGAGAAATGGGCATGCACGAGCATCCAAGAATGTCCCGATATTGATTTTAAACTAACGATCTTTCACTGTTTGTTTTTGAGAAAAAAGAATCAAAATAAGTTAGAAAGTAAAGGGTTTTCACAAGAGGCTATTGAGCGTATTGGCAAATTGCTCAGTCAGGAAATTATTTCCGAGTTGGATTCTAAGGGTGACATCACTTCTGTGACATCGAATCACGTATCTAAGGCTTTTGATATACTGGATACTTATCACAAAGAAGGATATTCTGCGGCATATTTTGAGGAGGCTGCCAAAAAAGATCCGAGTATAGTGTCAAGGGTTCTATACTCGATAGTTCCAGCTCTATATGGCGGGACGTTTTGTACTTATTTCAAATCTAATTTTGAACGCAAAGAATATAATACTGTAGCAAGTGTGTTGAATCCATCTTTCATCATGGAGTTAATCCAAGAGCATTACCCAGAGGCATGCGATAAATTAGAAGAATATCCAAAAAACGCCGAAGATAGCTCCACAGATGAAGCCTTATGTTTAAAACAATTTGTCTGGATGCATCGTTACGTCTTAAAAGAAAAATCAAGTGATCTTTCTCTAGCATCTGAGAAAAATAAATCTTTTGATGGTGAGGTAGATGAAAGTTAATTCGGCGCAAAAAATAAGAGGCAAACGAGGTAAGAAGGAATCCACTCTGATCTAGGTAAGACCCTAATTTTTATTCAGAAAGCGTTAGCCTGCCAGATTAGTGACAGCGCTTACGCTTGAGATTGATCTTCGCAAGGTTCTGAACGATGACACCCTGGAGACGTGCGAGCTCTTCGAAATCTTCGTTGTAATCAACATTCTTAAGTTGCTCTTCAGCACGCTCGATAGCGGCCTGAGCAGCAGCTTCATCAATTTCTTCTTCGCCAAGAGCCATATCGGTAAGGATAGTAACCTTGTCGTCAGAAACTTCTGCGAAGCCGGAGCCGATCGCAAGTTTGTGAGCAGCACCGTCTTTCTGATAGCGAAGCTCACCAGGAGCAAGAGCTGTGACGAGAGATGCGTGCAAGTCGAGTACACCAATCTCACCGTCAGCACCAGGAAGATAAACGTCGATTACTTTGTCTGAGAAAACTTTCTTCTCAGGAGTTACGATTTCGAGATGAAGCATGAATTCATTTAAATTTGTGATTTGCAATTTAAGAAGTGCTGGCGGGCGTCCTACCGCCAGCTTCTTAAATTAGTCGCGTGATACTGTGTCAATACCAGCCTTCATGTAGAAGTTAGATTCTGGTACGTCATCGAACTTACCGTCGAGAATTTGCTCGAAACCTTCGATTGTTTCTTCGATGGAAACGTAGACACCAGGAACGTTTGTGAATACCTCACCCACGAAGAATGGCTGTGTAAGGAAACGCTGGATCTTACGAGCACGGAATACAGACATCTTATCTTCGTCAGAAAGTTCGTCCATACCGAGAATCGCGATGATATCTTGAAGGTCTTTGTAGCGCTGAAGTACCCCCTGCACACCATGTGCAACCTTGTAGTGACGCTCACCAACAACTTCTGGAGCGAGTGCCTTAGAAGTAGATGCGAGTGGATCAACCGCTGGGAAGAGAGCTTGCTCCGCAAGGGAACGCTCGAGAACAACCTGCGCATCAAGGTGAGCGAAGGTGTTTGCTGGAGCTGGGTCAGTCAAATCATCCGCAGGAACGTATACCGCCTGGAGAGATGTGATGGAGCCCTTCTTAGTCGAAGTGATTCGCTCCTGAAGTCCTGCCATTTCCTCGGAAAGTGTTGGCTGGTAACCTACAGCAGATGGTGTACGGCCGAGAAGCGCAGACACCTCAGAACCTGCCTGAGAGAACCGGAAAATGTTATCAACGAAAAGCAGTACGTCCTGGCCTTCTTCATCACGGAAGTATTCCGCCATGGAGAGAGCAGAAAGAGCAACACGGAGACGCGCCCCTGGAGGCTCGTTCATCTGACCATATACGAGAGCTACCTTAGAACCTTCTGGCTTGAGAACTGGTGTACCATCAGCATTGATTACAGGCTCGCCGTCAGCGTCCTTCTCAACAGCGATAACGCCAGATTCGATCATTTCCCAGTAAAGGTCGTTACCCTCACGAGTACGCTCACCTACACCTGCGAATACGGAATAACCGCCATGTCCAAGAGCGATGTTGTTGATGAGCTCCATGATAACCACTGTCTTACCAACACCTGCACCGCCGAATGCACCAACTTTACCACCCTTGAGGAATGGGCAAACAAGGTCGATTACCTTGATACCTGTCTCGAGGATTTCAGCGGAAGAAGCCTGGTCAACAAGTTTTGGAGCTGGACGGTGAATACTTGTACGCTTCTCAGCGTTTGGAAGTGCTACGTTTTCATCTACAAGGTCACCTGTGACGTTGAAGATACGGCCAAGAACTTGGTCACCAACTGGCACTGTGATAGGAGCACCTGTATCGGTGATTTCCCCACCACGCTTAAGACCGTCTGTCGTGCTCATTGCAACCGCGCGAACCCAACCGTCACCAAGGTGCTGCTGCACCTCGAGAACAAGCTTAGTTTGCTCGCCTGCGAAGTCATAGTTGACTTCAAGAGCGTTATAGATGTCTGGAAGATTGTCTGCGTTCGAGAAATCAGCGTCGATAACCGCGCCAATAACCTGAACGATTGTTCCTACGTTACTCATGGTTTTGTTGTATTATCAGTTTAATAAATTAGTTTTCGGTGTTCTATTTTCAGTGTTCAGACTTTTTTGTCTCAATCCTTTCTGGTGGAACTGAACCGTTTTGATTATTGAGAAAGTGAATTATTTTTCAGTTTTATTATGCCCAGTCTCAAAACTGAACACTACAGACTGAAAACTAGGTTCACTATTCCATTGCCTTCATGGCAGTGGTGATTTCGAGAAGTTCTGCGGTGATCGCTGCCTGACGGAGCTTGTTGAACTCAAGAGTGAGGTCTGCAACCATTTCCTCCGCGTTGTCTGTCGCAGCCTTCATGGAAACCATACGCGCAGAGTGCTCAGAAGCACGGGACTCAACCAGCATCTGATAGACTTGGAAGTTCATGTACTGTGGAAGAAGTGTGTCGAGTACCTTTATAGGAGAAGGCTCGAAGAGGTATTCCTTATCAAGCGCTGCCGCTTTGTCAATCTCACCGATGACACCTTTGCCTACGCCTTCGTGGTCCTGCTTCTCATCGAGTGTGTCGGATTCAATCGGAAGGAGCTGTACCACCTTTGGCTCTTGAACCATTGTGGATTTGAAGTCGTTAAATGCCACCTTGACGCTGTCGTATTGACCGCTGAGGAATTGCTCAGTGAGGAACTTGGAAATCGGGCGAGCTTCTGCGAATGGAACTGGATCCTTCACGACGAAGTCAGCCTTGAGCTCCTTGCCAATCTTCATGAGGCTCAAGCAAAGCTTACGACCTACTGTTACATACGCAGTCTCGTCTGTGTCAACATTGTTAACTTCTTTAAGAAGGTTAGCGTTGAGACCACCACAGAGACCTTTGTCTGTAGAGATCACAAGTGTGAGCGTTTTCTTGCTCTCACGCTTCTCGAGCAGTGGGTGAGCATTCTCATCCACGTTCTCTTTGAGATTTACGAGCACCTTGTTGAGTTCATCAGCATAGGCACGACCAGCGAGTGCTTGATCCTGGGCCTTTTTCATCTTGGCTGCAGCAACGAGCTCCATCGCGCGTGTGATTTGCCCTGTGTTTTTCACCGACTTGATGCGGCGACGAATATCTCTCAGATTTGCCATTTTTTAAATTTCTGTAGCCTGTGGATTAGAGAAAGGAGAAAGAGCGAACAACTTCTCAAACTGCCCGCCTAATGGTGGAATTACTTCCAAGAACCTTTGAAGTCTTCGATTGCCTGTGTGAGACCAGACTTCACTGCGTCTGTGATCTCTTTGTCGTCAGCAATGAGCTGAAGAACGTCTGCCTTGCGTGTGTTAAAGAATTCTTCAAGAGCTGTCTGGCACTCGTTGATGCGCTCTACCTCTACGTCGTCGAAATAGCCGTTCTGCATTGCGAAGAGAACTACCACCTGCATCTGCATAGAGAGTGGTGAGTACTGGTTCTGCTTAAAGAGCTCAACGATACGCTGACCACGCTCGATCTTCGCCTTAGTAGCGTCATCGAGGTCAGAACCGAACTGAGCGAATGCCTGAAGTTCACGGAACTGAGCAAGATCGAGCTTAGTCGTACCAGAAACCTTCTTGATCGCCTTTGTCTGTGCGGAGGAACCAACACGGGAAACGGAAAGGCCAACAGAGATCGCTGGGCGGATACCTTGGTTGAAGAGGTCAGTTTCGAGGAAGATCTGACCGTCTGTGATGGAAATCACGTTTGTTGGGATGTATGCGGATACGTCACCAGCCTGTGTTTCAATGATTGGAAGTGCTGTAAGGGAACCCCCACCTGCATTTTCAGAGAGACGTGCGGAACGCTCAAGAAGCTTGGAGTGGAGGTAGAATACGTCACCTGGGTACGCCTCACGTCCAGAAGGACGCTTAAGAATGAGGGAAACCTGACGGTAAGCTACAGCATGCTTAGAAAGGTCATCGAATACGATGAGACAGTCTTCACCTTTATCCATAAGGTACTCAGCAATCGCACAACCTGTGTATGGTGCAAGGTACTGATTCGCTGCGGCGTCAGCTGCAGATGCGGAAACGATTGTTGTGTATTCCATTGCACCTGCTTCTTCGAGAGTAGCGATGATACGAGCAACGTTGGATGCCTTCTGGCCGATCGCAACATAGATACACTTCATTGGCTTGAAGCCTGGAAGCTTACCTGCTTCAGCTGCCTTGTTCTGGTTAGACTGGGAAATGATCGTATCGATAGCGATTGTGGTCTTACCAGTAGCACGGTCACCAATGATAAGCTCACGCTGACCACGACCGATTGGCACCATTGCGTCAATCGCCATGATACCTGTCTGAACTGGAACAGAAACAGACTTACGCTTAATGATACCAGGAGCAATCTTCTCAACTGGGTAGTGAGCAACAGCTTCGATAGAACCTTTGCCGTCCACTGGGTTACCAAGTGTGTCAACAACACGACCGAGGAGAGCCTCACCTACTGGCACTGCGAGAAGCTTACCTGTAGTCTTACACTCGTCACCTGCTTTGAGATTACGGTAGTCACCGAGAAGAACGATACCGACTTCACCTTCTTCAAGATTAAGTGCGAGACCTGTAACTCCACCTGGGAAGTCAATCATTTCGTTAAGCTGAACGCCACTAAGACCTTCAACCTTTGCCACACCATCACCGATTTCACGGATGGCACCTACATTAATTTTACCGACGGATGTCGATACGTTTGCGAGCTCCTGTTCAAGTTCCTGAAGAATGTTACTCATAGCTTACTTATTGGTTAGATTGGTTAAATTACTCTGAAGTGAGATTCGTTTGGGGGATTTGGTTATTTGGTTATAACGCAGAGGCGATGTTTTCGAGACGAGTCTTAAGTGTGCCGTCCCAAACGTCATCACCCTTGCGGATGCGAATTCCACCCAAGAAGGCAGAGTTGACTCTGTATTCAAATGTAAGGTCGGTGCCTTGCTGCTTCGCAAGTTTTGCTACGATGTTTTCCTTCGTCGTTGCATCAAGTTCTTCGGCGCTGTCCACGGTAACGTGCTTTGCGGCGAGATCGATTTCAAGCAAGCGCTTGAAAGTGACGAGGATTTCACGAAAGTTGCGCGGCTTCTGCTCTGCAACAGTCTTTACAACTTTGCTGAACTTAGCTTCATCGAGAGTACCGTCTGCTTTACAGATGCGATAAAGTCGGCGTGCTGCTGTAGCTGCGTCTTTAGTTACTTTCATGGCTTATAGGATGACGATCGACGTTTGAAAACTTGATTGATTGAGATTAGCCCTCGACTGTTGTGAGTGCTTCCTGGTTGATGCGCTTCTTATCTTCTTCAGTAAGCACCTTGCCAGTTACTGCTGTAGTTGCTGTAACTACAAGCTGACCGAAGTCGGACTTGAGTTCGGAAACCATCTGCTCGCGCTCTGCCTTTGCAGTCGCTTCTGCTTTGTTAAGGATTTCCTGAGCCTTAACGATTGCTTCCTGAGTTTTCTCCTCAATGTGGGCCGCAGAGCTCTGCTTTGCTTCCTCAATGAGGCGCTTTGCATCGTTGTTAGCTTTCTCGAGAGCTGCTGCTGTAGCTTCCTCAGATTCCGCTAACTGTGTCTCAATACGCTTGAGCTTCTCTTCACCTTCTGCGATGCGCTTCTTACGCTGTTCAAGCATTGCGGAGATTGGACCAAAAGCGAACTTCTTCAGAACAAGGATCACAATAACGAAGTTGATGAGCTGGAATGTGAAAAGCTGCCAGTTCACACCGAATGTATCGAGAAGATTAGCTTCCCCTGCTACTTCAGGAGCTGCTGCTGTAAGTAATGTGATCATTATTAGATAAGCTTAATTTGATGAAAAGTTAGATAAAAATCCACTGCTGCTCATCCTGCAGCAGCGGATAATAAAATTCTTCAAAATTACGCGAAGCTCTTAGGAAGCGAAGAGTGAAAGAATGAAGATGCCTTCACAAAGTGCTGCAAGAATGATGGAAATAGTAAGGATCTGGCCTGCTGCACCTGGGTTACGACCAGTTGCTTCTGTTGCCTTGAAACCGATAAGTCCGATGCCGATAGCTGCGCCAAGTGCTGCAACTGCTGCTTTAGTAAGTGCCATAATATTAGTTTTCTATATTTAGTTTATTGTTGTGTTCATGCCCTCCTCCACGGTCGCTATGCTATGGATCCGAGGGCTGAGAGTGTTTAGATTAGTGAGCGTGCTCGTTACCATGATCATCATCGTGGTGTTCACAAATGAGCTTAAGGAATACTGCACAGAGGAGGGTGAACACAAGTGCCTGCACACCACCTACGAGAAGCTCAATAAAATAGAATGGAAGGGATGTAAGCCAGCCGAACCAGCTGCCACCGAGAAACATGAGAATCTCAAGTGTCTGCTCACCACCGTAGATATTACCGAAAAGGCGGAAGGAAAGAGCGATCGGACGGATACCGATAGAAACCATCTCAAGGATACCAACGATGAAAAAGATGAAGACCATCATAACAGCAATAAGACCACCGAACTTACCTTTAGGTGCGAAGATGTGTGCGAAGAAACCTTTGAGGCCATTTTCCTGAATCGCCCAGATGAACCAGAGAAGAGCGAAGGAGAAGCCCATTGCCGCAGTCATATTCACGTCTGCGTTACCACCACGAAGAAGAGGCTCCTTGAAGTGACCGTGGGAATCCATCCCCCAACCCATTGTACCAACACCTGGAAGAAGACCGAGATAATTCGTGATGATGATAAGAAGGAAAGTAGAACCGAAGAACCAGAATGTCTTCTTTACGAGGCGCTCACCGAGGATACTACCGTAAAAGTTATAGAGAGATTCGATAATCCACTCTGCAAAGTTCTGAAAACCAGAAGGAACGACGCTCATCTTACCCGCCGCTGCACGACAGAAGAGAACAATAACGAGAACCGCGATCCAAACACCGATTGTGGAATTAGAGATAAAGCCTGTGTCGCGAAGCTCTATAGCGTATTTAGGAAGCTCTGGTATTTCTCCGCCAGCTGCAGCGGCAAAACCTATTGTTATGAACAAGAGGAACAGCGATAGGAAAGTCGTTTTCTTAGTCATGGAGTTAAATCACCATTGCGGCAAGCGAGTGCTCAATAACCCTCTCGAGAAAAGCAAGCAAGTCTATTTGTGATTTTTTCACAAAGTCAAATTAACCCACTGATAATAAGCAGTTTTGACTCAATTTATTCCCACTACATTTCACCCAATCCATTGTTAGGATAGCTTAACAATTCACACCAAGCACCCATGCTCCTTGGTGAACCTTGATAACATTGACTCCATAGAAAGCCACCGGCTCGAATACCTGCATCTACTTTGCTTGATTCATCAAGAATTCTGCCGAAAGACAAAGTCGGCCAGCGTGCTCCTCTAGTTCAAAAGGCACTCCTGCACCTGCCTGGTACGAACGATACACCACTTCGGTACGCACTAAGCGGTCAGCCTGTCGAAAATCAAAAACGAAGTCGTAACGCTTGCCGCCATAACTCATGGCACAGCCTCACAGATTTTTATCCTGCGGCATGCCCTTGGTCGCTGAAACGACAAGCTCCAAAATTGAATCAAACTTTTTAGCACCCAACGAAGACATAGTAAATATCCACCCTGCGAGTTAACAAATCGCCATGTCAATCCATAAGCCCAATATCTCGAAAGATAACACTCTCTAACAATTTGAATCTATTGACATATCTGAGCAAAAATCGCGCACTACAACAGAACATACAATCTGCGCAACCAAACAACCTTATTGCATACAAATTTTTTATTCTCTTTTATCTTTACAAACTTGAAGCACTTGGCGAAAAGTGTAGCGCTATGAATAAAGCTGAACTTGTAGAAGCAATCCAAAATAACCTCGGAAAAGATGCAACAAAGCGTGCAGCTGAAGACGCACTTTCCGCAGTACTCACTTCCATCGCAAAAGGCGTAAAGAAGGACAAGAAAGTCCAACTTATCGGCTTCGGTACATTTGAAGTGAAGAAGCGTGCAGCTCGTATGGGCCGCAACCCTAAGACTGGTGAATCCATGAAAATCAAAGCGTCTCAGACTGTTGGTTTCAAGGCATCCTCCAATCTCAAAGCTTCCCTCTAATCCCTTAATCTATAAGGTTTTCAAAACCCTTTCATCTTTTGATGAAGGGTTTTTTCTTGCTCATTTTTAACGCTTCCCTTGACGCATCTCGCGGAGCATTTGCTCCACAGATACAACTTCACCACTCTCTTCCCAATGCTGCACATTCGCCTGAATTTGCTGAAGGAAGCCAGCAACTTCAGGGCGCTCTTTTTCCCATTTCGAATAGTCTTTTGTCATCGTAAGATAACGATGTGCCAGCTCGTAAGCCACTTGTTTATCCGCTTTCACACCAGTAGATCTAGGTTTACCTCGTTGCCACGTAAGCACAGAAAGCCGCTCTACTGAGGGCGCAGATACTGGAAGCACGCGCGTAAAACTCGCAAAAATGCGAGCGTAATTAGCTATCGCATCCTCGACCATTCCTTTTTCATCATAAGATTTTGCCAACAAAAACCACACACGTGACTTGTTTTTATTGAAATCGTTCTGCTCTAGGTAGCGTCGAGTGAGCCCGATTATGTGATCCCACTGCTGCAGAGCAAACCCAACTTCAGCCTGCTCGAACATGACGCCTTCCAACAATTCGGGATTTCCCGAACTTCTACGAGCTAAGCCATCGAGCAATGTTGCAGCTTCTTTCAGCGCATCAACTGCTCCGTCCATTCTCAAACAGCGTGCCACCCCTAGCTCTGCAAGCGCTCTGTGAGCCAACAACTGCGAGCATGCAGCAATTTCAAAATGAACCTGGGCTGCTTGAGGAAAATTGCCATCTTTCAGTAACCAATCGCCCAGAGCCAAGTGTAGATAAGGCAAGATGGTTTGCCCCTCGGCTTGGAGCTGAAGCTCGGCATACAAGGCGCGCTGACGGGCATCGAACTTTATCTTCTTCCCCCAGCTCAAGTACGCTTGCTTATAGCCTTCGGCATAAATTTCTTGCAGTGCAAAGAGCTTCACCAAAGAAAAAACCGTTACCTCTTCTGCGAGAAATCGCAACCTCAATTGTGAGAGCTTTTCCCCAGCATCAAGCTGAGCCCATAAATAGGTAACAGCGGCATCACGCACGCCCGCCTCCCTTCCTTGCTCACACGCCGATTGCAGGACCTGCCCGAGCCGCGCTATGCCGCGCTCGGCCTCTCCGGCCTGCTGCATTGCGTACATTCCGGCTCCAGCCACCTGTACCGCATACTCAGAATCTGAGAATTTTTCGAAGAATGCTTCGTAATAAGGAAGACACTTAGCCGTTTCAAGATTTACCTCACCCGCCACCTTTTCTCTCCCGTAGAAACGCACAATAAAGAAGAGCAACTCTTGCTCTAACTCACCGAGCTTTGCTTCTCTAGCAAGAGCCAGGGCCGTGAGGTAGCGTTGCTCGGCCAAGTCTCGATCACGCAAAAGAGCATCAGTACGCGCTAACAGTAACTCTACCTGACAGCCTAACTGAGGACTCAGCTCCTCCCTCTTCTGCGAAAGTAGCTGAACACGCTCTCGCACTTGCTGATAGCTTGCCGCCTCAAAATCTAAAACCCCAAGTTCATACTGAGCAAAGTCATGCAAACTAGCAAGCTCTGGCATTTTGATCAGTTTTTCCAGTTCCTCTCTGGCGGCAAACGCATCGCCGAGTCGCGCCAAACTCACAGCTCGGTAAAAGCTCAATTGACCATCATATTCACCAGATAGAAATTCAGCGAACGCCGACTCCACCACAGCCAGACACTCCCGATAATTTTCTTGGAAGAATACACAACCTGCCAGCACCGATGACGCAAGCTCGCGCAGAGAAGCATTCTTAGAGTCCCTTAGGTAATCTTCCGCACGCTTGCTCGCCTGCTCGAACTCTGAGGCATCAAACAGCGCACTCAGTTCCAGCGCCTGCAGCTCCCCTTTGTGCTGACTTGCACAGTATTTCTTAAGATACTTCGACATCGCTGCTCGTCCAGCAGCCAAATCACCACCTTCGAAATAGGCCAAAACCCGTAAATATTCCCACTCGGCGCGCTTTGTTGAGTCTGGGAAGCTTATGATCAAACGATCATAAACAGCCACACTCTGAGTTCCAGAAGTCGCACGACCATAGAGCTCCAACCCATATTCGACGATACTCTGATCTACTTCAGGATTGTCGTCTTGCTCTTGAATCCAAGGAAGCACTTTGAGATACGCGATCGCTTGTTCCGCTTGCTGTTCTTCAAGTGCGGTACTCGCAGCCACACCCACTCGAGCGGCCGAAAGGCTCACCTCTTCTTGACTCATCGAAAAAAGCTCTGAAAGCCGCTGAAGACATTGCCAAGCAGTTTCCTCCCTCTCTTCACGAAAGGCAAGTTCAACAAGGTCTAACAAAGCCATCACTAAAGAAGACTCACGCACTTTCCAGCGCTCGCGCTCATCAACAACCTCACTCAAATACTTGGCCGCAAGCTCTGTATTGGGTTCAACACGACGAATAGCACAAATCGCCAAGTTCAGGTAAAGGCTTCCATGATCGTAGCTGTCAGAGAGCTGATTCCGCTCAAGTAAGAATTTCTGATACGAACTGTACGCTTCGGTATATTGCTTCAGAGCTTGCTGACACATCCCGATCCGTAAAACACTACGCATCTGATAGAGGTTCGGCTTCTCCTCACTCCCTTCCAGCACCTGACAGCGTGAAAAATAGTTGAGCGCCTTTTCATAGCGGGCATGTTGCTGATCAGGCGCAGCCACCCTGGCCAGCTCCATCTGACAAACACCCTTACTAAATAACAGGCGACCTAAATCACTGGGATCTTCCGAATCGAGAGCTGCAAGTACTCGATAAGCCTCCGCCCACTGTTGCTGCTGCATCAATGATTGCACATCAGCGAGGACTCCTTCGAAAGCTTCCACCTCACTAATCACCAACAGACTAGCAAGCCATACACTCTGGACACACCTTCTCATCTCTATCGGAATGTATACCATAGATCCTCTCTTAGACAAAAACACCCGTCCCAAAAAATTTGAAACGGGTGATAAAAAAATCAAGAACGCGCTTATTGCTCAACTCCAAGAGCACCGTCAGGCGTGAACTTGAGAAACTCTGCATACTCTTTTGGAAGATCCACACCTGAGCCCATACCAGCTTTGACATAAAGGCGAGCGAGTGCATTCGCTTCTATGAGGTATTGGTAGCCGCTTGAGTACTTATTTTCATTCTCAGACTTCCAAAGCTTCATCGCTGTCGCCACATCAGGCATCCCCTTGTAAATTCCAAGTGCGCCATAAGCCGCTTTACGAAGAATTTCTTCAGACTTTGAGTAATCAGCGGTCATCGCCTTACCATACATATTAAGTGCTTCATTCTTACGACCCAATGCATCGAGCGCTGCAGCGTGACAGAAGGAAATCTGTGCACGATGTGAGATAGGCACACGCTTTTTCTCCCACTCTTTAGCAAGATGGTCGAGATGCGCCCATGACTTGCTATTATACGCCTTCCAGAACTTATATACTTCAATCTGCTGAAGCAAGTCTGTGCGCACTAAGTTTTCGGAACGGTAATCCGCTACAGCAGCAACGAGCTCAGCAATCTTGAATTGCTTGCGAAGGCACTCGAGCTGGTAAAATTCAGCAAGTGTGTGATGATTGTCTTTGAAAGGTTGGAACTTTTTATAGCGCTCAGCTACTTCGCCAAACTTTATGTACGCTTCACCGTATTTGCGATCTTCGAGAAGCGCCATGGCTTCTGAATATTCCGCTGGCTCCATGATATAGACGGAGTCGATCTCACTACGCTTTCGGCTCAAAGTATTCATTTCACGAGCATTTTTCACGTAATAGATATTGGTCTTTGTAACACCGAGCAAAAGCACCTTCTCGTATTTTTCACTCGATATAATGATAGCCTCAATGAGTACCCTTTTAGGAGCCTGCGCACCAACAAACATGGTAAGCCCCAGCACTGCTGCCATGGCTATTGTAAATGATTTCATAATCTCTTTTCTTAAATTTGTATTGAAAGGTGCTTCTCAACTGCGGTGATCCGCGCCTGTAGATAGTATCTTAAGCAATCAATTCACTTCGCTTGCTCAGCTTGTTTCAACGTCTGAACCGCTCCACCATCTTCCCATTTCTGAACGCGCTTATCGATTGTCTTCCAAGCTTCACGAAGCTCTTCAGTCATCTCATCCTTATTCTTATCATACGCAGCACGTGAAGATCTAATGAAGTTTGCAGCCACATCATAGGCGAGCTGCTGCTTAGACTTACCGTCTTTCGCAGCACCGTGATCCCACATGAGCTCTGTAGCGCGTCCAATCGCTGGTACTGAGAAGTCCCAATTTGCAGTATTGGAAGCAAAGATACTCATATTCGTAGCGATACATTCTGCATACATTTTCTTCTCATCGTATGCCTTGGCGAGAAGCTGCTGCATGAGCGGACGCTCTTGAGTGTATGTCTTGAGGTATTCTTTACCCTCTTTGATAACCTTATCCCAAGCACCCTGCTTTGCATAGATCTGAACTATACGAGAAGTCGCCATATCGCGCTTCTTCTTGTCGTCGTCGCTCTTTTTGATAACATCGCGCATCATTTCGATCGCCTTGTTCATTTCATCCTTAGAACCAGCCACACCATAAACATCTGCGATACCGAATTTTGCCTTATCGCGACCCGCTGCAGCAGAACGATTGAGACGCTCTTCGTAGTACGGCAGCGCCAGACGTGGTTCTGAAGATTTTGTACGAAGGTAATCACCGACACGAATAAGAATGGAATCAGACAATCGCTCGACAGAGAAAGCGGAATTGAGCTCTTTGAATGCAACATTGATGCGCGCTTTATTGCGACTCACGAGGGCCTCATCGCCTTCTTCACCAGCCAGCTTAAGACTATCTTCATAGACACCAATCACCGCGATACGAAGCATCGCCAATGTTCGCACATCTTTAGAGTCAATATTAGGAAATGTGTAGTAGTGCTCTTTCAGCTTGTCTGCTGCATCAACAGGGGAAAGCCCAGCTGCCTTCTGCGCCTCGAAATAGTACTTCGTGTAGCTCCCGATAGCGGCTTCTAGTCCAGCAGCGTACTGCAGTTTAGCCATTTCTGAAATCACACCTTGCAGATTTCCGAGTGCTTCATCCAAACGACCCGCCTCGATCATCGCGGCCATACCCGCAACTGCGGCACGCGCCTTGTACGGAGATTCGCGATGCTCTTTCCAGAATTTATCATAGTACGGAAGCGCTTCCTTCATATTCGGATTTGCGATTTTCCCTACTTTATCTAAACCTAGTAGAGCGATGAGGTAGTACAAGGACTCGCCTGCAATCACTTTGTTTCCACGATACTCTGCGAGTTCAAGAGCCTTAAGGTAGTATTGCTTCGCCTCGTCACGCTTTTCTTCACTCTGGAAAATATTTCCCTTCAAGTTGTACGCTGCATCTTCGACGTTAGCGCCTTGAAATTCCGCTTCGATACGATCGAGCAACACACGCGCCTGCTCGTATTCATTTTCTGAAAAATGCACGTTCGCTCTATCGTAAAGCGCAAATGGAAGGAACACATTCTCTTCAGCATTTGGATACTTCTTGAGAAAGGCATCTAGCTTGATAGCCGCCTGTGCCCACACCTGAAGTTGAGAAAAGTTCGCAGCCTCGAAATAGCTCGCCGCCAAGCGCGACTTGCTCTCCTCGTAGGTTTTCAAGTGCTCTTCAAGCAATGGCTGAGCTTCAGCGAACTTACCGAGGTAGAACTTAGAGCCACCAAGTACATGAAGACAGACATCATGCTGCAAGGATGGCTTTGGAAGTTCGTCGATCATTTTGGAAGCTAATGCCTCACACTTCTTGTACTCACCACTCGCAAAGAGACTAGAAAGCATCAAATTTCTTACAAACTCTACGTGCTTACTCTCTGGGAAGTTCTTTAGGAAAATCTGACCGTAACGCTCAGCGATAAATATCTCACTAATCATGGAAGCTGTACGCACCAGATTGAATAGATTATCTTCACGACGACGAGACTTCTTGAAGTACATCTCGAGTTGTTCGTAGGCACCAAATGCACCACGTACATTGCCATTCGACTCATGTGTGTATGCCAACGCTGTGAGTACGAGAACTTCTGGAGGATCTCCAGCACGGTCTTTAGAGCGAAGATCGCTGTACCATTTATCGATTTTTGCCTTATAGATGATATCATCACCATCCTTAAGCCCAGGGCGCGGGTAGAATGAAAGCTTCTCTTTGATCAGCTGCATATCGCTCAGAGCAACCTGAGTACCCGGAATGAGGGCAAAAAGATTATACGCAGCTTCCTGCATATTAACTTTCAATGCCTCAGTCGCGAGCTTCTGGAAGAATGCACTGAACTGCACCATTTGAAATGGCTTCAATGTGATGGCAGAACGATTCTGATTGAGGAAATCAATCATTGCACGTTCGTTATCTGCCACGATCACAGCCTGAGTGAGAGACTGAAACGCAGAAACGATAGCCACATCTGGAGTCTGCCAACGCACTTTATTTTTTAGCGCTGTTTCAAAATAAGTGATCCCTTCTTTGATTTTTGGATTCTCAAGTTTGAAGTGACAAATCGCCATGTTGATGTTGAACATTCCAGGGTTGTAATTGTCATGTTTTTCCCGCTCTTTAAGGAATTTCTTGTAGAGCTCAATCGCCTCAGCGGCTTCGTTGAACGATTGACACACCTGACCTTTGAGCATCAATGACTTCTTATGGTAGGCATTCTTACCCTTGTCGTCAGACGGGTACTTGTAACAATTATCAAAGGATTCCTTTGCTAGCGCATAATACTCGTTCGCCTTATCAAGATTACCAGCACTCTTCATCTGCGCAGCTAGTTTCAGCTCGGAGAACCCTTTGTTGTAATAAATAATACCAAAGCGGCCACCAAACATTCTTTTGCCTTTGGAAGCATATGTCTCAGCAAGCTTTGCAAAAATACCTTGGGACTTTTCCCATTGCCCGTCACGCATTGCTTGGATACCGAGCGGCACAGCTTCTTGGATATCCTGAGCCTGCACCTGGTTCGGCGCGAAGGCTACAAGCGAAGCACTTGCCAAGCTTAAAGCCATAGTTAGAAAATGGTGAGTTTTCATAGGTAGGTGTGTATATCGAAAATTTGTTGGGTTAAAAAAAGGCGCCATCCGAGGAACGCGCCCTAAAAAGGCTCTATCGCTAATGGTCCAGTGGTGTAACGTACTACAATGGATTTCATCAGCAAAAAGTTGTTTAGTCGTTGGTGAAATCCGTAAAGGTAACTTTCTGAATTTCTAGCCCCACGAGACAGTTGAGAACATCAACTACAGATTGCTGAGGAGCCTCTCCACGCACAGCTACCTGCACGAGTGGATCTATGTTTGCTGCTGCCGCACCATCCTTATAGATCTGCAAGCGCTGCTGAAGGAATGGCAAGTTGCGCTTTTGCCCGCTCGCTGCGAGGTCAAGCTGTTCTTCCTTATTCACTACAATCGATCCGTCATCCTGGATTTCCACCAACATTGGCGCGATTTCGGGTGGTATGTCGGATGGTGCCTGTGATGGCAATGTCATCCCGAGATCACTCTCACGCGGTTGAATGGTAGATGTCACCATAAAGTAAATGAGGAGAAGGAAACAAACGTCGATCAACGACGAAACATCCAATTCTGGTTCATCCTCTTCTGGAACAAGTCCTTGTTTACGTCTGGACATAGTATTCTAAATTCTTATGTAGCTTTCTTATTTTCGAAATTATATACTGCGAAAATAACACTATCAACTCCAGCCGCAGCTGCCGCCTTGATCACCTTACGAGAGTGCTTGAACACAGAGTCCTTGTCTCCACGAAGATGCAGACGTGGTGTGAAACCCTGGTTATTGTACTTCTCTTTGAGATCTTTGACATACTGCGTGATGTCGTCTTCCGTTTCTAGCTCGCCGTCCTCTACGTTCACTGGATAGATGGTCCCATCGACACGAACATTGACCACAATACGACCATGCTTATTCTCAGGATCCTTCGCATTGTAAGCCACTGATGGCTTTACCTCAGCATCCATTTTCACCACCATTGGGGTGGAGACAACAATGAAGAAGATGAGGAGAAGGAAGACCATGTCAATCATCGGTGACATGTCCATTTTCATCTCTTCGTCCTCTTTACTGTTGAGGGCTCTTAGTCTATCTGACATAGAATTTTTCCTGGTTCGTTATTACGAGCTTAGGAGACATTTGGCATAGCTTCTTTCGTCACTGCACCACCTATTTGCGTCGCCTCACTCAAGCTTCAACTAGCAAGACCTTCTGGGATCTTAGCGAGAAGCTCGTCACCGTTGACAGTCTGTACAGAAGCATTGAGAAGCCCCTCAGCTGTCTGGTGGCACTCAGCTACAAGATTGTTGTAGCGGGACTTGAAGAAGAAGTATGCAATCACTGCAAGGATAGCTACTACAAGACCCCACATTGTTGTAAGAAGGGCGACGGAAATATCACCAGCGAGCTTAGATGGCTCTGCACCCGCTTCTCTCAAAGTCGCGAATGCTGCGATCATACCGAAAACTGTACCAAAAAGACCAAGCATCGGAGCGGCCTGAGCTACGAGTGAGATGAGGTTGATCCAGATCATCTGCTTGCGGTTTTCGTTAATTGAGAAATCCGCGATTGCGTCTTCTACGTGGTCGCGTCCAAGGTCCTGTGGCTGAGTCGCATCAATGTTTGGAAGAGAGTATGCAAGCATACGGCCAAGGTAAGATGGATGAGATGCGGCGAGTTCAATCGCGGAACGCACACGGCAGTTGAGCATGTGGTCGTGGAGAGCAGCTTTAAGGTCATCTGGGCAGAACTTTGCCTTACCGAGGTTGATAAAGTTATACACACTAAGGCCGATCAATGAAAGAAGGCCCACTACTACGATGAAAATGGTGAGTGGCCCACCGTCAAGCAGGTAGGAGTTCAGAGCGCTTGTTTCTTTAGGTGCAGCGTCTTGAGCAAACAATGGTGCTGTTGCAGCCACTGAAGTTAAGAGAGTCATACCAGCGGTTCTAATCGGTCGAGTCGCAAGATTTTTCATGATGATGTGGGTGTCTACGTGAATCTAGGTTGTGCAATATGATCTATTTATCATATTAGGTTGATGATTCTGCAAATCGACAGCGCCTAGTAAAGAAGCAATTTAGGAAAAACTCTAAACAACTAACCCTCTAAGGGACGCAAAAATCTAACAACTGCTAAAAAATAAGAAACTTACAAACCAACCCTAACAACCACTCAATGTAAAAAATGGCTTATCCTTTAGCATTCCTTTACGCACGCTAGCACAAACTCTGTCATTTTTTCGTAATCACTGGTGATTTACGTTGAGGAAACAAGGTTTTACAAAACTCACAAACGGTCCCATCACACCCCCGAGCAGTACAGGCATCACGCCCATAGAAAATAATCTGTAGATGAAGCTTATTCCACTTCTCTCTTGGAAAAAGTTTTTTGAGAGCCGCCTCAGTTTTGTCGACATTTTTTCCATCTGTCAGTTTCCAACGCTGAGCGAGACGATGGATATGTGTATCCACCGGAAAAGCTGGCACACCAAAGGCTTGTGCCATCACTACGGAAGCAGTCTTATGCCCCACTCCGGGCAAGGCTTCTAGCGCAGTGAAATCTTGCGGGACCTCGCTGTGGTGCTTTTCGATCAAAATCTTCGACAACTCAGAAATTGCCTTCGATTTCCTAGGAGATAACCCGCAGGGACGAATCACCGCCCGAATATCCTCTACAGGCAACTGCGCCATGTCAGTTGGATTGTCGGCGAGCGCAAACAATGCTGGCGTCACTTGATTCACTCGCTTATCAGTACATTGAGCCGAAAGCAACACTGCGACTAACAAAGTATAAGAGTCCTTGTGATCCAGAGGAATCGGAGTTTCCGGATAAAGCTCCTCCAGCCTCTCCATCACCCACAATGCACGCTCAGCTTTCAACATGCCACAGCTCATACCTCAGTGTGGACGATTTGCCAAGAGCGCCCCAAAGTCCACCACTAAAAAATGCCGCCACTCTCTCCTACAAGAAAGATCTAAGAAATTTAGAATATCTTCACCTCAGTGTCCTCAAGCTTCGCAAACTTGCCTGAGTCCATTTTCTTGACGATGGCATTATACATTTTGCGGCAGTGCTTATAGCTACGACGGCCAGCAAGTAACTTGCGGCTCTTTTCATATGAACCCCACTGCACCACAATGATTTCCACCTTTTGAGTACCCCACTTTCGCATAAGAGAAAGGTTTGGCTTAAACAAGTCGATCGTATTTGTGCCGACCAATGCAAAACCATAGTCGTTCACCTCGTAAACATACGGAAGCCCTTTGATCATAAACTTAGTTCCAAGCGGATACACAGACCAATCTGCCGCAGCACTGCGCTTCTTATTCGTATAAACGAGCTTTGATCCACCTGCACTCTTAAGACCGTAACAACCTTTTTCAAACTCCATATGCGAGTAAGAAGTAGTACGAACGTGGCGGCGACGCTCATTATCCTTATAAGTCACCATTCCGTGCTTATCTTTGCTTCGCCCCTTGCCTTTTGCTACCAATTTAGAACAAGGCGCATGCGGCATACCCTTTGCCACAGTTTTCTTAGATGCAGTCGCTGCGGACTCTACAACACAGCTTGAAAAAGCCATATTTGCAACCAAGCCCATTCCTGCCTTCAAAAGCACACTCGTCATAATCATGTCTGAGAAATTGTTCGATGTTTATCATGAAATGTTGATTACCAACAAGTCCCAAGATCTCTCGGAGCCGACTTCTACAACTGACTCGGATAACACGCAAATCTTTTTTAGAAAAGGAATTACCAAAATGGCAGTTTGCAAAAAATTAAAACGCAACAAAACCCACTACTACAGGGATTAGATAAATCTTTCAAAAATATGAAAAAATGTATTTTTCTTGAAAGATTTTCTAAAATCTCACGCTTGGCGAAGGAGAGCCCGACTTCCATCTGCCTGATAAGTTCCAGAAAGTGAACTTCTTTCACAACCCACAAAAGGGCGAATCACTAGAAAGTAGCAGCTGGACGAGCGCAGTAACAACTCTCATTGCTTCGAGGGGTTTTCCCTTTGCACAGATTACAATGAATGAAATCTTAACTGCGTGAAATCCGCTCACCCAAAAAGGTTCCGTGGCGAACGCCCCACCTTCATGTATCTGCTCGATCTAATCCTCATCGCATGGCTGATCGAAGCAGTGGACCAATTCATACTGAGTGGCTCATTAGACCAATTCGGCATTCACCCGCGTAATCTTTATGGCCTGTTAGGTATTCCGCTGATACCATGGCTCCATGGTGGTTTTGCTCACCTCAGTTCTAACACCATCCCATTTCTGACGCTCGGCTATATCATGCTGCAGTCAGAAGGCCGGCGCTTTTATTATAGCTCTATCATCCTTATCTTACTCGGCGGCTTGGGTACCTGGCTCATTGCTCGTTCTGATGCTGTACACGTTGGCGCCAGTGGACTTATCTACGGCTACTTTGGTTACGTGATGACTCGAGCTATTATCGAAAGTCGCCCAATTTGGCTTTTCATAGGGGTTTTAGTTGCCCTATTCTACGGTAGTATGATCTTCGGAGTCCTACCCCAAGGCCAAGTTCCTATCTCTTGGGAAGGCCACCTCACTGGTATGCTCGCAGGCATTTGGCTTGGTAAAAAACACAAAGGTCTAAGACGCGAATAAGCACTCCAACAATCACAGTTTCCCTCTTAGTGGTGAAACGTGGAGCTCTGCGTGCGCGGTCACGGCGTCTACTACAATGGCACAAAAAATGAACGCTCCACCTGCTGATTTCGAAGCCAAAGATGCATTATTCTTCACTAGTTCCCCTATCGCTCCGAAGACTTCGCTACAGCCTTTTTCTCCTGTGCAGATGAAGTTTTAACGGTTGACTGTGGCATCAGACGTACTGGCAGTGCAGCTCTCGACACCGCTCAGCTTTCCTATGGTTGATGCCCAGTTTTTTAGGGGAAAGTTACCTGCAACTCTACGATATTGCTGTAGGGTTGCTTTTCATGCAGGAAAATGGATGTATAGTCACCAACAGCGAAGGCGGCGCGTACGACATGTTCCACGACCGCACCATGGTCGCAAGACCTCCTAAAGTCCACCCAGTTCTCTGCATCATCATAGCTAAACACTACCACTAACACACTTTCACATTCCTTATTTTCCGATGCCCTACAGAATTTGCAAAATGATCGAGGTCGAGAACGGCCACCTTCTTTCCAAGCACCCAGACAAGTGCCGCTTCCCACACGGTCACACGCGTAAAGTCGAACTCGTTTTCGAAGCCGACACGCTCAACAATCACGAAATGGTCTTTGATTTCAAACTCATCAAAAAGATGGTCGACGACTTCCTCGAGACCTACGACCACGCCCTCTGCATGAACACCGAGGACCCAAAGTTCGATTTCTTCAAGGAAGCCTACGGCGAGCGCATCATCGGTTTCGAAGGACTCGACCCAACTACCGAAGTCATGGCAAAAACTATTTTCGACCACACCTCTGGCCAGCTCAAACACCACATCGACAACCCAGATCTCGAGTACCCAGTGCGGGCAGCAGTACGATTGAAAACCATCCGAGTCTGGGAGACCACTAGCTCATGGGCCGAGTACGGCGAGTAAATATTTACACTCATCTATTTTACCAAAAAGAAAGCATATCAGCTGCCCTTTTTTGTGCCCGACGCGCGGAAGCTGAGGATTAATTTTATACTCTAAATGCATCAGCGGACGCACCGCCAGACACCACCTCGAACTCGCGCAATCCAAGCACTAAGCGTCTGTCTTCAACGACTTTTCTAGATCTTCCTTAGACCACTCAGGCTTTACTGGAGAGCCATCCTCGCGCTCAGGAGCCTTGCTCACAAAACTCGTAAAGCTATCCTTCATAGTGACGTAGATGAACATCATTAAAAGGAGTGCCACAAAGCTAGACTGAATGACTTCAAGCGCCTTGGTGTTGAATGGCTTTTTACGAATCGCTTCCATGATAGCCATCGTGATGTGGCCACCATCCAGCACTGGGAATGGGAGGAGGTTGAAGATCGCAAGGTTCACATTGAATAGCACCCAGAAGTAAAGCATGTGACGGATCGGGTACTCACTGTGAAGAATGTGGTATTTGACTTTACCGATTCCCACTGGCCCTGAAAGGTGCTGAGGTCCGATGTTAGAGTCCTTCGAGACCAAGGCATCAATTGTGACCACCATCATGCGGCTCGTCGCAATGATCTGCTCCCACGGTCCTGGATAGATCAACTCCGTCTTCTTCTCTGAGCCTTTGAAGCCCATACCAATCATTGGCAGTGGGTCCTTCGTAGGGTCTACTTTAAATCCATTGCTCGGCACTAAGGCCATCGTCTGTAGCTCGACCTTCTTCTCACCACGTTGGACCAACACCTTGATCAGCTTGTTCGGGCTATCTTGCAAAATATCGATGAATTGATTGCTACTCTGAATGCACTCACCATCGACACTAAGGATCTTATCATCAATCTTGAAGCCACTAAAATCTGCAGGTCCTCCCTCGATCACACCTCCAACAATGACATCCATCACGGGCCCAATACCAATCTGACGCACGCCATCACGCTTGGTAAAATTGCTCTCCTCTTTGACATGGTATCCCGTGACGATATCCATCACGCCGACATCTGGGCGATTGATGGTCAGTGTAATCTTCTCTCCCTTACTAAAGACAATGCGCTCCTGGATAGAATCTAGGCTTCCTCCGAACCCCTTCACTTCTTCTCCATTGATTTTAAGAATCGTATCTCCGACCTGCAATCCAGCCTTTGCAGCTGGCATCTCAGGAGCCACATAACCCACAGTTTGAGTTTCCAATAAATCATTCGCCTTACCTACCTGCCAAATGACAAGTGCTGCCGCCAGAGCGAGTAAAAAACTAAAAAGCGGACCTGCAAAGGCGACGATGATTTTGTCCAATGGCGTGATCGGCGGCAATGGCTTTTCACGCGTCGAGTTTTCTCCCTCAATCGCTTCCATTGGCGCCATTTGCGGCAATGCGACAAAGCCACCCGCAGGAATCGATCCGAGTCCATATTGGACACCATTGATTGTCTTCTTCCAAATCGGCTTACCAAACCAAATCTGGAATCGCTCCACTTCAAGACCGCGCCAACGTGCCGCTAAAAAGTGCCCAAGTTCGTGCACAAAGATAATGACATTAAAGCTGAAAATGACGGCGAGAATAATCCCAACGGTCTTGAAAATGCTCAAAAAGGTTTCCATAATTAGTGTTAGAAACACTACGCCCAAAAGTGGTAATAACAAGCGGATACCATGTTTCCATGTATCGTCGTGTTGACTCGTTTTATATTTAAGTCATGATGTGAGTATAGCATTCCGTATTGATAAGGCGATTGTAAAAGGTTGGATCGACAATACTACCCCTAGAATAACGCGAAGCGGCCCAGAAACCCAAGAAGATGTGCTGGAGCACTTTCACATCTTCCACCTCCGCAACCTCATTATCGATAAATCACACGAGCTGCGTGACAAGAGTGAGAGCAAGTAAGTTGGCACTATAAACTCTTGCGCGATGACAACACTGCATTATTCACGCTGGGAGCATTCGCGAGCATCTGCTCCCCAGTCACTCATGCGTTCAGCACCATGTAGGACATACTCACAGGCACGAGCACAATCAATCTCTGTAGTAGCTTCACCTAGCATACTGATAGCGCTCGCACCTTGACATTCAACCACCTGCGTGCTAGTTGATTGTCAACGTTTTCGCAAGCTTGCGTTTTTAGTAAATTCCCATTCCAAATCCAATTTCATGTCGTTTCACCGCCTCTGCTTAGCCATAGCGATCATATTTATCGCGAGTTGTCTGAGCGTTGCTGCCCGCGGCTTCAGTACGATCGTCATTGATGCTGGCCACGGCGGAAAAGACGTCGGCGGAAATTACAGTAAGGCCTACGAAA
The DNA here is from genome assembly GCA_965204255.1 of Rubritalea sp. Taxonomy (GTDB): domain Bacteria; phylum Verrucomicrobiota; class Verrucomicrobiia; order Verrucomicrobiales; family Akkermansiaceae; genus Rubritalea. The sequence goes on from CBDBEG010000026.1 coordinate 891,895, forward strand.
AACACCTCGCCTTAGACACCGCTAAGCGTGTGGATTATATGCTCAAAGAAAGAGGCTATAACACCCACATGACGCGTAAGAGCGACATCTTTCTCTCCTTGCAAAAGCGTGCTGCCATCGGCAACCGCTACCGCAATTCGATCTTCATTTCTATCCACTACAACTACACCTACCGTCGTGCAGCAAAAGGAATAGAAACGTTCTATTATTCATCGCGCTCGAAACCACTCGCCCAGTACGTCCATAAAGCCGTACTCAAAAAAACTCGTGCTGCCAACCGCAAAGTCAAATTCGCTCGTTACTACGTGATTCGACACGCCAAAAACCCAGCGATTCTCTTCGAAGGAGGCTTCCTCTCAAATTTTAGTGAGTGCCGTTCCTGTAAAAAAGGCTGGTACCGCCAAAAAACTGCAGAAGGCATCGTCCGCGGCATTGAGCAGTATCAAGCAGCGCGCCGCTCCGGCAGAGTGCGCTAACCCCTCCAACTCAACATTCTCATGACTACCTTCTCTAGTTCGTTCATTATCAAATGGATTATCGCCATTCTTCTCATCTTAGCTGGGCTCAAGGCATCTGGCCTCCTATCAGGTTCTAACCCAAAGGCTCTCATCCCATGCTGAGGGCCGTTGAGTAAGCCAAGCGACTCGGTCGAGTCTACTTGCAAATAGTTCTCAAAAAATATTCCTTTTCATGATAGACTCTCGGAACCAACTACGTTACTATGAGTAGATTTTCGCTTACTCGCTTACACATGACCTCAATTCCACTCATTTGCACCGCTGCAGCTCTCGCAGCAGGTCTGTTTATTGTCTATAAAAATCACCACGAGAACCCGACAAGTTCTGAAACTCTAGAACCTAACTCAGAGACGCAACAAAGCCCTGTTACTCGCCAAATTGCTGAACAGGTACCACTAGCGAAAAAAATCCTCGCAGACTGGCGCAAAGACAACCCAGGAATCGGAGAGCGCAAACTTCACATTGTCTACTGGACTCCAGCAGACAAAGAACCAGCCGAGCGCTACCAAGAACGTCTACAAATGATTCTAGAAGATATTCAGCAGTTTTACTTCAAGCAAATGGCTCGCCTCGGCTTCAAAAACCACGGAATTAAGCTCGATTACGACGATGCTGGAAAACTCAAGATCCACTTCGTACGCGGTCAACACACCTATGATAAATACGGTTACAACAGTGGCTATCAAATCCGCCAAGAGTGCCTCCCCACGCTTGAAGCTGCTGGCATCGATGGAAATAAAGAAACCATCGGGATCTTCTGCAACATGACCGAGTGGAACGAAAAGCACCGCATCATTCGCCAGACCTCCCCTTACTACGCCCTTGGTACCAATACCGAAGGCACGGCTTGGCAATCCGATTCGCCGATCTTAGAACTCAAGCATCTCACAGAAAAAGGCCAACACCTTCGAGCTGGTAACTACGGCAAAATCAGCCTCGGAAAATACAATACGATCTTCATCGGTGGCATTGCCCACGAACTCGGTCATGCACTCAGTCTCCCACACAACTGCGCACGCGCTGACGAAGCTGAAGCATTCGGTGTAGCGCTTATGGGCGCTGGTAACCGCACTTACAGAGACGAACTACGCGGTGAGGGCAAAGGCACCTTCCTCACTCTCGCCCACGGGCTCAGACTTGCTAGTCACCCGATCTTCTCAGGTCACACAGCGCGCATGCATGAAGATGTAACACACTCGCTCAGCGAGCTGAATTTCGAAAATCACGGTAAAAGCTTCACCGTGTCAGGCAATATCACTGGCAGCATCTCACCCTACGCTGTCCTTGCCTACATGGATCCTGAAGGCGGGGGAGACTACAATGCCACAACGACTTCAGCCATTCCAGATGCAGACGGCAATTTCAACCTTCATTGCGCTGCCCTCCACCCAGGCAGCACCGCAGACCTCAATCTCGTCTTTCTTTTCGCCAACGGTAAAGCGACCTCCTACTATTACCCTAGCGAACATTTCTCTTACTCGTACTCTGTCGCCAAAGATGGCACTGTGGATCTCAGCACCATTCAGACAAAACTCGCTCTCGAACCCGTCATCGCTGAGATCCTCCAAAAGAGCCCAGACCCACTCGCTGGCTTACTGAAGGATTGCTCAGAGTCCACCAAGCAAATTGCACAACGCCTAGTCGCCAGCAAAAACCAAGCGCGCCCATTGCCCAAACCTAGTCTCATCGACCCAACAAGCGCCTCAGTCATCCTCACTGACTGCGCCTATGAAACTGCACAAGTTGGCTACGGAATACCTGTCTTCGACCGCACACCAGAAGACACGCTCGTTCTTTCCTCTGGTGGCAAGATCTTCAGCAGTGGCGTATTTGCCCACGCGAACTCAAAGATTCGCTACCAGCTTAATGGCAAGTGGAAGCAGCTCAACGGATTTTGTGGGATTGCCGACAACTCTAGGGGTTCAGTCGGCTTCCAAATCAAAGGTGACGGAAAAACTCTCTTCACCTCTGCAACACTCAAAGGAGGCATGAAAGCCCCCATCAAGGTAGACCTAACAGGTGTGCAAAACCTCGAGCTGATCACCACAGACGGAGGTGATGGAATCGTCCACGATTGGTCTCAATGGCTCGATCTGAAGCTCACACGCTAACGCTTAAGCATGCGGATTGAAGTGCACTCCACTGCCTTCAGGGACATTGCGCATGAAATCCGCGACTTGAAGGAAAAAAGCATTGAGTTGAGTGGCGTGCTCTTCTGGAATCTCTGCTTCTTGCATCGCTTCAGCCATCAGCTGTACCCAGCGATCGCGTTCGCGGGTGCCTATGCGAAATGGCATGTGCCGTGCGCGCAACCTTGGATGGCCACGCTTTTCCGTATAAGTAGAATCACCCGCTAAACGAAACATGAGGAAGTCAAAAAGGCGTTCTTCTGCGCCTTCCATGTCCTCCTTTGAATACATCGGCCCGAGAATGTCATCAGTAAGCACCTTTTTATAAAATGCCTTCACCATACGTTCAATTCCTTGACGTCCTATTGCATCTATAATTATCTTCTCGTCCATAAACCTATGCGTCATTGTGTTTTGTTACGCATTCGCCAGTAAGAGATGCTTAACCTTTTCTACAAAGTCAATTGTAACCCGTTGCACACGAACTCCAATCATCTTTTATAGCCCTTATGTCTCAAGACGATCTTCTCCAACCTTTAGAATTTATCCCGCCGAGCTTGGAAGAGCTTAGCGCACTCCTTCCAGCATACCAATTCGATGGTTTGCTTGCGAAGGGCTGCATGGAAACCGTGTACAAAGCGACTCAAACGTCGCTTGATCGCCCAGTGGCTATCAAAGTCCTCCCTCCGGAACTCGGCCAGTCAGAATCATTCCGTGAATCCTTCATCAAAAAGGCTAAGCGCATGGCTCGCCTCAATCACCCAAACCTTATCAACGTCTTTGACTTCGGTGAGATCGAAGGGATGCTCTATATCGTCATGGAGTTCGTCGATGGCACGACGCTTTACGAGAAAACTCACGATGAACATCTCGAGCAAAAAGAAGCTCTCGAAATCATCATCGCCATTTGCCGTGCCCTATCCAATGCGCACGAAGCCGGTATTCTCCACCGCGATATCAAACCAACAAACATCTTCATCACCACCAACGGAACTCCAAAGATTGGTAACTTTGGCTTAGCACGCCCATCTGGCGATACTGAGACAGGCATCATCTTCGGTACTCCTGGTTACACTGCGCCAGAAGTGATCGATTCCCCGGATAGCGTGGGACCAGCTACTGACGTCTACTCCGTTGGCATCATGCTCTACGAACTCCTCGTTGGCAAAGTTCCTGAAGCAAACTACCAGCCAATAGCCACCTTTACCCAGTGCGATCCACTAGTCGAGCAACTCATCCGCAAGGCTATCGCTCCTCAACTGCCACAACGCTTCCAAACTGCAGAGGCATTTGCTGCCCCCCTCGAAGAAGTTCTCCGCAAACTCAAAGGCGCGAGTAATACCTCAGCCGTCCAGCTACAAACTGCAGCCGTTCAATCCAAGGCCCCAACCCTCGTAGCAGACGCTGCTGCTAAGCCTATTCAAAAACCACTCCCACCAAAGAAAGTTTCTGCAGATGGCGGCAATGGCTTTACCAAATTCCTCATCATTGTCGCTCTCCTCGTAGGTATCTACTATGCCCTCGAGTTCAAAAAACAACGTGAAGCAGACGTCGCAGCAATCGAGAAAAAGAATGCTGATGAAGCGAAGCGCATCAAAGATGAAAACAAGAAGCGCATCGCAGCAAATGCTAAAAACCGCCCAGCTTCAAAGTTGAGTGTTTTTGAAACTCTTGAACAACTTAAACCAGCCTTACTCAATGGTGAGCGCCCAAGAGAGAAATTCCCCCGCGGTACAGTCTCACTCATGAGCGGCAAGCGTTACGTCCTCTTTATCAACAAAAAAATGACCTGGCACGAAGCGACCCAGTGGGCCGCACAATATGGGGCGCAACTTGCAACCATTAGTTCAGACAATGACTTCCGCTCGCTACGTCACATCATCCCTAAGGGGGAAACTGCATGGGTTGGCGCTGCCACATCTGGCAAGAAGCAATGGGCGTGGGCTGACGGCACTGCATGGACTGATATGCCTGGCCTACATCCGACTTCAAAACTCGCTTTCGCTCAGGTCGACAGCAACCTCTTCGCCTCACCTAAGAGTATTTCAGATAAGGCAAAGTTCCTCATCGAATGGAAAGGTGACGGATCTACGCCTGCTAGCCTCACTGAGACCATGAAACGCGCGGCAAATTCAAGCACCGCAGCAGCTCCTAGCTACCCAGCAGGAACCCTCAGCTACGGCCCACGCAACTACTATCTCTGCCCAACTCCTCTCACGCTGACAGAAGCAAAGAAACTCGCCGAAGCTGCGGGAGCGAATCTTGCCACACCATCTAAAAAAGCAGAGATCGACTTCCTCTCAAAACTCGCAACCAACTGCATTAGCCCAGAAGCGCTCTGTCGTATTGGCGGTTCACTTAATGGCAGCGAGTGGCAATGGCTCTCAAGAGAAGCGTGGACAGGTGCTCGATGGGACGACAGCTGCTCACATGAAAACGACTCCCTCGCTCTTACAGCAAAGGGCACATGGAAAGACGTCGCATCCTCCGACACCCTCGCCTATACTCTCTTTGAATGGAGCTCCGATGCGAAACCTCTCAACCTTAATCAAAAACTGCCGACACCTAAATTCGATCGCACCTTCAACAACATCCAGGAAAAAGCAGCTAAGCACCTCGCTAAAGCTGCCAGCGAAAAAGAAGAAAAATACGCAGCCAACATCCAGTCACTCAAAGATAGTGTGCAAAAGTACTACGAAGAGCTTCCGAAAAAACAGCAGATGCGTGTAGCTTATTCTATTCAGGAAATCGAATCTGAAATTAGTGAAGCTACCCAACTCAAGGAAGGCATCGTTGGCCTCGGCGACTGTGACAAGCTCAAGAAGCTCACCACCGACGCATTCAGCAAGCAGGAGAAAATTGACCAAGAGTTTGAGCAGGCCATGGAGAAAGTCAGAGGCATCTACCTCAACCTCCTCACCCAGATGATCAAAGAGCTTGAAGCCAAGGGGCAAATCTTAGCCGCAAACAAAACCAAAAAAGCTTTAGAGAAAGCGAAATCTAAAGATCACAGCTTCTAGTATCAGCAACAACGCCGCTCGAAGTGGCATCTAGCAAACATCGGCCTACTTATCCAAAAACGCAACCTCACTGACATAGACCAATCTTTAGTACAAACCGATGTAAGCTAGGCTCACTTTTACCTAAATTGCTTTCTCGTATAGCAAGAGCGGATCCACTGGCTTCTTCTCCATACAGACGCGGTCAACTAATCGTTCCCAGACGTCGTGGCCGCTGAGGATGTCGACTTCGATGCGCAGGAAATAAACTTCCACATCCATTTCCGCTGGGCGCGGGAAGCGCACCGCGTCTTTCTCTGTGGTCACAATGATGTCGGCATCGCGGCGCACGCAGCGGCGCATAAAGCGATCCACATCCTTTTGTGAGAACGCATGGTGGTCGGCAAAAGTTCTATGAAAAAGCACATTCGCCCCATAGTCGGTGAGCTTTTCCTCAAAGCTCTGCGGCACAGCAATCCCACTGATCGCTGCCACGTATTTGTCCTTGAGGGAATCTAGAGGAAGCTTCTCGCCAGTGAACACATTCTCTAAATGCTGTGGGTCGTGTGTGCATTCGATGATTGCTGCCACCGGATTGTGCTTTCTAATTTTTTCTATCAGCTCTGTATTCCCAGCTTTGTAACACTTCGTGATGAAAATATAGTCGGCTCTACAAAGATTTTTCAGTGGTTCACGCAAGGTTCCACGCGGCAAAATAGCGCCCGTCCCAAAGGGTGAATTGTAATCCACTAAAACAATGTCGAGCGAATGAGCAATTTTGAGAAACTGCATCCCATCGTCTAACAAAAGAAGATCAGAACCGAGTTCTTCGATAGCGAACTTCCCCCCTTTGACTCGGTCCTTGTCCACCACCACGGCGACTCCATCAAGGTTTTTGGCGAGCATATAGGGTTCGTCCCCTGCGTATTGAACCTCGAGCTCAAGCCCTTCACCCGCACTCACCAGCTTCGGCATCTCTTCTTCGTCCACCAGTTCGCCAGTTGCACGACGTTTCCATTCCTGTGATTTCTCTAACTTTTTAGATTTATAACCCCGTGAAAGGATCGCCACCTTGCGCCCTCGATCTCGGAGAGTCTTGGAAAACAATTCCACCACGGGAGTTTTCCCCGTGCCCCCCACCGTGATGTTGCCAATGCTAATGACGGTCGTGCCAAGGTAGGCCTGATCTTTCCACCCCTTGCGAAAAAGGCGCAAACGCTGCAGCACCGCTCCTCGATACAACCACGAAAATCCGCGCAGAACACAGCGCATCAAGGTCGCACGAAATCCCTTCGCACGTCCAAAAATGACATCCTCGCACCACTGTTCCAGATCTTCCAGAGTGTCCTTATTCATCAACCAATCCTCTAACACCATTCCCTAACTTCCCTACCACAACAAGCTTCATTTCCACATTCCCTCACACGGAACTCAGCAGTATACCATCATTCTCAACAACTCCCTCATAGCAAAAAGACTTCATCATAAATTTTTCACCTATTTGCGCCATTTCTCCATTGATTCCCCTCCAGCACTCTGTGTATTATTTTAGATAAGTGGAATACTTGTAATCCTATGAAAGTAAATCCTGTGCACGAAAAATGCGTGTTGGTTCTCAACCGGCAATGGCAAGCAATCTCGATCATCTCGCCAGCAGATGCCTTTGCCCACATGGCCACCGACAATGCCGACGGTCTCGACATCGAAGGCAAAGACAGGATAGCCCCCACCCCATTAGATGTATGGATGCAGCTCCCCGTTCGAACAAAGGACAGAACAATTGGCACCGCACATGGTGCCATTCGCGTTCCTACTGTAATCGTTCTCAAAAGTTTTGATAAAGTCCCCATCTACACCCCGAAGTTTTCACTAAAAAACCTTTGGGTTCGTGATCGCGGCATCTGCCAATACTCGGGCCGCCAACTCAAGGCCAGTGAAGCCAGCATCGACCACGTCATCCCACAGTCACGTGGCGGTGCCACCTCATGGGAAAATTGCGTGCTCGCCGAGCGTTTGCTCAACTCCAACAAAGGCGCCCGCACACCATCCGAAGCTGGACTTAAACTCATCAAGCACCCAGTAGCACCCAAGCCAGTTCCCGTCACCCTAACTCTAAAAAATCTACTCGGCATCGCAGACTGGGAATATTTCCTGATCTCCAGCGCAGCCTAACAACACGCTGCTAGTCTCTTAAACACGAGTGACCCATGACAAATGGGACGCGCTTGACGCATTTGCTCCCTCAAAACTTTCGTACATCGCGCAATCACATTCCCCAAAAACTATGAGTGCACTTGGCACTTGAAACTTCTGCTCGGCAACCCAACACTCTGCGCCATGAAACTTTGTATACTTCTTCTTGCTGCTACAGCAGCTTTCACTCTCAATTCCTGCAACACATTCGTAGGAATCGGCCGTGACCTCAAAAGCTTTGGTATAGGTGTAGAAAACAAAGCGTACGGGAAAACTTGGAAGGGCGAATCACGCCCTTAAAATTCCAAACAACCCGCACAAGTTCTACAAACTATCGTCACTCAGTAAACTGAGCATTGGAACCCATTTTCCTACTTAACACTTTCTATCTAATGAGAATTCTCACAGGATTCCAGCCGAGCGGAAAACTCCATATCGGCAACTACTTCGGCGCCATGCAGCCAGCTGTCCAACTCCAGGACCAGGGCGACGCCTTCTACTTCCTTGCTGACTATCACGCGATGACATCCATGAGCGATGCCACCACTCTGCGTGAAAATGTCCAAAACCTCGCGATCGACTTCCTCGCTTGTGGACTCGACCCTGAGAAGGCGACGATCTTCCGTCAGAGCGACATCCCAGAAGTCAACGAACTCGCATGGATTCTCTCAACTGTCTGCCCAATGGGTTTATTAGAGCGCTGCCATTCTTACAAAGATAAAGTAGCCAAAGGCATTTCCGCCAACCACTCCCTCTTCGCATACCCAGCATTGATGGCTGCCGATATCCTTCTCTACGACGCCAATATCGTGCCAGTGGGCAAGGACCAGAAGCAACACGCAGAAGTCACCCGCGACCTCGCACAAAAGATCAACGATAAGTTCGGCGAGGGCACCCTCATCATCCCCGAGCCACAAATCAAAGAGAACACAGCAGCGGTTCTAGGAATCGATGGGCAGAAGATGTCCAAGTCCTACAACAACACCATCCCACTCACGGGTGGCAAAAAGGTAATCCACAAGACCATCATGCGCATCGTCACCGACTCCACCGCTGTCGAAGATCCGAAGCCAACAGAAGGCTCTAACGTCATCGCGCTCTACAAGCTCTTTGCCGATGAAGCAGCTGTGAACCAAATGATCGCCGAGCATGAAGCGGGCGGATTTGGCTACGGCCACTTCAAACAAACTCTCTTCGACGCCTACTGGGAGCACTTCTCCGCAGTCCGCGAAAAGCGTGAGGAGCTCGAGAATCACCTCGACTACGTCAACGCAGTGATCGACAAAGGCGCCGAGCGCGCACGCCAAGAATCCGCTAAGGTCCTTGACCGCGTCCGCAAGGCTGTCGGTCTTCGCTAGACAGCTTTATTCATCTTCACAGTAAGGACCTCTATCAACAATAAAGTGAAGCATCTTGAATGCTTTGAGTAGCCGTGTTCACTCATTATTAACACTCGACGATGGAAGTGCTGTAATTGCTCACGAAGTTTTCTACCTAAGCTCCCTCTGGAAGTCTCCTTTCTTTAGTTAGTACAAAAAAACTCAGCAGGAGGTTCCTGCTGAGTTTGAAAGAATACGACCCGCTTGCTCTAAAGAGAGCTTTTACTTACGGCGGCGCAAGATGAGAGCGAGACCACCAAGACCAAGCAGAGCTGTGGTAGACGGTTCAGGAACTGCTCTGACAAATGCTGCGCTGTGGACAGCTATTTCTGTGGCACTCAGATGATTGCCGACACCGCAGCACCCGAAGCGGTTGACAGTGAAACCAAGGCATCAAGCGAGGGTGAATGAGGTATTCGTCCGGGCTCATTACCCGGAACTTGTAGGTTCGAATCCTACCCCTCGTCCCAATCAAACAACCGGAACCAAAGCAAACTAATGCCTTCCAGTCCTTGATGGGCATTTTTCCTCGTCACAACAAACAACCGGAACCAAAGCAAACTTCAGTTTATCGGTGATTGGCTGCCAATCTATCCAGTATTCACCACTTAGACAGACTGTCTTGTCTTTTTTTCCAGTCGGCTTCTGGACCTTGCCAGAGAGCTCCTGATTATTCCTGAAGTAGCCGTAAATTTTTTTGTCGCTTCTTCCGTCTTCATAAAAGAGTTTGTCATCGGCGAATATGAGGGCATAGGCCGATCTAAAGCCATACTTTTTCAGTTTCTCACACTCTTTCAGTTTCTCACAAAATGCGATGTCTGTGATAAAATTGAACATCGTCTCAGGATACCTTCCATTTCTGGGGAACTTCAACTCTATTGCCGCTGATAAATCCCGTCCGCCGTGCTCATCTTCACTCCAAACTGCGATATCAATTTCCTTTTTCGGGAATCCCTCATCTGTACCAAAGAAATACTTCACGTTTCTCTCGAACTGAACCTTCATCTCCGGCTGCTTGGATCGGATGAATATACCCAATTCGTGCTGAAGGCTGAATTCATTGTAGACCTCTAAGTTTCCAGACCTTAGCTCCTCCACAAATCCGTAGATATGTTCAATCATGGGTCTTAATTTAGTTAGATTGCAAAAGACGTCAACAATAAATTTGAACTTTTTTTAGCGAGGGGGGGAAAAGTGACATGTCGGCTCTTTTTCCTCATGTCTACAATCTTTGGAGTAGATCCAGATTAGAGAGAAAGGATTACTTTTTGTCAGCGGACTTCACCTGAAGAGCACGCTTACCGATACGGCTGCGGAGGTAGTTAAGTTTAGCGCGACGTACTTTACCGCGGGAGATAACTTCGATCTTAGCGATACGTGGTGTATGTACTGGGAATACACGCTCTACGCCTTCGCCGTAAGAGATCTTACGAACTGTAAAAGATGCGTTCACTGAAGAACCTTTACGTCCGATGACGAGACCTTGGAAGATTTGGATACGCTCTTTACCACCTTCGACAACACGAGTGTGAACTTTAACTGTGTCACCTACGTTGAAGTCGGCCACTTCTGACTTAAGCTGTTCAGCTTCGATTTTATCAATGATGTTCATCGGATTGGTCCTTCTTTAAAAATTGTTCGAAACGCCGAGTGGCGTGTGCGGGAGGTAAATTGCTACTAGAATCTGGTGTGGGATGCAACTGTTTTTTGGATTTTCCATGATGTTTTCTAAAATTAGCCTCAATCGCGAGATTTTGCTCTCTCTCTGAGAGGCGTTGGAATTCTCGCGAATCTGGGGTTGCGTGGTAAGTCTGTGGGTGTAGAGTCTGGACAGAAACCCATTTATTATTATGAGCCAAGATATTCAAATTGTCGCTTACCTAAAGACTTACTGTGGATGGAGTGAAGGCGTGCGCGCGATCATGCGCAAGTACGACCTCGCATTCGAAGAGAAAGACATCATCAAGAACTCAGCTTTCCGTTGGGAGATGGAGCAAAAAAGTGGTCAGCCACTCAGCCCATGTGTTGAGGTGAATGGCACAATGCTTGCTGACGTTTCGGGTGACGAAGTCGAAGCGTGGATGATCGAAAACGGTCTTCTCACTGCGAGCGACACAGAAGCAGATGCGCCGACTGATTCTGCATGTACTGACGAACAACACGAAGCAATGGCGCGTGGTGAAGTTCCTAGCGCGACCCAGAAGATTAAGTTCATCGACTAAAGTATCTAGCCTTGGATTGTTAGATAATTCAGACCTTGAGCTGTTGGAACGGCTTTTTGCGCCATAGACATTGAGTTATAAAGTGAGGTGAAACTTATTGCTGCTATAAGCAAAAGGCGTTACACTTTTTCTTTTGCAGTGATCTTCCCATCCGCCGTCTCTTGCTTGAGTCGGAGTTGACCGCAGGCTGCATCGATGTCGTGACCTTTTTCAATACGAAGTGTTGAGGTTACATCGTGGCTACGAATAATGTCGCGAAACTTGTAGCAATGCTCTTCCGATGGACGCGCCCAGTCGAGTCCTTCGACAGTATTGTATGGGATGAGATTGACGAGCGCACCGAGTGACTTCGCACGCTTGGCAAGGATGGTTGCTTGTTCGAGGGCGTCGTTGATCCCTTGAATCAAAATGTACTCGAAGGTGATGCGCTTTTTGCTCTTTGATTTGTAGTAGTGAAGGGCTTCGAAGAGTTCGTCGATTTTCCACTTGGAGTTGACTGGCATGATTTTGTCACGCGTATCGTTGGTGGCTCCGTGGAGTGAGATGGCGAGTCGAATTTGTTGCGGTCGGTCGGCAAGTTTTTTGATCATCGGCGCGAGGCCAGATGTGGAAATTGTGATGTGGCGTGCACCAATGTTGAATCCCCATGGCGCTGTGATGATGTCGAGCGCCTGGTTGAGGTTTTTGAAGTTGGCGAGAGGTTCGCCCATTCCCATGAAGACGATGTTGTTGATTTTACGACCAGCGTGTTTTTCGACAGCCATCAGCTGGCCAACGATTTCGTCCGCAGTAAGGTTGCGGGCAAAGCCATAGAGTCCAGAAGCACAGAATTTACAGCCGTACGCGCAGCCGACTTGTGATGAAACACAGATTGTGTGGCGGTCAGACTTTTCACCATACAACGCCGGGGAGGCGGGGATGAGGACGGTTTCGACGTAGCGACCGTCGTGGAGTTTGAAGAGGAATTTGCGGGTGGTGTCTTTTGATCCTTGCACGCGAACGAGCTCGACTGGGCTTAGGCGGAAGTTGTCTTTGAGCGTGTCACGCAGCTTCGCTGGGAGATTGAGCATTTCATCGATGGAGTTTGCACGATGTGTGTAGATCCATTCGAGTGCCTGCTTGACTCGGTACGCAGGTTGACCGTGCTTTTCTTTGAGAAGTGCGGTTAGGTTGTCCTGAGTGTACGCGAGGCGGCTGGGAAGTACTTGTGGTTTAAGGCTCACGATGCGTGTTTTTGACACTTTAGCCTATTTGTCCAGAAAATCCCGAGAGAAAACTGGCAGCCTTAGGCTGTCTCACGTAGAGTCTTCTTCTCAGCCTCACGTCTGCGCTTTTCTTTCAACGCGAGCTTACGCTTTTTTCATCCGTACGTTGTTTAGCAAAAGCTGCTAACTTTGCTTTCTTTTCATTTTGAGTTTTTGTGACGAGTGTATAGGTCACAAAATTGAGCATGCCTAAGGCTAGCATGATTTAGACAGTATCATTCCGCTTCACGTAAAAACAACATAAGCGCATATGAGGTGAAAGCTACAGGAAAGTCAAACTTCAGTCTTGAGAAATCACGAGGCTGGTTTTGACTTCCTTCAGATATGAAAATTTTGGTTGTAGGAAAAGGCGGGCGCGAACATGCACTTTTGACAGCATTCAATGAGTCACCAACTCAGACTGAGCTCTATGCGTTCCCTGGGAGTGATGCAATTGATGAAATCGCGACGAATGTACAAGTTGGCTGTCTTGAAGAGTTGATTGAGTGGATGAAATCTAACAAGATTGAGCTCTGTGTTGCGGGTGAAGAAAGCTACCTCGTAACTGGTGAGGGGCTTGCTAACCTTTGTGAAAAGCATAGTATTCCATGTTGGGGGCCGCATTTCCAATCTGCTCAACTTGAAGCTTCCAAGGAATTTGCAAAAGAGTTCATGAAGCGTCACAATATTCCAACAGGTGATGCGATTGGTTGTGCGACTGCGGATGAGGCTCGTGCAGCGATCAATGGGGTGTACCCAACAGTACTTAAGTTCGATGGTCTCGCAGCCGGTAAAGGTGTGGCAGTATGCCTAGATGAAGCTTCAGCAGAGGAGTTTCTTCATGAGGTGATGGAGGAGCGTCGCTTTGGTGAAGGTCGCTTGCTCGTAGAGGAGTGCCTCATCGGACCAGAGGTTTCTATTTTTGCCGCAGTAGTGGATGATCAGTATCAAATCTTTACTCCAGCACGTGATTACAAGCGTGCTCTCGATGGCGACCATGGATCAAACACAGGTGGCATGGGAGCTGTGGCGTCTCGTCAGCTTGTAAGTAAGGAGTTGCTCGATCAGATCGAAGCGCAAATTGTGGAGCCAACTGTTGATGGGCTCGTGAAAGACGGGCTTCCATACCGTGGATTCATTTACTTCGGTCTTATGATCACAGAGGCAGGGCCTAAGATTATCGAATACAACTGCCGCTTTGGCGACCCTGAGTGTCAGGCTGTGATGCCAATAGTGGGCGGAGATCTCACAAAGTTCTGTTTCGAAGGAGCAAAAGGGAACATCCAGCCAGAGCTTCTCCAGTTCAGTGACGGATGGTCAGTCTGCCTTGTGCGCGCTTCTGCTGGTTATCCAGAGAGTTCACGCAGTGGCGATGTAATCAGCGGATTCGGTGATGTAGAAGGTGCACGAGTGTATCATGCTGGCACATGTAAGAACGCGAATGGTGAGTGGGAGACCAAGGGTGGTCGCGTACTCGCAGTAGTAGCGGGTGGGGATGATCGTAAATCAGCAGTAGATGCTGCTTACGCTCAATTGGAGAAGGTGACCTTTGACGGTATGCAGTCCCGCTCAGACATCGGCACATTCAACTTCTAAGTGGTTTTTTGTAAATGGTTTGAAGAGCTTAGAGGGTGTGGAGAATATCCGCACAAAACTGTGACCAAGTTTCTAGGCTTTCGTGGAATTCACCTTGAAGCTCGTCGATAGTTCCGAGCTGAAGATCAGCTATGGCATCTTCATTGGAGCGAACATTTTCTCCGGTGATATCGAAAAGGTGAACAACTCCGAGATGTACTTTTCCGACTTCGTTAGAGTCGTCATTGAGAAGACCGATGATTTTTTGAGTATAGGTGCCATTGATGATCACTTCTTCGGCGATCTCGCGCTCAACACCTGCTGTGTAGGTCTCTAGCCCAAGGTGATCTTCACGTTTGTCTTCAGGATTGATGTGCCCGCCGATTCCCAATGAGCGCTTAGCGTGAAGGCGAGCTTCTCCGCCAGCTTTGCTGCGAGAGTAGTGGATGAATTTATCATTGAGGCGAATGAGCACGTAGGGAATGAGCTGTTTGTGTGTTGGGTCATTCTCTGCTGTAGCTCGATCCATGAAGAAATTATTCTTCGGGTCGAGAATTGTAGAAAGGTAGTTCTCAACATCGGTATTGATTCCCTGAAATGATCCAAGGGAGTCGAGTAGCTCTCGCGTGATGACGAGAACCTGTTCGCCTTTGTAGTCTTTAGCCATATGGGGAATTATGCGGTTTGTGCTTTTACAAAGGCAGCGATTTGCTGATGGTCGCCGTCGGCTGCCCATATGTGGCGGAGGAAGTCAGCTGGGTGAATTGCACCATGATTGCGTAAAAAGTTTCGATCTCCTCCACAGCCGAACATAATGTCAGGATCGAGTTCGCCTCGGAGCTTGTGCTCAGCTTTGGCAATGATGCGTGGGAGGTAAGCAATCCCATCGAGTTCTTCGTTCTTAGATGGGAGTTCGCTACGAGTGATTTCGTGCTCGCTGAGAATGCCGTCTTGCATGACTGTGAGGTAATCGCGGCGCACTGCGGCGATAAGGAGAGCTGTTGATTCGGTTGGTTCTCCTGCGTCTGCTAGGTCTTCAACGAAATCAAAGAGTTCACGCGGCTTGTAGCCGATTGATTGGAGGAAAGTTAAGTCCTCTTCTGTGTAGTAAGATTCGAAATCTGAGTTGCCTCCGCGGTATGCATCGATGCAGCGACGGAAGAGTTTGAGAAAGGTGTCATTCCAAGTCATGGATGAACATTGGAGTGTTAGGCGAGGGCTGTCAAACATTGAGGTGTAAGGCTTTAAGCGTGTCGAGAATGCCGTTTTTTCTTGCTATGCTACGCATTTACTATTAAGCTCATAGTGTTCAATTTCTTCATGTTTTAGTTTTACGTTATAGTAATACTAGCTAAATAAAACCACCATAACTCTATGGCAGCCAAAAAGAAACAAGCTAAGAAGGTAGCAAAAAAAGCGCCGAAAAAGTCGCCAGTAAAAAATGCTCCTCACAAGAAGGCGACGAAGAAGGTTGTCAAAAAATTAGCCAAGAAAGCTGCCGCAAAGGTTGTTAAGAAAGTGTCGAAAAAGTCAGTGAAGAAAGCTGCGCCGAAGAAGAAGACCACTAAGAAAAAAAGGAGTAAAACCACAGCAAAGCCTGTGAAATTGTCCGCATTTGTCAAAAAGCAATATCAGCGCCTCTTGGATCTTCGAGATGAGTTGGTGGATACCACCTTTGATAAGGCTCAGAACACACTGAGGAATCATTTTGAAGGGAATAAGGCTAGTGGATCTGGCATGCACCAAGGAGATGCGGGCAGTGATGCTTATGACCGCGACCTAGCATTGAACATTCTTTCCAAAGAGCACGATGCTCTTTATGAGATTGAGGAAGCGATTCGTCGTGTAGAGCGTGGTGAGTACGGAGTTTGCGAGATGTCAGGCAAGAAGATCCCGAAAGAACGACTTGAAGCTATTCCTTTTTGCCGACTCACTGTGGAGAGTCAGGAAAAATGGGAAGAGAAACATGGTAAGAATCGCTACCGTCGTGAGGACGAAGCTGGTTTTATCGGTCTGACTCTCTAGTATAGAGCGTATTAGTATATAGTGATCCCTGTGAGTTTCTTTCTGCTCACGGGGATTTTTGTTTCATTGGAGGTGTGAAATAGAAAAAGCGTCGATTTGACTTGACGATGGGCGAGATTTCGGTAGCTTTCGTCTCCCGCTTTCAACTATTTTAAAGAACCATGCCACGTGATATCATCATCCTCGAATGCACAGAAGCACGCGCAGAAGGTAAGTCACCTTCACGTTACACATCTACTCGAAACAAGAAGAGCCTCAACACTCCAGGTCGTCTCGAGAAGGTTAAGTATAACCCAACACTCCGCCGTCGCACGCTGCACCGTGAGCTTCGCTCATAGCTGACGCTGCATTCTTAAATACACAATTTTTAGAATATTATGTCAACTGAACCAAAGACAATCGAGCGTCGCATCGCTTTCCGTAAGGCTAACCGTTGCATGACTCATCGTCGTATCGACCTCCCAGCTGAGCAAATCGATTACAAGAACACAGATATCCTTTCTAAGTTCACATCTGAAACTGGAAAGATTCTTCCACGTCGTGTGACTGGTGTTTCTGCTAAGCTTCACCGCAAGATCACTCGCGAAATCAAGCGCGCACGTTCCTGTAACCTTCTTCCATAAGAAAGCAAGGGTGTTGAGATCAGATTTATGGTTTTCAAGAGCTAGTCTGGCGTTTCTGGACTAGCTCGCTTTGTTTCTCAAGGATTCATTCAATCACGCATTATCCTATGCCAGCCCAGATTCAGCCACTTACAGATATTCAGAACGAGCGTGATGAGCGCAATATTGCGATTGACCGCGTAGGTGTCAAAGCATTGCGTTTCCCTGTAGAGGTTCGTGAAAAAGAAGGAGGAAGCCAGCGTACAGTTGCGACTGCAGCTTTAGCTGTTGATCTTCCTGAGCATTTCAAAGGGACTCACATGAGTCGCTTTGTAGAGGTTCTCAATAGTCATGGGAATTGTCTAGATGTGCGTGAAATGAAGACTGTACCAGAAGAGCTTCTTGGTCGCCTTGAGGCGTCAAAAGCACACGTTGAGTTTGAGTTCCCATTTTTCCGCACCAAACCTGCCCCTATGACGGGTAAAGGTGGTGTGCTTGATTACACAGTGCGCTTCGAGGTAGAAGCCTGCTCGAATGGCGAGTCTGATTTTATCTGCACTGTGATGGTGCCTGTTGCTACTTTGTGCCCATGTTCCAAGGCTATTAGTGACTATGGAGCGCATAATCAGCGTGGTCTCGTGACTTTCGCAGTGCGTGCAAAGCAGCCAATTTGGGTAGAAGATCTCATTGATCTTGTGGAGTCATCAGCGAGTTGTGAACTCTACAGCCTTCTCAAGCGTCCTGATGAAAAGTTTGTGACTGAAAAAGCATATAAGAACCCAGTTTTCGTAGAAGACCTTGTGCGAAATATCGCAGGGAAGGCGAATGCTCAGAAAAATATTGTGTGGCATAAAGTGGAGGCTGAGAACTTCGAGTCGATCCACAATCACAATGCCTACGCAATGATTGAAAAGCACGTATAGTTTATGCTAAATTCTTCCCATCTTAGATCAAGGTGGTTATGTTAGATCTTGCCTAGATCAGAGCGCATTCTCTCTTAAATTCTTGAATGATACGTCCCAGAAAATGTTTTTGATTGGGTTCATGGAGCTGGGTTGTGAGCTATATACGACAGGTCAAAGAAATAAGATGTTTTTTATAACTCAAGGGAGACTCTATTTTGCTCGGTTTGGTATAGGAGTCCACAAAAAACTCAGCAGGAAATCACCTGCTGAGTTTGAAAGAATACGACCCGCTTGCGAGAGCTTACTTACGCCGGCGCAAGATGAGAGCGAGGCCACCAAGACCGAGCAGAGCCGTGGTAGACGGTTCAGGAACTGCTCTGACAAATGCTGCACTGTGGGCAGCTATTTCTGTGGCGCTCAACTCTGAGTTATATGCTGCGAAACCAAGGATGTTACCTGGAAGTCTGCTGTAGAAGATATTGCTGCCAGCGTAAGATGCCCCCAAACCTGTCGTGCCAGAAAAATAGAGGGCAGTTCCAGTGAAGGTGTGAGCAAGGGCACCGTTTACATAGAGATAAGTGTTCGTGCCATCTGTGGTGAATACAAGGTGGGTGTCCGTGTCTGCAGTATGAGCAACTCCAGAGTCTAAATAACCAGCGTTGTTATCATGAAAACCGTAGTTGTTAGAATTGTTGTATTGCTCCCATGCAAGGTTTTGACCGCCAGCTGAGCTACCGAGGAGGACTGACCAACCATACTGTAATGGGGTGCTACCAGCGTTGACGATGAACTCGAAGCTTCTTGCACCGCTTAAAGTTCCTACGTTGATGGTTTCAGGTGAGCTTACGGTAGTGAACTTGGTGGCAGTAGCTGAAGTGTCTGTACCGACAGCAGTTTTCCAGTGACTAAGAGCTGCATGTGCAGAGCTTGCACCGATGGCGAGTGAGACGAGTGTAAATAATAGTTTTTTCATTATTCCTAAGTTTTATTAATATGCTTAGGAACCTAAATATGCTTAGGAACCTAAATATGCTTAGGAACCTAAATATGCTTAGGAACCTAAATATGCTTAGGAACCTAAAACTAGTTCTTAATATAGTTAGATTGCAAAAGACGTCAACAATAAATTTAAACTTTTTTAGCGAGGCTGTGAAAAGTGAAGTTTGAACACCTAGCCGTGCCGTTTGGTAGTTGCCATGAATAAGCTCTAACCAATTGTTGGAGCCATCAGTGTGCAGCCACTATTTTACAAAGATAGCGCACTGAGCTAATACAAGGCTGCGAACTACTCACTGTCAAGTGAGCTAACCTATTTACTCTTCGCTATGCTACGAATGGCTCCCACCATCACGCCTATACCACCTCATCAAATCTCATTCGGTCGCTTTAAGCAAAACTCAGGTTCCTATACATATTTCAGAATCTAACAAAGCACTATACCCACAAAAAAGTTTCGACTCTACAGGTGGTGCATCGGGTAGATTACGGTCATCTAACATGTACTCATCGCAAGTCGCAAAGAAGTCGGCTTCTGTTTTGACACGGCGAATTTGATGCTCGAACTCGGCATCGATCCCTTGAGCAATGTAGGCCATGTATTTTTTCATACGATTGACGTGACCAGACTCCCAATACGTCTTCTCCCTCTCGTTCGCCGCGACTGTATGATAGAGTGCGGTGACATAGCCGTGTAAATCTTTACGAGTGAATGTGACGGTCTCCCGTCCTTCGTAACTATCTTTGAGTTGTTGGAATAACCATGGGCTGCGGATCGCCCCACGGCCAACCATCAAACCAGCTGCTCCAGTCTGTGCGTGATAAGCTTTCCCCGTAGCCACGTTGACCACATTGCCATTAGCGATCACTGGACAACTCATCGTCTCCACCGCCTGCTTTACGAGGTCAGCATGCACTGGAGTTTTATATTGTTCTCGCACTGTCCTCCCATGAATGGTGAGCACATCGATGGCATGTTTTTGAAATAAGGATAAAATGTCATCCCATTCCTCATGCGTCTCAAAACCCACGCGAGTTTTCACGGTGAAGCGCCCATCAATACAATCGCGCAAAGCACCTAGTATAGAATCAACATGATCTAACAATCGGAGCAAACCACCACCTGCATTCTTCTTGTAGACCGTAGGAGCAGGACATCCAAGATTGAGGTCAATGCCCGCCACCGGGTATTCCATCAGCCGTCTCGCATTTTTCACCAAAGCATCGATATCCGCCCCGATCATCTGAGCAAAGACAGGCTTACCTGTTTTATTTTCCGTGATCGAACGAAGGATTTTCTTTTCCAAAGTCGAATCCCTGTGCACCCGAAAATACTCAGTAACAAAATAATCTGGTCCACCGTAGCGATCTACCACGTCCATGAAAGCGAGGTCTGTGACATCCTGCATCGGAGCTAAAGCAAGCGCGGGTCGGTGATCTAGTAGAAGGTCCTGCATAGGTCTTGCCCAGCCTGTATCAAATTGGTGCTTGGAATCAAGTAACAGGATTTCGCAAGAATTTGCCTCGAAATCCAGAGGAGTTCAGAATATATTTGCGAAAAACTCCCTCCCACCTACATGAAGACCCAACTTACCGCCACTCTTACCGCTATAGCTTCCACTGTAGTCGCCTGCCAATCTGAACCGAAGAATCCTATGGAAACTAGTAATTCTAAGCCCGCTCAGCCTACCGAAAAAGTGGTAAGGACAGATGCCGAATGGAAAGCGCAACTTACTGACGAGCAATACCGAGTCGCTCGACAAGCTGGCACCGAGCGCCCCAATGGCGAGACTTACAATCAATTCAAAGCCCAAGGAAAAGGCACCTACTTCTGTGTCGGCTGTAATGCTGAACTTTTTAGCTCGAACGAGAAATTCGATTCTCGCTGCGGTTGGCCATCATTCTACGATCCATCCAAAGCAAAAAATGTCACCACTAAAACCGACTATTCAAGCGGCATGGTACGCACTGAGGTCATTTGCTCTAAATGTGACGCTCACCTCGGTCATGTCTTCAAAGGTGAAGGCTTCAACACCCCCACAGGCAAGCGCTACTGCATCAACGGTATCGTGCTAAAATTTGTTCCTGAGAAAAAATAAAAAAAGCCTTTTCTTTCAGGCTCTTCATCCTACTCCAACCTCAGCTCTCACGACTAAAAACCCTTGAAACTCAGCCCTTGAGCACTTACTCCCTTGGTCATCTATTGGAACGCTACGCCAACGCGCGTTCCCACCCATAAACTACTTACGGATAACGATCCATGACCGCTAATGAAATCCGCCAATCCTTCTTCGACTTCTTCAAGGAGAAGCAGCACACCATCGTGCCCTCTGCTTCCTTGCTCCCACAGTCCCCTGGCCTGCTCTTCACCAATGCGGGAATGAACCAGTTCGTCCCATACTTTCTCGGCACCGAAAAGGCTCCATACAGCCCACCACGTGCTGCTGACACCCAGAAATGTATCCGCGCAGGCGGCAAGCACAACGACCTCGATGATGTCGGCTACGACACCTATCACCACACCATGTTCGAGATGCTCGGCAACTGGTCATTTGGAGATTACTTCAAAGCTGAAGCCATCCAGTGGAGTTGGGAATACATCGTCGAGCGCCTCGGCTTCCCAGCTGCGCGCCTCTACGCATCGGTCTATCGCCCAGATAAATCACTCGGTGATCCATCCGAGTTCGACCAAGAAGCCTACGACCTCTGGGCAAAACTTTTTGAATCCAAAGGACTCAACCCGAAAAAGCACATTGTCGGCGGCAACAAGGCAGACAACTTCTGGATGATGGGGGAGACTGGCCCATGTGGTCCTTGCTCCGAACTTCACGTTGACCTCACACCAAATGGCGACAGCGAAGGCAAACTCGTCAACATGGACTCCGACCTCTGTATCGAAATCTGGAACCTCGTTTTCATTCAGTACAATGCTGAGGCAGACGGCACCTTGCGCGACCTTCCTTCTAAGCACGTCGATACTGGTATGGGCTTCGAGCGCGCATGTTCAATCTATCAAGGCACCAAAGGCTTCACTGATTTCTCTAAAAAGCCAAGCAACTACGCCACCGACGTCTTCACACCGATCTTCGCCAAGCTCGAAGAGCTCTCCGGCAAGCAATACAACGACATCTACCCAGAATCGGTTGAAGTGAATAAATCCACACTCTCTGCGGAGATGAAAGAGGCTGTCGCTTTTCGCGTGATTGCCGACCACATTCGCACACTTTCCTTCTCAATCGCCGACCGCATCCTTCCGGGCAACACTGGCCGCAACTACGTACTCCGCCGCATTTTGCGCCGTGCCGTCCGTTATGGTCGCACACTCGGCTTCGATGGCAATTCCCTCTTCCTCACCCAGCTCGTCGACCCACTCGTCAACCAAATGCAAGGTACTTTCCCAGAAATGGACGAGCGTCGTGAGGCTATCAAAGAGACGCTGACACGCGAAGAAAAGAGCTTCAACCGCACCCTCGACCGCGGCCTCAACATTTTCGATAAAGAAACGCAGAAAGGTCAGATCTCTGGCGACTTCGCCTTCGCTCTTTACGACACCTACGGTTTCCCAATCGACCTTACTGAATTGCTCTGTCAGGAGCGCCAGCTTGTACTCGACAAAAAGGGCTTTGAGAAGCGCATGGACGAAGCTCGCACACTTTCCCAAGCTGCTCAAAAGAAGACCGTCGTTCGGGCACTCGATAGGACCTCAGATGTCGAAACCGTATTCACCGGCTACGATGAAGATTCAAGCGAAGCGAAAATTCTCGAAATCCACCGTGACGACGAATCGCTGCTCGTGATCACTGACCGTTCACCATTCTATGTGGAAATGGGTGGGCAGCTCGGCGATCTCGGATTCCTCAAACCATACAAGCATGGTGAGTTCGGCGAAACAATCGAAGTCACATCCGTGCAGAAGATCGGCCAAGCCATCGCTCACGAAGTTTCTCAATCCGCCGTTCTCCGCATCGGTGACACTGTTAGTCTCACTATCGACTCCAATCGTCGCCGCAAAATCGAGGCACACCACACAGCTACCCACCTTCTTCACTGGGCATTGCACGAAGTCGTTTCATCCGACGCGACTCAGCAAGGCTCACTCGTCACCACTAACCGTCTCCGCTTCGACTGCGTTTCTGGAGCTCTCACAGCTCAGCAGAGAGCTGCCATCGAGGACAAAGTAAACGAGAAAATCAAGGCTGGTGACGGCGTCTTCTACAACGAGGTTCCACACGCCGACGTCAAGAACCGCAAGGACATCATGCAGTTCTTTGGCGACAAGTACGGCGAGACTGTCCGCGTGGTCCAGATTGGAGGCAACGAACGCGGCCTCGACGGCTACGCCATGGAACTCTGTGGAGGTACCCACATCCGCACCACTTCCGACATCGGTATTTTTAAGATCACATCCGAAACAGCGATCGCTTCTGGCGTGCGTCGTATCGAAGCCGTTTGCGGAGTTGCAGCCGACGATTGGGAACGCGCCGTCGCTGTGAAAAGAACAAAACTCATAAAAGCTAAGCTCGATGGCATCGGTGCCAGTTTCAAGACATCAACGCTGACACAAGCTTACGAGGACGCTGCAGACAAGCTACTCATGCTGATACAAGCTTTCGCGGACGATGCAGGCAAGACATTAATGCCGACACACGCTTACAAGGACGCTGTAGACAAGCTAATCACGCAAGCACAAGCTTGCGAGGACGCTACAAACAAGCTACGCAAGTCGACACAAGCTTACGCGGACGCTGCAGGCAAGACCACAGACATCAAAGTCGACACATTCGAAGCGTCGACACAAGCTTACGCGGAAGCTGAAGACAAGCTAATCACGCAAGCACAAGCTTTCGCGGACGCTGCAGACAAGCTACTCATGCTGATACAAGCTTCCTTGGACGCTGCAGGCAAGACATTAATGCCGACACACGCTTACAAGGACGCTGTAGACAAGCTAATCACGCAAGCACAAGCTTTCGCGGACGCTGCAGACAAGACATTAATGCCGAAACAAGCTTCCTTGGACGCTGCAGACAAGCTACTTAAGCAAGCACAAGCTTCCTTTGACGCTGCAGACAAGCTAATCACGCAAGCACAAGCTTGCGAGGACGCTACAAACAAGCTACTTAAGCAAGCACAAGCTGCATGCAAGACATCAACGCTGACACAAGCTTACGAGGACGCTGCAGACAAGCTACTCATGCTGATACAAGCTTTCGCGGACGATGCAGGCAAGACATTAATGCCGACACACGCTTACAAGGACGCTGTAGACAAGCTAATCACGCAAGCACAAGCTTGCGAGGACGCTACAAACAAGCTACGCAAGTCGACACAAGCTTACGCGGACGCTGCAGGCAAGACCACAGACATCAAAGTCGACACATTCGAAGCGTCGACACAAGCTTACGCGGAAGCTGAAGACAAGCTAATCACGCAAGCACAAGCTTTCGCGGACGCTGCAGACAAGCTACTCATGCTGATACAAGCTTCCTTGGACGCTGCAGGCAAGACATTAATGCCGACACACGCTTACAAGGACGCTGTAGACAAGCTAATCACGCAAGCACAAGCTTTCGCGGACGCTGCAGACAAGACATTAATGCCGAAACAAGCTTCCTTGGACGCTGCAGACAAGCTACTTAAGCAAGCACAAGCTTCCTTTGACGCTGCAGACAAGCTAATCACGCAAGCACAAGCTTGCGAGGACGCTACAAACAAGCTACTTAAGCAAGCACAAGCTGCATGCAAGACATCAACGCTGACACAAGCTTACGAGGACGCTGCAGACAAGCTACTCATGCTGATACAAGCTTTCGCGGACGCTGCAGACAAGCTACTTAAGCAAGCACAAGCTTCCTTTGACGCTGAAGACAAGCTAATCACGCAAGCACAAGCTGCATGCAATCTACACAAGCAAATAGAAGCTTTCGCGGACGCTGAAATCAAGCTATTCACGCAAGCACAAGCTTTCACGGACGCTACAATCAAGCTATTCACGCAAGCACAAGCTTTCGCGGACGCTACAATCAAGCTAATCAGGCAATGGGAAGCTGACGCTGCGGCTGCTATGGCTGATGCAGCTCTCGTAGGCCTTCTCGAAAAAGGTGGCAACATCGCTGAGATCTTCGAAGGCCCAGCCAACATGCTCCAAGAACTCCTCAATGGACTCAAAAAGAAGCAATTCACTGGCGCAGGCTTCATGATCGTAGACGACGGTAACCGCCTTCACCTTGGTGCCTTCTGTGGCTCTGACGCAATCTCTGCTGGCCTGCAAGCTAACAAGCTAATACAAGAGCTAAGCTCGATCGCCGGCGGCAAAGGCGGTGGCAAGCCAAACCAGGCACGCGGCGGCGCACCTCAGCGCGACAAAGCAAACGAGCTCCTCACAGCTGCTCAGGAAAAGCTCAGCATATTTTCACAACCACGGGATTGATGACAATGGCCCATATGCCATTCACCAACTACTCGACAACATCATCCTAAGAAAGACGCTAAGCTCTCGTTTTGGAAACTCAGAAGAACGAGTTGGAGCCGTCTTGCTTTTCGCATCCAACAATGCCGGAAACTTCATAACTGGTTCAAAAATCATCGTCAACGGAGGTCTCACTGCCACCTCGATTTAATTTAAATCTATTCAATAAATCACCCATTTCCATTGATTTCCATTGACTTAGCACAGTGAATCAGTGGATCATCGGTTCCGTTCTCTACTGGGAGAACGAAACTCATTGAATACAAAAGGAGGCTAGATGCAAAATAACAACAACGACCTGTTGCACACCGAAAAGATCATTGCTGATCGTAAGACATTTTACTTAGACCTTAAGAAAAATGCGCGCGGCAAGGTAGTAAAAATCACAGAAGATGTCGGTGGGAATCGCGACACGATTATGGTTCCAGCTAACATCCTTGAAGACTTCATCGCAGCGCTCACTGACATCAAAGATACCTCTAACAATAACTGATCGAGACTCACAATCTTCGACCTTTCATGCAGAACTCTCCAACTGGAGGGTTCTTTTTGTCTGAGTCAATGGTCAAACATGTAGATTCGGCGCCTTACTCGCTTTTTATTTGCACCTTTTCTATGCTCATGTTCGCTAGCAGACATGATCGAAATTGCGAAAAACCATACACCGTTCTCTCTGCGCAATCTCAAAGGCATGAGCATGCACGACCACCGCGCCGAGCTCCCACTCGACTACTCTCAGCCTGACGGCTCAACAATCAAAGTCTTTGCGCACGAAGTCGTCGCCTCCTTGTGAAGCTCGTCAACCCACGCTTTTAAACAATCATCGTAACTCCCTCATCATAATATACTCGCAAAAAGACCTCATGCATAGTATTCAATACTGAAACGTTCGAGTTTTTAGTTCCCCCGCAAATCTCTCGAAAGTAGAGGGCAAATCCCCCGAAAAGAAAAAACTTCTCCCAATTAAACCCTCCTACACGGCGGGCTTTTTCTTGCCCAGATCTCACGAAAAAATTTTCCCGTTAGAGACTTTGAAGTTGGTACACACTGGCTCACTCGCTATGAACACACCTGCGAGCTTCCTACTTTATCCTCTATCCTTTTTTCCTAACTAATGTCTGACTTCGTTCACCTCCACGTCCACACTGAATATTCTATTAAGGACTCTATCGTCCGTATCAAGGACCTCGCTAAAGTAGTGAAAGACAACGGTATGAATGCTGTTGCTATGACCGACCACGGCAACCTTTTTGGCACCGTTGAGTTCTATCAGAAGATGACAGATGAGGACATCAACATCAAACCAATTCTTGGCTGTGAAATCTACCTCGCCCCCACTGCACTCACAGACAAAAAGGATATTCCTGAGCGCAAGCGTTCCACCCACCTCACTCTCATTGCCAAAAACAACACGGGCTGGGATAATCTCACCAAACTCGTCTCCGTCGGTCACCTCGATGGCGACTACTTCGGTGAGCCGCGTGTCGACCGCGAAACTCTCCGTAAATTTTCCGAAGGCATCATCTGCCTATCAGGTGATAATGAAGGACCGATCCAAGAATGGTTAGAAAAGGGCGACATGACCACCGCCAAAGCTCAGGTAGAAGAACTCATCGATATCTACGGCAAGGAGGACCTCTATATCGAGCTGATGGACCACGCCTTGGAAACTCAGCCGGCCATCATCAAGTCACTCACCACTCTAGCAAACGAATACGACCTCAAGCTCGTAGCCACCAACGACGTCCACTTCCTCAAGGCCGACGAACACGAAGCCCACGATGTCCTCATCTGTATCAGCGAATCATGCCTATTGTTAGATGAGAACCGTAAGAGCTACTCAGACCAAGTCTACTTCAAGTCCACCGAAGAAATGCGAGAGCTTTTCAAGGATTACCCAGTCGCCTGTGACAACACGCTAGAGATCGCTGAGAAGTGTAATGTCGAGCTAGTGTTAGACAAGAACAGCTCAGACAAATACCCTCAGTTCGAGTCACCCGATGGTTCACCACGTGAAGAGTACTTCAAGAAGGTCTGTGAGGACGGTGTGCGCATGCGCTACCCTAAAGAAAAGATTCAAGAGCTCTGCGGCATTTATAACACTGATGTCGACGGTGTCTGGAAAATTCTCAACGAGCGTCTCGACCACGAAGTCAGCATCATCAACTCACTCGGCTTTACGTCATACTTCTTGATCACTGCCGACTTCATTGTCTGGGCACTCGATCACGACATCCCCGTCGGTCCTGGCCGTGGTTCTGCAGCGGGCTCGCTCGTCGCTTATGCGATGAAGATCACCGACATCTGCCCGATGCGCTTTGGTTTGCTCTTCGAGCGATTCCTCAACCCAGAACGTGTCGAACCGCCCGATGTGGATATCGATTTCTGTCAGACCCGCCGACCTGAGGTGATCGACTACGTACGTAAGAAATACGGTGAGCGCTGCGTGTGCCACATCATCACCTACGGAACCTTCGGTGCGAAATCTGTACTGCGTGACGTGGCTCGCGTGATGGGTGTTTCCTTCATGGACGCCGACCGACTAACCAAACTCATCGAGGCAGTACCTGGAGTCAAACTCCAAGGCGAATATGATGCCAAAGCAGAACTCCGTGACCTCGTCGAAGCTTCCTCCACCTATAAAGAACTCTGGAACTACGCACTCAAGTTAGAAGGTCTCACACGTAACACTGGTGTCCACGCCGCAGGTATAGTGATTGGTGATGGTGACCTTGACCGCCACGTACCACTCGCACGAGCGAAAGAAGGTGAAGTTGTTTCCCAAGCAGACATGGGAGCGATCACCGAGATCGGCCTGCTCAAGATGGATTTCCTTGGCTTGAAAAACCTCACGGTCATTCAGGATGCCGTCGACCTCATCACCCCACACACGCCAGGTTTCGATATTACGCAAGTCCCACTCGACGACAAACCCGCCCTTGCTCTCCTCAACCGAGGCGAAACAATGGGTATCTTCCAGCTGGAATCCAGTGGTATGGTCGAGATCTGTAAAAAGTACGGCATCGATAAGATCGAAGACGTAATCGATGTGAACGCCCTTTATCGTCCGGGTGCCATGCAGTACATTGATGAGATGATCGCCGTCAAAAAAGGCGAAAAGGAAGTCGATTACGAACACCCGCTCCTCGAAGAAATCTGTGGCGACACCTACGGCGTGATGATCTATCAGGAACAGGTGCAGAACGCAGCGAAAATGCTCGCAGGTTACACCCTCGGTGGTGCGGATATTTTACGTCGTGCGATGAGTAAAAAGAAACCACCAGAGATGGCCAAACAGCGCGAAATTTTCGTCAAAGGCGCCGCCGAGACCAACCAAATCAACACTCAGAATGCTAACAATATTTTCGATAAAATCGCCGGCTTCGCAGGTTATGGTTTCAACAAATCCCACTCCGCTTGTTACGGTCACATTTCCTACTGGACCGCCTACCTCAAAGCTAACTTCCCCTTCGAATTCCTCTGTGGCTTGCTATCTAACGAGATCAACAACACCGAGAAAATCGCGGTCTTCATCGCCGAGTGCCACAACATGAAAATCGAAGTGCTGCCACCGAACCTCAATAAATCCAAGCTACGTTTCACTCCAGAAAAACTCCCATCTGGGAAGATGGCCATCCGCTACGGCCTCGCAGCCATCAAAAACGTCGGTGAAAGTGCCATGCAGTTTGCCATCGAAAACCGTGATGCTAACGGACTATTCGAAAGCATAGACGACTTCTCAGATCGCCTCGACACCAAAGTCGTCAACAAGCGCATCCTTGAGAACCTCATCAAGGCTGGAGCCATGGACTGGACTGGCGAAACTCGTGCCAGCATGGACGCTCGCCTCGAAAAAGTCATCGCCACCGCATCCGCCACCCATAAAGACCGCAATGCTGGTCAGGTCTCACTCTTCGACTCCATGAACTTCGGCTCCGCTCCCAAGTCAGACGATGCACCAATCATCGTTACCGAATGGCCAAAGGAACAACGCCTAGATACTGAAAAAGAATTGTTAGGATTTTACGTCTCAGGCCACCCCCTCGATGCCTACCGTGGTGTCATCGATACCGACATGTACACCCGCATCGGCCTGATCGAAGACATCGACCTCACCGACCGCCACAAGCGCCATCGCTTCGCTGGCATGATCAAGCACATCGAGCACAAAGTCACCAAGGCCGGTAAGCCTTTCGGCGTCATCCACCTCGAAGACTTCACGGGCACTAAGGAAATTCTCGCCTGGAACGAGTCCTACACTCCTGCTCGCGATGAAGGATTATTAGAGTCTGGTAGCGTCATCCGTCTCTTCGGCAACGTCCAAGAAGATGACCGCAACCCCGAGTCGCGTCGCGTCTCTGGCTCCAAGATCGAAGGCCTCGCCGGCAAGCGTGTTGCTGATGCCGACAAGAAAGCTCTCAACATCACTCTCTGGACCTTCAAACACGACGAAAACGACCTCAAAGAGATTAAAGATATTCTCCAGAAAAACCCTGGCAAGACTCCCGTCCTGCTCCACATCCAGAACACCATGGGAGACCGCGCCATTCTCGCAGCGGGTGAATCCTTCAAAGTCCGTAAATCCACCCACCTAGAAATGACTCTAGCGAAGTGGATGGAATAATGAGAATATGTACCTTCTATTACTCAAAAATTCCTTAAGTGGGTAGGATCTAAACTTCCTCCCGACTACCGCGATGGAATCCAATACCACATTGCAAAAATGTATGGTGCGTGTCGTCTCGAGCAAAAGGCTGTTGGAACCATCGCTTGTCAAACTGACCTTAACCCCTAGAAAGTAAGATGAGATACGCTCAGCAGGTATGTAGCACCCTATCTGCTCCACCTCGCAGCGTCTTCTCAATACGAAGTCTAGGCTAAAACAATGGCTCCTACGCTAGAATGACTGATGCCGAACTAAGCTGAGCCTCGCCAATCGATTACTACTTTACCAGTACGCTTATTTTCCTGAGCACGTAACAAGGCAGCCTCGATCTCAGACAACTGGTAAAGCTGATCAACTGATTGCTCAAGATTTCCCTCTATCACCCACTTAGAAAGCTGTTGGTAAACTTGTGTGATTTCTTCACGTGGTGCAGCTGCGATCCATTTGGTAATCCATAAACCACGTAGGCCAATCCCTTTGAAAATGAGCAATTTGTTAGGCACTTTGAGGCTACGCATGCTCATCGCTCCGAGGGTCACTTGCGTGCCACATTCAGCGAGCGCATCCATCTGGCGGAGCGCACTGTCTCCCCCCACGGCATTTGATGCGAGTTTGGGGAGATTGTCACCGCAGATTTCTCGTACTTTTGTCACGAGATCCGCGTCGTCTAACAACACATGATCAGCACCTAGAGCTTTCAGCTCCGCTTCTAACCCTTCGCGCCGCACTGCATTGATTGTGCGCAGACCAAGTTGCTTGGCGATTTGAATCAGACATTGGCCGACTCCTGAATTTGCTGCATTTTGAATCACCCAATCACCGGGCTTCAGATCGGCGTAGGCGTGGATCACTTGCCAAGCGGTGGCAGGATTCACTTTGAGCATTGCGGCCTGTTCTAAGACAATCTCAGAAGGAATACGCAGAACTTTCCCAGCATCACAGACAAGATGGCTCTGCCAAGTGCCGACGTGCTCGATAAAGATGACTTTATCGCCAACTGCAAAATTATCTGAGCGGCTTTCTAATACCTCAGCACAGCCCTCGATCCCAGGCGATGCTGGGAGCTCGGGTTTCACGCCGTAGTTGCCTTGAATGAAGTTGAGATCCGCTGGGTTGATCGGGCTGGCTAACATGCGCACCAGAATTTGACTCTCCCCCACTGCTGAGAGCTCGAGAGTTTCTAGTTGAACTACCTCGTGGGCTTTACCAAAGCTATGGAATCGCACTGAGTTAGAAATCATGGAAATAGTCCGCGTTGTTGCTTCACTTCGGCCACTTCTTGGATGCCGAGAGCGAGAGCTGCTAGACGATGGGGCAATTTTTTGTCTCTAGCAAATGCTATCACGCGATCAAAGGCCTTTGCCATCATGGTATCGAGCTTACTGAGCACCTCCAGCTCGCTCCACTGGAAGCGATGAAGGTTTTGCACCCACTCAAAGTACGACACGGTGACACCACCTGCGTTGCAAAGAATGTCGGGAATCATGAAAATATCATCTCGCTCCTCTAAAATGGTATCTGCCTCAGTCGTAGTAGGACCATTCGCAGCCTCTGCGAGCACTTTGCATTGCAACCTACCTGCATTCTCAGCATGAATCGCACGCTCGAGCGCTGCTGGAACCAGCACATCACATGGCTGCACTAACATTTCCTCTGGGTCGATCACCTCAGCCCCAGAGAACCCCTTCACTCCCCCATTGCTGAGAACATACTCGCCGAGCTCCCGCACATTGATGCCTTCTGAATTATACAAGGCCTCACTGACATCTGAGACAGCGATGATTTTCACGCCAAAGCGCGAAAGTGTGAGAGCTGCATGGTAACCCACATTACCGAAACCTTGAATGATGGCCGTCGCATTCTCATGCCTAATCTTACACTTGGTAAGCGCACGGACCGCCAGAAATGCCACGCCGTGACCAGTTGCCGCTGTGCGCCCTTGGGAGCCTTGCAGATTGACTGGCTTACCTGTCACTATTCCGGGTACGAGATGCCCAGCATGGCTCGAGTACACATCTAACATCCACGACATGGTTTGCTCGTTACTTCCCATGTCTGGCGCCATCACATCTGTTTCAGGACCGATGAATGGCAATATCTCAGCAGTGAATCGACGTGTAAGATTCTCACGTTCCGCCGCGCTCATATTGCGCGGGTCACAGGTCACACCTCCTTTTCCTCCACCAAATGGGAGTCCCATAAGCGCACACTTCCAATTCATCCACATGGCCAGCGCAGCCACTTCGCCAAGCTCGACATTCGGATGAAAGCGCACCCCACCTTTGACTGGACCGCGCGTCAGTTGATGCTGCACGCGATATCCAAAGAAAATTTCCGTTTCGCCGTTGTCGCGCTTGATTGGAATGCTGACCGTCAGCAGACGTTTTGGCCACTTACAACGCTCTCTAACATCGTCAGATAGATCGAGGAAATCTGCTGTGCGATCAAACTGCTCAGCTGCCATTTGGAATACGGGATTTTCGAGGAGTTGCTCCTTCATATCCTCTAATCAAACATACTCAGCTATACAGCGAAAGAGAAAAAGAGAATGAGTTATTAGTTCTTACACCACTGATTTTAGATACAAAAAAATGACACACCAATGAACGGTGTGTACCATTTGAAAAAGAGATATTGCGTGAGAAATATCAAACAAGCATGAGTGTTGGCTGCTCGATGAACTTCTTCATCTCGTTAAGGTAAGTCGCAGCAACAGCGCCGTCCACCACGCGGTGGTCACAGCTGAGGCCAATGTTCATGCGGAGGCTGGACTTGATCTCACCTTTGACTGATACAGCCTTCTCAATGATGCCACCAACACTGACGATCGCAGCCTGGGGTTGGTTGACGATCGCGTCAAAGCTCTCGATCCCCCATGCGCCGAGGTTAGAGATGGTAATGGTGCCGCCGTCGAACTCATCTGGCATGAGCTTCTTGTCGCGCGCACGCTTTGCCATTCCTTTGATTTCCTCAGAGATTTGCAGGAATGACTTGTTCTGAGCTTCCTTAACAACTGGAGTGACAAGGCCGTCTTTCACAGCGATAGCTACCGAGACACCGACGTTTGCAAACTCAACGATGGAGTCACCATTGAAGGATGCATTGACTGCTGGCACAGCCTGACACGCTTTCACCATGGACTGCACAACGAAGTCGTTAACTGAGTACTTGTTGCCACCAGTTTCAGCTGTCTGAGCATTGATTTGCTTGCGCAGCGCCATGAGGGGAGCCGCGTCACACTCAACGTGGAGGTAGAAGTGTGGAATAGTCTGCTTTGATCTAAGAAGATGCTCAGCAATGATCTTACGCATGCCAGAAAGTGGTGTCACCTTGTCTTCAGCACCTACTGTTAGAAGGATATCCTGTGGTGCAGAAGCAGGTGCTGCCTTAGCCGCTTCTATGTCTACCTTGACGATACGACCGCTAGGACCTGAGCCTTGAATGGTTCCAAGATCAATCCCCTTCTCTGCTGCGATTTTGCGTGCAAGTGGAGAAACGCGGAGACGGGAACCGTCTACTGCTACAACAGGTGTTGCTGCCGCTGCTGGTGTAGGAGTTGCTGATACACTCACATCTTCATCTTCTTCGGCAAGCACTGCGAGGACAGCGCCAACAGGAGCCTTAGTGCCTTCCTGAACGAGAATTTCTACGATGGTGCCTTCATCAAAAGCTTCCATCTCCATGGTCGCTTTGTCTGTTTCGATCTCAGCAATGATGTCACCAATTTCGACTTCCTCTCCCGCCTTCTTGCGCCAAGAGACGAGTGTACCCTCAGTCATCGTATCTGAGAGCTTTGGCATTTCAATATTTATAGGCATAACTAATTTCTTTAAAATTGTTCCCGCAAATGTTGCGATGCCCATATTTCCCCTAATCTCTCGGAATGAGCAAGAGGAATATGACCCTTTTCTGACAGTTTTAGACAAAACTAGACAATAACGCAGCACCTCGATCTCGGTTCGCTCAGATCCTTTCTTGACCTTGGTTTGCAGGAATAGCGGTCAATCCTGGCCGCCGTGAAAACAGTCGAGGAAATGGCGAGTGATCCGATCGATTTTAGTCTTTTGAAACTCTTATTCTACCGTGACGGACGGGCAATCACGGTTCAAATTCGGTTGGCGAAAATCTCTGACATTTAAGAGAGAATCCGTTATGATCTAGGCAAGACCCAAAATAATTATTGTATTTGAATCCCATTTGATCTAGTTTGGTTATCATGAGCAAGCAGGAGAGGCAATAAGAGACATGAGCCGACTGAAGGGTGAAGACTCTTGGGAACCGAACGACTTACCAGTATGAAATGGCATTTTTCACAACAGCTTTCTGACCAAGTTGAAAACGAGGTTACTCAGCGTGATCAGTTCAACAATGACAATGTTGATATTTCTGAAACGATCGTGCGGGAGGCAGTTCAGAATAGCCTTGATGCCGCTGTTGACGATCTTTGTCAGGTCAAAGTGATCTTCCGATGGGTAGATAAGAAAAGCGGTCTGGATCCTGATTTTTTTCGGTCGCTCTTCGATGAGCAGAAAAAGCATGCGAAAGCCGCCGGAATTGAAGTTGATCGCTTGGATTTTAACGATCCCAAGGCATTGGTGATCGAGGATTTTGGAACCTGTGGATTGACCGGTAGCATTAATTCGAAGGACAGCTGCAACTTCAGCGATTTCTGGCGTCGCCACGGCAAGTCGCACAAGACGGGGAAAAGCAGAGGACGCTGGGGGCTCGGGAAACTTGTTTACTCCATCACCAGCCAAATCGGGGCGTTCTTTGGAGCGACCTACCGCTCCGGCGACAAAGACCAAGTCTACCTGATGGGGCAGACGGTACTCAATCTTCGGAAAGTTGATGGGAAAGAGTATCCCCCGCACGCTTTCTTTGCCGACGTCGAGAACGAAGATGACGTCTTCAAGCGGATTCCCGTGCCGATTCAAGATCCTCAGCTAGTGAATCAATTTGTTGAGCAATTCGAACTGAAGCGGTCCGGCGAGCCAGGACTGTCGATCGTAATACCTTTTCCCAATCCGCACTTTAAGCTGCCGAAGATGATAAATGTCTCGATTGGCAATTACTTCTATCCGTTGATCACTGGGCAGCTCATACTTCAATTCAATGATATCGAGATCAACAGGGATAACGTCCGGGAGATGGCAAAGGAGTATGCTGAGGATCAGTTTGATCAGATCGATGTCCTTTTTGATTTTATCGAGGAAGTCTATCAGGCGGAAAAAGGGGACCTACTTGAGCTCAAGCCAAGCTGGCTGGACAAACAGAAACTAGATGAGGTTGACTACTTTGATTCGGAGACGCTGCAGGCAATACGCAAATCCTTTTCGAATGGTGAGCTCGTCGGATTATCCCTCCCAGTGACCCTCAAGCCGAGAGATGACAAGAAACTATCAAGCAACTTTTCAGTCTATATCAAGCGACCGGTGGATCTTACTAAGGGAACGGATCTCTACATTCGTGGAGGATTGATGCTTTCTGCGGAGTCAAAATTCAAGGCTCGCTGTGCATTGGGTGCCATGATTGTGGAAGATGAAGCGGTATGCGCGTTTCTTGGCGATGCAGAGAACCCAGCCCACACGAAGTGGACAACTAACACCGAGAAGCTCCAGAAGAATTACCGGAATCCCAATTCCACCGTGACAGCGATCAAAAAGTCTGTGATTCAGATCTACGATCTTCTGGCTGAGGTTAGCGAAGAAGAAGACCAAGATGCTCTCCTCGACTTTTTCGGGGTTGACGAACCGGAGGAGAGGGGGAAAGAAACGACGGAAGAAGCCCAAGCCGCCTCCGGACGTGCCGCCGATTGAGAGCTCAAAGCCCTCCTTGGTGCGGCTGAGTAAAGTGGATGGTGGATTTACCATCACGAACGATGAGGGACTGACGGAATCAAAGTTGCCAGAGAGGTTGCATATTCGTGCTGCCTATGAAGTGGCGAAAGGCAATGCGTTCAAGAGATACAGCACCCATGATTTCACAGTAAACAGCGTCAAAGTGAAGACCGCTGAAAATGTGAAGCTTGTCAGCGCAAAAGAGAATCAGTGGATCCTTGAAGTGACCTCGATCCCTTTCAAGTTCACTGTGTCGGGGTTCGATGAGAACCGAGACCTGAAGGTGAAAACTTCCTAACAAATATCCACATGCAGCGGACGCTCAACTACACAAATCGCAGGAGGATCGAAAAGCATGAGGTGCTTTTCAGCTTCACCGAGGATGGAGGAAACATTCCCGAATTCGAAGCTCTCTTCGAGTTCAACTCGGAATATCCCAAAGACGCTTCCTTATACGTGGAAGCTTACTACAGGGAGACTCGGCAGCGTTTTGATTTTGGAAAGGTTTCGAAAATCACACCACCCAAGAACTGCAAACTGGATGAGCTGGATCTTTCGGGCTCCATCCAGTTCGACGTCTTGATTGTCGACAAGAGCAGAAAGCATGGATTGGTGCTCGCAAGAGGAACGAGGTTCAAGGCGGATTCTGACGACGGGGAGGAAAACAACAGGTCCAGTATCCTGCCGGTGAAGAAGGCCCAGCTAGGGCAGCTTCCATGGAAGGTGGAAATTGAGAGCGGTGAGTTAACCAAGCTCTGTTTGAATGACAGTATCCCCAACGCGATTGAGAAGATAAACAATGACGCAGTCTTTCAGTCGCTGATTCTTCCTGCGGCGCTAAAGGAGATACTAACATTCTATTTGTGGAATGAGGACCAGGATAGCGAGGAGGCCAAGCGATGGTTTGCCTTCGCGGATGATTTTGCAGAATCCCGCCCGAAAAGTGAAGATCCCAGCGAGTTGCTTGAATGGGTCGAAGAGGTGGTCGAGGAATTTGCCAAACACCATAACCTTGGTGATCTACTAGTAGACAAGATCAGGAAGAAGGAGCAATGAAACTAAGAAAACTGACA
This sequence comes from Rubritalea sp., assembly GCA_965204255.1. GTDB lineage: Bacteria > Verrucomicrobiota > Verrucomicrobiia > Verrucomicrobiales > Akkermansiaceae > Rubritalea. The sequence goes on from CBDBEG010000026.1 coordinate 928,727, forward strand.
GACAAAGGGCTTTCGGAGTTCAGTCATTACATTCAAAATCTGCGGAAGAGGCAAGATCTCCAGACGCCAAAATATCTGCTCGACAGCGAGGAGCATTCGGAAAAAGTGGAGCTTGATCTCGATGTGACCGAAGAGGCCTTTTCGTCACGATACGAGATGGGTGCATATTTGGCGCAACTCTTCAGTGAAAAAAACATCCAATCTTACATAGGTCATGCGGGCTTCTGGAGTTGGTTCGCGCTGCTATGGTTTGAACAACTCTGTCCTGTCAATGATGGAAAGCGTAAGCCTCGCAAGGAATACCATTACATTTTGAGCGCCGAACACAGATACCGGCCAAAGCATGCGATCTATATAACTTGGCAACTTGTTAATCGCTACGGGCATGACGCCATGTTCCTTCTAGGAAAGGAGATGTCCACACGGGGTGAGATGATAAATCTGATGATGAGCAATCAGCAGAATTTGTCATCTGAAGGTGCGATGAAGCTCGCGAGCAAATTGTATTGGGATCCGGAGACCCGTACACTCAAGAGAGACGCCGTCTCACGGATAGCTGCCGGGTCCCTACCACGGTATATTCGTTGGCTGGATCAGCTGAGGCTCACATACGACCTGTTCTCGATCACGGTCGAAGAGCTAGAAGAATTACTGCCTGAAGAATTTAATCAATTTCGGAGCAGGCGTGATCGATTCAATCCCTGGCGTTTTTGGCCTTGGGCGGGGAAGGATCAGCGATCGATGAGCTCTTGATATGCAAACAGACATGCATGCTGGTTTCCTCAGATTAAGCGATGCTAAGCACCGCCTTGATCACCTTATTTGGTGTCGGAAGCTGTTCAGGCTCGACTGCTGGCGAGTAGATCGCTGGAGCATCGAGTGAACAAACACGCTTAATAGGAGCATCGAGATAATCGAATGCATACTCCTGAATCAAGGTCGTGATTTGCGCAGAAACACCACAGAATGGCTTAGATTCATCCACAATCACAGCGCGGTTTGTCTTCTTCACAGAGTTGATGATCGCGTCCTGGTCGAGAGGGCGGATCGAACGAAGGTCAACCACCTCAGCATTGATTCCATGCTCAGACTGGAGCTTTTCAGTAGCCTCAAGAGCGACAAGAACACTGCGTCCGTGGGCGATGAGAGACACATCTGTGCCTTCACGTTTGATATCAGCGACCCCGAGTGGAATAGTGAAATCACCGTCAGCAGGATCTTGCACAGGACCTTTAATACCGTAGAGAAGGGTGTTTTCCATGACGTACACTGGGTCGTTATCACGAATCGCTGTCTTCATGAGACCCTTAGCGTCTGCCGCAGTAGCAGGGGAGACAACCTTCAGACCTGGAAAGGCTGCGAAGAGACCTTCTGGAGTGTGTGAGTGCGTTGCACCAACATTGGTACCACCATTTGCTGGGCCACGTATTACGATTGGGCAGTTACAAAGACCACCAGACATGTAGCGTACGTTCGCAGCATTGTTTACCAATTGGTCGAAAGCTACGGAGTGGAAAGACCAAAACATGAGCTCCATCACTGGACGAATGCCAAGCATGGATGCGCCTACGCCCATACCAATAAAGCCAGATTCAGAGATTGGCATGTCCATGACGCGCTTGTCGCCCCACTTCTCCCAAAGGCCACGAGTTACCTTGTAAGCTCCGTTGTATTGGGCAACTTCTTCCCCCATAAGTACAACGTTCTCATCGCGTGCAAGCTCTTCATCAAAGGCTTCGTTGAGTGCATCTCTGTATTCGATTTCTCTCATTGTAAAAGAATGGTTTAGATTTAGTTGAAAAGGGGATTAGTCGTTGAAGAAGTGGCGACCAGTATTACCCGATTCCGTGTTGTTATCTACTTCCCAGTAAACATCATCAAACACCTCATCAACAGTTGGGTAAGGGGACGCATCGGCAAATTTGACAGAAGCTGCTGCTTTCTTTTTCGCCTCTTTATCGATCGCTGTGGCTTCTTCCTCAATAATAATTCCTTCAGAAATGATCTGCTGCTTCCAGAGAGAAACTGGATCGTGGTTCTTCTTGTACTCTTCAATTTCCTCTGGAGTACGGTATTTCTTGTGGTTCGCATCCGCCACAGAGTGACCGTAATAGCGGTAAGTGAAAATTTCGAGGACAGTTGGCTTGCTGTTTTTATGCGCACGCTCAAGAGCTTCCTGAGTCTTTGCACGCACTTCGTAAAGGTCTTCACCATTTACTGTGTCCCACGCCATATCATAGGCCTCAGCACGCTGTGCGAGACAATCTTTATAAGCAGAAGAACGCTTCTGGCTGGTGCCCATGGAGTAACCATTGTTCTCGATCACGTAAACCACTGGAATATCAAAGAGTTCGGCAATATTGAGTGATTCGTGGAAGGCGCCTTGGTTGATTGCGCCGTCGCCCATGTAACAGATACAAGCACCTTTGTTACCCTTGTATTTCTCACCAAAGGCAAGACCGAGGCCAAGTGGTGTCTGACCACCTACGATGCCGTGACCACCCCAGAAATTCTTGTCAGGAGCAAAGAAGTGCATAGAGCCGCCCTTACCTTTAGAACAACCAGTCGCTTTACCGAAAAGCTCAGCCATACATTCATTCATCTCCATGCCACAAGCAAGTGCGTGCGCGTGACAGCGGTATGCCGTGATGACGTGATCATTCGGCCCACAAAGTGAAACAGTACCCACAGCCACCGATTCCTGACCGATGTAAAGATGAAGGAAACCACCCATTTTACCTTGAGAGTAAGGCTTTTGTGTCGCTTGCTCGAATCGACGAATGTGTGTCAATAATCTGTAGAGCTCAACCTTATCATCAGCGCTAAGCTTCTGGTTGATGGGTGCCTGAGAATAATCTGTAGTAGCTGCCATAGTAACTAAAGTGGTTTGACGATCGATCCAGTACCGATCTCTATCCATTTATACGTCCTACCTAACCCTTATCAGGCCTTCCAGCAAGTGTGAATCGCAGCATCGTCATGAATCTCAATCCACGACCAGTTTGCTTTCACTTCTGTTCCACGTGGAACGGGGGTGAGGTAGATTAGCGGCTTGCTATCCACCCTCGCGTTACTAGAGTGCAGCCGCTATGTTTCGCTATCCGAAAGAATATGACGTCCTCGTCATTGGTGCAGGTCACGCAGGTGTAGAAGCAGCTCTGGCTGCAGCGCGCCTAGAATGCTCTGTCGCTATGCTCACGCAAAATCTCGACACAGTAGGGACCATGTCCTGCAATCCAGCAATTGGCGGATTAGCGAAAGGGCACATGGTGCGTGAGATTGATGCTCTCGGCGGTGCGATGGCTCTCAACACAGACGCGACAGCGATTCAATTCCGCATGCTCAACACGAAGAAGGGACCTAGTGTCCGAGCACCGCGCGCGCAGTGCGATAAGAAGGCATACCAATTTCGCATGAAGCGCATCGTCGAAGGGCAGGAGAATCTCGATCTCCACCAAGGCAATGTAGCGGAAATTCTCGTCAAGAACGACAAGGTCTACGGTATTCGTACCAACCTACAAATAGAGATCCTCGCCAAGTCCGTCGTACTCTCAGCCGGAACTTTCATGCGTGGGCTGATGCATGTTGGGCTCAAAAATGAAAAGGGCGGTCGCATGGGCGATGGTATTTCCACAATCAGTGACTCACTCAAAAATCTCGGCTTCGAAATCGACCGCTTCAAAACAGGCACACCGTGTCGTATCAATGCACGCTCAGTCGACTTCTCCAAATGCGAACGCCAAGACGGAGACTCACCGGTTCCAAAGTTTTCCTACATGGCACACACACTGAAGCGTAACCCAGACAACATTTTCACGCTCAACCCATTTGGTGACCCAACGTTCCACGTGAAACAAGTTTCGATGTGGATCACTTACACCAACCCGAAGACACACGACATCATTGCAAATAACTTGCATCAGTCACCGTTGTATTCAGGGAAAATCGAATCCGTAGGACCACGCTATTGCCCATCAATCGAAGATAAGGTGGTAAAGTTTGCGGAAAAAGAACGCCATCAGGTATTCATCGAACCAGAGGGTCGTCACAGCCTCGAGTGCTACATCAATGGCGTCTCGACATCACTCCCGTACAACGTCCAGCTCGACTTCATTCACTCGATCGTGGGAATGGAGCATGCGGAAATCATGCGCCCAGGCTACGCCGTGGAATATGACTACTGCCCACCGACCCAGTTACTTCCAACGCTCGAAACAAAACCTATTAAGAACCTCTATTTCGCAGGTCAAATCAATGGCACATCCGGCTATGAAGAAGCCGCCGCACAAGGTCTCATTGCAGGCGCCAATGCAGCCTTCAAAGTGCGTAAAGAAGACCCGTACATTCTCGGTCGTGATGAATCCTACATCGGAGTGATGATCGATGACCTCGTCACCAAAGGCTGTAACGAGCCGTACCGCATGTTTACCAGCCGTGCCGAGTACCGACTTCTTCTACGCCAAGACAACTCCGACCTCCGCCTCACACCGCGAGCAACCGAGAGAGGACTCGTCTCTGATGAACGTAAAGAATTCACCGAGAAAAAAGCTGCCACTATCGCAGAGGCCATGACCTTCATTCGTGAGACCACACACAATTCCTTACATCTCGATAAGTGGTTCCGTCGTGCGGAAAATTCATGGGAGAATCTTCCACCAGAGATCATCGCAAAGTTTCCTAAAGAACTTTGGCCGACAATCGAGACCGACTTTAAATACGAAGGCCACATGACTCGCCAGCAAAAGCAGGTCGAGCGCCTCTCTAAAATGGAGCACAAAAAGATCCCTGAAGACATCAACTACAGCCAAATCAGTGGATTGAAGAAAGAAGCCTCTCAGAGCTTCTATGCCATCCGTCCTCAAACGCTCGGCCAAGCGAGTCGCATCTCCGGTATCACTCCTGCAGACGTTGCTCTACTTTCCATCTGGCTCGATAAGAAAAAGCGCGAAGCAAATAGCTAATTGAGTAGAGCCACTCGTTATCATGCTCAGCGGGGGGAATGCTCTCGCTCAAGCTGCTCGCACTCTAATCGCAACGGTGCTCAGCCGCACGTGACATCATTGATGACAAACTCGCCCCAACAACCTTTCGCCTAACAGTGTTTGTAGCGAAGCTCATGATGCCAATATCGCGCCTTTAGCTGAAATGATAACGATCACTGGAAAAAGCTCCGTAAGACAGTATATAGTCAGTTAAGAGTCCAACAGTACGACATTCAGATCGACAAGCGCGCAAAACTCGTGACTAAACGCCATGCACGCTCTGCACGTTACCGTTCCAAAGCACGTGATTTGCGCAAAAAACTGCAAGCTCTCATCAAAGAATTAGAGGCCCGATAGTCATTTAGGGGATAGAGTAGCTAAGTTAAAGTTTACTCTCCCCACATCTCTCGCCACTCACGAGGCAGGCGCTGTGGACGCCCTGCAGGCATCTGCACCATAACTAATGCCTGGCGGCAGGTGATAAGACAACGCTCGACGCCTTCAGCATAAATTTCAAAGGAAACCCAGAACTTCACTTTTTCAAGCCACTCGAGCTTTCCTTTGATCGTAAGTTTATGACCGAGAGTCGCAGGAAATTTGTAATCAATTTCAGTACGCACCACGACTGGGTAGAGGTTAGTGTCGGCCATCGACTTGAGGTCCATACCCATTTTCTCTATTACAAGCTTTGTGCGGCAAGTTTCAATCATGCGCAGATAAGCAACGTTGTGCACCACTCCACCAATATCGGTATCGAAAAACATCACTTCCTCTTGGGTTTCGTAGCTAGGCATTGTCTCTGGCATAGCTTCTTTCTAATCGATAGAATGGAGAGAACAAGCCTGCAAATCTGTCACTATGCTTGCTATAAGGCTTAGATAAAAGATACACAAACCAAGCTATATCTTCCACAGCTATGAAACAAAACAAAAGCTAAAATAAAAGCCCTCAACCTAGAAATTTAAAAGGAAATCAAGACACTCACAGGCATCCCATACAAAAATTTAAGCAAGCTCACGGAGTTCACTAAGACAATTCCCACAAGTCGCTGCTTGCTGATTATTCAGAAACCTCCATTATTCCTAGCAGATCTATGAAAGATGGTTACCGCAGATTTCTTGTCATCACGATCGCACTACTCAGTGCGTTTCTGATCGTTGTTGTGCTCCGCAGTTTTTCTAACGAACCAGGGCTGCTCAAGTTTCTCAAAAACACTGGTCCAGAATTAAAAAACTCAACTCCATCTGAAGTTTCACTCCTTGAGTCACCTGTATTGAAGAAAAAAGATGTCAGTCTCCTGAGCCAACTCAACGAGGAATACACGCGCATTTCTGCCGCAGTTATGCCCTCTGTCGTCAGCATCAATACTGCAAATCATGAGAACAGAACTGTGCGAGACCGATTCGGAAGAATTTCCACCATGACCGAGCGGACGATGGGGCAGGGGTCCGGTGTCATTGTCAGTAAACAAGGTCATCTACTCACCAACTACCACGTCATCTCAGGCATGAAAAAAATTGATGTCCGGCTTGCGAACGGAAAATCCCACTCAGCCAAGGTCATCGGCACCGATTCCTCTCTCGATATCGCTGTGCTCAAGCTCGATAGCGATGGACCATTTCCTGCATTGAGCTTTGGAGACTCAGACGCTGTACGTGAAGGCAATATCGTACTCGCTTGTGGTAATCCATTTGGTATTGGAAAGTCGATTACTCAAGGCGTTATCTCAGCGCAAGAACGCTCTATTTCCGACCTTCAAGGCGGTCTGCTCCAAAGTTCCGCAGCGATCAACCCAGGCTACTCAGGTGGTCCTCTCGTCAATATTTATGGTGAGATCATCGGGATCAATTCCAGCATTTTCACCAATGATGAAAAGAACCCAGGCTTTCAAGGGATCAGCTTTTCCATCCCATCGAATATTGCCCAGCGCACCTTCATCGACATCCTCAAACAAGGACGTCCAGTGCGCGGTTTCTTGGGCGTTTCTTTCAGCCCTCTCGTCAGCTCGCGCCGTGCCTCGCTTGGCTACAAAAAAGACTACGGCGCCCTCATCAGCGACGTCGGCCCACGTACCCCAGCGGCCAAATCTGGTATCCAGAAAAACGATATCATCATCAACTTTGACAAGCGCGCTATCCGCGACCCCGAGCAGCTCATTGGTTTCATTCAGCTCAGCGAGGTTGGTAAGCCTATAGAGCTCACCCTATGGCGCAATAAACAAGAAATCAAAACCACAGTAACACTTGAAGCATTCAACCAGCATCTTGCATCCGTACCGGCATCACGCATGGGACAATCTGAGAAAATTCTTCGCAGCATGGGTGTCGCAGTCACCTATCTGAGCAGCCATCACCGTCGTTTAGGGATCGCTGGAGTGCGCGTGAATCGCGTGCTCGACACAGCTCAGGCCAAGGACCTCATTTTCCCTAACGACATCATCTATCAAGTCAATCAATACCGCATCAATCAACCAAGCGAATTCTATGATCTCATCGAAATGAATGCAGCCAAACAGACCACTGAGATCTTCATCATCCGCGATGGCAAGGTACATAACACTCCAGTCGTCATTCCACAACTTCGGCTCACCACACCATAATAATGCTCCGCCCCTTCACTCTGAGCTCTCCAGACATATGCATAGAAATAGCTCGCGTAATTCATCAAACTAAAAAAGTTTTAACAACAAGCGGCTCAAGTTCCTGACTATGTGTCGAGGAACTTTCCTGTATTGAGAATCCCTTTCGGATCCATCGCGTTTTTGATCTGCTGATGCATCGCAAAACTCACTGGCCCGAGCGCTTGCTTGATCCACGGCTTCTTAGCGAGGCCAACTCCATGCTCGCCAGTGATCGCACCGCCATTGTCTAGCACCCAAGTAAAAAGCTTATCGATGGCTGCATCAGCACATTCTTTGATCACAGGATCCGAATAGTCTTCCACCATCAAATTCGTGTGAATATTGCCATCACCAGCGTGACCAAAACAGGCCACTGGAATGTCTGTGTCCTTCTGTAGCTGACGCGCAAAATTCACTAGCTCTACGAGCTTACTGCGCGGTACGACAATGTCTTCATTCAGCTTCATTAGACCTGTATGTTTGAGTGAATACGAGAAATCGCGTCTAAGCTGCCACATTTCCTCACAGGCGGCCTCGTCGGATGCTTTGTTGATACTGAGTGCCCCCAAGTTCTCCAAGAGCGTTGTGAGACCTTCTAGCTCGTTTTTGACTGAACCGATTCGTCCATCGATCTCTACCATTAAGTAGGCATCGCCAGTAAACAGATTGTCTTCACCGAGATAATCTCTAGCGGCAGCCAAGGTGAAAGCATCAGTGATCTCCAAGGCACTCGGCAAAATGCCAGCATCCAAGATCGCTTGCACAGCAACTGCAGCCGCTGAAAAATCGACAAAGGAAGCTCCTAACATCGCACGAGTCTCAGGGTGAGGGATGATGCGCACAGTCGCCTCAGTAATGATGCCTAACATTCCCTCTGAACCACACATCAAAGCCGTCAGATCAAAACCAGTTTTGTTCTTATGACACCGCCCACCGATACGCATGATCTCGCCAGTTGCTACGACAACCTCGAGACCTAACACGTACTGCTTTGTCACGCCGTACTTCAAACAACGCGGACCGCCTGCATTGGTCGCAATGTTACCACCGATCGAACATTCTTTCAGCGATGCTGGATCTGGCGGGTAGTACCAGCCTTTCGTTCTAACAGTTTCTTGAAGATGCTCAGTAATCACACCTGGCTGAACCACCGCCACACCGTCACCAGTATTCACTTCCAGAATCTTATCTATTTGCGCCACAGAGAGGGCTATACCCCCTCGCACCGGTACGCAGCCGCCCACATGACCGACGCCGGCTCCACGCGTATATACGGGCACCTCATGCTCATTTGCGTAGCGCATCACAGCTGCCACTTGTTCGGTAGTCTGCGCGAATACCACAACTTCAGGATCCGCCGCCGCATGCCACTTGTCGATGCGGTGAACTTTGAGGTCACTTTGAGAAATGGACACGTGCTCAGCTGGGAGGAGCTTCGATAAATCTTCGTAAATTTTACTCACGCGCGCAGCATAGGCATTCTTCCCCTAAAGTCAAAAACCACTCATGCCACAATCAAGAGTGCAAGTGGTTCACTGAACTTGTTGGTTTACTAGGAACCTTCGTAGTCACATTGGAAAGATGTGTTTCGAGTAAAGGTAAAGGTTCGGATTTATTCACATGATTTATTATATTCTTTTTTTATAGGAACAAATCTTCTTCTTCTTAAGCGTGTGAATAACTTGCAATTGCAGCTCTAAACTCATTGAATCATATGGTTTGATGCCATGTGAGAACAGTATGAATAACTTCTGAACCCTGTAGAATGAATCCAAAAAATTCGAAAAAAGAAGCGCAAAACTTATCCACAATTATTGCTAATTCACAATTTATTCACAACATTCATCCCTATTATCCACACTTATTTACACGCCGATTGAGACTCTAATGAACGAGAATTTAGCCAAACTTAGCATGCAAAATAATTCTTTAAATCAGGATCAAAAATGGATGCTACGTGCACTCGAAGAAGGTTGGAAAGGTCATGGATTGACTAGTCCGAATCCAGCTGTGGGTGCGGTGATTGTGAAAAATAAAGTCGAGCTCGGTGCTGGCTATCATCGAAAAGCAGGTCAGCCCCATGCTGAACGTGAAGCGATAGTTGATGTGATCGAGAAACACGGCGTGGAAGCCCTACGAGGAACAACGATCTATGTGACGCTAGAGCCATGCTCCACCAAAGGGCGCACCGCTGCTTGTACTTCGGGGATTCTAAAATATGGAATAGCTAAAGTCGTTTACGGGGCTGTCGACCTCAATCCTGAGCATGCTGGAGCCGCAGATGCTTTCTTGCGTGAGCGAGGTGTGGAAGTGGTCTCAGGGGTGCTTTCTGAAGCCTGTGAGAAGTTGTTACGCCCATTTACTAAGCGAATCACCACAGGGATGCCGTGGGTGATCGCCAAGACTGCTATGAGCCTCGATGGCCGTATCACACGTCCTCCGAGTGAAGGACAGTGGCTGACAAACCCCGATTCTCGAGAAATCGGGCATCAATTACGGGCTACGGTCGATGCTATCCTTGTTGGAGGTGTTACTGTGCGTCGCGATAACCCGAGACTCACCTTGCGTAGTAAGCAATCAAATCCATCGAAAGAACAACCATGGCGTGTCGTTCTAACAAAGAGTGGTAAGGAATCCCTCCCAAAGGATTTTCATCTTTTCAGTGATGCGTTCAAAGATAGAACTTTAGTTTACGAAAATATATTACTTAAAGATATTCTAACTGAATTAGCTAACAAAGGATGCAATTCTATCCTTCTGGAATGTGGTGGTAATTTAATGCGCCAATTTTCAGAGGAAGATCTCATTGATGAGTATCAGTTGTTCTACGCACCTATACTAACAGGTGGGGAAGATTTTGGTTTTGGATTAGGTCCTTATTTTTCTAGCAGCGTGAAGATAAAAGAAATCACTAGTCGCAGAATTGGTGGTGACACATTGATTTGTGGAGTAGTTGATAGATCCTAATTTATAGATAACGAAATATTATTTTTAATGGTAGGAGATTGAGACCGCTATTTGCTAGGTTATAAATATCCCTGCAACTCAACGATTGCTTTTTTAGACTAATTAGGGAAACTTAAGCACTTCCTTCCTATTGGAAGAGTACTCTTTCTTATGTCACGACGCGCTCGCAAAACTACCCCACGCCTCCGTGCTCAACGCCCAAGTTTGTGGGAATCGTTCCAAGGAGCGAACCGCCGAGCACATCAACGCGCCAATCAACGTGCGGGGATCCGCTGCAGACTCACCTCCGTCCATGCCGCCATCGCAGACACTTATGAAGATGACTATTCACTCCCTACAGGACAACTCATCTGGCGTTCTTTACTGGCGCTGCTGTTAGTTATTCCTAGCGCCATTAGTTCGATCGCATTATTCACTATCAGCGATCACGCTGCGCACAACCACTTCTGGACTGACCTAACAAGCTCGCGTCCCTTCTTATTCTTCTCAGTCGGCTGCTTTCTCATGATCGGCTGGTTCTACTCCAAACTTCTGAGCATTTTTTTTCTCTACCTCTACGTCTTGGGCCACGAACTCACCCATGTCATATTCATTTACCTCTGTGGCGGCAAAGCTTCTGGGTTCAACGTCACGCTCGGAGGGGGCTACGTGATGACGAACAAATCCAATATTCTCATCGCACTCTCCCCTTATTTTGTCCCTTTTTGGTCGATTGTGGTCCTCATTATTTCAGCGATTTTACGTATTTTCTGGGACATCCCATATCACGACTACGCGCTCTATCTAGCAATTGGGGCGACATGGACTTTCCACCTCGCGTGGACGATCTGGATGATCCCCCGCGACCAACCCGATCTCAAAGAAAATGGCACTTTCTTCTCAGTAGTCATCATCTACCTTGCCAATGTCCTCCTTCTAGCAGGTATGCTTTGCGTTATCCCCGGTGGTCTCAGCTTCCAAAGCTACGCCACACATTGGATCAGCCTCGCCAGCAACTTCATTGAGGTATGTATCAAGCTTATGCATTTAGCACTCAGCTAACCTCCCCCCCATTACTTATCGTGCTTCGAAAGCTCCTCTCACTCGCTACTTTTGTAAGCCATTGAGTAAAAAACGCAACACCCACAAACTAGGGGACAAACTGAACTAAGCATTTGACATCGTAGCGATTCTTTACATTCTCCCCGTCCCGCCGCGTTGGAAACGTGGCACAACCTTATCAAGACTATGAAAGCTGATATTCATCCTGATTACCACCCAGTAATCTTCCAAGACATGACATCCGGTAAGCGTTACTTCACACGCTCTACTGCCACTTCTGCAAACAAAGAGACCGTTGACGGCGTTGAGTACTACGTTATCTCAATGGGCGTGACTGCTGACACTCACCCGTTCTACACAGGTAAGTCCACATTCGTGGATACAGAAGGTCGCATTGACAAGTTCCAGAAGCGTTTCGGCGCTGTTCGCCGCGCGAAAAAGCCATCTCTTGGCTAATCTCACTGCGAGATACTTTTAAAGCTCTGCAACTTTAGCAAACGACCAGCGATGGGCTTCGAGGGCAGTCCTACGAGCATCCTTATAGAAAATTGTGCACTGGCGGGTGACTGGGTCGCTTTCCTGTGCTTCTTCACTAAGGGACGCAATATCCTGGTCACCAAGTAGTGCCAGTGCTTTGTTACAAATATCTAGATCACTCATGGCTTGAACTATAATAAAAATAGGTGAGAGAGTCAGGAACTCCTCCACCCATGTCACACGTACACAAACAAAAATAATTAAATGGATGTTGTATACACGATATTCACGTAGAAGACCGAGCTAGTTGTGAGAGCTCCTAATAAGAAAGTTTTAAGCTCGGAATGTAAGTTTATCGTCTTCATCTGTCAGTAATTAAATCTCAGTCTATCCAGAGCCATAAAATGCTATCTAGCAAGTTGGGGTTGAAGAAAATAACAATTGTAGGAGGCTACGACACTTCTCAAGGTGTAGAAAATGTTTAGTAGTATCAAACTAGTCGAGCTACTTCCTATGCTGGATGGCAAATTTCATTACGCCAAGGAGCTCGTGTCGAGCAATGACACAGCAGCTGAATTGATTGAACAAGGAGCTGGCTCAGGAACTCTAGTCTTGGCGGAAAGGCAAAGTAGAGGTCGCGGACGAGGGGGGAATGCATGGAGCTGTCCAGCAGGTGAAGGACTCTTGTTCTCGTTGGTGTTAGAACCAGATATTGAACGCCACGAATGGTCGCGGCTCGCTCTCGCAGCAGGTTTGGCTGTGGTGGATGCTATTGCTAAATATGGAATTGAAGCAAAGATCAAATGGCCAAATGATGTGTGGATTGATGATAAGAAATGTGCGGGAGTTCTTATCGAAGGTTGTGATGACTGTGTGATTGTTGGAGTTGGGGTGAATGTTCTGGAGAAGCATTTTCCAGAGACACTCAATGCAACATCATTGTTGTTAGAAGGGGGAGAGAAAGTAAGTCGTGAAGAATTACTAGCGGATATTGTGCGAAGGTTATTTTTTTGGGAGAGTAGGTGTGGTCAAGGTTTTTCTGATGTGGTGGAGGCGGTGAATGCGCATTGCGCGTTGAAGGGGGAAATGGTGCAATTGACACGAAATGGCGAGCGTGTGACGGGTATGATGATTGGTATTAATTTAGATGGACACTTAGTTCTGGAGTGTGCTGGGGAATTGGTGAGTATTGCGCAGGCTGATGGGGTCCGCAAATGCAGAAAGTCAGATTAGCAGTAGATTTTGGTGGAACACGCGTGAAATACGGCGTGGTTCGCGATGGTGTGGCGTTGGCTCAAGACAACTTTGAGGTGACAGACCGCCTAAGCTTTGTGGCCCACGCTGAGCCACTTCGTACAGGATTGTTGGCTTTGCTTACAAAATTGCAACTAGTGCTCACTGACTGTGAAGGGATGGGTATTGCGTTTCCGAGCTTGGTATCTGCGAATAGCCGACGTGTGACACGTACTTTTCAGAAGTTTGACGACCTTGTGGGATTTGATCTACAAGCCTGGAGCCAAGAGGCATTTGGATTGGACTGTGTGATTGAGAACGATGCGCGTGCCGCTTTGATTGGTGAGTGGTACTATGGAGCCGGCAAGGGGATGAATGATCTCTTCATGCTAATTCTGGGCACTGGCTGCGGAACTGCGGTTGTGCTCGAAGGGCGCCCCATTCATGGATTTAGCGGGATGGCTGGCAACATGGGAGGACACAGTATCACGCACCGAGATAGCGAGGAATGCTGGTGCGGTAACCGTGGTTGTCTTGAATCTCAAGTGGCAAGTTGGGCCTTACCAAATCTTGCTAAGAAAGAAGATGACTTTTCTGAGAGTGCTTTGGCAAAGATCGATAAAGTAGATTACCGAGCCGTGTTTATGCTAGCAGCAGAAAGTGATCAGCTAGCAATCAAACTGAAAGAGCGGGCGCTCGATACGTGGGCAGCCGCATTGATCAATGGTGTGTATGCCTTTGACCCTGAGCGTATCATTATCGCTGGAGGTATCATGGCCAGTGCGGATGTGATTCTTCCAGCACTCCAGCAGAAACTCGATACCTAGTTGATTCAGGTCAAGGGTAAGGTGCAGGTCGTAGCCGCTGAACTCGGTGATGGTGCTGCGCTGTTAGGCGTGTGATTTACGCTTTTCCGTAGACGTACTTGAATCCGTCTTTGATGTCCTTTGCGATGAGCATGAGGATGGGGAGCAGAATAAGGGTGATGAGCGTTGCAAAGAGGATTCCGAATGCGAGTGAGGTAGCCATTGGTTTGAGGAACTGTGCCTGCACTTCAGTCTCACGCAAGAGTGGGTAAAGGCCGAAGAAGGTGGTGAGCGAGGTGAGGAGGATCGCTCGGAAGCGATCAGCTCCAGCGCGTCGGCAGGCTTCTAATAATGTATTACCTTCTTTACATAGATCATCGACTCGGCAGACGAGCACGAGCGAGTCGTTTACGATCACACCTGAGAGAGCGAGGATACCAAAGACCGAGAGGATAGAGATGGGGATGCCCATGATGAAGTGGCCCATCAGCGCACCGATGATGCCGAACGGAATGACGGACATGATGATCAACGGTTTGACATAGCTCTTCAGTGGGATGGCGATGAGAATGTAGATAAAGATGATAGAGAATAGGAAGCCGATTTGTAGTGACTTCATCGACTTTTGCCGTTGTTCCACTTCACCACTTGTGCTGATAGAAATACTCGGGTATTTCGCAAGCATCTCTGGGTAGTATTCTTTTTGTAAGCGTGCTTCGATTTCGTCTGAAGACGTAATAGCTTTATCGATGGAGCCTTCCACATCAACCACGCGCTTACCGTCGTAGCGATCGATCGAGGCGAGCGATTCTGAGTATTCCGTATTGGCGACGAGCGAGAATGGGACGGCAGTGCCGTCGGATTTACGGATGCGCATGTCGCGCAGTGTTTCTAAAGCGTCGCGTTCTTCTAGTGGGTAGCGCACCATGACGCGAACTTCTTCACGGCCACGTTGGACGCGCTGAGCTTCACGACCATAAAAAGCATCTCGGACGCCAATAGCGAGGTCGCGTTTGGTGATGCCAGCAGCTTGAGCCTCGGGAGTGATTGAGTAGAGAATTTCTGGCTTTCCAGAGTCAAAAGTGTCGAGGGTATCGTAGACGCCGGGGTAGGTAGAGATGACGGCTTTGAGCTCATCGGCAGCTGCTTTGAGTTCGTTGAGGTTTTCGGATTCTAGGTTGATGACAAAGTCACCACCAGGAGGGCCAGCTTCGGCCGCGAAGGTGAGTGAACGGGCTCCAGCAATGGGGCCTACGTGTTTGCGCCAGTCTTTGATAATTTGAGCAGTGGGTAAGAATTTTCGTGTGGTAGAACGGCTGAGTTCAGTGATGACGGCAACCCTAGTGTTGTTGCTAGAGCTGATTTGAACTTCAACAAATGGGTTGTGGGAGAATTCTTCTTCATAGCGAGCACCAAGCTCTTCAGCTGCTTGTTCGATACGTAAGGCTGAAGTGTGTAAATAGTCGACTGATTGCCCTTGCTCCAACTCGAGGTTGACAGTGATGTTGTCATTGTAGATGTTAGGGAAGAAAACGAAGCGCAGTTTGCCAGCTGGGAGCAAACTAATTACAAGAATGAGAATGGCAATAAACCCTGCAAGGGCTGCGTAGCGCCATGGGATGAGAGTGTGAATGATCGGGCGGTAGACGCAGTCGATGACCCACTGGAGCCCACGAGCGATTGATGACTGAATGCGTGTCCAGGTTCTGGAAATGGCATTCTTCGGTTTCTTATGGACGTTGATGTGTGCGAGGTGTGAGGGAAGGATGAGTTTCGATTCTATGAGAGAGAAAATGAGACAAAGAATCACTGTGGTGGCGATCTGACCAAATACGTTGCCGAGTTGGCCACTGACTTGGGTAAGGGGGAGGAAGGCTGCCACGGTGGTGATGACACCAAAGGTAGCGGGAGTGACGACTTTGCTGACTCCACGGACAGTGGAGCGAATGTAGCCTTTGCTGTCCGTGATTGCTTTTTGTTGCTCTTTTTCTGAGTAAATCGATTCACCAATGACGATAGCGTCATCGACTACGATACCTAACACAACGAGGAAGCCGAAGGCGGAGATAACATTGACCGAGAGGTTAATGCCTGCGATTGGGAAACACGCGAGTGCTCCAGCGAGTGAGATAGGGATCCCAATGGCAACCCAGAATGCGAGGCGGAGGTTGAGGAAGAGAGTGAGTGTTAAAAAGACGAGTGTGACACCGACAAAGCCATTTTTTCCAAGCAACACGAGTCGGTCGCGGATGTTGACGGCGCCGTCGTACCAACCAGCTATCTGGACTCCTTCGGGCAGCATGTTGGCTTCGCTGTATTGCTCTACCGTTCCTCGGGCTTGCGCCACCGCTTTGAGGATATCGTCATTACCTTCGGTTTTGATCCGCAGACTCACCGATGGTTGGCCGCGGAAGCGATTGAGGTATTCTTGGTCAATGAAAGAGTCGCGTACGTTGGCAACATCTTTAACAAAAATCCGAGTGCCGTCGGCATTGGTCCGCACTGGGATATTTTCAAAGTCGGCTTTGAGGTAGGCTTGGTCGCGTGAGCGTAGGGAAATGTCTCCCCGTTCAGAGCGGATCACGCCACCACCAAGGTCGAGTGAGTTGTTTGAGACTGCGCGCGCGAGTTCGTCGAAGGTGAGGTTGTAGAGGCGGAGTTTTTCTTCGGAGGGCTCGATGGAAATCTCATAGTCACGGTCTCCAACAGTATTGACTTTGGAGATTGCTGGTTGACGCAATAGTGCATTGCGTAGATTTCGAGCGGCTTCTTTGAGATCGGCTTCAGGAGCGGAGCCGTAGAGTTCGACCCAGAGGACTTCGTTGCTGCGCTTTTGTTCGGAGATGACGGGTTTTTCAGCTTGCTCAGGGAAACTAGGAATGGCGTCGACTTGGATTTTTACATCATCGAGAAGTTTGGTGATGGGATAGTCTTCTTTCGCTTGAATGGTGATGGTGGCGATGTTGTCGGCACTGACCGAACGAATGTGTTCGATGCCATCGACGGACTGGAGCGATTCTTCGATTTTGATAGCGACACCACGTTCGACATCTTCTGGCGTGCCGCCACGGATAGGAACGCGGACACTGACGGTCTCAGCAGCGAAGGCTGGAAAGCCTTCCTTACGCACCGTGAAGAAGGTGAAGAAACCTGCAGCTAGAATGGAGAACATGAGGATGTTCGCCACCACTGGATTTGAAGCAAACCAAGTAATGAATGGGTGTTTCTGAAGAAGAGAAGACACGATCGAGTTATAGGTGTGCTGTTAGTTTTGCGGAGCGAGCAGCTTGACCTGCATGCCAGTGCGGAAGTTTGTTAGGGGCCTAGAAACGATCGAGTAAGGAGGCTTTAGGTCTTTCTCATCTATCTTGATGTAGGCATTACCTAGGTGGCTGTAGATACGCTTGGAGGCAACTTTGACGAGCTTCTTCTGAGCATCGACAGCCCAGACGTAGGAGTCATTGACGAGTGCTACTTCAGGCACTTCGATGGCGTTCGCGACTTGCTGCGCTGGAATGCTAGCCTTGACAAAGGTGCCAATAGGTAAGGAGTTTACACCTGTGTATGGCTGGTCTATTTCTGCGATGATAAAGACCACTTGGTTGGTTGGATCAATTACAGGCTCCGTCCGGACGAGTGTTGCATTCCACTGGGTCTCAGCCTTGGTGGGGCTCGTGAGGGTGATTTTTTGCCCCGAAGTGGACTTGTTAGGCAGTTGAATACGTGCTGCCTGTACTGGTGTGAGAGGAAGTCGGATCTCGGCTTTTTGCGTGGCTATGAGTGTGCCGAGGGGTGTTTGTGCTGAGGCAAAATTTCCGACGGAGGCTTGGCGCTGGCTGATAATGGCATCGAAGGAGGCTTTGATCGTACAGCGGTCGATATCAGCTTGTGCTTTTTGAATCGCGGCTTTTGAGGATGTGATGCTGGCGGCAGCTGCAGCGAGCTGTGGCTTACGTAGGACAAAGGGGGAGGCTGAGCTGAGTTTTCTACCAGAGGCGATCCAATCGTCTTCAGCCTGCTTTGAGCGGATGATTTCTTCTTCGAGCGTGCGTTGATTGCTAGTGAGGGTGGCGGTTTCTCTAGCGAGCACAGCGGTGTAGTCTGTGGTGTCGATTTTTGCGAGGACTTCTCCTTTAGCTACTTTTCGACCAACCCTAAAATGTTCGGAGACATAGGTGATGTTACCTGAAACTTGTGGAGCGAGTGTGGTTTCAAAATAGCTTTGGACTGTACCGAATGTGAAGATGAGCGGGCTATGGCTTTTTGGGCTACGCTCGATCACTGTAACCGTCGGAATGATTGCTGGTGGTTGCTTGCTCTCCAGTGATGGCTCAGAAGCAATCATCGATTTTGCTACTTGCCAGGCGACAGCAATAACCATGACTGGGATGAGTATGCGGAGGGCTATTTTCATCGGTGTGCTTGTGTGATAGAGGAAATGGTTAGAGTGCCTTACCTAATGCAAGTGCTAGTGAGACTCGGTTTTGGTAGCGGAGGGCTCGGATGTTAATGAGTGATTCTTCTGTGGACAAGGTGCGGCGCTGGACTTCGAGAAGGTCGAGGATGTTGATGAGGCCATTATCATAGTTGCGGAGTCCCCGAGATTCAGCTGAGTTGGCAGCGGTGAGGGCGCGATTGGTGGCAGCGTATTGCTGACGAAGGTAATTCTCTGAACCTAGCGCATTTTCTACTTCGCTATAGGCGTCGAGCACAATGGATTGGTAATTTGCGAGCGCGCGCTTTGCTCTAGCATTGGCCGCTCCAAGTGCGGCGCGTCTGGATCCTCCATCGATCAATGGGGCGCTGAGATTGCTAAGCAGTGACCAAACATTGAAGTTAGATTTTGCTAAGTCTTCGAGAATGCTAGATTGTTGACCGTAGCTGGCTGTGAGGGTGAAGCGTGGGTAAAGGTCTTTGTGGGAGACATCGACACGAGCGTCAGCAGCTCTGATGCGCTGGTAGGCTGCGTCGATATCTGGACGCTGCATTAATAAACTAGAGGGAAGATTGGCGGGGATGCTCTTTTGCAGGCTCGGCCACTTGGTGGCAGAACGGCTTTTTGTGGGATAGGAGCCAGTGAGGAGGGCGAGTCGACGGGCTGCTTTGTCGCGATCGTCTTTGCGTTTAGAGACTTCTGAGCGGGTATTTTCGATGTCGGTGCGGGCGAGGTCAAGTGCGCTAAGGTCTGCAATGCCTGCTTCGAAACGGCGATTGACGAGCTCTAAGGTCTTTTTGAAAGAGGTGAGCTTTTTCTCAGAAAGTGTTAACAAGCTACTTGTGTGTAGGAGATTGAAATAGGCTTGGGCTGTCTGGGCTGCGATTGATTGACGGGCCGAGGCGTAGTCGGCAGCTGCGGCAGCTTGGTTGTTAGAGGCCGCTGTGATGCCGGAGCGGATACGGCCCCAGACATCAACTTCCCAGCGAGCATCGAGTGAGGCAGTGTAGTTTTCAGTGGTTCGCGCTCTGAGGCCAGTAGGATTGCTGCGATTGGTAGATGCGCTGAGGTCGGCGTCTACAGTTGGGCTGAGCCCTGCTTGAGATTTTCGTGTATTGAAGCCCGCTTCTTCGAGGTTGGCGGCGCTGGTTTTGAGGTCCAGGTTGTTGCGGATCGCTTGGTTGATGTGGTGCGTCAGCTGTGGGTCCGCAAAGAGGTTTATGAGATTGTTGCTAATCTTGGGGACTGGCGGCTGCGTGGCATCGTAACGCGCTGGGATATTGAGCGAATCTTTTGCCGATGGTGAGAGGGCACTAGACTGCGTCACACAAGCAATCAAGAGAGTGGTGAGTGATGCGGCGAGCAGCGAGGAAAGGAGCTGAGGCATGTGCAGCGATCTAAAATGCGAGAGTTGTTTGTCCTAGGGATCTTGTTGCAGCAAGGATTGCTTGAACCTGCTGTTCGATGAAGCGCTTAATTTGTTCTTCAATCGCGCTGGCGAGGAGTCTGTCCTTAACTATCATATGGTAGTTATTGAGCAGGAATGCAATAATGCAAATCGTTTTTCTAACTGTTTTTAGACAATTGTTTGCATTGGTGTGGAAATGCAAATGAAAGGAAAGGGGGGTGCTATTTATGTTTCGAACCAGCCTTTGACTGTCTGGTAAATTGGTTGTCCAGTCATGCGTCGATGGAAGAGAACAAGCGCGATTGTAGAGAAGAGGATATTGGTAGCCCAAGCTGCTGCGAGTGGAGGGAGGTGGCCAGATTCTCCAAGTGTAGGGAAGACGGTGGAGCAGAAAATCATTCCAGCGCAGAGGAAGATGGCGACGGCGACGCCCCCTCCGACTCCGCGGCGGGTGAATACGATGCCTAGAGGTGCTGCAAGCATGATGGTGATCATGCAAATAAATGGGTGGGCAAAGCGATAGTACCAATGTGTGAGGTAGGAGCGCTTGTCAGAAAGTGGGTGGTCTCGGTGGTTGGCAAGCCAGCTAGTAAGGCCAGGGACACCGAGATAAGGCGGCTTGAGACCTGGGTTGATGATTTGGTAGGGGGTTTCAGCCCAGTTAAAGCTAAGATTGGATGTGTATTTGATCGGGGTGACGCTACCTCCTTCAAAATTGAAAACAACGGGGGTTTCGAATTCCCAGCTGCCGGTCTCAATATCCCAAGATGCTGAAGGGCTGATGATGCGCTGAGTAAGCTGGTGGTTTTCGTCGGTGATAGTGATATTGACGGATTTAAGAGGCTCATCTTGGAGGTGTTCGGCGGGAAACGCCCCTACATACCAATGGCGGGTGTCATCGGCATTTTGGTATGCCACGTGGCGAGCCTCACTGACAGCCTTTCCCTTCGCTTGGTCGAGAATGCTATCTTCTTGGCTATCGGCATAGGGAGCCCAGTGGTAGTTGCAGATCATGCAGACGAGGGCGCAGAGAAAACCAAACCTGATGAGCGGAGCCACAATGCGGGTAACCGAGCGGCCAGTCTGGATCATCGCTACGACCTCTTGATTCTTCGACATTTTCCCCAGAGTCCATAGTAGGCCGAGCATGAGTGAATAGGGGAGAATGAAGACGAGTAGGGATGGGAGCTTGATGAGATAGTGCTTCATCATAAGCTCCAACATTTGTTCACTTTGTTTGAAGTCAGACAGGTTGTCTTGAATGTCTTCGAGAAACATAATGATGAAAAGAGCTGTGAAGCAGATGCTAAAAGCATTCAAAAAGATGCGAAGGGTGTAGCGGTCGAGCGTGTCACAACTATGAAAAATGACGGATCCGATGAAAGGGGTGAGACAAAGGAGGCCAAGGAGCCAGGGGCGAATGAGGTACACCGAAGTTACCGAGTCTGGGTAACCGATGATCTGTTGCTCGACAGCAGCAGCTTCTACGGGGCAAAGATAATAGGCCGCTATTCCCCCTATCACTAAAAGTACGGTTGACCAAATGATCTTGCTGAGTGCCCTAGGCATGCGCCCAATGTGTGGGTGGAACAGCTTAACTTCAATCCAAAAGGCGGTCTGATTTCATTTGCAGCTAGAGGCTTCCGTGTTAAGGATGCGAGAGATGTTTGAGAACAAAGGTCAAATCAACAATCGCTTTGCAGGAGCCCCTGTCACGAAGTGGCTACTCATTCTAAATATAGCAGCATTTCTGATTGATTTTGTTAGCGTCGGCTATCACGTAGACGGGAGGCTTTTTCCATATGGAGCTTACATGACTGAGTTAGTGTTCCAGTCCGGCCAAGTGTGGAGGTTGATCAGCTTCCAGTTTTTGCATGCTAATGAACTGCACATTGCGTTCAACATGTTTGCTGTTTTTATGTTTGGAGGCATGGTTGAGCGAGCATTGGGCTTGAAACGCTTTCTCGCTTATTATCTTCTCTGTGGTGTTGCAGGCGCATTGTTCTATTCATTGTTAGTGCAGATTGGTTGGCTTGATCCTGGAATTTTAGTTGGGGCTTCGGCGGGGATCTTTGGTATCCTTGTGGCATTGATCGTGATCGCTCCAGATATGCAGATCATGCTGTTGTTTCCACCTATCCCGATGAAGATGAAAACCTTCGGGAAAATCATTCTCGGATTAGGTGTGTTTACGGTACTGACAACAGGGAATAACGCGGGTGGTGAGGCTAGTCATTTGGGGGGAGCTATTCTGGGCTTTTTATTGATGAAGCAGCCGTGGTTGCTGGATTGGGTGGATCGATTAGGTCAGGGTCAAGCTGTAGTAAGAAAACCGCAGCGTCACCATGCTCCGAAGATACGCCCGCGTACGAGCGTGAATATGGAGAGCTCAGAAGTGGATCGTATTTTAGATAAAGTAAGTGAGCATGGTGTGCATTCATTGACGGATGAAGAACGCCAGACGTTACTCAGAAACTCAGGTAAAGATGATGAATGATAAAGAAATGCTCGAATGTGCTGAGCCGGCACGCCAGATGGAAAGGCTACGAGCAATCATGCATCGCTTACGAGCTCCAGGTGGTTGTCCGTGGGATGCGAAGCAAACACACGAGAGCATTGTATCGAACTTGATAGAAGAGGCCTATGAAACGGTAGATACGATCAAGTGTGGAGATATCGCTCACATGCGAGAAGAGCTGGGGGATCTGCTTTTACAAGTCGTGTTTCACAGTGAGATTGCCGAAGGGAATGGGCATTTTAACTTTGATGATGTAGCTCGTGAAATTTCTGAGAAATTAGTGCGACGTCATCCTCATGTATATAGCGAGAAAGAGGTGGGTGACTCTGTAGGAGTTCTCAACCAGTGGGAAGAAATTAAGCGCCAAGAAAAAGGTACACAAAAGCAAGCTTATCTCTATGGAGTGGGCGATGGTTTACCAGGGCTATTGAAAGGGCTAAAGTTGCAGAAAAAGGCTGGCAAGATTGGTTTTGATTGGCCAGACATTCGCTCTGTGCTGGATAAGGTACGTGAGGAACTTGATGAAGTAGAAGCTGAGCTCGAGTTTTTTGAGCAATCAGGGAAAACGAGTACTGCTCTTGAAGCTGAAATTGGAGACCTGCTTTTTGCGGTAGTGAATGTGGCGCGGAAAGTGAAAGTCGATCCAGAGATTGCGATTAACCGTACGAACAATAAGTTTGTTGAGCGGTTCTCAAAGGTTGAGGCGCGCCTCAAAGAACGTGGAATCGAACTCGATGCTGCGACATTAGAAGCGATGGAAGAAGAGTGGCAGAAGGCCAAGCACGGTGAAGCAAACGTATAAGTTTAAGATTGGTATCAATTTTATTGCTTTCTATTAACAAATTTGACTTTACAGAGAGTTAGAGATGGGCGGTTCTATCCAAGAGATATCAGACCTTGTTCTAAAAGCTTCCAATGAAGGAGTGTGGGACTGGATCGTAGGGGAGGATGAGATCTATTATTCAGATCGAATTTATGAATTTTTAGGCTTCACCCCAGAGAATGCCCCGAATATTTTACAGCACCCAGAAAGTATTCTTCTTCCAGAGGATGTAGACTACTTCCAAAAGATTCTCTCTGTCACTTTGATGAACGAAGAGGAGGAACTCTTCGCAATAGATTGTAGAATTCAACGCTCTGAAGCAGATATCCATTGGTTACGAGTGCGCGGTGTTGTGGTACGTGAGAATGGTGCAGCTATACGCTTAGTCGGATCGATGATTGATATCACGAAGCGTAAGCGTGCTGAGGAGGCCCTCAATGAAGAGCGATCCATGCTGAGGCTCGTGGTGGATAACGTCCCCGTTCAAGTGTATTTTAAAGATACCCATTCGTGTTTCACTTTAGTTAATAAGCGCCAAGCAGAATGGGTAGGGTGTTCTTCTGAGATGGAACTGATCGGGAAGTCGGATGCTGACTTTTATACCCCAGATTGGGCGCGTAGTACCCACATAGATGAGCAGCACATCATGGAGACGCGCAAACCTATTTTAGGGGAAATCCAGAAAGAAAAATGGTCTTATAAGGATGACACCTATGTACAGGTCGTCAAGCAACCTTGGTACGATAGCCGTGGACGCCTAGCTGGAATCTTTGGTGTCGCCACGGATGTTACGGACATTATTAACTCGCAAGAACGCTTAGAGAAAATTGCTCTGGATTTGCAGGCTAAGAATCATAGCTATCAAGAAGAACTGAGCTTGGCGCGCGAGGTGCAACAGGCACTACTGCCGAGCAATGACGGTAGCTGGGATGATCGCTTGGCTGGTGTTGCTGGTTTAGCAAGTGTTGAGAATAAATACATACCAGCTACCGAACTAGCAGGCGATTATTACGACATCATTCCCTTGGGGGAAGGGAGGATCGGATTGTTTATCTGTGATGTAATGGGCCATGGAGTGCGCTCCGCTCTGGTGATGTCGATGATTCGTGGAATTATGGAGAAAGCCTCGGCTGCAGCTGGACGTCCGGCTCATTTATTGGACAAAGTGAACAAAGGTCTCTGTAATATTTTAGAGCCAACTGAAGTGGATATGTTTGCGACTGCTTGTTATCTCGTGGCAGACTTCAACGAAGGGAGTCTACGTGTGGCGTGTGCGGGACATGATTTTCCACTCATTATTAAGAAAGATAGCATAGAGTTCTTTGAGAACACAGCTCCTAAGGCTCCAGCATTGGGCTTTTTCAAAGATGCGGTCTATCAAAGTTGCGTATTGGATCTATTTGAAGTGGAAGAAGCTTTGCTGTTCACTGACGGTGTCTATGAGTCCTTAAATGATGCAGGTGAGGACTGGGGAATGGACAGATTTGCCAAAGCATTTTTGGAAGTAAGATCCTCTAATGAAGGAGAGCAGTTAGATTTACTCTGCTCGAAGGCTCTCACTTGGGTCAAGGGGAAGGGTTTTGATGACGATGTTTGTTTGCTGTCCTTGAAGGTTTGCTAATCAGATAGGGTGCTTTCTTATTGCGTGTTAGGTAAAGCTGGTCTTTTATGATAGGAATGCAAACACAGTCAGCAGATCGATTGGAACTCGCATTGCGTGCCTCTAACGAGGGAATTTGGCAATGGGATGTTGCTGGTAAAGCGATTAGTTATTCTGATAGGGTGTTAGGCTTTTTGGGGTACGATACAAGCCGCGCTCCTAACATTTTTTTGCAGCCAGACCTTTATCTCCATAAAAAAGATTTACCAAGATTTAAGCAATCAATTCGCGCTATGCTTAAAATTGGTGGGCAGGATCTGATGGCGGTAGATTGTCGCTATCGTCGGCCTGAAGGTTTTTTCTCGTGGTTACGTATTCGTGGAGCTTGTGTACGAGATGATGAAGGTTGTGTATTGCGTATTGCGGGATCAATGATTGATATTTCGAAGCGCAAGAATACGGAGAGCGCTCTGGAAGATGAGCGGCATTTACTACATCAGCTGATAGAAAATATTCCGAATAATATCTATTTCAAGGATCAGCAATCACGTTTTGTGATGGTCAATAAAGCCACTGCTCAAAAGATGGGCTTTGAGGAAAGTCGAGATATTATAGGTAAGACTGATCATGATTTTTTCGGGAAAGCACACGCTGATAAATCTCGCAAGGACGAGGTCCATATTATGGAGACTCTCGAACCGCAGGAAGAGTTGATCGAGCGTGAAACTTGGGAAGGAGACGAAGTGACTTGGGTTCTAACAACAAAGATTCCTTGGTTAGATAGTAAGGGGCAGGTGCGAGGCACTTTTGGTGTAACCAGTGATGTTTCTGATATGGTCAATGTTCAGGTTCGCTTGTCTCAAGCTGCGGTAGAGCTCAAGCGTAGGAATGCCGAGTATCGGGAAGAATTAGAGTTAGCGCGTCAAATTCAGCAGTCGATGTTAGAACCTTCTCCTGCTAAATTTCCACGAGGGGAGAGCCAAGCGAAGTGCAGTGTGTATTTCGAAACTTTCTATCAGCCTGACAGTGAGATGGCTGGTGACTTCTATGAAGTGTTCCCTATTAGTGAGAAAAAGGCTGGCATCCTGATCTGTGATGTTATGGGGCAAGGCGTGCGAGCTGCACTGGTAGTGGCTATGCTTAGAGGCCTAATCGAAAAAGAGAGTGATTCAGCGACGCACCCAGAGTGGTTTTTATATAGCCTCAATGATAGTCTTGCAAAAATCTTCAGCCATGCTGGGATTCAGATGTTTGCCACAGCGCTGTATGTCATCATCGACCTAGATGAAGAGACGATGTCGTTTGCGAGTGCGGGCCATCCTATGCCGATCGTAGTAAAAGAGGGGAAGGCTCAAGTTTTTAAATCTGAAAAAATAATTAAAGACCCAGCCTTAGGTTTGATGCCTAAGGCTCCTTACGGATCAGATAAAATACCACTTGCAGAGGTGGATCAATTGATGCTGTTCACAGATGGTATTTATGAAACTGAAAATACCGAGGGTGAAAAACTCGGAATCGAAGCCATCGTAGAAAGTCTTCAGCAGGCTCAGGTGAATTCTGCTAAAGAAGTTCTACAGACAGCTGTGATGATAGCTAAGCAACATTCTAACACAGATTCTTATGGAGATGATGTTTGCTTGCTAGGAGTGGATATCCTTCAGAATTAGCGAACTTCGCCGCCAGTACCGAAGTCGATCTGGAACTGGAGCCAAACAGCGTCTTCGTGGCCGTAACCTTCACGCCAATCGTGATTATATTGAAGGCGAACGTGTCCGCCGAGATAATCATTGTAGCTGAGAGCGCGAGTAAGTGCAACCGTGCTACGATGGCGCTCGGAGAGGTTTTCGATAGGGGCGTTGATGCCTTCGAGATAGCCGTAACGTAGACCGAGTTCCCATTGTTCGCGGAAGCCCCAGCCGAGTCCAGTGTGTAGTCCCCATTCGCTCGCTGAACCTGGGTGATTCTCGTCGCTGTTGGTGTAGTCAAAGTCACGGTAGACTGGTTCGATAGTAGCACGGAGGTGCTTGCCACCAGGATCGAGACCATTTTCTCTCCATTGGTAAGTAAGGTCAGCACCATAGATCGATCCATTCTTGCGGAAGCCGTTCTTACCGTAAATGAAGTTCGCTCCGTAGCTGAACTGGTGGAAGTCGGTGTGATTGTACTGACCAGCTAGGCGAATCGCGATGATATCGTCGATGAGGAGTGTGTCTTCACCTTCGATGCCTTCATCATGGTCGTCATCATGGTCGTCATCGTCATGATCTTCATCATGATGGCCATGATCGTGGTCGTGCGCCACGGCGTCACCAAAAGCGATAGAAAGCATGGCGTGCTGAGCAAACGGGAGCTTGTAGCCAACTTCTACACTGTTTGTGACGAGGCCTTCTTCACCAAGAAAGCGTGTAGTAATGAGGTTGGCGTCAGTGAAGTGCCATGAGTGCAGGTGCTGGTTATTTTGTGTACTTACGCGGTTGAGCATTCTACCTGCTCTTAGCTCGAACCCTCTTGGGAGGTTCTGCAATTTAGCAAATGCCTCTTCAAATTCACCGTCGATTTTATCGTCATCGTCTAAGAATGTGTTGAAGCAAACGAAACCAGCAAGGTAGTCTCCATAGCGTGCGGAGGCATTGAGTTCTAGCCCCTGAAGGGTGAATTCATCGTTTGGGTCGTGGCCATATGTCGCGAGTTCAGCTTCGTCCACAGACGCTTGACCAAAGGCGAAGTTGAGGTGGGAGTTGAAGTCCAACTGGAAGTCAGATGCTGCAACGAGTGGAGATGTCGCGAGTAGGAATTGGATGGCTTTCATTTACTTAAGTGCGTTTTTGATTGTTTTGATGTTGTGTTGGAACATGCCAATAATGGAGCTGGCATTGTCCGCATAAAGTGCTGGAGCTATCTTCGCGCCAGTCGACTTTGATATGGTTTTGAGCCCTTTTGAGTTGGCTCCTTTTTCTGGGAAAATTGCTTTTACGTTTTTCTGTTTGAGCATGGCAATCGCCTCTGCAATATACTGTGGAGACGCGGATTGTTCTTTGTTGAGTCCTTGGATTGGGATGGATTTGAACTTAAACTCTTTGCAGTAGTAGCCGAATGCAGCATGGGCTGTTGCGAGGTTGCGTTGGTCTCGTGGGATTGTGGCAATTTCTTTTTTTGCCCATGATTTAAGGTCAGATAGCTTGCGGCGGTAGGCATTAGAGCGAGCTTTGTAGGTAGCTGCATTCGCTGGGTCGATCTTGCTCAGTGACTTCTCAACGCTCGTAGAAGCGCGTCGCCAAGCGTCGATAGAGTGCCACCAATGTGGGTCAATAGCGCCAACTGAATGTTTGGGGCAGCACGCATAAATCGAAGAATCTTCAGAAATTTGGAGTGAGGGAACTTTTTGGCCTACTTCGAGAATTTCAGCTTTTCCTCCAACGATAGATTTCAACTTAGGAAGGAAAGGCTCAAGACCTTTACCTAAAGCGAGATAGAGTTGCGCCTCTTGTGCTGCGGCTAATTGTTTAGGAGTCGGGCGGAAAGTATGCGGGTCGCCATTGGGTCCCATGAGATCTATGACCGTCAGATGCTCACCACCGATTTGCGTCGCGAGGTCAGCTAAGAGAGGGCTGAGAGTAGCCACTTTCGTTTTGGCATGACCTACTAGTAGAGTTGCTAGAAGGAAAAGTGGGATGAGAATTTTCATAAGAAGTAGTGTATGGGGTTAGTATGGTGGGGTCAAGGATATAATGCAATAATATTGCATTTGTTTGTTTATTGTGTTTTATATCGTGCTTGTCGCTACGGATTTTACTGCATAGAGTTATGCCAATGAGCACAGTCCCTATCAGTGAGAGCCCTATCGAGTGGAAAAACTGGACAGCAGAGATTCCCGCGACTTTGATGTTTATCGTCCAAGATGGAAAAGTTCTTCTGATAGAAAAGCTTACGGGCATCGGTCAGGGGAAAGTCAATGGGCCAGGAGGTAAAATAAACCCTGGTGAGACTGCGCATTCAGCAATCATTCGAGAGTGCCAAGAGGAGCTACATATTACTCCTATCGATTCCATAAAAATGGGAGAGCTCCACTTTGCAATGTCGGACATACCAGATATCCATTGTCATGTCTTTGTAGCAACAGAATTTGAGGGAGAACCTACTGCGACACGAGAGGCGAATCCTCTATGGACTAGGGTGGAGGATATCCCCTACGATAAGATGTGGGAAGATGATAAGCATTGGTTAGCACAAATGTTAGAAGGCGAGTTTTTCAATGGCCGCTTCCAGTTTGAGGGAGAAAAGATCCAGTGGATGGATGTTCAATTTGGCAAGACTGCACAAAGTCTATGGTTAGGCGACGCTGCTTCAGCTGAGTGAAATCCTAGTGAATGGATTTTACTGCCGACCAATATGCTGAACCAGCCTACTGTCAGGTCTCAAAAAATCCACCTCATGCACTGCACTTTTCGAATCTGAACACCAAAAAGTCTCAATTAAAAAATGAAATTTCCTCTTGCCTTTTAACTTTCTTCGACCGAAAATAATTTGTATGAACTCAACAACCTTCGAACAACCTAAGCCTGATTCCAAAACATACCAAGACTTGATCTACCAGATTGAGAAAGGCATCATTAAAATTCCGAAGTTTCAACGGGAGTTTGTTTGGGAGATCGATAAGACCGCGAAGCTACTGGACAGTATTCTTAAGGGCTATCCAATCGGTACCTTCATTTTGTGGCAGACGGATGAACGGCTCAATGACATCAAAAATGTTGGGAATCTCAAGCTCCCCTCCCCGCCGGATGAAACCAAAGTCGAGTATGTGCTGGACGGGCAGCAGCGGATCACTTCGTTGTTCGCAGCATATCGGGGCGCGTCTATGCAGACGAAGAAGAAGGTCACCAACTACGGCGACATCGTGGTGAACATTGATGCCAATATTGACGAGAATGAGGATCAGGTGATCACCGAGACACCCACCAAGGATAAGTCTATTTCGCTCAAGGATGTGCTTAATTTTGATTTCGCCAAGGCGAAGGAACTGGAGGCCAAATTCACCAATAAAGAGCTGGAATTGATCTACTCGTATGCAATGGCATTCCGCACCTATAAGTTCTCGACGGTCGTTCTGAAGAAAGAGGACATTAATTCGGCTATTGAGGTGTTCACGCGCATCAATACCGGAGGCAAGCCCTTGACTCTCTTCGAGATTATGTCGGCCAAAACTTACGATGAAAAGCAGGGCTTCGACATGGCGGTAAAGTGGAATTCGTTCATCAAAGAGTTGGAGTCGAAGGGTATTAAATATGAAGACATATCTAATACGTTGATACTTAATCTGCTGTCGCTTGTCCTAAGCCAAACCAACGAGTGTAAGCGGAAGACGATTCTCTCCTTGGATAAGCAAAAGATCATCGACACCTGGGAGCTCGCAATTGATGCGATCAAGAAAAGTATCGATTATTTCCGCACGACCTACCGTATTCCAGTTTCGAAGATACTACCTTATGACTCTTTGCTAGTTCCTTTCAGCTACTTCTTCTACTGCCACAATGATAAGCCCAGCGGTGTGCAGAAGAAGCTTCTGGAGGAGTTTTTCTGGAAAATGGCGCTGTCTTTCCGTTACTCAAGTTCAACAGAGTCGAACCTGGCTCAGGACATCAAGCGTATCGATTCGATTCGCAAGGAAGAGCGTCCTAGCTATGCCGATATAGAGGGGGCTCTAAAGGTGAATCTGGATTCGCCGCAGTCCTTGATCGATAGGAACTTCAGTGCAGGTAATAGCTTCTGCAAAGCGATTCTTTGCCTACTGGTCTATCAAGAGCCGAAGAACTTCCGAGACAATGGCAAGGTCATCCTCGACAACTCTGAGCTGAAGAGAGCCAACAGCAGGAACTACCATCACTTTTTCCCGAAAGCCTACCTGGACGGGAAAAAACAATCAAACAGCAACAGTCTGGTGAACATCACTTTTGTGAGCGATTATTTGAACAAGCGGAAGATCGGGGCGAAGGCTCCCTCTGTTTACATCGGTGATTTCACAGACGAGAATAATGAGATCAACGTTGCCCTAAATTCTCACTTTATCGACCTAAATGGTTTCGGCATCGAGAGCGATGACTATGAGGTTTTCTTGAAAGCTCGGGCTGAGCGGATTTACAAAGCGCTCAAAGCCCGGATCGAAATGGAGCATTCAGGAAAAGCAGTGAATGAAGAGCTGGAGGAACTCATTCTGTCTGGCGAGGGTGAGCGTTTAGAATTTAAGTCGACCCTGCGTTACGACCTGCGGATGAAGGGAGTGAACAAAAAGCTCGAATACGTGATCGCGAAAACAATCGCTGCATTCCTTAACACAGAAGGCGGTGATTTGCTGATAGGTATCGACGACGAATCGAATGCGCTCGGGCTGGAAAATGATTTTCAGTCGCTCTCGAAAAAGAACATTGATGGCTTCGAGCTTCAGCTGGTCGAGATCATCAAAAAGTATATCGGCGCCCACCTCGGGCAGCATGTGAAGATCAGCTTTCCGATTTACGACAGTCAGCAGATTTGCCGAGTGCAGGTTTCTAAGAGTGGTCGCCCGGTCTTCACTTCTTTTGAAGGCAAAGCAGAATTCTTTGTGCGCATGGGCTGTTCGTCTCAGCCTCTGAGTTGCGAAGAACAAAGCGCCTATGAGAAGGAACACTGGAAGTAGGCTTTATGGTTTCGGCTTAATCTCGCAATACTTCTCCGCATCCTTCTTGCGTCGCCACGCCGAGGTAGTTCTTGTAAAGGATGTTCTGGTTCTTATGGGAGATGAGCAGCGCGGTGCTGCCAGAGTTAACGCAAATCGCTGCAATGGATTCTCTGGCTGTGTAGACCGATAACAGTTTAGTGGGTTGGCTCCCAGCAGCCGTAACGACTAAAGCCGACAGAGGCGAATATGAGCGCGGGAAACAGAATGGCGGCCCCGTGAAACATTACGGATTATTGTTCCTCGCCATTGCCCAGTCCGATCCTAGGCAGTGGCGATCTTGACTGCAAATACATCAGATCGACCAAGGGCCTGCTGGCGGCCAATTGATACTACTGCCATCTGCTCTGATAATCGGATTCATGAATGTTTCTACCTGAGTGACGATCTCTGCAAACGATTCAGGAATGTGTTCCTGCTTCAAGCGTTTGCGAAACGCAGTCCACAGCGGTTGACGGGAAGCGATAAACGCTTCGGAAAACGCATCAAGCGGCTCGGTCAGATCCGTCCTGCGTTGTTTGAAGGTGAGTCTTACGGCTTCTGCCAGTTTGGAGTGATGAAAATCAAACTGACGTGACAGGAGCC
Organism: Rubritalea sp.; assembly: GCA_965204255.1. Classification (GTDB taxonomy): domain Bacteria; phylum Verrucomicrobiota; class Verrucomicrobiia; order Verrucomicrobiales; family Akkermansiaceae; genus Rubritalea. The sequence continues at coordinate 960,934 of CBDBEG010000026.1, forward strand.
AGATGTCATAAAAATCCTTCATGCGGCTGTTCAATTCGCCCAGCTTAATCATCGCTTCGAATTTCTCGGCAATGGCACTTTCGCGGCTGTAGCAAAGCAACGATGGCGCGGGCGCATTTAGCATACATGGCAACTCAGCTTTCTCGGGGTCGGGATAAACGATGTCTCCGAAACTGATATCTATCTGCATGTTAATTCTGGCGGTTCCCAATGCGCCTCGGAACCGAATACGAATGCCATGATAATCGGCATCCTCAGTGATTCTTTCGCTCTGAATCGATTCGGGATCAAAAAGTAATCCATCTGGAGGAACTTCTACTGCGAGCACATCACGGATCTGAGATAGGATATTCCCTTCTTCATTGTCAGTTTTTCCCAGCATGTCGATGTCCATGGTAGGTCTAAACTCCGGTGATTTCCATGCACGGAGCATCAATGCACCTTTCAGGATGAAGTGTCCCACGTGCTTGGATACCGACAAGCGATATAGAAAACGCTCCATGGCGTAATACTGAAGTAGCTCATTGAATGAACGACTGTCAGCTTTTGAGCGGTTGAGCAGTAGCTGCCGGACTGAAGCAGAAATGTTTTTGGGCGTCTTCATATTGACGCTTCAAGGTGTGGTCTCATGACCTTTTCGACCCTACAGACTCTTGCATATTCGAGAATTTTTTTGTAATCAAATTTCATCCGGCTTCGGTAGAGTTTCAGGGCTTCAAGGACGACATCCATTCCGACCTTGTTCCGAAACTTGAAACAGTCTACCAGTGTCTTTTCCGCGTTATATACTTTTACCTTGGTGCCATCAATCTGGTGCTCTTCGATACCAGCCTCGTAAGCCTCATTCGTGAAACGGTGAACAAGTAGTGGAGGATAGTCCATTGATGGAGCACGCGATTCACGAGAAACAGCTATTGATACCTCATGCGGTATTTGAGTGGTTATTTCATGGAACGAGAGTGCTGAGACGAGGCAGACGACTGCGTTGGGGTATCGGATAGCAATCGCAAATAGGTCCGGATTACTGACGGGAGGTAGCTCAACCAGACGGTATACCCCTCGGCTTATTCGCTCGACCACCCCCTTGTCGTGCAGAGAATACAGCATGTAGCGGGTAATGCCTCTTTCAATGGCTTCACTCATCCGCAGCTGACCACCACATTCTTTGAATATACTGACTGGATCTGATTTTATCACCGCATCAAGACAAATCGTTTACACATTTTTATATGTGGCGACAATATGTCTGATCTGGGCGAAGAAGCAAGATGATTTTTGCTGTTGAATCTGAAAAAGGACACGAGGGTGCGAGTGTTCTAGACTTCACAAAGTCTATGTTAGGTGACGCTGCTTCAGCTGAGTAAAATCCTAGTGAACAGATCTTACTGCCGACCAATATACTGAACCAACCTACTGTTAGATCTCAAAAATCCACTTCACTTTTCGAATCTGAACACCAAAAAGTCTCAATTAAAAAAGAAATTCCCTCTTGCCTTTTAATTCTCCTGAGGCAGGCTGCTAATACCTTGAGTGGTGGGGAGGCTCAGCGTGTCAAATTGGTTACAGAATTGGCGAAGCTGTGTCTCAGGGCAGACGTTGTATTTATTAGATGATCCTACGACTGGACTGCATTTTCAGGATATTGAAGTCTTGATGGAAGTATTTAGGAAGTGACGCGATGAAGGAAATTCGTTGATTATCGTAGAACATTAAATGGATGTGATTCGTGCTGCTGATTGGGTGATTAATCTAGGTGTTGAAGGTGAAAAACATGGGGGTAAAATCGTAGCTGGAGGCACACCCATGAAGGTGGCACAGGTGAGAAGCCGTAGTAGTGTGCTAAGATCGCTATTCAAAATCTTATAAAAGAGTACACCAAAAAGGTTCTAGAAGACGCTCTATGGATGAAGATCAAGAAATGATGACTAGCGCAATGGCTCGGCCAACAACAGAAATAACATGGGGTGTATGGCTCAAAGAGCATGGCTCGAAGTTGTTGCTGTTTGCGCGTCAGCAGACTCGGTCTCATGCAGATGCTGAAGATGTGTTGCAAGATGCTCTCGTCAAACTCTCTAGTAAAATCAATGAAGGGAGTTTCGATGGTGGTCAAGCAGCATGGCTTCCCTACCTTTACACCTCTATACGTCGTTGTGCGATCGATCTCGGACGAAAGTCTGACCGACGTGGTAAGCGTGAGAAAAAGGTGGAAATGGAGCGACAGCAAGAAATTGGAGGGCAAGTCGACCCTTGGTTCGATAGTGATGCGGCGAATGAAGAATTGCGCGCCTATCTAGAACAAGGTCTCAAGCTACTTCCTGAAAAATTTTCTGAAGTCATCATCATGAAAGTCTGGGGTGAACGAACTTTTGCAGAAATTGGGGAAGCTCTAGAAATCTCGCAGAATACAGCGGCATCTCGCTACCGATATGGATTAGAAGCATTGCGAAAGCAGCTTGTACAAGTCCGCAAGGAGGGGAACTTTTCTCTATAAACCGAACAACTAGGAAATACGATGAATCAAGAACTACGAGAGATCGAAGACCAACTAGAGCAGCTTTCTCCAGCTGCGATGCCAGATGGTATGTGGGCACGCATGGAACAAGCGATGGATAATTGGCAGGAGTTTGTGCCTGTTGAGGAAAAAGTGGTACCGTTTGAACCTGTAAAAAATGAAAACGGGACGATGAAGTGGTTCAATGCTTGGGCTTCAGCAGCAGCTGTGGCACTGGTTGCGGCCGCATCCTACCTCGTTTTTAGTAACGATAGTGTGACCGAGCTTAGTCTTGCGCAGACCAGTGGGACTTCGATGGAGGTTGTCGCTCAGACTGTGCCAACAGAGAATATCACGAATGTTGTCCCAGCGAGTAATTCACATTTCGACACACAGGTAAAAAGAGCTTCGAATAATGAGGTTACGTATGACGCGAAAGGTCGCCCTGTACGTATTATGCAAGTCGAGTTTGAAGATGAAGTCACGGTGCGCGGGAAAGACGGAAAGATTTATAAAGTGAAACAGCCTCGCATTGAATATTATGCAGTGCCTGTTGAGATTCATTAAGCAAAAGAGCAAGAGTGTGTCGCTTATCCAGTGAATAAGAAGTGAATATAAAATAGATTATACGATGAATAAAATTCTCAAACTAAGTAGTCTGACTGCATTGATTATGTCTGGAAATAGTTTTGCGATTGAGCGACTAACTCCAATTCAAGAGCCAGACGCTTCAGTAAAGGCAGAAGAGAAAGCTCTTTCAGTACCAAAGGTGTGGCTCGGCGTAGCCGGCCAGCCAGTGAATAAGGCACTTGCAGCGCAGTTGGGTGTTGAGCATGGTGTGACTGTGGAGTTGGTCGCCTCGAATGGTTCGGCAGCAAAGGCTGGTATCAAGAAATATGATATCATTACGCGTATAGGAGATACGCCTATCAAAGGAATGGGAGATATGCGTTCTGTAATCCGTTCTGCCGAAGTGGGCGCGGAGTTAGAGGTTGAGCTTTATAGTGCGGGAAAGAAGGAACTAAAGAAGGTGACCCTCGGCGAGCGTCCTTCGCATTTGTCCCAGCACAACACCGTGCGTGAAATCAAGCCAAAGGTCGCGCAAGGAAACCAACAACTCCCACAGGCTTTTCATTATTTACCCGATGCAGACCGTGCTCGTATTGAGCAGATGATGCAGAATCAGGTCAAGCAGCTAGAGCAGCACTTTGCTCAGATGGATATTCAAATGGCAGACATCCAGCGCATGCAGGAAAAGATGCAAGGGATGCAGCTCGACCTCGATGACATCCGCATGAAGGGGCACAGCAACTACAGTGGCACCTTCACCATGATAGATGAGCAAGGAAGTATTCAGCTGAAGGTGACAGATGATTCAGGGAAGCATGTTGAGGTAAAAGATAAGGCTGGAAAAATTCTCTTCGCTGGACCTTATGAAACCGACGAGGATAAGGCAGCTGTTCCTGCAGATGTGCGTGCGCGCATTGATGCCCTCGGTTTGGATTCTCAGCAACAAGGGATGGGATTCAAATTCTATTTCGGCAAGTAGCCTGTATATTATTTCCATAGTGTGTCAGCCGCTGCGGCTGTTTTTTACATCAAAAGCCCACCCTTGTATGGGTGAGTCTTGAAAATTGTTTAGGAATGTAACACTAAGAAAGTGCTGCCACAGTTTGCGTGTGAGGCATTGATCATGATAGCAGCGCTGACCTCGCTGGTGTTGGGAGCGGGATGTTCTGAGTGACGTTGAGATCGCGAACCTGAGCTATTATTTTAGTTATGAACCTGAGTTTTATTAAAGGATCTTAACTATTCGTGAAAAGCGGCGGATTCGATGTAATTGTTGGTCAATCACACTAACAAAAAACCCGAATCCGCCCATGAAGATAGACTTCACAGCCCTGTTTTGCCCGATTGACGATTTTTATCAAAGCTTTGAGCTCCGTTATCACCAACGCCTGCTTGCTGACGGCATAAAGCGAAGGAGGCGAAGAGCTGGAGTCTCAACTGCCGAGCTACAGTCGCTTCATCCAGAGGATGCCCGGAATACTCTTCCCGTTGATGGTCTATACGCTCTCCCTCAAGGGAGAGGTCACGGGAATCTCCTTTGTGGACAGCACCTCCATATGCGACAACATGAAGAACAAGCTCATGCCATTCCCCCATGCTCTCACTGGAATACGTCTAAGGCTGTGAAGCTCAAGCTTGGCAACACTACATTGGAAGTCTCCTTTCTTTAGTTAGCACAAAAACAAAAAACTCAGCAGGTGGTCACCTGCTGAGTTTGAAAGAATGCGACACGCTTGCGAGAGCTTACTTTCTCTACTGATCTCCCCAGCGCTGACCGCATGCTTGATCAATCAGTTTGTAGAGGTCGCTTTAAGCAAAACTCAGGTTATTCGTTTGATAAGCGTTCATGATTTACATAAGCGCAAGTGCTTGCGTAGTCTTTTTAAATGAAAGACAAGGCGATATCTTTACTAAAACAGCTCACTGAAGCGCATAGCGTACCTGGATTCGAAGATGAAGTGCGTCAGATTTTTGCTGAAGAACTTCACGGATCTGGCGAATTAAGCACAGATAAGATGGGCGGTGTGTATTGCCAGAGAGGAAAAGGGCCGACAGTGTTGCTTGCGGGGCATATGGATGAAATTGGCTTTCGCGTTCAAACTATCACGCACGATGGCTTTCTCAAATTCCTACCAGTTGGTGGCTGGTGGCCACACACCTTGTTAAGTCAGCGCGTAGAAATGAAAAATAAGCACGCTGAAAAAGTACTAGGCGTGATCTCTAGCAAACCACCGCATTTTTTGCCTGAATCAGAGCGTAGTAAAGTACTGCCACTGTCTGCACTTTTTGTGGATATTGGCGCTGAGAGTCGAGCCGAGGTCGAGCGCGATTTTGGGATTCGTATTGGTGACCCCATTGCGCCTGTGACTAAGTTTACAGCCATGCAAAAGAAAGATTACTACATGGCAAAGGCTTTTGATAATCGCGTAGGGATGGCTTGCGCGATTCAGACGGCGTTGGAGTTAGAAGGGGAAGAGTTGCCGAATCACTTTGTTAGTGCGGGAACCGTGCAGGAGGAAGTGGGCCTTCGAGGAGCAAAAGCTGCGGCGGCTCTGATCCAGCCAGATATAGTGATTGTGTTAGAAGGCCCTCCAGCGGACGACTCTCCGGGGTTTTCTATCTCAGAGTCCCAGGGTCGCCTAGGCGGGGGAGTGCAAATTCGTATGCAAGACTCTACAACAATTATGAATCCGCGACTTGTTGATTTCGTTGTAGCCATTGCGGAGCAGGAAGGTATCCGTCATCAGCTCACAATGCGCAGCAGTGGTGGTACTGATGCGGGTTCATTTAATCAAGCAAATGCTGGAATCCCGTCCATTGTTTTAGGGACTCCCGCGCGCTATATTCACTCGCATAATGCAATGATAGATCTCAATGACTATCTTGAAATGGCGAAGCTAAGTAAGGCTCTGGTACGTAGTCTTGATGCTGAAACTGTGGCTAGCTTTACTGATTACCTCTAGCCTCATGGTCTCGCGAACGAGGATGCTTGCTGGACAGGTGAGGGTAGATATGGCAGCTATTTGCAGTGTTCGCTACTTACGTCCATGATCTCAACCCAGTAATCTTTGAAATTACTGACACTATCAAGCTGCGTTGGTATGGCTTCGCCTATCTGTTAGCTTTTGTTGTTGGTTATCTCTTACTGAAGTGGCTTGGTGACAAAAAGCTATGGGTGCTCCCCGGAAAAGTCGCCGGAGACTTTATTGTCTATGCGGCCATTTTTGGGGTATTTCTCGGTGGTCGGATTGGGAATGTCCTTATCTATCAGCGAGAAGCTTTCTTTGAAGACCCCCTAGTGATTTTCCGAGTATGGGAAGGTGGTATGGCTAGCCACGGTGGGATTCTGGGTTTGATGATATTTACTTTTTTCTACGCGAAGAAAGCGAAGGTTTCTTGGACTGGACTGGGTGATACGCTCTGTGTGGTTGCGCCCTTAGGCATTATGTTTGGGCGTATTGCTAACTTTATCAATGGTGAACTCTACGGCCGCGTAGATAAGAGCTTCGCTTGGGCGATGAAATTCCCCAACGCCTTGTGGAACCCGAAGGCAGTCGAGATTGAAAACCAATACGTTGCTCAAGTCGCTGCTGCTAGGGCTGATGTAGACGGGGATTATGCTCAGTATTGGAATGCGCTCGAAGCAGCACGGGCCTCACGGTCTAAAGAAGGCTCTGCCGAGTATACTGTTATGTTAGAGCTTTATTCGAAGCGCTCGGAAAAACTGAACGAAGCGATTCGTGAAAAGAGTGCAGTGAAAGAAGCTGTGGGACAGTTTCTTGAGCCACGTTATCCTTCTCAGCTTTTTCAAGCGGCCTTGGAGGGATTTGCATTATTTGCGATCCTCTTTGTTGTACGCCTAAAGTTTCCTAAGCTGGCGTACGGTGTGCTGACTGGCTTGTTCTTCATTTTTTACGCTATTTTCCGCATTTCCATGGAGAACTTCCGTGAGCCAGAAATAGCAAACATCCAAGTACTCGGTATGGAATGGACTATGGGTCAATTTTTATCTTTATTTATGGTTGCTATTGGATTGACCTTTATTGCGAAGGCTAAACTTTGCATCAAAAAAGGCACTTTACTTTCTTGTTCTCAATAGACCAGAGAGAGAGAAAAATCTTTTTTCTAATAAATACCGATGGCATAATGAGTTTCATCACTCTTTCTAGAGCTCCTCATTCTCAACTTATTCATTCTATGAATATTCAACCAAAAGTGAAGCCGATCCTCGACGAGGGTTTTGTACCAGCAGTTCTCTGGAATGCTGAATACCGTAAGCTTGTAGCTGCTGACGCAAACGCACTCGACGTGCAGATTGCTCTCGGTCGTCTCGACGGAACAATCTTCCGTAATGACGTTAAGATCCTTTCACACGAAGGTGGCAACGTAGCTCTTAACTTTAAGTTCGTTGAGCGTCTTCTCAAGTTCCTCCTTTGGGCAAAAGGTGGTTGTGATATTTACATCGCAGGCTGTGATGCACTTGCTGATTCCCTTTCTGCTTACTACGCAGAAGGTGGCGAAGGAGAATTCGACTTGAAGACAATCGGTAAGGGCATGTTCGATCAGCACATTAAGGTGATCAAGACAACTGCTGCTGAGATCCCAGCTGAGAAAGCACCTGCAGCATCAATCGGCCGCAACATGGAAGGCAACCGTATCGGTTTCGATCTCGGTGGTTCTGACCGTAAGTGTGCAGCTGTTGTGAACGGCGAAGTTATTTTCTCCACAGAAATTCCATGGGACCCATACTTCCAAGGTGATCCATCTTATCATTATGACGGTATCGTTGACTCCCTTAAGAAGGCTGCTGAGCACCTTCCATCCGTTGACGCTATCGGTGGTTCTTCCGCTGGTATCTACATTAATAACGAAGTGCGCGTAGCTTCTCTCTTCCGCGGTATCACTGATGAGAAGGTATACGAAGAAGTAGTACGTCCTATCTTTAAGACAATCATGAAGAAGGAATACCCAGGTGTTCCTTACGAAGTCATCAACGACGGTGAAGTAACAGCACTCGCTGGCTCCATCACAATGAACACAAACAACGTTCTCGGTGTAGCAATGGGTACATCTGAAGCTGTTGGTTATGTTGACGGTGCAGGTAACGTGACTACACAGATCAACGAGCTCGCATTTGCTCCTATCGATTACCGTGAAGGTGGCCCAGTTGACGAGTGGTCCGGTGATCAAGGTTGTGGTGTTCAATTCTTCTGTCAGCAGGGTGTAGCACGTCTCGCTCCAGCAGCAGGCCTCAGCTATGGTGACATGCCATTCCCTGAGCAGCTTATCGAAGTGCAGAAACTCATGGCTGAAGGCGACGCAAACGCAGCTAAGATCTACCAGACAATCGGTACATGCTTCGGTTACGCAATCGCTCATTACGCTGAGTTCTACGACATCGAAACACTTATCATCATGGGCCGTGTAACATCTGGTTCTGGTGGTCAGATTATGATCGACTTTGCGACCGAAGTCCTCGAAGTTGAGTTCCCAGAGCTCGCTAAGCAGATCAATATCGTTCAGCCAGACGAGAAGATGAAGCGCCACGGCCAGGCTGTAGCAGCGGCTTCTCTTCCATCTATCCCGGTGACTACCTAAGCCACTGGTGGATGCTTAGCTCTACGCTAAGTGATCAACCTTTTTTTACCCGTCAGCAGCCTCAGCTCTGGCGGTTTTTTGTTTAGTGAAAAGGAGGCACTGTTCGCTAGATTGAGCTCCACTGAACTGTAGTTTGCGCTAATAATGCAATTGACTCTGGCTGCGCACTAAGCTTTCTCCAGTCAGGTGGATTATGGATAAGAGCATAGAAATCACTTCAAAATTTGACGGTCCATCGCAGCATGGTTCGTTTCAGCAACATATGTGGCAGCGCTACCGTTGGTGGGTGATTTTACGTTCTGTACTCTGCCTAGCTGGCATTGGTCTAGGTGGCTACTTGATGGTGATGGCTCCAAGCTCCAAAAGAGGGATGTTTGGTGGTTTCCTTGTGATGGTAAGTTCACTCGGTTTCATGCGACCGATGCTCTGGCAGATGTGGCATGAGCGAGGTCTGCGCAAGCACCCAGCATATGAGACGGAAGTCCGCTATGTGTTTTCTGATTCAGGAGTGAAGATGACAGGTAAGGCTGGCAAGGCGGATGTGCCGTGGGTAAATATTTTCCAGATCAAGCCAACTTGTAAGGGTCTGCTGATCTACACCGATAAAAAGCATTTTATGTGGATTCCAAAAACTAACTTCAAAGACGGTCAGATGCAGGAAATCGCTGCGATGAAAGGCTAGGTACAGGTTGCCTACTATTTGTGATTGTAAGCAACTTGCCGCTAGTGAAGAGCAAGCCAGCATTAGCGGAATTTCCAAATGGGTGTACCTTGGTTCCATGTCTGGAAGTAAAAAACTAGAAATCAAGGTGCCAGAATACGGGGAACTCCGCGAATCTGTGAAGGATCGCTTACGCCGTGTGCGAGAAGCTTTCAGTAACACACGCACCCACGAAGATAAGCAGGCAGCCCTCGATAAGTTGCTTAATTGCCGCCGACCAGCTTAATCACTGAGGTATTCAGAGGGTAAGCAACCTTTCTCTTTTAGGAAGGCTTTAGAGAAGTGCGAAAGTGAATTGTAGCCTACTTCCATGGCTGATTCGGTGACATTGTAGTCGCCATCATCGAGCAATTTAGCTGCGTAATCTATACGCAGAGCTCGGTGTTTTTGTTTAAGTGTGAGTCCTGTCGATTTCTTAAATTGTCGACTTAGGTAATGAGGAGCACAGCCAATATGTTGCGCAAGTGTAGTAAGATTGAGTGGTTGATCTAGGCGTTCTTTGAGCCAGCTAATACAGCGTTCAACTCGATCTCGATCATTACGTTTCACTTTACTGCAGAAGGGCTCAGGCTGTGTGAAGCCTGTGGGAGCAAAGAGGTGGTGGGTGAGCACTTCTAGCACCTTGGCCATATACCAATACGTTTTTGCAGCCTTTGCAACTGGTGGGTTTTGTAGCTCTTGAGTAATTTCTTTCTCAGCTAGACTCATACTACGCACTTTTCCCAAGACCGCGCTCGAACCCGGACTGTTATTAAGGATTGATTGGAGCACTGGGTGCAGCGCTGACTGACGAGCGCCAAAGGTTTGTCGCACCCAAGAGTTGGTCACACTGAGAATCACAAAGTTATTCGCTTCGTTCGTGCGATTAGCTGTGAGTATTTCACCTTCTGAACGGTGAAATACCACCATCGTGCCAGGGCTGAGGTTTACTCTCAAATCCTCACCAAAGAGAATCGCAGAGCCTTCAGTATTGAGCACGATGTGCAAGGCTCCTTCTGGCAAGAACTCCGTAAAGCTATCCGAGGAGGTGTGACTGCTCAGCTGTAGCCCTTCTTTTGCATAGTTCCCATAAAGTGTTCTCGCTTTCCGCATACTTGTTGCTGGCTTATTTAGCTAATGAGTCTCAATAGCAATAAAAATGTGCATACTAGCGAGCTGTGGAGAGCGAGTAGACAGTAGAAGAAAGTGAAAAACATTGATTTTAGGTATTTTTCAAGTCTATGATTGCTATTTATTGTGAGGGCATTTTACCGCTAATCAAAGTCAATAGTGCGTTAGCGGGTTTTGATTTGAGAGTGCAGAGTATGTTGCAGATGAAAGCTACATATTTCAGTACAGCCATTCTCACAGCGTTGAGCTGTTCAGCGATGGCGGATATACAACAGGATCGTGAGGCGATTCTCAAAATGGCGGGGGAATTCAAAGTGGGATTTTTCTTTAAGGAGACAGTCAACCTAAGTGAGGGCTATGTTCCTAAAGAAAAAGCATACAATGAGTCGGTGCATGAGAAGGTCGTTGTGGTTCGTGAAGAAGAAAAAGAAATCGAACTCCAACACCTTTTGTTAGTGCAAGGTGAGGTTGTTAAACATTGGTCGCAGATCTGGAAATACGAAGACACAGAACTGCTCGAGTACCAGGGACATAACACTTGGAAGAAGCGCATCCTTTCACCTAATGAAGTGAAAGGGACATGGACGCAGCAGGTGACTCAGACCACGGACGCTCCACGCTACGAGTCGTTCGGAACATGGAAGCACAATGAAGGTAGTAGTACTTGGACGAGCGAGTTGACTGGTCGTCCATTACCGCGACGCGAGTACCAGAAGCGCAAAGATTACGATGTGTTAGTAGCGACGAACCGCCAAACCGTCAATTCAGAAGGTTGGGTACATGAACAAGACAATGCCAAGCAAGTCGTGCGGGATGGGAAGAACTATCCGCTCTGTAGAGAGGTTGGTTTCAATACTTACACGCGAGTAAAAGGAGTGGATTTTAGCCCAGTAAATACTTACTGGAGTGAGAATCAAGAATTCTGGATGTCTGTGAAAAAGGCTTGGAATAAAGTGCTAGTCACGAAGGATGCCTACGTGCTGAAAAAGCGTACGGACGAAGGGTCACTGCGCTTCATGTTAGGGGAGCTGGAAGAAGCACAGCAAAAAGATGTCGGAGTGCTTAGTAAAGCACTAGAACCTTATTTCACTTCAACTAAATAGAACGATGCAGAAAAAATATTGGATAGTAGTTGTAGCTTCTAGCGTAAGCCTTACTCTTCTTCATGCTCAAGAGACTATCGTGAGCACCTTGGAAGAGACGGTGGTAACAGCCACACGCTATGAGCAAGATGCCGCAAAAGTAAATGCACAGATTTCATTGATCAAGTCATCGCAGGTCGATGCGCTTCAGCCGCGGAGTTTCGATGATCTCTTTAGGTACGAGCCAGGCGTAGAGTTTTCTGGTGGACCGCGACTTACGGGGCAGCAGATAAGGATTCGAGGTGAAGGTGGGAATGCTGTCACTGTTAGGATTGACGGAGCCAGACAAAATTTTACGTCGGGTCATTCAGGTCAACGTTTCTTCGTAGATCCAGAACTTATTAGTAGCGGAGATATCCTGCGTGGCAGCGGTAGTCACCTCTACGGCAGTGGTGGGGCTGGTGTGGTTAGCCTCAGAACCTGGAGCGCGGACGACTTTGTTGATGACTCAAAGCCATATGGTGGGCGATTCAAAGTTGGCTACGCTACAGGTAATGATGAAATGATCTATTCCGGAGTGGGGGCAATCAAGGAAGGTCCATGGGATTTCTTGGTGGCATTTGTTCATCGAGACGCTGGTGATGTTCGGTTAGGTAACGGTTTGGACTCTGTGGGTTCTGCGATTAGGGTGAACAATTTCCTAGTCAAGGGAGGCTATACGATTGACTCAGATCAACGTCTCGAGCTTTCGTACACAAACTATGAATCGAAGGACAGTAATGGGGCCAACCCTCAAAGGGATCTAAGTAGGTCAAATGCCTTGGTCAACCGTGAAACGACGCGCGACCAACTTACTCTAGCTTATGATTGGAGCCCTCAGAATGACGATTGGTTTGATCTCAATGCTTTGCTCTACTGGAATGGAACTGAGCAATCCCGCTTTTACCAATCAAAGAGTGGACGGAATAAAGATCGGTCTAACACGTATAAGCTTGATACGCTTAGCCTTGAAATCGTAAACCATAGTCGTTACTCAGTATTGGTTGCTGAGCACAACTTGATCACTGGTTTTGAGATTTACCACGACAAGCAACGTGGTGAGGAAACCCGTGCAACTTTCTTTGTTCCAGGTTCCAGTGGGACCTCCAGAAGTCGACCTAATGCAGAGACTGAGACCTATGGATTATTCGTGCGCAACGATGCGCAATGGGAGAATGGTATCGCTGCGGCTGTAGGGCTGCGCTATGATTACGCTTCGAGCTCAAGCGATGTTGGGCGTGATCAGTCAGATGGACAGTTCTCACCAAATATCGAGTTGCGCTATGAGGCGATCAATGGCCTATCAGTCTTCTCTAACTACTCACATTCATTCACGTCCCCAACATTGAGTGCGATCTATCATAGCGGTAGTCATTTTGGAGTAGTACCCTCCAGATCTGGTGGTTATTTTGAAGAAGTCTTTGTGCCCAATGATTCCCTGAGCGCTCAGACATCTGAGAATATCGAGATTGGAGTCGATTACACAAAGGAGCTAGATGAGGGGAACTTCACCTCACGCCTTGTGTGGTTCCACAAAAATGGAAAAGACACTCTAGATTCAGAGGTTATCGGAACTAAAATTATTCCGAACTACAGGGGGTTCAGGGGACCAGGGACTTTGAAGCAAAATCAACGTCAGTCGGTCAACCGTGATAAAACGACGATTCAGGGATGGGAGGCTATGCTGAATTATACCTCTGCTAGATGGTATGCTGATGCTTCGCTCTCGATTATGGAAGGTGAGAATGACGATACGAGGGAGAAGCTAAACACGATACCTGGAGACAAAGTCGCTCTAGAAGCTGGATATTTCATCAACGAAGATGTAACACTGGGCGCTCGCTCGCTTTGGGTGAGTAACCGCGAGGATAAAGTCGAAGGTGATGGGCTCAAAACGAGTGGCTATGACATTCACGGAGTCTTTGCTCAGTGGAAAGTACATCAAGACCTAGCACTCACAGTCGGGGTACATAATCTCTTCGATCAAGAGTACGAGCGTACGAACATCGCTCAGTCTGAGCCTGGGAGAAGTTATTACATCAATGCTAGTTTCTTCTTCTAAGTTTTCTGTGTGAGAGTGTGGGGTGATGAGTGTTACCCCACGCCAAAATAGACCTCCGTATTGTTCATGAATGCTACGGGGGTTTATTCTTTTTAGGAAAAGTTAAAAATTCTTGTTATGCAGAGCTCGACATCGTTAGATGTAGAGGAACAGCTAGAAATGCTTTGTGGAGGTGATTGAGGACACTGCTAGCGGTGAGTGTTTCTTGAGATTCAGTACCTTTTGCTAGAGCGATCTGCGCCGCTTCTCCTGTGAGCCATGCGCCTAATTTTGCGGCCTCGATCTTAGAATACCTTTGAGCACAAAGTCCCGCAATCAAGCCGCTGAGCACATCGCCTTGTCCAGCTGTCGCCATTGCAGGGGTGCCAGAGGAATTGATATAGAGAGCTTCATTGTGTGCTGATACGATGGTGCGAGCTCCTTTGTAGAGGAGAGTGGATGGGTAACGCTTGCAGAATGCTCGAGCAGTTTCTTCTCGAGAGTTTGTGCTAGGAAAGAGCCTTTGCATTTCTCCTGGATGAGGGGTGAGGATACAGTGATGGCTGAGGAGCTGTTGATTGCCAGTGTGGGCGATAAGGTTCAGCATGTCAGCATCCACTACGGTGGGGAGCTTGGTTTTCTCTATGAGCTCAAGGAGCTTTTTAGCGGTGATCGAGTTTGGGGTTCCCATGCCTGGACCTAAGACTAAAGCGTCAAAGTTTTGCTGTAGCAAAAGAAGAGGGTCGTCGCTGGTGTTTAATATAATTTCGTGAGGAACCATACTGGCGAGTGTGGGGTAGAGATGCGGAGTGGTGAAGAGTGTAATTAGCCCAGCCCCTGCTTTGAGAGCTGCGGTGGCTGTTAGGGCTGCTGCTCCAAGCATCCCTTCGGAGCCAGCCCAAATACCGACTCGCCCAGCTCGTCCTTTATGCGTATCGAAATTTCTCAACTTTCGCTTGAGCGATTGAGGGGTAATAAGCTGAAGAGCGTCTGCGTCAAATGTTGGATAGTGTGGTATAAGCGAGTCTAGAGGCACGAGGGTGATGGCACCGACATGATTGATTGTTGAACTTGTGAGTAAACCACTTTTTGGCAAACCGACACAGAGAGTGTGGTCTGCTTCCACTGCCTCAGCGTAAACTTCTCCAGTGCTACCGTCGATGCCGCTGGGAGTATCGAGTGCGACTACTGTGCAGCCAGAGTTGAGGCGAAGTTGGTTCATCGTGCTGGCTAGTTCGGCGAGCGGTGGACGAAGTGGGCCCTGAGCCCCAATGCCAAGTAGAGCGTCAATGAGTAGTGAGCCCGGTGCAGGGCTGCTCTCGTAATTCCAATGTACTGCGCCTAGACGACCAAGCATTTCTTGGGTGAGTGGCGCTAGCTCATATTCTTCAAAAGCACTGCGTATCGCAATTTCCCAGCCAGCTTCGGAAAGGTGCTTGAGTACGACGAGTGCGTCGCCAGCATTGTGCCCTTTACTTATGAAGGCTGTTGCTGCTTTTTTCTGTGGGTAATAGCGCAGGATGACCTCGCTCATTCTTTTGCCCGCCTGCAGCATGAGGTCTATAGGTGTGTGGCCGAGGGCAAATACGGCATCTTCAATCTCTCGCATCAACTGGCAACTCACTGACTGCATAAAGATCTTTATACCAAGTCACAGAGCGGGAGACCATCCTAGATTCTTAGGCTTTGCCAAGCTGTAGCAGTCGTGCTATGGCAAGTGCTTAAGGTGCCATGAAAGAGTATAAAAAATTAGCAGAGACGCTGACGCCAGAAGGTGAACCATTGGATTTATTTGAGCACGACGGTGAGTTTTTTATTAGTTCAAAGGGCGAACGTCTCATGACCAGTATCGCCTATGGGTCGGAGAAAGAACTCGCTCGTATGGCTTGTCAGCCGTTTCGCCCCGCTCGTCAACCGCGTGTGCTCATCGGAGGTCTCGGGATGTGTTTTACTCTTTCTGCAGCTGTCGAGAGTCTTCCACAACAAGGGGCAGAGTTCGTTGTGGCTGAATTTACAGAGGGTGTTGTGGAGTGGAATAAAACTTTTCTCAAAGGCCTTCATCCGGGTCTGATTGACGACTCTCGAGTTCAGATCAAAATATCACCAGTTCAGAAGCTGATTGCTGAGGCGAACCAAGAGTATAGTGCGATTATGCTGGATGTGGATAATGGCCCGAGTGCCTTCCACGGTGAAAATAATGAAAGTTTATACACAATCGAAGGATTGCGTGCCGCTAAAGCTGCGTTGAAAGAAGGTGGGATTTTGGCCGTATGGTCAGCATACCCCGATAAGAAATTCACAAAGCTCGTACGTAAGGCGGGATTTGACGTTTCCGAGGTAGAGGTTCCAGCTTCTCATTGCGGACGCAAGCGTCGGATGCACACCATCTGGCTAGCACGCAACGGGACATACCAATCACAAAATAAAAAACGATGACATCCAAACTCACTCTGCTGACTGTAGCACTCTGTTTCACCACTGCTGGTGCCGAAGAATACGAACTTAAAAAGGCGCTCTTTGAGCAGACTATCAAAGTGCAAGTTCTAGCCGTTAATGAAGCGGCTGTAGAAGTTTCTATTACTCCAAAAATCTGGGGGGACTTCATTGTGGAGAAAGTCCTTCCGCAAGGGACGAAGGTGAAGAAAGGTCAGCAGATCATCTGGATTGATACTGAAAAGGTAGATGCGTATATTGCCGATAAAGAAATCGAGCGCAAAGTTGACATTCTTAATCTAAAAAAAGCACAGCAGGAGCTTGTTGAACTAAAGCTTAAAACTGAGCGTGATTTGCTCAAGGCTAAAAAGAACTACGAGCGTGAGGTCGACAACTACAAGTATTATACGGAAGTCGAATTGCCACAGTCGTTTGCTGCAACAAAATTTGTAGCGGAGAAGTCCATTTGGGGACTCGAGTACACCCAGGAAGAGCTCACTCAACTTCTGAAAATGTATGAGGCGGATGGGCTGACTGAAGATACCGAAGAGATCATCGTCCAGCGTGCACAAAACTCTGTGAAGAGTGCGACATTTGACAATGAGGTGAAGCAAAAGGAAGTGAAGCGTTCGTTAGAGAAGTCGCTTCCTCGCCAAGCTGAAGACCGTAGGCTCCAGCACGAAGTTGCGAAGTCGGCTTGGGAGTTTGCTCAGATCAATATCCCACGTGCGCTTGAGCGTAAAGAGCTAGAAGTTCTTAAGCTCGTACGCGCAGATAAGAAAAAGGCGGATGATCTGGCAAAAGTCAAAGCTGACAGAGCCGCGATGGATGTGAAGGCTCCTGTTGATGGCGTGCTCTACTTCGGAAATTTCAAGAACAACGCGTGGTCACGTGATTTAGCAATCAAGACTTTGATTCGTGGTGCGAAACTCCCGCAGAAGCGTGCCTTTATCACTATTGTTCCTCAAGGCAATGCGACTCAGCTCGTGGCTTCAGTCGATGGTTTCACATCGAGCAGAATTTCAGCGAAAGATACAGGCTTGCTGAAGCTTCCTTCGCAGCCGTATATGAGCTCGGAAAGTTCCGTAGTGAGTGTTGCTGATGCTCCGAATCTGCAAGGGAAGTGGGATGTAGTGCTCAAATTAGACAAAGCAGCAAAGCTTGCTGTGGGTGAGTCTGCGCAGGTCAAGTTTGTGTCATACAGTAAAGTAGACGCGCTTAGTATTCCGACGAAGGCAGTGAAAGAAAATGCTGATGGCTCTTATTCTGTTCAGTTGAAAATGGCTGACGAAAAGCAGAAAAAGGTCACCATCACTCTCGGCCAGAGCGCAAATGGCAAGGTCGAAGTCTTGAGTGGACTCAGCGAAGGCCAAGTCATCATTTACGATGCTAAGTAATGAAGTGGCTAACAATATTTTGTGTCAGCTTCATGGCTCTATGGGCTGGGGTTGACGCTCAATCGCTGGATGCGAGCTTACCAAAGAAACTCGTACCAGCAGCACCTGTGCAGGATAATACGCCTGTAGACTCTGCTGTGTTAGAGCAGTCGATAACTAAGGGAGTGGACTTCTTAGTGAAGACGCAAAATGCAGACGGTTCATGGGGTGGAGCGACGAATACAAAAGCACTTAATATCTTTGCTCCTGTTCCAGGGGCACATCATGCGTTTAGGATGGGCACGACCACCTTAGCTCTCGCTGGAATGGTCTCAGCTAATGATACGCGATCAGAGGTGCAGACTGCGATTGAGCGTTGTGAGGCATGGATGATCAAGACGATGCCAAAGCTACGTCGTGCTGGTGGGTCTTCGATTTATAACAACTGGGGACATGCCTATGGGCTCAGAGCTCTCGTTGCTCTCGCGCAGCGCGAGGGAGTAAGTGAAGAGAAAAAAGTACTCTATAAGCAGCTTGCACAGACTCAGGTAGAAAGTCTTTGGACCAACCAAGACATCGATGGTGGTTGGGGCTACTATGGGCATGACTCCGTGACAGCTCAGCCGAGTGGCAGCTCGACAAGCTTTACCACAGCTACTGTGATGTGTGCTATGAAAGAGGCGTCTGAGGAGTTCGGATTTGAACTCAATGAACGTCGTGTGAAGAATGCAGTGCGTTCGATTCAGCTCCAACGTGCCCCAGATTTTGCTTACGGGTATGCGATGGGACACAGGTTTTATCCACGTAAGGAGATCAACCGTCCAGCTGGCTCCTTGGCACGTACTACTGTATGCAATGCGGCTCTACGTCAGTGGAAAGATGAGAAAATTACTGATGAAGTATTGATCATGGGGCTCGACCGTCTGATCAAGCGCAATGGTTGGTTAGACATCGGCCGAAAGCGCCCTAGGCCACACGAAACGCACTTTGCTATCTCAGGCTACTTCTATTTCTACGGGCATTATTATGCTAGTGAGAATATCCTGCAGCTGCCGAAAGAGAAGCAAGAGGAATGGAAAACAAAGCTCGCGAAGGTTATGATCGATAAGCAAGAGTCCGATGGTTCATGGTGGGATTACCCACTTTACAACTACGGCCACGCCTATGGTACTGGCTATGCACTGACGACTCTCACACGTTGTCGTTAGGTTGTTATTAGGCTAATGGTCGGGGGCGAGGAACTTTGGCTCATCATTAACAGAGGTGATGAACATTGTGCAGTGTTATTGACTTAGCTCAAGAAGTTCATCGCGATCAACTTCGGCCAATGTGTTGAAGAGTTCTTCAGATAGAGCTCGCCAACCATCAGTTGTGGGAGACTGGGCTGTCTATGCACTAATAGATAGTATGAGCGCAGCGCGTTCTTGCAATTTGGCATGGGCACGCTTCATTGGGGGCATGCTCGTTCTACTCTCACCAGCAAAGTCACTCGATTACGATTCACCATTGCCAACAAAGAAGTACACAAAGCCGCGTTTGCTCGATGATTCAGAAGAATTGATCGAACAACTGCGTAAAATGAGTCCAAGTGAGATCGGTGCGTTGATGAAGATGAGTGAGAAGCTGTCTGAGCTCAACGCAGAGCGCTACATCAAGTGGGAGCGTGACTTTAGTCATGACAATAGCCGCCAAGCGCTCTTTGCGTTCACTGGTGATGTCTATCAAGGTATGGAATTGGCTGAATGGTCTGCCGCGGATTTTTCCTTAGCGCAAAAGCAGGTGCGCATTCTCTCAGGACTATATGGAGTCTTACGTCCCCTCGATCTCATGCAGGCGTATCGCTTAGAGATGGGAACGAAGTTAGAAAATGTTAGAGGCAAGAACCTCTATCAATTTTGGGGCAGTAAAATCACCGACTTACTCAACAAAGATCTCAAAGTGAGTGGCTTGGATCTCATAGTGAATCTAGCATCTAACGAGTATTTTTCATCCGTAAAAAAGAAGGCACTCAAGGGCTCCTTGATTACTCCGGTATTCAAAGATGAGAAGAATGGGAAGTACAAGGTCATCTCCTTTTATGCGAAGAAAGCACGTGGGATAATGACCAACTATATCGTCCGCAATGGGATCGATGATATCGAGGGCTTGAAGAAATTTAAGACAGCTGGTTACAAGTTCGATAAAGTGAGCTCGACGGAGAACGAGTTGGTGTTCCTACGAGAAGAGCAAAAATAAAAAGAGATGCATACTGTGGTTTCTGGGGCTGTTCAATGCACGTGCTCAGTGGGCTCGCGATGTTTCCTAGCAGCAAGTTCATCCATGTTTCCTATTCGGCCCAAATACCGCAGCGCAGTACGAGCAAGACTCAGTCCCGCTTGGCGGTAGTCGACCATTTCGCAAGTTATAGAGCGAAATTAGTATTGGCAGAAATTTTACTGAAATGCTAAGAGGTAAAGTAGATATGAAATTACGCACTAAAATTCTCATCGCTCTTCTCAGTCTTGCGGCTTTGACTTCTTGCCAAACTATGGAGGGACTCGGCCGTGATATCAGTGTTGGTGGATCAGCTCTCTCCAATGCGGCTTCCCGCTAATGGTCGATTTTTAAAGACAAAGAACTTCAGCGTCAGGGGAAACTCCTTGGCGCTTTTTTATGCTTAAAAATATGAGGGTCTTGCCGGCAAGACCCTAAATTTCCTTCCACACAAAACTTCCACACAAAACTCCAACCCTCTTTTCTCTGGTCAAAGCTGGCCTCAAAACCGCCGTCATCCCTAGTATGCGCAATCCCAACTCCTCAATCATCGTTAGCGAGCTCTCAGACGCACACCGTCTCGTTCAGGTCATCATCCGTCCTCAAATTCATCCGAATCCAGCTGCCACAGGTGAAAGGTTAAAGACTCATGATTCCAACCTTGCTACTTCACACTTCTAACTCTACCACTGCCTCCATGACTCGTTCTGACAACCGCAATGTTGACGCCCTTCGTCCGATTTCTTTCATACCTAATGTGGCTCCGCACGCCACGGGCTCGGTTCTCGTTTCCTTTGGAGACACCCGCGTTATTTGCGCCTGCACCGTCGAAGAAGACGTCCCTCGCTGGATGAAGTACCAAAAGGTCAAAGGTGGCTGGCTCACAGCCGAGTACAACATGCTGCCCTACTCTACGCTCGACCGCAAACAGCGCGATATTACGCGTGGCAAAATCGATGGTCGCTCCTCTGAAATCCAGCGCCTCATCGGTCGCTCAATCCGTGCAGTGGTCGATCTCAAAGCGCTCGGCCAACGCACACTTTGGATCGACTGCGATGTCTTACAGGCCGATGGCGGCACACGTACAGCTTCCATCACTGGTGGAAGTGTGGCAGTCGCCATCGCTATTAACAAACTCATCTTTGAAGGCAAGCTGAAGCAGTCTCCTCTCAAGCAGCTCGTCGCTGGCATCTCAGCGGGTATCTTCAAGGACACGGCCGTGCTTGACCTCAACTACCCAGAGGATCGAGACGCATCCGTCGATTTCAATGTCGTTATGACAGAGGACCTAAATTTCGTTGAAATCCAGGGCTCAGGTGAAGAAGCCTCCTTCTCAGCAGAGCAAATGACTGCGATGTTAGAGCTATGCAAAAAAGGCACCCAAGAAATCGTCGAACTACAGAAAGCTGCTATCGCAGCAGCGGACAAACCTGCCGAAGATTCACTCAGCGACCTCGCTGTAGCCTTTGGCCAGTAAGCAATCAACTCTCACGATCCGCTCTTTCTCTGGCAGGGTCATCTCTTCGTATAAAGCCGCCGCCGCAGGCACCAAAGCGCGATTAGCTCAGTGGTAGAGCGCGACCTTGCCAAGGTCGATGTCGAGAGTTCGAATCTCTTCACCCCCTCGCTAAAAAAATGCAAATTTATTGTTGACGTCTTTTGTAATCTAACTAAATTAAGAACTAGTTTTAGGTTCCTAAGCATATTTAGGTTCCTAAGCATATACTTAGGTTCCTAAGCATATTTAGGTTCCTAAGCGTATTAAAATACTTAGAAGCTTTCAATGCCATTAACATGGTTTTTCGTCTCACTCGTTATCGGTGCAAGCTCTGCACATGCAGCTCTTAGTCACTGGAAAACTGCTGTCGGTACAGGCACTTCAGCTACTGCCACCAAGTTCACTACAGTAAGCACACCTGAAACCATCAACGTAGGTACTACGGCAGGTACTGCAATGAGCTTCGAGTTCACGCTCTGAAAAGTGCGCGCCTTTTATGTATTTGTTTTTCACTGTGTTTCAACGCTGGTGCACCCCAATACAATTTGGTTTCAACCCTTCTCGGTGACTACAACAGCAACGAGCAAATCCTTTCATGGGAGCACGCCACCGATACTAACAACTACGGTATCTTTGATAGTAGCGACGGAGGATTTAATAGCGACTCTGGAGTTGCCCTTACTGCAGACACGGACACCCATCTTGTATTCACCACAGATGGCACGAACACTTATCTCTATGTAAATGGTGCCCTTGCGCACACATTCACTGGGAGGGTCATCGATATTTCTGGCACGACAGGTTTGGGGGCAGCTTTCGCTGGCAGCAATGCCTTCTACAGCAGACTTCCAGGTAACATCCTTGGTTTTGCAGCATATAACTCAGAGTTGAGCGCCACAGAAATAGCTGCCCACAGTGCAGCATTTGTCAGAGCAGTTCCTGAACCGTCTACCACGGCTCTGCTCGGTCTTGGTGGTCTCGCTCTCATCTTGCGCCGCCGTAAGTAAAAGCTTTCTTTGGAGCAAGCGGGTCGTATTTCTTCAAACTCAGCAGGTGTACACCTGCTGAGTTTTTTGTGCTAATTAAAGAAAGGAGTCTTCCAATGAAGTGTTTCCAAGCTTGAGCTTCACAGCCTTAGACGTATTCCAGTAAGAGCATG
Source organism: Rubritalea sp. (assembly GCA_965204255.1). Lineage (GTDB taxonomy): Bacteria > Verrucomicrobiota > Verrucomicrobiia > Verrucomicrobiales > Akkermansiaceae > Rubritalea. Next base: position 983,305 of record CBDBEG010000026.1, read on the forward strand.
GGGGAATGGCATGAGCTCCATCCACATTATTGCTGTTCCAGAGCCGTCTTCGACAGTTGTATTAACCTGAGTTTTGCTTAAGAGAATGAGACTTGATGAGGAGGTATTAGCGTGATTGATGGTTTTTGGTCATGCGGCGCCTTGGTCACCTTCTTTGCGTTTGTCTGCCGCTTTCTTGAGGGTGCCTTTTGAAGTATGATCAATGTTGGCTGCCTGACCGAGAGGTGTGCCGACGAGTTGGGAGAATTGTGTAGCATCATACTGGCCTCATGACCAATGACTCGGACAGAGACCGAACATAAAAAGTCGTGCATTTTGTGTTCGGTTGGTTAGGCTGCGCCTCAATAACACACACAGCACATGGCAGATAAAAAAGTAGCAATTGTGATGGGGAGTAACTCGGACTGGCCAACAATAAAATTGGCAGCTGAGGCATTGGATAAATTTGGCATCGGCTACGAAGCCAGCGTAGTCAGTGCCCACCGTACACCAAAGGAAATGTACGAATTTGCTGAGAAGGCTGAGGAAAATGGTTTCGAAATCATCATCGCAGGTGCAGGTGGCGCCGCTCACCTTCCTGGCATGATCGCAGCGATTACGACACTTCCAGTGCTTGGTTGCCCAGTGAAGTCCAGCGCACTGAGCGGTCAGGATTCACTTCTTTCTATTGTGCAGATGCCAAAGGGCATTCCTGTAGCGACATTTGCAATTGGACCAGCAGGTGCTAGCAATGCAGGGCTCTTCGCAGTGAGCATCCTCGCTGGCAAAGACCCAGAGCTCGCAGCAAAACTCAAAGACTACCGTCAAGAAATGGTTGAGATGGTGGAAGAGATGAAGCTCGAAGACTAATTTTTTACACAACTATCGATCATGTCTGATCAAGTATTTCTTCCAGGTTCTACCATTGGTATTCTCGGCTCTGGCCAGCTCGCGCGCATGATGTCGCAGGCAGCCCTTCCGCTTGGTTACAAAGTGGTGGTGTGGTCAGGTGGCGCAGATAGCTCAGCAGTGGCTCGCGAAGTCGATCTGGTCATCGACGCTTCCTATGAGGATGAGGAAGCGAAGGCGAGATTCATCGATAGGGTCGACGTGGTGACGGTGGAGACCGAAAGTCTCCCTTCAGCATTGCTTAAAGACGTGCAGTCAAAGGTTGAGCTTCGCCCAAATGCAAAGGCTGTGGAAATCGCTGGTACGCGCGATTTTGAGCGCCAGTTTCTCGCATCGATCGATGTTGCGCAGACTAAATTCTGCGTGGTCGATACAGTTGAGGAGTTGGAAGCCGCATTTCATGATCTCGATGGCAACTGCGTGGCGAAAACCGCACGCAATGGCTACGATGGCAAAGGTCAATGGCGCCTCAAGTCTGTAGAAAATCTCGAGAGCTGCAAAGCTGACTGGAATGGCAGCTGTTGCCTCGTGGTGGAAGATTTCATCCCATTCATCATGGAATGCTCCGTGGTGGTGGCGCGCAATGCCTCTGGTGAAGTGAAGGCATTTCCATTGGTGGAAAACATCCACCGCCACCATGTGTTAGATGTTTCCATCCTTCCTGGTCGCGTCGACGATGCAGTGGCTGATCGCGCGAAAGTGTTAGCTGAGAAAATTATTCAAGGACTCGATTATGTCGGTATTCTCGCCGTTGAATTCTTTGTGTTAGAAAATGGTGATGTGCTCGTCAATGAAATCGCGCCTCGTCCGCACAACTCAGGTCACGTCAGCAACGATGGTTGTGTGACATCGCAGTTCGAGCAACACGTGCGCGCAATCTGTGGTTTGCCACTCGGTGATCCACGCCCACATGGTACGACAGTCATGATAAACCTGCTCAGTGATATCTGGAAGAGCGACAAGGATGCTTTCGCCAACCCAGCAATCGCAGCACTCAGCGGTGCCAAGTGGCACTTCTATGGAAAAGAGTGGAAAGCAGGACGCCGTAAGTTAGGTCACGTGAACTTTGTAGCACCAACTCTCGATGAAGCACTCGCTGAAAGCAAGAAGCTCCGCGAAGTTCTTTTTGCAGAGAAATAGTTTATCTATTGTTTTTGAAAGACTTTGATCCAGTCGACTTCGAGGTGGGCTGGATAGTGCTGGGGGAGGCTCGGTTTGGTGCCACCCGCATTGACCCATCCTCCTCCTATTTGCATGGAAAGAATGAGGTAGAAGGGTTGCTGGAAGGGGTATTGGTCTTTACCTAGATCGGGTCGGCGTGGGTAGCTGTGGCTTGGTTTGCCGTTGACTGTGAAGGTCACCTTGTCTGCACTCCATTCGCAGCCATAGGTGTTCCAAGCATCGCGATCAATTTGAGTAACAGATCCTTTGTTAGGGTGGAGCTCTTTGTTGTACTTGGTAGTTTGAGTGAACTTACTGTGAAGTGTTTGATAGATTATATTATCAAAGTTGAGGTGTTCCATGAGGTCAATTTCACCATTGTTAGGCCACGTACCATTTTCGCCTAACATCCAGAGTGCGGGCCAGGCTCCTTGAGCGGACTTGAAGCGGGCACGGATCTGAATTTTTCCGTATAGAAAATTGAATTTCCCCTTGCTGGTGAGGCCTGCGGTGAGGAATGGCGCAGGGTCGTCCTTCTTATCGTTGACGATGCCTTTAAGCTTGAGAGTACCCTTGGATACTTCGACGAGTCGCGGGTCATCCGACATGGTATTTACCCAATCAGCGTGCCCTCGCTGGCAAAGGCTCCAATGCTTCGCGTTGACTTTAGTTCCGCTGAAGTCTTCACGCCAGTGGAGTTTCCAATCAGCGTGGACTGAGGTTGAAAAGAAGGTGAAGGATAGAAGTGTGGTGAGTGCTTTGAGCTTGTGCATGGCTCATACCTACGCGAGCATTCACAAGAATCTTACAACTGGTAAGTGAGCGGTGAAGCTACCTTATCGCATCAGCAAGAACTAAACGAACAATGACGGTCTTCGATTTGAGTGAGATCGAAGGGGGTGTCTTGGTAGAGTTCGTTGATGAAGTTATTGAAAAGTAAGAAGGCGTATGGGCGCCAACGATTGATCGGCTCCTGTGAGTTATCGTCGTTTGGATAATAATTCTTAGGAAGTTGGGTGTCCACGCCAGAGTCTTTATCGCGAAGGTATTCTTGGCTTAGCGTATCTGCATCGTACTCGAGGTGATTGAGAATGAAGAGGTCGCCACTATGTGTGCAGCGGACCATGCCGACACCAGATTCTTCGGAGTGAGCGAGGACTTGAAGACCTGCTTTTTTCACCTCGTCCGCGAGGTTTGCTGTGTAGCGTGAGACGGGCATTGGGAAGCGATCGATGAATCCCTGCATGAGGCGCGAGCCTGTATTTTGCTCAAGGTTGTGATCGTAAATGCCAAAGAGTTTCTCGTTCATCGGGTGTTTTTCTACACCGTAGAGAACTTTCATCAAAGCTTGTGAGCCCCAGCAAATACCGAGTCGGCGGAACACGTGAGTGCGTGACCATTCGATGATTTTGGTGAGCTCATCCCAGTACTTGACCTCTTCAAATGGGATCGTTTCGATGGGAGCTCCAGTGATGATGAGGGCGTCGAAATAGTCGTTGCGAATATCATCGAGTGTGCGGTAAAACTCTATGAGATGGTCCTGCGCGACATTGCGCGGGCTATAGCTTGCTGTGGTCATCAAGGTAAGCTCGACTTGGAGCGGTGAAGCTCCGAGTAGACGTGCGTATTGGATCTCAGTTTGCGCTTTTTTCGGCATGAGATTAAGCAACAAGACTTTCATAGGACGGATGTCTTGGCGTGAAGCTGATGAGCTATTGATTAGGTCAACATCTTCGGAGCGAAGTGTCTCTCGTGCTGGGAGCGTATCTGGAATCTTGATTGGCATAAAAGCGAGTGCTTAGGCACTAGATACACAGGTAGAAGCAGAATGCCAGCGCGATTCTGAAGGATACCTACGGTCGCAGCCAAGCGCTGCCGAACTGGATATAAATGACCTCGCTGTCCTCGGGAAAGGTGAGGTCGATATCAGCGTGCATGCCGTGGTGGCGTGAGAGGAGGCAGTTTTTGTAATCTCATGAGCTAGGGCGCACGACACTCTTGGGAATTTCGATTAGGTGCGAGGTGAGGAGTCCTAGAATGCGCATCGTATGTTTTTTTAATGTTTCTAACGAGGAACCATGAGGGTTTCTCGGTCGAGGCCTGTGAGTTTTTCCAGACCGTTGACCATCATATAAAGAATGTAGCCACCGATAAGCATCAAAGGCGCACCAATGACAATGAATCCCCAGAATGTGATGCGGCCCACTTGCTCGTTGTAGACTGTGCGCCAGTCTGGGTTTGTAGCTTCGAGGTCACCGAGAAAGTAGAAGGAGAGCCCGAGGTTGAGCACCGCACTGATGCAGAAGGAGCCAAAGAACAGGAGTGTGCACTTCCAGATGAGCCCTTCGTAGGCTGAGATTGCTGGTTTTTCAGCGACGGACTTCTCGATGCGCTTGATGTCAAAGATCGAGTCGTTGTAGATGAAGGTGCGGAAGAGTGGATTGGCTGAACGATGGGTGATCAAGAAAAGTGAGCCGAGGATGAGGGGCAGGATGGCCTCTTTAATTCCGAAAATCCAAGCCACGTGAGGTTTGGCGTCTGCATTTTTCCAAAGATAAATGGTGATGAGGCCCGTGAGTAAGATCGCGCCGAGGCCGACACAGGAAAAGACATTGAGTTTTTTGTGCTTGAGCCAATGCCATGCGCCATAGCCGAATGGCAGAGCGAGCGCTACGACCATCGCCCATGTCGGGCCTAGCTGATAGATTGCTTCACCTTCTTTACTGAGCTTGCTCAGGATGATGGTAGGAAGCAGAACATTGACGATGATGTTTACTAGTGGGTTTTCTTCTTTTGCGGCTGTAGTGCTCATGTGCGCGATAGTTGTGACCGCCTTCCATGCTTGTGGCAAGCGGGGTTTCTAAATTATGGCGAAAGTCGATCGATTGCCCATTTGGCTTCTTCGGTGTCACGAGTGTAGAGAAGACGATCGTGAAGTCGCGCTGCACCACCCTGCCAGAACTCGATGTGGTGTGGAACGACTCGATAGCCACCCCAGAAATTAGGAAGCGGCACTTTACCTGGCTCGTACTTTTTGTTGAGCTCGTCTAACTGAGTAGTGAGAAATTCGCGATCGGGGATGACGGAGCTTTGGTAGGAGACCCAGGCACCGAGCTGACTTTCGTGCGGGCGGCTTTGGAAGTACTTGAGCGATTCTTCTTTAGCGATTTTTTCGATGCGACCAAGGATGATGACTTGTCGCTCGAGTGTGACCCATGGGAAGAGTAGGGAGACCTGTGGGTTCTTAGTGATTTCCTGAGCCTTGCGGCTTTGGTAGTTGGTGAAAAATACGAAGCCGTCGTTGTCAAAATACTTGAGCAGCACGGTACGCAGCGAAGGGGTTGCCTCAGCTGTGGCTGTGGCAATCGACATCGCGTTCGGCTCTGGATAGCCTGCATCGATTGCTTGCTGGAACCATTGAGTGAATTGGGCGAAGGGGTTGTTGTCGATCGTGGAGCGGTGAAGGCCGTCTTTGAGGTATTCTTTGCGGTAGTCGGAAAGGTCCATGAGGTAAATGAGGCATTAGGCATTACCAGACGCCGAGGTCTTTGAGCTGTTGCTCGGGTAGGGTTGGCCAAGATTTGTTAGCGAGTGGTGAGGCGGGGGATGGATGGAGGATTTTACCGATGGTAAATGTATTGTTAGGAAAGAACTCTTTTACAGTCGCCTTGAATTGCTTTTCGGCAAAGGCGCCGATGCCGATGAGGAATTTAGGCTCTAGCAGTTTGATCGTTCTTGCAAGGTGTTTGCGGCAGATGGTGTCGACGGGTGCTGATTCAGCTTTTGGGAGTTTGTCAGGCGTGATGTTGCGTCCAGTTTTACTCATCCAGACGAGCGGGCAGAAGTTGGTTACGAAGTGGTCGCCGAAGAATTCTTCGGCCTTCGGGTAGCGCTTAGCAAAGAGCCCCCAGAGGCGTCGGCCGCTGACTTCTGAGCGGGTGCATTCGAAGCCTTCGACTAGTCGCTTCGGGTGTTCGTTTACTGGTTTTCCGACGGACGTGGAAATGCCCATCCAGTCGCGCACAGCGGGAATTTCACCGAAAGGGATACCCGTCTGAGACATGCCCCAAGGACCAGGGTTCATGCCGAGAAAGAGAACGTGCTTCTTGCTGGCTCCGTAGCGGATGAGGTACTGGAAATGCGGTTCCCAAGCGTATTCTAGAGGGTTGTATGTGTGCGTGACTGGGTCAGAAAATTGTAAAGAAGAGAGCTCTTGGATGAGTTCCTGTGCTACGGCTTCCAATTTGCTGATCATGTCCGCTTTATGCGCTCGAATCCGCCTCTGTGCAACAGAAATAGAGGTAGATTAGATAGGATGTTTATAAACCTGCCGTAGATGGAGAGAGAGAAATTCGATCCTGTCTAAGTGCGCTGCTTGACATCTGGTATTTCATGAGAATGGTGAGCACATGCAAGATTCACGAATCAATCAATTGGCACAGCAGTTAGTGCAATTTTCCACCAACCTCCAAAAGGGAGAAAAGGTACTCATCGATGTTACCGAAGTACCGGACGAAGTCGGAATCGCCCTCATTCGTGAAGCGCGCAAGGTCGGTGCAATTCCATTTCTCAAGGTGAGCCACGCTAAGCTCAATCGCGAAATGTTGATGGGCGCGACCAAGGAGCAATATGCCGCGATCGCCCAGCACCAGCTGGAAGAGATGAAGGACATGAATGCCTATATCGCGTTACGTGGTTCTCAGAACATCACGGAGTCGAGCGATGTGCCTGCAACGAACATGGAGACCGCCATGAAGCAGCTTCGCCCAGTGCAAGACATGCGCGTGAAGGGCACCAAGTGGTGTGTGCTACGCTGGCCAACACCATCAATGGCTCAGCAGGCAGGTATGAGCACAGAAGCATTTGAGAATTTCTACTTTGATGTTTGCTTGCAAGATTATGCTGCGATGTTAGAGAACTCACAGGCTCTCGTCGACTTGATGAACGCGACGGACGAAGTCCACATCAAAGGCAATGGGACGGACCTAACGTTTTCTATCAAAAATATCCCATCAGTGGAGTGTTGTGGTAACTACAACATCCCAGATGGCGAGGTTTTCACAGCTCCAGTTCGCGACAGCGTGAATGGTGTGTTGGCGTGTAATGCGCCGACAATCTATCAGGGAATTGCTTTTGATAATATCACGCTTGAGTTTAAGGATGGCAAGATCGTCAAGGCTGACGCAGGATCGAAAACAGATGCACTAAATAAGATTTTAGATTCTGATGAAGGCGCACGCTACATTGGTGAATTTGCCCTGGGCTTCAATTCAGTGATCAAAGAGCCAATGCGCGATATCCTCTTTGATGAGAAAATCGCTGGCTCTTTTCACTTCACCCCAGGTCAGGCCTATGAAGATGCTGATAACGGCAACCGTTCACAGGTGCATTGGGATATGGTGTGCATCCAACGTGAAGAGTGGGGAGGAGGTGAAATTTACTTCGACGGCGAGCTGATTCGTAAAGACGGCGTCTTCCTTCCTAAGCAACTTCAGGCACTAAACTTTTAGGAAGGTTCTGAGGTGAGAGGTGGTGGCTAACAGACAAAGGAAGCGTAAAGTGCCATTAGATAGTTCTGAGGCAGCGAGTGATCGATTGAGGTCGTCTGGATCACTCTGGAATGGGTGCAGCAGACTTTAATTTTTAGAACTTTTCTCCAGAAACTCCTGTAGCTTGAGGGCGGACTCAGCATCCATGGCTGGGAGTGAGAGCTTTTCTCGCTGACTTTGTTGGTGGATATTAAGAGCCGAGGTGTTGAGAGTTGTGGCGGGGGCATTTCGGTTCGCCGCGATGGTTTTTTCAGGGTTGAGCCTGTCGAATGGGTGTCGGGAATAGCCGGCCTGAGGTGAGAAGCCCTCCGTGCGGCGCATTTCTAAGTGGAGGTGGGCGAGGTAGCGGCCATTGGCATTACCGACCGAGCCAATGTGCGCGCCACGGCCGACGTAGGTGTTGAGCCCTACTTCTATTTCATGCAGGTGAGCGTACATGCTGTGAAGGATGCGACCATCAGGCATTCTATGCGCGAGAATGATGGTTTTTCCCCAGCCCGCAGAGGGAATGCCAGCGTAGATCACGAGGCCATTTGCCACCGCGTAAACAGTGTCGCCGTAGTCGCTGTTTTGTCCACCGATACCGTTGATGTCATCGCCAGTATGTTGTCCACCGCGTGTGTTGTTGGCTTCCATGAAGCCTTGGGCATTGTATGTGAGCGCAGCGTGGGCTGAACCCATGGCGGCGTCGAAGCGTGGAGCAGTGGGGATAAGCGCTGTCTCAAAAGGTGAATGTAAATGCATGCGCGGGTCGAACTTCTGAACCTTGTTAGGCTTTTCCGGATGGATTGGAATACCGTAGGGCGCATCCGATTTTTGCCAGGAATCGAAGCTCTGAAAGGGGAGCTCTGGCACATGACGTGTGGTCATGACGAGGTAACCGACATAGAAGAATAACCCGAAAATCAGCGCGGGCACGAGCCGTGAAAGAACGATGGGCACTTTTCTACAGAATGAGGAATGAGTAAGCTGTTAGAAGTCTAGGTAGATTTCAGTGCGTCGGTTCGCGCGGCGGCCTTCTGGGTTGTCAGATCCATCTTCTTTGGTGTTAGGAAGGCGCGGATGCTGTGCTCCGTGAGACTCAGTGATAACCTGTGCGGTGAGGACTCCTTGGTTGATGAAATAGTTTTTCACTGTCGTGGCGCGCTTGAAGGAGAGGGTGTCGTTGTATTGCTTGCCTCCAACAGCATCCGTGTGACCAGAAATAGTGACTGCCTTGCTCGGGTCTAATTTCAGAATATGCGTCACGATCTTGAGTTGCTTTTCCGTGCGTGGTGTGAGTTCTTCAGAATCGAATTTGAAGTAGATTGCGAGAGTGTCTTCACCTTGTGGGTTTTTGAGCAACGGGGTGTAGTGGATATCGCCACCAGAGACGCGCTGCGCGTAATCGCCAAGCAGTTGGTCGAGGTTGATCTCGTAAATTTTCCAATCAGCTTCTTTGTTGTCGCGCTGGGTGATGATGGAAAACTGTGCAGCCTTCTGGTCATCGCTGGAGGTGACATTGATGTAAAACCCAGCTGCAGTATCGCGCATGAAGAGCGCGCGCAGAGGTTTAGTTTTGTCGATCTTGTAGCTAGCTTCTTCAAAAATGATACACAGTCCAGCGAGCTTAGCATCGGTGATGTTTAAGGCATCGACCATGGCTTTGGCGCTTTGGAAATCCTGCTTGAGCAGCTGGTTCAGGAAAGTGTATGTGTAGTTTAGTGCATCGGATTGCGTATCGGGAAGTTGCGGAGACTCGTCATCTGCTAGAGCCAGTTTTTCAGGCAGAGTGACCTTCGCGACTTTCCATTTTCCTGTAGTGTCACGTTTCACGTCGAGGACGATGGGTGCATTATTTTTCAGGTTGATCGCCCAGCGTGCGTGTTGGCTCGCTTTGAGTTCACCAATCTTTTCGAATGGTGTGGAGAGGTCGATTTTGAGTCCATTTTCTGTGATTAACTCGCGGAGTTGGTTGCGCTGCTCTTGGGTGAGTGAATTTTCGCCGATGAGCTTGATGACAGTGTTGGCATCGTTTTCAGTTTTTGCCTGCTGAATAATTTCTACAATTTTGCCCAAGTAGTCTTCAGCGTGGTTGAAATCGAGTACCATACCCATGTCCTTCGCCATTTCCTCAGAGGTTTGCGGCTCTAATGGTTGAGTTTCTGGAATGATCTCGCGCTGTGATTGAGCCGAGTCATTCTGCTGGGTGTTAGGTTCCTCAGCTTGCTTCTTCGAGCAGCTTATCACGACGAGTGAGGCGCAGAGAACAGAAATGGGTAAGTGTGCTTTCACAATTTCGGTTGTAAGATAAATAGCAGGGAAGTTACAGCATTTTTTTGCGAAAGCGTGGCTTGCCCAGGTGGGGGCAAGTGACTATCGATGGGGCATGTTCAATATCGTGATGATGCACCCAGAAATTCCGCATAACACTGGTGCGGCAGGTCGTCTTGCCTTGGCTACTGGAGCGAAGCTGCATTTGGTTAAGCCGCTTGGGTTCGATATCGATGCAAAGACGGTGAAGCGTGCGGGCTTAGATTACTGGAAAGATGTCGATCTTGTCATCTGGGAGCACTGGGATGCGTTCTATGCCTCAGTCGAGGATAAGTCGCGCATGTTTCTGCTGACAACCAAGGCGACCAAGCATCATTGGGATTCAGAATTTCAAAAAGGGGACTACCTGCTCTTTGGGCGAGAAACCCGTGGGCTTGATGAGGCGATTATTGACCAGCACCCTGACACTGCGATCAAGATTCCAATGGTCGAAGGCAGCACTCGGAGCCTCAATCTAGCGACAGCTGTAGCGATTGTCCTCTACGAGGGAATGCGACAGGTGGAGGCTTAGGAATTAGGAAATCTGAAATCTGTGAGGGGTTGATCTTGACGGATAGAGAGCGGCTGAGGAGTGTGTAGTGATGTTCGCAGTTGCAGAGCCTTTGATCGATTACCTACGTCAGCTAGAGCGTCAGGGGCAGACGCATGTGCACCTCGATGATCGGGCACGCAAAATCCTGCGCGAGTTTTACATGCGTGTGAAGAGTGGGGGGCAAAAATCTCAGGCGGCTCCTGCGCCGCAGAATGTTCGGAAGGAGGAGACTCCTAGTATCTATCTGTCCGCTGTACCTGCACAAGCTACTACTCAGGCCGCTGTGGCAACGACTGAGGTGCTGAGCAACTCGCTCGATGGGATCAAGTCGCAGATTCTTGCGGATGCGGCGTTGAAGGGGCTCGGCTCATTACGTGAGAAGTTAGTATTTTCCGAAGGAGATGAGTCGGCAGATGTCATGTTGGTCGGAGAAGCTCCGAGTTATTACGATGAGTTGAAGGGAGCTCCATTCTCAGGGCCTGTAGGCAAGAAGATGGAGGAGATTCTCAAGGCAATGAGGATTGCTCGTGAGGAAGTGTATATGACAAACTTGGTGAAGTATCGTCCAGCAATGGCAAACCAGACCACCAATACTCGCAAACCAAATCCCGATGAGATCAATGCCTCAATGCGCTACTTGATGGCGGAAATTAGCATCGTTAAGCCAAAGGTTGTCATCGTGTTAGGTAAAACAGCTGCAAAGGCTCTGATCGGCACGGAAGTGCCCGTGAAAAACATGCTGGGGCAGTTCCATAAAGTCGCTGGGGTGCCAGTGCGTGCTACTTACCACCCGAGTTATTTATTACATCAAGAGATTACGCCAGAGAAACGTGCTGTGTGGGCAGACATGCTGGATGTGATGGAGCTGCTTGGAATGCCTATCAGTGAGCAGCAACGTGGCTATTTCAAGAAGAAGTAGCTCTGGAGTGCTGCGGCTTGACGCAGCTGATGAGGTTCGCCTTCAGTGAACGAAACATTGGGTCGATAGTCCTAGGGGTGAGCACCACGAACGTAAGCTTTCCTTAGATTAGTATGAGTGTTCTCCTTTGGGAAAATTGGCGTGCCGGTTGGATCTGGCTTTAGCCGAAGAGGCCGATGCCGTGGTAGACGGTCCAGGCTGCTGCGCCACCAAGCGAAATAAGGAGTGCCCAAGCAGTAATGCCTGTGACTTTCTTACGCTTGATCAATACGAGTGCTCCGCCAAGAGCGAGCCAGATCACGAGCTTTACAAACATCCAAGTTTGAAACTGGTTGCCATATTTTTTAGCAATGAGCCCAAATCCAGAAATGAGAATAAGCAGGAGGCCTACACCGTGTGCGATGGCTGCTCCTTTGCTCCATTGCTTCATGCCATAGGCAAAGCCCATGAAGAGAGTGATGATACCGACGATGTGGATGATATTGTATATATAAGGCTGCATAAAAAGAATCTGTGTTGCTTTTTTTGCTGCGACTTATACGGAGGGCTCTACACAAGTGCAAGCCTATCTCAAGCTCTGTGCGCTCGTCCTTACTTTCCTCATCTCTATGCCGCCGCCCCCACGTCCACTAAGGGGCGCCGCGCGTGACGAGTCATGCTTACCTCAGAGCGATGAGAACGCATCGCAGTCCGAGCTGGATCCCAAGGTATAAAATTGACATCTGAGGGAATAAATGGAAATCTCGAGACCTCTTATGAGGGAAGTGGTAAAGAAAGCGACAGGGATATTTCTCTTCTGCGTGATGACATTGGTCGTTGCGATGGAAGTGCCTGCGCTGAAATACTGCCTTTGTATGGATTCGTTTTTAGTTGGTGGTTGTGTATGTGAGTCTGAACAGGGGATTGATGCCTTTGAGCCCGTTTCAGCTTGCGCACCATGTTGTGCCACTCGTTCTGAAAACGCTCCAGTGAAAAGCGTCTGTGAGACTCCAGCGGAGACTCACAAATGTATGCTAACATTCACCATGGACCTTGGCGATTACCACAACGAGAGTCAATTCGAACTCACACGCATCATTTTGAATGATACATTTGAGCGTGTAGATATTGTGGCAGTTGATACTTTTGAAATGAAGCTTGCTTCGCTTGCACGTGGCAGCTCGGACCCTCCGCCAATTCCCTCACCTGAGCCTTTGTATAGAAGGCATTCAGTGTATTCACTTTGATATTGCGTTGCTACGTTTGCGTCGTTCGTGATGCTTACGTAGTTTTTTGTGCTTCTATACCCTCGTTGGGTCTTTTTGAGGAAGCGCACAGTGCATCGGTTTCGATGTTCACATGGTTTGATTTTAAGTCTGCCATTTTCCCAACTCAATTCATTCAACTCAATGTCATTAGATATACTCACTAGTAGTGGAGAGATTTCCACGCCACGAGAGGGCACAAAGCGGAAGTGGTCACTGACGTGGCTCTTGCCGCTGGGCTTGCTTATTGGATTTATACTTATTTTAGCCTTCTTGTTTGGCTCACGGTTGATGCCAGCCACGCAGGTCAATGTCGCGCCTGTGGTCACTGTGCGTGCGACTGAAGGTGCCTCGTCTGCGACCTCCGGTAGTGGTGCTGGGCAAATGTTGTTCCAATCCTCAGGTTGGGTTGAACCCGACCCCTACACCACTTATGTGCCAGCTTTGATTAATGGTATCGTCGACAAGGTCGCGGTGTTGGAAGGTCAGTCGGTGAAGGAGGGCCAGCTGCTTGCTACTTTGATCAACGATGAGCAAAAACTCGCACTTGAGGCGGCTCAGCACAAGTACGCAAGCATGGAGAAAATGATTGATGCGCATTGTAAGAGGATTCCAATCTTAAAGACGCAGGTCACCGCCGCCGAAAAGAAGATTGCTGCAAGTAAGAGCTTGCTAGAGCAGGAGCGCGATAAGCTCAAGCGACTCGAATCGATCGGTAAAAATGCGGTTTCCGAACAGAGCATTATTCAAGCTCGATTCAGCGTGGCGCGTCACGAAGCGCTTGTCGCTCAAGCTGAAGCCGAGCTCCCAGAGTTGAGCGTAAAGATCGAGCAAATCGAAGCGGAGAGGCAATCGATGTTAGCTACGCTTAGCGAACTCAAGGTTGCTGAAGCACAGGCGCAACTTGCTCTAGATCGCACCGTCATTCGCGCTCCTATCGATGGGATTGTGTTGTACCTTCATGCGGCTCCAGGGAAGAAGCGCATGCTCAACATGGACGACCCAACATCCTCAGTGATTGTTGAACTCTACGACCCAGAGCAATTGCAGGCACGTATCGATGTTCCATTGACTGAAGCAGCAGGATTGGGTGTAGGGCAAAAGGTTGAAATGGTCAGCGACCTCCTAGTGAACAAGTCATTCTATGGCACAGTCACTCGGATCAGTGGACAAGCTGACTTGCAGCGAAACACACTCCAAGCAAAAGTCGCGATTGAAAATCCAGACACACGTCTGCGTCCCGATATGTTGATGCGGGCAAAATTCTTTGCCTCCAAGCAGGCATCATTAGCTGGTGCTACCAGTGCTGATAGTTTAGGAAGACTGGCGCTCTATGCGCCTGAAACAGCCATAGTCGATGGCTCCCACGTGTGGGTGGTGACGCCTGAAGGGCGAGCTGAGCTCCGCACTGTAAAACTAGCAAACGACAAGCGAGACGACCACATCCGTGTGCTCTCAGGTCTCAAATCTGGTGAGCAGGTTATCTTGCCGCCGCACACAAAGCTCACTGATGGTGAGCGTATCGAGAAACTCTAAGCTTCCTCTGAAGGATGAAAAATTTAATAGAAATCAAAGGAGCGACTAAGTCATTCCACAAAAATAAAGAAACGATTACTCCGCTCAATCAGCTTTCCTTGGCGGTTAGTCGAGGTGAATTTCTTTCACTGATGGGACCATCAGGCTCGGGTAAAACGACCTTGCTCAACCTTATCGCGGGAATCGACTCGCCAACTGCTGGTGAAATTCTCATCGACGGGCATGACATTGCCCAGCTTTCACGTGCGCAGCTGACCCGCTGGCGCGCCAAGCATGTTGGCTACATCTTCCAGCTCTACCATCTCGTACCCATCCTTTCAGCTTATGAGAATGTGGAGCTACCATTGTTGTTAGGTAAGTGGAGTAAAGCGAAACGTAAGGCCAAGGTGATGGCTGCGCTTGAGCTTGTTGGGCTCTCTGACCGCGCTCACCACAGACCGTCCGAGCTCTCTGGCGGGCAGGAGCAACGAGTCGCGATTGCAAGAGCGATTGTCCACGATCCAGACTTGTTAGTTGCTGACGAACCAACAGGTGATCTCGACCGCGAGTCGGCAGATTCCATTTTGAAATTGTTAGGCGATCTCGCGGAGACACATGGCAAGACGATCGTCATGGTAACCCACGATCCCAGAGCCTCGGCTGCCGCGCATCGCGCATTACAGTTAGAGAAAGGGCAATTAGTTGACCAAGGCCACTTACTTACCCACTAGGTGATGAAAATTCTAACTCTAGCATTAAAGAATCTCACAAGGCACCGATTGCGTTCCTTGTTGACAATCCTTGGTGTTGCGGCAGGGATGTTTCTCTACACCTCGGTGCAGACCATGCAGCATTCACTTTCGGTCGCTACCAAAACCAATGCCAACGATACGACACTGGTGGTGTATCGCGAAAACCGTTTCTGTCCGATGACATCGCGTTTACCTAAGCACTACGCTCCTATGATTGAAAAGATCGATGGCGTGCGTGAGGTCATCCCAATCCAGATCGCAGTAAACAACTGTGGGGCATCGCTGGATGTGATCACATTCCGCGGTGTGCCACCTGAAGCCTTGCGCCAATACACTCCTGAACTCAACGTGCTTTCGGGTTCCTATGAAAATTTCCTAAGCCGGTCAGATGCTGCGCTTGTCGGTGAGCATTTTGCCAACCGTCGCGGTCTTCGAGTTGGGGATAAATTTGAAGCAGTTGGGGTCAATGTCTACGTCGCAGGCATCATCACCTCGGATTCACCGCAAGATAGGAATGTCGCTTATGTCCATCTTTCCTTCCTCCAGCAGGCATCAAAAATTGGCCTCGGCATCGTGACTCAATTCAATGTGAAGGTGGAATCTTCTGAGATGTTAGATTCTGTCGCGGCTGGAATCGACGAGACATTTCGCTCAGACCAACAACCTACTCACACGCGCCCAGAGAAGGCATTTTTCGCTGAGACAGCCAAGCAGATGATCGAACTAATCAGCTTCACACGCTGGCTTGGTCTTGGTGCTGTGGCTGCTGTGTTAGGGCTGGTTGCCAATGCTGTGTTGCTCATTGTTAGAGGTCGAGTAAAGGAGACTGCGATCCTACAGACTTTAGGGTTTTCTCGAGATGCTATTGCTACTATGGTGGTCTATGAAGGTGCTTTGTTAGGACTCTTAGGTGGTTTACTGGGAGTGCTGGGGTCTGCCGCATTTTTCTCTTGGAAGTCGTTCACGCTCGGCAATGAAGGCCTCACCTTAGCCTTGTCTCCATCGATGATGGTGGTGGTCACCGGCCTATTGGTCGCTGTCGCTCTCGGCTTGTTAGCGTCGCTTTACCCTGCGTGGAAGGCGACTTCTCGTCCACTTGTCCAATCTCTTAGTTCATAAGGCAATGTTGCCATTTAGTTACGCACTTAGAAATTTGTTTCGCGACCCATCTCGGCTCGCTCAGACAGTCGGTGGTTCTGCCTTGGTGGTGCTTCTGCTCATTGCAGCTGTGGCCTTGAATCAAGGGATGGACCGCGTGCTCGGCTCGTCTGGTGATGCGCAAAATGTCATTCTCATGGGTAAGGGTTCTGAGGAATCGATCGAGCGTTCTGAGGTGCATCTGGAAGCGGAAGCAGCCGTTGCCACTTCTGTTCGTGGGCTTGAATCACAGCTTGGTGTCACTGCCATTTCTGGTGAAATATTTTATCAAGCACCCTTGCAGACCGACTCAGGAAAGGTCGAACAGGCTTTGCTCCGTGGAGTCTCAGAGAACGCTTTGTTGGTGCATACTTCTGTGAGGTTGTTAGATGGGCGATTCCCACAATCTGGCGAAGTCATGGTTGGGCATTTAGCGCACCGTAAACTCGGTGTGCCCGCAGAGGAAACGGCAGTGGGGAAGTCGTTGAAATTTGAGGATGCTAGCTTCACGATTGTTGGTGTCTTCGAAGCTCCAGCGACCGTGTTAGAATCTGAAGTGTGGTTCGACCGGAATGATCTGGCGACAATCACTCAGCGCGACACCTTGTCGTCGATCACACTGCGCATGGACTCAGCGGAGTTTGGTGATGTGGAGGTCTTTACCCTACAGCGCAATGATCTAGAGCTAGCGGCGATCCGTGAAGACGTATACTATGACAAGCTTAGCGTCTTTTACAAACCGATCAAGATCATGACCTGGGTTACTGCGGCTCTCGTGGCAGCTGGGGCGATCTTTGGTGGTCTTAACACGCTGTATGCAGCCTTTGCTGCGAGGGTGACTGAGATGGCGACGCTACAGTCGATTGGCTACACGCGCACCGCCTTATTCATTGCTCTGATTCAAGAGTCCTTATTGGTAACTCTTACAGGTACCTTGCTTGCCTTCGTGTTGGCTTATTACTTCCTCGATGGTCAAACCGTGCCCTTCTCAGTCGGAACTTTCACTTTGACACTGACACCGATGGTGATCTTTGTCGGGCTGATAGCAGGGGTGTTATTAGGGACGATTGGCACTCTACCACCCGCATTTCGCTGCTTAGCACCTGCCTTACCTAGCGCGCTTCGTTCACACTAAAATGCCTATAAAAATAAACCAACCAAACAAAATGAAACTACCATACATCGGCGCACTAGCGTTCTCGCTGATTGCTTGTTCAGAAAAACCAAGTACAGAGATATCAGCAAAATCAGCAACTGCCACTGAGGCATCTATTAGCTCAGTCATTGTCAGTGAAAAACCTGCCGAGGCCGTGAGCATTACTGAACTGCGTGGCTCCGCAAAAACTGGAGATACTGTAACATTCACAGGTAAGCTGATTGGCCACACCACAGTACTCGTTGAAGGGCATGCAATCATGGTGTTAGGCGACCCGATGAAGCTCACTTCTTGTGACATGAAGCCAGGTAGCACTTGCGAAACTCCCTGGGATGTGTGCTGCGATGGTCACGATGTAATCAAGCAGAACATTGTGACCGTGCAGGTGGTTGACGCTGACGGCAGACCTTTGAAAGAAGGTTTACGTGGAGTTGGTGGCATCAAGGAACTCAGCCAAGTGGTGATCCAAGGCACGGTGGCAGCAGGGTCTAACGAGGATAACATGCTCGTCAATGCCACTGGGATCTTTGTCGAGAAGTCTTAGTTTATCTCTGCCTTTTGACTTCAGTGGTAAAGGTAGACTTTAGTGTGCCTAGATTTTTGTTCATCGAAAACAAGCTGCTACTATTTATAGACGATGATAACCGAAGGCAACGTATTTTATGTGAAATAATCTGTTCCATCAGAGGAAATTCGCTATGGTCTATGTTCAGCCACTCAATCGATGATTATGATCAGAGATTTGAGCCTCTATCGGATGAAAAACATTAGTCAAAAACGAATTCTGTTGAGCGCGCTCGCTGTTGCTGTGGGTGGCGTTGTCATCTGGAGTTTGCAGAGAGAGTCAAATGTGGAGAAGTTTGTACGGGGCGGAGCGCAGGAAGCTCAGTTTGCAGAAGAGGGTAAGCTCTTAGCGCAGTGCTATTGTGTCCAGTGTCACACCCTACCAGATCCTGCATGGTTAGATAAAGAGACTTGGGTTCAAAGTGCCTTGCCCTCGATGGGGAACTATTTTGGAGTGGTGGAGCATCAAGGAATGTTTGGGCATTATCGAGTTCGACGTGAGAGCGATCTGTTAGAGAGGGATGCGTTGCGTGCGCGAATTGGGATGGCGGATGAGCAGATGCTGAGCGCCGTGGATTGGGAGAAAATTTTGTGCTATTTTCATTACAATGCGCCAAAGCAGTTGGAGAGTAAAGTGCTCCCCATAGACGGTACATTAGACTTTTTTGAGAGTGTAGAGATGAAGCATCCCGCGATGCGTGGGATGGAGCCTCAGACTTGTTGTGTGAAAATCTTGGAGGATGAAAAGGTGATAGCTGTGAGTAGCATGAATTCACCGACATTACGATTTTACGATGCGCAGATGAAGCTCACAGGAGCCGCGCAAAACCTCCCTGGGGTATGTGCTGTGGAGCGTAGTGGTGAGGGAAGTTTATTGTTAACCCAGATTGGAGAATTTAAACCGACTGAAAAAAAGTTAGGGAAACTTGTTGAGCTTAAGGGTTCTGTGAAATCCTTGGCTGTTGATCTTGCTCGTCCAGTGTTAGCTAAGGCATTTGATGCCAATGGGGATGCGTATACAGATTATGTGATTTGTGAGTATGGGCATCACACTGGTAGTTTATCGTGGCTGAAAGGTGGTGAAGAAGGTGTACAAAAGCAAATCATTTTGTCTCAGGCTAATCCAATCTCGGTTGAGCCTATAGACGCTGACGGAGATGAGGATTGTGACTTGTTCACGCTCTTTGCGGGTGGCAAAGAAGGTATTTGGTTGTTTACCAATGATGGAGAAGGGGAGTTTAGAGGGGAAGAGCTGATTTCTTTTCCTGCGCCGACAGGTTCCGCATCGATGCAGGTGTTAGATTTCGATGCCGATGGCGATTTGGACTTGATCCATGTAGCAGGAGACAACAATGACACTTCGAGAATTCTAAAACCTTATCATGGGGTTCGCATTTATTTAAATAATGGGGATGGGGAGTTTGAGTTAGCTTACCATCATTTGATTCATGGTGCATACAAGGCAGAGTTAGCAGATTTCGACCTCGACGGGGATTTGGATATTGCTGTGTGTGCACACTACCCAGATTATCTTCAGTGTTCTGAGCAAGCTTTTGTGATGTTAGAGAACCTCGGAGCAATGAAGTTTTCAGTTAAAACGCATAAGGCGACGCATGGTGTACGTTGGTCTGTGATGGATGCTGCAGATGTAGATGGAGACGGTGATACGGACATAGTATTGGGGGCTATGATTATCAAGGAGCAGTGGCTGACACCGCATGTAGAAATTTTAAATCGATGGAAGGCTGCTCCAGAGGTTTTGCTATTAGTGAATAAAACGAAGTAAGTGATGAAGGGAAAAGTGACCGGAATAATTGTAGTGTTAGGCGTACTGAGTGCGTTTCTTTTTTTGAAGAGAACGGCTCAGCAAGAACAAAAGAATGAGTCTATTGTCGAACAGATCGTGGCGTCTGAAGAGATGATGGAAAGTCAGAGGAAGTTTCTGAAAAAGCTAGCAGAGACATTCGCTGTTAGTGCACAGCCAGCAGAGTTTTATGCGGACATGTTCGCGGATGAGTTTCGTGGGAACAATGTTGCAGAGCGAGTTTCGGCAGAGACCTTAGTTGCGGGGCTCAATTCGAAGATACAATGGGATGTTTCAGAGGAGGAGTCGTACCCGAAAGGGCAAGGTTGGGAGCCTTATGCGAAAGCTGTATCTGCGGCTGCAATCTATGACTTTACTCAAATTTATATGATTGCAGGATCCTATCAGCAGGATGGCACCTTTCTCGCAAAAATGGGAGTAAAAGGACGTATTCAGAACGAGGGTAGTTGGCTAGGGTTTCGAGGGAAACAAAAGGTTACTTGGAAGCAAAATAGCGAGGGGAAGTGGCAATTACTTCATTGGAAAATCACGAGCTTTGAGACCTTTGATGCAGCTATCCGAGTTTTTGAAAATGTGACAGCGGACTTGATCAAAGATGAGAACTTGTTAGCTGAGGTGTTAGCTTCAAAGCATGAGGAGTTTTTTGTTAATGGTTACACAGGGAAAAAGACAACGATGCGGAAGGATCAAGCGCACTTGAGTTCTTATATTACCTCTGATGCCTTAGCGCGTCATCCGTCGTTAGCTGTGGTGGATTACGATGGCGATGGTTGGGATGACCTTTACATGACGGTGCGCTTAGGGCGCAACGTCTTGTTGCGCAATTGTGGAGACGGTCGCTTTGAAGACGCGACTGAGCGTGCGGGATTGAGTGTAAATGGTTTTAGTCCTAGTGCCCTTTTTGCTGATTTTGATAATGATGGAGACCCCGATTTGTTCTTGGGGCGCTCACTTTTACCGAGTCAATATTTTGAAAATCAAAATGGGGTTTTCATTGATAAGAGTGGTGCGATGTTTGAGGGACCCATGCCCTACAATGTTACTTCACTTTCTGTAGTGGACTATAACCAAGATGGGTTGTTGGATTTCTATGTTTCTACCTATGGTTTGTTAGGTAAAGGAACGCTTAATACAATTGAGAAAAATCGTCCATTCATGCAACCTAAGAAGCATGAGGAATTTGCGCACCGGCTAAAGAGATCGCATCGATATCTAGATCTCGCTGGGCCACCGAACAGACTTTATGTCAATAAAGGTAAAGCAGGGTTTGCGATTGCGCCCGAGAATAGCGCACTCGAATTGTTCTATAATACCTTACAGGCGAGTTGGTCTGACTTTGATGATGATGGTGATCAGGATCTGTATGTGGCAAATGACTTTGCGCCAGATGTGTTGATTCGTAATGATGGCAAAGATGGGCATGGGCATGTGCAGTTTGTTGACGTGACTGAGAAAGTAGGTCATCCCACGATGGTAGGTTTTGGCATGGGAGTGAGTTGGGGAGATTATAATAATGACAGCAAGCAGGATCTCTATGTGTCGAACATGTTCAGTAAGGCTGGGATGCGCATCACTGCTCAAGTTCCTGGGCTCGACCCACGTATTCGTCAGTCTGCTGAGGGAAGCCGCCTTTTTAGTTATGACGGTGAACGGTTTGAACTTAAATCATTACCTAAGAAAGGTGGGCTCGACGTCAACAAATCTGGTTGGTCTTGGGGAGGGCAATTCATCGATATCGACAATGACGGATGGCTCGATCTTTATGCAACGAATGGCCATTACACCGCCCACCCAGATATTACGAATGAAGCGGACGGATGAAGTCCCCATTGGTGCAAGGTCTTGCGCTCAGATAACGAACTGGATGCTTCATTGACTCAATCAAAAGCATGGAAGGAAACGCTCGGTGACGCTATGGATGCAGGAAGTTTAGTAAATATGCGGCAGCTTCAAGGATCACAGGCTGGAATGGTTTCTTCTCTGAGTGGGCATGAGAGAAATCCGCTTTTTTTCAACCGGAAGGGAGAAGCATTTGAAGACATTTCGCTTATTTCTGGGGCAGATTCTGATAGAGATGGTCGGACGGTGGTTTTGTGGGATTACAATAAGGATGGCTTTCTTGATCTTGCAGTGGTGAATGCAAACGCGCCTCGCCTTGCTATTTATGAAAATCAATTGGGCAAGCGCCTTGCTGATCGTGGAGCAGTGATGATTCGCTTTAGCGGGGCGGCAGGGCAATCTAATCGTGATGGTTATGGAACTGTGGTGAAAGCTAAAATCGGTGAACGCGTGTTCCGATCAGAGCATCAATGTGGTGCTGGGTTTGCGGCGCAAAATGCGCCCTTCATCCACATTGGCTTGGGGGAAGCAAAGGTCATAGATGAGCTTACGATTCGTTGGCCTACAGGTGAAGTTCAGGTGCTCAGCAAAATCCCAGCAGGAAGTTTGCTGAGAGCTCAAGAGGGTAAGGAAGCGGTGGTTGAAACCTATGGCAAAAAATAAAAATCCACTTTTTTGTAATTTTTTCTTATTTTCCCCTTGACTTTATTTCTAGTGTGTTATTTTATCTGGCACTGAGCTGGCACTGAGCTGGCACTGAGCTGGCACTGAGCTGGCACTGAGCTGGCACTGAGCTGGCACTAATTAAACCCCAAATCAATATGAAATTACATAAGTTTATAGCCTTGCCTCTATTAGTTCTTGCTGGCGTTACTACGTCACAGGCTGCGATTACGGTCTTCTCTGATGACATGTCAGATTTGGCAGCACAAGGATGGCCGGCGGTTACCGTTGGCGATTGGGAGCAAGGTGGTGGTTACGCTCTAATAATTCACGATGGCTCTGGTCAAAAGTCTGCAGGGACGCTGGAAGCTACAGACGTTGGATCCACTATTACTGTTACCTTTGACTGGAATGCAGTATCGCCATGGTTTAACACCTATGATGTTGAGGTAGAGGCTCAGCTCATCATAGGTGGTGTTACTGTAGCCACTAAACGGTCTGGACATGGTTCTGAGGGTTCTACTGGCGGTACATTGACTACCGTCGTTACCAGTGCGCAGGCTACAGGTAACGATGAGGTGATCGTAAAGTTTCAAGGTATTGACAGATCTGGAGTTTCAAATATATCTCGGCGTGCTATTGATAACGTCGCCCTTACAATGGTCGCTGTACCAGAGCCATCTTCCGCAGTACTTCTTGGTTTGGGCGGAATAGCTCTTATGATGCGTCGTCGCAAGTAGAGTGGAATTGATATTTCCTATGCTGGTCACCCGAAAGTGTGACCAGCTTTTTTTGCCTTATACTGGAGTGGTTTCCAGATCAACGAATCGTGCTGCAACCCGCTTGCTAGAGAAGCCTCATGAGGCTTAGGAACTGTGAGTAGGCTCCTAGAATGGGATGTCGTCGCTTGATTCTTCTGCGCCACCGAATTCGAATGTGTCGACTTTGATGTCTGTGAGAATGTCGTCGTCGCTTGATTCTTCTGCGTCACCGAATTGATTGTCGCAGTGAGGTTGATTCTGTGGTCCAGTCCCACCAGCAAACTGAATTTTCCAAGCATTGAGATTGACGTAGTAGCGACCGTTATATTCGTTGCCGCGAATGTCGAAGTTGACGGTTACATCTTGGCCAGCAGAGAAGTTGTCGAGTAGGGAGCATTTGTCTTTAACTACTTCAAACTTGATGTCTTGTGGCCATTTTGAGTCACCTGTTGTGACAACAAATTCGCGCTTTGTGAAGCCGCTATCGAAGCTCTGAGTGTCTTCGATGAGTTTGATCTTTCCGCTGATTTCGAACATGTGTAAGTCATCGGGGAAAGCTGAGCCGATGTCAAAGCATTGCGGATAAAATTTGCTTTTTATCTGTGGGATATGAGAAGAGATCGAGCCAGCCAACAGTTTCATTTTCTGGGAGAAATTTCTCTTGGAGCGCTATCGTTTGTGCGTGGATCTCTTGCTGGAAGACTGAATCAGTGAGGGCGCGTTCGATCAAATCCGCAAGCAATCGGGGATTATTGGGCTCGAAGTAACCTACGTAATCATCCCCCAGCATTCCGACATTACCTTCGACCTTGCTGGCGAGCACAGGCGTGCCAAGGGTGATGGATTCGGCAACAGCATTGGAGCCTCCCTCACTGTGGGATGTGTTGAGGGTAAAATCCACTTGGCGTATCCAAGAGATGGTTTCGGAATAGGGAACGTTGTGCTTCCACTGGAAGCGGGAGTCCCTCTTTTGCCAAGCTAGTACAGTGTCGAGCATTGTGGGTTCGAGTGCTGCTCCCAGTGTGTACGCGTGGACGTCTAGATCTCTTAAGCGTGCTAGCGCCTGGTTCATGAGAAAGGGGTTCTTTACTGAGCGCAGGTGTCCGACGAGAGCGATGCTAGGGTGCGCAGGTGGTTCGACTTGAACCTCTCGGGGGAGCAATACACTTGCTGGAACATAGCGGGATTTGTGCTGATAGAGCTTAGGGATGGATGCCAGTGACGCCCGCTGGCTGACTACCAAGATGTCTGCGAGTTCAAGCGCACTAAAGAAATCTGGGTTGTTATTTTGCTGTTCTCTATAGAGATCCGTGCCCGTGAGGAAAATGATGAGTTTGCCGTCGGGGGAGTGAGCTTTATAGTATTTGCTCGCTGTCAATGTTTTTGTGGCGTGCAACGCGATCATCGCCTGGGCAATGGGTGGTATGTCCGTGTTGATGGCAATGGCTGAATGTCCAGCATGGGTGAGGAGGGTTGCTATCCGCTGAGCTGTAATTGTATTACCTTTAGGACTATCGAGGGGATAAGCGCTGGAGATGAGTATGTGCACTGGAAGTTGGGAATCGCTTTTCTATTTTGTCCTTTTGTTCTGAAGGGAATATCGGCTGGAAAATGGCTGCTTAGTATGTTTATTAGGATGGCGATGAAGATCGCATTTTATTCGGCTAAGGAGTATGATCAAGAGTTGTTTGGTAAACAGCAAGGAAAGTACGAGTTTCTCTTTTTGAAGAATCACTTGAGGGAGGAGACTGCGGCATTGGCTCAGAGCTGTGAAGCTGTGTGTGTATTTGTTAATGATGAGTTGGATCGCACGGTGTTAGCAATGCTCAAAGGGGCTGGAGTGCGAATGATTGCTTTGCGTTGTGCTGGTTTTAATAATGTGGACCTTGCGGCAGCGAAGGAGCTAGGAATGCAGGTGGCTCGAGTTCCAGCGTATTCGCCTCATGCTGTGGCTGAACATGCTGTGGCGATACTGCTCACACTCAATCGCAAGACGCATCGTGCCTATAATAGAGTACGTGAGGGGAACTTCGAGTTGAATGGTCTGATGGGTTTCGACTTGGTTGGTAAGACTGTGGGTGTGTTTGGCACTGGGAAGATAGGTCTCACCTTTTGTCAGATCATGCAGGGTTTCGGCTGTGAGGTGATCGTATGTGACCCGTTCCCTCCTAAGGAGGCTCAGCAGTACGAGCTCGTGAGTAAGGAAGAGCTTGTTGAACGTGCGGATATCGTGAGTCTGCATTGCCCGCTGATGGCGGAAACCTATCATCTCTACGATGAGGATACTTTCGCTAAATCGAAGACAGGCTTTAGTCTCGTCAACACTGGTCGTGGAGGTCTCGTGAATGCAAAGGCCGCTATTGAAGCTCTCAAGTCTGGGCAGCTCGGCTATTTAGCAATGGATGTCTACGAGGAGGAGAAGGATTATTTCTTCGACGATCAATCTACAGGGATTATTCAGGACGATGTGTTGATGCGTCTCATGACTTTCCCGAATGTTCTCATCACAGGGCATCAAGGTTTTTTCACAGAAGAGGCTCTTCAGGGAATTGTAGATACGACGATGGAGAATTTGCGTGCCTTTGCAGCAGGAGAAATACTAGTCAATGCAGTGGAGTGAAGCGCGATTCATTGAGTGGGCTCTTTGGGGACAGCTCGACCTCCAATTAGGATACATTTAACTTTTCTTGACTCATTTAGACGCCGAAGCAAGCACAGGAAGTCGATTCTGCAAGCCAGAGCATGAATGATTTAGGAGAAAAATGGTTTGCTGGCAGTTTTTCGGATTGCCAAAGCATGCTTCGTGTCGATACTCGCGCCGCCAAAATGGATCTTAAAAAATCCTTGTGAAAAAATTCACAAGCAAATAAAAGCACCGATCGCCATGGCTAACATTTTTCCACGCTGGATTAACTTATTACCGCTTAAGATAGCAATCTGTGTAGGATTGCTTGCTCTAAGTATCGTTATCGCATTCTCATACTATGCTACACCAAAGACCCAGCGGGTAGGGTATATGCCAGCTCAGCCAATACCTTACGATCATGAGCTTCACGTGAAGCAGCTCGGCCTTGATTGCCGCTTCTGTCACTCCTTTGCTGAAGAATCCGGTCACGCAAACGTGCCAACAGCGGATCGTTGTTGGACATGTCACCAGCATGTAAAGACTGACTCTGAGAAGCTTGTGCCGCTTCGTCGCGCAATCGACAAGTCTTACGGAGGTTACACTGGTGAGCCTGTGAAGTGGGTGCGTATCCATAAGTCGCCGGACTATGTTTTCTTCAATCACTCGGTTCACCTTAGCCGGGGTATTTCCTGTGTGAGCTGTCACGGTCAGGTAGACGAAATGCGCACAGTGTATCAGGCGAAAGATCACTCCATGGGCTTTTGTCTTGACTGTCACCGTTCTCCTGAAAAGCACCTTCGTCCGCTTGAGGAAGTATTTAACCTCGATTATACAGCGAAGAACTACGTTGAACTCCATTCTGAGTTCGCGGCACAGGTCAAAGCTTTCGACTCCGAATTCGATGCAGCTGCTTCTGAGGAAGAAGTGCAGGAGAAAGTTGGTTCTTTCCTTAAGAATCACTGGGACATTCAACCGAAAGAGAGTTGCGCAACATGTCACCGCTAATCCCCTTTATCTAACTACCAACCTTTCTGCCTAAAATGAGCAAACGCAAATGGCAACATCCTGAAGTGCCTGCTGGTGAAAACGTCACAAAAGCATGGCGTAGTGCAGGTCAATTCGAAGATACAGCGAGTCTCCGCCAGTGGGTAGAGCGTGAATTTCCGCGTGCTGCTGAAACAATGATTGATGAAAACGATCGTGAGTCTTCACGGCGTGATTTCCTCAAGGTGATGGGTGCTTCTACAGCACTCGCTGGTTTCGGTCTCGCTGCATGTCGTCGACCAGAAGAGCTTATTGTTCCTTTCGTGAATGCTCCTGAGTGGGTGATTCCAGGTAAGCCACTTTACTACGCATCTTCTATGCCGCAAGCAGGTGGTGCAGTGCCAACAGTAGTGACGAACTACCAAGGGCGCCCAACAAAGCTTGAGCCAAACCGCATTCACCCAGAGAATGACGGTCATTCTGCGTTCATGCAGGCATCTGTATTGAATCTCTATAATCCAGCACGCTCCCGCGATTTTCTCAATAAGGGTAATAAAGTTTCCCGCGAAGCCGCTCTCAAGCAACTCGCAGAGTACACAAAGTCTGGTAAAGTTGGTTTTGTCTTCGGTGAAGACGATTCAGCTACACGTACTCGTCTCCGTGGTGAGCTTGCACAGAAGTTCTCTGGTGCTCAGTTCTACAGCTATGAAGCGCTTGCTGGTGCAGGCCGCAAGGAATCTAACGAAGCAATTTTCGGTTCTGGCGCAGAAGTGGTTGCTGACTACACTGATGCCAAGTGCATTCTTTCTATTGATGCCGATTTCCTTGAGCTCGATAGACAGGGGCCAGTCAAAGGTTTCTACGATCGGCGTCACGTCAATGGTCGTGACTACGACAAGGATGCTGTTGAGAATCAAAAGAATCTCAACCGCCTCTACATTGCTGAGCCTAACTACAGCCTCACTGGCGGCATGGCTGATCATCGTGTTCCTGTCGCTCCATCTCAAATTGGTCGCGTCCTCGCAGCAATCGCTGTCGAGCTCGGTGTTTCTGTGGTTATCCCAGGTGGTGCATTCGAAGCTAAGAAGGCGAAGTGGATCAAAGAATGTGCGAAAGACCTCAAAGCAAATCGTGGTGAAGCTGTAGTGCTTCTTGGTTCACGTTACGACAAAGAGTTGCATGATCTCGCGCATCTTATCAATGTGAAGCTCGATTCATACGGTAAGACTCTCAAAGCTGTTCAGACATTCAAGACTAGTCTTGGTTCTGTGAAGCAGCTTGTTGCTGATATTGACCAGCTCGACACAGTTATTCTTCTCACGCCAGCGAACCCATTCTTTGAAAATGCTGCTGTCACAGCGGCGCTCAAGAAGGTGAAGACAGTTCAGCTCGGTGAGACGCTCAATGCGACAGCAAATGGTGCAGATCTGCATATCCCAGCAGCGAACTACCTCGAGAGCTGGAGTGATTCCTACACATCCAATGGTGTTTACACCATTGTTCAGCCAATGATCCTTCCTCTCTATGGTGGAGTTTCTGAGCTTGAGCTTCTCGTCGGCCTCCTCGACGGCAAGCTTCATGACTCCATGGCGGACGCAAAAGCAATTTCTCCTGCATACACAGCAGTGCGTAAGACTTTCGAAGGTGTGAATCTTGTTTCTGGCGCAAAGGCTAAGCAGGCAGCTTGGATGAAACTTCTCCGTGAAGGTTTTTTCAAGACTGAGTACGCAGCAGCAGCTGTCAAAGTAGCTCCAGCAGTTCCTACTCTTAAAGCACAAGCTGAGCCAACAGCAAAGGCGCTCGACATTGTTTACTCCACTGATGGTTCCGTATTCGACGGTCGTTATATCGATAACGCATGGCTTCAAGAAGCCCCAGATCCGATTTCTAAAGTTTGTTGGGATAACGCAATCTACCTTGCACCTGAGACAGCAAAAAACCTAGGCATCTACGAAGAGCTCGTTGAGCTCGAGAAAAAGGGTGCTGCATGGTGGGCGTCTCTTGGGTTCGACAATAGAGACCTTAAGAAATCTGATGTGCCTGAAGAGGGTGAAGGTCCAAGCCTTTTTGCTCCAGTGGCTAAGATGAAGGTCAACGGCAAATCAATCGAAGCTCCAGTCATCGTTACCTTTGGCATGGCTGAGAACGTGATCTCACTCTCCCTCGGTTACGGTCAGGGCTACGATGAGAATTTTGCGTCTGAGTTCAAGAAGGGTGGCATTGCTTACTCACAAGAAGGTAGGAATAATGTTTCTTGCGTTGGTCTCAATACAGGTTTCAACGCTTACCCACTCCGTGGCGATAGCGACTACTTCGCGACAGGAGCGACCATTGCGCGCGTTGAAAATGGAGCAACGTACAAGATGGCGCGTACCCAGGAACACCACTCCATGTACGGTCGTGCACTTGCTCGTGAGATCTCCACAGCGGAAGATAAGAAGTACCACAAAGATTACGCAGCTCAGCTCAAGGGTGTGCAGAAGCAAGGTATCGATTCCCATATGCCGATGAACATGAGCCTTTACAAGCAAGAAGACCGTAAAGGCACTCCACACCTTTCTGATAAGTCACAGCAGTGGGCGATGTCTATTGACCTCAACGTCTGTAACGGCTGTAACGCATGTCTTGTAGCATGTCAGGCTGAGAACAATATCCCAGTTGTTGGTAAGACTCAAGTCGCAATGGGCCGTGAAATGCACTGGATCCGTATGGACCGTTACTTCGCAGCTCCAGACAACGATCAGTACCCAGCTGATGTTGATGCATGGGAGAAGTCACCAGAGTTGATCCCGCAGCCAGTTTCGTGTGTGCAGTGTGAATCTGCTCCATGTGAGACTGTTTGTCCAGTGAACGCGACTGTTCACACCGAAGACGGCCTCAATTCCATGGCGTACAACCGTTGTATCGGTACACGTTACTGCGCGAATAACTGCCCATACAAGGCACGTCGCTTCAACTTCTTTGATTACAACAAGCGTAACCCGCTTCTTCACAAGAACCTCTACAAAGGTCCTGCAGGTGTGAAGCAGGAAGGCGACGCGAAATCCCTTCAGCGTAACCCGAACGTTTCCGTTCGGATGCGTGGTGTGATGGAAAAATGTACATACTGTGTGCAGCGCCTCCAAGCAGCTAAGATCGATGCTAAGAAGGCGGCTAGGAAAGAGGCTGTTGCAGTTGCTGGCGGTTCTACAAAGGCAGCAATCACAGCTGAGAAGCTTATGCCAAAGACTGACGCAGTACGCGTAGCATGTCAGGATGCATGCGGCGCAGGTGCGATCGTCTTCGGTAACCTTCTTGATCCAAAGTCACAGATCCGCAAGATTAAGAATGCGAATAATAAGATCATCAATGAGCGCGCCTACGATCTCCTCAACTACATCGGTACACGTCCACGTACAAGCTACCTTGCACGTGTGAAGAATCCTAACACCGCAATGCCAGGTCAGGAATACGTCGGTAAGGCAACTGTTCACATGCATTAATCCGCAGACTCCGATTTTAACTACTCTACTCAATCTTAATCAAGCGCACCCATCATGGCTGATTCAGCACCTGAAAACACCAGCGATAAGAACTTCAAGCTTCCAGTATTGGAGCGTGAGCTGCTTATTCTAAACAACCGCTCCTACGCATCGATTACTGACCGTATCGCCGGGATCGTGGAGAAACCACAACCCCTTCTTTGGTGGATCCTCTTCATCCCATGCGCAATCATCGCACTTATCGGTGTCGGTGGTGGTCTTACTTACCTCGTATCCACTGGTGTGGGTGTTTGGGGTAACACAAACCGCACAATGTGGGGTTGGCCAATTGTTAACTTCGTTTTCTGGATTGGTATCGGTCACGCTGGTACATTGATCTCGGCGATCCTCTTCTTAACCCGCCAGAATTGGCGAACCTCGATCAACCGAGCGGCGGAAGCGATGACGATCTTCGCGGTATGTTGTGCGGGTATCTTTCCAGCCTTCCACGTTGGTCGTGTTTGGATGGCGTGGTTCCTTGCGCCGATTCCTAACGCGAATGCGATCTGGCAGAATTTCAAATCTCCACTCCTTTGGGACGTATTTGCGGTTTCTACCTACTTCACTATCTCCTTGATCTTCTGGTACATGGGTATGGTGCCTGACCTTGCTACTATCCGTGACCGTGCGAAGCCAGGTATCCGTAAGTTTCTTTACGGTGTATTCTCCCTCGGATGGCGTGGTGGTAACCGCCAGTGGAGCCACTACGAGATGATGTACCTTCTTCTCGCAGCGCTTTCTACACCGCTCGTTCTTTCCGTACACTCCATCGTTTCTTTTGATTTTGCGACTTCAACTGTACCGGGCTGGCACACCACAATCTTCCCGCCATACTTCGTGGCAGGTGCGATCTTCGGTGGATTTGCAATGGTTATCACCATCATGATTCCTGCGCGTTCCATCTACGGTCTCCACGATGTGATTACAATGAAGCACATCGAAAACATGTGTAAGATCATTCTCGCGACTGGTATGATCGTCGGTTACGCCTACATCATGGAACTCTTCGTAGCTTACTACTCTGGCGCTAAGTTCGAGATGGAAGCCTTCAAGCTCCGTATCACTGGTCCTTACTGGTGGGCATACGTAGCAATGATGTTCTGTAACGTTATCGCTCCTCAGATTTTCTGGTTCAAGAGCATGCGTGAGAACCTCTGGGTCGTCATGGGTACTTGTATGCTCGTGAACATCGGTATGTGGTTCGAGCGATTCGTAATTATCGTAACCACTCTTCCACGTATGTGGCTCCCAGGTGACTGGAAGTACTACGAGGCATCCCCAGTGGATATCATGACATTCATCGGTACTATCGGAATGTTCCTCACACTCTTTCTTCTCTTTCTTCGCTTCCTTCCATGTATCAACATTGCTGAGGTGAAGTGGACACTCCTAGAAGCAGACGCTCATTACGATGACAAGAAGGCACATCCTGATAAAGGTATTGCCTCTGAAGCCGCTTACCAATACGAGCTCAACGAGAATCCAAACGTTGAGTGCTAATCCCGCCCTTATTTGCTTAACATTTACCTAATCACAGAACAGTGAGCACTACAGTAAAACGCGTCTACGGCTATCTCGTCGAATTCGAAAGCGCATCCGCACTCTACAAAGGTGCAGAGCAGGTGCGTGATGCAGGATTCAAGAAGTGGGATTGCTATTCCTCTTATCCAATTCATGGCATGGATGATGCAATGGGCGTTCGCCGCTCCATTCTTCCTTACTTCGTCTTCTTTGGCGGATCTACAGGACTGCTTACTGGATTTAGCTTGGCATTCATCACTCAGGTGTTGATTTACCCAACAGTGGTACAGGCAAAGCCTGCGAACATCTTTACAACAGCGGCGTTTTTCCCGATCATGTTCGAGCTTACCATTCTTTTCGCTGGTTTCACTGTGCTTTTCTGCGTTCTCGGTCTTATGGGCCTTCCACGCTTGAATCATCCGCTTTTCGCAAGCCGCCAATTTCACCGCGTGACTGACGATGGTTTCTTCATCGCAATCGAAGCTCGCGACCCGAACTTCTCAGCGGAAGAGACAAAGGCTTTGCTCGAAGCAGCAGGGGGTAAAAATATTGAACTCATCGAAGAAGACTAAACGCAATTTTTACCTAACACACACATGCGCTATTTCTTTATCATTTACGCACTCCTCGCAGTCCTTGTTGTTAGCATTGGCGGATTTCGTGGTGACAAGTTCAAGAACACCCCGATCCGCATCTTCCCAGACATGGATGAGCAGGATCGCATCGACGCACAGGAAGCATCTGATTTCTTTGCGGATGGCCTTGGTGCTCGTCAGCCAGTAGCAGCGACAGTTCCTCAAGGGCTCGAGCCTGCTGCAACAGCGGACGCGAATACAAAGACGTTCACCAACGATAACAGCTACTATCACACAGGACTTTTTAACGAAGAAGTATTCGGAACTGGCCTTCCAGTAGAAGAACTCAATCTTACTGAAGAGAACCTTCCAGCATTCATCAAGCGTGGTCAGGTAGCATTCAATGCAAACTGTTCTTCATGCCACGGAGTTTCTGGTAATGGTAAAGGTGTCGTAGCTTCTTACGGTATCCCAGGGGTTGCGAACCTTCAGACAAGCATGCTCCCTGACGGTGCAACTTACGACATCATTGTCAACGGCCGTGGCGGCATGTCTGCTTTCGGTTACCAAGTCGACGTCAAGGACCGCTGGGCAATCATCGCCTACCTTCACGCTATTAAATACTCACGCACTGCACCACTTGATCAGGTCAAGGAGATATTCGAAGCAGTTGCTAAGTAAGTCACATTTTTTAACTCACCTCACTTTTCTAATACACTAGTCCCATCATGGCACATCACGTCACATCACAGGACATTCCAGCAAATGGCGAGAAGATCGCTAGCAAAGACCTCGGTCTTTGGAAGATGATCTCACTCATTGTCTTTATTGCTGGTGCAGTTGGTAGCTGCCTTCTCTTCAAGAATGACACTTGGGGAGCTGGCTATGCTTACTCATGGCTCTTCGCATTTATCTTCTTCATCACTCTCACATTGGGTGGTGTATTCTGGACTACTCTCCACCACATTACAAATTCTGGTTGGGGTGTTAGTGTACGCCGTCTTATGGAGAACCTTGGCTTTGTTTTCCCATTCATGGCTGTGATCGCAGTCCCACTTATGATTCCATCCGTCCAGGATGATCTTTACGAGTGGATGAACCGTCACCGCTTTGTTCAGCAGACAGTAAAGGCTGTAGCTTACGATAAGGATGGCAACGTGCTCGAAGGTGAGTATTCTAAGAATGATGTCGACGTCTACAATGCCAAGCGCGTTGAAGGTACTGAAAACATTCAGGAGCACGCACCTGGTGGTGGCTACAAGTCTCCAAAGAAAGCTCAGTTCTACGCAACGCACGAACCATACGATCACCTTCTCAAAGTTAAAAAGTGGTACATGTCTCTCGAGAACTGGCTTACACGCGTAATTCTTTTCTTCGTCATCCTCGGTGCAGGGATCTTCATTCTTCGTAAGCTTTCTATTGATCAGGACTCCGACCCGAACCCAACAACACGTCGTCTCATTCTTGCGCGTAAGGCTTCCTGTGCAGTGATGCCATTCTTCGCAGTCATCGCGACATTCATCGCGTTCGATTTCATGATGGGTCAAGACTACAAGTGGTTCTCTACAATGTACGGTGTCTGGTTTTTCGCAGGTTGTGCACTTAACTCCATGGCTGTACTCATCCTCACACTCACATGGCTCCGCTCAAAGGGTTACCTCCAGACAGTGACTTCTCAGGAGCACTACCACGTAATGGGTAAGCTCATGCACGCATTCGTGATCTTCTGGGCATACGTTTCCTTCTCCCAGTTCATGCTTATCTGGTACGCGAACATCACGGAAGAGACTTCGTACTTCCTTCTTCGTAACTCCTCAGATGGTTCTATGAACTGGAACCTTTTGAGCACACTCCTCGTGTTCCTCCACTTCGCAGTTCCATTTGTGATTCTTCTTCCACACTACATGAAGAAGAAGGTAAAGTTCGTAGTGCCGATCTGTATTTATCTTCTCATTATGCACATCTTGGATCTCTCCATCGCAGTGATTCCTGAGCGTGGTCCTTCACTCGGTGTAATGGGCAAGATTGCTCGCCTTGATGACGGCTCACTCCCACTCACAGTAGCGCATCCAGCCTACCTCGGTGACATCCTTGCATTTGTCACAGTCGGAGCATTCTTCATCTTTGTCTTCCTCCGCAACCTCGGTAGCGCAAACATTTACCCGAACCGCGACCCTCGTATCCTCGAGTCCGCAAATCTCCATAACTAATACTTACTACGGATAACAACTTACCGAATTACCTATTATGGAACCAAATCTCAGAGATACACCGCTTCGCCGCTTCAACACTTTTTGGTGGGGCCTCGCACTCTTCCTTGTATTTGCTATCGCAGCTGTGCTTGTGAACAAAGTTGTCGCTACTGACGTGGTGGATGCAGAAACTGAAGCAGGCAGGGTGCGCACAGAGACTTTCAACAAGATCTCTACAGCGCAGGAAGCTGAACTCAATACGTACAAAGATAATGGCGACGGCACTGTCCAAGTGAAGCCAGAAGACGTATTCGGTCTCGGCAAGGAAATGGGTCTCCTCAACGGTCCTAAGGCTTCAGATAGAAAGCATAACAAGCAGTTCGACTAATCACCTAATCAACCACAATTTTTAACGAAAAGTAGATTCATGGCATTCGAGATCACAAGCCAACAAGTAGAAGATAAAGTGCTGAGAGCGAAGATTGACCACTCTCTTCATCACCCAGTGATGTTCTTATTTACCAGCGGAGCTGCATGGCTCGCCGTCTCACTGGTCCTCGGTGTGATTGCATCCGCAAAGTCGCACTCACCAGGTTTTCTCGGTGATTGTTCACTCTTCAACTACGGTCGCGCATTCCAAGCACACATGGCGACATTTATCTACGGATGGTGTGCCCAAGCAGCATTTGGTGCCATCATCTGGCTCATGGCCCGCCTTTCTCGTCAAGAGAGCAAGAAGTCTGGAGTTGTCCTCGCAGTAGGTCACATCTGGAATCTTGTGATCAGTGTTGGAACTCTCGCTATCCTTCTTGGTGGTGGTTCTGGTAAAGCATGGATGTACTTCCCAGGTTGGGTTTGGCCTGTTCTTCTTGCATGTTACTTCGGTATCGGCATCTGGTCAGTTATTGCTTTTCGCGTGCGCCGCGGTGGCCACGTCTACATCGCTCAGTGGTACCTCATGGCAGCACTCTTCTGGTTCCCATGGATATTTATGTCCAGTAACCTCTTCGTCAACACCTTCGCTGACGCAGGTAACGGTGTAATGGCAGCGGGCATCAATGCTTGGTTCCGTTCAGCAGTTCTATTCCTCTTCTTCACTCCTGTAGCAATCGCTTCTGCGTACTACATTACACCTAAGGTGACTGGTCGCCCAGTATACTCCTACAAGCTCGCGCTTCTGGGTTTCTGGTCACTTGCAATCATCGGCCCATGGGCAGGTATGCAGAAGGTAATGGGTGCGCCAGTTCCGGCATTCCTTCAGTTCCTCGGAGCAGGTGCAGCTGTGCTCTTCATTATTCCTGCACTTTGTGTCACAGTAAACATCCTCAAGACGACTTCAGGTAAAACTTCTACAGTAGCTCACTCACCATCACTTCGCTTCACTATCGCAGGTGTGATTGGTCTTCTCTGTACAACAGTAGTGGGGGGTATTCTTGCTCTTCCAAGCGCGCTTAAGTTCACTCAGTTCGCATTCGGTGGAACATATGTTTACGAAATCCTTGCTCTCTACGGCTTCTTCTCCATGACTATGTTCGGTGCGATTTACTTCATCGTGCCTCGTGTTACTAACCGCGAATGGATCTCCACAGGTCTTATTCGTCAGCACTTCTGGCTCTCACTTTACGGAGTAGTATTTATTGCTCTCTTCTGCGGTATCCTCGGTACGTTCATGCACGGATATTCCCTCGAGACACTCTCAGTACCAGGTGAGTCTGCACAGGATCGTCTCCTCGCATACACAGTAGGTACGACAGTAGGCTGGGTATTTGTTGCTCTTGCAAACGTATTCTTCTGCCTTCACCTCCTTTTCATGTGGCTCCGTCTCGGTCGCCGCAGCAGTCATCCAACACTTCTTGAGCATCACGAGCCAACACTCCCAGCTGCTTAATTCATCTCTTCTTACATTTATTGAACGATTCACTAAACCATGACTGTTAAAACATTTTTCATCGGTCTCATCGCGAGCTTTGCTTTCCCGTGGCTTGCAGTTGTAGCTGTTCCATATGCGACAATGCGCGCAGTAGAGATTCCTCAATTTAACGAAGGTGACGACGGCAAGACTGGCGCTTACCATCCAGTAAAGTCTGGTCGTGTAGGTAATGGCACACTCATTTATGGTGCTGAAGGTTGTGCGCAATGCCACAGCCAGCTTGCTCGCCCAACATACGCAGGTAACGATCTTGGTCGCGACGGTCTTGCTGGTTTCCAGAAAGATCCAAACCGTGGTAACACAATGCGTGAGTCTAACCTTTGGGATTATGACCGCGAGGCATTCGCATGGATCGGCGAAACACGTATGGGACCAGATCTTAGCAACTATGGCCGCCGCATGGAATTTCTTGCTCTTGCAGAGAACGAAAAACGTGCAGCTGAGCTCGGCGTAAAAGTGGATGAACTTCCACAGGCTGCTAAGTTCGATATAGAAGATGCAGTGCTTACGCACCTCTACGATCCACGTTTCGAAAACGAGAAGTCTATTTGTCAGGCGAACAAAGGAATGTTCAAGTCCGAGCCAGTTCTTGGCCAAGGTGCAGTCAATGCACTTTCTGTCGCAGGTA
The DNA here is from genome assembly GCA_965204255.1 of Rubritalea sp. GTDB lineage: Bacteria > Verrucomicrobiota > Verrucomicrobiia > Verrucomicrobiales > Akkermansiaceae > Rubritalea. Next base: position 1,020,100 of record CBDBEG010000026.1, read on the forward strand.
AAAATGGCAAGCAAATTATTCCTAAAGCTAAGGCTCAAGCACTTGCTTCTTACCTCCTCGGTCTTAAGCGTGATGGTGAAGTGCCATACGCAATGAACCACGCACGCGGCAAAAAGAAAGCGTCCGCTAAGTAATCCGAATTTTCTTACTGCTCGTTAGGAAAATCTTGCAGTAAACCTGATTTCAACTCACCAACCGCACCCATTCCGATGTCATTTGATCAACAACTAGTAGATCCAACTAAGCCGGATCTCGAAGAATCCACAAACGTTGCCCAGGCTCACGCAGAAGTGAACCGCAGTGCAGCAGCGGCTTCCCGTGAACAACAGCTTCGTGAAAACGGTCTCGAGCCAGTTTCCACTTGGATCATAATTGTTGGCTTCATCGTCGCAGTGATCGGCGGAAGCGTTCTTTTTTCTTCTGATAACCTCTTTTCTTATGACGAGTTTGTAAAGAAAGACTATGTACGTGCTGAGTTTGAAACTGGTGGGAATGATCGCCTTCTTGCAGCAGCAGGGGATGCGTACATGAAGAAGGGTTCAGCTCTCTACAAAAACTGTGCATCCTGTCACGGTGGTGGTGGTGCAGGTACTCCAGGTGTTTTCCCACCGCTCGCAGCATCTGAGTGGGTGACTGGCTCTGGGACAGTTCCAGCACTTGTAATCATTCATGGTCTTAACGGTCAAATCGACGTAGCAGGTGCTTCCTACAATGGCTCAATGCCTCCAATGGCTGATGGTTGGAGCGACTACGATGTTGCTGCTCTCATTTACTACATTCAGAACAGCTTTGGTAACAAAGTTGGTGAAATCTTCTCACCTGAGCAAATTGCTGAAATCCGCGCTGTTAGCAAGAAACTCGGTAAGAAGCCATTGACAGCTGACGAGCTTAAGAATTTCCTCGACATGAAGTTTGAGGCTCCTGCTCTCACTCCTGAAACCATGCTTGATCTAAAGACTGGAGAAGTCGTTGACGCAGGCGAGTAAATCATCTAGACCCCACCACAACCTTTTATCTTAGTGTAATTATGAGTGACCACAACCCGGGCTTCATTCAGAAGTATATTTTTTCTACTGATCATAAGATCATTGGTATTCAGTACGGACTAGCAGCGTTGCTGTTTCTGCTCTTTGGTTTCTTCCTTATGATGGTAATGCGTTGGAGTATTGCCTACCCGAACGAGCCGATTCCAGATTGGTTGAGCTGGGTATTCACTGACACCTGGAAGGGTCGCTGGCTCATAGATGGTAAGGTGACTGGTGAAACATATAACATGTTCGGTGCGATGCACGGAACGATCATGGTTTTCCTCGGTGTTGTCCCTCTCGGCTTTGGTGCTTTCGGTAACTATGTGACACCACTTCAGATCGGTACTGTGGACATGGCTTTCCCTAAGCTCAACATGATGTCTTACTGGATCTACCTTGTGGGTGGTCTCATGATGTGTGGTTCTTTCTTCCTCGAAACTGGTACTGCCAAGTCTGGTTGGACGAACTACCCACCACTTTCCGCGATTGCTGATTCCCAGAACCCTAACCAGTTCTTTACTGGTCAGACTCAGTGGCTCCTCGGTCTCGTGATGCTTATTTCATCTTCTCTCTTAGGTTCCGTGAACGTGATCACAACGATCATCAACCTTCGCGCAAAGGGGATGACTTGGATGCGTATGCCATTCCTCGTATGGGCTATGCTCGTAACAGCATTCCTTCTTCTCCTTGCATTCCCACCACTCGAAGTTGCTGGTATCATGCAGGTAGTTGACCGTTTCTTTGGATCCTCCTTCTTCCAGCCATCCGGCCTCTACACATCTGCAAGTGGTGTGATCGAGCAAGCTGGTGGTGGTTCACCACTTCTTTTCCAGCACCTTTTCTGGTTCCTTGGTCACCCAGAGGTGTACGTTCTCCTTCTTCCTGCGATTGCTTGTGTAGCTGAGATTATCCCAGTGAACACACGTAAGCCACTCTGGGGCTATAAGTCCATGGTGTACGCAGTGATGGTACTCGGCTTCCTTTCCTTCATCGTGTGGGCTCACCACATGTACATCACTGGAATGGGCTCAAGCATCTCTGCATTCTTCCAAATCACTACAGTACTTATCTCCGTACCATCAGTTGTTCTTATCACATCCATGATTATCTCACTCTGGGGTGGTTCTATTCGCTTCACAATGCCGATGATCTGGGCGTGTGCTTTCCTTCCAATGTTCGGTATTGGTGGTCTCACTGGTCTTCCGCTAGCATTCAACCTCGTAGGTCTTCACCTTCACGATACTTACTACGTGATCGGGCACTTCCACTACGTTGTTGCTCCTGGTATCCTCTTTGGTCTCTTTGCAGGTATTTACCACTGGTACCCTAAGATGTTCGGTCGCTACATGAATAACCTTCTTGGGCACCTTCACTTCTGGCCATCACTCATCGCGATCCAGTTCGTATTTTTCCCAATGCTTATGCAGGGTATGGCTGGCTTCCACCGTCGCTGGTACAATGGTGGTGACGCATATGTAGTTGATGCTGATTCTGAGAACGTCTTCGGTCAGATTGTTCGTGACAACATCCAGCTCAACGAAGTGATGTCTGTAGCAGTATTCGTACTCGCAGCAGCTCAGCTTCCATTTATTATCAACCTCTTCACTGCTTGGTTCGCAGGCCGTAAGGTTGAAAACGACAACCCTTGGGATGCAACAACTCTCGAGTGGGCAACTCCAACGCCTCCAGGACACGGCAACTTCACATTTGATGTTGCAGTCTACCGCGGACCTTATGAGTTCAGTCGTCCTGATCGCGAAGACGACTTCCTTCCACAGTGGGAAGAGCCTACTAATAAAAATGCTAAATCTGAGTCCGCTGAGTAATCGAGCTCACGCACTTACGAAACATAAAGAAATACTCCCATGGAAATTCCTTATATCGTCAATTCCCGCAAGGACACAGGACTCAACAACTCAAAGATTGCCATCTGGCTCTTCCTCGCATCTGAGGTAATGCTCTTTGGTGGTCTCTTCTCCTCATACATCTTCCTCCGTGTATTTGCGGATTACCCATGGCCTGAGCGTGCGCTTCCAGTGCTTCCTGGTCTGATCAACACATTCATTCTTATTGCGTCTTCCGTTACTGTGGTTTTCGCATGGGCGGGCCTCAAGCTTCGCAAGTGGGGAATGTTCGTTGGTAACATGGCATTCACTATTGTTTGTGCTGTGATCTTCATGGTCTTCAAGGCTAAGGAATACAGCGGTAAGTTCCACCACCATGGTTCTCAGACAAATGACTACGGATGGGTAGAAGGTCACCTTAAGTATGACAAAGCAGATCCAACACACGGCAATGCTTACGTTGTGGTAGCAGATGAGATCAACTTCTCCATCGACAGCACGACTCCTAAGTACCTCGCCACTCTCATTGAGCAAGGCGGTGACAAACTCACTCTCGCAGCTCCATACAAGGTACGCGAAATCACAGGTGATCAGTTCACTGAGAAGGTTCTCTTCGCCGCTGGTACAAAGCTCTCTCTTGAAGTGATCTCTGAAGCTAAGCTGTACTTCATCGCTGCTCGTACACACAATCAAGAGCTTCGCACTCAGCTTCTCAAAGATGCTTGGGTAGAAGTACGTGATCCTGCGCTTCATCCTGAACTTGTCGGGTTCAAAGACTTTGACTCCAAGGTCAAGGCAGCTGTCACTGATGCACACAATGCGCTTGTGAAGAAAGCTGAAGCGAACAACGAGTTCCTCCTCGCGAATGGCAATATGGTATTCAACGCCAATGGCGCTGAGATCAAACTAGACACTGGTTGGGGACGCATTTCTAACTCCATAGTAGGTGCTGCGACGAACGTATCTTTGCTCGATGGCACAGTGCTCAGCGGTATAGCTGGTGATTCTAATTTCGTTTACAAATACATCGATGCTCTTGATTTCCGTCACCTCGTGATGAAGGCTGAAGAGAAAAACCTTCACGTTGACGACCTCATCGAGAAGTCCCCAATCCTCAACATCGAGGGTGAAGGTGGCGACAAGATTCGTAAAATCTGGGAGACTCACAAAGTTTGGCGTGGTTTCCTCACTAAGGAGCTCCTCACTCAGAAGGACTGGCTTACAGGTGTTGGCCGCGTTCCTACAGAAGTAGACCTTTACCGAGTCACATGGCACCAGATGGTGGCTTACGCAGCACTCGACTACAAGATCACTGCTGAAAACTGGATGCAGGTCAAAGGCGATCACCAGCCAAGCATGATTCACGACATCACTGGTATCACAGACGAGCACAAGATGACTTTTCCGAAAGAAGTGACTGTGCCACGTGATCAGGTACGTTTCGATTCAGTCTTCTCACCGAAGATGAACAACTACTACGCGATTTACTTCACGATCACAGGTCTGCATGGGCTTCACGTTATCGGTGGTGCAATCGTTCTTAGCTATTACCTCTTCTTTGGCCGCAAGATGTTCCTCTCAAATCCTGAGTGGCTTGCGAACCGCGTAGAAGTTGGCGGCCTCTTCTGGCACTTCGTTGACCTTGTTTGGATCTTCGTATTCCCAATCTTTTATCTCATGTAAGCAACCTTGGGTGGTTCAAGCGAGCCACCCGATTCTCCCTTTACTCATTTATTTAACGATTTACTACAATGGCTGACACACCAGAAGAAATCAGATCACACTTCAAGCAGTACAGCATCATCGGAGGTATCCTCTTCATCGGTACTGTACTTACAGTAGCAGTTGCTACCGTCCCATGGATGGACATCGGTGGCCACGGATTCGACAAGGATGACTGTATCCTCGGTCTCACAATCGCTACTACTAAGGCGACTCTCGTTGCATTAATCTTCATGCACCTTAACCACGAGAAGAAGGCGATCTACTGGATCTTCCTCGGCGCACTCGTTTTTGGTGCTATGCTCATTGCTCTCTTTAGTTTCGCTATGAGCGACCCAATCACATTCGAAGGCCTTCTTCCAGCAAAGCCTGGCCAGTAAACCTAACCTTACAAAGCTATGTCTCTTCGTGGATTTCACATTTTCTTCATCTCTGTGATCACTCTCTTTTTCGCACTCGTTGCGACTTGGGGCTTCACTTTCGGATCAAGCCAAGATGCGAGCTTCTGGAAGACCGTAGCTTGGGTTGCTACAGCTACTGCGATTATTACACCTGCATACGGTGTGTACTTCATCAATAAGGCTAAGAAACTCTTTTAGAAATGGCATTCAACATGAACATCGCATGCCTTACATGCTCCAAAGCTTTCGAGCACGCAGGTCAAGATGCTGCGGGACTCGCTATTCTTTTCATGCTCTGCATTATCATTCCTATTATCACTTCAGTGGGGATTCTTATCTTCCGCATCGCACGTCGTGAGAAAACACACTTTGATCCACAATTTTCAGATCCATCTGACCTCTAATTATTCAACTCCTTGCTAAAGCACATTATGTTCAGTAATTACACTACCGCATCATTCTTTTCTCCATCTGATTGGCTCGGTCTCCCAGAGAACTTCTCTGCACACGGTGACCAAGTAGGTCACATGATGGATGTTATCAACTGGTTTATGCTTCTTCTCTTCGTTGGGTGGTCTATTTTCTTCTTCATCTGTCTTTTCAAATTTGCACAGAAGAGAAGCCCTAAGGCCCAGTATCACGGTGTAAAGAATCACGTTTCTACCCACCTTGAGATCGGTGTAATCATCATCGAGGCTGTACTCCTCCTTGGTTTCGCACTTCCACTTTGGGCTGAGCGTACAGATACCTACGAAACAGTTCTCGAAGAAAACCCAGTACGCGTACGTGCAATCGGTTACCAGTTCGGTTGGAAGTACCACTACGCAGGCAACGATGGTAAGTTCGGTTTCATCGATCGTGACCTCGTTCAGACACAAGGTGATGTATGTATCTACCCAGATGATCCCAATGGTTTCGATGACTATACCGCGTCTACACTGAAGCTTCCAGTAGGTCGCCCAGCGATTGTCAATGTTACTTCCACAGACGTGATTCACAACTTCTCAATTATCCCAATGCGCATACAGCAGGATGCTATCCCAGGTAAGGATGTTCCAATGTGGTTCACACCACTCAAAGAGCTTGAGACATCTGTTGTCTGTGGTCAGCTCTGTGGTGAAGGTCACGCTGACATGATCGGTACTATGGTTGTTGAGTCTGAGAAGTCCTTCAATGAGTGGTCCGCAAAGATGAGCTCAGACGCTTACGAGTCCAACAAGGCTGCATACGACGCACGCCAAGCTGAAGCTGAAAAGGCTGAAGCTGTTGAATAGCGTCCATTATAACTTATTTTTTAAGACCTCAGTACTTCAAGGTGCTGAGTTTTTTTGTGCCGACTCAGTGGGGGGATGCCGTGATAAAAATGCGGGTGAATTTCCTCTTGCTGAGTGCGAAGGATTTAAGTAAGCTGCCGCCATGTCAAATCCACAAGCTTCAGGAAAAATGGTAGGCGTCGTCGTACTTCTTGTCTTCGGCATTATCTTTCTCACCATCTTCGCTCCCTTCACAACCATTCCTTCAGGTCATGTAGGGGTCGCTACGCTCTTTGGTAAGGTAGACGACACAGAACTCACCGAGGGCTTCCATATTATCAATCCACTCAAAAAGGTTTACAAAGTGGATTGTCGTAACCAAGAAGAGACTTTCAATGACCTTGGAGTTCCTTCCCAAGACCAGCTCTCTACTGAGGTGGACATTACTGTCAAATGGCGCGTCAATCCAGAATACGCAGCTGAGGCCTTCAAGGAAACTGGAGACGCTGCAAAGCTCAAGCACACACATCTCATTCCTAAGGTGCGCTCTCTCACTCGTGAAGCAGGGAAGAGCGTAGTGCGCGCTGAGGATTTCTATCAAAACGATGTCCAGTCCAGCATGCAGAAGCAGATTCAAGTCGGATTGTTAGAACTCGAGGCGAAAGGTATCCTCGTAGATGATGTCCTCATGCGTCGTGTCGACCTTCCTAATACGATCGTTCAAGGGGTGCATGAAAAGAAGCGCCAAGAGCAGAAAGCTGAACAGCAGAAAGCTGAGTTCGAACGCTTCAAAACCGAACAGCAGCAGAAAATCGCTCAGGCAGAAGCAGAGCGTGAAGCTTCTGAGCAGCAAGCTCTCCAGCGCAAGCTCCTTGCAGATGCTAAAGCATACGAAATTGTAGCAGAAGCAAAGGCTCGCGCCGAGGCTATCAAGATCGAAGGTGAAGCGCTCCGTGAAAGCTCAGATCTTATTAAGCTACGAGCAGTTGAGAAATGGAGTGGAACTGTACCTCGTGTGAGTCTAGGCGAGAACATGGTCCCATTCATCAATATTTCTGACGAAATCAAAACGCAGTAGGCATTTTTACCTCAATCACCACTCGATAGGTGGTTCTATATTTCAAATGAGCCCACAGAGTTCTTGTACTCTATGGGCTTTTTAAATGTCGAATCGTTTGTTTTTTGTCTAGGTGGGAGTTTATCACTATCAGCCATCTGTTTGAGCTGGTTCCAAGAGAAGGTGCCTTTCTCCGTGTAATCTATGTGGAAAACTTCAAAAATGTGCATAGTGCGAGCTTTAATAAAGATTAGATAGTAGCGGTGTTCTACTGGGAAAAGTCATAGCACTAGAGAGGAATCGTGTCGATGCGCTGGGTGCTAGAAAGCTAACATATTATTAGTGGGTAAGTGGAGTTTTTTGATTTACATTTTTAGCTCTGAGAAGACTCTTCGGCCATGTCTGAGATCTATGACTCATTGAAATCAATTTTGTTGGAAAAGTCTGTACGTACAGGTGAATTTACTCTCGCATCTGGTGCTAAATCTGACCTCTACATCGATTGTCGTGTGACGGCTCTCGATCCAGTAGGTGCTCGCCTTATCGGGCAGCTTGGCTGGCAGGCTGTACGTAAGCGTATCCAGTCAGAGGGTCTCAGTATCAACGCAATTGGCGGCATGACGATGGGGGCAGATCCAATCTCACTCACGGTGGGAATGACTTCAGCAATCGAGAATCCTGATGAGATGCTTCAGGTGTTTAATATTCGTAAAGAGCCAAAAGGCCATGGTCGCGGTAAGCAGATCGAAGGGAATTTTAAGTCTGGCGACGAAGTAGTCGCCGTTGATGATGTGATCACAACAGGTGGCTCTACACTCAAAGCCATCGATGCCATCGAAGCTGCAGGTGGTATAGTCAAATTTGCTCTCGTTCTTGTCGACCGTGAAGAAGGCGGACGCGCAGCGATCGAAGCACGCGGTATCCCAGTAGTTTCCCTCTACGCTCGCAGCATACTTCTTGGTGAGTAGGCCATTTTTCGGTTTTGGTCTCTTGAGCTTGTCTAAAAGTATTGGACAGCCTGCGCGCGAAAGCCGACTACTAAAGCGCTAAATAAATCGCCTTACTGTTCGTCCAATTGATTTTTACCTTAATAGGGATGTGCTCAAGTTTCTCCACCCTTATCGCCTCAGTAGACGCTCTCACCCTCTTAACAATAAGGTATTGTTAAGAATTCTCGCTTGCCATAAGCTGCCTAGGCTGGGATGTTGGGGAGTAGGTTCCTCTTAGAAAAGAGATCTGGAGCAAGAGTGAGTATGGCAGCAAAGAAAAATACAGTGCGTGGAGAAGAATCTGAGAGCAATTTGCCACCATGGTTCAATGCAGTGGTGGGTATTGCTTTGATTGGGGTCGGTGTGATTCTCACTCTATCTTTGATTACCTACACACCGGACGATTTGCCAATTCTAAGGATAGGAGATGTGGCGGACAATGAGCCAAACTCTCCCAGTGAGAACTTGATTGGCGTGGCGGGAGCTCTCTTCTCGTACTTCATTCTTATCGTGTTTGGCGCTGCTGGGTATCTATTACCCATTGGTATGATGTGGTTGGGAGTGGCATACGCCTTTATGGAGGCAAAGTTTTCTAAACGTACGCTGTTAGAGCTTTTCTGCTTTGTGCTGACAGGTGCATGCTTGCTCAATGTCACAGGAATTTTGACTGCATGGGCTGATAGAAATTACATCATGCACCCTGGTGGGTTGGCTGGCTATGAAATTGGCACGAGGGTGTTAGAAGCTCTTTTAAATAAGACGGGAGCCATCATTTTTCTATTGATGCTATACATGATCGGAATGATCATGCTCATAGGGCTGAATCCTATCCAGTTCAGCAAAGTGTGTTGGCTCAGTTTTAAGGAATGGCGAGCCAAGCGTTCAGAAGAAAAAGGTAAGCAGGCTGAAAAAGATGCCAAGCGTGCAGCGCGCAATGCCGAACGTCAGGCGCGTAAGTTAGAGAGAGATGCAGCAAAGGCCGAGGCCAAGGAAAAGGCTCAGCAGGAAAAAGAGCGCGTTAAAGAGGAAAAGGCGAAGAAGGCTGCTGTCGCTAAAGAGAAAAAAGCGGTAGAGGAGCAGCAAAATCCCCAGGTGGAAATGAATCTCAAAGAAGTACCAAAGCCGCAAATCATCGATTCTTCACAGCGCAAGAAGCCGAAACTGGATCCGAGCGCGAAGCCATTTGAAAAGAAGAAATGCCCTGAGGGTATCTCGCTGGCGACTGATGGTTATGAAGACTATGAGCTCCCAGGCTTTGACTTATTAGCTTATGACGAGTCTGACTCAGAGGAGCAAGGAATGGACCAGGGCGAGCTTCTCAGCATTCAGAAAACTATTGTAAACACCCTCAAGGCATTCGGAGTGGATGTGAGTGCGGGGGATATTACTCGTGGTTCAACGATCACCCGATACGAAGTGTATCCAAGCATGGGCTTACGTGTTAGTCGCATCACTCAGTTAGAAGCAGATATCGCGCGTGCGACGAAGGCCGAGCGCATCAATATACTCGCACCTATTCCAGGAAAAGATACGGTGGGGATTGAGATCGCAAATGACAACAAGGTCGCCGTACCGCTGCGCGAACTTCTTCAAGACGAGGCATTCACTTCTGCGAAAAAGAAAATCCCACTTGCTTTGGGTAAGGATGTCTACGGCAATACTGTCATTGGTGACCTCGCCGCCATGCCTCACTTGTTAGTAGCTGGTGCTACAGGCGCTGGTAAGTCGGTCTGTATCAACTCGATCATCACTTCGATTCTTTTCAAATTTAGCCCAGATGAACTACGCTTCATCATGGTGGATCCGAAGGTAGTAGAAATGCAGATCTACGGAGATCTTCCGCACCTTGTTGTGCCCGTAGTAACAGATCCTAATAAGGTTGTTGCTGCGCTGCGTTGGGTAGTTAATGAAATGGAGAAGCGCTACAGACTCTTTGCAAAATGTGGTGTGCGTAACTTTGATGGATTTAACAACCGCCCACGACCAGAGAAAGAAGACCCAGAGGTGGTGGATGAAACTTCGGAAGAAGAGCCAGACCCAGAGGTGATCGAGTCGCTTGCTCGCGCACTTGAGGATGGGGAGTTAGGTCCGATTGGTAGTAACGAAGACGATGAGTTAGATTTGGATGAAGAAGAGGAAATGCCAGACCGTTTTCCATACATCGTAGTAATTATTGATGAGCTTGCAGATCTCATGCAGACGGCTCCTGCAGATGTGGAGCAGAACATCGCACGCATTGCCCAGAAGGCACGAGCCGCAGGGATTCACCTAATTATAGCGACCCAGACACCTCGCGCGGATGTGGTGACTGGGATTATCAAAGCAAACATCCCGTCGCGTATTGCTTTCCAAGTTTCTTCCGCGCTTGATTCCCGCGTTATTCTCGACACTAAGGGGGCTGACAAGTTAGTGGGTAAGGGGGATATGCTCTACCTCCCTCCAGGCTCTGCTAAGTTAGAACGAGCTCAAGGAGCTTTTGTTTCTGACGAGGAAGTAGAAGCAATTGTAGAATATTGTTCGACACAGGTCGAACAGAAGTTTGAAGAGTCTGTGCAGCAAAGTATTGAAAAAGGGGGCACAGATGGTGACGATGGTGGAAATGATATTTCCGACGCTGATGAAGAATGTCTTCTCAAGTGTATTGAAGTCATTACCACTGAGCAAAAAGCGAGTACATCGCTGCTCCAGCGACGCCTTTGTCTCGGTTACACCCGTGCGGCACGTATGATGGATATTCTAGAAAAACGCCAAATGATTGGCCCAGCGGATGGCGCGAAACCGCGCGATGTGTATATTTAACAAGTTCTATTACTGCCGGCACTGATAGTTGGGCGGACTATTTCTGAGGCTGATTTGTTATTGGGGCCGCCATGAAGTTAGTTTCTAGCAGTTTAACCTTGAGATAGTGGGTTTCGGCCTAGAGCGGTTTCTTTAATCATTTGCATATTTGTTGGGCGTAGCCCTTTGACTGAGAATGCATCGTGTGGTGTCGATGTGCTCTCTTTGTATGATTACAAGTGGTTGCCGATGAGTGTAATAGATTATTTTTTGTGCAATGTGAAGGAGGTGACCTAAATCTCGAATAATGCTTGCTATTTCTCTAGGGCAAGCGCATAGCTCGCGTCCTTAGGGGTGAATAAATCACCTTGGCCGCCATAGATTTATGTTGAATAGGTATCGATCAGACGCGGTTTTGAGCTGCTAAAATATTGATATGACCGACGTAAAATTTACGGACTTGGGACTTTCCAAGCCCCTTCTCGCTGCTGTGCATGGACTTGGCTTCGAAGCGCCATCACAGATTCAGGCTCTCGCCATTCCTAAAATCCTTTCAGGTAAGGACATTGTTGGCCTTTCCGAAACTGGCTCTGGTAAGACTGCGGCTTTTACACTTCCTGCTCTCGAGCTTATCGATCAGAACCTTTGCCGTCCACAGGTACTTATCCTTTCTCCTACCCGCGAGCTTTGTGTGCAGGTATGTGAAGAGGTCCGCAAACTAGGTACGAATCTTTCAAATATGCGAGCAACACCAGTCTATGGTGGTGCTCCGATCGATCGCCAAATCAAAGGTCTTCGTGGTGCGCAGATGGTTGTGGGCACTCCAGGGCGTCTGATGGACCACCTTCGCCGTGGCACGCTCCGTACGGACGACCTCAAGCTGGTGATTCTCGACGAAGCTGACCGCATGCTCGATATGGGCTTCCGTGATGACATGGAGGAAATTCTTGACCAGATCGAGGGCCACCACCAGACACTATTTTTCTCTGCTACTATGAACAAGCATGTGGAGCGTCTCATCGAGAAGTTCGGTGATTTCCCTGAGAAGGTAGAAGTGGCGAAAAAGTCTCTCACCGTTGACCGTATCGACCAATCCTACTACGAAGTACGCAATCGCTCCAAAGTAGAGGTTCTTTCACGTCTTCTCGACATGAGCGTCTTCCGTCTCGCAGTGGTATTCTGTAATACCAAGCGCGCAGTGGATGAGGCGACTGAAGCTCTCCTTGCTCGTGGTTTCACAGCTGATCGTCTGCACGGAGATATCACCCAGCAAATGCGTGAGCGTGTGATCAACCGTTTCCGTGACGGCAAAGTTGAACTCCTCATCGCTACAGACGTGGCGGCTCGTGGTCTCGACATCGATGAAGTCGATATCGTCTTCAACTACGACCTTCCACAAGATCCAGAAGATTACGTGCACCGCATTGGTCGTACTGGTCGTGCAGGTCGTGAGGGTAAGGCAGTTTCTTTTGTCTTCGGACGTGACGTCTACCGCCTGCAAAACGTAGAGCGCTACATCCGTAGCAAGGTGCGCCGCGAAAAGGTTCCTTCTCAAGAAGAAGTGGAAGGAAAGCGCGCTGATGTGCTTTTCGAGAGCGTGAAGCTCAAGCTTGAAGAACAGAAAAAAGGTGCACCATACATCAATCTCGTCGATCGTCTTCTAGAGCAAGGCTACGCGGCGACTGACATTGCGGGCACACTCTTCGGCATGATGCGTGAAGCTGTGGGACGTGAAGGTGAAGAAATTCAAGAAGATCGTCCAAATGGCGACCGTGGGCGCAAGCGCCGTGACAGACGTGACCGTGGTGATCGCGGTGGCAAGTTCGACCGTGAATCACGCCGCAACGAAGTGGCAGTAGGCATGAAGCAGATCTTTATCGGCGCTGGTGGTATCCTCGGTGTGGCTCCAGGTGAGCTGGCAGGTATGATCTACAGCGAAGCGAACATCAAGAGTGGCAACCTCGGCAAGATCCGCATTTTCCCTAAGCATTCTCTTGTGCAGGTCAAAGAAGGTGATGAGCAAAAAGTCATCTCTGCGCTCAAAGGGCAAAAGCTTCGCGGTAAGCCATTTTCATGTCGCCTAGACCGCGACCTCTAAGAGAGGTGTTCAATCATGGTGGTTCATGCTGCCGTGGAGAAAATTTCAAATGCGTATCTGTTTCAGCAGGTACGCATTTTTCTTTAAAATAAAGTTCTTAGGGTGGTTTCTTGCTATAAAGCGCAAATCTATTTATCACTTATTTTATGAATTCTATCAGTACGTCTGAAACCGCAACTCGTGATCGTTATGCCGATGCTGCTGCTACCCCAGAGCAAGCTCTGTGTTGTCCTGTCGACTATAACCCTAAATATCTAGAAGTCATTCCTCAGGAAGTAATCGAGAAAGACTATGGTTGTGGTGACCCTTCAAAGTATGTGCAGATTGGTGATACGGTGTTAGATCTCGGATCGGGAACCGGAAAAATTTGTTACATCGCGTCACAGGTCGTGGGGGAGAGCGGCAAAGTTATCGGAGTTGATATGACTGATGATATGTTAGAGGTGGCTGATAGAAATGCTCCAATTGTTGCTGAGAAGATAGGCTACTCCAATGTGGAGTTCCGCAAGGGTCGTATTCAGGACCTTTCATTGAATCTTAGGTTGTTAGAGCAAAAGCTTGCTGAGAATCCTGTAAAAGATGCGAATGACTGGATGGCGCTGGACCAAATCACTAAAGAACTGAAAGAGACAAAGCCCTTAGTTGACACAGAAAGTGTTGATGTTGTCGTTTCTAACTGTGTCCTAAACTTAGTGGAGTCGGATCTCAAAGGGCAGATGTTTGAAGAGATCTTCCGCGTACTCAAAAATGGAGGAAGAGCTGTGATTTCGGATATCGTGAGCGATGAAGCTATTCCTCAACATTTACAGAATGACCCTTATTTGTGGAGTGGATGTATCAGTGGTGCGTACACGGAAGAAGGCTTTCTCAAGGCATTTGAAGATGCTGGTTTCTATGGGATCGAAATCCTCAAGAGAGATGAAAAACTATGGCAGACTGTGGAAGGGATTGAGTTTCGCAGCGTGACAATCCGTGCTTGGAAAGGAAAGCAAGGACCATGCCTCGAAAGAAACCAAGCGGTCATTTACAAAGGGCCATTTAGTAAGGTCTCGGATGATGATGGACACACGATGCTGCGTGGTCAGCGCTATGCGGTATGTGATAAAACCTATAATCTCTATAAGAAAGCTCCCTATCAGAGTCATTTTGAATTTGTTGACCCGCGTGAAGATGTACCGTTAGAATTTGCGCAAGAGTTCGACTGCTCTAGGAATGTGACTCGTCACCCATGTGAGACGAAAGGCTTTGATTATGATGTGACTACTGCGGCTTCCGATAGCTGTGGTGAGAGTGGATGTTACTAGATCGCATTGCCATGATCAATTTCCAACAGACTTTAGCCAAGTATCAGATGGATATGAAGAGAGCTCCGTTCGAAACTCTTCAGATCAATGTTGGGCGAAAGTGCAATCAGACCTGTACGCATTGCCACGTAGATGCAGCTCCTTGGCGTATTGAGATGATGGACGAGGAATGCGCCCACAAAGTGGGGGCATGGATTTTAGAACATAAACCCAAAGTGGTAGATATCACAGGAGGGGCTCCCGAGTTGAGCCTTTACTTTGATTACTTTGTCGAAACAGCACGCTCGGTGGAAGCACATATCATCGATCGCAATAATCTCACGATCATTGAAACAAAATCACATGCATATCTTCCTGAGTTTTTAGCTAAACATCAGGTGGAAGTGGTTGCTTCATTGCCTTGTTATTTAGAAGACAATGTGGACGAACAGCGCGGTGACGGAGTGTTTCAGAAAAGTATTTCAGCTCTAAAAAAGCTTAATGCTGTGGGCTACGGTACAGATTTACCTCTAACTCTGGTTTTCAACCCGATAGGAGCAAAGCTGCCACCAAATCAAGCAGGGTTAGAAGCTGATTATAAGGAAGAACTGTGGAAGCGTTATGGCATCAGGTTTACTCGGCTGTTTGCGATCACAAACCTCCCCATTGCTCGTTTCGCTACAGATCTTCGGGAACATGATCAGTGGGATGAATATATGGAGTTGCTAGTCAACAGTTTCAATCCTGCGACGGTAGATGGGTTGATGTGTCGCACGACGCTCAATATCGGCTATGAAGGTGAAGTGTTTGATTGTGACTTCAATCAGATGCTCAAGATGCAACTCAATCGCGAGAAGCCACTCTACTTGTGGGATGTGACACCTGAGTCCGTCGCGGATTTAGAGATCCGCACAGCCAATCATTGTTTCGGTTGTACAGCTGGAGCTGGGAGCAGTTGTGGAGGTGTGCTAACCCAATAAGTTTATGGAAAAGAAAGCTACGATATTGGTGCTTTGCACGGGCAATTCTTGTCGAAGCCATATGGTTGAGGGATCCCTTAAGCATAAGATTGGTGACCTCTATGATGTGCAGAGTACGGATGCAAAACCGTCAGGCTATGTGCATCCCGTGGCATCCTAGGTGATGCACGAAATTGGGGTCGATCTTTCATCCCATCACAGGAAGCATCTAGACGATTTTCGAGACCAAGACATCGATACAATCATTACGGTGTGTGAAAATGCCGAGAGTTGCTGTTCCGAGTTTGAGGGGGGAAAGAATCATAATTGTTGGGCTTTTGCAGATCCAGTCCAGCAGATGCGACAGGCTCCGAGTCCGAAATAAAGGCGGAGTTTCGCCGGGTGCGTGATGAGATTTGTAAGGTCTTTGATAACTACGCCACCAAGTTGTGTGAGAGTGCTTAGTTGTGCAGCTTACTTTTTGTAATAGCGCTGATAGAAATTGGCGCTGAGCTGCTGACGTTGCTTTTTAGAAAAGCTGAGAAGCTGGTATTTTGCGTAGAATTCGACGATCACGAAGAAACGCTTCCAGAAGTTTCCCTTTTTCCATTTTTGAGCGGAGACTGAGCCTTCATAGGCGAGATGGAGACATTCACAGGCTGCTTGTAGGCGATTGCTCATTTCTACATCCTCCATGAGTGGTTGGTTTGTTAGTATTCCTTGTTGGATGGCAGTTTCTCGGTGAAAGAACTGTGTTTGGTCGCCAAAAGTGTTGTGGAGTAGTGTCGCTCTGAATTCGTTCATAACTTCAATTAAAAGTAGACCAGGAGAGGATCGGTCAAAGCGTTGCCCAAAACTTCCGCCAATAATCTCTGGGTTATTTTGAATGGCTTGTTTGAGGAGCTCAAGGGCGTGTGGTTTTAGTTGTTTATCTGCGTGCAGGACGATGCACCAGCTTGAATGGGCTGCTTCGCATCCAGCTTTGATTTGAGCTCCACGCCCTAACTCGGAGTGAAGGATTTTGAGTTTAGGATAACTCGCTTGAGCTTCGTTGATAGATCCATCAGTTGATGACGCATCGACAAGAATGATCTCGTTTGCCGGAGTTGTTTGGACGTCTATGCTGGCAAGTGTTTGCTGGAGTTTTTCTCCAGAGTTGAGAGTGGGGATGATGACAGAAAAGCTGAGTGGCGGGCACGCGCTCAGACGTGATTGGAGGAGTTGTTTGATTCTAGAAAAGAACTGTTTTTGTTCGCTAAGGAGAATGAGGAAGAAAGGGAGCCAGAAGAGCCATTTTGCCCATAGAGGCAGGTCCCATACTCCTGTATGTTGTTTAACATCCCATACTAGAAAGTAGAGAGGCATGGTGAAGCTCAGGCTTAACCATGCAAATTTTGGTCGCAGTGCAACGAGGGGTAAAATCCATGTTAAATACCAAAAGTGTACGATCGGCGAGCAAAGAATGAGGCTGCCGAAACTTACTAACAGGCCAGCCCAAAGTTGGCGCTTGAGCATAAGCCAGAAGCCGATGGCCCAGAGAACAATGAAGAGGAGAGTCGTGAATTGGCTCGCTAAGGCGTAGTATTGGTTTGTTAGGCTGC
The DNA here is from genome assembly GCA_965204255.1 of Rubritalea sp. Lineage (GTDB taxonomy): Bacteria > Verrucomicrobiota > Verrucomicrobiia > Verrucomicrobiales > Akkermansiaceae > Rubritalea. Next base: position 1,037,113 of record CBDBEG010000026.1, read on the forward strand.
TCACAAGTTGATGTATTGGACCGTTGAATCTCCCGTTTGTGCCGAACTCTATGAGGCCATTGAGCATGCCGAGAGTGTCATCGAAGTAAATGAGCGTTGGAGCCGCAATGGTGATACCAGCCGTCAGCATACCTTTCCAACCAGTGCGCCACAGTATGAGTGGAGCGATGACTATCGCCATAATTTTTGTACTAATGGCTATGCCCATCGCTATGCCCGCCGCAATCATGTGCTTCTTTGAAAGAAAGAGGAGAGATAATACGATGCAGAGAACCATCAAAATGTCGAAGTGACCTTCAGCGGCAAAGGAAAGCAGCGCAATGGGGCTGAGAGCGTAGAATAGCGCCCAGTGTAGTGGCCGTGTGAGTTGCCCTAGCAGTGCGAGTAGAGTGGCGATCAGGAAGAGGTCTAGCAGCGCGAAAGTGACTTTATAACTCATTGGGTGGTAACCGAAATGGTTGATCCACTTGAAACAGTGAGCTGCGAGCGGAGGGTAAGCTGTCGGTTTATCGCGATGGTTCATTTTCTCCCAATAATAATCGCGATAGGGGATATATTGGGCATCGGTGGCTACAGCCTGGTATGGGATGACTCCTAGTGCCGTGAGCTTACCTTCCCAAAGGTAGCGATTGATATCGTCTGAAGGGGAAGAGGGTAGGATGGCAATTCGGCAGAGTGTAGATAGGCCAAGGATGAGAAAAATAGAGTTCTTTCTACTCGTGTCAGGAAAAAGAAAAACGGCGATAAATCCACTGCAAGCAATGCCGAAAGAGACTAGAGCGCGCTCTGTTCCTGCTGCGTTAAGGCTCGTGGTAATTTGCCCGTACCATGCACAGAGTAAAACGAGTACTAGACTAATAAGGAGCCAACTAGCAAATCTCAGCTTCATGGTTGGGCTAGTTTAACGCGACTCTTTAAGAAACTGCTTTTTTCAAGAGTATCGAGGCTTAAATTGACTCAGCAGAATGCTGAGTAGAACGAATAATTTCATGGTGGAGACGTTAGCTGTGAGTGTGAGAATAAGTCAATAGGTGGTTTTCCCACATGCTGTTAGCCCCAGTGCAATTTTTGTCTAACCGTAGAGAAATAGGTGCGATCTTTGAGTCGCAGAAGGTGAAGTTGGTGGTCGGCTTTTTTGACGGAAATGCGTGCGTCGCAAGGGAGTTCTATGACCTCACGGCCGTCGATGGAGTAGAAGGCTGGACACTCGGAGGTTTCGGCACTGATGAGTTCAACCACGGAAGACTCATCTAACACAAGCGAGCGGTTGGTTAGTGAGTGCGGGCAAATAGGGGTGATCACAAAGGCTCTGGTAATGGGGGAAATCAATGGGCCACCAGCGGCAAGTGAATAAGCGGTAGAGCCAGTAGGTGTGGCCACGATTAGCCCGTCCGCGTGGTAGTGGTTGAGTAGGGCGCCATCAATGAAGGCATCAATAGAAATGAGTCGTCCGGTCTGACCTCGAGAAAGGGTGATTTCGTTAACTGCAAAGTCGCTTTCGGTTTCTCCATTAGTATAGGTGATGCTGGTTTCTAGCAAGATTTGAGGGACGATCTTGTAGGAGTTCTCTACGAGGGCCTCTGCAAACATGTGGAGTTCGTCGTCAGTGCAGGAAGTTAAGAAGCCGAGTGTGCCGATGTTGATACCAGCCATCGGGGTATCCGTTGGACCGATACGGTGTGCGGCATTGAGCATGGTGCCATCGCCGCCGAGCACTGCGATGACGTCGCAGGTTTTTGCGAGTTCGGAGGCATCAAAATCAAACTCCGCTCCGATGATTGCTGCGGAGTCATTTTCTAATTCTGTATCGATCCCGTGTTGAGTGAGCACAGCGATGAGTGCATGCACTGTATTAGCTGCTCCTTTCTTGTAGGGGTTCGCAATGATACCGACTTTCATGCGGGAAGTGTGTAGTTAGAAGGGTAAAGTGTGAAGCTCTTTTGCAACCAATTACTCAGTTATCGCGAGAGGTGGTGTATTGAAAAAATAAAAAAGCGTGTCCTCTTTGAAGACACGCTTTGGAAAATAGAAATGAGTCTATAGACGCATTAGCCGTTGCAGCTGTCACCTTCGCAGCACTTAGAAGAGAACTTCTCGAAGTTTTCAGTAACAACGTCCCAGTTTACGATCTCGAAGAATGCGGAGATGTAGTCAGGGCGGCGGTTCTGGTAGTTGAGGTAGTATGCGTGCTCCCAAACGTCGAGGCCGAGGATTGGGGGGTAACCACAGCAATCTGCGAACTCACCCATGATTGGGTTGTCTTGGTTAGGTGTGGAGCAAACAGCGAGTGTGCCACCTTCTTTCACGCAGAGCCATGCCCAGCCAGATCCGAAGCGTGTTGCGCCTGCAGCTGCGAATGCTTTTTTAAATTCGTCGAAGGAACCGAATGCTGCGTCGATTGCTTCAGTGAGTTTGTCAGATGGTGCCGATGCCCCGCCTGGTGTGATGACTTTCCAGAAGAGGGAGTGGTTGAGGTGGCCACCGCCGTTGTTACGGACAGCTGCTTGCTTCTCAGCAGGAACTTTGCTGAGATCGCTAACAAGTGTGCAGATTGGAAGCTCAGCGAGTGGGCTGCCTTCAAGTGCTGCGTTGAGGTTTGTGATGTATGTGTTGTGGTGCTTGGAGTGGTGTATCTCCATTGTACGCGCATCGATTTGTGGTTCGAGTGCGTCGTATGCGTAGCCGAGTTCGGGAAGTTCGTGAGCCATAATGATTTTACTAATGATATGTTTTGCGCTAACTGCTCAGTGTGTTAACATATGTGCAGTAAAGCTGATGCTGGTAGTATGCTATGGCTTTATTTTTTGCAAGTATCAAGATGGAGAGATGAACTTCCCTGAAATCCCCCCAGAAATGTGGGCTGTGTTTGGCGCAGCTATAGCAGTTGTCGTTATCATTGTGAGCTTCATTACTGGAGCTGGCAAAAAAGCCGCTGTTGCTGCTGTCGAAGGTTCGCTAGGAGGCCAATTAGAGGCTGAAAAGCAGCGCGCTGAAGACCTTGAGAACCGACTCAAGGAAGCTGAAAAAGAGAATAACTCGCTCAAGGATAAAGAAGTTAATCTTGTGCGTACTGAGGCTGGTCTTCGTGAGAAACTCGAAGCCGAGCAAAAATCACTCAAACAGAAGGAAGCATTATTAGATAAAGCTGAACAAAAGTTCACTGATACTTTCAAAGCGCTCTCTCAAGATGCTCTCAAGGAGAGCCAAGAGCAATTTCTCCAACTCGCGAAAACATCTTTCAAAGCACAACAAGACAGTGCCAAGGGGGATATAGACAAGCGTGTCGAGGCTGTCGAGCGCATGGTCAAACCAATCAATGAATCGTTAGAAAAAGTGCAGGTGCAGGCAGGCGAGTTAGAGAAAGAACGTGTAGGTGCGTACACGTCTCTCCGCGAACAAGTCCGTCATATGCAGGAAACGCATCTCGGGCTTCAAAAGGAAACATCCCAGCTCGTCAAAGCATTGCGTCAACCAACTGGTCGAGGTCAATGGGGGGAAATGCAACTCCGCCGCGTGGTAGAAATGAGTGGTATGCAGGAGCATTGCGATTTCGAAACGCAAACGACAACAACAACTGACGAAGGTAAGAAGCTTCGCCCAGATCTCATTGTCAAACTTCCAGGCGGCCAGAGTATTATTGTAGATTCCAAAGCGCCGATGGATGCTTACCTCGATGCTGTAAAGTCTGACGACGATTCTGCTAGAGAAGTGGCACTCGTCCGTCACGCAGCGCAGGTTCGCACACACATTCAGCAACTCAGTAGCAAGAAATACCAAGATCAGTTCGAGACGAGTCCAGAGTTCGTCGTGCTCTTCCTTCCGAGTGAAGCCTTCTTCTCAGCAGCTCTCGCGCAGGACAGCACGTTGATCGAAAAAGGCGTCGACCAAGGTGTCATCCTCGCGACACCAACAACACTCATTGCTCTCCTTCGCGCAGTGGCATACGGCTGGCGCCAAGAAGCTCTGGCTCAAAATGCGCAAAATATTTCCAATGTTGGCCAAGAGCTGTATGAGCGTCTTGCTAAATTCACTGAGCACGTGGATAATATTGGTAAATCTCTCGGAACTACTGTCACACGCTTCAACGACGCAGTTGGCTCACTCGACTCACGTGTCATCGTCAGTGCTCGTAAATTTGAAGCGCTCGGTGCGGCTCCAGAACAGACGAGAGTCTCTGATGTAAGACCTTGTGAGAAAATCGTTCGTGATGTAAAAAACTTGTCCACTGGCACGGGTGATGATCTCGCTATAGCGGCCGAGTCACTCACTGATATTCAGGATACCGTTGGCTTTGGCGACTTTGCTGCAGTAGTTCCTAGCGATACTGGATTTGAAGGCTTCACTGCCGAGGACGGTGGAGATGGAATCTAAAGCAAGGTCTGGTACATTATTGTGTTTGTTATCCGTTGAAAGAAAGCCTTACTCCAGTGCCACATGGCTTTGTCGCTGGTGAACGGGTTGCTTGCCGAGCCTATGTAGTGGAGCATACTGGGGCGTATCGTCATCTAGCAAATGCCTAGTCAGCTGCTATCTTACGCTCACGTGCAGAGCTATTTAAACAAAGCAAGATTCAGATGCCATTTGAGAAATATGTCACGATGCCTGATGAGATCGGTGAGTCTTCGACGGTGACGCTCGTGTGTCTCCCTTTGAAATAGTATTGCATTTTCTGTATAGCTTTTGCAGCCTGCGCCGCATGCAACTTGAATAAGTTTCGCAGCTCATAGCCCATCGCCGTAGTATCAAGCCCGTATTGATGAATGCGGGGAAAGAGATTAGTCATGAATTGTGGGAGACCTTGTTTGAAGATGCAAATTGGGCTCCAAATCACGGTCTAACTGAACCTTGGCGCTTCTTGGTGCATACGGGGGAGTCGCGTGCGCAGATTGCTAGTGCTTTACAAAATGCGTACAAATCAGAAACTCTTGAGACCGATTTTCGCCCCGAGAAGTTTGAAAAAATGGGAAAGAATCCATTCCTCGCTAATTCGGTGGTCGTGATTCGAAGCGCAAAATTCCTGAAATCGAAGAAGTCGAGGCCGTTGCTTGTGCCGTACAAAACCTGCACCTAGCAGCCGCGTCAGTTGGCTTGGGGGTGTTCTGGTCTTCTCCAGTTGCGACATACGGACCGAGCTTCGCACAATTTCTTGAACTCGATGCTGAGGATAAATGTCTCGGTTTACTTTATGTCGGATGGCCGAAAGAACAAATTGAGTGACTTGTGAGTAAACGCAGTGACGCGATGGCTAAGGTGACTTTTAAATAAGCAGCTTCTCTAAAACAGAAAAAACTCTCGAACAAGGAGAGGTGGAAAGTGCCAAGGGACTGCGGCAATCGCAGACAAGCTACCTTTGCTTCGATTAAGACCTGGAGGATTCACCAGCTGAAACTCCACAGTCCTTGACGAGGGAGGATGTAGTGCCGGACTTTAGGAATTGCAAGAACAATTTTGCGTGGGAGATTTTTCCCTTTCCTTGAGTGAATGTGCGCGCTTTATTGATGGGCGTGGCAGAGAAAGAGATATTCGTCGAAGTACGCGATCTACATAAGAGCTTTGGCGAACAAAAGGTCCTCAAAGGGCTTTCAGCAAAAGTGTACAAGGGCGAGACTCTCGTTCTTTTAGGAGGGTCAGGAGGAGGTAAGTCGGTACTGATGAAGCATTTTGTCGGATTACTTTCTCCAGATTCAGGAGAGGTGATTGTTGAGGGTGAGAATATTTCTGGCTTATCCGAACGTCAGCTGAGCTCGGTGCGGCGTAAGATGGGCATGATGTTTCAAAATGGTGCGCTGTTTGATTCCATGACGGTTGGGCAAAATATAGCATTCCCTTTGAGGATGGGAGGAGAGAAAGATGAAGCTCGCATAGAGCGATTGGTGTGTGAGTCGTTAGATATTGTTAGACTGCCGGGGCAAGAGGCGAAAATGCCTTCAGACTTATCAGGAGGAATGCGTAAGCGGGTCGCATTGGCTCGTGCGATCGTAGACCGTCCAGCCTGTGTGCTTTTCGACGAACCCCACGCAGGGCTAGATCCAATTACAGCAGACAGTATCGATCACTTAGTAAAAGACCTGCAACGAGACCACCAGATGACAAATGTCATCGTAACGCATAAAATGCGCAGTGTGTTCCGCATCGCAGATAGAGTGATGTTTCTCAAGGAAGGTTTACTGTATTGGGAGGGAACTCTGGAGCAACTGAAGCTGAGCGAAGATCCTGAGTTGCGGGATTTCATCAATGGGGATTCTGGAGATTCGTGGGAGAGTTGATTAGCCTGAGTGTAAATCAATCCTTGCATGTACTAGTTTGTGATAGAAAATGCCGATATGGCTCTAAAGGAAAAACGTCTCGAGACTCTCGTCGGTCTCTTTGTGTTGTTAGGCTTTCTTGCGTTAGGAGTTTTGATTGTCCAGTTTGGGCGCTTTGGTGAGAGCAAGGTGGATACATATAGTGTGTCCGTTGAGTTTCAAGATGCTGCTGGGATTATCAAAGGGAGTGAAGTACGCATGGGAGGCGCCAAGATTGGTAGGGTAGTAACTACTCCTAGTCTCACGTACGACCTCACTGTGATGGTAGAATTGAGTCTTGATAAGCGGGTGAAAATCTACAAGGGATCGAAGTTCATGATTCAGTCGATTTCTTTTATTGGCGACAAGATGATCGTCGTCGTTCCCCCTGAGATAAGAGATTCGAAGTCCATTTTATCCGATGGAGCAGAAGTCACGGGTGACGGAGCTGGTGGGCTCGATGCGCTTCAGTCAGATGCTAAATCGGTGGCTCGCGACGCGCGGAAGTTGATGAAAGATGCGCGCACGTCATTGCTTAAGTTTGATGCCGCTTTGGACGATATCTGTATGATCTCAGCTCGACTTGGAGATACCTTTGAAAAAGTAAATCAAGGAGTGTTAGGTGAAGAGAATGTGGAAAATATCCAGAAGTCGATTGCGAACCTCGAAGCAGCTACTGAGAGCTTTAAGAATCTAGGTGAAGGGCTCGAACCTTCCATTGAAGAAGTGCGTGAAGCGATTGCGAGCGTCCAAAGTGCTGCGAATGTAGCCGAAGAAACATTCGGAGTTGTTCAGGCCGAAGTGAAAGAAATCGGTCCAGCGATTGACGAGCTTCCAGCGACGATTTCAGAGTTTAGACGTGCCGCCACCAAGGTGAGCAAGTTTGTTGATTCAGCTGATGCTACTCTCAACGGACTGGGTGATGGAGATGGTCTACTAGGCACTCTCGTAGCGGACGAGGAAGTGAAAGATGATACTAAAATCTTTATCAAAAACCTCAAGCGCCACGGCGTGTTAGGATATAAAGATGATTCTACCTTCGATGAGCGCGACCCAAAGAGCAGCCGCTATCGCGGTTTTCGAAGGTAAAAGAGGCTGGGTGCAAGCGGTGTCGTTCAAGAGTGCTGCGCATGAGGGATTGGGAGGGGCGATGAATCTAGTCTCCCCTAGTGGTGAAAATGGGGTACCACAGATATTTACATAAATTAGAGTGTGAGGTGATACACGGGTGTTTGTGATTTTTTAGGGTCTTGCCTAGATCATGAGCTTAAAGAGCTCTATGACTAAGTTAAGACAATGAAAAACAAGTATCTAAAAGTTGCGAAGATTTCTGAAGCTAAATTTAGAGTTCTCGTGGACTGCTTTTCAGAGGATATTGCAGCAACTCAAGCTGCTCGTCTGAGCCGTGTGAATCGAAATACGTCACAGCGAATTTATACACTTCTTCGGCATTTTAAAGCGCGTCATCATCAATCTCTCCGAGTGCCGAAGCTTTCTGATATTCGGTGACTCGACCTTCGAAGAAGTTTTGTTCCTTCTTGATGTCCATCATTTCGGCGAGCCATGGGAATGGGTTGGCGGTTCCACCCTCGACGAGTGGCTCGAGTCCACAGGATGTGAGGCGGCGGTCGGCGATAAAGTCGATGTATTGCTCGAACTCATTCGTGTTGAGACCAACGGCAGCTACTGGAAGACAGTCGCGGATGAATGCTTTTTCGAGACGGATGCCTTCGGCCATAGTGGCGCGGAGGTCTTCTTTAAATTCGTCGGTCCAAATCTCTGAGTTCTCGTCAACGAGATCCATAAGGAGGTCGCGCAAGAGCTCGATATGGTTGGATTCGTCACGGAGAGTGTAACGAAACATCTGGCCGATGCCTGGGAATTTGTTCTGGCGGTAGAGGCTGAGGATCATGCCAAAGAGGCCGTAGAACTGCGTGCCTTCCATCACCTGACCAAACATGAAGATATTGCGAGCGAGCGCCTGCTTGTTCTCGAGCTTGGACATGTCCATGTCGCGGCGAAGGCCACGGCTGTTAGAAACTACAAAGTCGGTCTTATCCTTGATGGTCGGGATGTCTTCGAGCATCGCTTCGCACTCGTGCGGGTTGATGCCGAGCGAGGACACCATGTAAACGAGCGAGTCTGCGTGGATGTTTTCTTCGTGACCGTGACGGCGGAACACGAGATTGAGCTCAGGTGCGGAAACGAGCTCGCGAATCACGTGAATCACATTGTCGCCAACAATCCCTTCTGCTGCAGAGAAGTAGCCGATACCCATCTTGATGATCCAGCGCTCGACGTCAGTGACCTCAGCACCACGCCATTGCTCGACATCTTTCTGCATGGTGATGTCTTCTGGCTCCCAGTGATTGGCACGCATGTTCTTATAGATCTCGTACGCCCATTCGTATTTCAGCGGAGCGAGACCGAAGCCAGATGGAGTCGTGCCATTAATCACGCGCTTGCTGGAAAGAATATCCTCAGCAGCTGCAGAGTCGAGAGTGATGGAGGCGTCGCCTAATTGTGTGGTGATCATTGGGTGAAAGGGAAAAGTAGGGAAGATAAAGTTTTATGCTGGTGAAGCTAGTTGGAAATGGAGCTTTATCCTTTTTCCTCCTCTAGCGCCGCTAAAGGTCATCGTCGTCGAAGTCGTTTACGGAGCTTACTGTAGTGGCGGAGGTGTGGACGTTGTGGACTTCACTCGGAAAGAACACTTCATCGAGCCATGGCAGTGGTGACGCACCAGCCGCTGGGCCGAGGCCGCAGGCGGCGAGACGGTACGCAGCGACATGGTCGATGTAGCTACTAAGCGTGTCGGCATCGAGCCCCACACTGTCGGCTCTAGGAAGATAGTTGCTGATGAACTCTTTCTCAAATGCCACCGCCTCATTCATGAGAGCGATGAGCTCGTTGTCGAAGGCGTCAGTGCGGATGTCGTTGTTCTCTTGGTTGAGTTCAGCGAAGAGCTTACGGAAGAGCTCGCAGCGGAATCCAGCATCGCGCAAGAGGCTGGTGAGGATTTCAGCAGTACCGACGAGCTTGCCGGTGCGGCCCATTTCAAGAACGATAGCATAGAGGCTGTAGAACTGAAGGCCTTCCATGCACTGGCTGAAGAGGAAGGTGTTCTTGGCAAATGCTTGCTTATTAGTAAGCTCGGTCATGTCGACATCGCGGTCAAGTTCGACGAAGTGCTTGTCGGTGAGTGCTTTGACCTTGCCAGCAGCTTCAGTAAAGATGTCAGTGCATTTAACTGGGTCGAGGCCAAATGAGCTAAATACGTGAACGAGCACATCCTGTTGAGTATTTTGCTCATGGACGTAACGACCAAACACAAGCTTGAGCTCTGGCGCTGTGACGATGTCACGAATCGCGTAGATTTCTTCCGCGCCTGTGATCTCACCAGATGTCGCTTGGTAGCCGAGCAGCATTTGCACTGCTTGTTGCAGATCTTTGGAAAGTGTCCCCCACTGTGCTGCATCGCCACGGAGCGCAATATCCTCAGGCTCCCAGTGATTGTTCTTCATCTCTCTGTAGAGGTCGTATGCCCATTGATATTTGAGCGGGAGAATGTTGAAAAACATGGTGTCGCGGCCATTGATGACTTTCTTCGCAGCGTAGGCTTCTTGTGCCTTTGCTTCATCGATTTCGAAAGTACGATCTCCGAGAGTTACTGTAGTGGTGGACATTATGAAAAATTGTGAAAATGCGATAAGGTTGGTGCGTTGCCCTTGTGGTGTGAGCGCTCGGATGCGCCTTTTAGACACAACGCAGAATATGGAGTAAACCGACCTCCAAGGTCAACGTCATTTTCTCCTATGTAGTAATCACAAAGGGTCTTGCCTAGATCATAGCGGATTATCTCTTAAATTTTTGAGTAATAGAAGGTAAATATTCTTCTTTTTGTGGTTAAATCTCCAGACACTTTCGAGGAGGTGTGTAACAAACTTTTCTTTCTTTACTCCTCTGAGTTTTGTCATGCGAAATTTGACATAGCTCCAGAAGCTTTCGATACCGTTTACGTGGTTCTTACCTCTAGCAAATTCATCCTTATGGTGATGAACTCTGTGATGCTTATAGCCTTCTCTAACTAGGCTGTCATAGGCTTTCCAACCATTAGTATAAACTGTGCTATCCTCCATCACTTGCCCTTTGATGACTGGTAGCAGTTCCTTACGACTACAGTCTTTGACGACTTCCACAAAAACTTTTCCATTTCGTTTGAGTAGTCCTACAATTGGAGTTTTCCCTGAAGCTCCACGACCTTGTTTGCCTCTTACTCTTCTTGCTCCGAAATAACTTTCATCAACTTCAACCTCCCCAATAAAAGGTTTATTTTCCTCAGATGCTAAAGAAAGAATTCTGTGCCGAAGAAGTGTATAAATTCGCTGTGCCGTATTTCGATTCACACGGCTCAGACGAGCAGCTTGAGTTGCTGCAATATCCTCTGAAAAGCAGTCCACGAGAACTCTAAATTTAGCTTCAGAAATCTTCGCAACTTTTAGATACTTGTTTTTCATTGTCTTAACTTAGTCATAGAGCTCTTTAAGCTCATGATCTAGGCAAGACCCTTATTCAAAATAGATGTCTCTCAGTTTCCCTCCTGAAACCGTATTATATTTAGGGTCTTAAGTAGATTATCATTAATAACTATGCATAATTTACTTAAACACAGTGAAAAACAAATACATAAAAGGCGCGCACTTTTCAGAGCGTAAATTCAGAGAGCTTTTGCAGCTTTTCTGTGAAGATATTTCTACTCTAACAGCCTCGAGGTTATTGGGCTTATCAGTAAAAACTGTACAGCGAATTTACACTCTATTAAGAGAGAGAATTCTTTCTTTAGCATCTGAGGAAAATAAACCTTTTGCTGGTGAAGTAGAGGTCGATGAAAGTTACTTTGGAGCAAAGAGAATTCGAGGAAAAAGAGGTCGAGGGGCTTCTGGTAAAACTCCAGTTATTGGATTGCTCAAGCGAGATGGGAGAGTTTTTGCAAAAGTTGTCCATGATTGTAGCCGCAAGGAATTGCTGCCTATTATTAAGGGACAAATACTAGAAGATGCCACCGTTTACACAGATGGCTGGAAAGCTTACGATAGCCTTGTTAGAGAAGGTTACAAGCACCATCGAGTACACCATCATAAAGATGAATTTGCTAGAGGCAAAAACCATGTTAATGGCATTGAAAGCTTCTGGAGTTATGTGAAATTTAGAATGACAAAACTCAGAGGAGTAAAGAAAGAAAAGTTCGTCATCCACCTTATGGAAAGCGCTTGGAGATACAATCACAGAAACGACAATTTATACCTTCTTTTACTCAAAGAATTAAGACAAAAACCTCTCTAATCTACTTAAGACCCAACTTTAAAAACTGCTCCTTCTGTTATTCAAAAAGATCCAGAACGTTATTAAACTCAGCGTGGTCAACTTCGTTCAACGCATAAATGTCACTCAGCACTCGGTCGCAAATGTATCGAGGGGCTGAAGTAGCTAAGGACTAGTGGTTGGCTCGCTTTCACCTGTATTTGAAAAAGTGTGAGTGGCGTGCCGTTTTCAACGAGTCAAAAAAGTTGCACACTTTGCAATTTTTCGAAAGAGTGTGAGTGGCGATTTAACAACAACGAGCCAATGCTTCAATTAAAGCAGTTGAAACAATGGGTTAAACAAGAAACGGGCGCTAACACGCTCCCAGAAATTCCAGCTTACATCCAAAAACGAATTAAGCACAGGTTTCATTAAATCAAGCAGTCTGAAAACTCCCAGTCTTTTATCCGCCTTCCCTCAAACCATTCTATATTACTCAAAACCTAAGACATAACACCTATGTACCGCAACTTAACACTAGAAGAAGATGTCGCGTTGAAAAACGTTGTGACCCGCCCACGTTCTGAAAAGCCTGACTTCGCTTGGCGCGATCAGCTAACAACATCTAGCAAGAGCGTGCCGCAAGTGATTGTGGTCAATGGTACGAACGAGTCTGAGCTTTCTCTCGAAGACGTAGCAGACACCATCGGTGGCGCACTCACTGACCTTCTTCTCGCGCGTCAGGCTGAGGAAGATAAGATTTTCAACGAAGAGAACCGTCATTTTGTGTCCAACGTGGCGCACAATGTGGCAGGATCTCTCATTGAGCAGGTGACTGATGGTGGCCAGCTCAAGCTCACCAAGAACGACCTCTTCCTTCTCATCGAAAAGGCATTGATTGAGAACGACGCACACGACGTTGCGAAGTCGCTCGTATTCAACCGCTCGCTTGCCGACAAGGGCTCTATCGAAGTGGCAGCCATTTCTAACGAGCCCTTCACTGTCAGACTCATCCGTCGCAATGGCAACGTAGTGCCTTGGTCAGAAACTAAGATCGAGAATGCTGTACGTCAGGCCTTCCTCACCATGAAGGAAGATGCTGCTCCAGCTGCAGCGGTGGCACACGCCGTGACTGAGCGCGTGCGCACAGAGGGAAAATCATTCATCCACATCGAGGACGTCCAGGACATCGTCCAAGAAGAACTCATGCGTCAGGGTCACTTTAAGATTGCCGCCCACTACGTTCTCTACCGTGCCGAGCGTGCAGCGAATCGCGTGGAAGAAGATTCTTTTCTAGTGGAAGACTCACAGCAGGACTCCATGGTGGTTGTTACTATCGAAGATGGTTCTTCCATTTTCTGGGATGGCACTGAGCTGAAGAAGCGTATCCAGTTTGCCTCCATCGGTCTCGATCTTTGCATTTCTGAAGCGGACATTGAGCGTGAACTTCGTCGTTCCATCGGCACTGAAATCACCGCAGAAGGCCTTCAGAAAACCATCATTCTCAACGCTAAGACATTGATTGAGCAGGACGCGGACTTCGCACTCTTCGCCGGCCGTATCCTTCTTTCCTACATCTACGAGGAAGTGCTCGACTGGAACATTCTCGTGCACGGCATCGAAGGCCTCAAGACGGCACACGTCGAAGCCTTCAAAAAGAACCTCAAGCACGGTGTTGACATTAAGCGCTATAGCCCAGAGTTCATCGATGGCCGTTACGACATCAACGCTCTAGCCGAAGCGCTCGACCCAACAGCCGACCTCGACTTCGACTTTCTCGGCATTCAGACCCTTTACGATCGCTACCTTGTGGTCGACAAGACTAGGGACAAGCAGCGCCGCCTCGAAGTACCACAGTTCTTCTGGATGCGTGTTTCCATGGGCCTCTTCAAAGAAGATGGTGAGAATAAGCAAGATTGGTGTGTACGTCTCTACAACCTCTACAAAGGCCGCCGCTTCTGTTCCTCCACTCCAACACTCTTTAACTCCGGTACACTCCACAGCCAGCTTTCATCCTGCTACCTCTACAAGGTTGACGACTCTATCGAGTCCATCATGCAGCGTGGTATCGCAGATAATGCCTACCTCTCCAAGTGGGCGGGCGGTCTCGGTGGTTCTTGGACAGCAGTGCGCGGTACTGGCGGCTACATCCAAGGCACCAATGGTGAGTCTCAGGGCGTGATCCCATTCCTCAAGCTCCACAACGATCAGCTCGTTGCAGTGAACCAAGGTGGTAAGCGTCGCGGTTCCGGCTGTGCCTACCTCGAGACTTGGCACAACGATATAGAGGACTTCCTCGAGCTGCGTAAGAACACTGGTGATGAGCGTCGGCGCTGTCACGACATGAACACCGCGAACTGGATTCCAGATCTCTTCATGAAGCGCATGGAAGCCCGCCAAGACTGGACGCTCTTCCGCGCCAACGAAACTCTTGATCTTCACGACCTCTACGGCAAGGCATTCGAGCAGCGCTACACTGAATACGAAGCAATGGCGGAAGAAGGCAAAATCTGGAGCCAGAAAATGCCAGCCATCGAAATGTGGAAGAAGATGCTTAAAATGATCTTTGAAACGGGTCACCCATGGATCACCTTCAAGGATCCATGTAATCTTCGTTCGCCACAAGATCACGCAGGTGTCATCTACTCCTCGAACCTCTGTACTGAGATTACTCTCAACACATCCGATGAAGAAACAGCGGTCTGTAACCTCGGTTCCGTGGTGCTCGACAATCACATCCGCGAAGACGGCTCCCTCGACCACGACATGCTCAAGGAGACCATCACCGTGGCGATCCGCGCGCTCGACAACGTGATCGACATCAACTTTTATCCAACAGAAGCAGCCAAGACAGCAAACTCCCGCCATCGTCCTATCGGTATGGGGGTCATGGGTCTCCAGAATGCACTCTACAAGAAGAACCTCGCTTTCGCGTCTGACGCTGCAGTCGAGTTCAACGACGAGTTCATGGAAGCGATCGCTTACTACGCCTACTCCGCATCCAGTGATATCGCAGGTGAGCGCGGCACCTACTCCACCTACAAAGGTTCCAAGTGGGATCGTGGTCTCATGCCGCAGGACACTGTCGACCTTCTCGAAGACGAGCGTGGCGTGAAAATAGACGTGCCACGTGGCAATAAGATGGACTGGACACCAGTGCGTGAGAAGATCGCCAAGCAAGGCATGCGTAACTCTAACGTGCTAGCCATTGCTCCTACAGCGACCATCTCTAACATCATGGGCACTACTCCATGCATCGAGCCAAACTATAAGAACCTCTTCGTGAAGTCCAATCTCTCAGGGGACTTTCTCGTACTCAATCGCCAGCTCGTGAACGACCTCAAGAAGGAAGGCCTATGGAACCGCGAAATGCTCGATCAGCTCAAATACTTCGATGGTGAGCTCGACGAAATCGCTGAGATCCCAGAATATATCAAGCAGAAGCACCGCACCGTCTTTGGCGTGCCCTACCAGGCTGTCATCGATGCCGCAGCACGCCGCCAGAAGTGGATCGACCAGTCACAGTCAGTCAACCTCTTTCTTGCGACTCCAGACATCAAGATACTCTCTCACATGTACCGCCGTGCGTGGAGCACGGGTCTCAAGACCACCTACTACCTCCGTACACTCGGCGCATCTAATATTGAAAAAGCAACGGTCGATGTGAAGAAGCAAACCTGCGGTATTGCCGCAGCCGCTACAGCTGGAGCTGCCGTTCTAAAAAAGCAATACACCGCCGCTGAGGTCCAAGCATGTTCCCTCGAAGCCATGATGAATGGTGAAGAGTGTGAGGCTTGCCAGTAAGCCAATCACCGATTTGTCCGCCAGAGCTTTAGCGAAGGCGGGTGAATGTCGATGGGTAGTTTGCTTTATGTCTCCAATCTTTGATGAAGAGCCAAAAAAAGCGCGTTTCCCTAAAAGTTGGTAAGCGCGCTAGCTAAATTGTTAGTTGGGTGTGCGTTAGTGTGTAACGCGCGTTTTGCCATCGTTGTTGAGGACGCGCACTTTATCACCTACGTTGAATGCTTCACGTGGGTTGACTTCCTGTACCGCTGAAATGGAGCGGCCGTTGTCGAATTTGACAGTGATTTCGAGACCCGCACGGGAGCCCATTGCTTTTTGAGCGTGTGAGCCGATCGCAGATCCTACAAGTGCGCCACCGATAGCACCTGCTGCGCTTGCTGTGCTGCCGCTACCGATTTCCTTACCGAGGAAACCACCTGCTACACCCCCGAGGACGGAGCCAGCTTGCGTATTGCCTTCGATCTTTACGTTACGGATGGAAGTGATTGTGCCGCGTGTGACGGACTGAGCACGGCCAGCCTCAGCGCGTGAGTAGGTGTCGCCTGTGAGGGACTGCTGTGCGCAGGACGCGAAGAGGAGAGGAGATACGGCAGAGAGAATAAGTAATTTTTTCATAGATGGAATCGAGTCTAACTGAGGAAGCGGATTTTGCAAGTCGCGAAAGTTAGAGAGCTTAGCGGAATGGGGTGTTTACAAAAGAGCGCCGTGCGGTAGTTTTTTACAAATCTACGTTCTATGAAATTCCCAATAAGCTCTCTCTCTTTGTGTTCTGGACTTTTACTTGCTTCTTTCAGTTTGCTCGAAGCTCGGACTTGGACAGATGTCAAAGGTCGTAAGATCGAAGCTGAGATTGTTTCTAAAACTGAGGACTCTATTAAGGCACTGCGCAAGGGGAAGGAAATTGAAATTCCTCTGAGTGAGCTCTCACAAGCAGATCAAGACTTCGTGGCTGAATGGGAGCCAGAGGTAGCGTCCCCCGAGAAGAAGAGCGGCAAGGTGAATGATGCTGAAATTGAAGAGTACTTTAACATGCCATGGCCCCGTTTGGTTTCTGTAGATGTGAGTATGGATGTCGAGGAAGCAGCGGGAATGAGTAGTAGCTACGTCTATCGCAGCCCAAATTACGAATTCATTTCTGATGTGAAGCTCAAGAAGTCTGTAGTGAAGCGTTTTGCTGTTTTATTTGAAGCTACCCGCATCTATGTGCAGCAAATTCCTTATGCTAGTTTGAAAGCGCACAAAGAAGGAGCGCGTCACAAGATCATGCTTTTTGAGACAGATGAATCCTATCGTCGTGCTGGAGGACTTGAGGGGTCAGCTGGCGTTTACATTTTGTCCAAAGATGTTATCATGGTTCCATTCGAGAGTTTAGGGCTAGTGAAGCGTTCTTCGAGTTGGGCAGTCGATTATGACAAAACGAACAAGACCTTGCCACACGAGATTACCCACCAATTGATGGATCGCGAGTACTTTGCTCTTGGGGCGCTTGGCTGGTTCAGTGAGGGGATTGCGGAATACGTCGCAGTTACTCCGTATCGCAGTGGAAAATTTACGGTGAATAAGGTGCAATCTGCGATCAAGCAATATGTGACTCATTCTGCGAAAGATGGTAGAGGTCGCGATCTAGGTACTGAAATTAATGCGCCAGATCTAGAGGAGTTTATGATGATCAGCTATCGTGAATTTATAGCGGATTCTAATTTCAACTACGGTCTGGGAGCATTGCTCGTGACCTATTTCAACCACTACGATGGCAAAGGGGATGCGAAGAATATGAAGGACTTCCTCCGTGCTCTGAAGGAGGGAAAGAAGGGGCTTGAAGCAATTGAGGCACTTCGTGCTGGGCGTACGTTTGATGAACTCGAAGCGGATATCACTAAAGGCTGGCGTAAGCGTGGAGTGAAGATCAATTTCAGCTAGCACTGCGGCTCTCTGTGTTGGTTAGATGATCTCTTGTGTCGAGAGGAACCAAAACACTAGTGGTAAGGGCGCTTGTAAGACTATGCCGCCTGTGTAAAAGAGCCATTTCGGGAGGTAGTAAAAGGTCGTTACTGAAAGCAAGGTGTCTCTGTCAAAGGCATCTTTTGATGAGGTAAATGCCATACAGTGAGCATAAAAACGCCCAGCCTGCATCACGTAAAACTAGGTATTTTTGTTGTAAAGAGTTTCTTGTGAACCTTTTAGACAAGGTCGATCTGGCCAGTGAAGACGAAGTTTGCTGGACCAGTGAGTGTGACGTCTGAGAAGGTGTTGTCGCCGCGTGGTTTGAAGCCGATTTCAAGAGTGTCACCACCAGCCACGTCGACCTTCACTGGAGAAGTTGCTCCTGTAAGGATATGGTGGAAGAGTGCGCAAGCACACATGCCAGTGCCGCAAGCGAGGGTCTCACCTTCGACACCACGTTCGTAGGTGCGGATTGCGATGTGATTGTCGGCGACGACTGCTGCGAAGTTGGCATTGGTGCCATTTGGAGCGAAACGATCGTGGTAGCGGATCGTCGCACCATTCTTAACTACATCGAGCGCAGGAAGGTCAGAGACGAAAGCCACAGCGTGTGGTACGCCTGTATTGACGAAGTGCACCTCGTTGAGGTCTTCGATCTTGATGTCTAGGTTCATTTCGAGATCGAATGGGTCGGACATCGCGATACGGATATTGTTGCCGATCATTTCAGCGCTGAGCTTGCCTGCGATTGTTTCGAAGGTCACCGTTTCTTTGGCTGGTGAGGAAAGCTGAGAAGTGTAGGCACCGAAGCAACGTGCGCCATTGCCGCACATTTCCGCTTCACCACCGTCGGCATTATAGTATCGGAATTTGCAGTCCGCGCCATTTTCAGCAGGCTCTACAGCGAGTAGTCCATCAGCACCGATACCACGGTGGCGATCACAGAGAAGAGCGATCTGTTCCGTGGTGAGATTGGTCTTGAGGTTGCGATTGTCGATGACAACGAAGTCGTTGCCCGCGCCATTCATTTTAGTAAAATTGAGCATCATATTCTGTAGAATGAGAGGTTAGTAAGTAATTCCTATTCCTCATTTTAAATTTCTAATTCTTCATTGCCAGGGCTATCCCGACTAGAGCCTTTTGGCTGCCTTGATGAGTGGAGTGGTGAATGTTGCGACCTTAGCAGCGACATCTGTGCAGTCGGCATTTTCAGCGACTTGGTTGACGATGCAGGAACCGACAACCACGCCGTCGGCAAGTTCGCCTACCATCTTGGCTTGTTCAGGTGTGTTGATGCCAAAGCCGATACAAACTGGTGTGTCGGTGTATTGCTTGATCTTCTCAACGGTAGCTCCGACAGCTGTAGATGGGGCAGCCTGTGCGCCAGTGACGCCTGTGCGGGAGAGGGCGTAGATGAAGCCTTCGGATTGTTTGGCAAGAGCGGCAATGCGCTCGTCCAGTGAGGTCGGGGCAATGAGCGTGATGTGCTTGAGTCCGTTGTGGACCGCAAGCTCAGCATTATGTTTCACCTCATCTGGTGGAAGGTTCGAGTAGGAGCACACCATCAGCACCTGCTGTAGCTGCGGCGGTGTGGAATTTATCAAAGCCGTAGGTGTAAATAGGGTTGAGGTAGGTGAAGAGCACGATTGGCGTCTCGTGGGTTTCGCGGAAGCTGCGAATAAGATTGAGTACCTTCGGAAATGTGGTGCCAGCATTGAGTGCGCGGTCGGCTGCGAGTTGGTTGACCACACCGTCAGCAAGTGGATCAGAGAAAGGAACGCCAAGCTCGACGACATCGGCACCCGCATCTGCGAGGCCTACGGATAATTTCAAGGGACTTTTCCAA
>CBDBEG010000027.1:0-14045 GCA_965204255.1 Rubritalea sp.
TGCAAAGCACAAAATAATGATAATTAAACCAATTCTAAATTTTGCTGCTTCAAAGCCAAAACTGCGGCACCTTGCGAGAATCACCCATATTACCCTTTTCACAAGTAGACCCCTCCTCTCATAGAACCTTCCTCCTAATTCATGTAATTAGTGCCGAGGTGAGAACCATTGTCGGTATAATACCTCGAGTCAACTGAATCATTCGCCTTCAGTAAACCACCTTTGTTCATCGAATAAATGTACGATGACCATGATCGCCTGCCTATTAACACACTAAACATGAAACGGTGTGAAAGGCATTTGTATTTGATTCCTTTGCATTCACCATATTTTGAATGGAACCGAATTAAAATGCAGCTGTCATTAAAATTTGAAAGGACAGGTTATAATGTAGCCTAAATTAGGTTCTGTATTCAACAAATCCTTAAAGCTTTTTGTTGTTGTTGAACTTTAGTTGGTATTTATCAATATTTATATGGTAGTAGTCATGGTTAACTTGATTTTGGCAAGTAGCCATTTTCTGAGATGGTAAAGTTATCACAATTACTTTTATCACTGAACTGCAAAAATACTTCCAGCCAAGGTAGTCTGAAGATGGGAGACATCGACATAACCACCTAGTTGAATCAATGCACCTATCGCTAAACAGAAAGTCAGTTATGCAAAATTTTGAGCAGATATTCTGCTGTACGTGCAGAATATCAAAGGCACTGGTAATGACCAATGGTCAGTGATTACAGAATATACATACACTGTTATAAGGCGATAATCACGTGTGACAGGAACAAATAACAGGGATGAGATCGTATATGTATATGAAAGAGTTCCAATGCCAGGGATGTAAATTGTGAAATCTGCTGAACTGATCATGAAAGGGATATCACGCAAACACATGGGTTTTTTTCACACTTCACATCTCTTCAGTAAAGTCATTTGGGTCATGCAATTTCCTAGAATTGTACATTTTTACCAGATCACACACCATGTCAAGGTCAACCTGCGTTAATTCTAAGACTGAATATAGTTGTTTGTTTATTATATTGTCACCCTCTCAACTGAGGCAGGCCCTTGGGCTTATGAGACAGTCTGAACTTTTCTACAATCTTTACCCAACCTCCACACTCATTTTGCTGCATGCCTAGCGAGCTAGGTGTTTGTTGTGTCTGTTCACTTAATCCCCCCAGGGTAGCCCACAGAGACTAAGCATGATCAGATACACTACTGGCACTGCCACTGAATTCCACCCCAGTGGGATTCGAACCCAGTCCTATCCAGCACCTCTCAGCTGGTAGCAGGCATGTGGCTTAGTGACCACTAAGCTGATTAGGCTACCACTGCTGGAAAATAACAATAACTGCAAGAAAGGAAGGCAATTATGAGAATAAAGAGTAGTTTGGTACAGTTGGTAAATAGTATATATGTGTTAAAACCCTTCAAAATCAACATACAGCCTTTATTCATCAAATACAGTGACTAGAGTAGTTCTTTGTGCCCGTATAGGAGGATTTGTCGCAACCCGATTTCATCCTATAAAGCATTGTCGCAGCTCGATTCGTGCCATCCTATAATGTGACATCCTATAACGCTGAGTTGAGCGTCTAGGATGTGTGTCACAGCTCGCAGGCTGCTGTGTGTGTGTGGTGGAGGAGGAGGTGTTGTCGCAGCTTGTAGCCAGCACGGTCATGAGCTCAGTTCTGTGTGGGGAGACCTTTTATATGGGAGGTGGTGTGAAAGCAAAACGATTCCGCCCTCCATCCTTGAGTGAGTCTGGACGAAGAGGTGTTGGAGCCTGTTCCATGTCGTCGTCCGTGCAGGAGTTGTATCTGATCGAAGGTGTTGGAGACTGTAACGAATGAAAAAAAAACAAACACACGACTGTTCCACGTCGTCGTCCACAGAGGTCTCTTGTGTTGCAAATTCAATCTAGTGAGCTGTCGGTCGTGATGAATGGTGTCTGGAGCGTGTTGGAACGAAACAGTTCTACAGCATTTGCCTCGGGCAACTTGGAGAGTGCCATGACGAAGGCGTTGGAGACTGGAAAGGTCTATGAGTCACCGCAACTGAGTGAAACATAGCTGTTCCACGCGTCCATCTCCCAGGGGAGGAACTGGTTGTGATGAATCACGTCTGGAAAAACGCTGCGCCTTCACACAGGTGGTCAGGGGTCAGTGAGACCAGACGTGATTCCGTGCTGACTTCTACCTGGTGGTAATTACTGACCTGTCAGTTGTGATGGACGACGTCTGGAACGTTTTGCATCGTAGACTGTGGGTGGGAGTATAAAAAAAGTGAGCAGAACGTTGTTGACCTTCTCTGGATATCGAATTGTGCTAGGATAACAAACACGATGGCTGCCCTGTCGTTTGCCATTCAAAAAGCGGCGTTCATGACTAGTTGGAGTGCGTTGGTGGAGAATTACATGACTAGAAAGTCAGACGATAAGCTGGATAGTTTAGAAAAAGACGTGTTATGGATGTTACGGACTGTAGCGTCGCTCAAACAGCAGTCTAATGTGACAAAAAACGCCAAGAGAAAGAAAAAAGACAATGAAACGGGTGCCGCCGTCTCACAGCAAAGTTTGCCGTCACACCAGGATGTTTTGAGTCTCTCGCAGTCACAGGAGCAACAAGAACCGTGTGCCGGTAGTCAAGATGTTGCTCAGGATGTTCTTTCTCAATCGTGGGTGCTTGCTGGTGGCGATGCTGGTGAAAAGTGGAAGAACGACGCTCTGGCTCTGGACGCTATAGACAATTGGTTGTTTGAAATAAAAAATGGGCCTTAATGCGAGGATGTAAAAAAAAAAATAATAAAATAAAATAAAAAAAAGATAGCGTTGTTGTTCTGTCACGACCTATAAATGTTTCTCTCAGTGGTGTGGTGATCCCATATGCGTGATGGCAAACCCCCTGTTACCATACAACCTCGTGGCTACGGTCAAGAGGCGTATTCCAAAGTTTAATGTGGAAGGCACGCAGTACACTTTATCCATTCCGGCTATCCAGCAAAATGATCTGCCTTTCAACGTCGTCAACGCTATGGTGCACGATGTCTTCGCACGTAAGTAGGCCTACGTGTTGTTGTGTGTGCGTGCGTGGTGCTTTTTTTCCTATAAATTTTTTAAATGTGCTTTCTCTATCCCTTCCCCTTCTCCTCTTGAAGGTATCTTGAGAGAGCTGTTGTACGAGAATGACGCGCCCAGATATCCTAATCACCACCGAGTCAGATTGAGCATCATGAGTCCTGGACTGCACCACGAGATATGGATACCTTTCATTCCGCCGGATGATATGAGTGTGGAGAGAGTCCTGATTAGCATTGAACGTGTGCTGCAAAGTGATAAGAAATGGCTCTTCGCCGGAACGATGAGAGTGACTTTTGTACACGCAGCTCTTCCCGTGGGTAATGGTCGACTGGGGGTTTCTACACGCCAGCTGTCGTCTAGTTGGGTAGAGATGTTGGGCAGGAAAAAATCGATTATTCAAATACCTAGAGATGAGCACGACATGTGTTGCGCTCGAGCGATAGTGGTTGCCGTGGCGCAACTGAATCGTGCACCTGCCAAGAGAAAGAGGACGCCGTGGCACGAAAAAGTACGTAGATACGCGTCTGTTCAAGTGCGTTTGGCGAAAGAGTTGTTGGCTGAGGCGGGGATAGGTGCAGACGAGCCGTGTGGGCTACCCGAATGGGAAAAGTTTCAGTCGGTGTTGAGCAAGAAGAACTTTTCTCTCGTGGTCGTGTCCAGGGATAGTTTCAACACCGTGGTCTATCATGGCGGGGACGGAAAGTTGGTCTGTTTGTATCTGGCAGACAACCACTACAGCGTCATCACCAGACTGCCGGCTTTCCTGGGAGCTCGTTACGTGTGTGGCCATTGCTTTGGTCGGAGCAGGAGTGCGGCTCACCACAGGTGTAAATTGAGCTGTGAATTTTGCGGAGGGAAGTCGACGTGTGGGTGGGAGGGTGATGGAGAGTTCTGCTCGGCTTGTGGAATTACTTTCCGCAATGCGACGTGTCTGGTGGGTCATGTGGCACGCGGTATATGCGATGTCAGAGTCGCATGCCCGACGTGTGGCAAGTGGTACAAGAAAAAGTTGGCCAGCGGGGCGGAAGGCGTGCACACGTGTGGACACGACTACTGCCCCGTGTGTCACGCCATGATGCCCGAGGGACACGAGTGTTACATGCAACCGGCGAAGACGTGCAAGGACGAATTCAAGAGCCGCCCGTACGTGTTTTACGATTTCGAAAGCATGATGCTGGAGGATGGACGTCACCAGCCCAACTTATGCGTCGTACACAGAGTGTGCACTCGCTGCATGGATTTGCCGATGGAGGAGGGTGTCGCGTGCGACTGCGGTAGGGAAAGAAGGATCTTTAAGGGGGAGGATACGCTGGAACAGTTTGGGGCTTACCTGTTTGCCGGTAGACTCAAAGGCGGCATATGCATTGCTCACAACTCCAGCGGCTACGACAGTCACTTCGTGTTGGACTTTGTTCACCGGAAGGTCATCAAACCGTCTGTCATCACGACCGGACACAAGATATTGCGGTTGGAAGCGGAGGGCGTGACGTTCATAGATAGTCTCAACTTCTTCCCCATGGCGCTCTCCAAGTTGCCCGAGGCTTTTGGGCTGGAAGAGCTGACCAAAGGGTACTTCCCCCATCTCTGGAACACGCTAGAAAATCAAAACTACGTGGGCGCGGTACCCGACGCGTCGTTTTACGGCCCTGATCAGATGCACCAGACAAAGCGTGCGTCGTTTTACGAGTGGTACGACGAGCAGCGAGATGTCACCTTTGACCTTCAACGAGAGCTGGAGAAGTACTGTATTTCGGACGTGGACATCTTGCAACGATGCTGCGGGGTCTTCAGAAACCTCTTTGTCGAAAACACGGGGTTGGAACCGTTCACGAAGACGTTTACGATAGCCGGGGCCTGCAACCGGGTCTACAGGACGAGTTTCCTGGCACCGGCCACGATAGGCGTCATCCCATCCACCGGTTCATTTGAAGGTGGACTGTCCTCAATAGGGTTATGCTGGCTAATGCACATGGAGCGTCAGACGGGTCGCCGAATCAAACACGCGGGGAATGACGACGCCCAGGTCGTGGCTGGGAGAGCGGTGGATGGGGTGGACGATGAGGGGGACGTCTACTTGTTTCACGGCTGTTTCCGTCGCTCGTGCCCCAGATGCTTTCCAAACAGGGAGGCGGAACACCCCGTGAAGAAAGACGTGACGCACAGAGAGAACCATGGGCAGACGCTAGCATTCGAACACGCTCTCAGAAGCAGTGGTCGCTCTCTACACGTCCAGTGGGAGTGCGACTTCAGGGCTGAAATGACTTCACACCACCGGCGATTGATGCGTCTACTTTCCGCCTACGACCCGATAAAGCCCAGAGACGCGTTCTACGGCGGTCGAACGGAGGCCATAGGTTTGTACAGAGAGGCAGCACCCGAAAAGGGGGAGTGGCTGAAGTACGTGGACTTCAACAGCTTGTATCCTTTCATAAACAAGTATGCCAGGTATCCCGTGAAACACCCCGTGGTCGTCAGAGGTGAGGACATACCCGAAGAGGTGGAAGGACTGGTCAAGTGTTTAGTGCTACCTCCTACTAAGCTGTTTCTCCCCGTGCTGCCGTGGAGGAATGGCGAGGGCAAGTTGCTGTTCCCTCTCTGCAGGTCGTGCGGTGAGAGTGGTCAGACGCACGCTTGCACGCACACGTCACCCGAAGACAGGGTCCTCATAGGCACCTGGACGTCGCCAGAGCTATCCAAGGCGGTGGAGTGCGGATACAAGATCTTGCAGCGGATCGAAGCCTGGCACTATCCCAACACCTCGCAATACGACCCAGAGACGCGCACAGGGGGGATATGGGCGGCGTTCATCAACAAGTGGGTCAAGTTGAAGCAGGAAGCATCGGGTTACCCCAAAGGGTGTGACGCGCCAGAAGAGAGGGCCGAGTACGTGGCAGCGTGGAAACGGAGAGAAGGCATTGAGTTGGAGCCGGGGAAAATATCACACAACCCGGGTCTCAGGTCTCTGGCCAAACTGTTGGCGAACAGCCACTGGGGTAAATTCGGGCAGCGATCAGACAAGTCCAAAGTCGTCTACACCGCCGACGTGTCGGATTACGTCAAGCTGATGCACGATCCGCACATCCAAGTTCAAGACGTGGTGTACGCCAATGAAGAGTCTGTGGCGGTCTACTCCAAGGTGAAAGGGGAGGAGAGCGACCCCGGCTCCGCGCGTACCAACTGCGTGCTGGCTGCGTACACCACGGCAAACGCCAGACTGCGCTTGTATAATGCGATGGAGCGGTTGGATCGAAGGGTGCTCTACACAGACACGGACAGCATCATCTACGTCCACAAGCGAGGAGAGTGGAATCCGGACACTGGCGACTTCTTGGGGGACTTGAAAGACGAATACCCCCGCCAGGAGTTGACTCAGTACGTAGGACTGGGTGCCAAGAACTACGCCATCAGATTTGCAGACGGCACTTGCGAGTGTAAAGTGCGTGGTTTCACCCTCAACTACCAAACGTCCAAGTTGATAGATTTCGACACCATGCTTGAGATGTTGCGAGAAGGCGTGGGCAACAAGACGGTCACGACAACACGTCCTCACGCGATAGTCAGAGAGGGTCAGGTGGGCTTAGGAGGCATGTACACCAGGTCCCAAGAGAAAACATACAGGATGGTGTACGACAAGCGACGCATACTGCCGGACGGCGTCAGCACGGTCCCCCTGGGATGGCTTGACGATGATGACGTCACGGCTGGTGATATATAGAGGCGGTCCAGAAGAGACTCAGCCTCACAACCGCTTCAACAGTCGACATGGCGTACCTCGATTGCCACGGGGATTACTGCAGCATCACCAGGAAGGGTCCCGAGGGGATGCAGCAAATCGTGCTGTCCAGGGTCGAGTGGCTGAAGCTGTGCAGGCTGAGCTCCAAGGTGTCCAGTTACATGGAGCGTACGACCGAGGGGTCCCAGAGAGAGGAAGAGCAATCATGGACGCTCACGCCCGAGGCACGCATTGGGACGGTGAGCGGTCAACCTTGGAAAAAAGTGATGACAAAGCTTACTCTGAACTGTTACAAGCAGGCGCCATACTGCAACATAAGAGTGTACGTCGGTGACGGCCCGTCCAAGCAAGGGGTGACCCTGAATACGACGGAATGGTTCTCCGTGCGCAACAGGCTGTCCAACCCGCCGGGCTCTGAACTCCATCTCGCCGAGAAAGTGTACAAGAAATTGCTAACAGAAGCAATCACAAAGGCCATACCCGAACGATGCGTCGGTTGTAAGGAAAACTGGCCCTCTCAAACAGATCATGAGTGTATCGTGGGCAGAGGGTCGCTGATACATCGGCTGGGAGAGGACGTGTCCGTCTCCGTCTTTACGTTTCAACACGAGCTGATGCTGCTCGCAAAGGAACGACGCGCCATGCTTGAAACAGCCCCCTCAGATCTGTTTGACGTATGCGACAAACTCCTCAAACCAGAGATTATAGACGACTTGTGCAAAGCAGACGCGGAGTTGGACGATGAGCTTGAACCGTTATTGATCGTGGACGCTGATGGTGAAGACAAGAAACCGCCGCCCCGTGCTATAAAGGAAAGAGGCAAACGCACTGGCTTCACAAATAGGCATTCACCCTACCCGTGACCGCCAGCTATGGAACACGCAGAGAATAGAGAGGGCAGCGACATTGAAATGGTGTCAGAGAGAGTTCGCCGGCTAGAAGAAAACGCCAAAGCCGCTAATAACGATGGAGCGACAGCGGCGTATGTGCAGCAAATCGAACTACTGACGGCAGATTTCTACCGAGAAAGACGAGAGAGAGAGAAACTAGCGCATAAAATGGAGGGTCTACAGCTGTTACTGAAACACCTGCGCGAAAAATACCACGTGTTGTACCACGAAGTCCTCGCCATACAGAACGGCGAGTGATGCGTCTACTAGGACAGAACGTGCTTACAAAGAGTGATTATGTGTGTCTGTCATAATGAAATGTGAATAAAATTTTAAAAAAACGCAACGAAATCGTCTGTTTTGTTTTGTTTTGGTGCTCTTTTTTTGTTCCATGGTCCACAATGCACACAACTCAAGCCTCCATGACCCACAATGCACACGCATATGCGCAACCCCGACCCTCCACTACGTACCCCCCCTTTCACACACATGCCACAACGCACCCGCTTGCTTCTATGTGCTCACCAACTCTCCACCAGCACACGCGTTTTCCAGGTAGTGAGCACAAAAGAAAACAAAACATACGATTTGAAGGAAACAAAACCATAGCGTCTGTGTGTGTGTAAGAATGCATTGGAGAGAGAGAGAGGGGTATACACACACACACTGGTCAAAGGAATATGGCGAAGTCATTTTTTCTTTCTTTCTTTTACTTCAGAGCGTTACAATCAAATCTTGCCATATTCCTATGACCTCTTTTTTTTTTGGTGGAGGAAACATATCATTTTTTCTTATTCTCATCAAACCAACAACACCACCTCAAATTTTTTAAATGTGTTTTTTTTTATTGCATGCACATACTCTTTACACAAAACAAAATAGACGTTGCAATTAAAAAAAAAAGCTCTTTCACTCACACACACACACACGCACACGCTCATTCAGTCGTATCCATTCGGTCTGTCCTGTCCCATGTAACGAAGGGATCCGTCCCCCATACGCACGTACGTGCTGTACTGTTGCACGCCATTGTAATGTGGAGGCTGATGATACTCCTGGGTAGCAGCAGGCATTGGGATGGTCTGTGAAGGAGGAGGAGGAGGAGGAGGAGGAGGAGGAGGAGGCAGCGATGCACCAGTCTGTTGTTGTACGTCACTGTAGTGGTAGGGGAGTGGAGGCTGATATTCCTGGGGCGTTGGGATGGTCTGTGGAGGAGGAGGAGGAGGAGGAGGAGGAGGCATCTGTTGAGGCGGCATTGCTTGGAATGGGAGAGGTGGCGGTGGTGGAGGCGTCATGACATCGTAACATTGGCACTGGGGATACGATGCCACGTACGGCGGAACGGGTGCCGAAACCAGAGGCATGGATTGAAATAGTCTCTTCGCGAACTCCATACTCGCATCCACGGCCGTCTGGACGACGACGTCGATAATGTCGTCGATGTCATCCTCGCAGCTCACTACTTCTTCTTCTTCTTCTTCTCGTGGGGGTGGAGGTGGGCGTGGTGGCGATGGAGACGGCGATGGGGGTCGAGATCCGCACTGACAGGGTCTTTCATTCCCGTCCGACCACAACTCGGCCTCCCGTCGTCTTCTTTCCCCCTCCCCCTCCTCATCTGAGTCGTAAATACATCTCTCCGTACTACTCGTTCTCCTCATCCTCTTTCTTGGCTCCTCCTCCTCCACGTCATCTTCACTGTCCGTTGTGGACTCTGGCTCGTAAAGAGCGTGGTATGGCCGTATCCTCGCAGCGGCCGGCGCTGGCGGAGGCGGGGGGCAGGCCCCGGCGGCGGGCGACGCGTCCTCGATCGTCACGATCCTCGTCTCCTAGAAAAAAAAAGAAGAAGAACGGTTTGATGTAATTTGTGTCTTTTTTTAAAAAAAAAAAATATATATATGCACGCTTATGATTATTATTTATTTTTTTTTTAAAAGAAATAAATCACATCAAAAAAAAAACTTACGTTTGTCTTTTCTATCCTCATGCTCCGTCCTGGGTCTTCCCCTCTTTCGCTCATTCTTTGCTGCAACTTCTGAAAAGAAAAGAAAAATTGCAATGTGACTAGAAAATTATGGAACAAAACATTTTGTTTTCAATGCCTCCTCTCTTCTCCCCTGTATCAATTAATTAATCAATGTCAACAGCGCACGTGACTAGAACAAACTTTTGGCGTGGGCTTTTACCCCGTGAGCACGCGTGACTAATCGTAAAACAAATCTTTTTAAATACCTCCGCGTCTCTCACACTCCCCCCTCTCTCCCTCCAACATCAATCAATCAATGCCTGCAGCGACAAGGACTTAATTTCTAGAACAAACTGTTTAGTTTGGCGCGTTCTTTTACTGGTGAGCACGCGTGACTAATTGTAAAACAAACTCTTTTTAAATACCACTGCGTCTCACTCACTCCCCCCTGGTATCAATTGACCAATGTCAACACGGGCTTAATTTCTAGAACAAACTGTTTAGTTTGGCGTGTGCTCAGGCTCCCCCACACACACACATATATATGTTGTGACAAAGACAACAACGGCTTCTCACAGCTCACGATACTTTTCTTATCTGGGAGGGGGAAAGGTGGGGGACTAAACCGTGCACGCGCACACGGCGTTGTAACCAAGACGCTGGGGTTTGTTTTTTTTCTTTCTTTCTAAACAGGCATTGCAGTGATTCGTTAAAAGAAAAGTGGTGCGCAACAGACGTCGACAATCAAAAGAAAAAAAAACCATTCTTTTATATTTCATCTTGCGTAGACGAAAAAAAAAAAAAAACAAAACAAAACAAAACAAAACAATGCATCATTATAACTATACAAAAGTGAGAAGACGTCATATCAATCAGTCAATGTCAACACGGACTTAATTTCTAGAACAAACTGTTTAGTTTGGCGCGTGTACTCGGAGGAGTGCGTAAAAAAAACAGGAGAGAACGTCTTCTCACGACTCATGGTGCTTTTCTTATCTGGGATTTAAATCTGTTTTGTGAGGACAGGGAGGGTTTGTAAAAAATAATAAAATAAAATTTAAACAGATATCGCAGTGAGCCGTTAAAAGAAAAGTAAAGCGTAACAGCCGTTGCAGAGTTCACAATCAAAAAAAATCATTTATATGTGGCCTTGCATAGACGTGACGTCATTATAACTATACAAAAAAAAAATATGAAAAGACATCTACTTACATCCGCCTCTGTTTGAAAGTTCCTTCTCCGTGAAGTCGTCATAACTCTCATGTTTTCTTTTTTGCTTTGTGCGTATCCGTGTCTGCGTCCGTGTCTCACAGGAGGTTTTGTGCAGAATGCCGGGCGTCTCTCTTATATACCTGACCATGTTGTTGTGACGCTAACCTTTTTCAGTGACCCGTTCAAGGCGCAAATTAGAAAGAGCTCCCGACGTGCACGAGGGCCAGGTCCCCTATCAGTCCCACGGGAGCAATAAATGTCCCTGTGCGCTAACGATCCATGCATTCGAGACGTGAATGTGAAGACGGCAATTACCAAGAACGTGCCATGGCCCAAACGCGTCACGAGCCATTTCAATGCTACGCCAAACAACACGCTACCTTTAAACACCCCGCTACGGCCGTAGTGGCAGGTCCCTCGGGGTCCGGGAAAACAACATTTTTGATGTCGCTCATTGAGCACAAATCCACAGCCTTCACTCCTGAACCCAGTCGAATCATCCTTTGTTACAAGCAGTTTCAGCCCGCTTATGAAAAGCTGCTGAGTCGAACTGACGTACAACTTGTGCAGGGGTGTAAAGGATACACATTGTGTCCTGACACAAGAACTTTACTCATCATCGATGATTTCAGCTCCGAGTCGGAGGAGGCGAGCATTGGAGAGTTGTTTTCCGTGTCCAGTCATCACCTGAACACGTCCGTGTTTTACGTGACTCATAACTTGTTTCTGCAAACCAGGGCGTTCAGACTCGCTGCTCTAAACGCCCAGTACTACGTGCTGTTCAAAAGCATAAGAGGTGCCGGTCAGATCGCAACGCTCGCCAGACAAGTGTTTGCGGGTCAAAAGGGCAAGGGGAAACGCCTCATGGAGGCGTACTCAAACGCCACACGCACGCCGTTCTCCTACCTGGTGCTGGACTTACATCCCGAGACGCCCGAGGCTATGCGTTTTAGATCACACATCTTACCCGGTGAAGGTGCGGTGCTGGCTAGTAACGGGGATGCTAATTTAATAACTTGCTACACGACGTGAGCTGATTCATTTGCAGTTATGGCGCTCAGAAAGGAGGACCTAAAATTGCTGTCTCGTCTGTTTGCTTGCAAAAAAACAGTGTCAAGAAGGAGAATACTACGTGAAGGGGGGAAGCCGCTAATGAGAGCGCTGAGAGAGATCTCTTACAACGTGCTGAAGGGTAAACTACCGCTGACGTCAAAGCAGCTCACACGCTTGAAAAAGCATAAAAAGTGCGTACGTCTAGTCGCCAACAAAAACACCAGCGATCAGACAAGGGCTAAGATCGCCCAGAAAGGCGGCTTTATAGGTGCACTCATTGCTCCCCTTCTGGCCGGCTTGGTAGGACCCACAGTAAACGCGCTTACCGGTAATTTGAGATAAATTAAAAGAAAACAACGGGGTCATGACTCATCAGGAGGACGGGGACCACCACACGCCCACGTGCTCGGCATTCTTTGTGCCTGGGGAGGTTGTGCATGCGTGGAGACGTAATCAGAAAGTAATTGACCTTGATAGACCCGATGACAAGCAGGTGGCGGATAAAGTTTTGAGCCTGGAGCGGGCAATTGAGCGTGACACGGTCCCGCCCCCAGACAAACAGATGATTGTAGCTCGTAAGTTAGGCGAGTTTCTGACAAGCAAGAAGGCGCGTGACGTCGGCAGGGCTATCGCACCGCCGGTAGCAGCAGCACCCCCTGCAAGCAGTGAAACGCCCATGAGTGAGGACGAACGCTTTCTATCTGAAATCCCCGTGTCGTACAGGTCAAAGGCCAAGAAACTCATGCGCGCGTGGTCTCAGAAAGGCATGACGTGGGACGGCAGGGGCAACATCTATTTAAAGGGGAAACCTGTGAGAGGAGGCAGTCTAGCAGAGCTCCTGCACCACGCATCATCTGGAAGACGACGTAATCCGCCTATTGGTTTCGGTCACGTGACCAGGTATATGGCTCGCCAGCAGCTACCTCCCACGGCCTATGCAAATCCACGGTGGAGAGGGGAAGTGTGGGATAGGTACACCCCTAGCGACTCGAGCACGGAATATTACACACAGGGTGAAGGGGAAGAAGAGGACACGAGCACAGTGGCGGAGTCTGACCTGGACGTCGCAAGGAGCGCGTTTCCCGAATGGAAGGATATAAAGTAGAGAGGAGGGGCAAGAAGAAGAAGAAGAGGAAAAGAAAAGCGCCACCCCCCAGCAAGTTTGCGAACGCTTACTACGATACGACGTCACCGGCGGCGTCCACCGGTAGCGCTAGGCGGCTAGCCAAAGAGGTGGAAGGGGCGACAGAGCGTCAAGCGAGGGAGTGGTTACGCGGTCAAGACACGTACACGCTGCACAAGCAGGCCAGACGGCGGTTCTCCCACGAGTCCATCTACCTGGAGGGCCTGGACTACCAATGGTCGGCCGATTTGCTAGACGTCCAAGCACACGCCCATGAGAACGACGGGGTCAGGTACCTGCTGACGGTCATTGACGGTCTGTCGAAACACGCCTGGGTTAGACCCCTGATGAACAAGTCTGCGGCAACCGTGGCCATAGCGTTGGAGGACGTGTTCGTGTCCTCAGGGCGGCAACCTCGGCGCTTAAGAACAGACAAAGGAACCGAATTTCTAGGACAGCCTGTGCAAAAAATGCTGAGCAGACGGGGAGTGGTGTTTTTTACGGCGCAACACTCCACCAAGGCCTCTCTGTCGGAACGGTTCAATCGCACGCTGAGGGGGAAGCTTTCTCGTTATTTCACGGCCACCAACGCGCACAGATACCTACCCGTGTTGGAGGACTTGGTACGAGGCTACAATCACACCGTCCACACCACCACGAAAATGAAACCCGCGGACGTGAACGCTCTTAATCAGCACGTGGTGTGGAAAAGGATGTTTGGCCATCTGTTGCACAGACGTAAGGCGAGATGGGTGACGCCACCGTCCAAGGCCCAATTCGAGGTCGGTGACCTCGTGAGAATCGCCAAAGAGAAGGGGGCCTTCGAGAAAGCATATTTAACAAACTGGACGTCCGAGCGGTTTATCATTTCCAAAGTCATTCTCACCGCAGCAGGTCGCTACAAGTATCTCCTCGAGGATCTGTCTGGTGAACCTCTAATCGGAACCTTTCAAAAAGAGGAGCTACAAAAAGTGACAGAGTAGCGACGG
>CBDBEG010000028.1:0-24646 GCA_965204255.1 Rubritalea sp.
CGGAACGACGAGCGGGAAGTGTTTAATCAAGATGATCTCTCGTTGATTGATCTGTTTCATGCGTATACCTTGCGACAGTTCGTTGAGTTCTCTCCAACACTTTCTTCGATGTATGGTAACGTTCCGAATACCATCCTGTTGCGCTGGATATCCCTTGCCGACACATTGATACCTTCTTCTCCCTTCTCTGTCAGGATGCTGCTTGCTTCACATTTCGCACATTGCTTCAATGAAGACGCAGACTGGAGACAGTTTCAGTTACCTTACGGGACTGATTCCGTTCTTACTTTGCTAAGTGCATTTAAGTCTACTTACCATCGTCTCTACTCGAACGCAGATATGGAGTTTCTACAGCGTTCACTTTGGGGGAGACTGTATCTGGAAGTAATGGAGCAATACAACTCCACCGTCTACAGGACTACAGACCTAAAGGGAGAGTCTATACCATCTTGGTATCAATCGTTCCGCACGACTGATAAAGTTGCTTGAGTCCACTTCGGCAAGGGGAAGTACGATGGACTGGTTGCCACTTGCATTGCCACTTGGATTGCTGATTATCTTCAGTTGTGTTGCTAACATTCTCAACTGTTATCTCAACCACCGGCAAGAGTTCAAACAGTTCTTCACTAACCCTGTTGTCATTGGGATAGGTGCAATCCTTCTTGCCATCCTTTGGGAAGTCTTCAGCTAACTGCAACTACTCTCAGTTGCGCTGCGTTGACGACGTTCGCACGACAGCGATTCTCTGTACCAATCTACTCGAACCGTCTGTCGTGCGCTGTAACGCAAAGTACGATCAGACTGTTGACGTTCTCTCAGTTATGCAAGGTTGACTCTCGATAACCATCTTGGTACAGTGCAGCTATGCAAACCGGATTCAACTTCGCAACTGGAGAAACCCTGCAAGTGGACTTTGCCGAAGTCCCTTCTGTTGGTCTGTCTCGCTCCAAGTGCAGATACCTTATTCTCCACTATGGGATTGAAGCTGGATTCATTTACAGGTGCTTCGACAAGGATGAATGGGGACTCTACATAAATGCTCCATACAGGTCTGACAGACGATGGAATGAACTTCTCCAAATTCGCTTCAATACGTTGGAGCAAGCGAAGCAGTTTGTTGGTAACTGGTTGAAGTTCGGATTGAGTCTCGCATTGAACGCAGTTGGTATAGACGATTAGCGTATTGTCTATCCCTTTGACTTCCCTTGCCCGTATGGTTGCATTGCCGCTCCAGTATGGTACACTGGAGAAGCAGTTGGGAGACTGCTACTCGATGGCAACCAGAACCAAGACGACGAAATCCGCCGATACACAATTGGCGAAACAGAACCAAGAGATGAACGCTGCACTGGAATTGATGGCAAGTCAATCAGGTGCAGGATTCGAAGATGTTGATCGTTCTGATCTCTACATTCCTAGAGTGAAGATCATTCAGTCTAACTCTCCAGAACTGGATGAAGACCATCCTAACTACATAGATGGTCTGCGAACGGGGGATATTATCGAATCCCAATCTGGAATCAACTTCGGCAAGGAACTGGTATTCATTCCAGTCAAACCACTTAAGTCGTTCGTTGAGTGGTATCCCCGAGACGATCAGCGCGGAATTGCCGCCATCTATCAAGACAGAACCAGCGCGCCGCAAGTTATCTCTGACAAGTTCGGGGAGAACAAATTGGCGAATGGCAACAGACTTCAGGAAACGTATTCATTCTTTGGATACAGTCTGTTTGCAGGCGAACCGCGAGCAACCATGATTGCTTTCTACTCTACGCAACTGCGTAAAGCTAAGCAATTGCTGACTCTCTTCAGTCGGGTTAAGATGGTTGACCCAACTGACAAAACTGGCAAGACGACACTGATACCACCTATGTATTACCAGTCGTTTATTCTCTCCACAATCAAGGAGAAGAATCAACAAGGGAACTGGTATGGATGGACGGTGAAGTTGGGAATGAATATCATTGAGTTAGCGAAGTCCAAACAACTCGCTAACCTTGATGACGTTCTCCAGAACCAACAGGAACTTGCCAAGTTGGCGACTTCCAAATCGTCTCTGCTTCTCTCAAGTGGATTACCAGATGAGGGACTTCAGGAGAGTATCGCAACTGAAAGGCGAGAGATTTCAGGCGACGATATCCCTATGTAAATAGGGAGACTTCCCAAAGTGTCAGTTGCGAGTAAAGCAGTTTCAATACTGAATCAACTCGCAACTGATTCCGCTCAACAGTTGCAAGAACAGGTTGAGTCTATCGAGGATCAACAGAAGAAAGTCCTACACGATAAAGCACTGGAGTTGCTTGCAGTCAACGATCAGATAAAGGAACTCCAGACTGTAATGAAACAGTTGCAAGCGAGAAAGAACTCGTTGGCGCTGCAAGAGATACCAGCTATTCTAGATGATTGGAACCAAGTTGGAGTTACTTACCATGATCTCTCCATTGACTTGAAGTTTGATCTATATGGCAACTTCCCTAAAGTAAGTGAAGATGGCGACACTTCCAAAGTGGATAACGCTGTACAGGAATTGACGCGGATTGAAGGTGGCAAGGATATCATAGTCAACAGACTTACAGTTGACTTCGCACGAGGGAAGTTTGATTCAGTTGAAGAAGTCTCGATGGACTTGATTGAACGCGGATTCAATCCGGTTGTAGCAAGTACAGTCCACCATGCGACACTTAAATCCTTTGTGAAAAAACGGATTGAAACTACAGATATCGACCCCACTTTGCTAGGTCTGTTTGCTCGTCATATTGCTACAGTTCGCCGGCAAAGGAAGTGAATCAACTCCAATGAAGTAAGCTACGATCAGACTGTTGACGTTCTCTCAGATATTCTATCCCGCAAGGTTGACTCTCGATTAGCGATATGATACAGTGCATAGTTATGGGCAACGCAACCTTCCATATCCACTTGAGCAACCAGCAATTTGCGAAGAAGATACGTCGTCGTTCAGCGATGTACATTCTTCGGAACGCTGCACGTTCTCTCTACAGGAGATTCAATTGTGTCTTTCGATAATTCAACAGACGACTGGAGAGTTCAGCGCACTCGAACCTTCCGTTTGCAATTGTCTAGTAAGGAATTGCTGGACTTGAAGCAAGCTGCTATGGACGTTGGTTTAGACGCTGGTAGTTTCGCACGTGCGGCAATTGCCAAGCGAGTTATCGAAGTCAACCAAGCTGTCGTAAATGAACTGGAGAAAATTGACAGACCATTGCATCCAGAGTTTAGAGGATGAATCAACGTCTAAAGGAATTTATCGAGACTTCCCTAGACAGTGAACGCAAGTCCAGTAAGCTGTATCGAAATAAATGGGATAGAGAGATTAGAAGCTGCTTGGTAACCACTTGCGACAATTTGAGAGTAGAGGGATGTTTTGGTTTCTGCAATGATTGCAGCAAAGTTCCTAAATCCGATAGGGACTTCAGCGAAGTAGAAGATGATTAAGCACGTTGTTGAAGGTGATTGCCTAGACGTACTTCGAGAACTACCAAGCGAGTATGTGGACTTGATTTATCTTGATCCGCCATTTGGTATCGGCAAAGACTTCAGAGACTTCAATGATGAATGGGATAAACGTCCAGACGGCAAGATCAGTAGCGACGGGATAACCATTTTGTTTTACAAAGGTATCTACCATTTATTCGAGACGCTTAAAGCAATGCAAGATTATCAGATGGTGAACTACCTTGCGTTCATTGCTATTCGATTGATTGAATGCAAGCGAGTATTGAGGGGGACTGGTTCTATCTACTTCCATTGCGACGATCATTCAGTCCACTACCTCAAGGTTCTAATGGACGTCATCTTTGGGAAGGATAAGTTCAAGAATGATATCACTTGGCAACGAGTGAAGTTGCGTAGAGATGGTTCAGGTTACTCAAGGATTGCTGATAATCTTCTCTTCTATGGAGAACCAATTAACAGGGATGCAATCAAAGTTACCTTGTCGAAAGAAGATCATATCAAGTACAAACACGAAGATGAACGGGGGAAGTATCGTGCAGTTGATATGAAGGAATACGTTGATCCATATGGGATTGAAAGTAACAATTACTATGACTTCCATGGACACTTAGGCCCCTGGAAAGCATCACATAGAAAGATGATGGAACTTGAGAAGGATGGTAGGATTCACTTGCCGAAGAAGGAAGGTGGAGTACCGCAACTCAAGTCCTATTTGCACGAGCATAAGGGGTTAACTCCAAATACCATATGGACTGATATCAAAGGGGTAAGGGGTTACGAGAAGATGGACTACAAGACGCAGAAACCAGTTGCTCTACTCAAGCGGATTATCCTTGCAAGCAGTGAAGAAGATGACTTGATTCTCGATCCGTTTTGCGGGTCTGGTACTTCGCTGGTTGCTGCTCAATCGCTGGATAGAATGTACATAGGGATTGATATCAATCCTAGAGCAGTTGAGATATCCAAGCGAAGATTGGGCAATGGTTAAGGATGCTGTACTTCGGGGGGAAGCACTTTCTCAAACGACGTATCATACCTTTACTTCCTAGAGTTGATACAGTTGTCTCCCCCTTCTTAGGTGGAGCGAAGATAGAGATTGAACTAGCTAAAAGGGGAGTTCAGGTTATTGCCAATGACGCAGATACAGCAGTGATTAACGTCTGGAGAAACTTTCAGGAACGCAAGGATGAACTGCTTGGGAGACTGGAAGAGACTTACTTGAATCCAAGTGAAGAGCATCGAGAAGAACTGTTAGCAGAGTACAAAGAAGAAGGATTCCTAGATGGTCTGGAGAGTGCAGCGAAGTACCTAGCATTGAATCCAAGTATCGTCAACGGCAAGATGAATCGGAAATGCTGTTGCCTAAAGACGAAGTTGACTTTATTCGACAATGGCAACCAGCGTCGTTCGTACTTCCATATGGGACTGTTGAACCAATACGCAAGGTTAGACTACAGACCATTCAAACTCTACAATGAAGATTGGGAGACGTTCATCAATCGGCAAGATCAATCCTTATTCAGCTATCTTGATCCGCCATATTTAGGCGTGCTAAGTGGAGCATACCAACACGAGTTTCATTTCTACGATCATCTGAGACTGTACAGGTATCTTGCCGACAGAGACCACTTTGCCCTATCCTACAAGAATCATAAGCAGATACTTGAATGGTACGATACTGAACGCTTCTCATTAGTAGCAATTGATTACCATAATCCATCGAAGAATAGTACATTCCAAACTGGCACAAACAATGTGGAGTTACTGATCTCTCCAAAGGATATCGGCAATGGACGTTGACGAGCTAATCGAGTATCGAGACAACCTGCAATCCTTCTTGCAGTCCCATAAGTCTCGATGGACTGCTATGACAGTTCAGGTTAGAGAGTCTTGGTTGAATGAAGAAGAACTACTCGGGGAGAACTTCTATTCGAGACCATACGATCAGTTCTATCTATACTGCTTGCTAGGGATACCAGCTTACATGCTCAACGTTGGATTGATCGTAAACGCAATTAGCGTAACTGCTTGGATGCTGAAAGAGGGACATAAAGCGAAGTTCACTCTGGATGTTGGGACTTCAATTGGAGTGAAGATGTTGGTAGTTCTGAATGCTATGCGAGACTTATTCCAGCACCATGGACGTTGGGAGAAGTACTTTGAACGCCATCATGGAAGTTGGTTCAGCGTCAATATCATAGGTGAACCAAGCGAGTATATCAACGTTCAACTAGGAGCATTTATGCGAGACAAGTATCAATTGATGAAACAGTTGAACCAGTTGAAGCAGTCCATCGAGAGTTCCATAACCTTCTCGATTAGCTACAATCAGACTGTTGACGATAGTTGAGAATTCCTTGCCGATAGTGGTTGCAAGTCTAGTGGAGACGAGTTAAGGTAATAGTATGAATCCGCACAACGCAAGGAAGTTGGCAGACTTTATCGAGAAGGAATTGAAAGATATTCCACCGGATTGCAATGAAGAAGAGTCGTTCATTGGATTGAAGGGAAACTACTTCAACATGAACTCGTATATCGACAAAATCTATGGAGTTGAGAACGAGTTTACTTACCATTGCGGAACGACAGCTTGCATCGCTGGTTCAGTAGTGTTGCTTGAATCGCTGAAAAACGACAATGGAGTTTTTCTAGTGAAGGGAACTTCCAACGCATATCAGCAATCAATTAGGAAGCTTGCCAGTGAATTCTTGGACTTGAACGAGAATGAAGAAGACTTGCTATTCAGTCCACCATCGTACTTAGGTATGGTTAGGAAGAGACACATTTACGCAGATCAGATAAAGAAGAACCATGCTGTTTACGTACTTCGCAAGTTTGCCGAAGAGTACGATCAGACTAAGTATGGGATACTTTTCCCCGATATCGTTCAGACACTTTGGTTAGAAGCATTCCGCAAACTTGGAGTTTGAACGATTAGCGTGTTGACTTGCTATGCTTATCTGGTTTGGCGGCAAGCGTAATCAACGACGCAAGTTACTTCCTTTATTCCCGAAGACAGAGACCATCGTATCCCCCTTCTTAGGTGGAGCGAAGGTAGAGATTGAACTAGCTAAGCAAGGGATTGAAGTGATTGCCAACGACTTAGATTCGGGGTTAATCAACGTCTTTCGACAGTTTCAGGAACGCAAGGATGAACTGTTGCAGCTTCTATGTGAAGTCTATATCAATGTAAGTAGAG
This sequence comes from Rubritalea sp., assembly GCA_965204255.1. Taxonomy (GTDB): domain Bacteria; phylum Verrucomicrobiota; class Verrucomicrobiia; order Verrucomicrobiales; family Akkermansiaceae; genus Rubritalea. Next base: position 6,674 of record CBDBEG010000028.1, read on the forward strand.
AACATTTAGAAGAGTTGAGAGATGAGTATCGAGAGTTCGGATTCGATACAGGTCTGGAGAGTGCAGCGAAGTACCTTACGTTGAACTTCAGTTCTTACAATGGTATCATGAATCCAAATACCATCCAGCTTAAAACGAAACGTACCTATTTGACAACTAAATGTAGTGTGGTTGAACTTACTTACTTCAATATAAATAGGTTGAGACGATTAGAGAGACTTGAGTACAGACCATTCAAACTCTACAATGAAGATTGGGAGACGTTCATCAATCGGCAAGATCAATCCTTATTCAGCTATCTTGATCCGCCATATTTTGGGATAAAAGGGAAACCATATCAACATACGTTTACTGAAGATGATCATCTGCGATTGAGGGATTACCTTGCCGATAGAGGAAACTTCCTTCTATCCTACAATAACCACAATACGATCATGAAGTTATATGGGGGAGACTGTTTCAGGATTCATCAATTAGATTACTTTGTCAATTCTATTCCAAGTGGTAAATCGAAAAAGAAAGTTGCGGATTTAACAATCTTCTCGAATAGAGTTTGACCGATTAGCGTATTGAGACTTCTTCAGACTTCGATACCCGCAAGGTTGACACAGTTCAACCAAAGTGATACAGTGATTTTGTTGGGAGACAACCATGAATCCGAATCGCGCCAGAGACCTAGCAGACTTTATCGAAGATCAGCTTCCAATTGTCTGCGATGGTCTGACAGAAGTGGAGTTCAATATGGAGTCGTATTTTGTCAAAAACAACTCTTGTCAAACCGCTGCTTGCATCGCTGGAAGTGCAGCTATTATGCAATCGCAACGTGCGAAAGATGGTACGTTCGTACTCGATGGCGAACGTCTTGAAGACGAGAACGTTCGACAGATTGCAATGAACTTCCTTGAGATTGACGAGCAAACGGCAAGTGCGCTGTTTGAACCTTACCTGTTCGACAGTAACTTGAATATCGTTCCCTTGTCTGATCTGACAAAGGAGCAAGCAGTCTACGTCTTGAATGAACTTTCGAGACTCAAGCTGGATGGTATCGTTGATACCATCAATGCTTCAGTAGTGAAGCGAGTTTGGGATAGGTCTCAAGCGATAATCGGAAGGAGAAAGTGAAATGGGCAATCGGATTAACTCCCCCAAGCTGAAGAAGCGGAATCAACTGAAGCTTGAACGCAAGAGCAAGAAGGTGAATAAGCTGAAGGGAAGTGCAATGCTTCACAGAGAAGAAATGAAGGAGCTAACCCTTGTGGTTACGGTTCGAGAATGGGAGACGCTGATTAGTGCAGCGTCTCGCTCCAAGCAAACCCTTCCTACATTCATGCGGATTGCTGGACTCGAACGAAGTGCAAGCATCCTATCAACTCAACCAGTCTCGAACGAGAAGCGAACTGGATTCATTCCGGATTCACTGGTCGTTCGCAAGACAGAGAATGTGGCGGAAGCTGTTACAGGGGACGGGACTCAACAGGAGAAGTCAAATGCGTAACGCATTCACTTTCATGATCTCAGTTGCGTTTATCGCTGGTCTCTTCAAGTTTGTCGAACCAACGTTGGCAGACTTCAGTTGGAACTTCGCACTGGCAACAGGTGGAGTTTCGCTGGTGCTTACTTCTGGACTCAACCGGTTGCTAACTCCAGCAATCCAGCGTAACGCTGTCAGAGACGACGACAGCGCAACTATCGGCAATTCTAGCTTAGCTGCTAGACTCTCCAAGCTGGATGCTATCCATCGCTTGAAACTCAATCCTCGATGGCGATTCATGCGAAAGTGGGGACTGGTTCGCAAGTCTTGGGGACTGCTTGCCGGTTGTCTCTGCTTGCCGGTTTCAGGTCTCGCTTCAGATGGTATCTTCGATAGACTTCCATATATGAGACCACTTGATCTGCTAGTCATCATAGGTGGTTCCCTGTTTGTGTATCTTGAACTTCGCAGAATAGACAGACTAGAAGATCAGTTACACTGCTTGAGAGATCAGTATATTCGACACTTGGAGTTAGATCGTAAAGGGATATCAGAGACGCATGGAGCGGCGGGTATGGAGAAGTACGTTTGCAATTGCGGCAATGAAGAATCCATCTGGAGCAAGTGCAAGCGATGGTTGACTGGACTCAAGGAGAAGCTGCTTACCCGCAAGGTTAAGTCTCTGATCGTACTCTTCGGATTGCTATCTACTGGCATTGTCGAAACTGCGTATGGACAAACTGTTGAATCGCAGATTGATCGTAAGGGGGGGACGCAGACTAAGCAAACTTGCAAAACTGCTAGTTCTGATCCTAGAGTATTGAGAGAAATCAAACGCAAATTTTGGTTGACTCAAGATGAGATTCAACACTTGGATATTGAGAAACCAAACTGGTTTTTCCCTTCATTCACAACTGATTTATACTACGTACTCGAAACTGAGATTAGGAAAAATGGTAGAATCAAAGTCACCAATGTATTGTGGAAACATATTGAGTTTAGTCCCGCTTGTAAACTAGTGATTCAATATATCAATCATGGTAAATCCCCCCTACCAGAAGGAACGAAAAGCGTAACGCTTTTTGCAGTTAAATTTAAACCGTTTCAGCGTGGTTTATGACCAATGAGAAAGGCGGAAACTCCAATGAAACAAAGGATATTCACTCTCGCATTTCTAGCAGTTTTACTGCTAAATCCCCCCCCAACATATCCACAAAATCTAGGGGGAAAACCACGGGGAGGGGAAGGTTCTCGAATGAGAATTAACCTAGAAACGATCATTCCAGATTGATTCGACCAAACTTGGAAAAGAGCAGTCGCAATTGTATGTTTCATTTCGGAAACATATGAATTTGCGAACAATTGCACGTTGGAATTCTCGCAAGCGTTAGGTTGCGAAGACAAGCGGAACCGGCCGAATTGTCGCAACCAATGCAATCCAAATTGGTAAGCAATTCCGACTCAGCATTTTCCCCAAAAAGAAACTGAGAACCAAAGAGCAGAAAGCACAATTGAAATGGATTCAGGCAAGGATATTTGAGATATCCGAGTTTGAAAGAGTCGCTATCGGAAGGGGTTTATGACTATGAAACAAAGGATATTCACTCTCGCAATTCTCTTTGGAATGCTGCTATGTGGGGGGGGATTGACCATACAAGCGAAGAAAATCAAGAGTAGAATCTACCACATTGATCCAAATTGTGGATTGGAGTTATCAGAGTACTGTCACCATTGAACCAGCGTTTCATCATTCGGAAAGCCAGACGCCTATTCCGCGATGGAATCCAAATCAATGGTTTACAGACAATCAGTTGATATGGTTAATGGGTTTGAACCAGCGGATTTGACTATCACTTGCAAGGATAGCGTTACGATTTTTGAATAAGCAAATGGATTCGGGGGGGAAGTTGACTAGAGAAGCAAAAAAGTATTATTCCGAACAGATTGAACGCTTTGTACGTTAAACTGACTTTCAGTTCCGTATAACGTCATTGTGTTGAATTCACTTTGCTTAACGACGATATCTCATGAGATAAACCACGATATCATTGGTAGCAATGGACACAACCATCCTTACTTTCTATTCCCTAGATATCATCATCATGATGACAAATCATTTGGATTAAACGCAATGACGAATCGACGTAACCTAGTCTCTATCCAACATGATAAAGCGGGTGAACGATCATGGATACAGCATTGCGACATTGAGAGTGCATTGACAATCATACAGTCTACGATGTTTCAGCTATTCGAGAGACTCACTTGCAATCCTAGCTAGGATGCTGTAGGATACGATCATGGTTGACGCAATTCTATCCATTGTTGACTTACTTTGAATTCAACAGTTATAGCAACAGCAATTCCATTTTTTGCACTAGGATTATGTTGGCGGAATTTGCCAACCATTTTGGAGAAAGTTTCTGATACTCATGAGATCCATGGACTTGAAAAACTATGGGGATTTCATCTTAATCAAAGAGGGAAAGAACTACCACAATCTACAAGAACCAGAAACTCCACAATCAGAACCAGAAACTCCACAATCAGAACCAGAAACTCAGTGAACATCATCCGATAAGTTGCGTAAGCAATTTGGAACCAACAACGCTATACTGAATCAGTCGAAAATCAACCATTTGTCAACGCAATGAACGTCATTGATACAAGCATTGGATTTAAGGGGTTTCAAGATGATAAAGTTTATCGATGATTTACGATTAGCGAGTAGGAAACATGGTTTACACTATCGCTATGATGATGAGGGATACATGGAATCCCTGTATGATATAGAAATCACGTGGTTATCGAGTATTCTTCAATGATACTGACTATTTTTGAATTACTGAAACTACATTGAGAAGATCAAACTAATTCAATGGTGATTAGTACTCTTACCACATTGCATGATTGAAAGATTAAATGAAGACGATATCCTAACGTGAGATTACTGAAGCGAATGCGTATTTTGATAAGATATACTCGTGGGAATTGCTTTCAATCTAATGGACACACGGATCGCAAGGTAAGTCGATCTTTGGATAACTGACAATTGCGAACTCTAGACGATAGCGTTAAGCATTGACTAGACTTTACGACCAACAGACTAGTCAATGATACCATGCTGAATCAAGTCATTGAGGGGGATTGCTTAGACGTAATGCGCGGATTCCCTTCCGAGTATGTGGACTTGATCTACGCTGATCCGCCATTCAACACTAAGCGAAGAGACAATATCGTTGACTACGAAGACAGTTGGGCATCGAGTGATTCCTATCTTGCTTTCATTGTCGAAAGATTGCAGGAATGCAAGCGACTGTTGAGGGATACTGGTTCGCTTTACTTGCATTGCGATACGAACTACTCTCACTATTTGAAGGTTGAATTGGACAAGATATTTGGTCGAAAAAACTATCGGAACGATATCACTTGGAAACGCCATTTCACTCCAAATCGCAGTGATAAGCGTAGTCAAAAATTCAGAAATTCAAAGGATACGATTCTGTTTTACGCTAAGCAAGCGAAGTCAAATACGTTCAATCGCCAATACATTTCTTTACCAGAATTCAAGAGTAAGCGAACGATCAATGGGAGACAATACAATGCTGCTTCCGCTTGTGGAAGCAAGCAAAGACACTTCAATAATCATTATGAATACAAGGGTTATATACCAGATTATGGATGGTGCATTACTAAAGATAAACTGGTTGAATATGACAAAGCGGGAAGACTGATATGGAGCAAGAACGGATTGCCGAATATCGTTTACTTTTTAGACGAATCGAAAGGCTATCCAGTTACGGATTTGTGGATTGACTTCTCTGCGTTATCTGGTAATTCAACTGAACGGGTGAACTATTCGACTCAGAAACCCCTCCAATTACTTGAGCGGATTATCCTTGCGTCCAGCGAAGAAGATGATTTGATCCTTGATCCGTTTTGCGGATCAGGAACCAGCTTGGTAGCAGCTAAATCACTTGGTAGAATGTATATCGGAATCGACTCGAATCCAAGAGCAATTGAAATCTCAAGGAAGAGACTTTCAGACTAGTCAATGATACCATGCTGAACCAAGCGCAAGGTTGCTACGATCAGCGTATTGACGCTGGTTGAGACTTCCTTGCCGGCAATGGTTGACTCTCGATGGTAGACGGTGGTACGCTGTAGGAACTGAAGGGAGACCATCATGGTAATCAGTAGACAAGCTACTAGAGAGTTGCAGAACGTTCAAAGACAGCTTCAGCAATTGAAGCGAACGGCTGCAAAGTGTGGGGTTCGGATTGAGTCCAAGCGCATTCACTCTCAAACTGATCTCAATCGGATTAAGCGGCAATTGAAGCAAAGTGGATATACAGCTTCTCAGATCAATGCATTCATGCGAGACTTGAAGTCTATCGAGAAGTACTTTAAATGAATCCGAAGACGCATAGACTGTGTTACAGCATCGCTGGATATAGCAAGCAAGTGGAGTTGACGATACCAGCTTCAGACGATATCAGAACTGTCGTTGAAGCGTACTTGCGGGAACGCTTGCCGAACTCTGAGATCAATTACAGTGTCTATGTAATCGGCAAGGAATTCACTCAAGGTGCTGTAGTAATCGGCAAGCTACCATAGGCAAGTGAAGTATCAAGTTGAGTATCAATTGGAGGGATTGGAAGGCGTGCAGATCAGCGTTACGCTGGACGTTCCTCTAACCAAAACGATTAAGCAGACTGTTGAAGCGTACTTCGATAGCAAGCTGAAGAGCAAGAAGATCAGCAATGTTGAGCGGATTCACTACACTGTCTTCGATGGTTCGAGAGAAGTGTTGAGTAGAGTCTATGAAGTCGGCAATTGACGTATCGACAGTTCTTCAGACTTCGATACCAGCAAGGTTGACTCTCGATTAGCAATGGTATACAATGACAGTAGAGCAACCTTGCGAGAGATTGCCGAATCAAGATTGGAGGAATACAGTGCAGAGAAAATCAGCGATTGACTGGAATACGCAGATCAGATCAAAGGAATGGTTTGCCGAATACTTCCCCCAACAATTTGCGGATTTATCGGATTCGCTGGAGAATGTGGAGAAGTTTCTAGAGAAGCTGAAGGAGATGAACTTCACTTTGGAGTTGATAGAACGTCTCGATCTCTTTGAGCTAGAAGTTTCGCATTACGAGTTGTTGAAGGGAGAGATGACAGCGATTCAACAGGTATTCAACAAGGATGCAATTGATGAGTTGAAGTCAATCACTTCCAAAATCAAGTCATTGTCGATTCAACATATCGTCTCCCATAAAGGGAGAATGGACGCATTTCAGCATCAAGTTCGAGTAGAAGTTGAAGCTGAAATGCGGAAGCGGCAAGCGGCAAGCAGAGAAGACAGTTGACTGAAGTGGACGGGACTGAAAGGCGGGTAAAGCTATGCTGAAGTGGGAGAATCACTTTGACGAATCGGAACGGGAGTACTTCGTTTCATCCTTCACTGGAGAACTCAAGCAGTTGCGAGACCAGATCAAAACTCTCGTTGAATTCAAAGATCAGTTGCAGGAGCTAAAGCTGATTTTGGATATCGGCAAGCGATTGAACCTTGAGTTTAACGCAGATCAATACCAGTTCCTTGAGATGGATATGCGAGACGTTGAGCAACTGCTAGAAGACAGCAATGTAAAGCAATTGCTGCAACTTTCTTCTGAGTTGAAACTCCTTGCGAACCGTGAATTGCGGAAGCGAGAACGGCAAGCGAGAATGGAAGTATTAAGGAAAGAAGATGAGTTGCATAAGAGAAGTGGGGTTTAAGAATAACCATCGAGAATGTTGAAGGGAGACAGACCAATGAAGATTGAAGGAACCAACTTGATGCTGTACGACTTCTCGGATACTGCACTTGAAGAAGTGCAAGCTGAAGTCTACCTAACCAAGATTGATTTAGAGAAGTTTCGGAAGCATCTAGCTAAGCTGGAGACTATCCCAAACAGTTTGATTTTCTACGATTACTGTCAGAGACTCAAGCAGTTCACTCGTTCTCAAGTGAAGCTGGAGAAGCAGATCAGAGACTTCAGAGACGCTAATCCAGAGAAGAAACACATTGAACCATGGTCTGATCTTCTCAACGATGTTCGACAAACAAAGGGACTGCTAGAAGCGAAGATCAATGAATACCTGCACGTTCGTAACCAAGAGCTAACTGAAGAAAGAAACAGCGCAAGACATTCATTGAAGGAAGCTAGGAAGCAAGTGGATAGGGAACTACTCGATAACATATTCACTGCAAGGAAAAATAGGTTAAGTACTTCTCGGATTGAGACTAAAGGGAGACGTTACAGGAAGCACCAAAGACGCAAGAAGATCAGGTTCGGGACTTGATAGGGGATTCAATGAGACGCGGATTATACTCTGAAACTCCCCCCGAAGTGGAGCGAGTATCGACAGAAGAGCACGAGAAGAACTCCAAGACAGTTCTGGATCATAAAGTAGTTGCAATTCCAGTTAGCAAGCAAGAAGTTGTAAAGCAATTCAAAGAGATCAGCGCCAAATTGGAGACAATAGAGAACCTTCTATTGACTCTAATCGAGAAGGAGAGATAAAGTGGTACTCAGAGAAGGTAGCTATTTGCCGATACGTCTGTTGAACCAGAGACGTAAAGAAGATCAGATTGTGGAGTTATCTAAACCTAGTCTGAACCAAGTGAAGAAGGTTCAGAAGGAACTATACAGCGTTATCAATCCGCTCTTCACTTCTGCCAAGCGATTGAGAAGTGATATCAAGGATTCGTTGAATGAAGAGTCGTACTCTACTTTGTCGAACGCTAAGTGGGCAATTGAGCAAGAAGGTTATCCTAGCTTCTACTACTTTGTTGCAGGTTACTTGATGAACTACATTCAGGATAGCTTACTGATCTCAATACGTCTGAAGCGAGTTGCCTATCTTCAGGAGCATAAGGGTTACTCGATTACGCATAGACAGATGGTTGCTATGCTGACAGACGTTATGAACTGCATTGAACGAACGCATGGTAACATAGCTGAACTGGATGAACTCTATACCAAGCATCGAGAAGGGTGGCAATCTCTCAAGGTTACCAATCAATCCAAGTACGTAGCAACTGAACTGAAGGAGACTATCGACAAAACTTACGCTAAGCTACATAGGATATTCGCTGAAGTGGAGACGCTGGTTAGCGATATCGGGGAACGATATCTAGATGGCGCGATTGAAGTGAAGTAGTGTCCATTGCTCTATTCTTTGACACAGAAACAACCGGATTGCCGATTGCCTATGGTAGCAAGTTGCGAGACCAACCAAGAATAATCGAAGTCTCTGCCAGATTGATTGACTTGAAGTCTTGGGAGACCATTGCCGTATTGAGTCAATTGGTTAACCCCAAGCAAGAGATTAGCGATAGGATAAAGTCCCTAACTGGAATAACCAACGAGCAGCTTCAAGCGAAAGACGTACCAGAATTCAAGGATATTGCAGGGCAATTCCAGTTACTCTCGAACCGCGCTAAAGCGATTGTTGCCCATAGACTTACCTTTGATCTGGATATGGTAAGCTATGAGTATCAGCGTCTAGGGCAAGTCTATAAACCACCATCGAGGAAGGTATGTACGATTGAATGGACTGCACATTTAACGGGCAAGAATCTCAAGCTGGTTGACTTATTCGCTAAGTACGGCAAGGGAGAATTTACAGCGCATAGAGCAAGCGAAGACGTATCAATGATGGTTGAGTTATGCAAGCAATTCAAACCGTTGAGACGAGCATTGCAGTCCATTGACTAACCAAGTTCATCTAGGGGACTGCTTGGGGATTATGCAAGAATTCCCTTCCGAATACGTTGACTTGATTTACCTTGATCCGCCATTCAATACAGGACTTGATTTTCGAGATTTTAGCGATAAATGGAACCATCGTAACTTCAACATGCAACTTCACTTCGATACCTATCCCAAGCTGAAACACTTTATGGAATTGCCCAAGCAAAACAGCGCACTTCTCTCGTATCTGGTATTCCTTTCCGCAAGGTTAATTGAGATGAAACGTATTCTACGATCATCTGGTTCTATCTACATTCATTGCGATAACAACGCTTCTAGCTACTTGAAAGTCATGATGGATATCATCTATGGAGAAGGGAATTATCGGAACGAGATTGTATGGAAACGCTCGTTGAACATGAATCTATCAGACAAGTATGCTAGGAAGTTTCGCAACTCCAAAGACGTCATTTTGTTCTACGTAAAGGAGAAGTCACTAAGCATATTCGAGAAGCAATACTTGTCAATGGACGAGGAATGGTTACGCAATAACTTCAGCTTGCTAGACGAGAATGGAGAACGATACAGGTTGAATCCTGTAATAGGTGGACGCCATCAAGTGGGACATAGCTTCTATTCATATAAAGGATATATGCCAGAATACGGGTGGAAGTTCAAAGAGTCTACCATCGCTGAATTCGACAGAGAAGGGAATCTAGTCTGGAGCAAGAATGGTAAACCTAGATTGAAGTCCTATATGAAGGATTGCAAGGGGAAGGTAGTCTCTGATCTATGGGAAGACTTTACAGCTTTAGCAAGTCAGACTAGTGAACGAGTTGACTATTCGACACAGAAACCACTTGCATTGCTGAAGCGAATTATCCAAGCAAGCAGCGAAGAAGATGACTTGATTCTCGATCCGTTTTGCGGGTCTGGTACTTCACTGGTTGCAGCGAAGTCCCTAGAAAGATCATACATTGGGATTGATATCAATCCTAAAGCAATTGAGATATCCACTATGCGACTGCAAGGAGTGAAGTAGAGATGCTTGGGATTCGTTCAGGATATTCGCTGGAGAACGCATACGGGAGACCAGAGTATACGGCAAGCGTAATGCAAGAGAAGTTGCCAGAGTACGATCAGTTTTGTATCGTTGAACGCAACTCCAGTTACGGATTCATTGATTGGAATAACAGCGTTGTCCCGTTGGGCAAGTTCCCTAGATTCGCTGTCGAACTTGCCGTATCAGAGAATAGCGAGGAACGTAAACCAGTGTTTGACTACTGGACGTTCCTATCAACTGAAGAGACAATTGTTGAGCTAAGCAACTTAATCAGGGTAGCAACTGCTAACTTCAGATACAGACCTATCCTTCCGATTGAAGCAGCTATCGAGACCATCCAGAAGGGAACGATAGCTATTCTAGGCAATCGTTCAAGCGAGAAGCTACGTACTATCATTGCCGACAAGCTGAAGGATTGCCCTATCTACTTGCCAGTTGGCGCGCACGTCTCCCCCGTCTACTTCAACGAGTTGCTAACCTTGAGCGAGGGATTGCCGTTATCCAAGCTGGTTGCTATTCAGGATGTACTTTATCCTAGAGAAGCTGATCGTACCTTCTATGAGATTGTTGCAGGACGCAAGAAACAGCAATTTACTTACCCCAATTATATCCTATCGGAACCGGAATGGATAGAGCAAGTCTGGTACGCTGGTAGGGAAGAGATTGCCCAAGCGTTATCCAATGGACTCTCGATTATCCAGTCTGCTAGGGCAAGGTACGTTGACACTTCCTTGCCGGAATTCACTCAACTTGAACTTGATGCACTAGTCTCGAAAGTCTACAGCGAACTTGATAAACGATCATTGCCAGAGAAGTACAAAGAACGTCTCGATTATGAGATAGACGTTATCCAGCGCAAGAACTTCCTTGAGTACTTCGCACTGGTTTACGATATCGTTCAATTCTGCGAAGAAGAAGGGATATCCATTGGAGCGGCAAGGGGAAGCAGTGCGGGTAGTCTATTCTGCTATTTGCTAGGGATTACCAAGATTGATCCGCTCCAGCATAACCTTCTATTCGAGAGATTCATTGATCTAAACAGAACGGATTATCCAGATATTGATATTGACTTCCCAACGGATTCAAGGGAGACCATCATCAAGTATTTGGAAGTGGAATACGGCAAAGATCATGTTGCAAGGATAGCTACAATCACTAACTACAGACCATTGAATCTCATAGACAGACTGGTTAAGGAGACCAAGTTGGATGCAAGTTTCAAGCGAGAGATACTTCAGTATCTAGCAGAAAATCCAGACCCTACACACAATGAAACAGAAGTATTCCGCAAGGTTATCGAAGAGAATGATTTTATGAATAACGTTACTCAATTCACCTATGGAGTTGAGATTGAGTCTCACCCGAAGAACGCTTCTCAACACGCTTCAGGTATGGTTATATCGAGAGAAGCATTGCCGAATATCTCTGGTATTGATAGCAGAACGAATGCATTGATGGTGAATATGGTTGAAGCTGAAGCACTTGGTTTAATCAAAGTTGACTTGCTAGGATTGAAGCAGTTGAACGTTATTCGAGAGTTCAGGGAACTGCTTGGTTACGAGAGTGAAGACGATGGCAAGCAGAGATTACTTGCAGAGATGGACACTTTCTATGAGACGATACCAGATCAGAAGTGCATCTACGATACGTTGAATCAAGGGAAGTTCTGTGGGGTATTCCAGTTCAATGGTAAAGCGATTCAAGCGTTGTGCAGTCATATTCGGATTGAAACTTTCGCTGATATTTGCGCGATTACTTCGCTAAGTCGTCCCGGCCCGAGTGGTATGGGAGTGGACAAAGAATGGATATCCAAGCGTAAATCCAACGATACCACAACGATCAATCCGATTATCAATCAGTCTGGTATCCTTGCAGAGACGCATGGATTACTGGTTTACCAAGAGCAAGTTATGCAACTTTGCAGACGTATCGGCAATATGTCTTGGAATGATACCATCGCAGTTCGGAAGGTAATCGGCAAGAGTAAAGGTGCTAAAGCGTTGGAGAAGTATCGAGACTTATGGAGAGATGGCGCAATGAAGAATGGATTGAGCGAGAGTGAAGCGTTACGCATATGGCAACTGATCGTATCCTTTGGAGCATACGGTTTCAACAAGTCTCATGCTGTTGCCTACAGTTATTTGACAGCGTTATGCGCCTATTGCAAGTCCATCTATCCATTGGAGTTTGCAGTTGCGACGTTGACTTACGAGACAGATACAGAGACGATCAGAGACTACTTGAGGGAACTGGACTTGCAGGGTTATCGCTGTCTAGCAGTTGATATTGATCTCTCAACAGATAAATGGAGAGTCTATGGAGAGTCCATCTTGCCGCCATTGCATGCTGTCAAAGGTGTTGGAGCTAAGCTAGAAGAGAAGATAATCACCATGCGGCAAACTGGAGTTTCGATACCAGACAAAACAGTTGACTTGATTGAGCAAGCAGAGATTGACTTCACTCGCATATACCCCATTGCCGACAATATACCAGACTTAGAGAAGAACAAGATCGTATCTGAACCAGTGCAGGTATGCGACTGGAATGCAAGCAAGGATACCAAGAACTTGAAGATGTTGATTGGGGTAATCGAGTACTTCACTATCAAATCAAAGAACGACGCTGACAAGGTAAAAGCAAGGGGTTACGAGTTGAAGCATGGTTGCTTGAAGTACTTATCCTTGAGAGTGAAAGACGATACTGGTTCTATCTTTGCGAGAATCGCGCCGCAAAGTGTTGAGGGATTCGAGAAGATCATGGAAGAGATTGAATATGGAAAGTACATTGCCATCTTGGGCAAGCTGTTTATCAGGGATACATTCCGCATGGTCATTGCCGATAGGTGGAGAGTATTGAAGGATTGATTTAGCGATTATCCTCTAGTGAATCTATGTGGTATTCCACTTCAATCCCCTTGCAAGGTTGCACTGCTTATGTTACCATAGATGCTTGGGAACGCTGTATCTAATGGCGTTCAGCATTCAAAGTTTAACAGAAAGGAATTCGCTTCAATGCAACAACCAGACTTCGTAATCAACACAACTCCAGTGATTCTCTCCTACCTTTACCAAGAAGGTTATCTAGGAGTTGACACAGAGAACGAGCCGGAATTTGTCGATTGGTTAGCAGAACCAGAGACAGAGTTGAAGGGGAAGCATATCTTCGGATTCGTTCCCTTCTCGATGGCGAAGCACGCTGAATCCGTAACCATTCTCAACTACGATACGTCCATCTTTCGAGAAGACGCAGAGACAGTAACTAGCGAGAAGTTCGCTGAAGCTGTTATCGAAACTCCACAGACCTACACTGTTCGAGAGTGCGAGTTCGCTGGTATTGATATCATTACCAGTCGCCATACGACAGTGCAACCTTACCTTTATCGCAAAGGTATCATCAATCCGAAGTCGGGGATTCCGGTGGTTGCTCGTGCATCCTTGCAACAGATTGTTGGCAAGAATGTGTTTGGGCAATTGCCGCTCCACCTTGCTTGCCTAACTAACACTATGAGCAAGTTCCCTATGAAAGTCCCCAAAGAATGGAGACATAGAGAGTTGAGTATGAAGGAACTTTCGGATTGCATTACGGGCAATCTGGAGACGTTCAAGGTTGAGAAGATATCCTAGATGGCGATTGTTTGCAGTTATAAGACTTGCACTCTAGACGCTGGAAGCAACTCTCTCTCCTATTGCTCCAAGCATTGGTTGTGGTTTACCCGCAACTGCAATATGGATAGGGAAGTGTTGAAGTGTACGTTCGAGAACTGCAACAAACCACAGAAGAATACTACTGGTTACTGCGATATGCATCTCAAGAGGATTCAACGTAATCATGAGATGGATAGGGAAGTTCAACTAGTATTCAATCATAGTTGGAAGTGCGCTAAATGTGGACGAGAATGCACTAAGAAGACTTATGGGGCAAAGAATCTCTGCGAGAATTGCTATTCGAGTAAGCAGCGATACAAGCACAAATACAAGCGTAAAGCGAGAGATGAGCATCGCAGATATCTGAAGTATCGAGAACGGGATACCATCGTCTACACTGAAGATCAATCCACCTAAATGCCGAATATTGCTCGTAAGGAGATACAGAACCATATCAACATTGACTCGTCGAAACTGGTAACTGAAGCAAGGTATATCCAGACTGTTAACAGAGATCAGTTCAACGTAAGTGATAATCCTACAGAGATAATCGAGTATGTATTCAAGAACTATGGGGGATACTTTGGGCAATTGCCGGTTCGCTACGAGCGAGTTCGAGAAGCATTGCCTAGACTGTTTGATGATGATGAGATAGTTGCCAAGCATAAGCAATGGTATAGGGATAACAGACGTATCAGCGAACATTTTTTGAACCAGTATGTACGGCAATTTTGGGGGAGGGATATCCAGTTTGAACTGGAGTACAAGCAGAAGGGATATGTATTGCATGGTCTCAATCCGACACAATACTCGTATATCCCCCAATTTGAACTGAACATAGAGCAAGCTACCAAGCTAGGCGTTGGAGCAATGCTGGACGACGATATCAGCGAAGAGGCGTTGGAATTAGCAGCAGCGAAGAAGTTGGTTGCAGTCTATCAAAGTGAAGATATCGAGACCTACAGGACTGGGAACTTTGTTGAGTACCTTGCGCTGAAGTTGCTCAAGTCAATTCCATTCCAATTCCTATTCCCGGAATGCTCTATGCGTCCATACACTCGCTTGCGTACTTTAGCTGAATCAATCTGGCAGAATACTCGATACCAGAAGGAACGTCATGGTACGCTGTTGATTAAAGCATTGAAAGAACTGCACTCCACTAGATTCCATCTGAAGAATATAGGATGGTGGTCACCTATCCATGTTAGACTGTTGCCAGATATAGAAGACGATGGCGGCAATGGACTTATACTGTTTGATATCCTTCTGCCATCGAAGTGCAATGGTGGAGTGCTTCTAGACGATATCAACATTGCGAATGCAAGGATACATGGTACTTGGGCAATGAGACTGGATACAGCGTTAACCATCCATCTCTCCAATCTGAAACTCCACAACGATAACAGACCTATCTACCTTCACAGACCTAAAGTATTGCGAGACAAAGATGGATTCCTCATTGATCGTTACGGCAATAGACTTCCTACCAAGCGATGGAACTCCAAGTTAGCAGTTAGAGTCTACGATAATCGGGGGAAGCAAGTATTTGAGATCAATCCGATTGCCCACAAGGTTAAGTGCTTCAACAACGCTGAATTGTTCAACCTTGCGTTCCCGAATGAACCTTACCATGATGAGAAGAATAGAGCATCAATTCAAAATCGGAAGCGCTTGCTTGCAGTGAAGCGTTACGTAAGATCAATGGAGAAGGATAGACGATTAGCAATCAACGTAGAAGCAGACCCTTCCGGCAAGGGACGCGCTGAACTCTGGCAGATTGCCCACTATTCGCAGTATCGCTGACGCTGACAGCGAATTTGTAAAGATTGCCCATATTTGCGATTTAAGGTACCTAGAAGCGCACGACAGAGTTTGCCGGTGGTTTGCTACTCAGATTGACTGTCGTGCGAACGTCGTCAACGACAGCGCAAATTTTCTGGACTCTCGATGGTCTGGATAGGGACACTTCTGGACTTCGGGGGATTGATGCACTTACGCAAACGAAAAACGTCCACTTCCCTCGATAGAGAAGTGGACGTTGGTTGAAGTGTTACCAGTGTGGGAAGTCTCTGCCTAGCAGTCTGAACCAGGGGAGAAACCAAAGTTGGTATCGCCTCTTGCGATATCTCCCTTTGCCGTAACGATCAGGTTCCCCTTCTCAACGGCAAGGTAGTCCCGTCTGATCAGAGACTTCACTGCTTGTCTGTTGTCCATCTCTTTGATTGTTGCGAGTTGAGTTCCCTCGAACGCTGCAACAACGTCCAAAATGACAACTTCTGATCTCAGTAGAGTCGTCATTGCTGTTCTCCTTCTTGCGAGAATCGCTTGGTTAGGGGATTCCAGAAGTCCTGCAAGCGTAACGCTTTAATCCCTTTAGGCGTTACGATAAAGCAGTCTCGATACCTAGCAACCATCTGTCTTTCGACAAGCTGGTTGAGTGCAGGAGTGAATTGCTTGCTAGGCAACTGAGATGTTTGCTTCAATTCCTTCCTATCAACAGGAGAGTAGAAGGGAATTGCCGACAGAATGATCTGTTGGTTCAGCGTTACCTTGAGATTGTTTGCAACGTTACCAGTGAACGCAACAAACACTTTCTTGCCAAGTTCTGTCACCTTGAGATGAGCATAGGTTGACTCGAATAGTTCATGGTTCGGATCGTTGGGAACCGGCAAGGTACGTTTTACCAGTCCAGTTGACACTAGATTTTCGATGGTAATGTCAACTAGATAGGTGTTCGGGTTCCAGACTGTTGGAGTTGGAGCGAGTTGCCAGAAACGAGAAGCAACGTCTGTCAACCTTGCATCCATCTGGTAACGCAAGGTATATCCAGACCTGCACTGGAGGGAAGGGAGAGTTCTTCCCCAACGGGGGGAGACTTGCGCTGGATAGAGTACCTGCACGATCAGACCTAAGAGCGAGAAGTCCATCGCGCCCAAGTACTTCAACAGGTAATCCAGCTTGGACTTGAATCCATAGGATTGATAATCCATGAGGTTCCTTTCAGCGATGGCGCTGGAGAGAAGTGTTGCATCCATCGCAATTCCATCGTTACACTATCCCGCTCCAATTGTCAACAGGTATCTGAAGGAATTTTCTCAAGCGAGAATGGAGTTGACTTCGGCAAGCTGGATATGGTAGGGACTGCTTGCCGAATTGCCATCTGTCGCAACTCGCAAGGTTGACTCTCGATGGCAACCTTGCGTGCGAGACAACCGGCAAGCTGAAGTCCATCGAGACTAGATGATCTGTCGGGGGGGAGACTTCTGGCAACTGCAACAAATACCAGACTTGCCCGTATTTGCGATTTAAGGTATCTAGCAGCGCACGACAGAGTTTGCCGGTGGGTTTGCTACTCAGATGGTCTGTCGTGCGAAGACAGCGCACGACAGCGCAAATTCGCTGGACTCTCGATGGTCTGGATAGGGACACTTCTGGACTTCGGGGGATTGATGCACTTGCCCACAACGCAAAACGTCTCCCCCGAGTTCGGGGGAGACGTTGAGAGTTCGGGGGGGAGTTGATTACTCAACGCTGTCAGGGACAACTAGAAGCTGTCTCAACTGATCTCCAGTTTTGCGCTGCAAGCTGTTGAGTTCATAGGCGATGGATTCCTTGCAACCACTTGTTTGTTGAAGTTCCTTCATGCGCTTAGCACCTTCTACGCAAGTTTCGCAGAATTGCCCCAACGGGGATTTCTTCTTGAGCGGCAATCCCTTCCGCTTGCAGTTCTCGCAAGTGAAGTCATCTCTGTCTAGACTTGCCGTAGTGCATCCTTCGCAGTTGCAATCATCTGGATGGCAAGTGCAGTTCTGATCTTCTCTGCCACAACGCTTGCAGCGTTCAGGTTGAGGAACGTTCAGGTTAGTCTCCTTGAGCAGAGTTGCGACGATAACCCCTTGCGAAGTCACCTTGTAGCGTTGAGAACCAGACTGCTTCAGGAGCAGCATCGCGGCAAGCGAGTTGACAGCGTTGAAGTCTTCGGGGGTTCCGAAGTTGGGTACGTCGTACAGGTGGACGACAGCGCGGCAGACGTCGTCGTCGTTCTGGAGTTCG
>CBDBEG010000029.1:0-5622 GCA_965204255.1 Rubritalea sp.
GCCATTGTATACCTACGCATAATCCCTATAGCTGGATGTCTTGTTGATTGCCCTATCATTATTGCCTTTTTCCGCCCTTTCCGTTTTCATACACACGCCTCCCGAAGAGAGCTAAGACTATTGTTGTAAGTAAAGTCGAATTTCACTTCTGCTCCTATAGAAACTCAACTTCACCTTGAAAGAAAGAGATTTTTCTATAATCTTAAAAATCATGCGAGAAATCCTACTAAGACTGAATGAAGTAAACATTTCCGACATTGAGGAAAAAGCAAGGGAATTATCTTTCATTGATATTCAACCTCTAAACAGACTTATTTTTAAGAAAATAGAAATCCTTCGAGAAAATCCCGATTTCGTAGCACAGCTTCCCAAAAATAAAAAAATAATTATTGAAGCAGCCTTGAGAGCTTTCCATGCTTTGGTCAAAGAAATACCATATTTCCCAATGACGACTGTTTATGACCCGAACCTTCACAACATGCTTCCACAACTTACCGCCAAGGTTCAAGAAATTAAGAAAGAGTTTGATTTTTTAGTCAATAAAATACCAGAGTATAAACTTCCAGAACAAGAGTATCAAAATCCACGAGTTTTTATAACAAGAGAGATTCCAAAACTTTACGAAATACTTTATGAGCATCTATTTCAATGCTTGGATATTTTCATTCTAGGAAAAAAAAGCTCATCCAGTGAACTAGAAGAGTTAACAAAACAAGCAAGAAGCAAGATAGAAGAGTCAACAAGTCAGTTAAGAGAAATCGTTTCCGAGATGGAAGTTCGGAAGAAGGAATTTGCTCAAATCACAGAAGCAGCAAGAGAGGCCTCAGGAAAAATTGGCGTGAGTAAATTTGCCAGAGTTTTTGACAACCAAGCAAAACTAAACAAAAAAGCTTCTTACATCTGGTTATCTATCTCGGTTTTGTCAGCAGCTGGGCTTCTTTTTCTTCTTCACTGGACTTTTGATCAATTATTAACCGCATTGGAAAATGGAGCTGATTTTTATGTTTCTCTGCAAGTTTTTCTAGCAAAAGCATTGATTTTCTCTTTTGCCATCGGAATTTTTTGGCAAATAGTAAAAAACTACCACGTAAACATGCATCTTTATACACTGAATAGGCACAGACAAAACAGTCTTGCATCTTTCCAAGCCTTTGTTGAATCAACTGAAGACCCAAAGATTCGAGATACGGTCTTAATCCAAGCGACAAAAGCTATATTTGAATCTGGAGAGACGGGGTTCGTTTCATCCAAGAAAACTTCGTCAATCATAGGACTGGAAACTATAAAAATTGCCGAACAAACAAAAGAACAATGAACATCTTTCAACTAACAGCTTGAACAATCATGCAAAAACCGTATTACGAAAAGCCCAAATTCAAACTTTATCAGGCAAATTGCCTAGATGTTCTAGCAGAATTTCCCGAAGATTCGGTCGATATGATTTTTGCCGACCCACCGTACAACCTTTCAAATGGAGGTTTTACTGTACACGCTGGAAAGCGGGTAAGCGTAGACAAAGGAACTTGGGATAAAAGTAACGGATTTGAGGAAGACTTTGACTTTCACCTTAACTGGATTAAAGCATGCAGGCGAGTGCTGAGACCGCACGGCACGATTTGGATCAGCGGGACTTATCACTCAATCTATCAGTGCGGATTCGCTTTACAGCTTTGCGGCTACCATATACTCAATGATATTTCCTGGTTCAAACCAAATGCCTCCCCCAATTTAAGTTGCCGTTTTTTTACAGCTAGTCACGAGACGCTGATCTGGGCTAGAAAAGAAAAAAACGCAAAACATGTTTTTAATTACGAATTAATGAAAAACGGCATATGGCAGGACGATTTCATTAAAAGACCAAACTCGCAGATGCGTTCGGTCTGGGCAATCGGAACTCCGAAAACAATAGAAAAAAGGTTTGGGAAACACCCAACTCAGAAACCGGAAGATCTGCTGAAACGCATAGTGCTCGCAAGTACCAACAAAGGCGACCTAATACTCGACCCCTTCGCGGGAAGTTCCACAACGGGTGTGGCAGCTTACCTGCTAGGACGAAGTTTCGTCGGCATGGACATGAACGAAAAGTTTTTGAATTTGTCAATCAAGCGCTTTGAACAACTGGACAAAAATCTTAAAAGCAGGTTGCTAAAATAACATGGCGAGCGAAGAATCCTGGAACAAAATCTTTAGAGATTATAAAATTCTTGAACACGATTTTGCGAAATCTCCCTTTCCACTCTCGGCAGAGCAGATTAAAAAAGCGTGTCAGAGATTCAGAAGAACCAGCCAGAAGGAACCTCGTCTTCTGTGCAAACAGGACAGCAGGGAATCTCGTCCAGGCATTCTCAGGAAAAACCACCTGTTTCTGCTTCCAGTCGAAAATGGTCATTACAACATAATAAAAGGCGAAGGATATGTTGATATACCTCCGGTCGAGCAAACAACTGCCATCTATCCCTCCAAACTCGCATTCTCACTGGATACAGTCAAGATCGGCAATTCAGAAATGCAGCATCTCGATTACGCCTACGCTACCAGCTTGATAAGAACATTTATGAAAGATGACTCCCTCGTTATCACCATACGCGGAAGAAAATACACACCTGATTTTGAGTTCCGCGTCGGTCGGCAGAAAATAAAAGTTTCCAGTGTACAAACAGAGGTAGACGCGGGTTATGAAGGAGAAAAGCAAGTTGTCCTTGTTGAAGCGAAAGACTCCAAGGCAACAAACGTGATCATCAGACAACTCTATTACCCATTCAGACAATGGCAAAAACACACAGATAAAAAGGTGATTTCGCTATTTTTCAACAAGACCAAAACCCACGGAAAAAAACTTTATTCGATCTGGCAGTTTGAATTCGCAAATGAAAACGACTATAACAGCATAAAACTGGTGAAATCCGGAAAATACGTAATCAAGGAAACACACCACCACGTATAGATTACAT
Organism: Rubritalea sp.; assembly: GCA_965204255.1. Lineage (GTDB taxonomy): Bacteria > Verrucomicrobiota > Verrucomicrobiia > Verrucomicrobiales > Akkermansiaceae > Rubritalea. Next base: position 2,952 of record CBDBEG010000029.1, read on the forward strand.
TCAATCGTTCTCACAAAATCAGAAAATCCCGGTTAAGTCGCTTCCGTTCAACCTCTTATGCTTTTTTATACTTTTCAACAATTGCCTCGGCAGCTTCATCAAGGCCGGGCAGAAGAACTTCGCGTCTTATATTCAAAAATCGTAATTCATCTAAAATCTTCTTTTTGCTTCTCATGGGCACCGTTATACGATAGTGATGGTATACTGGTATGGTTTTGTTCCGTTTCTGAATTTCCTGTGTTTCAAATCGCTGGTGAAATGTAGAAATTAGAAAAGCCCCAGATTGCACTCGAATTCGTTCAAACGATTGATTAGGTTCCACGACAAAGACACGAAACAAGTCTCGCATCTCAATCCGTTCTTTGAAATAAGGCTTTTCTTGTTTTATGTAGTGGTAAAGACGACCCATAATGTGAGGAAAAACCTCTTTATATTTTAGGGAATATCTTTCTGTCAGACCATTTATTCCTCCTCCCATAAGCAGATCCTGTTCCCCACGAGGAAGCTTTGCAAAATTTGCAACAACGCTGATTGAGTCGCTTTCAAAGGTCTTTATAAGATGCTTTGGCACTACGAAAATATGCAATAAACCTTTTTTGTATTTACGCCCTTTTGGAAGATCTTGACAAGCGTAAAACAAAGCTACAAGAGGGTTTCGAGTAATATCCAAGAGTCGTGTTTTGAGTCCATGGTGTTGCGCGAGCACCCATTGCGACAGGGCTGAGTTCACACCGATGAAATCTCCTGGCCTTTGCGACATCAAATCAAGCAACATTTTCCCTTCGTTGTCACGAAGAGTTTCTGCTTTCTTTCGCATGATAGCAGGAGAAAGTTTCCACCTTGCAGAACACTCTCCACGAAAATAAAATTGAAACCGCACATCGTTTTCGTAAGACTTAAGTTGTTCTTCAAACCTCTTCACAAAATCTCCGATGCTCTCAATTTCTCCCAGAGAATCGGAAACAGCTTCTTCCTCCTTTTGGTAGAGGGTGGTAGAGTCCCAAAGTTTCGTATCGATAATGTTTGTATTCGTTAGGCATGCGTGGGTGAGGTCGGCACCTTGCATATCCACATCATCAAGCAGGGCATTTTCTAGGTCCGCATGCTTAAGATCGGCACCTTGCATATCCGCACTATCAAGCAGGGCATTTTTTAGGTCCGCATGCTTAAGATCGACATTAGAAAAATCAGTTCGGAACGCATCAACACCATTGAGTTTGACATTCGCGAGTATCATCCCCTTGAAATTGGTGTTTTTCAGATTCGCATCACTAATGTTTGCTCCCGCTAAAGTGGCCCTACGAAAATCAGCATTTTCTAAATCCGCTCCCTTGAGGTTAAAACCTCTTAGGTTGGCCTTGAGAAAACTTCCGTTTCTCAGATTGACTCCTTCGAGAGAAGTTCCTTCCTTAAGTTCCTCGCGAAAATCCACATCGTCAAAATTGGGAGAAAAATTTGCCGCTGGGCATCGGCGCCTTTCGTTCCAAGAATCAACACCTTCTTGAAGCCATTTTATGTGTAGTTTGTTTCCCATGAAATCTTTAAAACCGTTTTCTGATAAAATAATTCATATACAAACTTGTCCTCTGCTTCGAAGATATGTTGATATTTTGCGTTAGTTCAGCTCCGAAGTCCAACTCTAAAAGTAAATCCGCAATAGTATTGCAGATTTCTCAGCTTATCCACGAATTCTCTAATAAGTTCCGCCCCGATGTTTTCTTAACAAAACCATGCTTCCTTTCCTTGATACTTATACCCCCATGCGTTAAATTCCTTCCGCCATGAAGCGGGACGCCCTCTACCTCGAAACCTACGGCTGCCAGATGAACGAGTACGACTCCGAGAGGATAAGAAACGCCCTCGGAGCGAGCCTCGCCGAAAGCCCCAAAGACGCGGACATAGTGATAGTGAACACCTGCGCCATAAGGGAGAAAGCGGACCAGAAGGCGCTGAGCAGCCTCGGGCGGTTCAAGCGTCTCAAAAGAAAAAACCCGGACCTCATAGTCGGAATATCCGGATGCGTGGCCCAGCTCTACGCGGACGACCTGCTGCGCAGGATGCCGCATCTCGACTTCGTGCTAGGCCCCCGCGCCATCCCGGGACTCCCCTGCCTCATAGATGAAATAAGAGAAAAAAAGACAAGACCCGTGGAAACCTCCTTCGACGTGGAGGAGCCTTTCGACGTGATGCCCCACCACGAGGAGGGAAAGCCCTCGGCGTTCGTCTCCGTGCAGCAGGGATGCAACAAGAAATGCGCCTACTGCATAGTGCCGACGGTGAGGGGCCCGGAGGTGAACAGGCCGATAGAGGACATAAGGAAGGAAGTCCGCTACCTGCTGGAAAAAGGCGTTAAGGAAATAACCCTGATAGGCCAGACCGTAAACTCCTGGAAGTCGGAAGGCATAAGGTTCGGGGACCTTCTTCGGGACCTCGGCGAAACCGACGGCCTGGAGAGAATAAGGTTCACGACCTCCTACCCCAGGGACATAACGAAAAAGATGGTCGAAGCCATGGCCGAGGTGCCCAAGGTGTGCCGCCACATACACCTTCCCGTGCAGTCGGGCTCCGACAAGGTGCTGCGGCTCATGAACAGGACGTACACGAGACGGTGGTACGTGGACTCGGTAAGCAGGCTTCGGGACGCCATGCCCGACGTGGCCGTTTCCTCCGA
>CBDBEG010000030.1:0-11324 GCA_965204255.1 Rubritalea sp.
GTTAGGAACTGCGTGGTTGTCATTAATGATGTAACTTGTTGAGAACAGTGGTGCATTGGGTTTGTGATTGTGGGTTGAAGCTCATCCAAGTGTCCCATGTAGGTAAAACTGGATGGCCCTGTGCATGGACCTAAGCAGAGCCATGGTGAATGGTGATTGGGGACTGCATGAGGACCAAGAAGGTGAGTGACTGCATGCAGGCCATGGCTATGTATGTTGATGTACCAGTAATGTGAGGTTGCATGTGAATGCATGTGAATGCAACATGGGATTGGTGGTTATGTATGATGTACTGATAACATGCAAATTTTGAAGGTAACCTGGTAGGTTGTTGATTGGGAGGTCAGGGACTGTTGGTTTGTGCATTGGGAGGCTAGAAACTGCCTGATTCTGCAATTGGCACTTGGATGTATGTAAATGCAATATGGGAGTTGTTGGTGAAATGTTGCATGTAAATGCAACATTTAACCCTTTTCAGCCCAATGACACCGTACAGTGTCATGGCCAAACAGGCATTTTTCAGTCTTTTCGTTCGTGTTGACAGCATAATAGGAACTGTCTGCACTAGAACTGTATTCATTACACCCACCGGAACCTAATACTGCATAGTTAAGTTTAAATTTAACTACTTACGGACCGGAAGTTCAACGTAGCAAGCTGTACGTTTTATCGCACGGGAGTTTGGCTGTTTATGCTAAGACCAATCTCGAAAAGTTAACAAGCGACAAAACTGAAGCTAAAGAAAAGCTATAACCATGCAGCTTTCAAGAAGAACACACGTGAAACAGCCAAGTTATAAGCATTAGAATATATATACCAAAGGTAGACTTCCGGTCTGAAAACTTGACGTTTACCTCAACCTGTGCTTTTAGTGGTAGGCTTAACTGCTGTGAGGTTAACCCATTACACCCGATAACGGCCAAATGTGCCCGTAAAATTTCTTGTCCATTACACCCGATAGCGGCCAAATGCCCCCGTAAAATTTCTTGTCCATTACACCCGATAGCGGCCAAATGTGCCACACCTCATTTCTGCTATTGTAGCAATTGCTGCACATTTTTGGACTTGGGGTTAGTTATTACGTGTAACAGGAAGTCAAAGCATAACAAGCTGTGGTGTCCTATAGGGACTTCCCCTTAAAATTGCATTAGAAGTTTGCCTATTGATTGCACCTCGCCACAGTACAGCTTATATCTCACAAGTTACTAGCTGTATCATGTATATACCATCTAATCATGTCAGCAGTCAAAACACCTTCGCTGAAACTTTAAGCCATCTTTTGCCGTGTTTTATCCGTCATTTTCAGGTACACTGCAGGTACTCAGGTTTCCTTCATTGTAGCTTCTTTGGACTTCACTAGCAAGTCTTCTATGTACTTAGTAAAGCAGGCTTGTTTTCAATTAAGGTAAGCCTACTCAGTGTAGTTAAGGCCTTGGTCAGGCTTTTTGCATGTACCGTAGTGTCCCGCAAATACGCCCCCCCTCGCGCATAAGCCCCCCCTACATTTTTAGCGCAAACTCTCACTTAGGTATTTTTATCCCGCGCATAAGCTCCCCCCCCCCCACCCAGAAGAGGACTCATCCCGCAATCGAAATATTAATTTCTTTACCTAACTAGTGAGCCACTCGGCTGTCTACCGTTAAAGTGTCTACTGCGAACGCGAACCGCCCGCATCAACGATGGACACGCCAGCTACTTCGCGGAGGCGTCCTGCTTCCTCGCCCCTCAACGTTGAAGCTTGTTAGCCTACCTGTAGCGTCAGGGGCATCTCTCCGCCTCGCGCTCGGCGATGCCTCGCGCTTGGCCCTCACCCCCCCCCCCCGCCCCGACAATGAGGTCATGCTTTACCGGTACCGGAAGGGGGGCGTAATCGCGAGAGAAATCGTCGCATCCCGCGCACAAGCCCCCCCTACGTTTTGTACTGAGGCTAAGGTTGCAAAAGGGGGGGCGTATTTGCGGGACACTACGGTAGTTGTATTCCATCAATACTTCAATGTGGTTCATACACAGATCAGTGATTCCACAATGACTCGTTAATATATGAAACTGAAAGGTTTTCCCTTTCACCCACGCAATTAGATTATCTGTCATGTGATGAAGATGGGTGGGACTGCCATCACCAGCAAAAACAAAGGCTGATGGTGGAAATTATGCCAGGTACTAGTGATCTTAACCCTCTGAATGCGATAGGCGTATTTATACGCCGCGTGTAAACTTCCGCTCAGCGCGAACGGCGTATTTATACGCCGCGAGTTACTCTCCGCTTCATACAGTGAGAGGGGGCCCCTTTCATTTTAGCAACAGCGATGATAATGAAGGGGTGGGCCCTGGCGGCATCTATAATAAACCTAAAATAACTTTGCAGCTGCTCCGCCCTTATAACCCACGACAGTAGACGCTTACCTGTGACGATCTTTATCAGCAATTACTTGACAGCGCTGGAGCAAATTTTCTAGTAAGCATGGCTGGATTATACACAGTGGATGATGTGCTAGCATATATGGACATTCCAATGCCTGAAGATATGAGTGAGGATGACTGAGGGATATCTGGAAGATGATGGGGCAATGACAAAGTGATGGTGGTGATTGCGATGGCGGTGAAGGTGAAGGAGGTGATGGTAGTGATTGTGATGGGAGTGACAGTGGGGAAGGGGGTGATGGTGACAACAGTGATGGGAATAATAGCAGTGATGACAACAGCAGCAGTCTTCCCGAGTACATGCAGCATCTGGGCTGCACATCCGACATGACCAACAAGGCTCCGATTGACTTTTTCCAACTGTTAATTACAGACACCATAGTTGAGTCAATTGTCGAGCAAACCAATTTGTTCGTTCAGCAGTATACGGACAGTCATGAGCTGTCACGTTGCTCACGGGTACAGCAATGGGGTCAATCCGTGCACGACATGGTGGAACTAAAGAGGTTCCTCGCCCATGTTGTCCTAATGGGGCTTATAAATTTTCCATCTATCGAGGATTGCTGGGTTACATCTTGGCCCTTTGCAACTTTCACCTTTAGCTCCATCCTGAGTCATGATCGGTTCTCCCTCCTCCTGCACTTTCTCCACCTGAATGACAGCACAAACTACATTCCGAAGGGAGAACCAGGCTATGACCCTCTGTACAAGCTCAGACCATTGACCCCCTCATAGCCAACTTCAAAGCAGCCTTCAATCTTGGGCGTGAGATAGCTGTAGATGAGGGAATGATTGGTTTCAAAGGTCGGCTTTGGTTTCTGCAGTATATGCCGAAAAACCTACAAAGTGGGGGATGAAAGCATTTGTACTGTCGGACAGTGTTACGGGATATACCTACAATTGGAAACTATACAGGTAAGAACTAAAGTATCCATTTGATAAACACTTCCTGCTCTAAAAACATGTACTTTTTACACAGGAAAGGACACCTCGCTTGACGACAGCAATGGTGCTACTCATGGTGTCGTCCTCAAGCTAATTGAAGGGATTGAACACAGAGGACACCATGTGTACATGGATAACTATTATACAAGCCCCACCTTTTTACCTCTCTGCAACAGCTTGGGTTTGGAGTGTGTGGTACTGTTCGCATCAACAGGCACAGGATGCCCAAGCAAGTCACAGCAGCCAAGCTGAAGGGGGAGATGACAACCAGTGAAGTGAAGAAGGGTATGCTAGCACTCAAATGGCAGGATAAGCGGGCTGTTGTAATGTTGAGCACCATCCACGATGACTCCCGGGTAACCAAGCGCAGGACAAGGCTTGTTGCTGGTGGAATTGAGGAAGTTCAGAAACCAACCATGGTAGAGAAGTACATGTACATGGGCGGTGTAGACAAGGGTGACCAGCTGATGTCGTATTATGGGTTCAGCCATTGTACTGTCAAGTGGTGGAGACGTGCTTTTTTCCATCTGTTTGAGAATGCCATTGTAAATTCGTACATTTTATACAGACTGTACAGGATGGGCGTAAAATGGACCACAGTTTAGGATTGAGCTCGCCAAGCAACTTGCAAATGCTGACCATCAAATTGGCCCTCCTAGCCGTCATCTCAATGCTCTCCCTCCAGCTCGACTAACAGAACGGCACTTACCTGAGAAAGGACAAACTTGCGCAAGTGGAAGACCATCACAACCTGTGTGTGTGGTGTGCTCCAATAAGGGAGAGGCAAGAAGACAACGTATCAATGCAAGCAGTGTAAACTACCTAGTGTATAGTACCTTGCTTTGAATTATACCATACTAAAGTAGATCCTGTCCTGTACGTCCTTTAGAGCAAGTTTAAGTTGTAGTCTTATTATTTTTTGTAAGCATGGACTTCACGTCTTGTCACTATACTTGCTCATCTAACATGTATGTATAATACCACGATTTTCCCCTGTCCCCTCTCTGATTTGGTATTCTATTGTAGCTGTATTCCATTTCCTGCTTTCTGTTGCTTCTTCCTCCCAATCTGAATAAACATTGCTGCTGTATCTAGCTATCTGCCGTTCACCTCATTTGACAGTGAAGTAAATTTACTTCGTATTAATTATAAACATGGCCGTGTAAACGTCTTTACACTCGTAACACAGACAAGTATTTTCGGTATCAAGACCAGAAATCAGTTTGAGTAAGGTAGTACGACTTATACATCAATCTATTAAACTCGCGAGCTAGTGGGCACAAAACACGCCGACATACAAACTTACCAAAAGAGCTTTGACTTGCTCCGTTTTGTCGGCCATTTCACAACGGCGAGAATCTCGCACCACTGACATTCGGAGCGACAATAATTGAACAAATCCAGCCCTCCACAGTCACCGTTCACCAAGGTAAGAGCAGCTAACAGCCCTTAGAAGTTTGAGCACATGCACGAATGCGGAACTGCTGATCAGGCGTCGCGGACACGGAAGTTATCAATATTTAATAATCTCGTTCAGAAGGTTAACAGTACCATTTGAATGTACTCATAACTAAAATCTCACCAGGTAGATTGTGTGAATTCCTCTGGGAAGATGCTCTACCAAGCAAACAGGCCCTCAAGAGATGGACAGTTCGAGCATCCTTTTGGCCACAGCAACCCTTACGACCAATATTTCCACAATCTATGTAGTAGGCAAACTCCTTGATGCCTACTCTTTGGAATACAGTTGGTAAGGTAAAGAATCTAATTTCCGCCTCGTTCGACTTTTGTTCACTACACTATGTGGCCATCTCTGGAAGTCAGCGGATAGTAGCCATACCCTAATTTTTGTGGTACTATGAATGTTTACCTGCTAAACACCTGCAACAGATGTACAGCTGTCTCGGGTATCTAGTAATCATACACCGTGGTTGAAAAATGTTTTGTAAAAGGATCGAGGTTGCAGCCATGCCGTTCTAAGCATCAAGTGCCGCATGTAGAACTAATTGCAATCACATGACATCGTGCTGTGTGCAATTGTTTCCGTGGATACGTACAGCATGCATGGAATTTCGCCACCCAGGCCTTCACTACACTATCATTGCCTGAACTCAGTTATTTTACAAGATACACCGCAATGAATCAACAATACACAAAATCACCATTTTTATCAGCTCCTGTAACCACGCGATTGACTGCGCATGTGCGTAGTGGTTAAAGGGTTAAGCAAACTAAGTCTCTTGTTTTTTACAGGAAGTCAATAGCTGTTTCCTAACGGGATATAACATGCAATACGGAACACATGCTTCCTTTGAAGTATCGCTGTCTGCTATGGACTGGAAAGGGTTAAGTTAGGTTTGTGGCTGCATGGTTACTGTTGATCTATGACATTGATGCAATTGTCTGCTGATATGTCTAGACGGTTTGAGTTGGCTGGCGGAGCCAATGCATCTAGATGGCCCAACGGCCACTGAAGCCGATACATCTGGATGGCTCGACTTGGCCACTGGAGCCGATACATCTGGATGGCTTGACTTGGCCACCAGAGCCGATATGTGTGGACGGCACGACTTGACTGCCGGAACTGATACGTCTGGATGGCTCAACTTGGGCACCGGAGCTGATATGTCTGGACGGCTCGACTTGGCCACGAGCCAATACGTCTGGATGGCTTGGCCGCTGGAGCTGATACATCTGGATGACTCAACTTGGCCGCTGGAGCCGATACGTCTGGATGGCTCGACATGGCCACCAGAACAGATACGTTTGGACAGCTCGACTTGGCCACCGGAGCCGCTGTGGCTGATATGTCTGGACAGCTTGACTTGGCCGCATGAACCGATACATCTGGATGGCTGGACTTGGCTGCCAGAGCCATATGTCTGGATGGCTCAACTTGGCTGCTGGAGCCGATATGTCTAGACAGTTCAACTTGGCTGCCAGAGCTGATACATCTGGACAGCTTGATGTGGCCCCTGCAGTCGATATGTCTGGATGGCCCTGGGCACCGGAGCTGATATATCTGGACGGCTCGACTTGGCCAACAGAGGCATTACATCTGGACTCAACTTGGCCACTGGAACCGATGTCTGGATGTCTTGACTTGGCCCCCAGAGCCAATATGTCTGGATGGCTTGACTTGGCCTCCGTAGCTGATACGTCTAGACAGCTCAAATTGGTGCCCGGAGCTGATACTTCTGGACAGCTTGATTTAGCCTCAGAGCCAATGTCTGAAGTTGATATGTCTGGATGGCTCAATGTAGCCACCAGAGCTGATACGTCTGGATGGCTCGACTTGGCCTCAGTAGCCGATGTCTGGACGGTTCGACTTGGCCGACAGAGCCGATACATCTGGACGACTTGTCCGCTGAAGCCGATACGTCCAGACAGCTTGACTTGGCCACCGGATCTGATATGTGTGGAAGGCTTGACTTGGCCCCCAGAGCTGATACGTGTGGATGGCTCGACTTGGACTCTAGCTAATACGGCTGGATGACTTGACATGGCCCCCAAAGCAGATACGTCTAGACGGCTCGAATTGGCCCCCAGAGCCGATACATCTGGACGGCTTGACTTAGCATCTGGAGCTAATATGTCTAGATGGCTCAACTTGGCCCCTGAAGTTGATATGTCTGGACAGCTTGACTTGACTGCCGAAGCTGGTATGTCTGGATGACTCGACTTGGCTGCCGGAGCCGGTAGGTGTGGATGGCACAACTTCGCTGCCGGAGCCGATACGTCTGGATGACTCGGCCACCGGAGCTAATATGTCCAAATGGTTCGACTGGCCACTGGAGATGATACAACTGGATGGCTCGACTTGGCTACAAAATCCAATACATCTAATGGCACAGCTTTGCCGCCGGAGCCAATGTCTCAATGGTTCAACTTAGCTGATGGAGCTACAGTACCGAAGTGTTTCAAAGCTCTAATCTAATTGGTTGGGTTAGGGTTAATTTAGGGTGCTGTTAGGGCAACAGTGGGTATGCATATATAAATATATAATGGACAAGTTGACGGGCCGTCGGAGCCGAGAAGTCTAGACGGGTTGACTTGGATGCCGGAGCTGAGAAGTCTAGATGGGTTGACTGATGCCGGAGCAGAGAAGTCTAGATGGGTCGACTTGACTGCCAGAGCCAATTAGTTTGGATGGGTCGACTTAGCCACAGGAGCCAACAAGTCTGGATGGGTAGACTTGGCCGCCGGAGCCGCTATATCTAGACAGGTTGACTTGGCTGCTGGAGCAGACAAGTCTTAGACGAGTTGACTAGGCCATCAGAGCCAAGAAGTCTAGACGGGTCATCTTGGCTGCCACAGCCAAGAAGTCTAGATGGGTTGACAAGGCTGTCGGAGCAGCAAAGTCTAGACAGGTCGACTTAAATGCCGGAGCAGAGAAGTATAGATGGGTCGACTTGGATTCCAGAGACAGTCTAGATGGGTCGACTTAGATGCCAGAGCCGAAGTCTAGACTGGTTGACTTGAACACCAGAGCCAATTAGTCTGGATTTATCGACTTTGCCACAGGAGCCGATAAGTCTAGATGGGTCAACTTGGCCGCCGGAGCCAATACATCTAGACTGGTCGACTTGGCTGCCAGAGCAGACAAGTCTATTGGGTTGACTGGGCTGTTGGAGCCGAGAAGTCTAGATGGGTGGACTTGGCCACCAGAACAGAGAAGTCTAGGCAGGTTGACTGGGCCATCGGAGCCGAGAAGTCTGGACGGGTCGACTTGGATGCCAAAGCCGAGTAGTCTAGATGGGTTGACTTCGCTACAGGAGCCAATAAGTCTAGACGGGTCGAATTGGCCTCCGGAGCTGATATGTCTAGACAGGTTGACTTGGCTTCCAGAGCAGACAGGTCTAGACGGGTTGACTAGGCAATCAGCCAAGAACTCTAGACGGGTCGACTTTGTTGCCGCAGCTGAGAAGTCTAAATGTGTTGACTTGGATGCCAGAGCCGAGTTGTCTAGACTGTTCGACTTGGATGCCAGAGCCAAGAAGTCTAGATGGGTCGACTTGACCACCATAGCCGATTAGTCTGGATGGGTTGACTTGGCCACATGAGTAGTTTAGATGGGTCGACTTGGCTGCTGGAGCAGACAAGTCTAGATGGGTTGACTAGGCCATCAGAGCCAAGAAGTCTAGACGGGTCGACTTGGCCACCACAGTTGAGAAGTCTAGACAGGTTGACTAGGCCGTCGGAGCCGAGAAGTCTAGATGGGTTGACTTAAATGCCAGAGCCAAGAAGTCTAGTCGAGTTGACTTAGATGCTGAAACTGAGAAGTCTAGACAGGTCGACTTAAATGCTAGAGCAAGAAGTCCTGACGGGTCGACTTGACCACCAGAGCCAATTAGTCTGGATGTGTCGACTTGACCACAGGAGCCGATAAGTCTAGATGGATTGACTTGGCCACCAGAGCCGATACGTCTAGACAGGTTAACTTGGTTGCCAGAGCAGACAAGTTTAGACTGGTTGACTAGGCCGCTGTCAGATCCGAGAAGTCTGGACGGGTCAACTTGGCTGCCACAGCGAATAAGTCAAGAATGGTTGACTGGGCTGTCGGAGCCGAGAAGTCTAGATGGGTCGACTTGGATGCCAGAGCCGAGTAGTCTAGACTTGTAGACTGGGCTGTCGGAGCTGTGAAGTCTAGATGGGTTGACTTGGATGCAGGAAACGAGTAGTCTAGATGGGTCGACTTGGATGCCGGAGCTGAGAAGTCTACACGGGTCGACCTGGCCTCCGGAGCCGATATGTCTTGAGGTTGATTTGGCTGCTGAAGATAAGTCTAGATGGGTTGACTAGGCCATAAGAGCCAAGAAGTCTAGATGGGTTGATTTTGTCTGCTGTGGCAAACAAGTCAACCCGTCTAGCCTGAAGTCTAGACAGGTCGACTTGGCTGCCAAGCCTGAAGTCTAGATGGGTCGACTTGGCTGCCAAACCAGACAAGTCTAGACGGGTTGACTAAGCCATCAGAGCCAAGATGTCTAGACGAATCGACTTGGCCGCCACAGCTGAGAAGTCTGCTCTGGCAGATAAGTCTAGATGAGTTGACTAGGCTGTCAGAGCCTGAAGTCTAGATGGGTCGACTTGGCTGCCAAAGCAGACAAGTCTAGAAGGGTTGACTAAGCCATCAAGAGCCAAGATGTCTAGACGAGTCGACTTGGCCGCCGTAGCTGAGAAGTCTAGATGGGTTGACTTGAATGCCAGAGCCAAGAAGTCTAGTCGAGTCGACAGATGCCAGTTGAGAAGTCTAGACAGGTTGACTTGGATTCCGGAGCCGAGATGTCTAGACGGGTTGACTTGACTGCCAGAGCTAATTAGTCTGGATGTGTCGACTTGGCCACAAGAACCGATAAGTCTAGAAGGGTCGACTTGCCTGCCAGAGCCAATATGTCTAGAGAAGTCGACATGGCTGCCAGAGCAGACAAGTTTACACGGGTTGACTAGGCTATCAGATTCGAGAAGTCTAGAAGGGTTGACTTGTCTGCCACAGCCAAGAAGTTTAGATGTGTTGAATGGGCTGTCAGAGCCGAAAAGTCTATATGGGTCGACTTGGATGCTGGAGCTGAGTAGTTTAGATTGGTAAACTGGGCAATTGGAGCCGAGAAGTCTAGACAGGTCATCTTGTATGCAGGAGCAGAGTAGTCTAGATGGGTCGACTTGGATGTTGGAGCCGAGAAGTCTAGACGGGTTGACTTGGCCGCCAGAGCCGTAATGTTTAGAGGTTGACTTGGATCCCAAAGCAGACAAGTCTAGATGAGTTCACTAGGCCGACAGAGCCGAGAAGTTTAGACGGGTAGACTAGGCTGTCAATGCCCAATGTCTAGACGGGTCAACTTCATTGCCACAGCCGAGAAGTCTAGATGGGTCAACTGATGCTGGAGCTGAGTAGTCCAGACGGTTTGACTTGGATGTCGGAGCCGAGAAGTCTAGACGGGTCGACTTGACTGCCGGAGCTGATTAGTCTGGATGGGATAACGGACACAGGAGCCGATTATTCTAGACTGGTCAATTCAAATGCCAGAGCAGACAAGTCTAGATCAGTTAACTAAGCCATCAGAGCTGAGAAGTCTAGATGGGTCGACTTTGCCGCTGTGGATGAGAAGTTTAGACGAGTTGACTAGGCCATCGAAGCCGAGAATCTAGACAGCTCGACTTGGATGCCGGAGCCGAGAAGTGTGGAGGTGACGACTTGACTGCCAGTCAATTAGTTTGGATTGGTCGACTTGGCAACAGGAGCCGATAAGTCTAGATGGGTCGACTTGGCTACCAGAGCCAATACATCTAGACAGGTTGACTTGGCTGCCAGAGCAGACAAGTCTGGATGTGATGACTAGCTTGCCAGAGCCGAGAAGTCTAAACCGGTTGACTTGGCCAATGCAGGTGACACTCAGTGCAGTTAAGGCAGGCTCAACTTTTTTTCAGGCCAAAACTAGTGCATGCATGGTGTTTTGAAACCATTCTGATTACAAACTGCTACATCTTTGGGTCTAAGTATTATTTGTCGTATGTACCCTAAAGATTAACCACAAGCACTTTGTTTCCATGGAAACGGCCCTGCCCATTGTAAACAAAGCAGTAAATACTGCACTACGCCTGTAGCTATTTTCCAAAATGTGGAAGGTAAACACCAGGTAAATTGCAGTAATTTTAACACCGTTCGAAAGCTTACCATCTGAAGAATACTAATCTGCGTGGAAACTGGGTACAGCACCCTTCATTAACTAAATAAAGGCCAAAATGTGCTAAGTTTTGAGCTAAAATGGGCAAAAACTTGCATATTACCACTTGCTGTGGCTTGTACATTGCACGTATGCGCTGTTTCCAGCCAGGTTCAGGTACAACTGCCACAGAGAAGTTATTGAAAATTTCGGCTCCAAACAGCTTCATTCTGCCTTCCGCAAAACTGCTCAATGATACACTGTTTACTACGAGCCGGCTTCGTGCAGCTCGCATAT
>CBDBEG010000031.1:0-10796 GCA_965204255.1 Rubritalea sp.
CCTCCGCTGGTAGTCACGTCTGCAATAGAGAAACAAAGGACACTTGCCGTTCAGCTGACTAGAGTAACTCATAATGCTCTTGGCAGCGCGTCGCACTTTTTGTTTTTAAATTAAACCCGCGCCCATTTCCGAGTCTAGCTTCCCGTAAGGCTTTTTTTTCCCTTTTCCTCCATCACTTTGCCCACTGCGCCCAATTTTAAGCAAAAACAACAAGCGTTGCAAAGCAGAAACATGTCTTGCAGTCTACTCTGCACTCAAAAGCTTTCTTCCTGCTACTCACCAACCACATCAGCGCTCCTGCCGTGGTAGCCTTCTCTTACCACCGTGACGGTCACCGATGAGCCTTCTGCGTCCATGTACACTGAGTTGACCCAAAAGAGTGCTGTGGGAAAATAGTAAAGTAAGCAAAACGAATCGGTTAAACATGCACTATCTCACCGCACTTTCTGCTCGATTTAGATCTGACAGTTCACTCTTTGATTTCGTTGCAAGAGAAACGCAATTAACTCTTCAAAAAAAGCGGATGGTTTTGCACACTTACAGCTCTGGTCGATGATGAAGATTTTGGCCGTATCACCATTTGTCGATACCGATGCTGCGGCCATGGTCCCGGCATCTGACGTGAGGTCGATTACAAAGTTGAAACACTCCGTGCCTTCTAAAACGGTGTCCGCCGTGAGCGCGACTGTGTGGGTCATGGCTGCGTCGTATTGCGGAAAGGTAATCGTATCTGAGGTTGCATCAGCATAGTCGGTGCCCGCAACTGCATTACCTCCGCTGGTAGTCACGTCTGCAATAGAGAAACAAAGGACACTTGCCGTTCAGCTGACTAGAGTAACTCATAATGCTCTTGGCAGCGCGTCGCACTTTTTGTTTTTAAATTAAACCCGCGCCCATTTCCGAGTCTAGCTTCCCGTAAGGCTTTTTTTTCCCTTTTCCTCCATCACTTTGCCCACTGCGCCCAATTTTAAGCAAAAACAACAAGCGTTGCAAAGCAGAAACATGTCTTGCAGTCTACTCTGCACTCAAAAGCTTTCTTCCTGCTACTCACCAACCACATCAGCGCTCCTGCCGTGGTAGCCTTCTCTTACCACCGTGACGGTCACCGATGAGCCTTCTGCGTCCATGTACACTGAGTTGACCCAAAAGAGTGCTGTGGGAAAATAGTAAAGTAAGCAAAACGAATCGGTTAAACATGCACTATCTCACCGCACTTTCTGCTCGATTTAGATCTGACAGTTCACTCTTTGATTTCGTTGCAAGAGAAACGCAATTAACTCTTCAAAAAAAGCGGATGGTTTTGCACACTTACAGCTCTGGTCGATGATGAAGATTTTGGCCGTATCACCATTTGTCGATACCGATGCTGCGGCCATGGTCCCGGCATCTGACGTGAGGTCGATTACAAAGTTGAAACACTCCGTGCCTTCTAAAACGGTGTCCGCCGTGAGCGCGACTGTGTGGGTCATGGCTGCGTCGTATTGCGGAAAGGTAATCGTATCTGAGGTTGCATCAGCATAGTCGGTGCCCGCAACTGCATTACCTCCGCTGGTAGTCACGTCTGCAATAGAGAAACAAAGGACACTTGCCGTTCAGCTGACTAGAGTAACTCATAATGCTCTTGGCAGCGCGTCGCACTTTTTGTTTTTAAATTAAACCCGCGCCCATTTCCGAGTCTAGCTTCCCGTAAGGCTTTTTTTTCCCTTTTCCTCCATCACTTTGCCCACTGCGCCCAATTTTAAGCAAAAACAACAAGCGTTGCAAAGCAGAAACATGTCTTGCAGTCTACTCTGCACTCAAAAGCTTTCTTCCTGCTACTCACCAACCACATCAGCGCTCCTGCCGTGGTAGCCTTCTCTTACCACCGTGACGGTCACCGATGAGCCTTCTGCGTCCATGTACACTGAGTTGACCCAAAAGAGTGCTGTGGGAAAATAGTAAAGTAAGCAAAACGAATCGGTTAAACATGCACTATCTCACCGCACTTTCTGCTCGATTTAGATCTGACAGTTCACTCTTTGATTTCGTTGCAAGAGAAACGCAATTAACTCTTCAAAAAAAGCGGATGGTTTTGCACACTTACAGCTCTGGTCGATGATGAAGATTTTGGCCGTATCACCATTTGTCGATACCGATGCTGCGGCCATGGTCCCGGCATCTGACGTGAGGTCGATTACAAAGTTGAAACACTCCGTGCCTTCTAAAACGGTGTCCGCCGTGAGCGCGACTGTGTGGGTCATGGCTGCGTCGTATTGCGGAAAGGTAATCGTATCTGAGGTTGCATCAGCATAGTCGGTGCCCGCAACTGCATTACCTCCGCTGGTAGTCACGTCTGCAATAGAGAAACAAAGGACACTTGCCGTTCAGCTGACTAGAGTAACTCATAATGCTCTTGGCAGCGCGTCGCACTTTTTGTTTTTAAATTAAACCCGCGCCCATTTCCGAGTCTAGCTTCCCGTAAGGCCATTTTTTCCCTTTTCCTCCATCACTTTGCCCACTGCGCCCAATTTTAAGCAAAAACAACAAGCGTTGCAAAGCAGAAACATGTCTTGCAGTCTACTCTGCACTCAAAAGCTTTCTTCCTGCTACTCACCAACCACATCAGCGCTCCTGCCGTGGTAGCCTTCTCTTACCACCGTGACGGTCACCGATGAGCCTTCTGCGTCCATGTACACTGAGTTGACCCAAAAGAGTGCTGTGGGAAAATAGTAAAGTAAGCAAAACGAATCGGTTAAACATGCACTATCTCACCGCACTTTCTGCTCGATTTAGATCTGACAGTTCACTCTTTGATTTCGTTGCAAGAGAAACGCAATTAACTCTTCAAAAAAAGCGGATGGTTTTGCACACTTACAGCTCTGGTCGATGATGAAGATTTTGGCCGTATCACCATTTGTCGATACCGATGCTGCGGCCATGGTCCCGGCATCTGACGTGAGGTCGATTACAAAGTTGAAACACTCCGTGCCTTCTAAAACGGTGTCCGCCGTGAGCGCGACTGTGTGGGTCATGGCTGCGTCGTATTGCGGAAAGGTAATCGTATCTGAGGTTGCATCAGCATAGTCGGTGCCCGCAACTGCATTACCTCCGCTGGTAGTCACGTCTGCAATAGAGAAACAAAGGACACTTGCCGTTCAGCTGACTAGAGTAACTCATAATGCTCTTGGCAGCGCGTCGCACTTTTTGTTTTTAAATTAAACCCGCGCCCATTTCCGAGTCTAGCTTCCCGTAAGGCTTTTTTTTCCCTTTTCCTCCATCACTTTGCCCACTGCGCCCAATTTTAAGCAAAAACAACAAGCGTTGCAAAGCAGAAACATGTCTTGCAGTCTACTCTGCACTCAAAAGCTTTCTTCCTGCTACTCACCAACCACATCAGCGCTCCTGCCGTGGTAGCCTTCTCTTACCACCGTGACGGTCACCGATGAGCCTTCTGCGTCCATGTACACTGAGTTGACCCAAAAGAGTGCTGTGGGAAAATAGTAAAGTAAGCAAAACGAATCGGTTAAACATGCACTATCTCACCGCACTTTCTGCTCGATTTAGATCTGACAGTTCACTCTTTGATTTCGTTGCAAGAGAAACGCAATTAACTCTTCAAAAAAAGCGGATGGTTTTGCACACTTACAGCTCTGGTCGATGATGAAGATTTTGGCCGTATCACCATTTGTCGATACCGATGCTGCGGCCATGGTCCCGGCATCTGACGTGAGGTCGATTACAAAGTTGAAACACTCCGTGCCTTCTAAAACGGTGTCCGCCGTGAGCGCGACTGTGTGGGTCATGGCTGCGTCGTATTGCGGAAAGGTAATCGTATCTGAGGTTGCATCAGCATAGTCGGTGCCCGCAACTGCATTACCTCCGCTGGTAGTCACGTCTGCAATAGAGAAACAAAGGACACTTGCCGTTCAGCTGACTAGAGTAACTCATAATGCTCTTGGCAGCGCGTCGCACTTTTTGTTTTTAAATTAAACCCGCGCCCATTTCCGAGTCTAGCTTCCCGTAAGGCTTTTTTTTCCCTTTTCCTCCATCACTTTGCCCACTGCGCCCAATTTTAAGCAAAAACAACAAGCGTTGCAAAGCAGAAACATGTCTTGCAGTCTACTCTGCACTCAAAAGCTTTCTTCCTGCTACTCACCAACCACATCAGCGCTCCTGCCGTGGTAGCCTTCTCTTACCACCGTGACGGTCACCGATGAGCCTTCTGCGTCCATGTACACTGAGTTGACCCAAAAGAGTGCTGTGGGAAAATAGTAAAGTAAGCAAAACGAATCGGTTAAACATGCACTATCTCACCGCACTTTCTGCTCGATTTAGATCTGACAGTTCACTCTTTGATTTCGTTGCAAGAGAAACGCAATTAACTCTTCAAAAAAAGCGGATGGTTTTGCACACTTACAGCTCTGGTCGATGATGAAGATTTTGGCCGTATCACCATTTGTCGATACCGATGCTGCGGCCATGGTCCCGGCATCTGACGTGAGGTCGATTACAAAGTTGAAACACTCCGTGCCTTCTAAAACGGTGTCCGCCGTGAGCGCGACTGTGTGGGTCATGGCTGCGTCGTATTGCGGAAAGGTAATCGTATCTGAGGTTGCATCAGCATAGTCGGTGCCCGCAACTGCATTACCTCCGCTGGTAGTCACGTCTGCAATAGAGAAACAAAGGACACTTGCCGTTCAGCTGACTAGAGTAACTCATAATGCTCTTGGCAGCGCGTCGCACTTTTTGTTTTTAAATTAAACCCGCGCCCATTTCCGAGTCTAGCTTCCCGTAAGGCTTTTTTTTCCCTTTTCCTCCATCACTTTGCCCACTGCGCCCAATTTTAAGCAAAAACAACAAGCGTTGCAAAGCAGAAACATGTCTTGCAGTCTACTCTGCACTCAAAAGCTTTCTTCCTGCTACTCACCAACCACATCAGCGCTCCTGCCGTGGTAGCCTTCTCTTACCACCGTGACGGTCACCGATGAGCCTTCTGCGTCCATGTACACTGAGTTGACCCAAAAGAGTGCTGTGGGAAAATAGTAAAGTAAGCAAAACGAATCGGTTAAACATGCACTATCTCACCGCACTTTCTGCTCGATTTAGATCTGACAGTTCACTCTTTGATTTCGTTGCAAGAGAAACGCAATTAACTCTTCAAAAAAAGCGGATGGTTTTGCACACTTACAGCTCTGGTCGATGATGAAGATTTTGGCCGTATCACCATTTGTCGATACCGATGCTGCGGCCATGGTCCCGGCATCTGACGTGAGGTCGATTACAAAGTTGAAACACTCCGTGCCTTCTAAAACGGTGTCCGCCGTGAGCGCGACTGTGTGGGTCATGGCTGCGTCGTATTGCGGAAAGGTAATCGTATCTGAGGTTGCATCAGCATAGTCGGTGCCCGCAACTGCATTACCTCCGCTGGTAGTCACGTCTGCAATAGAGAAACAAAGGACACTTGCCGTTCAGCTGACTAGAGTAACTCATAATGCTCTTGGCAGCGCGTCGCACTTTTTGTTTTTAAATTAAACCCGCGCCCATTTCCGAGTCTAGCTTCCCGTAAGGCTTTTTTTTCCCTTTTCCTCCATCACTTTGCCCACTGCGCCCAATTTTAAGCAAAAACAACAAGCGTTGCAAAGCAGAAACATGTCTTGCAGTCTACTCTGCACTCAAAAGCTTTCTTCCTGCTACTCACCAACCACATCAGCGCTCCTGCCGTGGTAGCCTTCTCTTACCACCGTGACGGTCACCGATGAGCCTTCTGCGTCCATGTACACTGAGTTGACCCAAAAGAGTGCTGTGGGAAAATAGTAAAGTAAGCAAAACGAATCGGTTAAACATGCACTATCTCACCGCACTTTCTGCTCGATTTAGATCTGACAGTTCACTCTTTGATTTCGTTGCAAGAGAAACGCAATTAACTCTTCAAAAAAAGCGGATGGTTTTGCACACTTACAGCTCTGGTCGATGATGAAGATTTTGGCCGTATCACCATTTGTCGATACCGATGCTGCGGCCATGGTCCCGGCATCTGACGTGAGGTCGATTACAAAGTTGAAACACTCCGTGCCTTCTAAAACGGTGTCCGCCGTGAGCGCGACTGTGTGGGTCATGGCTGCGTCGTATTGCGGAAAGGTAATCGTATCTGAGGTTGCATCAGCATAGTCGGTGCCCGCAACTGCATTACCTCCGCTGGTAGTCACGTCTGCAATAGAGAAACAAAGGACACTTGCCGTTCAGCTGACTAGAGTAACTCATAATGCTCTTGGCAGCGCGTCGCACTTTTTGTTTTTAAATTAAACCCGCGCCCATTTCCGAGTCTAGCTTCCCGTAAGGCTTTTTTTTCCCTTTTCCTCCATCACTTTGCCCACTGCGCCCAATTTTAAGCAAAAACAACAAGCGTTGCAAAGCAGAAACATGTCTTGCAGTCTACTCTGCACTCAAAAGCTTTCTTCCTGCTACTCACCAACCACATCAGCGCTCCTGCCGTGGTAGCCTTCTCTTACCACCGTGACGGTCACCGATGAGCCTTCTGCGTCCATGTACACTGAGTTGACCCAAAAGAGTGCTGTGGGAAAATAGTAAAGTAAGCAAAACGAATCGGTTAAACATGCACTATCTCACCGCACTTTCTGCTCGATTTAGATCTGACAGTTCACTCTTTGATTTCGTTGCAAGAGAAACGCAATTAACTCTTCAAAAAAAGCGGATGGTTTTGCACACTTACAGCTCTGGTCGATGATGAAGATTTTGGCCGTATCACCATTTGTCGATACCGATGCTGCGGCCATGGTCCCGGCATCTGACGTGAGGTCGATTACAAAGTTGAAACACTCCGTGCCTTCTAAAACGGTGTCCGCCGTGAGCGCGACTGTGTGGGTCATGGCTGCGTCGTATTGCGGAAAGGTAATCGTATCTGAGGTTGCATCAGCATAGTCGGTGCCCGCAACTGCATTACCTCCGCTGGTAGTCACGTCTGCAATAGAGAAACAAAGGACACTTGCCGTTCAGCTGACTAGAGTAACTCATAATGCTCTTGGCAGCGCGTCGCACTTTTTGTTTTTAAATTAAACCCGCGCCCATTTCCGAGTCTAGCTTCCCGTAAGGCATTTTTTCCCTTTTCCTCCATCACTTTGCCCACTGCGCCCAATTTTAAGCAAAAACAACAAGCGTTGCAAAGCAGAAACATGTCTTGCAGTCTACTCTGCACTCAAAAGCTTTCTTCCTGCTACTCACCAACCACATCAGCGCTCCTGCCGTGGTAGCCTTCTCTTACCACCGTGACGGTCACCGATGAGCCTTCTGCGTCCATGTACACTGAGTTGACCCAAAAGAGTGCTGTGGGAAAATAGTAAAGTAAGCAAAACGAATCGGTTAAACATGCACTATCTCACCGCACTTTCTGCTCGATTTAGATCTGACAGTTCACTCTTTGATTTCGTTGCAAGAGAAACGCAATTAACTCTTCAAAAAAAGCGGATGGTTTTGCACACTTACAGCTCTGGTCGATGATGAAGATTTTGGCCGTATCACCATTTGTCGATACCGATGCTGCGGCCATGGTCCCGGCATCTGACGTGAGGTCGATTACAAAGTTGAAACACTCCGTGCCTTCTAAAACGGTGTCCGCCGTGAGCGCGACTGTGTGGGTCATGGCTGCGTCGTATTGCGGAAAGGTAATCGTATCTGAGGTTGCATCAGCATAGTCGGTGCCCGCAACTGCATTACCTCCGCTGGTAGTCACGTCTGCAATAGAGAAACAAAGGACACTTGCCGTTCAGCTGACTAGAGTAACTCATAATGCTCTTGGCAGCGCGTCGCACTTTTTGTTTTTAAATTAAACCCGCGCCCATTTCCGAGTCTAGCTTCCCGTAAGGCCATTTTTTCCCTTTTCCTCCATCACTTTGCCCACTGCGCCCAATTTTAAGCAAAAACAACAAGCGTTGCAAAGCAGAAACATGTCTTGCAGTCTACTCTGCACTCAAAAGCTTTCTTCCTGCTACTCACCAACCACATCAGCGCTCCTGCCGTGGTAGCCTTCTCTTACCACCGTGACGGTCACCGATGAGCCTTCTGCGTCCATGTACACTGAGTTGACCCAAAAGAGTGCTGTGGGAAAATAGTAAAGTAAGCAAAACGAATCGGTTAAACATGCACTATCTCACCGCACTTTCTGCTCGATTTAGATCTGACAGTTCACTCTTTGATTTCGTTGCAAGAGAAACGCAATTAACTCTTCAAAAAAAGCGGATGGTTTTGCACACTTACAGCTCTGGTCGATGATGAAGATTTTGGCCGTATCACCATTTGTCGATACCGATGCTGCGGCCATGGTCCCGGCATCTGACGTGAGGTCGATTACAAAGTTGAAACACTCCGTGCCTTCTAAAACGGTGTCCGCCGTGAGCGCGACTGTGTGGGTCATGGCTGCGTCGTATTGCGGAAAGGTAATCGTATCTGAGGTTGCATCAGCATAGTCGGTGCCCGCAACTGCATTACCTCCGCTGGTAGTCACGTCTGCAATAGAGAAACAAAGGACACTTGCCGTTCAGCTGACTAGAGTAACTCATAATGCTCTTGGCAGCGCGTCGCACTTTTTGTTTTTAAATTAAACCCGCGCCCATTTCCGAGTCTAGCTTCCCGTAAGGCTTTTTTTTCCCTTTTCCTCCATCACTTTGCCCACTGCGCCCAATTTTAAGCAAAAACAACAAGCGTTGCAAAGCAGAAACATGTCTTGCAGTCTACTCTGCACTCAAAAGCTTTCTTCCTGCTACTCACCAACCACATCAGCGCTCCTGCCGTGGTAGCCTTCTCTTACCACCGTGACGGTCACCGATGAGCCTTCTGCGTCCATGTACACTGAGTTGACCCAAAAGAGTGCTGTGGGAAAATAGTAAAGTAAGCAAAACGAATCGGTTAAACATGCACTATCTCACCGCACTTTCTGCTCGATTTAGATCTGACAGTTCACTCTTTGATTTCGTTGCAAGAGAAACGCAATTAACTCTTCAAAAAAAGCGGATGGTTTTGCACACTTACAGCTCTGGTCGATGATGAAGATTTTGGCCGTATCACCATTTGTCGATACCGATGCTGCGGCCATGGTCCCGGCATCTGACGTGAGGTCGATTACAAAGTTGAAACACTCCGTGCCTTCTAAAACGGTGTCCGCCGTGAGCGCGACTGTGTGGGTCATGGCTGCGTCGTATTGCGGAAAGGTAATCGTATCTGAGGTTGCATCAGCATAGTCGGTGCCCGCAACTGCATTACCTCCGCTGGTAGTCACGTCTGCAATAGAGAAACAAAGGACACTTGCCGTTCAGCTGACTAGAGTAACTCATAATGCTCTTGGCAGCGCGTCGCACTTTTTGTTTTTAAATTAAACCCGCGCCCATTTCCGAGTCTAGCTTCCCGTAAGGCTTTTTTTTCCCTTTTCCTCCATCACTTTGCCCACTGCGCCCAATTTTAAGCAAAAACAACAAGCGTTGCAAAGCAGAAACATGTCTTGCAGTCTACTCTGCACTCAAAAGCTTTCTTCCTGCTACTCACCAACCACATCAGCGCTCCTGCCGTGGTAGCCTTCTCTTACCACCGTGACGGTCACCGATGAGCCTTCTGCGTCCATGTACACTGAGTTGACCCAAAAGAGTGCTGTGGGAAAATAGTAAAGTAAGCAAAACGAATCGGTTAAACATGCACTATCTCACCGCACTTTCTGCTCGATTTAGATCTGACAGTTCACTCTTTGATTTCGTTGCAAGAGAAACGCAATTAACTCTTCAAAAAAAGCGGATGGTTTTGCACACTTACAGCTCTGGTCGATGATGAAGATTTTGGCCGTATCACCATTTGTCGATACCGATGCTGCGGCCATGGTCCCGGCATCTGACGTGAGGTCGATTACAAAGTTGAAACACTCCGTGCCTTCTAAAACGGTGTCCGCCGTGAGCGCGACTGTGTGGGTCATGGCTGCGTCGTATTGCGGAAAGGTAATCGTATCTGAGGTTGCATCAGCATAGTCGGTGCCCGCAACTGCATTACCTCCGCTGGTAGTCACGTCTGCAATAGAGAAACAAAGGACACTTGCCGTTCAGCTGACTAGAGTAACTCATAATGCTCTTGGCAGCGCGTCGCACTTTTTGTTTTTAAATTAAACCCGCGCCCATTTCCGAGTCTAGCTTCCCGTAAGGCTTTTTTTTCCCTTTTCCTCCATCACTTTGCCCACTGCGCCCAATTTTAAGCAAAAACAACAAGCGTTGCAAAGCAGAAACATGTCTTGCAGTCTACTCTGCACTCAAAAGCTTTCTTCCTGCTACTCACCAACCACATCAGCGCTCCTGCCGTGGTAGCCTTCTCTTACCACCGTGACGGTCACCGATGAGCCTTCTGCGTCCATGTACACTGAGTTGACCCAAAAGAGTGCTGTGGGAAAATAGTAAAGTAAGCAAAACGAATCGGTTAAACATGCACTATCTCACCGCACTTTCTGCTCGATTTAGATCTGACAGTTCACTCTTTGATTTCGTTGCAAGAGAAACGCAATTAACTCTTCAAAAAAAGCGGATGGTTTTGCACACTTACAGCTCTGGTCGATGATGAAGATTTTGGCCGTATCACCATTTGTCGATACCGATGCTGCGGCCATGGTCCCGGCATCTGACGTGAGGTCGATTACAAAGTTGAAACACTCCGTGCCTTCTAAAACGGTGTCCGCCGTGAGCGCGACTGTGTGGGTCATGGCTGCGTCGTATTGCGGAAAGGTAATCGTATCTGAGGTTGCATCAGCATAGTCGGTGCCCGCAACTGCATTACCT
>CBDBEG010000032.1:0-668850 GCA_965204255.1 Rubritalea sp.
GAGCCCGCGCATGCAATCCCTATTCCCTGTAAAGCGTGGAAATTTCACTACTGATATTCTTCGGTATGAAGGCATCCATCATTTTATTGAAGCTGATCAACGTCTATTCTAACCAAGCTCTGACACCAAAATTACTAAACACTTTTTGACTACTACCCTCATTCTAAATTCTCTCATAGTTATTGTATCCCTCTCTTTTTAAGCAAAATTACGAGGAAAAATGGCCCACCAATCAATGCTGTAATAATCCCAACTGGCAAGTCAGACCCAACAGTCACACTGCGTGCGAGCGTATCACACCACACGAGAAAAACTCCACCTGACAGCAAGCTCATCCAAACCAACTGGCGATGCGCTACCCCAAAAAGCATGCGACAAAAATGTGGCACCATAATACCTATGAAACCTATTGGTCCGCAAACTGAAATGACTCCAGCCATCATCAGTGATACAGCAAAGAATAACACCTTTCGTACTCGCTCAACTTCGACGCCTCGACTCATTGCCAATTCGTCCCCAAGGCTCATGAGATCCAACTCCTCCCTATATGTTGTGATGATGGCGGAACTACTCACTATAAATGGCAAGATTCTAAAAACATCTTCGAAGTCGGCTTGACCAAGACTGCCCATCGTCCAACGCATCATCTTAAACAGACTGCCAGCATCATTAAAGAACTGCACAAGCATCGTCAAACTAGAGAAGGAAAAGCTGAGGATAATCCCCCCTAATAACAAACTCACTGTAGCTAAACCACCTGCTATTTTGGCGAGACTATAGACCAATAACACAGAAAGTAATGCTCCAGTAAAAGCTGCTATAGATAGACCACTCACTCCTAACACACTAAAAGTGAGACCTAACTGTATCCACAGGGCGACCATAAATGTCGACCCACTGGCAACTCCTAGCGTATAGGGCGTGGCCAAGGAATTGCGGAATAGAGCCTGGAAAACAAGTCCGCCCAAGGAAAGCCCTGCACCACAAAAGAAGGCTACTAACACTCGCGGGAGTCGCACTTTCCAAAAAATGATTCCATCTCTTGCTCCTGTAGAAATGTCTCCAAGCACCCGCTCACCTATAAAGGGCGCCACAACTAAAGTACATGCGGCTAACAGAATAAGTAGTATGTACTTTTTAGCCACACCCACCTCCTAACACAACATCTGCTACTCCACTACCGAACAAGTGATCGACCTCATCTTTCACAAAAAAAGCTTTCGAAACACCATCATACACGAGCTCAGCATCAGCAATGGCAATCAGCCGCGAAAAATCATTACGCGCCCAGATCAAATCATGGGTCACAACAATGACGGTCACTTCATTCTGGAGTTCTCCGATCACTCTTTGAACCTCAATCTTCTGACCTGGATCTAAATGCGCCAAGGGTTCATCAAACACGATCACTGGTGCCTCTTGAGCAAGGGCGGCAGCAATACATACCCTCTGACGCTCACCTCCGCTCAAAGTCGAAACGATACGCTCACTCAATTCAGTGACTTGCACCGCCGCCATGGCACGCTCTATGGTCTCACCACCTATCTCAAAAGAATACCTTCCCATCGTGACAAATTCTCTCACTGTGTATGGAATTTCGGCTGCGACAAGTTGAGGAACGTAGGCAATTCGTTGAGCTACCTCACGTCTTGCCATGGAGCTGAGAGCTCTCCCCATAAGTGACACCTCGCCGGTTGCTTTTGTCGACACCCCCAGCAGAGCTTTGATGAGCGTACTTTTTCCAGCGCCGTTAGGACCAATAATCGCTAAATGCTCACCCTTATTGAGAGTAAAGCTGAGTTTCTGCAACAAAGTCTTAGCTCTAACTTTTACCTGTAGGTCGCAGCATCGCAAAACCTCAACGTTCGGCATATTCATCCTCCGTTAGGATGTTGCCAATCCACTCAAGTGTCTCGATAAATCTAGGTCCTGGAACAAAGTGCTGATCCCCAACTAACAAATATATACGACCATTTCTTACCGCTTGGAGTTCTGAATGTGTAGCCCAATCCGCTTTGATTTTATCCACCCCAACAGCCGCAGCCTTAGTACTATTGATTATATCAATAATCACTTCTGGGTCCATTGTGATCAGATGCTCTCGAGAGAGTTGCGGAAATTTCTCTTCACCTTTGTAGGCATTCTCAGCATGCGCTAGCGCTAAGAGCTCTTGATGGTAGCCTGCAATGCCTGCTGCCACGAGACCATTTACTTTTCCTTTTCCAACTTCACGGCCAATTGAAAGCAATACTCGCACGCCACTCTGTGACTGCGTGCTTTCACTCACACACTGGATGCGCTGACGAATATCTGTGATCATTTTAGCAGCCTGCCTCTCTACATCAAAATAGGCGCCTAATCGCTTGATTGAATCCATAATGCCATCTACAGACATATGATTGACTGATAGGGTTTGCATACCCATTCCCTTTAACTGTTGTGCCAGTTCACTCTGCTCTTTGAGCAATACGACCACAGCAGGTTGTAGACTCACTAGAGCCTCTAAATCAACATCCAGATAACCACCTATTGGGGATTTATTAGCAGCTTCAGGTGGGTACTTCATGAAGCGAGACACTCCTACAACTTGATCGCCTAGCCCTAACGCGAAGAGAACCTCACCTGAGCTCGGCGCCATAGTCACGATTCGCTCTCGAGCTTGCAGTTCGCTCTCGACCACTTCATTTGATCTCTGAGTAGCTCTATAACTCGCTACGAAAGTCCCTACGATTAGAAGGACAATAAAAAGCTTTTTCATGAAAACGCCTCCTTCATTTTGCCGTGTAGCCATTGCGCGGAGTCGATCATGCTCGGGCCGTCTTGAATCATATTCTCTCCCATTTTCACGGTAGACATCACCACAGGCACAGTTTCATCCCAAGACCTCTCACGCACTAATGACGCCCCATCAACAAGATATTCTGGCTCATGAAAAAATACATAAAGATCAGGATTCTCCTCAGGCAAATTTTCGAGATCATTCTCAAAATACCCCACGGACTTATCTCCATACACAAGTTCGCCACCTGCTAGTTCGACCAAGTCTCGAATATAACTCAGTCCACCTACAGCCCTACGATGCCTCCCCAACCAAAGCTCTACATAGACTCTTGGGCGCACAAGAAATTGCTGCTTGCTAGATACATCTGAAAATGATTTCGATAAACTCGTTGTCAACACTCGTGATTTATCTAACGCATTGAGCAGACCGCCAAGTAGCGCTATATTTTCTAATACACCATGAAAGCTTGACGGTAAATTGAGATTGTAAATGGGCAAACCTTCCAGTGAAAAACGCTGACTTAGTTTTCTCTGAATTCCAGTAGTTAGAAGAATGAGGTCAGGCTGTAACGCTTTGATTCTCTCAAAATTTGCAGTCACATACTGCCCCACAACTTCTGCATTTGAAGTATCTACATAGCGGTCACAATATTCAGACACTCCCACAATGCGATCAAGCAAGCCCATCTTATCCATCGCTTCCGTAGCTGATGACACCAGACTAACGACTCTCATTGGATGATCTGGAAGTTCAAAGCGATGCCCTAAATATTCATTATAGATACTGCGCATTGTCGATTCCTATCAAACACAATCACTAGGAAACTACACGACTGAAATCGTGCAGCTTTACTATGAATCAACTTCAAACAGCTTAGTAAGTCATCGTCACTGCACCGTAGAAACCACGACCACGGCCTTTGACTGAACCGAGCTCACCGTAACTCGTGAAGTCTGACAGCCTATAATCGTCATCGAGAAGGTTCTCCACTCGAGCATGAAGTCTCATATTTTCGGTCAATTGATAATTACTGTAGATGTCGACAAGGAAGTAATGATCAAGGTCGGCTCTACCAGCAGATTGACGTTGATCTACCCATGTGGCTACAAGCCCTGCATCAATAGCATCGTTCACTTTAGTCTGAATACCAGCAGATGCTGTCTGCTCAGGAATCTCAGTTGCTAGGGCATTCTGATAGTAAGTATAGGATGCAAATACGAATGAGCGAATCTCTTCGATGTTCGACTCCAAGGCAAACTCTAAGCCGTTTGCCTTCGTTTTACCAGACGTGTTATCATAAACAAACTTACCACTTGTCGCATCGAAGCCTTGGTAGGCAATGAGATCTTCGACATCGTTTTCAAACCAAGTGATAGAAGCAATTGTAGTACCGAGTGTCTGCTCCACTCTGAAGTCCCAGTTGAAGGAAGACTCAGGACCGATTTTATTATTCCCGTCCACTTCACCAAATGTAGGTGCGCGGAAAGCTGTGCCAGCATTTGCTTTGAGCATAGTGGAATCGGTCACATCATATAAAGCGCCTGCGTTCCATGTGAATTCGTCACCAAAGTCATCGTGATCATCCCAGCCAAGTGTGCCATTGAGCTGGAGCGCATCTACTACTTGCCAAGAGTGGTTCACATAAACACCAAACGTATCGCGATCAGCTGCATTTTGGTAAGAAGTTTCATATCCTGCATTTTCAACATACGTTCCGACTATTGTGGTGTGATCCTGCGACCAGACATAGGCATTATCCCAATAAATCGAATAACGATCCGTGTGAGAACCAAACTCGGAGTCGAGATAATTGCCAGTAGGCAGGAAGCTTGTGGAATCAACTTCTGCGTAGTAACTGTCACTATCGAAGTCTTCTTTACTATATCCCAATGTCACACGGGAGTTCCATGCCTCAGTGATCTGATTTTCGTAGAAAAAAGTTCCAAAGAAGTAATCGTATTTATTCTTCTGAGGAATGTTCGCGACTGGATTTCCTCGCTGAGGGTATTCACTATTTGCATCGCCGCCACGGAGAGTCATCCCCAAAGATGAATGCTTGTCGATGGTGTAGTCGAAACGACCAAAATAAGAAAGCTGCGTAAAATCATTTCCATTTACTGGAGCGTCAGAATCATTTTGGGTATCCTCTGCGGTAAGACCAAGATTGTAGGAGAAATCTCCGACTTGTCCTTGTGAGCTCAGATTACCGAGCCAACTGTTGTAGGAACCGTATTCAGCTGTCGCAGAATGGGTTGGAGTCCCCTCACCCTTAGCTGTGCTCAAAGAAACGACACCTCCAATAGCGCCACCACCATAAACCGAACTAGAAGCTCCCTTGAAGATCTCAATCTTCGACAGTCCGTAAAGCTTAGTACTGCCTAGGAAGTTGGCATAACTACTCGTGGAATCACTAATGCGGACTCCATCAAGACGCATCTGCGATTTATTCGTCGTAGTACCGCGCACAAAAAGTGATCCCGCCTGACCGCGCTGACCCGCTGTGGAAGTGGCAATGACACCAGGAGTACGGTAACCAATCGCGTCCTGCACCGAGCTCTTCCCTTCAGAAATAAGCTCTGCAACATCGAGCACTGCAACACTGCTAGAAACATCGCTGAGATTTTTCTCAAATTTTGTTGCTACCACCGTCGTCGGCTCGAGCGTTTCTACGGACTTGGCTTCTTTCTGCTCTTCAGCAGAGGAAGTCACTTGGCTCGCTACAAGAAGACCAGCCACAACTTTTACACCCGCATTGGGGCTGTGTGATTTTGTATTTTTCATAGTTCGCATCCTTGTGCTTCGCAAGGCTTGGAAGAATTAAACTCATGGCTGGCAACCTGGCTAAACGAGCATCAAGCTAGTCTTACAGTGGCGGCACCGCTTCGGAATGACTCTGACGAGCTTCACCGAATTCCCCATCTATTTCCTGCCCGTGCTACGGGCTTCCATGAGTCACAGCTCACTCGCAAGCAAGCTGCAACGCACTTCTAGCCTACAAACCATTGCATGCAACTAAAAAATGTCACTAGACCCTAATCTACGAATCTACGAACTCGAGAGATAAATTGAGAGCCACTGCTGAGTGAGTTACTGCGCCTACGGAAATAAAGTCCACTCCAGTTTGGGCAATACCTGATACAGTTTCGAGGTTTACTCCTCCACTCGCTTCGAGCTTTGGTCCAGACTCACCACGTAATGCAACAGCTTCACGTAATTGAGCATTACTCATGTTATCGAGCAAAATGTAATCCACCTCATCGAGTTTGAGGAATTCTTCTACTTGATCAAGTCTATCGGCCTCTAACTCAACTTCTACACCTGGCTTATTGGATTTCAATTGGCGAATAGCAGATTGGATAGCAGCAAGGCCGTCTTCAGCGACAAGGTGATTATCTTTCACCATAGCGCGATCATAAAGTCCCATGCGGTGATTTGCCCCCCCACCTGCACGCACTGCCATTTTTTCCAAAGACCTCCAACCTGGAGTCGTCTTACGAGTATCCAGTATTTCTGCTTTGGTCCCTGCTATTCGTTCTACAAATGCTGCTGTCTTGCTTGCGACACCTGAAAGACGTTGTACGAAATTGAGAGCTGTACGCTCAGCAGTAAGGAGTGCCCGCGCTGGACCAGTAATTTCCATCACACGATCACCATGCGTTACCTTAGTTCCGTCTGCTACTAACTGTAGCACCTTGATATTTGGGTCTATCTTCTTAAAAATTTTTTCAGCAATATCTAGTCCAGCAATTACCCCCTCATCCTCCACGAACATAGAGGCACGGGACTGCTTCTCAGTAGGCAC
This sequence comes from Rubritalea sp., assembly GCA_965204255.1. Classification (GTDB taxonomy): domain Bacteria; phylum Verrucomicrobiota; class Verrucomicrobiia; order Verrucomicrobiales; family Akkermansiaceae; genus Rubritalea. The sequence goes on from CBDBEG010000032.1 coordinate 6,585, forward strand.
AAAGTACTCAACAGTGACATCCCCTGCCCCGATATCCTCTTTGAGTGCTAAATCTATTAATTGCTCGACCTCTGGCTGCATGCGGGGACGATAGCGTGAGATTGCACTCTGAAAACCCAAAAAACTTGCAAGTTTGAACTGCTATGCTTTGACTCAAGCCATGCCGACTGCAATGCAACAAACTCTCGCTGCCTCAGCGACCCTTGAGGGTTCCTCTCTCCACACTAGACAGAAAGTGACTCTTACTATCAAGCCTGCTCCAGCTGACTCTGGTTTCCAGTTCCGCAGAATCGACCTTGCAGACCAACCATTCATCGATGCTGATGTGGATAAGGTTCAGACTGTTGAGCGCGCGACAACTCTCGCTGAAGGTTCAGTTAAAGTACATACTGTAGAGCACATCATTTCAGCGCTCACAGGTATGGGAGTAGATAACGCACTTATCGAAATGAATGCGAACGAGCCACCCATCGGTGATGGATCTTCCGCTCCATACGTCGAGCTCATCAAACAAGCAGGCATTGTAACTCAAGACGTCCCAGCTAAAATCTGGGAAATCCGTGAGCCTCTCTATTCCGACGCTGGCAATGGTTCCTTCATCACGATTGTCCCTGCAAAGGACTTCCGCATTTCATGCACGAACGTCGGGCCAAATGGACGCTTTACCCAATTTTTCTCAACCAAGGTCACTCCAGAGATATACGAGAAGGAAATTGCTCCAGCACGCACCTTCGTCTACTATGAAGACGTAAAGCCCCTTCTCGACAAGGGTCTGATCAAAGGTGGCTCTCTTGAAAATGCGGTGGTCATTCGCGGTGAGGAAGTCATGAGCAAAGAGCCTCTCCGCTTTGATAATGAATTTGCACGTCACAAGGCACTCGACCTTATTGGTGATCTCATCCTCAGTGGCAAGAGAATCACAGGCCACGTCATCTGTGTGAAACCAGGTCACGGCCCAAACACCAAGATGGCTGCGATCCTAAAGAAAGAATACCTCCGCATGCGTTCGATGGTGCCACCACTTGCTATCCCTAAAGGTGAAGCAGTACTCGATATCAACGACATCCTTAAGATTCTTCCACACCGCTATCCATTCCTTCTTGTTGACCGCATCATCGACTTCGAAGGTGACAACAAGTGTACTGGCGTAAAAAATGTGACAATCAACGAGCCCTTCTTCCCAGGTCACTTCCCAGATCACCCAATCATGCCAGGCGTACTTCAGGTAGAAGCAATGGCACAGGTCGCTTCCTGCCTCATGCTGCGCAAGCCTGAAAATCAGGGGAAAATCGGTTACTTCATGAGTGCCGATAACGTGAAGTGGCGCCACCCAGTGCTTCCAGGTGACACGCTCTTCATCGAAGCTGAAATTCTCAAAATGCGCCGCAACATTGGCTATGCGACTTGTCGCTGTGTCGTGAATGGCGAAGTCGTCTCTTCTGGGGACCTCAAATTTGCACTGATCGACGAATAAGTTGGCGTTCTTCGTGAGTGAGTTGGTAGAGGTCGAAGACGAGGTCGTCGATTTCAGCTTCGAGGTTGAGCTGTTGTTTGGGTGGATTTGCTGGGTCGTAGTTTTCATGGTTTGCCTGTGATAGGATTGCATCCACCTTGGAAGTTAGCCTTTGAACCGAGGCGTCTTGCAAATCAATCATAGGTATCTTTTCGACATAAACTTTTTTCCAACGATGAGCTGTATTACCTAATCCTGGACAAATTTTATCGAAATACCAATTGATGAGACTGGAGTTCAGTAAAGCAGTCATCGCTTTAGGTTGCTCACAAGTCATTATGAAGGCAGTTGCTTCACAATACATCCCACTGGGGATTAAAGAGCACCGACTCCTATTGGTTATTTCCATCCAAGCAAGTTTCTCTTTCTCGAAATCTTTGTAGTAAGCAATTTGGTCTTGAGTTTCGAACCATTTATTTGACGTAGCTTTACGAGATTTAATCGGCGTTCCCTTATCACTAGAGCCAATAACTTCACCTGTTTGATGAAGCTTCCTTCCAAAGCTTTGCAAATACCTTTTTATAGCTGGATAATCGTTAATATCCAAGTTTAAGGCAGGAAGGGTTGCGATCAAATACTTCCCCTTCCATGGGGATGAATAGCGTTGGACGTCACGGCCTCGCAGAATTGGTTTAATAATTTCTGCACTTTTAGGGTCGGCAGCAACTAGTTCGTCACGCTTTTCCTTATCGATAATGAAGGCTTCGTTAAAGCCAGTTAATATGCCACGATTAATGTTTACATCCCAATCTTTTAGTGGTGTGCCAAGTTGCTCAATTTTCGCCTTGAGAGCCATTTCTGCAGCGGAGCCGAGACACCAGCCTTCGTCTCCAGCAGGAGTAAGTTTGCCTGTATTGCTTTGGATATACTGGCGTAAGCTAGCGTTTCGAGAATAATCCTCTCCGATCTTACAAGCAGAGAATCCTTGCCCACTACTACTACGATGCTGAATCGTTAGGATGTTGGTATCTACCGTTGCATTATCGAACACCTGGTAACCGCCAAAATCGATGCATTCGACTCCCTGATGCCAGCTAAGGAATTGGCGAAGTGAGGCCCCATATTTTGCCCTCATCCACTTGTTACTAGTAATCAAACTGAGCAAGCCAGTTTCTGGCTTACTGAGATTGAGTCCAAGTTCATAAAATAAGGCGTAGATATCACCTGTTTTTTCGAAGGTATGATAGTTTTCATCTTGGTAAGCTTTTTGTATCTCGGCAGAGATTTTTTCCTTAGTCTGGAGCTGAACATAGGGCGGGTTCCCTATCACCACGTCAAAGCCGCTATTCTCACGGAACACGTCAAGGAATTCCAGTTGCCAAATAAAGAAGGGTTGTTCTTGCTTTTTCCGTAAAGCTTTGATCTCATTAAGCTGCTTCGTTGCTTCGTTGCTTCGTTGCTTCGTTGCTTCGTTGCTTCGTTGCTTCGTTGCTTCGTTGCTTCGTTGCTTCGTTGCTTCGTTGCTTCGTTGCTTCGTTGCTTCGTTGCTTCGCGCTTTCAGCGTAGCCTCAATCAGCTCCCATTTTAGATTATCGATTTTCTCTTTAAGGCTCTTTTTGTTGTGCGAGGTGACGATGAATTTCTTTATTAACTCTTGGAGTTCCAGTGATTTCTCATGCACTCTTTTTCGCTCCTGTGGTGACGCAAAGAGGCTCATTTCCGACGGGCTTAAAGAAGATGAATCACTCAACGCCTTCTGGCGTTTCTGCTGCTCTTCGATAGATTTCTCGATCTTCTTGAGTTCTTCCTGCTTCACCGCTGGCTCAAGTTCGCTACCGTGCACCTCGAAGTAGCGACTTTGTAGGGTAGCAATGCTCTGAGTGATCTCGGCTTTCTCGGTCTCTCTACTCTTGATGTCTTCATCTTTAAAGAGGATAGTCTCGTCGAAAAGTGTAATGCCCTCATATTGAGATATGAGGCTATTACCCTGCATGATCTTACACTCAAGGTTGGGTAGCGGCTGCGGTTCATCCTCTTCAACAACCAGAGCCAACCAAAGACGGAGTTTTGCGATTTCTACTGCACCACCATCGAGATCAACGCCGTAAAGCGAGTTGATGATCGTATGTTTCTTTAGCTCATAGTAGTCGATTTCCTCCTGCTTATGCACTGCGAGTGCAGCCCTTGCTCGGATGATTTCATTGAGCATACCAAGGGGGAATGCTCCAGAGCCGACAGCCGGATCACAGACTTTGATACTTGCTAATAGCCCATCTACGCGATTGGCCTCTGAGCGAATGCTCTTTGGCATCTCGAAGGAGTAGGTTTTAGTCTCTTTCTCTTTTTTACTCACCGTCTGCTCATGTTCGATGATGCGAGAGCTGTTGAGAATAAGACGTTCAATATCTTCTCTTGCTATTTCAGAATGCTCGCGAAGCTCTGTCTCTAGGTGATTAATCAAGCATTGCTGGCACATATAGTGCACGATCTCACGAGGCGTGTAGTAGGTTCCTTTGCTCTTGCGGTCCTTTATCTCCAAGAGATTTTCAAAGACCTTACCGAGCATTTCGGGGTCAACCGCTACCTCTTTTTCGAGAGGCTCGCTTTCGTTGACTGTAAAATTATAGCGGTCAAAAATGTCTAAGATACCATCCCCGACGTCGCCTTCCTTCGTTTTGTTTTGATTTGAGAATAACTTGTCTGGAAGCCTGATATGCGTGCTTTTCCATGCGTATCCTTGTATCGGCTCAAAGAGACCACCGTTCAGGAAGGGCATTCTACAATTAAGCTTACTGTAAAAGTCCTTGCTGTCTCTTCGATCACTGGCTAAAGCCTCGTAGAAAAGTGGCTCCATAATGTCGTCGAAGAAATTTAAATCGCTTCGTCTATTGAATAAATCCCTGAGAAAGTCTTTCCGGCCACTGCCCCATGTTTCCTTTGGCTTTACCCCAAACCAACCTTTCTTTTGCAGGAAATAGAGGAATACCATCTGCCCCATGGTTTTCTTGGCAAAGTCCACTGTGGAAATGTCCTTTTCCTCGAAATCGGCTCGTATATTCGCATCCTTTTTTACGAGTTCATCCAGCTCCTCTTTCATGCGTAGGAAGAGCTCTTTGTATTTTTCGTAGAATTCTTTCGATACCGTCTCAACGTCGAATGCCGCTTCAAGCTCGGCTAAGTTCGGGCTGTCATCTGATTGAAGCAAATCCAGAAAGCGACTGGTAACAGTGTGCGTGCCCTCGTTTTTTCCAATGAGAAAAGACCAGCGTTTCGCTGGCGTAGTCTCGCTGACCATCTTGAGTTTTCCTTTCTCTTCATCGTGCTGGAAAGTCGTCTCAAACTTCACCAGTGAAAGCCTCCAATCACTGGAGTCGGGAGAAACAAAGGCGACAAGAGCTGCGTCTTTTTCTCTTGTCTTCAGGTATGCCGCAACAAAGTTCCGCTGGGCGGTGCGTGCACGTTCTAATGAGCTGCCTTTTTGCAGGTGGACAATGATCGTATCAATCACCTTATCCTCGGCATCTGTGTATTTCCCGATGCGTTCGTAGTGAGAAACGAAAGGCTTGAATGCTTCTTTTAGCTGCCCTCCTCCTACCACGTTTGCAGCCAAGGGTTCATAGTCTTTGAATAGGTTACTGATAAACTTGAAGAACTGCTCTTTATTAAAAGGACTACGGAAGGTCGCTTTCGCTAGCTCTTTGGCTTCTCGCTTGGTCATAGAAATTACTAATAGAAAAATTGTGATAGGAAAGAGTCTGCGAGTCTATCTGCTAGACGTTGCTTACCAAAGCCCAAATTTTCCAAATTGTAAAGCGTAGATACCCATCAAGAGGTTCGCCACTCCGTGCATCACGACACAGGCTAACAAACTCTTGGTTCTGACCGCTACCCAGTACATCAATGACCCGAAGAGAAATGCACCAAAATAATCGACTGGCGCATGAATAAACATGAAGGCTGCAGTAGTTACCCAATAACCCAAGAACTGCACTTTTCCAAAAGGCACTTTCCAATAGTCACCATCACGGTCGATCAAAAAGCGCATTAAAAAACCGCGCCAGAATATCTCTTCCACCAAAGCAACAATCACCACTGCACGCATAAAGCGCATAATGGTGGATCCCCAATAGCCAGCCATTCCAAATTCTCCAGAAAGCACGCTCGGGTCAAATCCATCCGTGCGTTCAGCTAAACCAAAATACGCCCACACTCCGACAGTCTCCTCAGTATAGCCGAAATAGTCGTAGAGCCACGAAGGGAGAATCCACAGCGCAATACCTACAACCCCCATGACAGCACCGAGACCGACACCTTTCACCTTGCTGAAGTCATAATGCTTCCAGAAGAAACACAGTACACCACCTACCAACAAAGTCTGTAGTGGATACATCCATTGCTCCGGCCACTCGCGCCACCATGATGCATCTGGATGCGCCCATTTGAGACCATTCTCGTTGGCAATTTGCATCAAAAAGCTTAACACCATAAATATTGCCAAAGGCGCGACATGGGCGTAGCTTTTGTTATTGCGAATATCTGTTAGGGTCATGCTGGAGTATTTAAGCTCCTAACAAATTCTTCCATGCGGTCCATGGCAATCATTATTTCCTCCATAGAGGTAGCATAACAACAACGAAGAAAGCCTTCACCGCCTTCACCGAAAGCATCTCCTGGCACAGCCGCCACATTCGTGGCCTCAAGCAACTGCATTGCAAATTTCTTACTACTGAGACCAAACTTACGAACCTCTGGGAATACATAGAACGCTCCACCGGGGCTGTGACAATCTAAGCCCATCGCATTGAGGCGCTTCACCATATAATCACGGCGCTGGTGATAGCTAGCCTTCATCTCCTCAACAGCTTCCATACCATTTTGCAGAGCCTCGATAGCAGCAACCTGACTTGTGATTGGCACACAGAGTATCGAGTGCTGATGAATTTTCATCATTGCAGCAATCATCGGCTGTGGAGCACAGACGTAACCGAGACGGAAACCTGTCATTGCGAACGCTTTTGAGAAACCATGAAGCAAAATAGTGCGCTCCTTCATCCCTGGGAGGCTAGCAATCGAAATGTGATTAGAATCATCGTAGCGCAGTTCACTATAGATCTCATCACTGATCACCATGAGGTCGTGCTTCACACAAAGCTCGGCAATCTCCTTTAGATCATCAGTGGGAATGGTCGCTCCCGTTGGATTTGTAGGAAAATTTAGCATCAATACGCGACTCTGCGGTGTGATTGCCTTTGCTAACTCAGAAGTTTTCAACGCAAAACCAGCTTCCTTGTAAGTGGATACAGCTACGGCTTTACCATAAGCCATGGCAATACTTGGATTATAGGACACATAGCCCGGCTCGTGATAAATCACTTCATCGCCAGGATTCAATAAAGCGCGCAAAGCTAAATCAATCGCCTCACTCACTCCAATAGTGACTAGCACCTCACTATCAGCAGCATAATCTACCGAGAAAAAGTCAGACACATACTCCGCAATGAGCTTACGCAACTGCAAGAGTCCAAAGTTCGAGGTATAACTTGTATTTCCCTTCTCTAGAGAATAGATAGCAGCCTCACGAATATTCCAAGGAGTTTGGAAATCAGGCTCACCAACACCGAGAGAAATGACATCATCTCTCCCCTGCACAAGTTCAAAGAAGTCTCGAATCCCTGAATGAGGGATTGTCGCGATTTGCTGAGCAATTTTTGTCGAATAATCCATGGTGCACTTATGGTGAAACTACGAGACGCCCTTCTGGCTCTTCTTGCTCAAAAATAAAACCGTATTCCTTGTATGCCTTGAGGCGGAAATGGGTTGCAGTAGACAACACTCCATTAATCGTACTGAGCTTCTCACTGACGAAGCGAGCCACCTCACGCAGACTTGGTCCTTCCACGATCACCATCAGGTCATAGCCGCCGCTCGCGAGGTAACATGCCTCAACTTGTTCAAAGCGCGCGATGCGCATAGCGAGGCGATCAAAGCCCCCTCCACGCTCTGGTGTCAGCTTTACCTCAATGAATGCCGCTACGTTACTGTCACCAGCTTGCTCGCGATTGACGACGGCATGATAACCTAAGATCGTTCCGTCCTCTTCCCATTGAGTAATGCGCTCTGCCACCGCTCGCTCATCTAACTTAAGAAGTTCTGCGAGTTCTGTGTGCGAATAGCGCGCCTTTTGGCTGAGTAATTGAAGTAATGGATCAACTGACATGGTGTAATGGAACTAGCGAATCTCAGCCCGTTTGCCAATATTTGATCTAAAAAAATGATAAATACCTGTAAGGTTTTTACCTTCGATCACCTATTTAGGTATAGAATCCCCCATTCACAAGAAAGAATGCTTCGTTGCCATCAGTGAGAAAGTGTTATAGAAACAGTCACAAATCAGAATTTATGAGAAAAACGTCCAAGAAGACCCTTGCTAGCTTTCTAGCATATGCAGCCACCCTTGGCTTACTCAAAGCCAACCCCAGCGACCTCAACATTTCCAAGTTTGCCGACAGCTCAATTACACCCTCACCAGCTTGTCTAGCAGCTCATGCTAACGGCGATGTTTACGTCGGTGTCGACCTTCTCGGCTCTCTCGACAAAGCTCCAGGTAAGGGCCGCATTATAAAGCTAATTGACAACAACAACGATGGCAAAGCGGACAAACACACAGTCTACGCTGAAATTGACAATCCTCGTGGCCTCATTGCCATGGATGACCAGCTTTACGTCCTCCACGGAGACTTCCAAGGCCAGAAGGAAATGGTCGGCATGTACCTGTCGGTGCTCGAAGATAAAAATCAAGACGGCAAAGCTGACGGTCCTCCAAAACATCTAATCAAAAACATCTCAACCATCAAATTCAACCGTTCCCGTGGCGCTGATCACACCACTAACGGCATTCGCATGGGGATCGACGGTTGGATCTATATTGCAATTGGTGACTTTGGATTTGTAGATGCTGAAGGCACCGATGGCACAAAAATGACCATGCTCGGCGGTGGCATTCTTCGAGTACGCCCTGACGGTGGCGAAATGGAACTCTACACCTACGGTCTGCGCAATATCTACGATGTAGCGATTGATCCATTCATGAACGTATTCACTCGCGGTAACACCAACGATGGTGTCGGCTGGTGGATTCGTTTCATCGACCAAATTCAAACTGGCGACTACGGTTACCCGAGTCTCTACACCTATTTTGCAGATGAGATCATCCCGGCCCTCTGCGATCTTGGTTCAGGCTCTGGTACTGGTGCGCTCTTTATGGATGAACCAACTTGGCCAGCAAAATACAACAAGCAGCCAATGATGGCCGACTGGGGTCGTAACCACACCTACATCCACCGTCTCACATCAGACGGTCCAACATTTACTCAAAAAGTAGAAAACTTCATTGCCTCATCCCAGCCGACTGACCTCGACGTCGACGGCTCTGGTCGCCTGTATATCGCAGCTTGGGATGGCGCTGGATACAAAGGCAACCCATCTAAAGGACACATTGAGCGCATCACACCTAAAGGTTGGAAGTACAAACCTTTTCCTAATCTCGGAAAACTCAAGCCTACGGCGCTTATCAAAGGACTCAAGTCCACAAGCGCCACAACCCGCCTCAACGTTTCTCAAGAAATCCTCACTCGTGGAGCAAAAATAAATCCCGTAGACGTGTTAGCCATCGCAGAAGATGGCACCCTCTCTCTTGAATCACGCGTTGCAGCTATCTTCACCTACGCTCAATTAACTGGAGCTAAAGGTGTCGACTCTCTGGTTAAGCTGACTGAAGATCCCGAGCTTGCTGAATTCGCACTACGCGCCATCGCTGATCGCAAATCAATTGCCAAAAACATCTCAGTTGAACCCTTTCTCAAAGCACTCAAATCCGAGAACAAGCGCGTGCAAGTAGCGGCTCTCGTCGGACTGAGTCGCATCGGGAACCCAGAGGTTGCCAGTGAAGTGGTAAAACTCGCCGTCACCGAGCCACGTAAATTCGAATTGCCAGCAACATCAAGTAAGCCACTTTTCGAATCCAAGACCCTCACGATGAAGGAAACTGCTGAGATCAAAGTCGAGCTCGACGGCTCACAGAACAAACTCTACCTTATCACCGATCAAGCTGGAGGCAACGGCGGTGATCACGTCGCTTGGCTCAACCCTACAGTGACCACTAAAGGCAAAAAATTCGAACTCAAAAAGTGGGCAAAAGCAAAGCAGGATTGGGGTAAAACAGAACTCAACAAATCTTGCGTAGGTAAGCCACTCAAGCGTGCGGATGGAAAGCCATTCGAATTTGGAATCGGCACCCATGCGAACTCCGTTATCGAATTCAAGATTCCAGAAAGCTTCCAAAAAGGGACCTTCACTGCAACCGTCGGATTTACTGACACAGCTGGCGCACAAGGAAAAGTGAAGTTTATTGTGCGCAACACTGCCCCAAGAAAAACAGAGCGCACCAAAGGACTACATGCTACACCAAACTCGAAGATTGTCGTACCTCACATTGCTGTGCAGACCCTCCGCGAACTCAAAGGTGTAGATGCTGCTCTCGAAGCGATCGATTCACCAGCACAAAACGGTGCCATCTGGGCACTTCGCCGCATGCACGAAACCAAGGGCGTCGACGGACTCATCGCCAAGCTCACCTCAACTTCCGATGACACACTGAAGTTAAAGCTCATGGACGCCCTTGCTCGCCTCTATAACAAAGAAGCACCTTATGATGGTTCATGGTGGTGGAATACCAAGCCTGATCCACACGGCCCATACTATAAACCAATTACGTGGACCGCATCCGATAAGATCGCGACTACTTACAAAACCGAAGTTGCAAAGGCAAATGACACCCAGAGAGCACATTACCTCACGATTGCAAAAAACAACAAAGCCTTCATTCCAGGCATCAACGATAGAGTCGTCGACAAAGGACCGAAAATTCCGAAGGTTGGTGAAATCTCCATCGAAAACGTCGTCCTCGCCTTTGAGAAATATAAAGCCGACATCAACAACGGCAAAGAAGTTCTTAAGAGGCAAGCCTGCTTTGCATGTCACAGCATCGAAGAAGAGCACGCAAAGAAAGGTCCAGATCTCAACAAGATTGGCTCTATTCTCGACCGTGAAGCAATCGCCGAGTCCATCCTCAAACCAGATGCAACAATCGCAGACAACTGGGTTGACGCCAAGACTAAGGACGGCATGACTCACAACGGCACCCTCGTAAAAAAGAATGCAAACGAAGTCATCATCCGCAACATTGCTGGCATTGAAATGAAACTTAAAGCTGCTGACGTCGTGTCCGTGAAAAAGGCTGAATTTACCATCATGGGTCCACACCTGCTCGATGCACTCACACTTCAGGAATTCGTTGATGTCATCGAATACCTCGCTTCTAAGAAGTAGACTCCACACAAAATTTTAGCTCTCACGGATCACTTTGTGGGAGCTTTTTAGCTCATTCATAAAAGCCTTCCCTCTACGAATTTACACTTGAGACTTCTCTTTTTTGGTTAGATGGTAATGCCATGCAAGAGACCACGGATCAAATTCGCAATTTCCTCCAATTCATCACTCTGCAATTTATCAGTCACCCGAGCGAAGCGCAATTGATGGTGTCTGAAATCTCTGAGGATCACATTCGCTTCCGTCTTGTCCTCAACAAGGCAGACGTGGCCGTTCTCATTGGTCGCAACGGATTCACCGCCAGTGCCATCCGCAATGTGCTCAAAGCTGCCGCCTTCCGTGACGGCATCAAGGCCACACTACAAATTGTCTCACGAGAAGAAGAACAGAACAACAACGCCTGACAACAATCAAAGCTGGAGAAACCGACAATAAAAACCTAGAAGTATCCTAGATTCTTCATCTCTCATTTTCATTCTTAATGCACATTTCCAAAATGGAAATGTATCCATCGCTCTCCTATAAGCCGGATTCTGTCCAGGTTGGTTCTTAGGCAACCACCTTGTGTGATCATTTATCTCCTAGCCGAGGCTAGACGCCGCCGAAGCCGGCGTGCGACTAATACCCGAGGATTCTAGTCGGGCGGGCTACCCTTCCTCTGTTTTGTCTTGCATCACGCGGGGTTTACCGTGCCCCAGTAGTTACCTACTGAGCGGTGGTCTCTTACTCCACCCTTTCACCCTTACCTGTGATCTGGAGATCCATCGGCGGTCTACTTTCTGCTGCACTGTCCGTCTACTAGGTTTAAACCTAGCATCCCTCGTTCTTCACGAGGCACGTTGCCCTGCGATGTCCGGACTTTCCTCTATTGATAACCGAAGTCTCAATAGCGATCACCCAGAGAGCGATGGATCTACAAACTATTTTTTTTGAAAAAATACTCAAGAAAAATTTTACCAGAAATGCATAAATAACTCAAAATACGCAATTTACATTTATTTTCACTACATACATTTAGCTAGTTGTAATTCAAGTCACTTTCCAAGTTCTAAAGCAAGACTACCTCTACAAACTGAATATATAATGCACAAAACATGCAGTTAAACCACAGAAAAAGAGAGCGCCGCTTTCGCTGACGCTCTTTCTAACATTTTAATAACCTCGGCCTGTCTTACCTTCGAACCAGTTGATATACGCTTGGTTGACAGTAGCCATGCCGCCAGGAGTTGGGAAGTCACCAGTAAAGTACCAGTCACCACAAGGCCCCTTGATGGATGCATGAAGATTCTCGATCGTTTGAAAGATGATTTCTACTTCACCATCCCACTCGACCCCCTCAGGGTACACGAGCTTGCTCACTTCTGCGGAAATCTCTTCTGCCGTGAAATCTTTATAAAGACGCTTTACCTGATTGATTCGCTCAGCTGCTGGCTTTTTAAGTTCAGCCACACACGCTTCGTGAATCTCCTTAAGAATTGCCTCATTGCCTTTCTTTTTGTGAAGTGAAACAGCAGCATTGAATGCAATAAACTTTCCAAGCTCAGACATATCGATGCCGTAACAATCTGGGTAGCGGATCTGAGGCGCAGTGGAACAAATCACGATCTTGCGCGGGTTCGTACGGGAAAGAATTTTAAGAATCGACTCCTTCAGCGTTGTACCACGCACAATCGAATCGTCGAGCATCACAAGCACATCATCTGACTGCACAACATCGTATGTAATATCATATACGTGAGATACGAGCTGCGCTCTCCCCTTTTCTTGAGAAATAAAAGTACGCATCTTGATATCCTTCTGGGTCACCTTCTCAGATTTCGGCCAATTCTTGAGAATCACCTCATTGAGCATATCCGCACTCAAGGTGCCTTGTTCAAACGCCGAAAGGAGCTCTGAGCGCACTTGCTGGCGACGGAACAATCTCAAGCCATCCATCAAACCATAATAGGCAGTCTCTGCCGTATTAGGAATAAATGAGAACACAGCCTTGTCGAAGTCCCCGCCCATCGAATCAACAACTTGGTCGACCAATGCCCCCCCCATAGCCTTGCGCTCACGGTAGATCGTAGGGTCATTGCCGCGTGAGAAGTAGATGCGCTCGAAAGAACATGACTTTTGCTCTTCCTCCAAATGAAAGCGCTGCGTGCTCACATCACCATTGTGCGTCACGATCGTGCACGTACCTGACTCCATTTCTTGAATCTCAGACTTATCAGCTTCGAACACAGTCATCAATGGAACGCGCTCAGAGGAAAACGCGATTACCTCATCATCCATATATACGGAACATGGGCGAATACCACGCGGATCACGCATGACAAACATATCGCCATTGCCTACAGCTCCACAAATAGCGTAACCGCCGTCCCAAGCTTGAGCAGACTCAGAAATGACTTTGTGTAGGTCGAGACGCTCAGAAATTTGAACTGGAATATCTTTACCATCCATCCCCTTGACACGAAGCTCATGATAAAGGTCAGTATGCGCTTCATCGAGGTGGAAACCGATCTCTTCAAGAACAGTCTGAGTGTCTGTGTCAAACACTGGATGCTGGCCACGCTCCATCATCTTGCGGTTCAATTCACCAGTATTAGTCATGTTGAAGTTGCCCTGCACCATCAGCGTACGCGTTGGCCAGTTGCTGCGACGAAGATATGGGTGACAAGATCCCTCATCGAAACGACCTGAGGTACCGTAACGAAGGTGGCCCATGAGAATCTCACCACAGAAATCATAATTAGCCTTGCAATTAGCTGCATCTATCGGGTCTACAATCCCTTTGCGAGTAAGCTTATTGAAAGTTTTGATCTCCTTATTGAAGATGTGAGAAAGCGAATCATTCTGCACGCTACGGCGTCGAAAGATATACGGCTGACCAAGAGGCATATTAAGCTTACAAGAGCCAATACCAATACCGTCCTGTCCGCGGTTACGCTGCTTCTCCATCAAGAGGAAAAGTTTATTTAAGCCCCAGAGTGGTGTGCCGTATTTTTCGATGTAGTAACTAATGGGTTTACGAAGACGAACAACGGCTATGCCGCACTCATGTTTCAATGGGTAGCTCATAAATTATGTGTATTGAATCGGTTAAGAATAAAACACTCAGAAAATTGCCGTTCCTTGAGTGAGTATGAGATGAGTATGGTGGCTTAAGCGGATTTTTCAACCACGCGAATACCTTCTTGGGCGACAACCTTGCCGATCACTGTTCCACCAGGGCCAGCTGAAAGGATCTTGTCTGCATCTTCTGGAGAAACGATCGCCACCCAGCCGATACCCATGTTGAATGTATGGAACTTATCTTCTGCGTCTACGTATTCGAAAAGCTTGCGCATTGGCTTGTTGTCCCAGTATGGGATTTCAAGGTCAGCACCAAGGCCTTGGAAGATACGTTCGATGTTTTCAGGAAGACCACCACCAGTGATGTGCGCGTAAGCTTTTGGTGTCACACCTGTAGTGCGGACGTCAGCAACCACATCATGGTAAAGGCGAGTTGGAGTAAGAAGCTCAGTGAGCTCATCCTCAGTGAAAATGTCTGGATTCTGCGCAATCACGCGGCGAATGAGTGACCAACCATTTGCGTGAGGGCCATCGGAGCCGTAGCCGATAAGCACATCACCTTCTTTGATCTGTGTTGGATCAATGAGGTTAGACTTCTCACATGCGCCGATACAGAAACCCGCAAGCTCAACCACGTCTTTAGGAACGATACTTGGCATTTCCGCAGTCTCACCACCAGCGAGAATACACCCACAGGACTCAAGGTAATCACACATGCCCGCAATGAGCTCAGTGATCATTGTTTTATCGAGAGCTGCAATACCTACATAGTCGAGGAACATGAGCGGGTCACCACCAGTAGTGATGATGTCATTCACATTCATAGCAACGAGATCTTTACCTGCGATGCCGTACTCCTTCTGATTGAGAAGAATGTCGAGCTTTGTACCCACCCCATCACAACCAGTTACAATCACTGGCTGTTTATATTCGCTAAGGTCAAAACAAGCGGCGAAAAGACCGAATGCGCCGTAAAGTTTGCGCTGCTGCTGAGTGCGGCAAACATGTGTCCCGATTTCGCCTACTAAAGCTGCTGCTTCGCGTGTGTCGACTCCTGATTCTTTGTAGGTAAGCTTGCCTAACATGATGTGGCTGCTTTGTAACATTACCGAGCCCCGTGGCAAGCCCTTTGGTCAATCAAGTGTAAGAAAATCTCCCTAAACAAATCACAAAAAATACCACTCGCTTGGACTGCGGTGAATTCTCACCGCTCTAAAAGTTCGGGACTCGTCACGCACGCCAGCGCAGCGCCTCAAGCAACCAAGCAACAAAAAAATGCGTCCCCCGCATAACATGAGTGACGCATACAAATAATACGAGATTCATCTTCTCGATTCCCCATCGATTAGTGACGGAAGTGACGGTAACCCGTGAAGATCATCGCAATATCAGCCTGATCAGCGACCGCAATCACTTCTTCGTCACGGATAGAACCACCTGGTTGAATACATGCTGTTACACCTGCTGCGATCGCAACTTCGAGACCATCAGCAAATGGAAGCATCGCATCAGAAGCCATCACTGAACCTTCAAGAGAAAGACCAGCTTCTTCAGCTTTCCAAACTGCGATACGAGAGGAATCCACACGGCTCATCTGACCAGCGCCCACACCGAGTGTACGGTCAGATTTCGCGTAAACGATCGCATTGGATTTCACGTGCTTCACCACTCTCCAAGCGAAACGCATTGCACGCATTTCCTCTTCTGTTGGTGGACGCTTAGTCACAACACGCTCTTCGAGATTATCGAGACCGAGCACAGTGTCGTCACGATCGACAACCATGAGACCACCTGGAGCGGAACGAATAAGTGGCTCTTTCTTCGCAACCTTGTATGTCTCAATGTTCATCTTAATCAGACGAAGATTCTTCTTCTGGAGAATTGCACGGGCTTCAGTTTCGAAGTCAGGAGCAATGATAACATCTGTGAAGATCGTTGAGATCACGCGAGCGAGACTCTCTGTGAGTGGACGGTTTACCACGATCACACCACCGAATGGCGCCTGGGTATCTGTTTCAAAAGCACGCTGCCAAGCAACGCGCAGATCTTCATCATCCTGACCCACACCACATGGGTTAGTGTGCTTAAGAATACCTATTGTTGGGCGAGCGAAATCTAAAATGAGATCCGCCGCCGCCTCGATATCTAGCACGTTTGTGTAGCTAAGCTCTTTACCCTGAAGCTGGGTGAAGCTCTCAGCAAATGTGCCGTAAAGGTTTGCCTTCTGGTGCGGATTATCGCCATAACGAAGCTCGTGATCGAGCGGAAGAGTCATATTGAAAGACGAACAGGTACCTTCAGCTGCTTGGCTGAGGTAGTTTGTGATCGCTCCGTCGTATGCTGATGTGCGATTGAAAACCTTCACAGCAAGCTCCTCACGCAGTCGGAAAGTCGTATCACCTTCGTGTTCCTTCATTTCGCCAAGAACACGATCGTAATCAGCGACGTCAGTCACCACGGTCACGCTCTTGTAGTTCTTCGCTGCTGAACGAAGCATGGATGGACCACCGATGTCGATATTCTCGATAGCCTCAGCAAGAGTCACATCCTCATGTGCAACTATTTGCTCAAATGGATAGAGATTCACTACAACGATGTCGATAGATGGAATGTCGTGCTCCTGCGCTTGTGCGAGATGTGTTGCATCATCACGCTTGTGAAGAAGACCACCGTGAACTTTTGGATGGAGTGTCTTCACTCGACCCTCGAAAAGCTCAGGTGCGCCTGTGAATGTGGAAACATCGATCACTGGAAGACCAGCATCACGGAGTGTAGCAGCTGTGCCACCTGTTGCAAGAAGCTCGACGCCATAGTCATGAAGTCCCTTTGCAAAATCGACCAAACCGGTCTTATCAGAAACTGAAAGTAACGCGCGTTGAATTGCCATAATGATGATAGTTGTTCACCGCTCTCGCGTTTGGGTTGAGAACGAGATACGTCCCTACTTCACTCCCTCGCCTCCGACAAGGCCAATGTTCCCATTCTGAATCGCAGGACTACAAGTTTCAGGATGGTGTGCTCATGGAGTTCAACCGCATCTGCACACGAATTTCCCGCTACGCCGTCCGTACTGTACTTTTCCGAGAACAACCGCTCCCAAATCTACACCCGCATTTTATGAAATGCCGTCTATATCGCTCTGGCTCGCGCTCCATCCTTTTCGTGATCGCACGCTACACGGACAAGCACCGTGTCGTGCTTATCGCTCAATAAGAGAAACATGTCGTGCAGAAAGATGAACTAATAGCTCTAGGGTTTAACTTTTGTGCAAGTATCGGCTTGATGCTCAGCATTTCTTAAACTTTAATATTTTGCTCAGGTGTGTTTGTCACCATTAGCTAATCTACAATTTTCCCAAGCATGAATTTAAGCAAGCCGCATTTAGAAGATCTTTTTAATAAGCAAATCAGGTTTCAAATACCCGTTTTTCAGCGACACTACGTCTGGAAAAAACAAGATCAATGGCAACCGCTTTGGGATGATTTTATAAACAAGCTGACTGAGCGCAACAATTCTACATGATTTAGACTGATCCAATTTTCAGACCTCCTTCTCAAAACGGTCTGAAACTCAGTGCCGCGATTCTGCACTGCGGAACGTGAACCGTAGACTGGAATCTCATTCGAATAAAATGGACAAAATGGCAAGCCTCCCAGATGGGCTGATAGCTAGATGCGTTTATGTAAACAAAAAATGTCTCGTATAAGACCTGCGAAGATTAGTAGGGGCAGCGAGACTCGAACTTACGACCCGCGCTCCACCAGATCAGAGTACAGCACAGATAACTTCAACCCTCACTCTCTGAGTTGAACTCAGAGCTACCATGCATAACTAGAGTCTAACATTCGCGCTCAATTCTTGCTTGCATCCCTTAAGAAAAGCATTCTAGCTTCCCACCGCTATCAGCTATGTGCGCACGTGGCGGAATTGGTAGACGCGCTGTCTTCAGGCGGCAGTGCCCTAGGGCGTGGAAGTTCGAATCTTCTCGTGCGCACCATAGCACTTTCCAGTCCCCATTTTTTGGGCTTTCTTTAATCGACTCATCCATTGAACCCAGAACTACGAAGAGTCCCCGCTACTTTGGCAAAGCAGAACTCGTCACGCGAAGTGCGCAGCCAAACTAGCCAATCACATAAGCCCTCTCTTATCCAATATTGTATCGCACAATACAGTAACCCACATACCCAACCAGAAGCAGCACACCCTCCACACGATTGAGGCGCATCTTACTCCACATAAATAAGAAAATCCCAACAGTCACACCGAGCATCACCATTTTATCGAGCATTTCAATCTCACCTTCAGCAATCGGCTTCACTATTGCCGTAATGCCTATCACAGCCAAAATATTAAAGATACAAGAACCTATCGCATTCCCTGTGATAATGTCACCTTCCCCCTTCTTGACCGCCACAATAGACGTAGCCAACTCTGGTAGCGAAGTTCCGAAAGCAAACAAGAATAGAGCGATAATCGCCTCATCGACCCCAATTGCTCTCGCCACAAAATCACCACCATGCACCAACCATTCGGAACCGAACTTCAACACTCCCAAACCAACTACGATCAATGCTAAATCTACAAAAAGCTTTTTCACCCCTGCATTCTGCACAGCCTGAACCTCTTCAGGGCTAAACTCTCCGTAATCATTCTGCCTTTGCTCTTTGCGTGACTGATAAATGCTCACCGCGACATAAGTCACCACAGCAGCAAACAACAAACCACCCTCAAGCTGTGAAATATTCCCATTCCACAACATAGCAATAAATGCCACCGACACTGCGATCAAAATCGGCATCTCCTTACGGATGATCTGACGGTGAATGACTATCGGCTTCATCACAGCTGCCCCCCCCAAGATCAGCGCGATATTACAAATGTTGGAACCTATGATATTCCCTAACGCTACATCTGAGTGACCATCACCATTTGCCTCCAAGCACACTAACAGCTCTGGAGCGCTCGTGCCGAATGCCACCACCGTAAGCCCCACCACCAATGGCGAAATCCCCATCTTGATCGCAAGATCTGAAGCCCCTTTCACCAGCCACTCTGCCCCGAAATACAAAGCCACAAGTCCAGCAACTATCAACATGCTATTTTGAAATAATTCCACATCGCAAAACATGCAGACTCCCCATCGAAGTACAATTAGAATATGATAGAAGAATTCTTAAATCAGAGTTCTCAAGCCCCCTCACCTTTGCTACACCCCCACCTCATGAACCGCAATCACAGCATCATTGTCCTCTCAGGAGACGGCATCGGCCCAGAAGTCATGGAGCAAGCCCTCAAAGTCCTCGACGCCACATCTTCTCAATTCGGCTTCACCATCGACACCAAAGAATGCCTCGTCGGCGGTGCAGCCATCGATGCAAAAGGTTGCCCACTCCCAGAAGGAACAGTTAAAGCATGTGAACAATCCGACGCCATTCTCTTTGGCTCTGTAGGTGGACCTAAATGGGAAAACCTCGCACCTGACGACCAACCCGAGCGCGGCGCCCTTCTCCCTATCCGCAAACACTTTAACCTCTACGCCAACCTTCGCCCAGGCGTCTGCCTCCCCGCACTCAAACACGCCTCACCAGTAAAGAACGAACTCATCCCTAACGGATTCGACGTCCTCTGTGTGCGCGAACTCACAGGCGGCATCTACTTCGGTACACCAAAAGGCCGTGACGACAATGCTGAAAATCCAACAGCACACGACACCATGGTCTACAGCAAAAGCGAAATCGAGCGCATCTGCCGTGTTGCCTTCGTCGCTGCCATGACCCGTGACAAACGACTTCTATCCGTCGACAAAGCAAACGTACTTCAATGCTCCATTCTCTGGCGTGAAGTCATCACGGAAATAGCAAAAGAATTCCCAGAAGTCGAACTCTCACACATGTATGTCGACAATGCAGCCATGCAGCTCATCAAAGCTCCAAGCTCATTCGACGTCATCGTCACTAGCAACCTCTTCGGCGACATTCTTTCTGACGAAATGGCAATGATCTCTGGCTCCCTCGGAATGCTCCCATCTGCATCACTTGGTAATCAAAAAGAAAACGGCCTCTACTTCGGCATGTACGAACCATCCGGCGGTTCCGCTCCTGACATCGCAGACCAAGGTATCGCCAACCCAATCGCCCAAATTCTCTCACTCTCCATGCTACTTCGCTACTCACTCGGCGAAAACCAAGCCGCAGACGCCATCGAAGCCGCTGTAAACACAGTCATCGACAGCGGCCTCCGCACAGACGATCTCTACACAGGCGCTGTAGAAGAAATCAAAGTCGGCACGGCTGAAATCAGCGACGCTATCATCGCAGCAATCTCTGCATAAAACTGCAACACACATCGCTCTGTGGCAGCGTGGGACCCGTCATGTACACCAGCAAAGTGCCCCTAATTTAACAGTTCGAGCGCTTCTAGTTCTTTTAGTTCGAGAGTGAAGCCGCTTGATAATATTGGAAATCGGCACCATGTTTTGGGGTCGAGGTTTTTATCATCCACATGGAACGATGGAGCGTAGCGCTCTCGCTTCCATTGGTTGCGACACCACAGTCTAAAGAATTTAAGCACCCACCCGCGCAATTGTTTTTTAGAATATTGGGAAAACTCCTCTGCTACTAACGTGAACACAGCTAATGGAGCACGTTTATCACGTATAGCAGCACGCTCAATAGCGTCTAACACTGGGTAGGGCATCAAATCCGCTTCGTCTGTTTGACCTTGATCGGATGGTCGTAGCTCAGCTGTAGGTTGAAGACTATTTACATAGCTTAATGCTGGCACAGTCCCTGTAGAGTCAGAGCCTTCTTTTTCCAACCACACAAGCCACTTTCGTAAAAATGCTTTATCAATTCCCCCTACTGGACTCAAACCTCCAGAGGTATCACCATCCATCGTGGCGTATCCTACGGCTGCTTCGGATCGGTTACTAGTTGCTAACAAGAGCGCATTTCTAACATTTGCTAACATCCAAATTCCAGGAGAGCGAACTCGAGCTTGGATATTCTGTAAGGCTAGATCGTCAGTTTCCCAGCTCATTGTACGTCCAAGTCCCTCACTGACCATCTGGTTGTATCCTTCCACTAGAGGCGCAATCACCCAACTTTGATAGTCTGCTCCTATGCTTTGTGCCAATTCACGCGCACTTTGCTCAGTTGCTTCGCCACTGTGTTCTGACGCCTGATAGACGCAAGCTAACAACTGTGACATCCATTGATCTTTATTCTCTGAAAGTTGTATATGTGATAAGCGAGCGCGTACTCCTTCCTCTCCGAGCTCTTTCAATGCTAAACGTACCCCTATTGCTACTAGGCTCGCTACAGCCGAAGAGTCAGCGCCACCACTCAGTGATAACACAAAACCCTGCGAGTAACTCTTTCGCATATAATCGAATAAAGCTAGGCTAACAACATGTGCTAACTCTTCTTCTTTTTTCCAAATCTTTTGTTCCAGATGGGTAGTCGGGGCCACACAAGACACTGCTGGTTGCCAGTCGCACATAACCAATCCGTAAGGTTCACTCACCTCTACGATGCGTGATGCCGTAGCTGCTAGTTTACTACGATTGATTTCCACATCCACTTTTGCAGAAACAAGGGTATGGTCTTTGAAGCTAAAGCGTTGTCCACTGGCGACCAGTTCTCCCTGATTAGCAATGAGGGGGCCGCCATCGAACACAACACGGCCGGATTCATTTCCTAACAAATTAGCATAGAGGTATGCACATCCGCATGTGCGTGAGCCTTCATTGATAAAACGCTCTCTTAAGACCTGCTTACCAAAGGCAAAATGGCTAGCGCTTGGGTTGAAAATAAAATCTAATCCATAAGCTGATAGAGTGGCGCCAGGTCTGGTAGCCGACCAGGCATCTTCGCAAATTTCGAAGCCAAACCTAATTCCACCGACCTCAAAAAACAAATCACCTAACAACACTTCTTCCCCCATACACTGAATGGTCACAACCTCCCCTTTCGGCCACGGAGTGAACCATCGAGGCTCATAGTGTAGACCATCACCTGCGAGGTGCTGCTTCCCTACTAGACCTATAAGCGCACCATCGACTAATACCGCCGCGACATTGAAAAGTGCATGATTGTGACGCCATGGAAGACCAACACAAACAACGATATCACTAGTGTAATCTACAAGCTTTATGAGCATCTCTTCAACACGCTCAATCGTATTTGGCATGAGAAAAGCATCTTCACAGCCGTAACCTGTGAGAGCCAGCTCTGGTAAACAAAGCATCTGCACTCCTTCTTGTTTTGCCTCAGTGATCACCGCAGCCAAACGCGTGAGGTTTCCTTGCCAATCGAGGGGGGTTTGGTTAACACTGCCAGCAGCTACATGAATGATTTTCATAGGTAGATAAGATGATTCACGCACCATTCCATATGCGCTGCTAGCCGTCTAGACTTGACTCAGCAAAAATAACATCCTTGTAATTTTCACTACTATTCTAACTGCCCCTGTACCCACTTTAGATACTTGTCTGACCCACGTACTAACTTTTGTACAATAATTTCAGGTACCTCGTAAGGGTGTAGCTCGCTCACTCGAGCTTCCAGTTTCTGATAGCTGTGCGTTGTTGTTTTCACCATGACCATAACTTCTTCTTCTCGGCAGAGTTCACCCTTCCATTGATAGATCGATTCTACACTGGGGATGATATTGACACAGGCTGCTAGTTGCTCTTTGATCAGCGTTGTGCCAATTTGACACGCACTTTCCTTTGAAGGAAAATTGATATACACCACAATAACTTCCATTTCGGCACCATAGATGAAGGACGGCTTTCTCGACAAGCTCATCACACGATTAGATAGGTTTTCACCCAGCGAGGTGCAAAACCTCGTTACTCGTCTAGTAAATGAAAAGGGCTTTTTAGAAAATGTCTTTAAGGCATTAAGAGAAGGCTTATTTATTCTATCACCCGAAGGAGTCATTACCTTTGCAAACAAATCTGCCGTCCACTTCTTCGGAATCGACGAGCAAAAATCCATTGGCCTCCCTATCAATCAAGCTATTCGAGGCTTCGATTGGAATGCAGTTGCTCGCCCCGACAGTACGACAAACAGAGACCTAGAGGTTTTCTATCCAGAGCACCTTACGCTCAACTTTTACCTCTCTCCTATCAAAAGCCACATCGTAGATAATAACGAGCACTTAGGATATGTAATGCTCATTCGCGATGTCACTAAGTCGAAGCAAGAAGCTAAAGAATTTATTGAAAGCGAAAAGCTCAATGCACTCACTCTATTAGCTGCCGGAGTGGCTCATGAAATTGGGAACCCTCTCAACTCCCTCGATATCAATCTCCAGCTCATGCGCCGAAAACTACGTATCTTACCCAAAGATGATCAAGATGAATTGAGCGCATTACTCACCACCGCTCAGGGGGAAATTAAGCGACTTGATGGTATCCTAAAGCAGTTCCTACACGCAGTACGCCCCACCACACCTGTCCGCGAGAAATCACAACTCCACGATGTGCTACGCACCACCTTAAACACATTGAAAGCCGAGCTCGAAAGTCGTCGTGCCAAAATCGTACTCGATCTATCAGACTCACTCCCCCTCCTCGAGCTCGATGTCGATCAAATCCAACAAGCGCTCTATAATCTTATTCGCAATGCCGCTCAGGCACTCCCTGCATCGGGTGGGAATCTCTGGATTTCTACGGAATTCACTGATTTTGAAGTGAAGTTAGAAGTTCGGGATAATGGTTCGGGAATCTCCCCTGAACACATGGGCTCACTTTACGAGCCGTATCGTACAACAAAGAGTTCAGGAACTGGTCTTGGGCTCATCGTCGTAAGAAGAATCATGCGTGAACACGGAGGCGAAATTGAAGTGCAGAGTGAGATCAATGAAGGTACTTCAGTGACACTGCACTTCCCGCGACAAGAAAAGCATCTGCGCCTTTTACCAGATCCTAGCAACTCTGACATCATTGACCTAGATAACTAATACTCCATGAATTCCACTATTCTTATTGTTGATGACGAGAAGTCGACTCGTAACGGTCTGCGCATGGCGCTCGAAGACGAGTTTGATTGTTACGTAGCTTCAGATATCCGCGAGGCTATGAATATTCTCACTTCTGAGAAGATTGCATTAGTACTCACCGACCTCCGCATGGGTGGTGATAGTGGAATGGACCTGCTAGATAAAATTCTCAAGCTCCCCTCACCTCCGATTGCGATAATGATGACCGCGTACGGCTCCGTCGATACGGCTGTGGAGGCCATGCATCGTGGGGCTTGGCATTTCGTCACGAAACCTCTGAATATTGATGAAGTGGAGCTGATGATCAAGCGAGCCTTACGCAGCAAAACGCTGGAATCAGAAAACCAGAAGCTTGAAAACGAAAACCAAGAACTTCGTAAAAAAGTCGGCAATCAACCTCATGGACTGGAGCCGCTCATTGGTAAATCTCCAGCCATGGTGCAGATTCATGCGATGATCACGCAGATTGCCCCCACAAAGGCAACGGTACTCATCGAAGGTGAATCTGGAACTGGTAAAGAAGTTATCGCCAATACCATTCATACTCTGAGTGAGCGACCAAAAGACAAAATCATCACGGTCAACTGTGCTGCACTTTCACCTCAGCTGCTCGAAAGTGAGCTCTTTGGTCACGAAAAAGGAGCCTTCACAGGTGCCTCCCAAAGACGCATTGGTCGCTTTGAGCAAGCTAATGGAGGGACACTCTTTCTCGATGAAATTGGAGAAATAGACCCTGCTACCCAGGTCAAACTTCTCCGAGTTCTATCCGAACGTACCATTGAGAGAGTCGGTTCTAACACGCCGATTGCGATTGATGTAAGAGTCGTTACTGCGACCAATAAGAATTTGGCAAAAATGGTCTCTAAAGGAGATTTCCGAGAAGACCTATTTTTCCGCCTCAATGTAGTAAAAATGACGCTCCCCCCATTGCGGGCTAGAAAGGAAGATATCGTGCTCCTTTCTAATGCTTTCCTCAATGAATTTAGCAAAGAGAATAACAAAAGGATCTCAAACATTGCCCCGGCGGCATTTCAGCAAATCCAACATTACAATTGGCCTGGAAACGTCCGAGAGCTTAGAACAGCAATTGAACACGGAGTAGTTATGTGTACAGGTTCGACTATCGAAAGTGCTCATCTCCCTCTCAACGTCCAGTCAGGCTCATCACTCATTCCTCAATCATTCAGTGAAGATATAAAGGCAACTAACCGTTCTAGCAGCGCTGAAAATACTCCCCTAGAGTTCAACCTGCACGCGGTAGAGTCTGCCACCATCCTTCAAGCACTGAAACACACAAATAATAATCGCACTCTAGCAGCGGAGCTGCTAGGTATCAGCCGCCGCACATTGCAGCGTAAACTCAAAGAACTCGACGCATAACTCCTTTCGATGGATTTAAAATCCGCATTCAACTCTGGTAGCTTCTTTAGCTGTGCCATTTTTGCAGCCGTTCTCATCGGCGTCTTCATTGTCCACATGATTTTCAGCTTTGAGAGACTTACGAGCAGAACGGGCATCGACCAAGCTCAGGTAGCACATGAAGTAGCTAGAGGTAATAACCTAACGACTAAGTTTGTTCGCCCTATCAGGATCCAAAAGCTGATAGAAAATGAAAAAACTGTCGATCTCACGCACACCCTAGAAACATTTCATATTCCACAACACATCTTTTCTAATGCCTAAAAAATCTACACCAACCTTTGAACAGGCTATGGAGGAACTGGACTCCATCGTCAACCACATGGAGTCTGATCAACTCCCTCTCGAAGAACTGATTACTCACTACGAACGTGGTGCAAAGTTACTCGAAGAATGCGAAAGCGCGCTCAACTCTGCAAAAAAGCGACTTGAAACTATCAAAAATGGTGACACCAAGGGGGCGACCACCTCGAAGACTAAGCAAGAAAACAACATTCCATCATCAGCAGACGACGATGAAATCAGACTCTTCTAATACACCAGAACCGTTATCACGGCTCCTATCGACCATCGAAGCCCCTGGAGACCTCAAAAAGCTCCATCGCTCAGACCTTCCTAAACTCGCTCAGGAAATCCGTGACATTCTGATTTCACGCCTCTCTGTCACAGGTGGTCACCTCGGACCAAACCTTGGTGTGGTCGAACTCTCGATCGCTCTCCACTACGTCTTCGATTCACCAACTGACAAGTTCACTTTCGACGTCTCTCATCAAGGCTACGTCCACAAAATGTTGACTGGCCGTGCGAGCGAAATTCACACAATCCGCACTTATCAAGGCCTCAATGGTTTCCTTCTTCGTACAGAGTCAGAGCATGATTGCTATGGAGCTGGTCACGCAGGTACGGCTGTCTCAGCGGCGCTTGGAATGGCGGCAGCACGCGATCTAGCAGGCAAGAATTTTGATGTCGTAGCCGTTGCTGGAGATGCAGCATTCACCTGTGGTACGACCCTAGAAGCTCTCAACAACATCACTAATATCACGAAGAAATTTATGGTGGTACTCAATGACAATGAGTGGTCTATCGACAAAAATGTTGGTGCTCTTGCACGTCACTTCAACAACCTCCAAACGAGTTCTACCTATTCCTCTGTCCGCAGCAAGACTGCTAACATTGTTGAAAAATTCGGCGGAATGGGAGCACTTAAGCTTGCCCACAAACTTGAACAAGGAGCCAAGAACCTCCTCGTACCAAGTGTGCTTTTTGAAAAGTTCGACATCCGCTACTTTGGTCCAATCGATGGTCACAACATCGAAACACTCATCGACACTTTTGAGTACCTCCGCGATCAAGACGAACCAGTAATTCTCCACATCATTACTGAGAAAGGACGTGGCTACACCCCTGCAATTGATAATCCAGGGAAATTCCACGGTCTCGGCGCCTACAAGATTGAAGACGGCTCTACTGCAACCGCAGATCTCCCAACCTTCTCTGAGATCTTCGGACGCACTCTTACTGACTTTGCTAAAAAAGATGATAAAATCACAGCGATCACAGCAGCAATGCCTGGTGGAACAAAGCTCGACATCTTCAAGAATGAACTCAACGAACGCTACTTCGATGTAGGTATCGCAGAGGAACACGCAGCCCTCTTTGCCTGTGGTCAAGCCTGTGAAAAATTCCGTCCATTCCTCACTATTTACTCAACCTTCATGCAGCGTGCCTACGACATGATCATTCATGACATAGCTCTCCAGAAGCTCCCAGTCCGACTCTGCATGGACCGTGCTGGCCTCTCCGGCGATGACGGCCCTACTCACCACGGCCTTTTCGATATCGGCTATCTCCGTGTAGTGCCCAATATCATCCACATGCAGCCAAAAGACGAAGAGGAATTCGTCGACATGCTGTGGACTATGACTAACTATGACGAAGGTCCATCTGCGATCCGCTATCCACGAGGTGCAGGTATTGGTGCTACACCAAAAGCCGAACCAGAGCTCCTCACTATTGGTGAAGCAGAACTCGTACAAGATGGTACTGACGTCTGTCTTATCGGCCTAGGTCACCTCTTTGAAATGGCTGTGGAAGTCAAAGAAAAACTAGAGGCACAAGGCTACTCGGTTTGCCTCATCAACCCACGTTGGATCAAACCACTCGACGCTGCACTCATCACTGAAAAAGCAGCAAAGTGTAAAGTCGTCTGCACTTTCGAGGATCACGTCCTCCCTAACGGATTCGGCGCAAGCATCATCGAACTCCTCAGCGACAACAACGTTCACACCAAAGTAGAACGTATTGGCTGGCCTGACGCCTTCGTTGAGCACGGCAAAGTACCAGTACTTCGTGAGCTACACGGCATCACAGCCGAAAATGCACTTCACCTCGTCGCACAGCATTTAGGATAATCTCTATGTATCCCACAAGCGCTCTTTTCCATCGCCGCAGCGCTCACTCTTCTAGAATCGGTCATTTGGCTCAGTGAAGCATTTGCCCAAAAAGGCTAACAGCGGTCCACCTACTTGAAGGCACATCCATATGGTACACTTTTTTTTCCACGAACTAAAGCGCAGCTAGCTTAAGGCTTAATGCTGCCAACTTAATAGAATCAGAGCTCATTTTTCCATTGGCAATCCCCCTTTCATAGCTAGTCTTAATGTCGTGAGTTATCAAGTATTCGCTCGAAAGTATCGCCCAAAGACATTCAACGATGTTCTTGGTCAGGATCACATCATCCAAACTCTACGCAATGCAATCGACCAAGATCGACTCGCACACGCCTACCTCTTTGTTGGGCCTCGTGGTACAGGAAAAACATCGATTGCGCGTATCCTATCAAAAGCGCTCAATGCAGAGGGCGGCCCTAGCATCGATTTCGACCCGGACTCAGATATCTCTATCGAAATAGCCGAAGGTCGCTCACTCGATGTTCTTGAAATCGATGGTGCTTCTAACAACCTCATCGGACAAGTTCGCGATCTTCTTGATAATGTGCCCTTTGCCCCTGCGCGTTGCTGCTACAAGATCTACTACATCGATGAGGTACACATGATCACCACAGCAGGCTTCAATGCGTTGCTCAAGACATTAGAAGAACCACCTGAGCACGTAAAGTTCATCTTTGCGACAACTGAACCAAATAAGATCCTCCCTACTATCATTTCCCGTTGTCAGCGCTTTGATCTGCGCCCTATCAGCACACAAACCATCGCTGACCACCTCACCTACATTGCCGAACATGAAGATGTAACGCTAACTCCAGCAGCAGCGTGGGCTGTGGCAAAAGGTGCAGACGGAGGGATGCGTGACGCGCAGTCAATGCTCGACCAGCTTGTGGCATTCTGTGGTAACAATATCGACGAAAACAACGTATTCGACGTTTTCGGCTTCACTTCACGTGAAACAATCGCGTCGCTTACTCAAAATATTCTAGAGAAAAAGACCTCTACAGCCCTAAGTATTCTCCACAATCAGGCAAACGAAGGCAAAGAACTCACCCAACTTCTCGACGACATAATTGGCTGTCTCAGAACTCTCCTCGTCGCAAAAGTGGATACAAATGCCAGCAATGACGGGATCCCACAAAACCTCTGGGAACAACTCACAGCGTCGAGTAAGTCTGTTGCTACTGACCGCCTACTCAACCTAGTAAACATTTTCGCAGACACCGAAGCTCGCATGAAGTGGGCCAGCAATAAGAAACTCCACTTTGAGATCGGCCTAATCAAAGCCATCCAATCTCTCAACGACGCGCGCATCAGTGATGTCATTTATGCTCTTGCAGGAGTAAGCACACTTGAATCTGCGAAAGTTGCTCCAGTCACTGAAGCTCCCCCTGCCTTAATCACCCAAAGTGATCAACCAGCTCAAGAAACAGCTACATCAGCAGCAAAACCTACACCAGAACCTCAGGTTGAAACGCCAACTGAAGTCGCTACACCATCCGCTATAGAAGAAGCTCCTAAGCCCGCTGCGGAAGCAGCTCCAGCTAAACCAAAAGATGAACCAGTAGCAAAAGAGAAAAATGCTGCAGTGCCTGAATTCGATGAAGATGAATTCTACAAAGACCCCCTCATTCAGAACGCTCTAGAAATTTTCGAAGCAACGCTCAAAACATCGTAGTACCGTCCTATTATACAACAATCATAACAACCTAGACTCACATCATGGATATCAACAAACTCATGAAGCAGGCTCAGCAGATGCAAGCCAGCATGCAGAAAACTCAAGAAGAGCTCAATAACAAAACAGTAGAAGCTTCCGTCGGTGGTGACAAAGTCACTGTCATTGCTACTGGTGGTGGCGATGTGAAATCTATCAAAATTAACCCAGCTATCATCGATCCTGAAGATGCAGAATTCCTCGAAGACCTCGTCCTCAAAGGCGTGCAGGAAGCTATTAACAAAGGCAAAGCAATGGCCACTGGTGAGATGTCCAAGCTTACAGGCGGTCTGAACATTCCGAACCTTACCTAACTATCATAGATTATCTATTTCAAAAGCATCTAGCACATAGCTAGGCACCTTTTTGCACCGACCAGACTTTGACTTATTTATTCTTATAATGACGCGTGAAGACCTTGCCGATGTACTTGAAGAAATTGCCCTATTGTTAGAACTCAAAGGTGAAAATGTATTTAAGACACGTGCTTATAAAAATGGCGCTGAAATCGTTCGCTCTTGCGAAGAAGACATTCTTAGTCTGGCTAAGTCGAATGAACTTCGGGGCATTTCAGGGATTGGCAAGGTCCTGCAAGAAAAGCTTCACGAGCTGGCAAGCACAGGGAAGTTAGAGTTTCATCAAAACCTTCGTTCAGAGTTCCCAGTAACTCTCTTCGACTTGTTTGACATACAGGGCCTTGGCCCCAAAAAGATCAAAGCTCTCTACGACCAGCTCAAGATCGATTCTATTGAGAGCCTCAAGACGGCGTGCAAAAGTGGCTCCATTAGCGAACTCAAAGGCTTCGGAGGTAAAACTGTAGAAAAGCTCCTAAAAGCTATCGAACTGCGTGAAAAGTTCGCCTCTTATTTCCGTCTCGGAGATGTCGCTGTTATGGCTGAGACATTGCTAGATTACGTTAGATCTCATCCAGCTACTTTGCGCTGTTGTCATGCAGGCTCCTACCGTCGTTCTAGAGAGATCCTTCACGACATAGATATTCTCGTTGCCACAAATGATCCATCAGCACTCACTCTCTATTTTAGCCAGTTAGAAGAGGTTTCAGAAGTCATCGTCTGTGGTGAGACAAAATGCTCTATCCGGCTCGACAATGGCCTTCAAGCCGACCTTCGAGCAGTGTCCAACAAGACCTTTCCGTTCGCTCTACAATACTTTAGCGGCAGCAAAGAACACAACATCATCATGCGACAACGAGCTCTCAAAAAAGGATGGTCGCTCAACGAGTATGACTTCACAATCAAAGAAGGCGCTGTACAGCCTCCAGAGATCAACGATGAAGCCGATATTTACCAAGCTCTCGGTTTAGAATTCATTCCACCAGAACTGCGTGAAAACCGTGGTGAATTTGAGGCTGCCGAAAATGGAGACATTCCGCGCCTCATCGAAGTCGAGAATCTTCGCGGCACTTTCCACAACCATACTACAGCGTCTGACGGTCGAAACACTCTACAAGAAATGGCTGAAGCGGCTATCGACTTGGGCCTAGAATATCTTGGTATTGCAGATCACTCGAAGTCCTCATTCCAAGCAAACGGACTCTACCCCGAGCGCCTACTCAAACAAATAGCGGAAATCAAAAAGCTCAACCAACAATGGGATGGAACCTTTCGACTTCTAGTAGGGTCTGAAGTCGACATCCTTAAAGATGGCTCTCTCGACTTTGATAACAGTGTCCTTTCTCAGTTAGACTATGTCGTTGCCTCCGTGCACAATTCCTTTACCCTTCCTGAAAAGGAAATGACAGCCCGTATCATCAAAGCCATGGAGAACCCACATGTGACCATGCTGGGCCACCTCACAGGCCGCCTACTCCTCCGTCGTGAAGCCTATGCGGTCAACGTTGACAAAATCATCGATTGTGCTGCCGACACTGGCACCATCATTGAACTCAACTGTAATCCGCGCCGCCTCGACATGGATTGGCGCCACTGGCGAAAAGCTCAAAAAAAAGGCGTAAAATGTGCTATCAATCCAGACGCACATCGGATAGAACAACTTCAATATCTATCCTTCGGTGTTAGATTAGCTAAAAAAGGCTGGCTCACCAAAGAAGATATCATCAACACTAAGCCGCTCAACGAAGCTCTCGAATTCCTCTCAATTTCATAAAGACACTCCAGTATTATGCTCTCTTATTTACTCGCTCAATCTCCAGTCGAAAGTCCATTCATCCTCACCTTTGTTATTATTGGTGTCCTTCTGTTATCTGGGGTTATTTTCATCTACCTCATTCTCAAGTTTTTCAAAACTTGGCTCCGAGCTCGCCTCTCCCAGGCCCCCGTGGCATTTGGTGCACTCATTGGAATGTGGCTCCGTAAGGTTCCTTTCGAACTAATCGTCGATAGCCGTATTACAGCAGTAAAGGCAGGACTTAATTACGATACAGACGTACTCGAAGCACACTATTTAGCAGGTGGCGACATCGCCAATGTCGTACTCGCCCTAATCGCTGCAGACAAAGCTGGCATCAGCTTGGTATTTGAAAGAGCATGTGCCATCGACCTTGCAACCAAAGACACTGGGAAAACAGTCTTGGAAGCTGTACGTACCTCCATCAACCCGAAAGTCATCGACTGCCCAACACCGACTAAAGGTATCAATAAAATCACTGCCGTCGCTAAAGATGGTATTGCAGTTAACGCACGTGCTCGAGTGACTGTACGTACTAACCTAGAAGGCTTTGTAGGTGGCGCCACCGAAGAAACTATCATTGCACGTGTTGGCGAAGGTATCGTAACATCCGTAGGTTCAGCCGAATCCTACAAAGCTGTGTTAGAAAACCCTGATTCTATTTCAAAACTGGTTCTCACCAAGGGGGTCGACTCTTCCACCGCATTCGAAATCCTTTCTATCGACATTGCTGACGTGGATGTAGCAGACAACATTGGTGCACGCCTACAGGCAGAACAAGCAGAAGCTGATAAGCAAATCGCTCAAGCAAAAGCAGAAGTTCGCCGTGCTGCTGCTGTTGCTGCTGAGCAAGAAATGTCAGCTCGCACTCAGGAAATGCAGGCAAAAGTAGTGGAAGCAGAATCACAAATTCCAATGGCAATCGCAGAAGCATTCCGCACAGGAAACCTCGGCATCATGGATTACGCAAAATATCAGAATATCAACTCTGACACCAAAATGCGTGACTCACTAGCTGACGGAGAAGAGTAATCTAACGATACGCCACCAACAGCCAATGCATTTGACAGAGCTACTTGCCGAAAGTGATTTCCCAGCAGAGGTAATTGTTTTCCTCATTGTGATTATATTCAGCTTTCTGAAGTGGCTCTTCAGTGCACTCATTGGCACAAAGAATCAGAAGGAAGAATCCAACAGTCTTGAAGATCTTTACGAACATTATCGTGAAAAAATCATTCAAAGACAGTCCAGCCCCCCTCCACTTCCACCTGAAGCACAACCAGTCAGTGCCCTCGCACAACCTGAGCCTCCCGCTCCCATTGTGTCAAAACCCACAAAACCGCGCTATAGCACTGAAGATATTGAGCGTGCACGCCGTCAGAGCCCTTCCAACAAATCCGCTTACGCAAGACCAAGCGAGATGGCCGAAGCCAAAAAGCAACCACGCAGCAAGAAGCCTCTGCACAAAATGCTGAGGAACAAAAACAGTCTCAGGCAGGCTTTGCTTGCAAAACAGATATTGAGTCCCCCAAAGGCATTTTCTAAATAGCCCGCCGATCACAAGATGCTAGAGTGGTTTTAACTCAGTAGCTTAGAGCTAATATTCATATAAATTTGAACATTCTCTGGACAAAAGTCAGCTCCAATGCATCTAACAATACCATCCATGGCTAGGAAAAACTGATCTCGTTGACCCAGTATGTAAAAAGTTCACCTTACAGCTCCGCCTATTGATGAAAGAGCTCACAAAGCACAGATCGCCTTTTTATATAGGCTCAGCAATAGCTTGGATAGATCGTTCTGTATCGAATGTCTTGAAGAAGCGCTAGAGCAGCAACCAGCACCTCAGATTTTCAATAAGTATCAGCATGGATGGTAAAGGGCGTGCGTTAGACAAATCAGTAAATCAATCAGTAAATCTCAACCCTCACCGAGTAAAGAAAGCCGACCACTTCAAACAAACCTCAAGTTTTACTCCGAGAATCCTAGGTTCAAACAGCTCCTTAGCTTAAATATATACCACAAAAAATGCACCACCCACAGAGCGAGTGATGCATTCAAAGAATAATCTACGGCCCAAGCCGTAAAAATGTACTAGAAGTACATACGGTATGCTGCCCAGAGAGTACCTGTGTCAACGTCGCCAGCTTTCTCGAGCTCAACACCTGTCATGACCTTAGAATTGTCACCACAGAGATACCAGTTAAGACCTGCATAGATAGAGTTGTGGTTCTGGATGTCACCATCTTTACCCTTACCGTCCTTGACGCGGCCGAGGTAACGTGAGTTGGCAGAAATACCACCAGCTTCTTCAGCACCTTGGTAGTAGTAACGAGTTACGAACTCGAGCTTATCTTCGACGATGTCAGTTGTTGCGAGGAAAACGAAGCCGTAGAAAAGACCTTCATCACTACGGTTTTCACCGAGAATACCGTTGTATGTGAGGTTCCAGTCGAAAACATCGTGGTTGTATGCAAGAGATGTTACCCAGTCATAATCGAAAGTATCATCATATGTTTCGTTTTCGTCACCTGCGTATACGTAGAATGCTTGAAGTGTCCCGTTCTGGCACTCATACTCAGAACCAAGATAAAATGCTACTTTTTCATTCCAACCACCCCATGCTTCTTCTGGTTTTTTAGTAGAGAATACACCTAATGTACCATCCCAAGCACCTTTAGATGAGGAGAAAGTTACACCTGTGCCTCTTGCTGTAGCTGCCTTGTTAGCGATTGCGGAACGCTCAACTGTTTTGATCTTCTTAGAAGATGTTGCTTCTTCCCAAGAAGTTTTAATCTTGTGACGACCGTATGTGATACTTGCCTTATCGAAACCAAGTACATCTTTCTTTGAGTAAGAAAGCTTAAGCTGATCAAAGTTGTGGTAGCCGAATTCACGATCACCACCCTTTGGTTTATTGTCTTCAACAAGGTTTACGTTACCCTTGAGCTTGAATCCGTTAAGGAACTCCACTTCAGCTCCTGCACGAAAGCGACGAAACTCATCAAAATCTTGGTTGAAGTCACCGTCGTTACCGGAACCATCAGCATATGCCATCTGAATCTGTGCACGACCGAAAAACTTGATTTTCTGGATATATGGATTCTCTTTGCTCTTGTAGACAGTACCAATTGTCTCAAGTGTGTCACACCAGCTACCGCAAGACTTCTCTTCTACTGCTGAAGTAGGACCTGCGTATGTTGCACCTGTAAGTGCTGCTGTGCTCATTATTGTTGTTACAACTTTGTTATTCATAGTATTTGTAATATGGTTGGCGAACTCGCTTGGTAATTTCACCGCGCTGTTTTTGTTTCGCTACTTCTATTTAGACATTCGTTTAAAATTCTGAAACTTTTTTATGTGTAAGAATTGTCACAATAAACTCAGTGGCGACTCTTTAGAAAAAATCCCCTCAAAAAATACCAATAATCACACAGTATGAAACACTTATGAAAACAAGAGATTAATACATACCTAACGCTTGTTTAGCGCATGCAATTCCAAATTCTCTCTTATTTTTTGTTGGCCGCAGCGGTGTAATCTCTTGCCACCCATATTTTTTACCAACTTCGCGTAGTTTTTCTGTGGGATGTACCATCACATTACGCTGGCAAAGCATCAGCATTGGTAAGTCTGCATGACTATCTGAATAACCATAACTATTCGGCAAGACATCGCCCTCATTCCATGTTTCAGGAAAATGCTCACGCATCCGAGCAATTTTAGATTTACCCTTATTGTTAGAACCTGTGATATCAGGAAAAAGAGGAACCCTCTCCCCCACTTCTACACGTGTGCCATAGTAGTGATCAAAACCTAACTTTTCAGCAATATACTTCACCCAGATTTCTGGACTTGCCGAATTAAGAATCGTGAGATGCCCGTCATTTTTATGACGCTCTACAATTTCCACAACCTCAGCATACATACCGTTAGGAACGAGTTCGTCCACGAATTCACGAGCATAACCATCTAGGATCTTCGCATCCATTCCAGCCAAGTAATTCAGAAAGACACGCTTCATTGTTTTAGATCCTAACATTTTTGCAAATGGAGTAAATGACACAAACCCCAAAAGATAAAGCGAACGAATACGCGCTCTCTTCAAAATAAAATTACAGAAAAGTAACTGCGTGTCCCATGGAACTATCGTCTGATCTAGATCAAATAATGCGTAGCCTGTTGTTAGGAGTTGTTTACTCACTCACTAAGTCTCTTCAAGATAGCCCCTCATTGCAAGAATCAATGCGTTGAGCTGTCATTGCGAGACTTTGCTAATTCCCACATTGCTGCGACACTTGTTCTTTCTAGTCCACGCTCAGAAACTCTTGCAGTATGTGCTCCGAGATTTCTGAGACATTGGTCTACTCTCGATCTAGAAACGACAGAGCAGCCAGAAAAAATAACACTGTCAGAGCCTCTTATTCATCCACTCCGAAGTTCCATACTTCATTTGGACTAGATCTGAGACATTGACGAGTTCACAGCTGTCAATGTCTTTTTTTGTCCACTTTTCTGCTAGAGCTTTCACGAACGCAGCCTGCCAGGCTTCGACATTCGTGACACCTTGGACACTTCCTTGATGCAATAAGCCAAACTTAGATCGCTTCTGCCCCGCTCCTGCCAACTTCTTTCCTGTTGGACTCAAAATATCAAAAGGTACAGGGTTCACAAAACAAGAACGCGCATCTGTATCACTAGATTCCTCAGTCAGCTGGCTAGCAATTCCACAGCATTCGAGTGAATCTGCGAGAGCTTGATGAACCACTTCATAGCTCTCATTCCCTCGCATTTGTTCTACTACATGCCCTTTGGGTAAAAATAGCGTGTAGGTCTGATCCACGCGGTGGTCCACAATCCCTCCACCAGTCCAGCGTCTCACATAGCTCAATTCCCCACCAGTAAAGTCACGCTGGGCGTCACTAAGTTTCTCAAAATATCCAAAACTCACCTCTGGTCGACTCCATTGATAAAAACGAAGTAATGGCAGACCTAAACCTTGTATAAACAAGCATTCATCTACAGCCATGTTCTCAGGCCCAGTCCTAGAGACTGGATCCACCCAAACTTCGATATCAGAAAAAACTGCCATGTATGCTCCCGCTCTACAGTGATTTTAACACAGTCACAAACTAATACTTGCAACAGACTCCAATCAACGATGAGTATTCCCTTGTGAATGATCCCAAAACTGAAGACTTACGCATCAAGGCCATTTCCCCACTCATTTCGCCCGCTGTACTTTCTTACTATCTCCCCATCACAGAAGAAGCCGCTGAGACTGTCACTACAGCTCGTCAAGAAGCTGAAGATATTCTCTTAGGTAAAGACGACAGAGTGTTAGTAGTAGTCGGACCATGCTCAATCCATGACACGAGTGCTGCTATCGAATATGCTGAGCGCCTCAAGACACTAGCGGAGCGCTATAAAAACGATCTTCAGATCATCATGCGTGTCTACTTCGAAAAACCACGTACCACGGTTGGCTGGAAGGGACTCATCAACGACCCTCACCTCGACGGCACCTTCGATATCAATCGTGGCCTGCGCATCGCCCGTGAACTCCTTATCGAACTCAATAGCATAGGAGTACCAGCTGCTACTGAATTTCTCGATGCAATCTCACCACAATACTTGGCAGACCTCATTTCTTGGGGCGCCATCGGTGCCCGTACAACAGAATCTCAGATCCACCGCGAGCTTGCATCGGGTCTATCGATGCCAATCGGCTTCAAAAACGGCACTGGTGGCTCTATCCAGATCGCCCTCGATGCCATTCAGGCAGCACAAGGCTCCCACCACTTCCTCTCAGTGACAAAGCAAGGGGTGTCAGCGATTGTTACGACTACTGGCAACAATGCTGGCCATGTCATCCTCCGTGGCTCCTCCGATGGGCCAAACTATTCAAAAGAGCATATCGATGCTTGCGCCGAGCGACTCATCGCTAAAGGTCTTCCAGAGCAACTCATGATCGATGCATCACATGGTAACTCTAAGAAGGATTACCGTAACCAACCAGCTGTCATCGATGATCTTTGCCAGCAAATCAACGAAGGCTCAAAGGCTGTCGCTTCTGTCATGATCGAGTCCAACCTGATCGAAGGTGCACAAAAGCTCGGTGATGATCTATCCAAGCTAGTCTACGGACAATCTGTAACCGACCAATGCATCGGATGGCAAAGCACTGAAAATATCATTGAGGCACTCGCAAAGGCTGTCAAAGCACGTCGGGCGCTCTAATTACGCATCAAGTAATTCGTTCACACTGTCTTTCCAAAGGCCGATTCAGAAATCTATTTTCTGATCGGCTTTTTTTCTTTTCACCACTTCCAATGATTCCCCTCCATACATAACGAAACCATTTCTTACACCCCTTGAGTGAATTATAAAAATAAGCACAATCTAGGAATTACTCTTCCCGCTCCGCACCTTGAAAAAACTGAATATTGCCTGTAGATTTTTGTTGCATGCTAAAAGGCATACATATAAAGATTCGCCCGCAGCCGCAAGGCATCACAAACAATCCCAAAAGGCCTATGGTGTAATGGTAACACTCCGGATTTTGATTCCGTCATTCTAGGTTCGAGTCCTAGTAGGCCTACCACTTCACAAAACAAGCCGCTGATTTATTTCATCGGCTTGTTTGTTTTACAAGAACCATAGAAGCCAAATATTCTATCTAGCTCTGTAAAAAAACTTGCACCTCTAGTGATCTAAATAGACTCTCCCGCCATGAATTATGCCTCTCTCATTGAGAAACGACGTGCACGCTTCGCGGAAGTAGAAGTACTCATCACCAACCCAAACCTTTTCTCTGACCAGAAAAAAGCCTCGGAGACTATGCGTGAGCACCGTCGACTGAAAGAACTCCTTGAAATGTGGGAAGCTCTAGAGTCCGCTAAAAGCAATCTCATCGAGAACCAAGAGCTCGCAAAAGAAGATGATCCAGAGATCGTAGAGCTTGCTGAGATGGAAATTCCAGAACTCGAAGCTACAATCGAAGAGCTTTCCGAAAAAGTGCAATACGCTCTACTCCCTGCGGATCCGAACGAAGACCGCGACGCCCTAGTGGAACTCCGTGCTGGTGCCGGTGGTAACGAAGCATCCCTCTTCGTGGGCGAGGTCATGAACATGATCGAACGCTACTGTGCGAACCGGGGCTGGAAAGTACAGCATCTTGGGAGTAGCCCATCTGATGTTGGAGGGGTCAAAGAAGTCGTTCTTAAAATTACTGGCGAAGAGGTATTTCGTTATCTTAAATATGAATCTGGCGTGCACCGCGTGCAGCGTGTGCCTGCCACTGAGACACAAGGAAGAATTCACACCTCTACTATCACCGTAGCTGTGCTCCCTGAAGCTGAAGAGGTTGACTTTGAACTCAAGAAAGAAGACCTGCACATTCAAGCTACTCGCTCTGGTGGCTCTGGTGGCCAGCACGTCAACACGACTGACTCTTGTGTGCAGATCACTCACCTTCCAACCGGTCTTCAAGTAAAATGCCAGGACGGACGTAGTCAGACACAGAACCGTGAAATCGGTCTTCAGATCATGCGTTCCAAACTTTATGAACAGAAAGTGCGTGAAGAACAGGAAAAGTATTCAGCGCAGCGTAAATCTCTCGTTGGTTCTGGTGACCGCTCAGAAAAGATCCGTACCTACAATTTTCCTCAGTCGCGCATCACCGACCACCGCATCAACTTCACCTCGCACAACCTAGATGGCGTTCTTAACGGCCAACTAAATGAGATCACTGAAAACTTGATGAAGGAAGAAATGGAGCAACGCCTCGCAGAGGCCAGTCTCGAATAAGTTGAATGAGCTTAACTATATTCTTTTGAAGACAATTCTCGAGACACTCGACTCAGGCACGCAATGGCTTGAAAAAAAAGGCGTCGATCACGCTAGACGCAACATGCAAATCATGTTGTGCCATCAGTTAGATTGTTCAAAAATCCAACTCTACACACGCTTCGACGAACCACTTGCTGAAGAAGTTTTAGCCTCACTGCGTGACATGCTAAAGCGCCGTGGTCAGCGCGAACCCCTCCAACACATTCTAGGCACTGTAGAATTCTACATGCGTGATTTCTATTCAGATTCTCGTGCACTCATCCCTCGTCCTGAAACTGAAGAGCTGTGTGAAATCATACTGAAGACACTGAGTCCACAAGCTCCAGCAAAAGTGCTTGACATGGGCACTGGCTCAGGAGTCATCGGACTCACTCTAGCGCTCGAATACGTTTCACAGACTCAAGTCACCTGCGCGGACACATCCATTGAGGCCCTAGCGCTTGCACAGAAAAACACAACTACTCTAGGAGCTGAAAACGCCACCTGTGTACAAACCAATTTATTTAGTGAGTTAGAGGGTCGCTTCAACCTCATCGTCGCTAACCTCCCCTACGTACCAGAGCGCGATCGCCCAGAGCTAGAAGCTGAGCTCAACTACGACCCCGACCTTGCACTCTTTTCAGGAGAAGATGGACTGGACATCATCCGCGAATTTATCCAAGAATGCCCTTCTTATCTTGAGGAAAATGGCATAGTCGCCCTTGAGGTCGGAATCCATCAGCACAAAGAGGTCGAGCTCTTACTCAAAGACGCTAGTTTTAAAGACATTAAAACCTACCCAGACCTCGCAGGAATTTATCGCTTCCCAACGGCGCGTTGGAGCACTCAATAACTACCACTATCAATCTCTCATATCGCTTTTATCATGGATAAACTCATTGTCCACGGCGGCCATACACTTAGCGGCTCAGTAAATATCTCTGGCGCTAAAAATGCCTCACTTCCAATTCTAGCAGCTGCTCTCCTCACCGATGAGGATGTTATCATCCGTCGTGTACCTGACGTCTCAGACACGAACTACATGATTCAGATTCTTTCCGCATTAGGCGCTCACGTCGAGCGCTCTAGCGGAACAGTTCGCATCAACGCAAAAGACATCACCCACGAAGCCCCCTACGAACTCGTACGCAAAATGCGTGCTTCCATCTGTGTCATGGGTCCTCTGCTAGCACGTCTAGGCAAAGCCAAAGTTTCACTTCCTGGTGGCTGCGTGATTGGTGACCGCCCTGTCGACCTCCACCTCAAAGGCCTCAAAACGATTGGAACCGAAATCGACATGGAAGGCGGCAACATGGACATGACTACCTCGAATGGCCTCGTTGGTGCAAAAGTAGACCTCTGCGGAAAGCAAGGTCCAACAGTACTTGGTACAGACAACCTCATGATGGCTGCAGTGCTCGCCAAAGGCACCACCGTCATCGAGTCAGCGGCCGCTGAACCTGAAGTCGTGGACCTCGCTCATTTCCTCATCGGCATGGGCGCCAAGATCGAAGGTGCAGGTACACGCCGTATCACAATCACAGGGGTAGAAAAACTCCATGGTGTTGAGCATACGATTATCCCAGATCGTATCGAGGCTGGCACCTTCATGATTGCCGGAGCAATGGCTGCAGGCAAAGAAGGCATCACACTGCATCGCGTCTGCCGTGAACACCTTATCCCTATCACAGAAAAACTCATCGAAGCTGGACACAACGTAAACTTCAATGAGCAAGGTACATCCGTAACAGTCTCACCTGGTAGCCACCCAACAGGAGCAAAGATTGTCACAGCACCACATCCAGGCTTCCCAACAGACATGCAAGCTCAGTTCTCTTCACTCTTTGCTATCACTAAAGGCATCTCAGTCATTGAAGATACTATTTTCCCTCAGCGCTTCATGCATTGCGCAGAAATGAGCCGCATGGGTGCGAATATCAACGTCGACAATGGAACTGCGGTAATTGAAGGAGTCGACACACTCTCTGCTGCACCCATTATGGCATCTGACCTTCGAGCTTCTGCAGCTCTGGTTCTTTCCGCCCTAACAGCGAAAGGTTCTACCGAAATCAACCGACTCTATCACATCGATCGTGGCTATGAGCACATCGACGAAAAACTTCTTACACTGGGAGCGAACGTCGAACGAATTCAGGAATAAACTTCCTGCATGACTCTCTTAAATAGAATCATTCAAATCATTAGATCCAGCGTCTCGTACTAACAATCTCTCGCAAAAAATGTTTGGCATTCTCGAAATGCCTTGACGAAACTCATAGAGTAAAGGAGATTCCCATCCTCCTTTCGCGTTCTAGCGAGTTGACAAATCCTACGGGTGACGTGTGCACGTGTCACTCACTACAGCTCACAACAATCTTACCATGGCATCAAAAAAAGTATCGAAGAAACCTACTGCAAAGAAACCTGCTGCAAAGAAACCTGCTGCAAAGAAGGCTAGTGTAAAGAAGACTGTTGCTAAGAAACTTGCTGCAAAAAAGACTACTGCGAAGAAACCTACTGCAAAGAAGCCTGCGGCTAAAAAGGCTAGTGTAAAGAAGACTGTTGCTAAGAAACCTGCTGCAAAGAAAACTACTGTAAAGAAGGCTACTACGAAGAAAGCTACTGCAAAGAAAACTGTCGCTAAGAAGGCTAGTGTAAAGAAACCTGTCGCTAAAAAGGCTACTCCTAAGAAATCTGTCGCTAAGAAACCTGCTGCAAAAAAGACTGCTGCGAAGAAAGCTACTGTAAAGAAACCTGTCGCAAAGAAAGCTACTGCGAAGAAACCTGCTGCAAAGAAAACTACTGCAAAGAAAACTACTGCAAAGAAAACTACTGCAAAGAAAACTACTGCAAAGAAAACTACTGTAAAGAAGGCTACTACGAAGAAAGCTACTACGAAGAAAGCTACTGCAAAGAAACCTGCTGCAAAGAAGGCTAGTGTAAAGAAGACTGTTGCTAAGAAACTTGCTGCAAAAAAGACTACTGCGAAGAAACCTACTGCAAAGAAACCTGTCGCTAAAAAGGCTAGTGTAAAGAAATCTGTCGCTAAGAAACCTGCTGCAAAGAAGACCGCTGCAAAAAAGACCGTTGCGAAGAAACCTGCTGCAAAGAAAACTACTGCAAAGAAAACTACTGCAAAGAAAACTACTGCAAAGAAGCCTGCTGCGAAGAAAGCTACTGTAAAGAAGGCTACTACGAAAAAAGCTAACAAAGCTACGAGCAAGCCTAAGTCCAAACTTCAGACACTACTTGATGCCGAAGCGGAAGCAAAAACAAAGCGTGCTAAGAAAACTCCTAAGAATCGTATCGATACTCCTGAAATTCAGGAAAAGGTACGTGAGCTCATCAAGTTAGCAAAAGAGCAGGAATATCTCACCTATGACGACATCAACGAGATCCTCCCTAACGATCTCGTTGAACAAGCAGATGTAGAAGCCATTCTTGAGCGTCTCCGCTCTATGGAATTCGACATCATTGATGCATCTGAAGTAGACCGCTATCGTGATAAGAAGCGTGAAGGTAGCAGTGATGATGAACCGAAAACTGAGCAAAAGCTCGACATCCTCGATGATCCGGTTCGCATGTACCTCAAGCAGATGGGTCAAGTTCCACTTCTCACACGTGAGCAGGAAGTTGAAATCTCAAAGCGTATTGAGGACGCTGAACTTAAAGTTCAGAAATACCTCCACCGCTTCGGTTTCGTCTCCGAATCCTACCTTGAACTTGCTGACAAGCTCATCAAAGGCAAAGAGCGATTCGACCGCGTGATCCTCGATAAGAAGATCGAGTCTCGTGAGCGCTACATGAAGACCCTCCCGAAACTTTGTGATAACCTTCGCCAGTGCCACAAAGAAACTAACGACATTTTCCGCAAGCTCAACGCTAAGAACCCACGCGGTGTGGCAAAGCTTAAAGCTAAACTTAAGAAGCAACTCACAGCAATTGCTCGCCTCTATCAGCGCTTCTACTATAAGCAGAAAATTGTCGAAGACTTCTGCGAAGAAGTTGAAAAATATCAGAAGAAGTTCTGGAAGTATCAGCGCAAGCTCCAAGCACACCCTGACGACAAAGAATTCGAAACAAAAATCCGTGAGGCTCAACAACTCTCATGGCATACATCCGAAGGCTTTGCTCAGAACAACAAGGATCTTCGCCACTGGATGAAGATGGCGTACAAAGCCAAGACCGAAATGGTCGAAGCCAACCTTCGTCTCGTGATCTCTATCGCGAAGAAGTACATGAACCGTGGACTCTCCCTCCTCGATCTTATTCAGGAAGGGAACATGGGACTTATGAAGGCTGTTGAGAAATTTGAGTACCGTCGCGGTTACAAATTCTCCACATACGCTACTTGGTGGATTCGTCAAGCAATCACCCGCTCTATTGCAGATCAGGCGCGTACTATCCGTATTCCGGTTCACATGATCGAAACGATCAATAAGCTCATGCGCGTGCAGAAACAACTCGTTCAAGAATATGGCCGCGAACCTACTCCAGACGAAATCGCGGAAGAAGTTTACCTTCCTGTTGAGCGTGTTCGCGCCGTTCTGAAGATGGCTCAGCAACCAATTTCACTCCAAGCGCCAGTCGGTGAATCTGACGACACATCCTTCGGTGACTTCATCGAAGATAAGGCAGCAGAAAACCCAATAGAAGAAGCGTCCTTCGCAATGCTCAAAGAGAAAATAATCAATGTTCTCGACACCCTTACTGAGCGTGAGAGTGAAGTTCTAGAACAACGCTTCGGACTCAAGGATGGCTACAGCCGCACCCTTGAAGAAGTAGGTCGCCAGTTCCAGGTGACTCGTGAGCGTATTCGTCAGATCGAAGCTAAAGCCCTTCGTAAGCTGCGTCACCCTACTCGTATCCGCAAGCTGGAAG
Organism: Rubritalea sp.; assembly: GCA_965204255.1. Classification (GTDB taxonomy): domain Bacteria; phylum Verrucomicrobiota; class Verrucomicrobiia; order Verrucomicrobiales; family Akkermansiaceae; genus Rubritalea. The sequence goes on from CBDBEG010000032.1 coordinate 50,935, forward strand.
GCTTTATTGAAACTTCCTAACATGTAAGGCTAACAAGCTTCACTTTTACTCTTTTTTAGTATCCATCTAACAACAGTCAAAGCTCAACCATAGAAGTCTGCAACTATGCATCTGCGAGATCCTCCGCAGGATAAGTCCAGATTTCGCTGAGTGTCGGGTGATAGTGCGGAATAGCTGCGAACTGACCAGCAGTCGCTCTAAACGACATTGCTACAACCACCTCGTGAATGAGCTCAGTAGCCTCATGGCCAATCACTGAGCCCCCGAGAATCTCTTTTGTCTTAGCATCCGCAATCAATTTTACAAAGCCATGCTCACTACCGTGAATCATTGACTTTCCATGATCATTGAATAAATAGGTCTCAACGAGGTATTCTACTCCTTGGTCCTTGGCTTCTATCTCGGACATTCCTACTGAAGCCACTTGAGGTTCAGTGAAAATGCCATAAAGCTTCAGTCGGTAATCAATCTCTTTGAAAGCTTTCTCACCCTTGAGCAATTTTGAGATATTTTCAGCAGCTATCTCTCCTTGCTCGATAGCAATATGCACAATTTCATGTGGACTACAAACATCGCCAGCCGCAAAAATATGCGGAACAGAACTCTGCATCGCTGCATTTACAATCACACCACCACGTGAATTAAGCTCAACTTCAGCATTTTCAGCTGAAAGGCTATTTGTGTTAGGCTTACGCCCTAATGCCACCAAAATATTTTCAACATCCACAACACACTCTTCACCACCTTTCGCGTAAACCACACGCTTGAGGTCAGAATCTGAAACTTCAACCCTCAACAACTGTGTACCACACTCTACTTTCATTGTACGTGCTGTAAGCGCAGCTTCTAACTCGTCTGCAAGGTCATGATCCATTCCTGTGAGCAGGTGCTTACTGCGCTGAATCACAGTAACGTCCTTCCCAAGAGCTTCGAAGTAATGCGCCATTTCTAATGCAATTGCTCCCCCTCCTAACACTACAAGTGAGCTAGGTAAGTCTTCCATATCGAGCACATCATCCGAAGTCAGATAACCAGCCTCAGCCAGTCCCTCAATTTTAGGAACAAAAATCGATGAGCCTGTTGCGACAACAAATGTCTGAGCTGTAATCTGCTTCTTCCCTCCATCACGCAGAGTCACTTCAAGTGAATAGGCATCTAAAAATCTCGCAAAGCCGCGGAAAAGCTCAAATCTTCCATCTTCTAACTGCCCAGCGCGATAATCGGCAAATTTTTTGATCAGTGCCCGCTTGCGTTTGATCACTCTCGTAGGGTTTATACCATTACTTGTCACCTTGAGACCAAACTCAGCAGCCTCACGCACTACGAGGTTACGGTTGGCAGATTCTATCAATGCCTTACTCGGCATACATCCACGGAGAATACACAAGCCCCCGAGTTTCTCTGCTCCGTCGACTACTGCCACCTTCAGACCATTCGCTACCGCTGTTCTAGCAGCTGCGTAACCACCACTCCCGCCGCCCAGTACGACCATATCAAAATCTTTATTGCTCATCTTACTATCTATTTACTACCTTTTCTAAAAATCCTTTTGAAACTAAGACATCTCGCATCTCTGCGGAGGATTTTACAACATAACCTACTTCTCCGTGCCTGCTATTCATTTTAGCAAATGCATCACGCACATGATTCGCCCTCAGTTCACCTGAAACACTGCGAATAAAAATAGCCTTCACCCTGACCACACCGTACTCGTCTAATGCTTTGGCATAGATTTCAGGGTCTTGCTGACTATCATCTCCAAATAAAACAAAAGAAGCCTCCTTATACCAAGTCGCTACTTTATCAATCGACTCGCGCTTATGCACATCGTGACTAGGCTTCAGCCACTGCTCTAGAGTAAGCCCCCAGTTGGTCATAAACAGACCGCCTTCGGGCAGTGAAGCCCGTCGAAAAATACGCTTCAGAAAGTTTGCTAAATTCCACGGGGAACTCGTCACATAAAAAACTGGGTAGTCACCAACAGACTGCAATTCATTGATCACTTCAGCTGCGCCAGGCACAAGTTCACGCATCAGCGAATTTCCAAATAATGTCGTTTCTAACATTTTCCTCATAGAGATCGATCCCGTCTCCATAAGGGTATCATCCACATCACTAATAATGACAAGTGGTGCACTTTCTCGCTGCCCTACTAGTGCTACTTCTGCTGAATAACTATGCTGGAGAAGACTTATCTTCACACTCTTCACTTGATCATCGCAAGTATCATGAAGCTCAAAATACCCCTCCTTATTCGACCGTACAGTCACGAGGCGCTCGCCGATCTTCACCTCTACTCGTGCATTAGGGAAATCCAAGGTGAACCAATTGCTCGCCATTCGCTTAAAGTTCACCCACTTCCCATCTTCAGGCTTTGGGGCAGACATCACACGCAGTGCCATGACTCGACCAAAAAGATACACACCACCTGGGTGCTGAATCGCATTATAAACATTTGCCACAGGATGCGCCTTCTTACGTGGTATCCAAAACGTTAAAAGATACCAAATAACTCCTATTAACCACTCAACCACTAACGCGCCGTGGCGCAACCATATCACCAGTCCCTTCATTGACGTACCTAGCTCTATCACATTTCATTTAAATAGCAATATGTCGGATAGAGCTTTCACCGAGAAGATGTCTTATTCTCCTTGCCACTCACCGTACTGGCGGTACTTCTCATAACGAGCGTCTAGCATCTCCTCGGTAGTGAGAGCTTGTACTTCTTTGAGCTGCTTAAGGATAACCTGTTTAAAGTTTTCAATCGCTTCAGAGTGATTATGGTGTGCACCACCCTTTGGTTCAGTAATTACCTCATCGATGAGGTTCAACTTCCCGAGATCAGGAGCTGCAATCTTCATCGCCTCGGCAGCCTCTGGAGCGTGCTTGCGATGTTTCCAAAGAATCGCCGCACAGCCCTCAGGGCTAATTACAGAGTAGTAGGCATTCTCCATCATGAGAACGCGATCGGCAACACCAATGCCAAGAGCTCCACCAGAGCCACCCTCACCAAGAACACAAGCAATGATAGGAACTTTAAGAAGTGTCATTTCGCGAAGATTGAATGCGATCGCTTCAGCAATATTTCGCTCTTCTGCGCCAATACCTGGGAATGCCCCTGGAGTATCGATCATGCATATTACAGGGAGACCAAAGCGTTCTGCTATTTTCATCAAGCGTAATGCCTTACGATAGCCTTCAGGGTGAGCGCTACCGAAATTGCGCTTGAGATTCTCTTTCGTGTCACGCCCTTTCTGATGACCGATGACAACTACTCGCTGTTCGCCAATGCGTGCAAATCCACCCGGCATAGAATGGTCATCACCGATGTGACGGTCGCCATGAAGTTCGCAGAAATCTTCAAACGCATGAAATATGTAATCTAACATAAACGGGCGATTTATATGTCTAGCAATCTGTACACGTTGCCACGGAGTTAGATTATTGTAAATCTCATTCCTTGTCTCTTGAAGCGTTGCTTCCATGGAAGTAATCTGCTCGCTCATGTCGATCTTCTGAGAAGATGACTTCGCTTTCAGTTTCTGAATCTCAGACTCGAGTTCAGCGATTGGTTTTTCAAATTCCAGCGGCTTAGTGCTCATAAATTTTAGTTAGCTTGAATAGATAAATGCTCGAGACAAAGTCTAATATCGAATTTCTACAGAATTGCTAGGTCGCATCACTAAGGCAATTTCTTCAATGTCGACAGAATCGAGGTACACCCCGACAACTTCTTCTATTTTTTTAGAAAATGCTCGTATCTCTGCTTGCGGGCTTTTCAAAACAATCACTTTCTCCGCCTGCCTATAATCTTGGCTAGGTAAACTTACTCGCTTTCCTTGAAACCGAGCTTCAACAGCTACGATCGATGTCTTTCCCACATTCTTTCCAACAGGCAAAGTAGAAAGCTTGATGTCATAGGCTTTGATGAAGCGAGGGCCATCCCAAATACTCATAACATTACGAGGAACATCGATCACCAAACGGAAATCTAAAGCAATCAGTTTAAATACATCATCAGGATGAAGGCGGTCGATGCGCATAAGGTCGTTTTGGAACATCAACAAATCTAAGCTCGTCTTATTTTCGCGAACGATTTTATAAAAAGAATCTCCACGCTGTACTTTGTAAGTCTTGATTTTGGAAAACTCTGTCCCAGCAAAAAGCCGGTCCATATTCATCTCTCCTAGAATACGTCTTGCCTCAGGGGCCGATACAGCCGTGGGGTAATACGTATTCACATATTTTAATTTCTCTTCTGCAGCGACAAAGTCACCTTTTGTTAACAAATCACGTGCAGCTTCAAATGCACGTTCCCCGGGAGTCACATCGGGCAAGTTCTCTATCTCTAACTTCGCGACTAACAAATCAATAGCTTCGGCGCTTGCCTCATTCGCAGGAAGGAGAGCTTCTAACTTATTACTTGGAGCCTTCTGCTCTTCACCAGCAAAGAAAGCACGCTTTGCGATCACCAAAGTCATTGCCAGAATAGACAACACTATGGTTGCGGCAAAAAATCGAATCAGAGTTGAAAACTGCATACTCTCTATCAACTAATACCGCTACAATAAGCCGCGTCGTTTGAAATCGAATTGGTTGATAGATTGAGATTTCTCAATCATATCAATCGTAAACTTAAGAGGGGCAATCTCCCAAGCGTCATCGACACCTTCTACAACTACCATCATCGGGTCATCCTCACGGTGCGTTTGCTCTAGCACTCTCTCTTTTACCATTTCTATAGAGTCGCTATAGATCTTCTCTTGAACCTGACTTCTGCGAAAATGAAATCCATATTGGAAAAAGACAGGCTCCACACCTTTTTGCTTCATCCAATCCAAAAGTTCTTGAGCCTTTTCGTCGAACCCCTCCAGTTCCACAGAATTGTATGCCGCAGGTTTGATTATTTGAGGCTTCTGAGCTTCCACTTCACCCTCTCTCACACGTACTTCATCGACAGAATCCATCAATTCACTAACAATTCTAAAGCGAAAGCGAGTAGCACTGAAGGTATCAATCCTATGGTCAGGTTCACGCAAAACCTTGGTATTGTCCATTGCATACTGAATTGTATCGATATCTTGATTCATTGCTTCGTTATAGGTGTTGCTACTTGGTGTGGTCGCTTGCTGCGTGCAAAGGTATCAAAGCCCTCCTGTATTGCAATAAAAAGGGCGACTCATCTGAGATGAATCACCCTTTTAAACTTAAATTATTAATGGGTTTCTCCTGTAGTAATTAGGAAACTTTTTCGATGTATGCGATGACGTCGCTTACAGCTGTGAGCTTCTCAACTTCTTCGTCAGGCACTTCGATGTCGAACTCTTCTTCGAAAGCCATAACGAGCTCAACAGTGTCAAGAGAATCAGCACCGAGGTCTTCGATGAACTTAGACTCTGTCTTAACCTGATCTGGAGTTACGTTGAGTTGCTCAACGACGATATCTTTTACTTTTTGTTCGATTGAATCAGACATGGTAAATGGTTGTTTTAGGTGAGTTAATTTTTATTAACTGATGCCTCTGAATAACTGGCTACTACATGCTTGGCAATCATGAATTTGTGTCTCAGTCAGAATTCTTACTCATCGACCTTTGTTGCAATCTCGTCAGATTCATTCTCTGAACCCTTCTCCTGCTCAAACTCAATCAACTCCCCTTTGAAGCGCTCCAGAATAAATGCATACAGCCTCTCAGCTGGTTCGCCATCAGCTTTTTTGAATTGACCGTAAATCATTCCATCCACTTTCACCTTCTTCATCCTACCTGCTGCTTCATACTCTATGACAATCATCCCCTTAGTGTCCCACTTTCGTGTATCGATGCGGCGCATCGCTTCAAACGGCACTTTTGTCCCACCTGGCGCGATATAAGAGGTCTCAGTCACCTCCATAGTACGAGTCAACGTGCGTACGAATAAAAAAACTACAATAAGCACAATTGCAACACATCCATATGCCATATAGAACTGGGTGTTGAGCGAACTTTGGTCTTCAAGATGATCAGCAGTTTCTATCGCCCAACCACGTTCACCAGCAAAATCACGCCACAAGTCATTTGTTGTCTTCGTAGAATTCTTTAATTTATCAAAACCTAGAGACAATTCACTGGGCCACTTTTGATTTCTATCAAAATCGATTGGAAGAGGACATTTCTTTTCGCTCGGCAATTCAAATTTTTGATTAGCTACATACTCTTTCCACGCATCGGTCGAGTCCACTCCTTCAGCAGCTTGAGGTGCTACGGTGTTGAAGAGCTGGTAGTAAATAAAATGCTCGTTATTCTCTCTATAACCTACTGCTCCATCCTTATAAAAAAGATATGCAAATACTGAAAACATTACGAGGATGAGCACCGCACGTATTTTGATCCATTGTGTGGGCTTGCAAACGATCACTGAGGTTTCTGACATTGAGGAGAAAATCGGGTTTATCTTGACCGATTAGACAATCAGACCTTTCAAAAAAATCAACTAATATCGCTGGCACATTTGCTCTTTCAGCAGTAGAAATGATTTACATGACAAAAGACCAACAGACGCGCCTCACAACTATGGCCGCTTGCGGAGGATGAGCGTCAAAGCTCGACCCTGCGTCACTCACTCAAGTCTTGAGTAAGCTTCCACAATCATCCGACCCCAATCTTCTCGTTGGCTCCGCGACAGTCGACGATGGAGGTGTGTACAAACTTGACGATGAAAGAGCTCTTGTACAGACCCTCGACTTCTTTACTCCTATTGCTGATGACCCATACCTTTTTGGGCAAATTGCAGCCGCTAATTCACTGTCCGACGTCTACGCCATGGGCGGCCGTCCAATCACAGCGATGGCAATCGCAGGCATGCCGGCCGACCTTTTGAGCAATGAAGAAATAGCAGAAATCTTCTGCGGCGGTGCCGAAATCGTAAAAAAAGCAAATTGCGCTCTTGTTGGCGGACACACGATCAAAAACCCTGAACCAATTTACGGTTTCTCAGTCACAGGCCTAGTTCATCCTGAGAAGTATCTCGCAAATGCACATGCCAAAGCAGGTGACATCCTCATTCTGACTAAACCCCTTGGCACAGGAATTTCAGCCACTGCTGAAAAAAAGAATGCCTGCTCTGAAGAACTCAAAGCTCTCTCTATCCAATGCATGATCTCACTCAACACCGTTGGTGCGGACCTAGGTGAACAAGATCTCGTCAATGCATGTACTGACGTTACTGGCTTTGGGCTGCTCGGGCACCTTAAAGAAATCGCAGAAGCCTCCAATCTAACAGCTCATATCGACACCTCGAAGCTTCCAGCTCTTTCGCCCGAGATTTATCCGCTTATAGCTGACGGATATGTTCCAGCAGGAAGCAAGCAGAACCTCATTGATGTTGCTCACGCTGTTCAGTTCTCTCCTTCGGTTGAGCAAGACACTCAATATCTCATGGCTGATGCACAGACATCGGGTGGACTACTGCTTGCTGTTGCTCCCAATCAGCTTGATGCAGTGACAGCTATCCTTAAATCACACGACGCACTCTGTATCGCTCAAATCGGCAAAATCACAGCTCGCCAAGAAGCCTGCATTATCTGTACATAGACTATGTATGCATGCTCTTCCCAGCTTTATAGCACTGATCACGTTTAAATAAACATAGAGGAAGACGCTATAGCACCACTCTTTCAAACTTAAAAAATCATCTTATGTTCGACCTTAGGCCAGGGAAAAAGCAAGCAAGATCGCTCTTCACTTAAAGACTCTCACAGGCTGGTCTTTCCTAAGAGGCGTCTTTAGAAGATAGTAACTTTTACCCTTAAAATTCCTAAAGAATTTTTTCTTGAATGATTTCAGATTTCGCCGTTCTTTGATAGTCACCGTCATGGACGACTTTTTTGCAGCACCGATTCTCAATTCTCCCTACGATTACCCAACTCGCTATTGGGAGCTGGATGGAGAAGGCCAGCCAACGCATAGGACGATTGAAGGGCGGCGGCCAGCTGAGTTCATAACCCCGATTCCCAAGCCCAAGAAAAGCAAGAAGAGTAAGCAGGGAGATTTAGTTCTGGATGAGGGGCATGGCCTATCCACTGAAGAGCAGCAGTATGATCCAACATCGGTCATCAACCAAATTCGAGATCATGTTGATAAATGGCGCATGATTCCTGATCCGAATCAATGGAGAGTGACTCCTGAAACTGCCAGGCTGCTGGAATACTGGCGGCATCACAAGTTCAGTGGTATTCGGCCTTTCTTTTGCCAGGTCGAGGCGGTCGAGACCGCTATCTGGTTAACAGAAGTAGCTCCTAAGATGGGCAAAAGCACAGAAGGTATCTTAAAAGCACTTGATGCAGCTAATGAGGCCGCAAACCCTGAGTTAATGCGCCTGGCGCTCAAACTGGCTACAGGAGCAGGCAAAACGACCGTAATGGCTATGCTGATAGCCTGGCAGACCGTAAATGCTGTCCGCCGCCCGAATAGTAAGAAGTTTACCCGAGGCTTCCTGATCGTTGCTCCAGGATTAACGATTAAGGACCGCCTGCGAGTGCTACAACCGAACGATCCCGACAGTTACTATGCGGATCGTGAATTGATTCCCAATGATCTGATCCCAGATCTGGATAAAGCCAAGATCGCTATTACCAATTACCATGCTTTCAAGCTAAGGGAGCGTATCGACATCTCATCGGGCGGTCGATCGTTACTGAAGGGGCGATTAGGCGATGAGTTGCAAACAACGGAAACAGAGGGGCAGATGTTGCAGAGAGTGCTGCCAGAATTAATGGGTATGCGAAACATCATGGTGCTAAATGATGAAGCGCACCACTGTTACCGAGAAAAGCCGAATACGGATGACGTAGACGATCTCAAAGGAGACGAAAAGACGGAGGCAAAAGAGAATAATGAAGCTGCCCGTTTGTGGATTTCGGGTATTGAAGCAGTTAACAGAAAACTTGGTGTCGCTCGTGTTATGGATCTATCGGCAACACCGTTTTTCCTGAAGGGATCAGGATATGCCGAAGGTACTTTGTTTCCCTGGACCATGTCGGATTTTTCGCTGATGGATGCGATTGAATGCGGTATCGTTAAGCTGCCGAGAGTTCCCGTAGCGGATAACATCCCTGATGCTGAAGTTCCTATCTTTAGAGAGCTGTGGAAGCACGTTGGTAAGCAATTACCTAAAAGCTCCAGGAGTGCATCCACTTTTGATCCACTAGCTTTGCCGCCGCAGCTACAGACCGCACTCGAGGCGCTTTACGGGCATTATGAAAAAACTTTTAATCTCTGGGAAGAAGCAGGCATCGGCGTGCCGCCTTGCTTTATTGTCGTCTGCCAGAACACTTCGATTTCGAAGCTCGTCTACGATTACATATCAGGATTCCAGCGGGAGAACGATGACGGCTCAACATCACTGGAGCATGGCAGACTGCCGCTCTTTGATAATTACAACGAGCATGGCGAACACTATGCCCGCCCGCATACTCTCCTGATTGACAGCGTCCAATTAGAGTCTGGAGAAGCGCTGGATAACAAATTCAGAGACATGGCCTCGGATGAGATCGAGCGCTTCCGTCGTGAAATTATTGAACGCACGGGAGACCGTACTCGAGCTGAAAACATTAGCGACCAAGAATTGCTGCGTGAGGTCATGAATACCGTGGGCAAGCGGGATCGGCTCGGCGGGTCGATTCGATGCGTGGTCTCCGTCTCGATGCTCACAGAAGGTTGGGATGCCAACACCGTGACTCATGTTCTCGGAGTGCGTGCATTTGGTACACAGCTACTCTGCGAACAGGTAATTGGACGTGCGCTGCGCCGACAATCATACGAACTCAACGAAAACAATCTCTTCAATGTCGAATACGCCGATGTGCTGGGCATCCCATTTGATTTCACTGCTAAGCCTACTATAGCGACTCCAGGCAAACCTCGTGAGACGATTCAAGTGAAAGCGGTCCGTCCAGATCGAGACCATTTGGAGATCTGTTTCCCGAATGTGCAGGGATATCGCATTGAGCTACCTGAAGAGCGCCTGGTTGCAGAGTTCAACGACGACTCGATTCTGGAACTAACTCCTGAATTAGTCGGGCCGACCGTCACACGTGCTGAGGGTATTATTGGTGAGGGTGTCGATCTAACACTCGTGCATACGGGTGATTTGAGAAAATCAACGCTGCTGTACAATTTAACACACCGTCTGCTGGAAACCAAATGGCGGGATACAGGCGATAAACCTAAGTTCCATTTGTTTGGACAACTTAAACGCATCACCAAGCAGTGGCTGGACAACTGCCTGGAATGTAAGGGCGGCACCTATCCCGCTCAATTGATGTATCTGGAACTCGCTGACATGACCTGTGAGCGTATCACGGCAGGCATCACCCGCTCGATGAGCGATCGTAACCAGATTAAGGCTTTGCTCGATCCATATAATCCAATCGGTTCGACGATGCACGTGAATTTCAACACTTCACAGGAAGACCGCTGGGAGACCGATGCGAGTAAATGCCATGTCAATTGGGCCATTCTCGACAGCACATGGGAAGGCGAATTCTGTCGAGTTGCCGAGACACACCCAAAGGTCATTGCCTACGTTAAGAATCATAACCTTGGCTTACATGTTCCCTATCTCTACGGGTCGAAGAAGCGCACGTATATTCCAGATTTCATAGTTCAGATAGATGACGGAAAAGGTGCCGAAGATCCGCTAAATCTCATTGTTGAGATCAAAGGCTATCGAGGCGAGGACGCCAAAGACAAGAAGGCCACGATGGAAAACAATTGGGTGCCAGGCGTGAACTACCTCGGTGAATATGGTCGCTGGGCCTTTGTCGAATTTGGAGACATCTACACGATGGAAAGCGATTTCGCCGCCCGAGTTGAAGAAGAGTTTAAAAAAATGCTCAGCGCCACAGGTGTTGAATCAAGCGATTAAGGAAATCTGTTATGCCGAAGAAAAAAACCGTTAAGAAAAAAGTAGAAACTTTAGTTCATGAAGACGCCAAGCGCAGGAATATTCCGACTGCGGAGTACGACAGCCTAGTAGACAAGGACGACAAAGCTTCGGTCAAGGTAGCTTATGAGCGCCGCAATCGGGATCTAGACCCTCAGCTTGTGTGGCGAGGAAAAGATGAACAGGATTGGTCCGATCTGGTCGTCAACGCACCGCCGCTGTACATTCAGGAGAAGGTCCATCCAAAGGTCTTGGTCGAAGATCTTATGAAAAAGACCGAGGCGGGCGAAGCACTGGATGACGAGCAGATGAACATGTTCGCCGATTTTAACGGCGTGCCTGATGAAGCCGATAAAACGGATTTTTACCAGCATGACCAAAACTGGACCAACCGCATGATTCTTGGCGATAGCCTTCAGGTGATGGCGTCGCTTGCAGAAAGAGAGGGGCTCAGGGGAAAGGTGCAATGCATCTACTTTGATCCGCCTTATGGGATTAAATTTAATTCAAATTTTCAGTGGTCTACAGGTAACACTGATGTTAAGGATGGCAAACAAGAGCATATCTCTCGAGAGCCTGAAATGGTTAAAGCGTTCCGAGATACTTGGAGCGATGGAATTCACTCTTACCTGACTTATTTGCGGGACAGACTTACCGTAGCTCGGGATCTGTTATCTGATTCTGGATCTATTTTTGTGCAGATAGGAGAGGAAAATGTGCATAGAGTTCGTGCTTTAATGGATGAGTGTTTCGGATCAGACAACATGTTTGGTCAAATTTCTTTCGTAAAAGCGGGCGCTTTAGGTGCGAAAGGATTACCTAGGCGATTGGATTATATCCTCTGGTATGCAAAGAAAGAAAATACAACCAAGTTTAGAAAGGTGTTAGTTCAAAAATCTCTAAATGATGTTGGTCAATATACTCAAATAGTTGAGGAAGATTATACTCTCCGCCCATTGACCAATGAGGAAAAATCAGACCGTAAAAAAATCCCCGTAGATCGGTTGTGTCGGTTAGTATCTTTTACTAAACCAGGACCAGGCGCAAGGTATCCTTTGGAATTTGAAGGTAAGCAGTACGACTCAGGACGCAGATGGTGGGGATTTCCACAAAAGAGCGCTGTTCAAGTCATGAAAGCGGGTCGGATTCGCCGTCAAGGAAAGTCTATCGCTAGCCTGCGTTATTGGAATGATTACGCTGTTGAAGAATTGACCAATATTTGGACGGACACGGCTTCAGGGAGCGGTATGTCTAAGGTCTATGTTGTGCAAACCAATGTAGAGGTAATTAAACGATGTATTCAAATGTGTTCAGACCCTGGAGATTTGGTGCTAGATCCAACCTGCGGCTCTGGGACAACTGCTTATGCTGCCGAGCAATGGGGTCGCCGCTGGATCACCATAGATACCTCTCGTGTTTCTTTAGCTTTGGCTCGATCTAGAATTATGGGCGCTCGATACCCGATGTATCTTTTAGCGGATAGTAAAGAGGGCCAAGTAAAGGAGGCAGAGCTTTCCCGTACCGTTCCTTCCGAATCCGCAACCTATGGAAATATAAAGCATGGGTTTGTTTACCAACGTGTGCCTCATATTACTCTCAAATCTATTGCTAACAATGCCGAGATTGATGTGATATGGGATCAGTTTCAGTTAAAGCTAGAGCCATTACGTGAGCAATTGAATGCAGCAGTGAATGAAAGTTGGGAAGAATGGGAAATTCCTCGTGATATTGATGCAGATTGGTCGTCCGAGGCGAAAGCGATGCACGCTGAATGGTGGGAGCAGCGTATTGCCCGCCAGAAGGAGATCGACGCATCCATCGCTGCCAAGGCGGATTACGAGTATCTCTACGACAAACCGTATGAGAATAAGAAGAAAGTGCGAGTTGCAGGTCCATTTACTGTCGAGAGTCTGTCGCCGCACCGTGTCCTGAGCTTAGATGAGAATGATGAACTCATGGATGGTGTCAGTGAAGACGCTGGCGAGTACAGCGAAGAGCAGAATTTTACCAACATGATTCTGGATAACCTCAAGGTGGCAGGGGTGCAGCAGGCGCACAAAGAGGATAAAATCAATTTCTCCTCGATTGCTTTGTTTCCTGGATCCTACATCTGTGCAGAAGGATTCTACACCGAAGGCGATGTGGATGAAGGCGTCGAGAAGCGGGCGGCGATCTTCATTGGTCCCGAGTTTGGAACGGTTTCCAGACTAGATCTCGTTGAAGCCGCCAGAGAAGCAGACGATGCGGGCTTTGATGTGTTGATTGCCTGTGCTTTCAATTATGACGCCCACTCGACGGAGTTTGATAAGCTCGGTCGTATTCCCGTTTTGAAGGCCCGCATGAATGCTGATCTGCACATGGCAGAGGACCTCAAAAAGACCAGCGCAGCGAATCTCTTCGTGATCTTTGGCGAGCCTGATATTGATGTGATCGAAGCGGAGGACGGCTTGCTCCAGGTAAAGATCAACGGAGTGGATGTCTTCAAGCCGCAGACAGGTAAGGTTATCAGTTCATCTTCGGATGAGATTGCCTGCTGGTTCATTGATACCGACTATAACAGTGAGAGTTTCTTCGTACGACACGCTTATTTCCTCGGAGCCAATGATCCTTATAAGGCACTAAGGACCACACTTAAGGCCGAGATCAATGCGGAAGCCTGGGACACTCTCAATAGCGATACCTCAAGACCCTTTAGAAAGCCCGCAGGTGGCCGTATAGCGGTTAAGGTGATCAATCATCTCGGTGATGAGGTCATGAAGATTTTCAAAGTTTGATTGAGCTGCGCCAATGAATTTCCTTATCGCATCCACCTTTCAGGACAGTCTGCTCAAGCTGACTGCGGATGAGCAGAAGCTGGTGAAAACGACTGTATTTGATCTCCAGGTGAATCCTGCGAATCCAGGTTTAAAGTTCCACAAATTGGGTGCTGTTAAAGATAAGCGCTTTTGTTCGGTGTATGCGAACATGGACATTCGGGTGATCGTGCATAAGGACGGAAGTAATTTTTTGGTCTGCTATGCGGGTCATCATGATCCTGCGTATCAGTGGGCAAAAAACCGTAGACTGACGACACACCCCAAAACGGGTGCCGCTCAACTAGTAGAGGTCCAAGAGCGGGTCGAGGAGATCGTGATCCCGCAGTATGTGGAGAGTGAGCCGATCCCAATCGAGAAGCCGCTCATTTTTAAAGATGTTCCAGATGAAGAACTGCTCGGCTATGGTGTGCCTGAGGATTTGTTGGCGACCGTTCGCAAAGTCGATGAAGATTCCTTACTCGAATTAGCGGATCACCTGCCAGAGGAGGCCGCAGAAGCTTTGCTTGAACTGGCGACGGGAGGCAAGCCGACCATCGCTCCTGGAGTGACGCCCGAGGCTGATCCATTTGAACATCCCGATGCGAAGCGCCGCTTCCGTCTAATGAACAACAGTGAAGAGCTTAAGAGCGCCTTGGAGTTCCCCTGGGATAAGTGGACTATCTTCTTGCACCCTGACCAGCGCCAGCTCGTTGAGCGTGATTTTAACGGGCCTGCTAGGGCTTCTGGATCGGCAGGGACAGGCAAAACTATTGTCGCTCTGCACCGAGCGGTCTATCTGGCTAAAAACAATCCAGATTCAAGGGTTTTACTGACGACCTTTTCGGAACCGCTGGCCAATGCTCTACGCAACAAGGTGCGCCGACTGGTTAGTAGCGAACCCACGCTTGCAGAGCGCTTAGAAGTCCATGCCATGTCTTCTCTTGGGAAACACCTTTACAAAGGCAATTGCGGGCGCTATAAAATGGCGAGCAAGGCGGATATTGAGCCGCTCATTCAAAAGGCATCTGAAGAAGCGACAGAGCATAAGTTTAGCGAGAGTTTCCTTTGGAATGAATGGTCCTCTGTCGTTGATGCATGGCAATTGAGGACTTGGGAGGATTATCGTGATGTCAGGCGATTGGGTAGAAGGACACGACTAGCAGAAACACAGCGGGTGATTTTATGGGGTATTTTTGAGCGTGTCAGGGCAGGTCTGGCTGAAAGCGGTCTGATGACTTTATCGGACATCTACGAAGGCTTGACTAAGCACATTTCAGAAGCATCCAGAGTGCCGTTTGATTTCGCCGTGGTGGATGAATCTCAGGACATCAATGTAGCTGAACTAAAGATGCTTGCTGCGCTTGGCGGAGATCGACCTAACGCACTTTTCTTTGCTGGTGATCTAGGTCAGCGTATTTTTCAACAGCCGTTTTCGTGGAAGACACTAGGAGTGAATATTCAAGGCCGATCTCACTCCCTCAAAGTCAACTACCGTACATCTCACCAGATAAGGCGGATAGCGGATCGCCTGCTGCCTGTCGAATTCTCCGATGTTGATGGCAACGCCGAGGAACGCAAAGGAACCGTGTCTGTGTTTAACGGACCCGAACCAGAAATCCAGATTGTAGCCGATACAAAAGCTGAAATCAAAGGGGTCGCTGAATGGTTAAAGCAATGCTTGGAAGATGGCATTAGGCCAGATGAGATCGGTGTGTTTGTTCGCTCTGATGATGAAATTGAGCGGGCGCAAGAAGCGGTATCATTGAGTGGAATGAAGGCTCATTTGCTCAGCGAGAAAATGCAGAGGGCATCAAATGCGGTATTCTTAAGTCCAATGCACTTGGCTAAGGGCTTAGAATTTCGAGCAGTAGTTGCTATGGCTTGCGATGACGAAGTGATTCCTTCGCAAACTCGTATTGAAACCGTTACTGATGATTCAGACTTGGAAGATGTTTATAACACGGAACGACAACTTCTTTATGTCGCTCTCACTCGAGCCAGAGACCGATTGCTAGTGACTGCGGTAGATCCTGCTTCAGAGTTTTTGGAGGACATGAATGCGGAGCATTCATCCTTTAAAATTCCAATTTCATAGCCCTTGAACGTAAGAAATTCTTTAACTTCTTTTTCAAAATCCTTAGCTAAAAGCTAAGGGCTTTTTAGAGAATGGAGCCACTTGTCAGATTCGAACTGACGACCTGATGATTACAAATCAACTGCTCTACCAACTGAGCTAAAGTGGCCTATAGATCGCTTGCTGCCTTTCGGCTGCGGGCGGAGTATGTTTAAAAATCGTCGCGGCGCAAGATCTTTTTTGGCGGATTTTCACCTTTTTTTTAAACGCACCTGAATGAAAGAGAAAATTACCCACGATCACACTTCGGCTCCACAGCAATGTCGTGTCGAGCTTCACGAGCTCACTCGCATCATCGTGTCGAACAAAATCCCACCTCTATCCTATACTCTACCGCGCGATCATGTAAGCGCTCCTCAATCTCTAAAATTCACTTGAAGAAAGCGAGTTCTTTCTATCATCTAACTCCATGTCAGTTCGCACAGGCATTCTCTACCTCGTTTCTGGTCCCTCTGGATCAGGAAAAACTACACTCTGTCGTCGCCTTTGCGATGAAGGCGAGGCTAGTTACGCTATATCCTGCACTACGCGAAAGCCACGTCCTGGTGAAGAAAACGGCAAAGACTATTTCTTTCTAAGTATTTCAGAATTTCAGCAAAAAATCGCTGAGGGTGCATTGCTAGAATACGCCGAGGTCTACGGAAATTACTATGGCACCTTGCTCTCAGAAGTCCTTGATAAACTCAATCAAGGGACAGACGTCGTCATAGACATCGACGTACAAGGGGCTGCCCTCATCCGGGAAAGTGACAACCCAATCATCCAAAATGCTCTCGTAGACATCTTCATCATGCCTCCCAATGCAGAAGAGCTTCGTAGCAGACTCACCGGCCGCGGCACAGACAGTCACGAGTTCATCGAGATTCGCATGAAAAATTCATTCGAAGAAATGCAGCATTGGCCAAAATACTCGTTCCGCATTATTTCCGGTTCTCACGAAGAAGACTACACGTATTTCAAGGCATTACTCCATGGTGAGCGCCTCAGAATTTCCCGCCACCGCGAGTCCTAAACCAGAACACGCATTTCAAACGCGCTTGATTTTTATCAAGCCGGTTTCTAAAATTTTCTAATCTAGCCTTTTCACCGTAATGAATATCAAACCTCACCTCTCTCTTATTCTAGCGACAGTCTTCGTGCCAGCTCTCTTATCGAGCTGCCAAATCAACCAAACTCCGAAGCCTAACCCTGCGCAAACAAAAGCCATCAAGGCTGTACACGCCAACCCTTACAAAGAAGGCACTTATGCCTACTTCACTGCCTCCAAAAGCTACCCTGAAACCTACGGTATCTACCGTAATAAGACTCTGCTAGCCAACACCAACGGCAGCAATGCCAAGGTTATTGTAGACCGTAGCCTACAGCGTGGGTTTCTCCTCAATAATGGCCAAGTCGCTATGGATTACCCAGTCTCCACAGGCGTTGCCAAATTTCCAACACCTGCAGGAAACTACGAAGTGCTTAAGAAAATTAAATCCGATAAGCGCTCCAACTTGTACGGAAAAATCTACGACGCCGAAGGTAATGTAGTAATCAAGGATGCAGACATTACAAAACATGCAGTCCCTGAAGGTGGCAAATTTGAAGGAGCTCTTATGTCCTACTGGATGCGCATTAGTTGGGATGGCATCGGCATGCATAAGGGTAGAGTTCCTAGACGCCCAGCTTCCCATGGCTGCATCCGTACTTACTACAAGGCGGTTCCTACCGTATTTTCTAAAGTCGAAGTCGGTACTCCTGTGGTCGTACGCTAGAGCCACAACCTCGTCGACCCTAATCAGCAAGACTATTTATCAGCAACTTACAGCAAAAACTGAGCATCACTCGTCAATCTCTATAGCCCAATCTTACATGTCACTACTTGATGCTAGACATAGCGCTCACTTTACTTTATAAGCTTGATACGGTCGATTGAAATATATTCCCCTAAACCTCTGACTCTTTCTAGCGCAACCCACACACAAAACCAAATGGACAAGACATTATCATCTAAAGAAAGCTCTATTATCTTCTGGGCGAGCTTCCTCGCCCTCATGACTTGTGGCGTAGCCTTCGGCATCCGCGTCATGAGTATCGGAATTTGGGCTGAAGAATTCGCAATTTCAGGAGATGCTGCGGGTGCGCTCTTTGGCTCCTCACTCTGGCCGATCGCAATCAGCATGATTCTTTTCTCACTCGTCGTTGACAAGATCGGCTATAAATCATCAATGATGGTTGCCTTTGCCAGCATGGCAGGGTCAAGCATTTGGACACTCTTTGCCCAATCTCTAGATCAGCTTACTCTCGCATTCGTTATTTTTGGATTCGGTCACGGTATTGTTGAAGCCGTTATCAACCCACTCTGCGCCACAATGTACAAAAGCCAAAAATCTAAGATGCTTAATATTCTTCACGCATCATGGCCTGCAGGGGTGGCTGTTGGAGCTCTCGTTTTCTTAGCTCTAGGAAGTGGAGAAAACCCGCTGCTAGACAACTGGAGACAAATGTTCTGGTTTGTTCTCATTCCTGCGATACTTTTCGGTCTTGGTTTCATCGTTTGCCATAATTACCCAGAAGACGAGCGCGTAGAGAATAATGTTTCCTACACTGATATGCTTCGTGAATTTGGAGGACTCGGAATCTTCCTAGCAGCAACTTTCCTCTTCTATAAGTTTGCCGAAGTTGGCGGATACCTCGGTGATGGTTATGCTCGTATTAATACAAGTTTGGCAGTTGGTGCCGTAGCTGGCCTTGTCTCAGGATTCGTCCTAAAGTCCGCAGGTAAGATCCTCTTCTTCATTATCTGCCTAATCATGATTCCACTAGCAACTGCTGAACTTGCTACTGACGGATGGATTCAGGTTCTTATGAAGCCAGTTATGAAGTCCGAATTCAACTTGGACTCTGGCTATGCGATTGTGCTCTCTTCCTTGATCATGATGACATTCCGCTTCTTTGCAGGAATCCCGCTGAAATTCATGACAGCCCCTACTCTTTTGTTAGTAAGTTCAGTATTTTCTATTGCTGGTCTGTTCCTACTTTCAGGAGCATCTGGTTTCTATATTATACTAGCGTTCACACTCTATGCAATCGGACAAACATTCTACATGCCAACCATTCTAGGTTTTACAGCAGAACAATTCCCGAAGGGTGGCGCCATGACTCTCAACACAGTTGCCGCAATCGGTCTTCTTACCGTCGGAATTTTCGGCATCCCGTTCTTAGGTGCAGTTAAAACCAATTTTGACGCCCAAGCTCTAGAGAAAGAAGCCCCTGCTCTATACAACAAAGTTGAGACTGTTAAAAATGAAAAAACTGGTGAGCAAGTTGAACAATTTGCCTATAAAGAAGACAAAAACTTCTTTGGCTGGGATCACAAATCCCTCAAGACAGAAGCCGCCCTCGCCGACAAGAGCCTAACTTCAGCTGAATCTACTGAACTTAAAAAGACGCTCGACAAAAGCGCGCGCAAAACTATTCGTGTAGCTGCCGCGCTTCCTGCACTGATGGCTATCACCTTCCTTCTCATTATCCTTTGGTACAAGTCAAAAGGCGGCTATAAACCAATCGTTCTTTCCGAAGAACACGTCGACGAAAACAAAGTCGCATCATTCTAACTTATCATGAGGCTCAAAAGCTGCTAGAAGAGCCTCTCATGCATCTAGGTCTCGACTACTCCACTCAAAGCCTATCTACTTCGAGGAAAACCTTCTTCATTACAAAACTCGTCATGGATTCGTTCGCGGAACGGAACTTGACGAGTTTTTTTTCTGATCCACTCATGTGCATTGAGGCACTCGACCTTCTCTTTTCTCGCATGCAAGAAAATGGAGTTATAAAGAGCGATTTTCCTAGATTTCCATGATGTAACCTTCTATTTATTTCGACCAGAAAATAACTAATAATTCTATGAGAAAAGTCACTTTATTCACTGGCCAATGGGCCGATCTTCCGGCCGCAGAGCTTTTTCCAAAAGTCAAAGAAATGGGCTACGACGGCGTCGAGCTAGCCTGCTGGGGCGACCACTTCGACATCCAACAAGCACTCAACGAAGAAGGATATTGTCAATCAAAGTGGGCTGCACTCGGAGAAGCTGGACTCGATTGTTTTGCCATCTCTGCGCATCTCGTAGGCCAGGCAATTTGTGACAATATTGACGAACGCCACAAATCCATTCTCCCACCACACGTTTGGGGTGACGGCGAGCCTGAAGGCGTACGCCAACGTGCCGCTCAAGAAATGATCGATACAGCCAAAGCTGCCCGCAAATTCTTCGATCTCAAGCCAGGTGGCGCACCAGAGAAAGTGGTAGTCAATGGCTTCACGGGCTCATCAATTTGGCACGCCCTCTACGCCTTCCCGCCAACATCTCAGGAATTTCTCCAAAAAGGGTTCGACGACTTCGGCACACGCTTCACCGCAATCATGGACGCATTCGAAAAAGTTGACATCTACTTCGCGCTCGAAGTGCACCCAACAGAAATCGCCTTCGACATCGCCTCCACCGAGCGCGCACTCGAAGCAATCAAGCACCACCCACGCTTCGGATTCAACTATGACCCATCTCACCTTGCCTATCAGGGTGTTGACTACGTCCAGTTTATCTATGCCTTCGCGGATCGCATCAACCACTGCCACATCAAGGATGTATGGTTCGGCCACGGTGACGGCACTGTCGGGGTCTTTGGAGGTCACACTGATTTCACAGATGCACGCCGCCACTGGGACTTTCGTTCAGTTGGTCGCGGCGATGTGAACTTCGAAGAAATCATCGTAGCTCTCAACGACATCCAATACACTGGTCCACTTTCTGTTGAATGGGAAGACGGCCGCATGGATCGTTTCTACGGGGCTACAGAGTCCTGCGCGTATGTCCACAAACTCGATTTTCCACGCAACACGAACATCGCCTTCGACGCACCCTTCGACAACGAAGCGCAAGGCAAAAACTAGTTGCCTAGTAACATAGTTACTTGGTTTCATAGCAAATGACTATCGGCCTTATCAATCCTTCGAAAACCTTGACGTTTGGAAACGCTCCTGCCAGCAAGTCGTTACTATCGTTAGGCGCGTAGAAAACTTCAGTACACTTGACACAGGTAAGTCACTCATTGAAAAAACATGATCATCTCAAAAATGATCTAAAAATTTCATTCAACACTCACCTAGGTAACTACTAACCAAGCAACAAACTCACTATGCAACCAAGCAACCAAAAAGTCCGCATGGGCATGATCGGTGGTGGCCAAGGTGCCTTCATCGGAGCCGTACACCGCATCGCGGCAGCGATCGACCAGCAAATCGAACTCGTCTGTGGCGCATTTTCTTCTGATCCACAGCGCTCCAAGGACTCAGGCGCTGAGCTTTTCCTTCCTGAAGAACGTTGTTACGGCACCTACGCTGAAATGATAGAAAAAGAAGCAGCGCTTCCAGCTGACCAACGCATGCAGTTTGTCGCCATCGTCACACCAAACCACGTCCACTTCCCTGCGGCCAAAGCTGCTCTCGAAGTTGGCTTCCACGTCTTTTGCGATAAGCCAGTCACTCTCGACCTAGCAGAGGCCAAAGAGCTAAAAAACATCGTTGAAAAATCTGGTAAACTCTTCGGCCTGACTCACACCTATACTGGCTATCCGATGATTAAACAAGCGCGCCACATGGTCGCTACTGGCCAGCTTGGCGAAATCCGTAAAGTAGTCGTCGAGTACCCACAAGGCTGGCTCTCTGATGCCATCGACACAGAAGGTCAAAAGCAAGCAGCATGGCGCACAGACCCTAAGAAGTCTGGCGCAGCTGGCTGCATGGGTGACATCGGCACACACGCTGAGAATCTCGCTGAAGAAATCACTGGCCTGCAGATCGACGAACTCGCAGCAGACCTCACAGCATTCGTCCCAGGGCGTCGCCTCGACGACGATGGCAACGTCCTCCTTCGCTTTGAAGGTGGCGCTAAAGGTGTCCTCACTGCTTCACAAATCGCAGCGGGTGAAGAAAACAACCTAGCGATCAAAGTTTGGGGTTCAGAAGGAGGCCTTGAATGGCACCAGAATGCACCTAACAGTCTGCTCTTCAAATCCAAAACAGCACCAATGCAGGTCTATCGCACAGGCAACGACTATTGTTGCGAAGCGGCCAAAGCTGCCACACGCACACCAGCATCACACCCAGAAGGCTACCTCGAAGCATTCGCCAACCTCTACCTCAATTTCACCAACCACATTCGTGCTGTCGAAGCTGGCAAAACACCAAGTGAATTTACTACCGACTACCCGAATATCGACGACGGTATTCGCGGCATGGCCTTCATCGAAGCAGTCGTCGCCTCCAGCGCGCACAACGCCGCTTGGACAAAGTTCGACGTATAGACTAACACAGCGTTTCTCTTTCAATGGCGTAGCTCTTCGAAGAGTTACGCCATTTTGGGTTACTGCTCTCGTGGATCAATCGTCGCAATGATCGCGTTGATCCCTTGCGCTAATTGAATCCTTTGTAGCCGTCACTTTGATCGAGGTTCTCTAAATGCGATCCGAGCACACCTTTCTTACGAAAACTCTCGGCTTGTTCGCTAGAAATTCTATCAGTTTCTAACAAAGCTACGATCTTTTGTTCCTCGACCAGCCACCACTCGCCCACGGAGTTGATTTTTTAATCTCTGACATTTCCTGTTCGTCTGGCTCAGCCCCCTCCATCAATCTGCAAGATTGGTGAAAAATACCTTGATTCTTAGAGCAATGACCTGCATAAGCCGCCTCCCAAAGCGTTTCCAAAGCCATGGCAAACAAACTTAAAATCGCACTTCCAAAGGGCTCCCTACAGGATCCAACCCTCAAGCTACTCAAGAAGGCTGGCTACAATGTCTACACTTCTGACCGTGGTTTGCGTCCATCATCCGACGACTCCGAGCTCGACATCTACATGATCCGCGCCCAGGAAATCGGTGGTTACATCGACTCCGATTTCCTCGACTGTGGCATCACTGGCCTCGACTGGGCCTACGAAAATCGTGCTGACCTCGTCGACATGGCTGAGCTTCCATACTCACGCGCTACGACTCGCCCAACAAAGTGGGTTCTTATCGTTCCTGAAAATTCTCCAATCAAGACTGTCCACGACCTTGAAGGTAAGCGTATCGCTACCGAAGGCGTAGGCATCACTGAGCGCTACCTCGAAGAAAAAAGCGTCAAAGCTGACATCGAATTCTCATGGGGAGCCACAGAAGTAAAAATTCCAGATCTCGTTGACGCGATCGTTGACGTCACAGAGACTGGCAACTCTATCCGAGCAAACAAACTTCGCATCGTAGACACCCTCCTCACATCTTTCCCACACTTCTATTCCAGCAAGCCTGCATACGAAGATGAGTGGAAGCGCGGCAAGATGGAACGCCTCGTTCTCATGCTCAAAGGTGCACTCGATGCACGCGGTAAGGTGGGTCTCAAAATGAACCTCCCAGAAAAATCCTTGCAAGCAGTCATTGATACACTACCGTCACTCCGCCGTCCAACAATTTCTCAACTCTCTGAAGAAGATTGGGTCGCAGTGGAAACAGTGATCGAAGAGACAGTCTCTCGCAAGATCATCCCAACTCTCAAGGAGCTGGGTGCTGAAGGTATTATCGAATATCCACTCAACAAACTCATCCGCTAAGATTCTCAATCAAACCGTAACCAATAAACTATTATGGGTAGCCTAAAAAAGCGCCGTAAGGCCAAAATCAACAAGCACAAGCGCTCGAAGCGCTCGAAGGCAAATCGTCACAAAAAGCGTCTTCGTTATAAGTCATAATTTATGACCTATAAGCTGGAAGAATTTCTTCCCAATAAAAGGCACGTGAGTTCATTCTCACGTGCCTTTTTGTAGATAAACTCAGTGATCATCGCGTCTTTTATCCGCAGTGATCACAGACATCACCTTTTCGAGCATCTCACCTCAGCGTATGTCGATTTTCTCAAAATTGCAGTTTCCATTCCCTGAGTCGTCCCCTACATTCTCGCGCGTGGACAAACTGATTGAAATCATGCATCACAAGCGGCTCGAAATCGAAGCCGTGATCCCGCGCATGCAGAAGCTCAAAGCTGCCGCTCTCGAACGCAATGAATTCCGCGGATTCCGCAGCGCGCTCGACCGCGACTCCGACCACCTCAGCGTGATTGCCGAGGTCAAGAAAGCCTCACCATCCGCTGGCATCATTGATCCCAATTTCGACCCAGTTCGTCAGGCGCGCATGTACATCAACGGCGGTGCGAACTGCATCTCCATTCTCACCGATGAAAAGTATTTCAAAGGCCACCTTTCCTTCCTCGCACGCATTGCCCAGGAATCTCCAATCCCATGCCTGCGCAAAGACTTCATGGTGCACGAGGTACAGATCTACGAAGCAGTCGTTTCAGGCGCCGATGCCATCCTCCTCATCGTAGCTGGCCTCACTGACGAGGAACTCAAAAAGCTTTACGACATCGCACGTATCTTCCAACTCGATGTCCTTGTCGAAGTTCACAACCTCGCAGAAATGGAGCGCGCGCTCAACCTCGGCGCCGACCTCATCGGCATCAACAACCGCAACCTCAAAACATTCACCACCGACCTCGGCACGACCGAGCAACTTGTCGATGAAGTCCCGGAAAATGTCATTCTCGTTTCCGAGTCTGGCATCAAGACTCCTGCCGACGGCCAACGCATCCTTAATGCTGGAGCCAATGCCATCCTCGTAGGTGAATCCCTCATGCGTGCCAACAATCCGGCAGAAGACATCCAAGCCTACCTTAATCTCGTAGCTCTAGGTGGTGCCGCGATTGAAGCGTAATCCAGCAATCTCAAGTCACTGATCGCATTGTCTTTCGTCGACACATTCAACCAGCTCTTAGCACATAAATCTCCGCTCCTTCGGAAATTTAAGAGGCTCATTGCGCCTACTTCTAACGAACAGTTAGAAGCAATGGCTGCCGAGACTCAGAAGATCACGCGTCGCCACTTTGGCAAGACGATGCGACTCTTTGCGCCACTTTATGTTTCCAATGAATGTGTCAACAACTGCACTTATTGCGGTTTTTCTAGAGACAATCCAATCCTCCGCACCACGCTCACCATCGAACAAGTGCTCACGGAAGCCCGCCACCTCCATTCACTCGGCTTCCGTAACATTCTGTTAGTTGCTGGCGAACACCCGAAATTCGTTTCCGATGGCTATCTGCAGGACTGTATCGATGCGATCAAGTCATTCATTCCGACAATCGCTATCGAAGTCGGGCCAATGGAAGACCATCAGTACGCCGAGATCGTCGACCATGGCGGCGAAGGACTCATCGTCTATCAAGAGACCTACAACCGCGATACATACAAGACACTCCACATTGCTGGTCCAAAGAAAAACTTCGACTGGCGCCTCGAGTGCCCAGAGCGCGCCTACGCTGGCGGCTTCCGTCGTATCGGTATCGGCGCTCTCTTCGGAATCTCACCATGGCGCCAAGAAGCGCTCGCTCTAGCAGCCCACCTCGAATACCTTTACAAGCATTGCTGGAAAGCCAGCTTCAGCGTAGCCTTTCCTCGAATGCGCCCGTATGCCGGAAACTACCAATACACTCTGGATCCAGAGCTATTCCCCGACGATCGCACCTTTGTACAACTCACTGCGGCCTTCCGCATCTGCTTCCCACAGGTAAACATCGTACTCTCTACACGCGAACCAGCCAAACTCCGAGACGCTATGGTACCTCTGGGCATCACTCACATGTCAGCAGGTTCACAAACTGAACCCGGTGGCTACACTGGCGCTGGTCACGATGACCTCCATCTCACCGTGAAAGGGTGCCGTGTAGAAATTGAAGAGCGCAAACCATGCCAAAAAGCCACCGAGCAGTTCACTATTGATGACAAACGCAGTGCTACACAAATCGCCGCAATGCTCGAGAGCAAAGGCTACGAGCCCGTCTGGAAAGACTGGGATGAAGCCATTTTAACACAAAAAAGCCTCTTTGGTACAATTAAGAATTAGGAATGAATATCATCGTAAACGGCAATGTGCAGCATTTGCCACAAAATCCATCAATCATAGGTCTCCTTCA
The DNA here is from genome assembly GCA_965204255.1 of Rubritalea sp. Taxonomy (GTDB): domain Bacteria; phylum Verrucomicrobiota; class Verrucomicrobiia; order Verrucomicrobiales; family Akkermansiaceae; genus Rubritalea. The sequence goes on from CBDBEG010000032.1 coordinate 76,829, forward strand.
AGAACTAGGCTTGGAGAATAAACCAGTTGTCATCGAGCACAACAAAGTTGCCCTCTTCCCACGTGATTACGAGACAACTCAGCTTTCTGACGGCGACTCCGTTGAAATTATCACCATCGCAGCTGGAGGCTAATCTTTTTTTCAGATCGCTCATTACACTCATTTCACGAGTCTTTTTATCCCCCTACAGACCACACGGAAATCACAAGTACACAGCTCCCTCTCTGTGTATTCAATTTCCTGAGCCCCTGCAACATTCACTCGTGAGATTCATGCCATTCGTGGTCAAATTGCCTCTACAATAACTCTCAGAAGCACCTTACCCACCAAACATAATGATCACTAACATTCGTCGTATGGCAGCCGAAGCCCTCGAAGAATGGGAAGAAGGCCATATCTACGCCGAAACCCTCGTCGACAACGCTGCCCGCTCATACCGAATCTCTCGCGAAGACCGCAATCTACTCAATGCCCTGATCATCGGAGTCGTGCGCAACCGCAGATTGTTAGACTACTGGATCAGCCAGCTTCGCGATGGCGACATCGACATGCAAGTCCGCTGCCACCTCCGCGTCGGAATTTTCCAACTCTTGATCATGGACTTACCAGATCACGCAGCCGTCAACGAGACAGTCAACTCGGCTCGCAAGGGCATCCGCGGCCTCATCAATGCCCTCTTACGCCGCACGATTAGCGAATGCGAAGAACTCCTTGCATCCGCAGAAGCTCTGCCACCAGCGATTCGCTATTCCCACCCAGATTGGCTAGTCGACCGCTGGACTGCACAATTTGGAGAAAAAAACACCACGAAGCTCCTTAAGTGGAACCAAGAGCCATCACTCACCACCTTCCGTCTCAACCCACTAAAGCCCGAGTCAACGGAAGTCGTTCAACCTAACGACAAAATCAAAGCACTCGAAGGACATAATGACTTCTTTGTATCCAGCGGACTTCCACCGAAAGAATGGATCGATGAAGGACTGATCTACATCCAAGACCCAGCTACCACACACTCGGTTCTGCTGTTAGACCCACAATCTAACGAAGTTGTGCTCGACGCCTGCGCCGCACCTGGCGGTAAGTCCGTACAGATTGCAGTCCTCATGCGGAACCAAGGAGCTCTCCTCTGCACAGACTCCAATGCAAAGCGTTTCCCACGCCTCCTGCGCAACCTTGGACGCCTCGGCATCGACATCGCCGAGACCGAAACCTTCGATTGGACACAGACAGCCCCAAAGAAATGGCACAATCATTTCGATGCTATCCTTCTCGACGTCCCTTGCTCGAACACAGGGGTGCTCCGCAAACGCGTCGATGTCCGCTGGCGTATGACAACCAAAAACATCTCTGAGATCGTCGAACTACAAAAGCAAATCCTCAGCAATGCCATCACCTGTATCAAGCCCGATGGTCGACTCGTATACTCCACCTGCTCAATCGATAAGGAAGAAAACTCCGAGCTCATCGAGACATTTCTCAAAGAACACCCTGAACTCAAGCTCGAGAAAGAAGAAATTATCCATCCCATCACCCACCAGACGGATGGAGCCTACGCGGCGCTTCTTGTAAAAAGCTAAACCTCGACTGTTCATTCCATTCGCAGCCTACCTCAACGAAAAACCTCATTTCGCAGTTGAAGCTTCAAGGATATGCCCCTAAAATCCCTTGCGGCTTATTCTACCTACTCGGGCAGACAGCAATCTAACTGATAAAAAACGCCACATATCATGATCGAAAACATGCGTAAATATACTGGCCTTATGTTCGTAGTCCTCATTCTGCTCGCAGCAGGTCTTATCGTCACTATGCAACCAGGCGGCTCTGGCGGCGGTGGTGTCGGCAACGAGTTCATGCACGTCAATGGCGTGGCACTTGACCAGAACGACTACTCAAAAGCAGGTAAAAACTCAATCGCAGCGATCCAACGTCTCGCGCAGATGCAAAACTATGGAGACTTTTTGAAATTCACAGAATTTATCGGTGCGCTCGCAGGTTCGGCTCAAGACGAAGTTGAGCGCCATCTCGACTTTGTCACCAACCGCATTCTCCTCAAGCAAGCCGCAGAAAAGCTAGGTCTCTATTCCGCACCAGAGGTGGCTGCTCAGTACATTCAAGACAGCATGTTCCTCGACCGTGATGGTTCTCATGACGCCCAACTCTACAGCGACTACATCGAAAGCCTTAGCAACCTCGGATTTAAGGAAAAAGACTTCCAGCAATTCGTTGCTGAGTATCTCGTTTTCATAAAAACACGCAACCTCATTGCCGGTGGACTTACCCCTTCTTCCGTTGAAACACTTTCTGAAGACAAACTCAATCGTCAGAGCATTGGCATGAGCATTGTGAGCTTCGACCTCAATAACTTCAAAAAAGATCTCGCACCAAGCGAAGAAGATATCAAAGCGTACTGGGAAACACACAAGGATAAGTACAAGACTGAGCGACAAATCAGGCTCACCTACGTGCTCACAAACTTAAATGACTCCGACGAGCCAAAGCGCCCGACACCAGCGGCTGACGCTGATCCTGCAGAAGTTTCTAAACAAAACCTCGAATATCAAGAAAAGCTCGCTGCATGGAACGAACAGCGCGCCGCGCACACAAAGATTCTCACAGGCATCTTTTCTGACTTCGTAGATGCTGTCGATGATTCTGAAGGTCTCGACTTCGACAAAGAAGCAGCGATAGCAAAGGAAGAAGCAGGCGAAGACTTCACCATCGTCAGCACTGAACCATTCTCTCGCGCTGCTGTTCCAGTAGAGCTTTCTACTCTCACTCTCAAGAACGCTCAGCCAGGTACACAGCTTGCTGATGTTCTCTTCGGAATGCACTTCAATACTGAACTAAGCTACAACATCGACAGCTTTGGAGTAGGTCGTGATGGTCACATTGCAATTCGCCTCGACGAGGAAATCAACCCAGTTGTAAAACCATTCGAAGATGCAAAAGACCTCGCCAAGGATGACCTCATTACCAAGCTCGCAACAGAAGCGATGTCAAAAGCATCTGAAGAAGCTAAGGCCACACTCACAGCCGCAGTAGCTGAAGGTAAGACATTCGCAGATGCTGCCACTACAGCAGGGTTCACTACTACAGAGATTCCTCCATTCTCAGCTGCTACAGCTCCTACTTCACCAGCAAACGCTACTGAGCTTTTTCGCATCGCTCAGGTGAGCCAGCAAAAGAGCATCGCAGAAAAAATCGCGAAAAGCGATAACTCAGCTACTATTATTTTCGTAGGCTCACGCACACTCGAACTCGAAGGGAACGAAGCACTCAAGCAAACACAACTCCTTGAGCAGGCTGAAAACCAACTCAAGTATGTGGCATTCAATGCTTGGATCAACAACCTCCAAGAAGAAGCAGAGCTCAAGCTACCACGTGTACGCTAGAACAATCAAGCAGCCTAACATAATCTAACACTCATTCAGCCCGCCATACCAGCGGGCTGACTTGCGCACACTCCACATGTCAGAATCTATCCAAGACATCTTCGATGATGCCAACGGCGACCTCGCTATCGGCGACTTTGAATCCGCCATTCTAGGCTACCGCAAATGCGTAGCACTCGACCCAGAGTTTTTTAATGGCTGGCAAGCTCTCGGCATGGCACTTATGAAAACAGGAGAAATCAAGGAAGCCATTGGCTGCGGAATTCAAGCCACAATACTTCAACCAAATGACCAACTCGCATGGACTGCACTTTCTCAAATGTATATGCAGGACGAGCAAATCGCAGAAGCCGAGCACGCCAAACAAAACGCCACCATCCTAGGGATTGGCGGTAAAGTCGACAAAACTAGAGACTAATTCCATTTCTAGGACAAATTCACTCATAGCACACATGGCTTATACTCTACAGCTTGAGAATCACAGACCACACCGAAATGACAGAAAGACTCTAGCTATTCTATCCCATAAGAAATCCGTGCTAATCAGCACAATCTGTGACTAGAAAACCTACGTCGCCACCCTAGTAAATTTCTCAATCTTACTTTCACGCTCTCCAATTCCAAATGTCTTACTACATTACAACAGCGATCGACTACACCAATGGCACACCACACATTGGTCACGCCTATGAGAAAATCCTAGCAGACGTTCTCAATCGCTACCGTAAGCTCAAAGATGAAGAATCCTTTTTCCTAACAGGAGTTGATCAGCACGGTCAAAAAGTCCAACAAACAGCGGAAAAAGAAGGCGTCAACCCGAACACCTATGTGAAGCGTGTCACCAAAGGCTTCACTGTAACCTGGGAGAAACTCGGCATTGAATTTGACGGATGGGCGGAGACAACCAACTCACTTCACAAAAAATGTGTGCAACAGATCCTTCAGAAACTCTACGACGAAGGACAAATTTATAAGAAGCAATACAAAGGATTCTATTCCATACGTCAGGAACAATTTCTTACTGACAAAGAACGTAACGAAGATGGAGAGTTCGGCTCAGAGTGGGGGCAGGTTGAAGAACGCGACGAAGAAAACTACTACTTCAAGCTCTCTGATCACATCGAATGGCTTCGCAATTTCGTTGAGTTTAACGATGACTTCATCCTTCCAGCATTCCGCAAAGCCGATGTACTCAATGCGATCGAGCGCGCTGAAGACACAGACCTCTGTATTTCCCGCCCGAAAAAACGCCTTCGTTGGGGCATCGAGCTCCCATTTGACTCCGAGTTCGTTACATTCGTGTGGTTTGACGCACTCATCAACTACATCTCCTTTGCTGGCTACAACAAACCTAAAGGCTCAGAACTCCCAGACTTCGACAAACTCTGGCCAGCAAACCTCCATATCATCGGCAAGGACATCCTCGTCCCATCACACTCCATTTATTGGCCATGCATGCTTAAAGCCATGGGCTTCAGTGACGATGAAATGCCTACTCTCCTCATCCACGGCTGGTGGAATATCAAGTCCGTCAACGGGTCTGAAAAAATGTCCAAATCTCTTGGCAATGTTGTCGCCCCGATCAATCTCACAGAACAATTTGGACCTGACGCAGTACGCTATTACCTCGTGCGCGATATCCACACTGGTCGTGACTCCGACTATGACATCGAGCGCCTAGTCATGCTCTTCAACACCGAGCTGGCGAACAACCTAGGAAACCTCTGCAACCGTGCACTCAACATGACTAAGCGCTATTGTGGCGGCCTTACATCTGAATCGTCCTACGACGACGAGTCCTGTAAGCAACTCCGCGATTCTCTCGAAATCACCGTTGAGCGCTACTCCGAGCACATGGATAAACACAACATTTCCTTCGCGCTCGAAGCTGTGATCGAATTCCTCAAAGGCGCTAATGCATTTACCGAACTCCAAAAACCGTGGGAACTCGCCAAAGACGAAACCAAAATTGAACAAGTCAACGCAGCTCTCAACCACATGGTTGAGGTTGTAGCAATTGCTTCAATTCTGCTTAAGCCAATTATTCCTGCGGCTTGCGAACGCATCCAGACTCAACTAAAAGCAAACTTCCTATCCGAACTCACACTCAAAAACATCGAGTGGGGTATCATCCCAATCGGTCACGAAATCTCCAAACCAAAACCAGTCCTCCCGCGCATCCAGCTAGACAAAGACTAATTCATCCAGAACTCACACTTCTTCACCATGAATTTCATCGAAACTGCCATCAACGCAGCTCAAGCATCAGGCGAGTTACTCATGCGTAATTCCAGTTCCGATCTTGCTATCAATGAAGCAAAACATCATGACATCAAGCTCGCTCTCGACCGTGAGTCCCAAGAACTCATTACAAGCATCTTGTTAGAGCAATTCCCAGATCACGCGATCTATGGTGAAGAAGGCCTCGCCGGCAACCAAGACTCAGACTACCAATGGATCGTTGACCCGATCGACGGCACAGTGAACTACTTCTACGGAATCCCTCACTTCTGCATTTCCATCGCACTGCGCCACAAGAAAGAACTCATCGCTGGCGTCATTCTAGACCCATCAATGAAGGAACTCTGGACAGCAGAAAAGGGTGGTCCCGCATACCTCAACGGCAAAGTAATCTCCTGCTCTTCCCGCACTCAACTCAAAAAATCTATCCTCGCCATCAGCAGCGGCAAGACAGTCCACTCTCTTGATGATAGTCTCGCTCGTCTAAAGCGCGCCTCTCTTCGAGCACGCAAAATTCGCATGATGGGATCAGCCGCACTTGAGCTCGCCTACATTGCCACTGGTAGACTCGACGCCTATGTCGAACCACGCCTATCGCTCTGGGATATTGCAGCAGGAAAGCTGCTCGTCGAAGCAGCTGGAGGCAAGATCGAGCTCACAGCAGTAGAAGGAGAGCCAGACGTTTGGGGTATTGTTGCAACGAACGGTAAAATTCCGATCAAAGAAATCCTCTAACACCTCGCTAGACATGCTGCACCCTATCACGCTCATTACTGTCGTACTCACAATGAACGATCCAAATCTGAGTGAGATTCAAACCATGGTCTATTCAATAAATGAAGACTCCACTGTTATCGTTGCAGAGTTTGGCAAGTCGTATTTACTAGAGGGAAATTTCATCGCTCGCTTTAGTGATTTTTGACGTTGCTCGTACACAGTCTTGCCTCATAGCCGAGGTATCATCTAGACAAAGCAGCAGGAAGCTACGATACATTTGAAATCCGTAGCCGAGCAGGACAGGCTCTAAAAACTTTTTTTGCTCACCCCAGATAAAGAGAACGAACTTTTACGCTTTAGAGTAAACCAGCAAAACTACTTCATCAATAGATCCTCAATGAAAGGCTCCGTACGCATCACACTTCCGCCACACCAAATTGCATCATTCCATGTCACTACTTACCAACCCAGTCGGCAGATTCCGCCTCATCAGCATTCTTGAGGCCCTCTCGTTTATCTATCTTTTATTTTGCTCCATCTATCTCAAACGTATGCTGGGAGATGGTGAAGCAATCCGCACTCCTGGAATGATCCACGGCATCCTGTTCTGTATTTACTGTGTCTTTCTTTATCAAGCGATGGAATTTGCAAAATGGTCTATCAAAAAAGCATTCCTTATTTTTCTAACATCACTCATCCCTGTTGTTCCATTCCTCATCGAGCCATGGCTCAAACGTGAACAAAGCCACACTTCAGAAAAAGCAGCTACATAAATTTGGGTGGCAAGTACGCCACATCTCTGTATCACTATACTCTTCACTCCATGTCAGACACACTTAAGGCAGATAGCCGTTTCAACGACTTCGTCATCCTCCAAGCGCAAAATGCAGGACTATTCCTAGGTCAATTACCGAACCCATCTACAGGTAAACGCAGTGTAAATCTCAAGGCCGCACGCACAGTGTTAGACTCTTTAGAAATGCTCGTAACGAAGACCGCAGGTAACCTCACCGACATCGAAACACAACTCTTGAACAAAGCACTCATCAACCTTCGAGCACTCTACAAAAAAGCCGAAGATCTTGGTTAGTTGTCCAATTCCTAATTCTCAAAATATGAAACAACTATTCTTCATCCTCGGACCATGTGGCCTCGAAAGCGAACAATTCGCTTGGGATATGGCACGATCAATCAAAGAAATAGCTGACCGCCTTGGTATCAACTGGTACTTCAAAGCTTCTTACGACAAAGCAAACCGTACATCTGGCGACGCATTCCGTGGCCCAGGCGTCAAAAAAGGCACACACATTCTTGGCGAGATTTCCAAAGAACTCGGTGTCCCTGTCACCACAGATATTCACAATCCTAAAGACGCTGCTATCGCTGCAGAAAACATTGATCTCCTCCAGATCCCTGCATTTCTTTGTCGACAGACTGACTTATTAGAAGCTTGCGCAAAAACAGGTCGCACAGTGAACGTAAAGAAAGGTCAATTCCTAGCTCCTTGGGATACAGTGAATATTGCGAAGAAGATGCAAAACTTTAATTGCGATGACTTCTACCTCACTGAACGTGGCGTTTCCTTTGGCTACAACAATCTTGTCGCCGATATGCGCTCACTCTACTGGATGAAAGAAGAAGGCATTCGTGTAATCTTCGATGCCACTCACTCTGTACAGCGCCCTGGCGGCCTCGGTGGAGCTACTAGTGGTGATGGCGTACTCGCTCCAGTACTCGCTCGTGCAGCTGTAGCTACAGGTGTAGACGGGGTCTTCATGGAAGTTCACTCGAACCCAGCAGAAGCTCTATCAGACGGACCTAACCAAATTCCTCTCGGCAACATCGAAGATGTTCTCAAGCGCCTCATCGCTGTGCACAAAGCAGCACAAGGATAATCCACCAACACTTAGACATGCGAAAACTCCTTCACAGCCTCATTTTACCATTTGCTCTTATTGGTCAAACCATGACCATGCTCGCAACCGAAGAGGAAGAGGAGGAGAATGCCAAACATCCAGCTATGAAGGTGTTGCCAGTAGGCAGCAGCCTTCATGACCTTCGTATTCCGCGATTCAATAAAGATTACGAAACCACTTCTGTCCTCACCGCAAAAAAAATGGACATCCTTAGTAAGCACAAAATGAAGGGCACTCACGTAGACATCACGCTCTATAAAAACAACTCCCCTCAAGTCCGCACCCACCTCGATAGTGCTTTTTATACCGAAAACAAGAGAATCATCCACTCTATGGAAAACATCTTCATTTCTGGAGACACCTTTGATATTGCAGCACAAGGACTGATTCTAAAGTGGGGAAATAGAGCAGGTTTTTTACTAGGAAAAACACAAACACTGTTCTACTCTGATAGAGATAAAAAGATGACTGCACCTGTTAGTAAACCTAAAAATAAAAAGTCACTCCCAACTGCACCCGCTATTCTCAAATCGAAATCTCTAGCAGCTACCGCAGTCGCCATTCCTACACTTCTTTCCACAGAAGAGCTTGAGGAGTTAGATATACTTGCAGCACCATCGACTCAGCTTATTCAAGCGGTCGATGCCGAGACTCAAGATAACCTTCAGGATATTCAACAAACAGTTCAACAGGTCTCGAATGCTAAAGAGACACTCCAAGCCCAGCTCGTTAGCGCTGTAAATACAGATGTCACACCAACCAGCCAAGCCAAGAAAATCGTCCCCCAGGCCAATAAGATTCCTGTTACAGTCAATTGTACAGACGGCATGTATTTCGACGCACTTTCTGGTACGCTCGTCTACCAAAATGACATCACTGTGACACACCCTCAATACAAACTCACCTGTACTGACGAACTGAAAATTCTCCTTAAAGAGGACACTACCACTTCCGAGACATCTCCGAAGAAGGACAAAAATAATTCTACAATCACCCCTGATACAAAGAACCTCACAAAATTTTCAGGTATCAAAAAAGCGATCGCCACTGACAACGTCGTGATCAATGCAAAAGACAAAGACGGTAAGCTCATCACAGCCAAATCTGAAATGGCTAGTTACGACGGAATAACTGGAGTCATGATCCTACGTGGCGGAAAACCAACAATTCAACAAGGTGACACAATTATTCGCATTCTATCAGATAACGGTTATATTAAAATACTCCCTAACATGAGCGTCCGAATCGAAGGCCGCCACGAGATCAAAGCCAATCTCAACGAACTGCAAAATAACAAGCAGCAATAATTTTCACAACTATGCTAAACGCAACAATCTCTAACGCTACCACCAAAGCCAGCTGTGACCAACCTAGCCAGCGTACTGGCACTCAATTAATCCTCTGCGCACAGAACCTCAAAAAAATTTACGGAGGACGCTCTGTAGTCAATAGCGTCAGCATGACCGTGAGCGATGGTGAAATCGTAGGCCTCCTTGGTCCTAACGGAGCAGGCAAGACGACTACCTTCTACATGATTGCTGGGCTCGTCCCACCAAATGCTGGCGTGGTAACATTCAACAGCACTGATATCACATCCCTCCCCATGCACAAGCGCGCACGCATCGGCATGGGCTACCTCCCTCAGGAAGAATCTATTTTTAGAAAAATGACCGTTCAGGAAAACCTCATTGCAGTCCTTGAGACTCGCAAAGGCATGAATAAAAAACAACGCACAGAAAAGGCGGAGCAACTCATGGAGAGATTCCGCATTACAAAACTGCGCAACTCTATGGCCCTCACCCTCTCTGGTGGCGAAAAAAGACGACTCACTATCGCACGCTGCCTCTGCACAGAGCCTAAACTCCTCATGCTCGACGAACCTTTTGCTGGTGTTGACCCAAAGGCTGTCGAAGCAATCCACACCATTGTACATGAACTCAGAGATAAAGACGGTCTATCCATCCTCATCACTGACCATCACGTTCGAGAAACTCTTAAAATCGTCGATCACGCCTATGTGATGGACGATGGTAAAGCCATCATCGAAGGAACTGCTGACCAAATTGCTAACGACCCGTTAGCTAGAAAGCACTACTTAGGCGAAGACTTTACACTCTAACCATGAAACGCAAGTTCCACCTTTCAACATTTTTAATCCAAAACCCAAACGGAAGAAATAAAACAAAGATGCAAACCAAAAACGTTGACCCACAGATCAATGTCATAGTCCGTCACGAAACTATTACAGATACCATTCGCGACTTCGTTCAGAAGAAAATTGGCACTCTACATCTCGATTACCCCCGAATCATCGAAGCACGCGCTGTGCTCGATGTGAAAAAGAATCGCCATGTCGCTGAGATTATTCTCTTCTGTGCTGACCACATCACCATCGACGCCTCAACCGAGGGACCCGATATGTATGCGGCCATCGATGAAACCATTTCCAAAATCGCTCGTCGTATGCGCAAGCATAAGACCCGCCTTCTAAAGAGATACCGCACTAAGCCGGAAAACTCTATCAAACATCTTGATGAGAAAGTCTTCGCGCAAAACATTCTCGACACACATCCTGAAGAGGCAACTGCAGATCCTAAGCCGATGATCATCCATCGCGAAAGCCAGAAACTTAAGACTCTCTACAAGGAAGATGCCATCATGGAACTCGAGCTTTCTGACAAACCATTCCTCGTCTACACGAACGCTAGACGCAACGTTCTACAGATCGTGTATCGACGTAAGGACGGCGACTACACCATCATTGAACCGTAAGAAAACTCATCAAGCCCAACTCAGCACAAGTTATGCTTTTTTGACCTCCTAGCAAACTCTAACAACTCAAAAACAAGACACATTTTGAAACAAACATTTCACTGACAACGTGTTGATTATTTTCAGATTTGGCACTTTGTACTGTTAGTACTGAGAAATGCACTCAATCACTCTGAGTCATCAGCAACAAAAATACACCCCCTATGGCAAAAAAACTACCAAAAAAGCTGCAGCTAAAAAAACAGCGACCTCTCCAAACCGGTTGATCAAGCATGCGGCCAGCGCTGGGGGGATCAGTAGAGAAAGTAAAAAAGTGGATCGAACAATACCCTAAGGACACCAAGGCTGTGTGCTTTGTGAACCCTAATGTGTTGCAAATGGCAATTCTCGATGTCTGGTGGTTAGAGCCTATGCTAAGTGTTCAGACTGCACCTTTCACCCCCTCGCTAAAAAATGCAAATTTATTGTTGACGTCTTTTGCAATCTAACTAAATTAAGAATCAACTTTAGGTTCCTAAGCATATTTAGGTTCCTAAGCATATTTAGGTTCCTAAGCATATTTAGGTTCCTAAGCATATTTAGGTTCCTAAGCATATTTAGGTTCCTAAGCATATTTAGGTTCCTAAGCATATTAAAATACTTAGAAATCTATGAAGTTTAAAACATCTCTCTTACTAGCTTCACTCGTCATCGGTGCAAGCTCTGCACATGCAGCTCTTAGTCACTGGAAAACAGCTGTCGGTACAGGCACTACAGCTACTGCCACCAAGTTCACTACAGTAAGCTCACCTGAAAAGATCAACGTAGGAACTACAAGAGGTACTGCAATGAGCTTCGAGTTCATCGTCAACGCTGGTAGCACCCCAATAGAATTTGGTACTTCAGAACTCCTCGGTGACTACGACAGCAACAACCAACAACTTTCATGGGAGCAATACCAAAATACTAACAACTACGGTATCAGTGATTACAACACTGGAGGATTTGGTAATAAGAACTCTGGAGTTGCTCTTACTGCAGACACGGATACCCACCTTGTATTCACCACAGATGGCACGAACACTTATCTCTATGTAAACGGTGCCCTTGCTCACACCTTCACTGGAGCTGCCATCGATATTTCTGGTCTACGACAGGTTTGGGGGGAGCTCTCCCCAGCAACAGTGGCAGTCTCTTCTTCAGCGCACTCCCAGGTAACATTCTTGGTTTCGCGGCATATGACTCACAGCTGAGCGCCACAGAAATAGCTGCCCACAGTGCAGCATTTGTCAGAGCAGTTCCTGAACCGTCTACCACCGCCCTTCTTGGTCTTGGTGGTCTCGCTCTCATCTTGCGCCGACGTAAGTAAAAGTTCTCGCAAGCGGGTCGTATTCTTTCAAACTCAGCAGGAACCTCCTGCTGAGTTTTTTGTGTTTAGGTCACCTCTAAAAACCTCGTTGTCTCAGACGAGCGACGAGCCACACTTCCCCTTCCACTGACAAGCTAACGTCCTATTCCAGTGCTTGTGAAATATTTCACAATCTACTTGCTAGATGAGGCTTTTTTCTTCTTTCTTAGTGTTTGCTGATATTTTTATACAATGAGCATAACAAACACCACCAATTTTGAGGCTAAAGATAATGCAGCCAAAGCTGCACAAGCTGTCGATAGCTACAATGCTGAAGCCGATGATATGATGGGCGAAAAAATGGTTCTCAACATGGGACCATCCCACCCAGCAACCCATGGTGTGCTCCGTTTGATTTTAGAACTCGATGGCGAAGTCATTACTCAAGCAATCCCCGACGTTGGTTTCCTTCACCGTGGAGCGGAGAAGATTGCTGAGAACATGCAGTACAATCAATTTGTACCATACACTGATCGACTCGATTACCTAGCTCCCCTTGCTAACAATATTGCTTATGCTAGTGCTGTCGAAAAACTCATGGGCTGGGAATTACCTGCTCGCGGCCAAGCTGTGCGTGTTCTAGCTTGCGAGCTTGCGCGTATTTCCTCACACATGCTCGGAGTCGGCGTCTGCGCCATGGATGTGGGAGCTATGACTGTCTTCCTCTACACATTCAACGAGCGTGAAAAAATCTATAACCTTTGTGAACAGCTCACCGGAGCTCGCTTCACCACATCCTACACTCGTATTGGCGGACAACTGCGAGACTTACCAGAAGGCTTTGAGCAGAGAGTTAGAGAATTCCTTGATCAATGCGAAAAGCAAATCAACGAAATCGCAACACTACTAGATAAGAATAAAATCTTCATGAAGCGCATGTGTGATGTGGGTGTAATTTCAAAACAGGATGCCATCGACTACGGACTCACTGGTCCTAACCTTCGCGCTTCAGGAGTGGCTCGGGACCTCCGTAAAAACAATCCATACTTAGGCTACGAAAAGTACGACTTTGATGTTCCTATAGCTGAAGAAGGTGATTGCTATGCTCGCTACCAAGTCCGCATGGAAGAAATGCGACAGTCCATTCGCATCATTCGTCAGGTACTTGACACACTTCCTAAAGGCTCAGTCAACATCGTTGACCCTAAAAGCATTCTTCCTGAAAAAGAGCGCGTCCTCATGTCCATGGAGGAGCTCATTCACCACTTTATCGTCACAACTCAGGGAATCGATGCACCTGAAGGCGAAGTCTATTTTGGTCACGAAAACCCGAAAGGGGAACTCGGATTCTATATTCACTCTAAAGGAGGAGGTGTCCCGCACCGCTTAAAGATTCGCTCCTCGTCGTTCATCAACCTCTCCATCTGTTCAGAGTTACTCAAAGGAACTATGATCTCCGATGTCCCAGCAATCCTTGGTTCGCTCGACTTCGTGATGGGTGAATGTGACCGCTAACCTACGCTTCAAAAAACTAACTATTTCTAACTGATATGTCCCAAGACATTCTCGAAAAAGCAGTCGCCCCCCTTCCATCTCCTGGTGACAAGCACTTTAAACCATTTGAAGCTAGCGCAGAGATCGAAACTCTGGCTGACGAACGTATTACGCACTACCCTGTAAGTAAGCTTTCAGCAGTGCTGCCACTGCTACACATCGTACAACACCACTTCGGGTTTATTTCAAAAGAATCCATCGATTGGGTTGCAAGAAAGTTAGAGATCGAGCCGATCAAGGTGCTTTCTGTCGTAACGTTCTACCCCGCATTTCGCCAGAGCGCGCCAGGGAAATTCCACTATCGTGTTTGCCGCACCCTTTCTTGTGCCATGGCTGGTTCACACGAGCTCATGGATAAAATTTGTGAAATCACTAACATTGACAGAACCAAGCTATCCCATGCGCATCCGATCGTAGTATCACCCTGTGGAAATTACTCCGTCGAGTTTGCGGAATGCCTCGCCTCCTGTGGCAGCGCTCCAGCCTGTCTCGTCAATGACGACTTCCACGAGAATGTTACCCCCGACAAAGCCCAATCACTGATTGACCAATACCCAGCTTAATGAACGAGCAACTTCCACTGACGAATTTTTCGCTGCATAACACCATGTCAGATATCAAATATCTTCCAGGAAAAGAGCCTCATCCACGCGAGCACCGCTTGATTTTTAAAAATATCGACCGCGAAGGCTGGGACACGAGCATAGGAACTTACATTGCCGATGGTGGCTACGATCAGCTCAAAAAAGCGATCAAGATAGAGCCATCAGCTATCACAAATGAGGTCAAAGCCTCTGGCTTGCGTGGACGTGGTGGAGCCGGCTTCCCAACTGGCGTCAAGTGGGGTTTTATTCCGCCTAACAACACAAAGCCTGTTTATCTCATTTGTAACTGTGACGAATCAGAGCCAGGTACATTTAAAGATCGTTATATCGTTCACCAAGACCCTCACCAATTGATCGAAGGCATGATTATCTCAGCATTTGCTGTAGGTGCTAAAACAGCATTCATCTACATGCGTGAAGAATTTCCGGAAGCCGCTGAGACCGTGGAGCGCGCGATCGAAGAAGCTCGAGCAAAAGGTTTTGTGGGGAAAAATATTCTTGGTTCCGGATTTGATCTAGAAATTTGGGTTCACCGAGGCGCCGCCGCTTATATTTGTGGTGAGGAAACTGGACTCATCGAATCTCTTGAAGGCAAACGTCCTTACCCACGAATCAAACCTCCTTATTTCCCAGCAGCTCTTGGCCTCTACATGGCTCCGACTATTGTGAACAATGTCGAGTCACTCTGCCACGTAAAGCATATTATTGAAATGGGTGGTAAAGAATACGCGAAACTCGGTGTCGCTAGAAACACTGGCACACGTATTCTTTGTGTTTCAGGAGACGTCAAGAAGCCTGGCTACTACGAAGTAGAAGTCGGCAAAGTTACTATGGGCGAAGTGCTCGATGATCTCTGTGGAGGCCCAAAAGAAGGCCGCAAGTTCAAAGCAGTCATTCCTGGAGGTTCCTCTTCGAAGATTCTTCGTTGTGATGAGACATTTAAGATTGGTCATGGAGAAGATACGAAAGACCTTTCATTCTGGGACATTCAAATGGACTTCGACACCCTAGCGGCTTGTGGAACCATGGCTGGTTCTGGCGGAGTCATCGTACTCGACGACTCCCGTAAGATGTCGTGGATACTCAACAACATCAATCACTTCTACGCACACGAATCCTGTGGACAGTGTACTCCATGCCGAGAAGGCAATGGCTGGATGAAGAAAATCTCAGATCGCATCGTCAACGGTCTCGCCGCTCCTGAAGACATTCAGACACTCGAAGACGTCGCCTATCAAATTGATGGCAAAACAGTCTGTGCCTTCGGTGAAGCTTCATCATGGCCTGTGGAGGCAATTATCGCTAAATTCCGCGACGAACTTACAGCCGAAACATCAGAGGGCAACCAATACCTATCCAAAGAACAACTTCAGCGCGAAGCGTATCTTCAGAAGTAGTTAGTAAATAGAATGAGCACAATTCAGACATATGAGGATCTAAGCGCGGGGCAGAAATCACATGCCCTAGTGCTCAAGATCTATCGACTAACGAAAGTATTTCCTAACGACGAACTTTTTGGACTAAGTTCACAAGTATGTAGAGCTACTGTTTCAATAACTTCAAATATAATCGAAGGCTTCAACCACCATTCGAACACAGAAAAAATCCGTTTCTATAACATCGCTGAATCCTCGTGTGAAGAGATTTATTACCAACTCAGATTAGCCCAAGACCTCTTATATTCTGAAGCAACCCAACTAAGAGAGGTAGCACGAGAGATCTCTAAAATTATTGCAGGATTAATTAAATCTATCCGTTCACAAAGCGCTTAAACTTTTCTGCTAACTACTAACTACTTTCTACTATGTCAGACTCTGACACAAAAACTCCACTCTTACCTAAAGACCTCGCAGCTGAAAAAGGCCTTGTCAATGTTCAGATTGATGGTCACTGGATTCAGGTACCACGCGGCACAAGAATGATTGAAGCCTGTAAAATGGCTGAAGCACAAGTACCGCATTACTGCTATCACCCTAAACTTTCTTCACCAGGCAATTGCCGTATGTGCTTGGTGCAGATGGGGATGCCTCCACGTCTCGCTCCAAGTGCTGAGCCGGAGTACAATGACGAAGGCTACCAAGAAATCGGTTGGATGCCTCGCCCTGTCATTGCCTGTGCAAACACGGTCGTTGAAAACATGGGTATTCGTACTCAAGGTGAGCTTGTAGAGAAAACACGCGAGGGCGTGATGGAATTCCTTCTTATCAATCACCCTCTGGACTGTCCAATCTGTGATCAGGCAGGAGAATGTACGCTCCAAGAATTCTCAGTCGAGCACGGCTGCGGTCAATCTCGCTTTCTCGAAGACAAAGTTAAGAAGCCCAAGAACGTAGATATTGGTCCACGAGTCAATCTCGATGACGAACGCTGCATTATGTGTTCACGCTGTATCCGATTCATGGATGAAGTCGCAGATGATGCTGTGTTAGGCTTCACCGACCGTGGCACACACACCACACTTTCTTGCCATCCTGACCGTAAGTTAGACTCTAACTACAGCATGAACACCATCGACCTCTGCCCTGTTGGCGCTCTCACATCGAAAGACTTTCGCTTCCAGATGCGTGTTTGGTTCCTCAAGGAAACCAAATCTATCGACATCAACTGTGCGACTGGTTGTAACACCACAATCTGGACGAGAGGTAATGAAATCTACCGTGTCACTCCTCGCCTCAATAATGAGGTAAACTCGGAATGGATGCCGGACTCGCATCGTCTAGCCTTCCACGATGTACAAGGTGACGACCGACTTACCGACCCTCTGATCAAAATCGAAGGAAGACATGAAGTCACTGATTGGAATACTGCGATTTCGGCAACAACAGAAGCCTTGAAACAATTTCAGCCTACTGAGATAGCAATTATCGCTTCAGCACGTCAGACAAACGAGGAACTCTTCCTCAGTAAAACTCTCGCTAATGTACTAGGAACATCCACTATTAGCACGGTTGCTCGCAATGGTGAAGCTGACGGGAAGCTTATCTCAGCTGATCGCAATCCTAATACTAATGGCGCGAAGCTCATACTCGAGGAAGAAGATCCAGCTGCGTCTTTACTTTCTATCAAAGAAGGCCTCAAAGCTGGCTCTATCAAAGCGATCATCGCCTTGAATGAAGACCTTCTCGCTGACGCAGGCTTTGCTCATGATGAACTTGTTGCTGCTGAGCTCATCATCAGCACGAACATCAAGGCTAACGCCTCAGCTCACGCCAGTGATATCGTTCTTCCTACTTCTAGCTTTGCTGAAAAGCGCGGTAGCATGATCAACGTCACTGGCCGCCTGCAGCGACTCAACCAAGCTGTTCAAGCTCCAGGTAATGCACGTGACGACTGGGAAGTCATCCGCGACCTCATCCTCGCTATTACTGGCGAGTCCAATGACATGTATATGCTCGAAGACATCGTCAAAGTCATCGCGCAGGCAGTTCCTGCCTTTGAAGGTATTACTCTATCAAAAATTGGCGATCTAGGCTTACCTCTTATCAATACTGGCGAAAACATTCCACTGCTAGAAAAAGAATGTCAACGTATCGGAAGCCGAGAAATCGTAGGCTAAAACTTCAGAAGAATAATCTCCAAACGCGATGGATTTACTTACACTCACCCTCATCACAATGGCTAAGGTCATAGGTTTTACCTTTGTCCTTACTTTGCCAATTATTGCCTACTCTGTGTACGCTGAGCGCCGCTTTGCTGCGGTCATTCAGGACCGTGTAGGTCCTAACAGAACGGGAATCCCGCTCACTTTATTAGGCGGGAAGAAAGATATCCCAGTCCAAGGTCTTCTTCAGCCTATGGCAGATGGTTTAAAATTTATTCTGAAAGAAGATTTCACCCCTTCTTATGTAAACAAGTTTTTCTTCTGGCTAGCACCAGCGCTAACAATGGTTCCGGCGCTCCTAACACTTGGGGTTATCCCTTTTGGCTCAGAACTATTCGGCGAAAAGTTAGTCATCGCTGACGTTTCCGTTGGTCCACTATTCATTTTTGCAATTGCGTCCCTTTCCGTATACGGAATCACTTTCGCGGGATGGGCTTCAAATAACAAATACTCGTTCTTCGGTGGAGTTCGTTCGTGTGCTCAAATGATTTCCTACGAAATCGCGCTTGGCCTCTCAGTCATTCCAGTATTGATGATCTTCGGCCAGCTCAACCTCACGAGCATCGTGGAATGGCAAGCTGAGAACGGCTGGCTCCTCTTCCCTTTCACTTGGGATGGCCCAGAGTTTATTCCTAACAGTGGCCTCTCTCAGTTTGGTGGTCCTGTGATTGGCAACCTCCTTCTCCTACCGCTCTTCCTCTCCTTCTTTATCTTTACTGTTTCGATCTTTGCAGAGACGAACCGTATGCCGTTCGACCTTCCTGAGTGTGAAACCGAGCTCGTTGGTGGTTATCACACGGAATATTCATCCATGAAGTTTGCCCTCTTTTTCCTCGGAGAGTATGCAGCTATGATTGTAGGTTCCGCATTGATTGTCACCATGTTCTTCGGTGGTTGGTCACTTGGCTTCGGGCTCGATGAACTTCTCAAAGACGACATGGGCAACTGGCTTCCGTACGCAGGTCTTATCCACCTCGGCGCTTTTCTAACAAAAATCGTTGGTTTTATTCTCTTCTTCATACTAGTTCGCTGGACAGTTCCTCGCTTCCGCTACGATCAACTTATGAAGCTCGGCTGGGTAGTATTCTTCGAACTAGCCCTCATCAATATCTTGATTGCTGCAGTTATCATGGCAGCTCCAGCAATGGTTGATCGCGGTGAATATGTAGGGCTTTCAGCTCTCGCGATCGGAGTCATTCTATTCTCTGCCCTGATGTTTATCATCGCTCAATCACTCGATAAGAAGAAAGCGACCTAAGTCGTCTTACTCATTTTCAATTCTCCACTCACATGGCTGAAGTCAAAAAACTAAAACGTCCAGAACTCAATACTGGAGAAAGACTCTACCTCATCGCTCTAGCGAAAGGGGCGATAGTCACACTTAAGCATGCATTTAAATCAATCAAAGGTAAGTCACGGGGTTCTGAAGAGTTGAACTCATCAGGTCTCGGCCTCACAATGCAGTACCCAGAACAAAAATGGGACGACCACCTTCCTGAGCACTACCGCGGTGCGCCAGCCCTTGTCACGGATGAACAGGACCGTGAGCGTTGTGTGTCTTGCCAACTTTGCGAATTTATTTGCCCACCGAAAGCTATCAAAATTTTACCAGGTGAAATTTCATCGGATGACCCATGGGCCAAGGTGGAAAAGCGCCCACAGGAGTTTGATATCGATATGACTCGCTGTATTTATTGTGGAATGTGTGAAGAAGTCTGTCCGGAACAAGCCATTTTTCTTCGTAAAGAATACGCAATCACTGGCACGTCACGTGAAGATATGGTTCACAACAAAGCTAAGCTCTACAAAATCGGTGGTAAGCGCGTTGGTCTCGTCAACAAATGGAATGAGCTAAAATAAATTTCAAATCGGCGCCTCGGCGCTGACACTCTAACTTTTCACTAATAACCATTTCATGCCCACTCTACTTTTCTATATCTTTGCAGTGATTATGCTCGCTGGAGGAATTGGCGTTGTAGTGCTGAAAAACCCAGTTGCCAGCGCACTGTCTATGATTGTATCCTTTATTGGACTTGCAGCGCTCTTTATTGGACTCAATGCATATTTTGTCGGTATTCTTCAGATTCTCGTCTACACAGGAGCTGTAATGGTGCTCTTCCTCTTCATCATTATGCTTTTGGACATTAAGAAAGAAACTGAGAGCGAAGTGAAAACTCCAGCTCTTACAGCAGGCATCATCATCCCTATCCTCCTCGTTCTACAGCTGGTTGCGGTATTTCAAACTAGTGAATTAGAAGACTTTACTCCGATTACGTCTGAGTCACTCATCGCTGCCGAAGCTCATATTCCTACCGAGTCCCTTCCAGCTGATAGTCAGATTCGTACTGAGCTTAAAAAAGGCTCACTCCCTGACGTCAACTTGATTGGGCAGAAACTTTTCACCGAATACAACTTCCCTCTGCAGATGATCGGTATTCTGTTACTCGTAGCCACTGTCGGCTGTGTCTCACTTTCCAAAAATCTTAAACCTAAAGCCTAAGTTTTCCGCCTCTAGGAATTACTCATTTTCAATCTCATGGCTACCGCATCACTCATCGAATACCTCCTCATGTCCGGCAGCCTATTCTCTATAGGTCTTGCTGGAGTGATTATTCGTCGCAATATCATCGTCATATTCATGTGCCTCGAGCTCATGTTGGCAGCAGCCTCACTCACGCTTGTTGCCTTTTCTCGTGCACACACTCAAGACGGTCTACCTGACTACGACGGTCAGATGTTCGTGTTCTTTGTGATTACTGTTGCCGCTGCAAAAGTTGCTGTTGGCCTAGCGATCATTGTCGCACTCTACAGAGTACGACAAACAGTTAACACCGACGAACTCACAAGCCTCAAAGGATAACTTTCAAACGACACTCTAATGAATCAATCATTACTTTTACTCGTTCTCCCGCTCCTCTCAGCGGTTGTGATCCATTTTTTATTGAAACAAAAACTCGCCTCTGTCGCTACGATTCTTGGGACGACTTCCACGGCTGTAACCTTGGCGATTACCTTCAATTTATTAAGCTCAACAGCTAATGGTGCAACATTCACTTGGGCTCAAGTGGGCGATTTAAAAATCGATATCGGTCTCCAGTTAGATCAACTTTCTAAAGGTATGATGATTGTCGTAACAGGCATTGGTCTGTTAGTTCACGTCTTCTCATTAGGCTACATGAAAGACGATGAGGCGAAGGCTCGCTACTTCGGAAACCTGTCTCTCTTCATGTTTTCAATGACGGGTATCGTCCTAGCAAATAACTTCGTGATGATGTTCATCTTTTGGGAGCTTGTGGGTCTTTCCTCTTACCTTCTCATTGGCCACTGGTATCAAAAAGATAGTGCTGCTGATGCTGCGAAAAAAGCATTTCTCTCCAACCGTGTGGGCGACTTTGGCTTCCTCATCGGGATTCTGATGATTTGGGGAATTTCAGGTTCAGTATTCTTTGATAAAATGGCTCTCACAGCTGGCACTCCTTTCCTAGGAGCAGCAGTTCTACTCGTCTTCTGTGGAGCCATTTGTAAATCCGCCCAACTCCCTCTTCACGTCTGGCTACCAGATGCAATGGAAGGACCGACTCCCGTATCGGCACTCATTCACGCAGCTACGATGGTGGCAGCTGGTGTCTACATGATGACACGCTTTTTCTTCTCTATCGGCTTCGATACTGTTCCAGAATGCTCAGCAAATGTCATCGCATGGATTGGCGGCATCACTTCTCTCCTTGCCGCATTGATGGCTACTCAGCAGGACGATATCAAAAAAATCTTAGCATACTCGACCATCTCTCAGCTCGGCTACATGGTCATGGCTGTAGGGCTAATAAATCCAAATGCAGGTATGTTCCATCTCTACACTCACGCATGGTTCAAGGCGCTTCTCTTTCTCGGATCAGGCGCAGTCATCTACGCCTGCCACCATGAACAAAATATCTGGAAAATGGGTGGTTTACTGAAAAGAATGCCTATCACCAGCTTCACATTCCTCGTTGGCACCCTCTGCCTAACAGCGGTACCAGGAACATCTGGATTCTTCTCTAAGGAAGGAATCCTCCATGCAACACACGGCACTCCACTCTTCTTCATCGCTGTGGGTGTTGCAGCTCTAACCACATTCTACATGTTTCGCCTCTTTTTCATCATATTCCTTGGAAATGCGCAAAACGAGCATGCTGAACACGCTAAGGAAGTCCCATTCATCATGTCTCTGCCACTTCTAATACTTGGGCTCATGGCATTAGCATCACCATGGCTGGGCTCTCTAATTCCTACTGTCAATGACTTCACCCCTGACACTGCTATTCATTTCAATGGAGTCACTTTTGCATCTATTGGAGCATTTGCGATTGGTCTTATTGGAGCAATCGTTCTCTACAAAGATAAGACTAGCGATCCGCTTTCTGATAACAGAGTCATGAAAGTCTTCCGCAACAAATTCTACTTCGACGAGACTTACGCAAAGCTTGTCAAAGTGGGGCAAGACATCCTAGCCGCCATTGTGCACTTCCTTGATGAATTTATCATCAATGGCCTCCTCGTTGGCGGTCTCATTCGTATCGCTCAAGGAACAGGCAAATTCTTCACAACTAAGATGCAATTAGGAAGCCTTTCCAACTATGCCTATCTCTTTGGTGCAGGAATCTTGCTCATCATCTACATCATTACTTTCCTCTAATTTTCCCTAATACTACTTATTATGCTTCTCTTAGCATTAATTCTCATTCCGCTCCTCGCATCCATCGCGATTTTCTTTGGAGCTCCCGCACGCCTCACTACGATTGCTACAGCTGCCGTCAATCTAATCCTAGGCCTCACTCTTGCATTCGTTCCAAACACAGCCTGCACGCTAAGTTACGAGGTTCTAGCAAATCCATCTATCCACTTTAGTCTCGGTATCGATAACATGAGCTCCGTGATGTTGATTCTTTCAGTTATCGTCACATTCGCAGCGGCTCTCAGTGGTACATGTGCTGAGGGCAAAGAAAAGCTCTGGTACTCCAGTATTCTTCTTATTGCAGCTGGGGCAATTGGTGCGTTCATTTCAACAGACCTTTTCTTTTTCTATGCCTTCCACGAACTCGCACTCATTCCAACCTTCTTGATGATCGGCATTCTTGGTCGTGGCGGTAACGAGCGCAAAGAAATCGCTTGGAAAACAACCATTTATCTTGCACTCGGTTCGATTATACTCCTCGCTGGGCTCCTTTTCGCAGGAAGCCAACTTGAAAGCTTCGCATTCAAAGATCTCGCAGCAGTAGAAAACCATCAGACAGCTATCGCGCTGCTTCTCATCATTGGATTTGGCACTCTCGTTTCTCTTTTCCCATTCCATTCTTGGGCAGCACCAGCCTATGCCTCAGCACCAGCACCTGTAGCCATGCTCCATGCTGGTGTGCTCAAGAAGTTTGGGCTCTATGGACTTCTTCGTGTTGGTCTAGCAGTCGCGCCAGAAGGCATGCAGCACTGGCTCAACCTACTACTTGTTCTACTCCTTTGTAACATCATCTGGATGGGCTTAGTCACGATCAACCAAAAGCGTCTAGATTGCATGTTAGGCTATTCCTCAGTCATGCACATGGGCTACATTTTCTTGGCAATTGCTGCAGCCATCTCAACGGGAGGAGAAATCGTTGACCCTTCAACAGGGACACTCACACTGGCAGCTTCAGCAGCGATGCTTCTCATGTTTGCACACGGAATTTCGATCGCCCTTTCCTTCGTCCTCGCAGATCGTATCGAAGCAAAAACTGGAACACTCGAAATGAACAAGCTCGGAGGGCTTGGAAAAACTGCACCAAAACTTTGCTTCTTATTTGGTCTAGCAATCATGGCTTCTATCGGGCTTCCAGGCCTAGCTAATTTTGCTGGAGAAATCATGGTCTTCTTCTCGGGCTTTGAATGCTGGTCGAGCGAACAAGGACTCGGTCCAGTTCAGATTACTACCATCATCGCCATTTGGGGGGTCGTTATGAGTGCTGTCTATGGTCTCCGAGCATTCCGAAATATATTCCAAGGCCCACTCATAGGTAAGTCTAACGACTCGACAGACATCAGCCTTCTAGAGAAAGCTCCAGCAATCCTACTTGCTATCGTGCTACTCGCAGTAGGTCTCTACCCAAACCTCCTTCTCAATCTCCTCAAGTAATCTTTTCTAACAACCTTTAGGAAACACCTCACACTTTCCATGCAATATTATCTCGAATTCATTGTCGCAGGTCTCGGTCTTATTCTTCTCATGTGGGAAGCCTTTGCCTCGCCAAAGAATAAAGCATTACTTGGGCTAGTCGGAGCATTGGGACTTTCTGCCGTACTTGGCTTTCTCGTTTGTAGTTCCTGCAGCAGCTGCGCTGGAGGTGGAGCCCCTGCGTGGATAGCACGCTTCTACGCGAATGATGGCTATGCTCCATTTTTCAAAGGATTCGCTCTCATTTCTACTGTTTCAGTTCTGCTCATGAGCTTTGAATTCCAAAAAGTCATCAACAAGTTCACCAACCCAGATGGATCAGACACCAATGCAGGTGAATTCTACTGTCTTCCAGTATTTGCATGTGCAGGTCTCATGTGGATGGCATCTGCGACAGATCTCGTTTCCATCTTCATTGCTCTTGAGCTCGTGACTATTACCTTCTATGTCATGGTCGCATTCATGCGCCGCAATGTGGGATCTCTCGAAGCTGGTGTTAAGTACCTCATTCTCGGTGCCTTCTCTACCGGTTTCCTCGTCTATGGTATTGCATGGGTCTATGGAGCTGCAAAGACCACTCACATTGCCCAACTTTCACAGCTCAGCCCTGAGGTTCTTGCTTCTCCATCTCTCCTCTTTGGTCTCGCATTGATCATCGTTGCTCTCGGCTTCAAAGTAGGCGCTGCCCCTATGCAACTCTGGATTCCCGATGTCTACCAGGGCGCGCCAACTCCGATTACAGCATTCCTTTCCGTGGCTTCTAAAGCAGCAGGCTTCGGTATCGCGATCACAATACTCCGACCATTCCTCGAATCAGATATCACTCGTGGCAACGTGGCTACCATCCTAGTGGTTATGGCTGCAGCCACCTTACTTTATGGTAACCTCTCAGCTTTAGCTCAGACCAACTTCAAGCGACTCCTTGCCTATTCATCAATTGCGCACGCAGGCTTTCTTCTACTTGGAATGGCCACTGGAAGCTTTGATTATGTACTCTTTTACCTCGTGACATACCTGCTCATGACCTTTGCTGCATTCTTTGTGCTTGGCCTTATCCACAATGCGGAAGGCTCTGATGAAATCGATGCTTTCAATGGTCTTGGTCAGCGTAGTCCACTCTTGGGTCTATCTCTCACGGTCATTATGGCGGCAATGGCTGGAGTACCTCTTACAGCTGGCTTCGTTGGAAAATTCCTTATGTTCAGCGCAGCGATACAAAATCTTGATACGATCAGCTGGCTTGTTCTCATCATCGCCTTCATCGGTGCGGCAGCTGGGTTTTACTACTATTTCAAGGTCATTCGTGCAATTTACTGGTGTAAACCACACTCAGAAAACACCATTAATCTTCCGCTCATTTCAAAACTAGCATTGGTAGTCTTGACTGCGTCACTCATCGTGTTCGGTATTTACCACCAGCCCCTTATGGCTCTCATGAGCTAAGAACTCTCTCAAATCACCAGTTCTACGCGCAATGTGATACTAAATCGCGTAGAACTTAACGAGATACAGAGCCAACACCCGCGCCTCATCCATCAGCTTAGATGAGATTGACTCCTTACAATCTTCTTTTGTCAACCTCTTGAAGGTAACAACTCCTGCATTGATAGCACCATGCATAGCATTCAGCTTCGCAACCAAATTTTCATCGCCATAGAGAAAACGCATCTTAGCTTTTTAAGCATAACCACGTAATTCATCTATTTTACTTTTCAGAGCGCCTCACTCCTCTTCTTTGTATTCTGGCACTCTGGCACGCTAGCAGATTTTTTTCGTGCGCACGCTTGAAATATATCAGATTTAAGCCTATCACCCGCAAAGTTCTCTCACACAGATACAATACAATGAGCGCATCATCCTGTTCCCTATGCCGTTTTTGGAGTTCCTCCATCGGCAAAAAATTCGTAGTGGCCATCACCGGTCTCGTCCTTGTTGGTTTCCTCGCTGGTCACCTTAGCGGCAACCTTCTCATGTACGTAGGTGCTGAATCCTTCAACGAGTACGCTGAGTTCCTTCACAATATGCTTCACGGTGCAGGTGTCTGGATCGCACGTATTGTTCTCCTTGTTTCCCTCTTTCTTCACGTAGTGGCAACAATCCAACTCACAAAAGCAAACCGCACTGCTAAAGCATCTCGCTACGAGTGTGATGCAACAGTCGTTGCTTCCAAGTCATCAAAGTTTATGATTTGGTCTGGCCTCACAATCCTTCTCTTCATTGTTTACCACATCCTCCACTACACAGTACGCATCGACTCTGAGCTTGCTGAGCTCGGTAACAATGGCGATGCATACGGAATGGTGATCAAAGGCTTCCAGAGCCCACTCGTGAGCATCTTCTACATCATCGCAGTGAGCTGCCTTTGTAGCCACCTTAGCCACGGTTTCTCCTCTATCTTCCAGACTCTCGGTCTTCGTACTCGTAAGAATGCAGACCTTATCGATGGTCTCGCCAAAACATACACTACCTTCATCTGGGTCGGCTTCATCTCCATCCCTGTTGCAGTACTCGCTGGCTGGGATGGCGACTCCGTTTATCGTCTCTTCTACGACACACTCAAAGGTGGTGACTTTCGCGCTCGTGAAGCCAACGTCTACCGTCTTGCAGAAGTATCCGCCAACATCATCGACCAATGTACAGCTCAGGGCGTGCCATTCGCCCGTGAATACGGTGGCCTTCTAGACAACCGTTCTTTCGGTGGTGCACAGGTTTCCCGTACATTCTATGCGCGTGGTCAAACTGGTCAGCAGCTTCTCATCGGTTGTTACCAAGCACTTTCTAAGGAGATCTCCAAAGGTGGTGTGGAAATGTTCCCACGCACCGAAATGATGGAGCTCATCATGGTCGACGACCACGCCAAGGGCATCGTCGTTCGCGACATGATCACTGGTGAAGTCACCACACATGCAGCAGATGCAGTCTGTCTTGCTACAGGTGGTTACGGTAACGTCTTCTTCCTTTCCACCAACGCAATGGGTTGTAACGTCATGGCTGCGTACAAAGCACACAAGAAAGGTGCTTACTTCGCAAACCCATGTTACACACAGATTCACCCAACATGTATTCCTGTTTCTGGTGACTACCAATCCAAGCTCACACTCATGTCCGAGTCGCTTCGTAACGATGGTCGTATCTGGGTTCCTAAAACAAAGGAAGACGCTGAGGCTATCCGCCAAGACAAGAAAAAGGCAAGCGACATTGCAGAAGAAGATCGCGACTACTACCTCGAGCGTAAGTACCCATCCTTCGGCAACCTTTGCCCTCGTGACATCGCATCCCGTGCAGCAAAAGAAGCATGTGACGATGGCCGCGGTGTAGCGCCAACTGGCCTCGGTGTTTATCTCGACTTTGCTGATGCCATCAAGCGCCTCGGTGAAGACACTGTACGCGCACGTTACGGAAACCTCTTCCAGATGTACGAAAAAATCTCTGGTGAGAACCCATACCAGCAGCCGATGCAGATCTTTCCTGCTGTGCACTACACCATGGGTGGTCTCTGGGTGGACTATAACCTCATGTCTAACCTCCCAGGCCTCCACGTGCTCGGTGAAGCAAACTTCTCTGACCACGGTGCGAACCGCCTCGGTGCATCAGCACTCATGCAGGGTCTCGCTGACGGTTACTTTGTAATTCCAACCACTATCGCGAACTACCTCACAACGCAGAAGCCAGGTTCTGTCACCAACGATCGACCTGAATTTGCAGAAGCGAAGAAGGAAGTAGAAGACCGCCTTGAGAAACTCATGAACATCAAGGGTGAGCGCTCAGTGGATTCCTTCCACCGTGAGCTCGGCAACATCATGTGGGACTACTGTGGTATGGAGCGCCGCAAGGAAGGCCTTGAGTACGCACTCGAACACATTCCAATCATCCGCAAAGAATTCTACAAGAACGTCCGCATCCCAGGTGAACTTAACGAAATGAACCAAGAACTTGAGAAAGCAGCGCGTCTCGCTGACTACTTCGAGTTTGCGGAACTCTTCTGTCATGATGCACTCAACCGTGAAGAATCCTGTGGTGGCCACTTCCGTGGAGAGCACCAGTTCACTAACGAATCTCCAGAGGTGATTGCTGGTACTACACAAGCTGGTGAAGCACTCCGCCACGACAACGAGTTCTCCTACGTTTCCGCATGGGAATACAAGGGCTACGGAGTGAAGCCAGAGCTCCACAAAGAAGACCTCGACTTCGAGTTCGTCAAACCATCCGTCCGCTCATACCAGTAAAATGAAAGAGCTATGACTCTTTCGCCATCGATCAAGAGTCATGCGACAAGAGAACAATTTCAAATCCCGCTTCGTTCATCCGGTGCGGAATTCATTTTAGCTATAGCTAGAGAATCCAGATTTGTAAATACAAAAAAGCCCTAGGCGCGTATCGCGCTGAGGCTTTGTAAATTCCCTAACGACGACTAACAACTTATGTCTTCGCAGCTCCGTTCTGTGGCTTTGCTTTAACTGACTTGAAGACGAGTTCTTCAGTGCCGCGCTTGCAAGTAACCTTGACTGTGTCACCTTCTTTAACGTCACCACGGAGAAGGGCTTCTGCGAGTGGATCCTCGAGGAAGCGCTCTACAGCACGACGCATTGGGCGTGCACCGTAGTTCGGGTCGTAACCTTTATCAGTAAGAAGATTGCGTGCAGTCTTCTCAAGCTTGATTTTGATACCACGATCTGCGAGGCGCTCGAAGAGCTTCTTACATTCGAGGTCGACAATGATATCGAGGTCCTTCTTCTCAAGCATGTGGAACACCACTAGCTCGTCGAGTCGGTTGAGGAACTCAGGACGGAAGAACTTCTGCGAAACTTCCATGATCTTTTCCTTCATGCCTTCGAAGTCTGCTTCTTCATTGCTCATCGCGCCGAAGCCGAGAGCTGTCTGCTTCTTCACCATTGAGGCGCCAGCATTGGAGGTAAGAATGATGATCGTGTTGCGGAAGTCGATCTTGCGCCCGAGACTATCGGTCACCATTCCCTCTTCGAGAATTTGAAGAAGAAGGTTCATCACGTCTGGATGTGCTTTCTCCACTTCATCAAAAAGAATGACGGAGTATGGACGACGGCGTACGGCTTCAGTAAGCTGCCCACCTTCTTCGTGGCCGACGTAACCCGGAGGAGAACCGATCAAACGGCTTGTCGCAAACTTCTCCATGTACTCGGACATATCGATCTGGATAAGTGAATCTGGATCGCCGAACATGAAGTCCGCAAGGTTGCGCGCAAGGTATGTCTTACCAACACCAGTTGGGCCAAGGAAGAGGAATGAACCTATCGGACGGCGTGGATCTTTAAGGTCCGCACGAGAACGGCGGAGCGCTTTGGAAATTGCCTTCACGGCAGACTCCTGACCGATCACTGTGCCAGAAAGTTGCTCTTCCATCTTAAGTAGACGTTCGGCTTCCTTCTGCTCCATGCGCTGTAGTGGCACTCCCGTCCACTTGGAGAGAACTGCCATGATTTCTTCATCACCGACAGGTACTATGCTTTCCTCACTGTCAGATTTCCACTGAGAAAGTGTGTTTTCTATCTTCTCCTTTGCCTGCTTTTCTTCATCACGAAGAGCAGCAGCCTTTTCAAAGTCTTGGTCGTTGATCGCTGCCACCTTTTGCTTGTTGATCTCAATGATCTCTTGCTCGAGTCCTTTGATTTCTGGTGGGCGAGTCATCTGACCAATACGAGCACGGGAACCAGCTTCATCTAACACATCGATCGCTTTATCAGGCAGGAAGCGCCCTGTAAGGTAACGAAAAGAAAGCTTCACAGCAGTCTCAAGCGCTTCGTCTGAATACTCAGCTTTGTGGTGAGCTTCATATTTCTCACGAAGCCCTTTGAGAATCTGAATCGTGTCTTCAATAGATGGCTCGTCAATTTTAACCTGTTGGAAGCGACGCTCGAGCGCATTGTCCTTCTCGATGAACTTGCGATATTCGTTGAGAGTAGTCGCACCGATAACTTGAAGTTCAGAACGGCTAAGAGCTGGTTTGATGATGTTAGATGCATCCATCGCACCTTCAGCGGAGCCAGCACCAACGATGGTGTGAAGCTCGTCGATGAAAAGGATCACATTCTTCACCTTCTTGATCTCATCCATCACTGCTTTGATACGCTCTTCGAACTGGCCACGATATTTTGTGCCAGCCACCATGAGAGCAAGGTCGAGAGTCACAACGCGCTTGTCGCAGAGAAGCTCAGGGACATTTCCAGTAGTGATCTCCTGAGCGAGACCTTCGACAATAGCTGTCTTACCAACACCAGCCTCACCGACGAGCACTGGGTTATTCTTGGTTCGACGGCAGAGAATCTGAATAACGCGCTCGATTTCTTCTTCGCGACCGATCACTGGATCAAGCTCACCTTCTTCAGCCTTTTTTGTGAGGTCTTGGCCGAATGCCTTAAGAGCTGGCGTCTTAGTTTTCGCTTCGCCACCTTCTTCAGCGACCTCCTCTTCACCTTCTTCAAATATTTCTAAGACTTCTTCCTCATCATCAGGGTTGAAGTTTGGGTCGATCTCAGCGAGCACTTCTTGACGCGTGCGCTGGATGTCAACGTCGAGGCTTTGGAGAACGCGTGCAGCCACTCCTTCACCTTCGCGTAGAAGGCCTAACAACAAGTGTTCAGTTCCTACATAGGAATGGCTGAGTTGCTTGGCTTCCTTGTTCGCAAGAATGAGCACCTTCTTCACGCGCGGTGTGTATGGGATCTGGCTAGAAACATTTTTCTCCGGACCTGAACCAACCTGCTTTTCCACTTCTTGGCGGACAGTATCGAGCTCCAATCCCATACGCTCGAGTACATTGACTGCGACTCCTTGACCGAGCTTAATAAGCCCGAGCAAGACATGCTCTGTACCCATGTAATTGTGATTGAACTTACCTGCCTCCTTGCGCGCTAAGGCAAAGACTTGCTGTGCTCTTGGGGTAAAATTATTCATTCTCGAAATTTAAATTGCCAATGCTGTCATGATCACCATCGATGTCATTGGTTAATATATTGATAGCAGGGGCGTCTAAGAATTGCAACCTACTGCGTAAGATTTCTGCACGGATTAGGTCACGCTCTTCTGGAACTAATTCAGAACCAGCGTGTAACTGCAAATGCGCTGGTTGAATATCCATCATCATCGAGTCACAAATCTGCATCGTCCTCTTAGGAAAATAGCCCATCGCGGCTCCCATTCGTAGGAGTGAAATATGCGCGAAGGCCTCTTTTGACTCAAACATTGTCGCGTAACCGAGAGTGCCATAAGCACGCCCAATCTTATTGCTCAGTTGATTGGGCTCATTTTCTAGCATTTTGAGACGCGCATTTGTCTCATGAATTTCAATCTGTGCAATCACACGCTCAAGACGCGAGATAATCACGTCTTCACTTTCACCTAAAGTGGCTTGGTTAGAAATCTGAAAAAGATGCCCGAGTGATTCAGTGCCTTCACCAAAAAGCCCACGCACTGCAAGACCAATTTTGTTTACAGCCTGAAGGACCTGCCCAATCTGCTCCGTCAGCACCAAGGCAGGCAAGTGCAACATCGCTGATGCTCGCATTCCTGTACCTAGGTTTGTAGGGCATGCAGTGAGGTAACCAAGTTCATCGTCATAGGCGAATTGCAATTCCTTCTCTAGCTCTCCATCAACTTTGCTGAGCAACTTGTGCGCATCGCGCAAATGGAGACCAGCACGGATCGATTGCATGCGCAGGTGATCCTCCTCGTTAATCATCAAAGAAAGTCGCTGACCTCGGTTGACGACGGCGGCACTTCCCTGCCCACGTGCAGCTTGCTCGCGGCTGATAAGGTGACGCTCTACGAGTACTTGCTTTTGCAGTGGTTCAAGGTCGGATAACTCGTGCGAAAAGCCATTCTTCATAGCCTTGAGAGCTTCAGCTTTTTCTCGCATTAGCTGCATCGATTCGATACGCTCAGTCTTCTTTGCCCAGCCAGGAAATGAAACATTATGTAAATTGCGAGCGAGGCGAATACGGCTCGTGATCACGACTTCGTTTTTTGCATTCTTGCCGATCATCCAGTCAGCTGGATGCTTCATCAGTGTAGAAAATCGCATCATCGTTTTAGCTCAACTCAGCCTCCAGTTCTTTAATCCTATCACGTAAGCTCACAGCTTCTTCAAAATTTTCTGTCTCAATCGCCTTAGCAAGGTCAGCCTGCATTTTCTCTAATTTCTTACGCAACGCGATAAAGTCAGCCATACCTGATGGCACCTTCCCAGCATGCATCACACCGTGGTGCATCTTCGTCAAGGCTGGCAAGATTTCGCCACGGAATGCGTCGTAACATTGACTACAGCCAAGTCGTCCGACTTTTCTATAATCTTCGATTGTGAAGCCACAATGCTCACACGATTGCGCCACATCAGCTAAGGATACCGGCTGAATTGGCTGCACTTGTTTAGATGTTTCGTCCATAAGAATATTAACCACTGAAAATGCGTCTGGATCCAACAATCCACGTTCTTCAGCACAGCGATCACAGAGGACAATTTTCTTTTGACCACCTTGCATCGCTTGCGTGTAAAAAACCGTAGCTTTATTCTCACAGAGTTCGCATTTCATCTCTGCCCCCAAGGTAAGGCAGAGTTAGAAAAATCCCAGTGCGAAATTATTTTTCTACTCTGCCGGGACAACACGTCCAGGAGTCACTGGAACAACTCGGCGACGTCCTTCTTCCACTGGCAAAGCCCGACGAGAAGGCTCTTCTATCACAGCTCGCGCTGGAGAGGCCTCTCTCACGCGTTCGGCTGTAAGTATCACTGGTTGGCCTGTTGGTTTTACTAAAATAGCCTTAGCTTCCGGCTTTTTCATTGGTTCAGGAGGCAAAGAATTCTCCATAAAAAGAAGCTCCATGGACTCCGGCACACCACGACGCATCTTGATCACAACTCGGCGATTGATCGCCTGCACATCTTTATCGCCCTCTTTCACGATTGGGCTACGTTTACCATGACCAATCACAACAAGCCGTTCTGGATTGATCCTCATCGACTTTACCAGCCAATGCTTCACAGCTTTTGCACGCTCCAGCGACAACTTTCCATTCGCAGCATCGCCACCAATCGTATCCGTGTGTCCTTCGATCCAGCAGTTGAGATTGGGATTTTTATCGATCAATAAAGCCACTTTCAACAAGCTATTACGGGCGCTTTCACGTAAGTTTGCTTGGTTAAATTCAAATAATAAATCAGAGCCGATCATCCCCTTAGTATTCTCCAACGCATTTCCATCCATACGCGCCATCGTTGCCAAAGGGGTAAAACTATCCAAGGCACCGTCATCAACAAGGCCGTCAGCTCCCTTACGTTCAAGCTCTTCATTGAACTTGTCAGGATCAAACTCATCGGCTTTTTGCTCACCTGGATCGATCACAACCTGCCCGACTGCAGCAACCTGCAAGATCTCATCCATTCTGCCGATTTCAGGTAAATCCTCAGTAAGTTCCGGCCCCGTAATGGGCTCCAGACTCTCTACAAGAGCATCGCCCTTCATGGCAGGTACTTCCATTTCAATATCAAATTGCGGATCCGCAATCTCTGGTGACATATCTAGCTCCGTATCCTCTGGAATTTCTTCCAAAATCTCAATTTCATCGAGCAATTCGCCAGCTACTCTAGGCGGTTCTTCGAGTATTTCTTGCTGAATCTCAGGTAATGACTCGCGAAATTCTACCTCACGTACCACAACTGGTTCAGTTTCAATTTCCAACATTTCTCGCAATGCTGGGAGAGTGATTTGAAGGTTCTTTAACCCAAAAATGACAAAGACGTGAGCTACAATCGCAAGAACAATAGAAATAGTCACGAGTCGTCCGATATGTTTTATCTTAGGGAGACTAAACGTTGAGCCCCGCCTCACATTTTTCCAGCTGTATCCTCGATCTGCCATCTCTTATTTCTCCAGCATAGCTTATGTCTAGGATTGTTCAACCCTCGTCATATTGCATAAAATACTACGCCAAATAAACGCTCTTCTATCACAAAGCTCCGCTCTCAAATCTCCCACTGAAGTTCAATCGGTGTTGATCACTGACTGAACATCGAGCACAGCCCATAGCTCAATATGGCGACCATTGCCAGATCTTGAAAGCCGCCAAAACATTTTTCACACAATGACAAAAGAAATCAGGGGAATGCAAACAAAACCGACTCAATTAAGTCAGAGAAGAAATTCACAAAAAGCAAACCACTCAAGAACTAGAATGGGCGGCGAAGCTTGCTTGGCGCAATAGCGACCAATGGCGTACGCTTCCTCAACAAACAGCTCGTTCTCTACGCAGATTATAAACTAGAGGACGGAACAATTCTCGGAGATACAGCGCGCAGAAAGAAATCATCAAACTAGCTCTTGAGCTCGGCTGGAATCCACCAGCAAAGAAATCACGCTTCAATGTTCTGCCGATTCTTATCAAATGTAACGATGACACACCACACTATTTCGACCTCCCAAAAGAAGCCGTACTTGAAGTCTCCCTTCAACACGAAATTTACTCATGGTTCACGAAGATTGATCTCAAATGGTTCTCCCTACCTATCATCTCTAACAAAGATTTCACAGCTGAAGGTATCACCTATTCAGCAGCTCCCTTTAGCGGCTACTACATAGGAACCGAAATTGGCTCGCGTAACCTCACAGACAAAGCCCGCGCACTGATTAAGATTAACGAAGCTATTCTCTACTCATTCCGCCAAGCTGGTGTCACTATCGTCGACCACCACACTGCCTCACGCCAATTCATACGACACCTTGAGAAAGAAGAGGCACAAGGGCAAAAAGTGCCAGCCAATTAGTCATGGATCGCCCCCCATTTCTGGCTCCGCCTGCCCTGTTTTCCACTGTGGTTACTCCAAAGGGGAACCATCTCCCAAAATTCATAGAAAAGCCAGAAAAATGCCCATTTTCAGGCTAAGTAGTTTTGTTCATTCAATTTAGCGCAGCAGACTACTAGAGAAGCCCCACCATCTATAACATGATGCCCTGTAATCCATTCTTGCAATTTTCGCACAACCCAATAACAACCGCAGACATGCAGAGGATCCCAGTAGAAGTTTTCCCATCCAGCGCTGAAGCAGTTGTTAAGCTCGCAGCTGAAACAGCAGAACTCATCCGCACAAAAGACGCAGCAGGCAAGCAAACTGTCCTAGGTCTCGCTACAGGCAGCACACCTATCGCCTACTACAAGGAACTCATCCGCCTCCACAAAGAAGACAGCCTTTCCTTCGCAAACGTCACTAGCTTCAACCTCGACGAGTACGTGGGTCTCCCTAGGAATCACGTTGAGTCCTACTGGTACTTCATGCACCAGAACCTTTTCAACCACATCGACATCAAGCCTGAGAACATCAACCTTCCATCTGGCACAGTCGCAGAAGCTGACATCCCAGCACATTGCGCTGAGTACGAAAAAGCTATCGTCAACGCTGGTGGTATCGACCTCCAGATCCTCGGCATTGGCCGCACTGGCCACATCGGCTTCAACGAGCCAGGTTCTCCAAAAGACTCACTCACACGTGCGATCGAGCTCAACCCAATCACTCGTGAAGACGCAACACCAGCATTCAGTGGCATCGACAAGGTGCCTACAGCAGCGATCACCATGGGCTGCGGCACCATTCTCGGCGCACGTCGTATCGTTCTCATGGCTTGGGGTGAAGGCAAAGCACCGATTGTGAACGAAGCTGTCACTGGCACAGTCAACGACATCGTTTCTGCTTCTTACCTCCAAGAGCACGCCAATTCCGTGTTCTTCGTAGACGAAGCTGCTGCCTCCAAGCTCGAAGCATAAGCTTCTCAGCAACACAGTTTTTTTAAGAGCCATGGCATTTTTGTTTGTTAGAAGGAACCTTCATAGAGTACAGCTCTACATCAACTATGATCTACACCTACCCCATAGAAGAAGAAAATGGTGAGTGGTATTACGTACAGCTCTACATCAACTATGATCTACACCTACCCAAAGGTTTACCGCACAGTGGTCACGACGCTTCCCGTCATCATTATTATTACGACAGGACTTTTATTGACGCGCAACTTGAGTATTCTTGACTTCCTTTTTGTCTGTGCAATCCTCGCGATTACTAAAGCACGCCAGTATTGGAACTACGCCTCTGTCAGCAGCTCACCACTCCAGCCGTTCATATAGAGAAAGCCTAAGATCAATTTACACCGTGAGTTTTTTCTGTAAATGTGGAAGCCTAAATTTGAAACGCCCCTCATCATCTCACTTCACCACGCCCTAGATCTTTTGAAACGCGCTGCAACCTACTGGCTTGCTTTCGCTGCGCCCATCTTCTCTTCGAAGAGATTCCAGCATTCGATAAAACCTAAAGCAAAATCTTCTGGGCGGACAGCCACCCATTCACGAACTTGCTCCATGGTGAACCACTCGGCGGCATACACCTCACTACATGGGAAGCGCAATACCCCATCGTGACGCGCGAGGTGCATCTCAATAAACTCCCAGCCAGTATTTTCGGACGGTGAAAGCTTTGCTATCTTCTGTGTATTAATACATTCAATGCCAAGCTCTTCCTTGAGCTCCCTAACAACACAAGAGTCATACGACTCGCCAGCATTCAGGTGACCAGCAGCACTGCTGTCCCAACAGTTAGGAAAATTGTCTTTCAAACTAGAGCGCTTCTGCAGAAGAATTTCTTTGTTCTTGTTGAACACGAAAATGTGTACAGCGCGGTGAAGTAGATCCTGAGCGTGTACTTCTTTGCGCATCTCTTGGCGCACAAACTCATCATTCTCATCCACCACATCAAACAACTCGTCTTCCTTTTGTGGGATGTCTTTGAGCGAGTTGTCATCGTAGATGCGAGTAATCTCAATCCAGTCTTCGAGCGAGATTTCCTCAGCACGTGCCGTCTCTTTCAAGCCTAACTGCAGAGCCACATCCACCCATGCGAGATGATCTGGAAGTTGTTTTTTGATCTGCTTTCTGCGTTGAGCAAAGCCACGGCGGATGAGTTC
This sequence comes from Rubritalea sp., assembly GCA_965204255.1. Lineage (GTDB taxonomy): Bacteria > Verrucomicrobiota > Verrucomicrobiia > Verrucomicrobiales > Akkermansiaceae > Rubritalea. The sequence goes on from CBDBEG010000032.1 coordinate 114,115, forward strand.
ATCGAACAAACGTGCATCAAAAATTGGCAACTCACCTTCAGGTTTCGGCTCGCACACCATCACTGTGGAATCAATTTTCGGTGGCGGCGTAAAGGCCTCTGGTGGCACTAACATCAACGGCTTGCTCACCCATTCGCTCTGCATGCGTAGTGTGAGGACTCCATAGTCCTTGGTGCGCGGCACCGCGATGATACGGTCGATGAATTCCTTTTGCAGCATGAGAACAGCACGCGAAATCATCGTTGGCCGCTTCATAAAATTACGCATGATCGCTCCACCAGAAGAATAAGGCAGGTTCCCTAACAACTTGATCGAACCATACTTGAAGAGCTGGCGAGTATCAAAGTGCACTGCGTCCGCATGGTGGACTTCCACGTCTGGATTATCGGCGTATTTGTTCGTCTGGTACTCCGCGAGACGTGAATCAAATTCGACCAAAATCACTCTTTTCACGCGTCCTACAAGATGTACAGTGAGAGCTCCAGTTCCTGGACCACATTCCACGACGATATCATTCTCATTGGGGTGCAGCTGATCCACAATCCTACGAGCCACTTCTGGATCGCAAAGGAAGTTTTGCCCCAACTGACGCGATGGTGTCACACCTGCGTCACTGAGTACTTTTTTGATATCGCCACGATTCATGCCCTCCTTCTAGCGAACAATCACCGACAAGCAATTCTAGTGAGTAAAAAAACTCTACGCAACTCTCCATCCGTACGAGACCAATGACTTTTGACCAGTGACCAATGGCTCATCCGCTAAACTGAAAACTCAACAGTGAACCTAACCAATGCCATCACCATCGCCCGCGATGTCAGTATCAGCATTGGCTGCGCCGCAATTCTCGCGCTGGGTATCAAAATCGAAATGCGACTACACTGGACCAGAAAAGCAACTACTATCGCTCAGCTATTTACATTGGGCTGGGGCATGCTAAAGATCGTGCCTTGGTCGCCGCTCTACCCAACAATCATTGCAGCGGTAGTAACACTTTGGTTCTCATGGGAATACAACCTCAACTGCCAACTTCAAATTACCAACTGAATATTTTCTTGAAAACACCAACCATCGCCATCGTAGGCCGACCAAACGTAGGTAAATCTGCAATCTTCAATAGACTCGCCGAGCGCCGTATTGCCATCGTCCATGATCAGCCAGGTGTCACGCGCGACCGCATTGCGGCCCAATGTAAAATTACAGACATTCCCTGCGAAATCATCGACACGGGTGGTATCGGCATGGAACTCGAAGACGGTTTCCACGATCAAGTCACAATCGAAGCCGACATCGCTATGAGCGAAGCCGACATGATCCTATTCGTGGTCGATGCTCGTGAGGGTCTCACCAACACTGATGAAGCGCTCGCACAGAAACTACGTCGCGCCAAGTCACCCGTTTTCCTTATTCTCAACAAAGCCGATCACGCCGAGCAAGAGCTCATGTTCGGTGACTTTGCTCATCTCGGGCTCGGAGCTGGTCTCGCCATCTCCGCTGCTCACGGCCGTGGCTTCGGTGAGCTCGCAAAGCTTCTCAACACCATTGCTAAGAAAGTGATCGAAACAGCTGATGCTGAAAAAGAAGAAATCGAAGAACACATCACCCGCGAAGGTCTCAAGATCGCGATCGTAGGAAAACCCAATGCTGGTAAATCCTCGCTCATCAACGCGATCCTTAAAGACGAGCGCACGATTGTTTCCGACATCGCAGGCACTACTCGTGACGCCATCGACATCCCATACACTTGGGGTGAAGAGAACCACACACTCATCGACACAGCCGGTCTACGCCAGCGCCAAAAGATGGACACCTCCGTCGAAGTATTCTCCGCAATGCGTACCGAAAAATCTATCCGCCGCTCCGACATCTGTCTCCTCGTTGTCGACCTCGCAGCAGGTATTTCTTCGATGGATCGTAAGATCGCCAAAATGATCAAGAAAGAGCGCAAGCCATGCCTGATCATTCTCAATAAGTGGGACCTATTCCACCCAGGTGGCAACCGCCAAGCACGACTCGACGAAGCGATAGAACTCATCCACACCGAACTCTTCTTTCTCTCATGGGCTCCATACGCCTGTGTTTCAGCGCGTAAAGGCCAACACATTTCTCAAGTTTTCTCTCAGATCACTAAGATCCGTGAGGCAGCAAACCACCCGATCACCACCGGCCGCCTCAACCGCCTTCTCACCGAAGCGATGGAGATAAAGCCACCATCCCAGCACAAGAAGTACAAGAAGCGCGTTAAGCTCATGTACGCTACAGCTGTGGTGAACGACAAGTACACAGCTATCCCAGTGCCGCAATTTATCCTCTTCGTGAACGACAAGCGCCTCATGCACGAGCACTACGAGCAATACCTCTCTAATCGCATTCGCGAACAACACCACATTCTCGGAGTGCCAATCGTCTTCTCTATCCGCTCACGCAATGCCTCGAAAGGCGGCGGAGCCAAAGGTGGCGGTAGCGACCTCAGCGACAATAACTAACATTCACTTACAAAAGCACAGCCCTTAAGCTGTGCTTTTTGTATCCTACTGAGTAAGATCCTTGATGTATCGACGTAACTACTCCATACTTCTACCAGCCATTGGCGACTAGATACTTGATCCTTTCAAAAAATGCTTAAAGTAGACAACCTCACCACCCGATTCCACACGCGCAATGGCATCGTCCGCGCCGTCGAAGATGTTTCATTCTCCGTAGAAAAAGGTGAAACCTTAGGTATCGTCGGTGAGTCAGGTTCAGGCAAATCAGTGTCTTGTTATTCTTTGTTAGGACTCATCCCTCAGCCTCCAGGAAAAATCCATTCTGGCACTGCCATTTTTGATGAAAACATCGAGCTCCTCAAGGCGTCAGAAAAAGAACTTCGTAAAATCCGCGGTAAGCGCATTTCGATGATCTTCCAAGACCCGATGACCTCGCTCAACCCATTCCTTAAGATCTCCACTCAACTCACCGAGCCACTTGAAATTCACGAAGGTATCAAAGGCAAAGAAGCTCTACGTCGTGCCATCGAAGCTCTCGCTGAAGTTGGCATCCCTGAGCCTGAAAAGCGTATCAATTCCTACCCTCACGAATTCTCTGGCGGTATGCGCCAGCGCGTCATGATCGCCATGGCATTGATCACACATCCAGAGCTATTGATCTGTGATGAGCCCACCACCGCACTAGATGTGACTGTTCAGAAACAAGTGCTCGACCTCATCAAAGAACTCCAAGAAAAACTCGGTACCGCAGTTATCATGATCACCCACGACCTCGATGTTATTTCCCAAGTCTGCGACCACGTCAATGTCATGTACTCTGGTTGCCTTGTGGAAAGTGCTAGCGCCAATGACCTTTTCAAAAATCCAATGCACGCCTATACTCGCGCATTGCTCAAGTCGATCCCTGCCACCCACGAAAAAGGCGAGCGACTCTACACCATTCCTGGCCTTCCACCGTCACTCACTTCGCCACCAAAAGGCTGCACATTCCATGTACGCAACACCCTCGGCAAGCCAAACCTCTGTGTCACTGATCACGCTCCAGAACTCACAGAAAAAACACCCGGCCATTGGGTGCAAAATTGCCCTGGCTGCTTAGCCTAACACAATGTCCTTCTTCGAAGAATTCGCCAACTAGCAGATCGAAGAAGCGATTGTCAACAACCTCGTTGGCAAAGGCCAAAGGCTCAACCTCGATGACTACTTCGCCATGGAACGCATCCGGAGTCAGTCTCGAGACACCGACTTGGGTAAACTATCATGGTGAAATATTTGTCATCATTTTAGAATTTCTCTAATAGAATGTGAGAATTCATCTTCTTGAGGCGTACCCATAGCCATTCACATGCAAGTAACTTATACTCTTCTCCCTGGTCTTCACGGCAACGCTTCGCTTTTTTCAAGCTTAGCCAAAGAACTCGATGTTCCCGCTATTGAATATGTGAAGTACCCCACCGACATTCCACAAACGTATGATGACCTCGAGGAATTCCTCATCGATCGACTCGATTGGCAAAAACCGAGAGTTCTTATTGCAGAAAACTTTTCTGGTCCACTCGCTATGCGACTTGCAAACCGTTTACCAACATCCATCCATTCTCTCGTCCTTGCAGCCACCTTTTGCACTTCTCCCACGAGCCCACAACTCGCCCTTCTACCCTTACGTTCTCTTCTGATGCTAAGCCCACCCAAACGTGCTTTACGCCATTTTTTAGTCGGCGAAGATGCTAGTGACTCTATTCTAGCTGAGCTCAAACAAACCATTACTGAAATCCCAGCTAAAATTCTCAGCCAACGAGTCCGAGCGATTCTGAGCCTTGAAGAAGCGGATTGCCCCGATATAAGCAAAACACCCACATTGATCCTCCAAGCCTCCTATGACAATATGATCCCTTGGGAGACACAAAATCAATTGCGTACACGCTATGCTCATGCCACTATACATTGGATAGATGCCCCGCATCTACTCCTACAACACGCACCAAAAGAATGTGCGGCTGTGATCAAAGAGTTCTCTGAACAACACATCTATCAGCTTCATTATGCATAAACCACCCGTAGTTCTCTCTATTGCTGGCTCTGACTGTTCTTCAGGAGCAGGCATTCAAGCTGACCTCAAAACCTTCTCCTACTTCGGCACTTATGGCCTCACAGCCGTTACTTGCGTCATCGCTGAGACTCCTAACAAAGTAGTTTCTATTCACCCCATCCCACCTGCTATACTCCAAGACCAGATCTGCGTGCTTCTAGAAACCTATCAGATAAAAGCGATCAAAACTGGTATGCTCTACTCAAAGCCGCACATCGTCGCGATCACAGAGTTACTCCAACAACAACCCATCCCAGTCATTGTAGATCCAGTCATGGTAGCCACCTCTGGTGCGCATTTGCTCAAAGACGACGCTCTAGAGGGCTATATCAGCCGCCTGCTTCCGGCTGCCCAGCTAGTTACTCCGAACCTAGCGGAAGCCTCCGTCCTCCTCAACCAAGAGATTAGCCAAGTCGATCAACTCAAAGAAGCTGCTCGTGAAATTAGTTCAATCTATAATATTTCTTGTCTAGTCAAAGGAGGTCACCTCTCAGCTGAAAATAATCGCGTAGACGTTCTCTGGCATGAAGGAAAATCGTACCGCTACAGTGCTCCAACAGTAGATATCGAAAGCATCCACGGTACTGGTTGCATCCTTTCAGCAGCGATTACAGCAAATATCGCACTAGGTCTCAGTATTCCAGACGCCGTACAAACCGCTAAAGACTGGGTGCATTCCGCAATTTCAGAATCATTCAGTTTCAAATCACCAGATGGTAACAAAGTACAGGCTCTCAACCAGCTTCGCTCTGGTGCACTGCAACTCTAACTCCCTAGAATTTTCTCTATAAAAAAACCGTACAACAATCACTGTACGGTTTTTAGAGGGAAATAGCGCATTAAGCTGCAATCGAATAATGCTGTGCAATATCGTTAAAGATATTATCACGACGCTTGCGAGCCTCATCGACATCGCGTGTTTTAAGCGAAAAACGTAAACGTTCAACTGTTGCATCAGCTTTGTGGACAGTGAAGTGACACCACCATACTCCACGATTATTCCATAAATGATGGTTCGGATTCTCATCGTTTACACGAAGAGCCAACTTAGTTTTCTTAAGTAACATTGATCTATTGGTTTAGGTTAAGTTATGCCTCTAACATGTCTAACCCAGACATCTAGACGCTCAACATAGACGACTTCCACAGACGAGCAAGTACGAATATCTCTAATAATGGCTTCAGTAACACTTTGACGATTCTTAACAAAAAAGCACATCTTCAGCGAAAACATGTCAGTCAACTCAGTAGCAATCATCACAAAGTACTACTCCGAAGCAGCAACTAATAAAGAAGATAAGGAGCACTTTATCCTCACTCCAGACAAGTGAGCATATAAGAAAGAAGTAAAACTTTTCGCTCTCGGGACCAACTCAAAATCCTCCTTTATAAATCACTGAGAGCCTATTGCTATCTCAAAGGAAAAATGGTCGGATCGACAGGATTCGAACCTGCGACCTCTTCACCCCCAGCGAAGCGCGCTACCAAACTGCGCTACGACCCGAACACGGATGGAAAGATAAGAAGTAATTGAGGGTTGGCAAGCTAAAAATTTCCTGCATTTTCAAAGGCATGCAGAAGATTAAGACAGCAGTTGTCGGAGCGAGCGGATACACAGGAATGGAGCTACTACGCCTCCTGCTCATGCATCCGAATGCAGAACTCACCTGTGTTACTTCACGACAGTATGCAGGCCAGCCACTTCGTTCTATTTTCCCTCGCTACACAGCAATCCAGGGAGGCGAACTGACATTCACGGAGCCGTGTGCGCAAACGATCAAAGACAGCGGCGCTGACATTGCTTTTCTAGCCCTGCCGCACGGAGTCGCAGCTGAGTATGCAACAGCATTGTTAGAGCTCGGCGTCCGCATTGTGGATCTTTCAGCGGATTTTCGTCTCAATGACACAGCAGTCTACGAGGAATTTTATGGAGCTGAGCACCCAGCCCAAGATCTACTCAAAGAAGCTGTGTATGGCATGCCTGAACTCGCTGGTCGTAGCCAAGAGATCGCTCATGCACGCCTCGTCGCCTCACCTGGCTGCTACCCAACGAGCATTATTTTACCACTCGTTCCATTGCTTGAAAAAGGACTCATCGACCCACAATCCATCGTTACCTGCTCGATGAGTGGGGTCAGTGGCGCAGGGAAGCGCTCGGATGTGCTCTTCTCCTTCTGCGAAGCGAACGAAAGTGTCAGAGCCTATAGTGTCCCGCAACACCGCCACCTATCTGAAATTGAACAAGAGCTCAGCATCGCGGCTGGAGAACAAGTCACCATGTCCTTCACCCCTCACCTTGTACCAACGCACAACGGTATCTGCACGACCACCAGTGCAAAGCTCAAGAGTTCTGCAGCGGAGATCACAACAGCACTAACTGAAGCATACGAAGAAGAAAAATTCATCAGACTTCTAGGTGAAGGTGCAGCAGCGGATACAAAGAATGTGACACGCACAAACTTCATTGATATTGGCTGGGCAGTTGACGAGCGCACAGGCAGAGTTTTACTCTTCAGTACTGAAGACAACCTCGGCAAGGGTGCTGCTGGCCAAGCAGTTCAAAGTTTCAACTTGATGTCAGGCCTTTCTAGCACAGCTGGTCTCCAGAATATCTAACCCCCCAACAACCCAACTTCATTTTCTCTATGTCGACTCCGTTCCGTAAAGTATCTGGTGGCGTGTGCGCCCCAAAAGGATTTTTAGCAAACGCCGTCTCAGCTGGTATTAAAAACCCAGATGCGGAGCGTCTCGACTTAGCACTTATCTACAGCCCATCTCCGTGTGTTGCAGCTGGTGCCTTCACAGTAAATAGGGTCAAAGCAGCCCCTGTTAGGGTCTCTCAAGCACACCTTCGGGATCGAGATATTCAAGCGATCGTTGCGAATAGTGGCAACGCCAACGCATGCACTGGTATCACCGGAATTCAAGACGCACGAAATTCGGCTAAGAAAATTGCAAAGTCACTCGGTCTACGCCAAAGCCAAGTAGCTGTTTGCTCCACGGGTATTATTGGCCTCCCTATGCCAATGATGCGTATTGAACCAAAGTTCCCCGAACTTATTAAAGGACTCGATAGCAAGAAGGGTACTGATGTCGCTCACGCGATCATGACGAGTGACACGCAACATAAAGAGATTGCCATTTCCATGTACCTCGATGGTCACAAGGTGAAAATCGGAGCGTGCGCCAAAGGATCAGGTATGATCTGCCCTAGCATGGCGACAATGCTGTGCTTCATCACTACCGACGCCAATATTGGAAAGACTTGTCTCGATAAAGCTGTTCACGAGGCAGTCGAGAATTCATTCAACCGCATCACCATCGATGGTGACATGAGCACTAACGACTCCGTCATCGTTCTAGCCAACGGACAAAGTGGCATACCGAGAATCAAGCCAAAGTCTAAGAACTATCGCCTTTTTCGCGAGACTCTCGAGTTCATCATGTTAGAAATGGCAAAATCGCTCGTTCGCGATGGCGAGCGCGTCACGAAGTTCGTAACAGTAAAAGTGAAAGGAGCTCGCACCTACAATAACGCGAAAAAAGTGGCCGAAGCTGTAGCAAATTCAGCACTCGTAAAAAGTTCTTGGAATGGCAATGACCCGAATTGGGGAAGAATCATTCATGCCGTCGGCTACTCACGAGCTATGATCAGGGAAGAGCTCATCGACATCCATATTGGCTCAAAAGCGGCTTGTATTGGAGGCCTAGCAGCTAAGACTCCTATGAGTGAACTCCGTAAAATTGTTGCCAAGGACAAGTTCACCATCACTATCGACCTTCATCTCGGTGACGCAGAGTACACAGTTTACACCAGTGATATGTCGCCAGAATACATTGATTTCAATCGCTCTGAGTACGCATACTGGAAACAAGCTCAAAAAGAAGGTCTTACGAATCAGTAATTTATGATAAAACTTCCAAACAAGAATCGTAATACATTCGAATGGCAGTCTATGTTTTCCTCCAGCAGCTATTCTAGAATTAAGAACTCCCTTCCTCAAACTTCTCTCCTAAGAGTTATTTCTGGCGCAATACTCGCCGGAGGGATGAGCTTAATAAGTAGCTGTAGCCATTCTTCAGGGCGTACGATTGAAGTTTATGAAACGGTTGGCTACCAACCCAACTACGGGCCCTTTGATAGCAATGGAAATTACGTCGACAAGTGGGCAGATAATCCACCGAAGCGTCGCTACATACCCAGAAACCAAAAGAAGGCCTCGAGTGCTCCACTATCAACGCCTACACCAGCTCCTCAGTACATTGCTGTGGCTCCGAAACCAGCCCCTCAATACACACTACCACAACGCTTAAGCAGCACGAACAGACAGAAGAAGAGCGTGAAAGTAAAGAGTACACCTCCAGTCACTCACACTGTTAAAAAAGGTGACACCTTATACGCTCTTTCTAGGAAATATAAAACAAGCGTGGATGCCATTCAGCGCGCCAACAGACTGAAGGGCACAATAATTGGCATTGACCAACGCTTAATCATTCCTAAATAATAATACCCTCGGAAGTTAACCAAGAGCACTACTCGTGTTCATCATCCATACTGCTACCACAACGTCTACAGTATGCTGCATCAGGCAGGTGGCCATGCACTCCACAACTCGGACAAGCGTCAGTCGTTCTATCAGGATGTGCCTGATCTTTCATCATTTCTCTCGTCACAATTCCTGTAGGTACAGCAATCACAGCATAACCAGTGAGAATCATTATGGTTGTTAGAAACCTCCCTAGTTCTGTCTGAGCAACGACATCGCCATAACCAACCGTGGTTATCGACACAATGGCATAGTACACACTCTTCGGTATGCTCGTAAAATCAGTGTTCGGTTGCCCGCCCTCGATAAAGTACATCAATGTGCCCGCGATTGTTGCTAATAAAAGGAGAGCAAAGAAAAATACTGTAATCTTTGCGCGAGATCGAGCCAGACCGTGCAGAATAACTTCAGCTCCACGAACGTGATGTACCATTTTTAAAATTCTGAACATTCTCAAAAGGCGCAGTGCTCGGACGATACCAAATGCGGATGAAGCCCCAAAGAAAAGTACGACATAAGCCGGCAAACAGGATAACAGGTCGACAATACCAAAAAAGCTCACTGCATATTTGATTCCCTTACGACTACACCAAAGTCTCAAGATGTATTCTACGGTAAAGATGATAGTGAAACACCATTCGAGAATGAATAATACGTGAGAATACTTGGCATCTAGTCCTTGCACGGTCTCTAACATCACAACCAAAACACTCAGACCAATACACCACAAGAGCGCGATATCAAAAGCCCGCCCTGCAGGGGTTTCAGCCTCGAAGATAATTTTCCGAATCTTTTGCTTTAGGGTCTTTCTAGTCATCTCAGACACATCGCTCATTCCTGTTAATATCAAGCATGCCAATAGTGAGTGTCAACCAGCTAGAAATCATTCAGCAGCAATTAAAAAAACTTACCCGTTGAACGAACGTTCAACGATAAATTCTAGTGAGAGGCTTCCTTAGGAAGCTTTCTTTCTAGCCAGCTATCAAAGTATCTTTGCTTTTCAATTTCCAAAGACTGCCTGCGACCTCGATTGTTTAGCATCTCTATCTCTTTAGGGATGGCGCCTAAGACCAATTCCTTCTTGATAGCCTCCTCGCCTCTCAATAGATCGATTGTGAGAATATCTCCCTGTCGTTTTGCCGTTACAGCCTCAAAGAACTGCACACGAGCAAACGCATTCCGCTCAAAACCTGTTGCATCAACTCTCCAAATAACATCCCCTTTTTGCAGGCCATAAATGTCTGCAGAAGATTTTGGGACAATTTCAGTAACGATAATAACGGCCACCAATTTATCTCCTATCTGCTTCGTACCTTCTTCCATGAGAACCCCAACAAATCCTTTGGGCTTCCCGTATTTTTCAGCAATTACGAGCTCTTTAAGGAGCTGATAGATCCTCTCTTGGGCTTCTGGAGAAGTCGCTCGTAGGTAATATGCAAAAAGTTGTTCAATCGCTTTTTTCGGAGCCTTCTTGCTCCATTCTGAAAGTTCCTTCTGGGCGAGTTTTCTCTCAGCGTAACTATCAGCATTAAGCTTAGAAATATTTTCTTCAATACTCTTGCCCTCAACCACAGCGACACACAGTGCAACAGTCAACGCTCTAACAATCAAACTCATACGCTGTCACTATACAAAGCACACACATCTGTCACAATAAGTAAAACGAACAAATCAACGCCCTAAATGCATTTTTCTGAGGACTTAAATTCAGGGTAATTCGCTTTGATATCGGCAGATGTGTAGGATACCTCATCTTCTGCGATGAACTTTTACAGTAGCAGTAATATTATCATCCCAACCAAAGTTAAATGAACCAGAAAACTCTAATGGTAAGGACTCAATAAGCCCATCATTTGGAGATGCAGTCGTTGCCGTCTCTACGATTTGAGCAACGAGTTCTTGGTTTGCTTTCGTGGAAACGATAGCCGCCTTCAACTCCTCCACCTGCACAGTTTTCATTCGTTGCAACAAGCTTAGAGACCTGTAGGGTGGTCTACAAAGCTGCTGGGAATCTGCCATTTATCAGCTATCACGTCAGCCAGACATTTGACCCCGAAAGTTTCCGTCGCGTAATGCCCGGCATACACCAGATTCACGCCCAACTCCTCGGCTAAAGGGTAGCTCCAGTGCGGCCCCTCTCCTGTGATGAAGGTGTCAATTCCTTGCTCAGCCATTACTGCAATTTCCGATCCAGCTCCACCAGTGATCACACCAACAGTCCCAACAGTAGGCTCTACGCGTCCTCGGCAAAAATGCACCTCATCCCCCACAGCTATCTCTACACGCTTAATCATATCCTCAAACTTCACATCCAGCTGCTGTTTCAAACCGAGCTTAATTCCTTTCCAATCATGATAATACACCGCATTATCCATACCTATAAACTTTGCTAGTAATGCATTATTCCCATAACTTGGGTGAACATCGAGTGGAATATGAGCGCTATAGATAGCTAAGTTAGCATGGATTGCCTCAGCAAACTTTGCATACTGAGCTCCCACCATACGCTGGACTCCCTGCCAAAAGAGACCGTGGTGCACCACGAGTAAATCAGCCCCCTCGTTGATCGCTTTACGAATCACAGACAAGGACGCATCAACAGCTGCCACAACCTTCGTTACATCTCCATTGTTCGCAAGCTGCAAACCATTATGAGCAACGGAATAGTCAGGAACCTCTCCAATACTTAACTCGGAATTCAAAAAACTCTCAATTTCACTCAATTTCGCCATGCATTATTTCTAGCAAAGCTACTTCTCTAAAGCACCAAAAAACTCCTGCAAATCACCAGCTATATCTACGCACCAATCATACTCAATAGCATCAATTTCTAGTCGCATTCGCGCAGCATGAAGAGCCTGCCTATCTAGCATCAATTGCCTCTCCATCTCTTCGCTCAGTTGATTTTCAATATAGTTCAAGTAACATTGCTCACTCGGGCCATACATTTTATCCCCCACAAGTGAATGCCCTACTTCAGCTGCATGCACACGAATTTGATGCATTCTCCCAGTCTTAGGAAAAGCCCTAAGCCGAGCAATTTTTACCCCATCAATAAGCTTTCTTTCAACTACCTTGAAGCGAGTTTCACAAGGCCGACCGTTAGGGTGCACCATTTGTTTCACCCAAATAGGAGATTCAGTAACTTCCCCTTTCCGAAGAATTGACCCGCTTTCAATGACCTCTTCCCACTCTGGCCAACCATAACACAAGGCATCATACTCCTTCTGAATCAATCGCCGCTCCATCGCACGACCAAACATACGAGCCGCAGATTTATTTTTAGCGATCAGCACCAATCCACTCGTTTCACGATCAAGTCTATTCATAATCGATAAGCGCGCGCCGTTAGCTATTTCATAGCTAAGTAATTGCTCGACTCCACCTAACAAAGTGGGCTCCACCTTCTTACTCGTCGGATGTACGCTCAATGGAGCTGGCTTGTTTAGCACAATCCAATCATCTGATTCATCCACAACTTGAAAATGAACCTCAATCTTGATCGGTCCGGACATCCTTTACTCCTCCCCCATTATGGTAATCACAATTCTTCGGGTATGCTCCGCACGTCGGTGTTCAAACAAAAAGATCCCCTGCCACGTTCCCAACATCATGCGCTTTTCATGAAATGGCACCACTTCACTACTTCTCGTGAGCGCCATACGTATATGAGACGGCATATCATCAGAGCCTTCATAGGTATGGGTAAAATACGGTGTGTTCTCAGGAACAAGTTTTTCTATAAACATTTCTAGGTCCCGCCGCGCACTAGGATCTGCATTTTCCATCAGCACAAGGCTCGCGCTAGTATGTTTCATAAAGACAGTCACAGTCCCATGGCGCAATCCTGATTCTTGTAGCACCTGATTGACCTCATGAGTTATCTCGTAAATCCCTTTCCCTCGAGATCGAAACTCTAACTCTTTTGTGTACACTGACATCATTCTACAACCATCTTTTCTGGATCCCATTTGACTTCCAGAAACTCCATCTCGAGCTTCTCAAGTGCATTGATCACTATCTGAGCTACTGCTAGATTGCGATACCAATTTTGATCTGCAAAAATGATGTGCCACGGCGCATAGTCTCTAGACGTCTTGGATATCACATCATTGTAGACAGATATAAAAGGATCGCAACAACGGGCAAAGAAGCTCCATTCCGAATGCAAGAAACGCTCCACAATTTATTGAGAGTGATTGTTTATTTAAAATAAAATACATTGTACATACACAATTTATTTATATATAACTGTAAATACGCAGTTCGCTCAACTCGTTGAGCATCCTGTTCGCTCATACAATTCCGTACCCATGAAGCACTCCAAAAAGCTCCAAAATACCCTCACAAAAGGATTTGCCCTCATTTCGGCACTATCCATCATGGTCCTACTCGTGATGATCACTGTCGGGATGCTCACCCTTTCCACAAGCGAAGTGAGACAGTCCACCCAAGCGATTCATCAGCTTGAAGCCCAGGCCAACGCCCGTATGGCTCTCCAAATCGCTCTCGGACAACTCCAACAATACGTAGGGCAAGATCAGCGAGTAACAGCAACTGCCGCAATCAACGAAAACACCTTAGATGAAAAAAAACACTTGGTTGGGGTCTGGTCTACAGAGAACTGGGATCCTCAAAATCCAAACACAAAGAAATTCCTCACTTGGCTAGCCTCAGTACCAACATCAAACCCACCTAGGCTTGCCGACTCAGAAAATGCGCTCACACCTTTCGACTTACCAGATTCCTATTTACCAGGTTCCAAACTCATCACCATTGTAGGCGAAGGCAGCTTAGGTTCAGGGGCTTCAGCTGATAAACAAGTTCAAGTTGCCACCCTGCCGGTAATTCGTAATAATAAGCAAGCGGGCAGCTATGCATACTGGGTTGCAGATGAAGCCACTAAAGCGAGTTACTCTATTCCAGTACAAGCTAGCCCACTCGAATGGAACAAAGCGACTCGATCAACCACACCGTACAAGTCAGGTCTTGAGCTCATGAATGAGCAGACCTTCGACGACTATTCAGACGTAGCCCAGACCAACAAAATCGATACTCCTTCGATTCAAACCGCTGACCTCAATCACCCGTCGGCCAATCGTCCGTCACAAGAATACTTCCACGACCTGTCAAATAGATCCGTATCCATCTTCACCAACACTCGACACGGCGGTTTAAAAAGCGACTTATCTACAGCTTTCGAACTAGACCTCAATGATTTCAACGCCATTTCAGAGTTTCATAATTCTAGTGAGCGCAATAAGACAAATAACTACGACCTACTCAATAACTCAGGTTACAACATTCCTGAACTCTATCCTGAGACTCACCCCTTAGGCTACCTTTTTGAGGCTCCTGTAAATGATACCGAGGATACCGAGATCATTCGAGGACCGACATGGGATCTACTTCGAAACTTCTACCGCCTCTATAAAAAAGAATGGGAAGATCTCGCGTGGCCTAGACAACTCGTTGCCTCTTCTGACACAAACTTTGTGACAAGAGGCTCTCTACCTCTCAGTTATGCCACGACAAAAGGGGATTCTAAGCGCCATAACAATCGCGAATACGGCATTCGTAGTAGTCCAGGCGGTATGTACGATTCCGATGCTACAAAATTCAATAGTATAGCGGAGCCCATTCGTAGCGAAAACTATACAGGTAATAACGTGCTACTGAGACAAACATCACCACGAGTAGCACCTAGTATCCTGCGTGTCACCTGGGTAATTGGCGTTCGAAAACAAGACTCCTCTTCAGGGGGGAATTCCAACTCTTCTTATCGCCTAGTATTTTCTTTTGACCCCTATGTCACTATTCACAACCCTTACAATCGACACATTGAATTCGAATCAATAGGCATGTACTGCGCGAAATTTAACCCTCTACGCTTCAATATTGAATGGAAAAAGAAGAATGGTACTCGAGAGAAGAAAGGAGACCTCCTGTTCTCAAATAATACTGGCACTTATGGTTCGTACGTATTCAGACTATTTCCTGCCCCTGGAGAAACCTTCACACTTAAACCTGGAGAAATAAAGGTTATCAGTCCTAATTCTGAAGAAGGTGTTCTCCGAGAATATCATGTCTATGGACAAAACCAGCTTATTGAAGGCACATTCGCCTATGGAGAAGATACAGGACTTTTCCTCCGCTTGGGGAAAGTTTGGGATAACTTCTGGCAACCTCCTAACATTCAACCAGCTCCCAATAGCAGCGTAAAAGTAACTATGTATGGTAGAAACAAATACGCTTATGATGCTGAGTATGGTTATACAGGCTTTGCTAGCAATGAAATGGACACATTTAACTTCTCGCTACTCTCTACGAAAAATCATGATGGCACCCGTAACAGCCTCAACAATCCCGCCTTCCTGCCCCCATATATGGGTGTCAACCATGATATGTGGGATGAGGATTTCTTGACAAGGCTTACTTTTTCGACCTTCGACAACGTCGTTTCCTCTAAAGCGGAAGATCATGAACTCCATGTTTCCCGCACTTTCAACGTATCCAGCCTCCCTGAAGTGGGTGAGTCTGGTTTCTACATTGGAGCCTTGGATATACAAATGAAGCACGCTGGGCTTGGAGCACCAGTCTTCCACCAACTCAACCCTACAGCTCAAATCTATGATCCACGAAATTATGATGGTGAAGACCGCATGGGTCCTGCATGGGATGTGACAATTAAATCCATTACAGACGTCTCAGACCTTCAACTAGTAGGAGACTCGCAGGGCCACGCATACTGGGGTAAAGGAACTGACGCAGCAAACGGCACGAGTTATGTAGTACTCAAAGACCTTCCCCGCGCCCCACTCACTTCACTGGCTTCGCTCACTCATGCTGAAATCTCCACTATCCCAGAAGATGGTACTTCACACATCGGCAATTCCTTCCTACCTGCAGGCTTTGCAGCCACCACACAAGCTGATAAGGTAATTACGAGACGCTCCTGTAACGAACAATACAAGATTAATAAAGTACAATACCTTACCGATCACTCTTGGTCTGCCAATGAAGCCTTGTGGGATCAATACTTCTTTTCAGGAGTCAATTGGGGAGACAACCAGTTAGCATTCCAGCAATCAGCAACTCAAACTTACAATTCCCATCAAGCAGTAGTAGACGCTCTTAAGACAAATACACCGAATCAGCCGCACATTCTGGCGAATGCACGCAATCAATATATCAAAACTGAGGGCATTGATCAAACCAAGCTAGAATCCAACCTCAAGGACTATGCAAAAATTGGAGGTCATCTTGCTTGCTACGGTGGCTTCAATGTAAACTCGACCTCTGTTGAAGCTTGGAAGGCCATCCTAGGTTCGCTCAATGATGCAGATATCGACTACTTACAAAACGGCTCATTGAGCACTGAAAGTTCAAAGAACACACCATTCACACGCTATCAACTTCCGGCAGGCTCTATGAATCATAATGCCAATAGCAACTCAGCGTGGACCGGCTACCGTTCACTCAATCAATCAGAAATCGAAACTCTCGCTGAGTCCATGGTTGAACAAGTCAAACTCAGAGGTCCGTTTATGGGCTTAGCGGACTTTGTAAACCGACGTCTCCAACCTATTCCAGGTACAACAGCCGATGTTAACAAACTCGGTGCGATTCAGATGGCGATTGCCGATTCTGGGATAAACAGCTCCTTACACCTACCTGTGACGACAGCAAATGTAGAAACTAAAAAGATCAATACAGGCTCAACTACAGTCTCCTTGAGCTCCCTAACAGGAGCACCTGGTTTTCTCATGCAGTCTGACGTACTCACCTCAATTGGTAGTATATTAAGAACAAGATCAGATACATTTACCATTCGCACCTACGGTGAATCCGTAGATCGTAATGGTAAAGTTCAAGCTAAAGCTTGGTGTGAAGCCGTCGTCCAAAGAACTCCTGAGTGGTATAACCCCACAACGGAAGCCTATAAAATCCCAGACCCAAACTATCCAGATACGACTCAACGCCCAATCCTCAAAAAATGGATAAATAACCCCAATGTCGACCAAACGAACAAAAAATATGGTCGAAAAATGCAAATCATCTCATTCAGATGGCTTTCACCAGCAGAAGTTTAAATAATACTATTAAAATGAGAAAATTCCTTATCGCAGCCACTATACTCCTAAGCGTCTGGAGTAACGAAGCATTCGCACAGTCATCCAATCCTAAGAAAGCATTCAAAATCGCCTGCTGGAGTGAATGGAACAAAGAGCCTGTCTACATCGAAACTAAGAAAGAAGGCAGCACCTCTAAAGAGATGATAGCCATAGAAACTCACACTATGAGTTACTCGGCATCTTACAAATATACTGCTACGAAACCGATCAACCTCTTCCAAAAATCTGACGATCCAGAGAACCCGTACAAACTATTTAAAAGTATTTCCATTCCCAGCTCTATTAAGCTTCCTCTGGTTCTTCTTTTAAAAGGAAAATCAGGATGGAAACATCAAGTTTACGATATTCACCCCTCTGTATTCCCTTACGGGTCATACAAAGTAGTGAACTATACTCCGCAGGAAATATTGACTAAAATGGGCTCTAAAAAAGTACGCATTGCTCCTAACCGCTCTAAATCCATAACATTATCTCCTAAATACGCAGGTAAATCTTTCCGCTGCATGGCTGCTCACAATCAAAAAGGTAAACCTCAAGTCGTCTATTCTAATATGTTCAAAAACAGAGCATCTAAACGCCTATTACTTTTCTTTTACACGATTAAAGATGCTAAGGGCAACAAATCAGTTAAAACCAAAAGTCTCGTAGACTTCCGTCAGGCAGTACAGACCTAACGGGACCATAGACGAAGATGAACACATTCAATTACAAAAAAACTACCAACTAGAGTTTTGAAAATTTAGACAAGTACCGATGCTTTATTTAACTTTCAAATGCATCGTACTGCGGAGCTCGGCCTGCTCAGTCTTCGTCTCGACGCGGAAGTATTCGAGACTTTCAGACGCTTTGAGAAAACCTTCTACCCTTGGTTTCGCCATCTTGAATTGCTCGTAGTCACTTTCTCCCATCATCTCGGCACCATACTGCTCCACTAGGTTGAGCCAGTTTGTACTCAACTCACGCAGTGGTGCGAAATTGAACTGCATCTCAGCCATTGGCTCGCCTGTCGGTTCCTTTTCAAAAGCTTCTGCGAGTTCGTTAGAGAAATCTAAAGAGGTACTCACAATGAAAAGAGCATCGCTCACTGAAACGTTAGGAATGCAGTTTTGGTGAGCAAACGGAATTTGGAATGTCCAGCTCGCAAGCCCATTTGATTCACTCTTGAATGGACGCTGCATTGGGATTTGCACTCCAGACATTTCACTCGCCTGCTTGAGTAAGTTCTCAGCAGTCTTGTTCACAGTCTCCCAGCTACTCGCCAGCTTAGAACGGTCTTTCACTGTACTGAGGTAGCTAAAGCGCGGCACCTGAGCCTCTTTGATCAGAGCTTCAGCAATCATTGGCACCGCTGGCAACTCTCCTTTAAGATCCACTACTACTGCGGACTCAGCACCGAGACCACTAGCTAAATCCCCTCGCAAGGCACCCCATAGAGCCAGAGTGTCTTGCTTAAACATACCTACAAGCATACCAAATCCCATTGAAAATTCAGCCAGCTCAGTTTGCATTGCCATACCGCAAAACAACTTCGTTGCTTCATAAGCACCGCTCCCAATTGCATCTAGATACTCTAAGCCTAATTCTGTTTGAGCTTGGTTACACACCCAGTTCGCAGAGAATAAGACATCCTCACCTTCTCCAACTTTATTCAACTGACGTTTTGAAACGAGATCAAAAGCAGGAGCGTTTCCTCCGTAGAACATGTCGACTTTAAATCCGTCTTCAAACAATGCAACCATCCCGAGACGGCCAGCCTTAAATGGAACATAGTAATCCTTTTCACGTTGAACGAGATCTCCTAACAAAGCTTCTAACACGCTTGTGTCGCCGAATGCATCCGTTCCCTTAAACCCCTGAATCACCCCGCGCACTCTGTCTTGAATACTTGACTGATTCTGTAGTAGCTCTTGGTATACTTCATTACTTGCATACAATAGCCCTGCAATATCGTTTGCCGCAAACTGCTGCGCAAATTCCATCCCCTTGTGAGCTAACACAGACTCTTCTGCCGAAGATGCAAACTGCAAATGCTCGAGCCCAGGCCCTACGAAAATCACAACATAGTCTTCGTGCTCACCTGCTAACACCACAATTACCTTTTGCTTCACAGCCTCAAGGTATTGCTTCAATGTCTCTTCACCTAAAAACTCAGCGCCCTTTTCAGCACCTTCACTCTCTGCTAACTTCGCAAAAAGCTCACCCTTCACAGCAAAGCCTTTGAAACCATCCTTCTCCGCTGCAACCAAAACTTCTTTATCTTCCAATTGCTCATCAAGAACCATGGAACCAAACCCTTGAAGTCGCTCAACATAGGCTTGGCGCTTTTCTTTATCGCTCACTTTGAATCCTAGATACATTGGCGGAGTATTCACGTTCTTAAATACTTCCAAGGTCTTAGGGTCTTTCGCCCAATCTTTTAGGTAAGCTTCTTCATCAATGATAGACTCCTCCTCTTTGAGAGATTGCGCAAAGAGCTCCACCATTGAGCGCATTTGATAAAAATTGCTAGACTGGAAGGCTTTCTCTAAATTGTTCATCTGCTCAGCACCATCATCCCCAACCGCAAAAAACAGTTCCTCACCCGCAATCTCTGCGAATTGCTGGAAATCTTGATTGCTTGTAAGCTTCTCTAATGACCCTCCCTGCTCAGCGGCAAGAGACTCTACATACTTTCCAATACTTGAGTTAAGCAGGCGCTTCGCGATGTCAGCCCCATCATACAGAGTCCAAAAACTATCCGTATCCTTAGGGAGATACTTTGCGAAACCAGCCTTTGCTGCAAGAGTCTCAAATTGGCTCGGTGCCTCCACGGCTACTTCTTCAATCGCAGCTCCTGTTTTCTCTGTAATAGCATTTTCTGTTGGAACATTACTATGCGCTTCCTTCTTACCACATGAGCTCGTGCTTATAGAACCAACTGCTATCAAAGGTAGAATAAAATAGGGCTTTTTCATCTTACTATTTGAAACCTATGGAATGGCATAAAACCTCACAAGTCTAAAGTAATAGCGAATTTATAAGCCAGATTTCTTGCCAATTCTGTGTGGGCATTTCAAAACAACTGCATGCCTGAGCTTCCCGAAGTAGAAACCACCTGTCGCGGTATCCGCCCTCATGTAGAAGACCAAACTATCCAGCGCATCGATGTCCACAACGGCAGCCTACGTTGGCCAGTCTCTGACGAAATCTACGCGCTAAGAAACCTCTCCATCCTATCAGTTCAACGCCGCGCCAAATACATCCTACTGAGCTTTTCTGAATCTCAGCATATCCTACTCCACCTAGGTATGTCGGGGAGCCTTCGTATTGTTGCGCCCGAAGAAGAACTTCGTAAACACGACCACCTAGTCTTCCATCTCTCTAATGGACTTGAAATGCGACTCCATGATCCTCGTCGCTTTGGCTGCGCGCTCTGGGTTGAAGGAGATTTTAACGCACATCCACTACTTGCAAAACTTGGCCCCGAACCCTTGAGCCAAGATTTCACATTACCTCTCTTTTTGCAGTCCTGTGCTACCCGAGACCGAGCGATCAAGCTCCACATCATGGACAACGCTGTCGTGGTCGGAGTCGGTAATATCTACGCCTGTGAAGCGCTCCACCTCGCACATATCAACCCCAAGCGCTCAGCAAGCAAAATAAGCAAAGCGAAATTAACCAAGCTCTATGCATCCATTCGCTTAGTCTTAGCAAACTCCATTGAGCAAGGAGGCACAAGCTTACGCGATTTTATGCATAGTGATGGCAAACCAGGCTATTTTAAGCAAGAGCTCTCGGTCTACGATCGAGAAACTCAACCTTGCCGCCACTGTGGAAGTCCCATCAAGCGCATCGTACTTGGCCAACGCTCCACCTTCTACTGCTCTAAGTGCCAACGCTAAAAATCTCCTCCATTCTCACTGCGGGCAGAGGCAAACTCTCCAACTTCTGCACTGCATACACCACGCACATGCCGCTGCGAATGCATTGACAATCGATTAAAGACCCACTTTTTAGAGCTTCCCTTTACACAAAAGCATAAAACCCGCTTGACTCTCAAAGGCAAACAACCTAATCACTCGCACCTTCCAAAACTTTAACGAAACATTTTCCCATGGCTACAACAGAAGTTATTCTCCGTACAAGAATCGACAATCTCGGCGCTGAAGCCGACGTTGTAAAAGTGAAGGCTGGTTACGCACGTAACTTCCTCATCCCACAAGGCAAGGCATTCGAAGCTACTGAAGCAAACCTTCAGCACACTGAAGCCCTCAAGCAAGCACGTGCTGAGCGCGAAGCTGCTGAGCTATCTGCTGCACAGGACACAGCTGCTAAGATTAAGAAGACTAAGCTTTCCTTTGCTCTCGAAGTTGGCCAAGGTGGGAAGGCATTCGGTTCTGTTACTTCTATTGACATCCACAAGAAGCTCGAAGAAGCAGGCATCAACATCGAGCGTAAAGCAATCCAGCTCGGCAGCCCAATCAAGACTTCTGGCACAACTCAAGTTGAGATCAAACTTCTCACTGACATCACAGCGACTCTCAGCATTACAGTTGAATCCCCAGCTGAAGAAGCTTAACTATTCAATTTCTAAAAAAGCTCACCCTTGGTGGTGGGCTTTTTTTGTGTAGAAACGCCGAGCTCTAGCTCGGCAAACCGCATCATTGCACCCCTCTCGTCAATTCGACTCCACAGTAGACGTCACTTCTCCGTCACGAAGTTTTGTCACCAGTTTTTCGCCACTGTCCACAGCATCGACACTGCGCACTAATGTGCCTCCCTCAGTCATGGTGACTGAGAACCCTCGTTCGAAAGCGCTATCTGGGCCAAGTGCACGCAACATCGACTTCTGCATTTGCAATGCTTGCTTCATGTGCTCCAAGCGCGCCTTCAGCACTTGCTCAAGCCGTTGCTTACGGTGTACCACCTTTTCTCGTTTTCCCTCTATGAGCACCTCTGGATGTACATGGGCATAGCGTTGCTTCATCAAACTCAACTCTTGAGACTTTTCTAGCATTCCCCTTATCATGGCATCCTCCATGTCTTTGCCTACTTGAAGCATTCTCTGCAAGGGCTCGCGCAACACACGAGCGACAGACATCGATAAAACCCCGCGCCGCATCCCATGCAGCTGCATTGCATAACGACGGACTTCCCCTTCAACACTGCGCTTCATCGACGAGCCATAACACTCTAACTTGCGTGAAAGTTCCCCTCCATCGGGAACAACGAGTTCCGCTGCCGCACTCGGCGTCGGTGCGCGCATGTCTGCCACAAAGTCTGCAATCGTGAAATCGATCTCATGCCCAACAGCCGAGACAATCGGAAGCTGGCATGCGGCAATCGCTCTAGCTACAATCTCTTCATTGAAATTCCATAGATCCTCTAACGAGCCGCCACCTCGCCCCACGATGAGCACGTCAACTTCAGGTAAACCATTTGCATCCCAGTCACTCCATTGCTCAATTGCGTGGGCAATACCACGCTCGGCCCCAGCTCCTTGCACCTGCACTGGGTAGAGCAATGGATGCACCCAAGGGGCCCTTCGGCCTAGCACATTAAGCATATCCTGCAAAGCAGCACCTGTCCCAGAAGTAATCAAGCCAACCTTCTTCGGGAATGCAGGCAAAGCCTTCTTCCTTTCTTTCGCAAACAGCCCTTCGGCATCGAGCTTACGCTTTAACGCTTCAAAGCGCGCCTGCAACTCACCTTCGCCGGCCGCTTCTACTTGACGCACGATCAGCTGCACGCTGCCATGTGCTTCATACACAGAAACCTCACCGAACAAGCGCACCTTCATGCCATTATCTGGCTGGACCTTAGCCCTGCTCGCATTGCCACGAAACATCACACAGCGCATCTGCGCGCTGTCATCCTTCAAGGTAAAATAAAGATGTCCACTTGCTTGACGGCGCATGTTCGACACTTCGCCTTCTACCCAAACTTCTCCTAGTTCGATCTCTAGCAGATTGCGCATTTTACGCACCAGTCGCGTCACGCTCAGTATCTTTTTATCAGCCATTACCAGCATCATCACTATCGCGAGCACATTCTCAATTCCTAATTCCCCATTCTTGACGCACTACCCGCTCTACATTATCTGTACAGGCTCGATACATAGATGCGACTGCGGGGAGAGCTACAGCGGCTGCAACTAAAAAATCTGTGCACTCTGATTGACCAAAGCTGGCGAAGTTCGCCCTTGCCCAAGCCTTAGCTCATTGCTTTTATCCGCTGCAATAAACCACTTTTTATCATGGCTCAAAGAGAAACCACCGACCCACAGAAGATGGAGAAAATTGTCTCCTTCTGTAAAAGCAAAGGCTTCATTTACCAATCCGCAGAACTCTACGGCGGACTCAATGGCTGCTGGGATTACGGCCCACTCGGCGCCGAACTCAAGCGTAACCTCAAAGACTATTGGTGGCGTAAAAACGTCCAAGAGCGTGACGACATCCTCGGCATGGACGGCTCCATCCTCACCCATCAAGCTGTCCTCACAGCATCTGGCCACGTCGGTGGATTCTCCGACCCAATGTGCGACTGCCTCCTTTCTAAAGCTCGCCTCCGCGCAGACCAGATCGAAGCGCAGACTGGCGTAGCCTACCACTACACTGGCGCAAGCCACGAAAAGACTGGCTGGTCCGTAGAAAAGCCATTCTCCGTGCTCATCGACCCCACGGCAAAGCAGGACGAGAATAAAGCGCGCAAGACAGCCAAGCAATTCTACGCTCAGTTCCTTAGTGATAAACAAATCGCTCCTAAGCAGCTCACACTCGCTGGCGAAACTTCCACAGAAGAAACAAACACCACGCAGTACAACCCAGAGAATGGTTCTCTCCTCACTGAGCCACGTGAGTTCAATCTCATGTTCCAAACAAAGATGGGAGCTTCTTCCGACGATAACGATCCCAATGCGGTCGCTTACCTGCGTCCTGAGACTGCACAGACGATTTTCGTCCAGTATAAGAACGTGCTCGACTCCTCACGCATCAAGCTTCCATTCGGTATCGCTCAGATCGGGAAAGCATTCCGCAACGAGATCAACCCTCGTAACTTCACATTCCGCTCCCGTGAGTTCGAACAAATGGAAATCGAGTTCTTCTGCCGTCCAGAAGACGCCCTCCGTCTCACTGACGAATGGTTAGAGAATCGCCTCGCTTTCTACGAAGAAATCGGTATCCCACGCACAAAGCTCCACATCCTCGACGTACCTGACAGCGAGCGTGCACACTACTCCGAGAAAACCTACGATATCGAATACGCATTCCCATTCGGCATTCAAGAGCTCGAAGGTGTCGCTTACCGTGGTGCTTACGACCTCACCAAGCACCAAAACCACTCAGGCAAAACAATAGAGTACTTCGATGAAGCAACCAAAGAGCGCTTTATCCCACACGTGGTTGAGCCTTCTGCTGGTTGCGACCGCACCGTCCTAGCTGTCCTCTGTGAGTCCTACGATGTCGAAGACCTCACCAAAGAAGGAGGCAAGCAAGACGAACGCACAGTCATGCGCTTCAAGCCATGCATCGCCCCTATCAAAGCTGCGATCCTGCCGCTCCTCAAAAACAAGCCAGAGCTCGTTGCCAAGGCAAAGGAAATCCAACACCTCCTTCAGCCATTCATGCAGGTCTTCTACGATGAAGCTGCAGCCATTGGTCGTCGCTACCGCCGCCAAGACGAAATCGGCACGCCATTCTGTATCGCTATCGATTTCGAAACCCTCGGTGAAGAAGGCCCTAACGGCGAAGACTTCACGAACACTGTGACTATCCGTCACCGAGACTCAATGGAACAAGAGCGCGTCGCTATCAACGACCTTCTTCCATGGCTCCTCGAGCGTATCCGCTAGTCGAGTACACACCACCATCCCACAATACACGCTGCATCAAGCGCACTTCTTACGACTCAGCGACACTCCATCAAAATCCGTTTTTATTCTCAAGGCGGCATCGGCATCCAAATCTCGACCTATTGTTTGCTTACGATGTCTTACTATATCGAACCTCCCACGCCCTTAAATTTCTCAACGAAAGCTGAGATTTTCCGCAACACAGTTTGCTTCTTCGTTTGGTATTGCGGATTAAGTGGGCTCATTTTGGGAAGCGCGTTCTTCAGTGCCAAGCCGTTCTCAGTGGCGTGTTTACGCTTCAAGGAAACTTGGATGTAGTATCGCGCCTCTTCCTCATTCAGCCCTTCAGTCTCGATCAGCTCCCTAGCTTCACGCTTTTGTTCCTTTTGGGCAAACTCGAAGAACGTAGCAATCATATTGGCCGTGTCGCCAATGTCATCAAGGTTCGTCTGCTTGATGAAATCCACAATCAAGTCTTCCTTGGCACGGCTGCTGACACTCGCTAGAATCAAGCGCTGCGCTTCATCGATAAGGTCATCCTTGTTCTTGGTCTTCTTGTTGTGCTCGAAGATCAGCTCCAGAATGTAGTCGAGGTTGATCTCCTGCGACTTCTGCAACTCTACCTCGAAGACGACACCATCCCAATCAACGGTTGATTGCTCTTTCTGATCGCCTTCTTTCTGAAGCCTCAACCAATCACCAATGTCATTGTAGGTTGAGCGGTAATCCTGCACCAGTCTATCCGATAGCACGTCGATCTTTCGCAGCTCCTCGATAGCGTCGTCATTCAGGTAATGCTTCGCTTTGAACTCCTCGACGGCTTCTGTGTCTTCAAGGTCAACTTTCTGTAATGCATTCAGCGCCGTGAACTCATCGTAGTTGCGTAGGGTATTCTCCACGCGGAGGTATTCACCAAAGAGCTCCACGAATTCCTTCTTGTCTTGCTCCTTCTCGATTCCACTCGGCTCTGAGAAGCGTTCCCGCAATGCGGTAACTTTGTCAGTGAAGATCTTTATGTGTTCTTTGAAGCTCTTCTCCAGAACAATGTTCTCGACATCCTTCTTTTTCTTATCTCCAAACAGCTTGAGTGCATCAATCGTGCTCTGCTCCAGATCACGGAAGGTTACAATATTCCCGCAAGTCTTGGTCGCATTATAAATGCGATTAGTCCGTGAATACGCCTGTAGCAGGCCGTGGTTGCGCAAGTTCTTATCAATAAACAGAGTGTTGAGCGACGGCGCATCGAAGCCCGTCAGGAACATACCAACGACGATCAGCAAATCCACTTCCTGCTTCTTCACCCGCTGAGCTAGATCACGATAATAGTTCTGGAAGCCTTGACTATCGACAGCGAAGTTTGTCTTGAACGCTGTGTTGTAGTCGTCAATCGCTGCGCTGAGAAATTCCTTCGCGCTGCTCTCCATAGCCGAGACCTCAAAGCTCTCGTCTGGGATGTTGTCGCCAATCGCATCCTGTTCTTCATTGTCTACAAAGGAGAAAATAGTCGCTATGGTGAGGCGTTTGTTGTCCTCCTCTCCAGCTTGCAGCTTGCTGAAAGCCTCATAGTAGGCTTTCGCCGCATCCACACTGCTTACGGCAAACATGGCATTGAAGCCTGCCTGAGTTCGGGCTCCCATGGAGGCACGGTGGGTCTTCTGTGAGAAGTTATCTAGGACGTAGCCAGCAATTTCACGAATCCGATCAGGATGCAGTAGTGCCTGCTTGTTTTCTGCTGCCGTGAGCTTCTTCTCATCTTGCTCCGTCTCGATGGATTTGAATTGCGGACGCACGTCATTGTAATCCACCTTAAACTTGAGCACCTTTTCATCGCGTATGGCATCTGTGATGACATAGGAATGCAGCTCACACCCAAAGACATTCTCCGTTGTTTCAGCAAGCGAAGGAGCGTTCTCAGGAAAGATCGGTGTGCCCGTAAATCCGAACTGGTAATACCGCTTGAACTTCTTCTTTAGCTTCTTCTGCGCCTCTCCAAACTGACTGCGGTGACACTCATCGAAAATGAAGACCACCTGCTTGGTGTAAATTGATAGGTTGTCATTTCCTTTCATCAGGATGTGCAGCTTCTGAATGGTCGTGACGATGATCTTGTTATCATCCTTCTCCATGTTGCGCTTCAGCCCTGCGGTGTTCTCGGAGCCATTCACGCTATCAGGGGAGAAGCGTTGGTATTCCTTCATCGTCTGGTAATCGAGGTCTTTTCGATCCACCACGAAGAGCACCTTATCGACAAAATCCAGCTCGGTCGCCAAACGCGCAGCCTTGAAGCTGGTCAGCGTCTTACCTGATCCCGTCGTGTGCCAGATGTAACCACCGCTCTCGGTCTTGCTCCAGTTCTTCGCTTGGAACGCGCTCTTGATCCTCCAAATGATGCGCTCGGTGGCTGCGATCTGGTAGGGTCGCATCACCAGAAGGGTGTCGTTGCTATCAAAGACCGAATACTCCAGAAGCACCTTCAGCAAAATGCGCTTTTGGAAGAACGTCGCAGTAAAATCCTTGAGGTCTTTAATCGGTTTACTGTTCAAACGCGCCCAGTTCATAGTGAAGTCGAAGCTGTTCTTGTTTCGCTTCACCGTATTCGCGAAGTAGCGGCTATCCGTGCCGTTTGAGATAACGAAGAGCTGGAGATACTTGTAGAGCGAGTGGTCGGAATTAAAGCTCTCTTTGCTGTAGCGATGCACTTGGTTGAATGCCTCGCGGATCGCCACGCCGCGCTTCTTCAGCTCCACCTGCACCATCGGTAAGCCGTTCACAAGAATAGTCACATCATAGCGGTTCGCATGGCTGCCCTTCTGCTCAAACTGCTTGATGACCTGCATCTTGTTGCGGCACACATTTTTCTTATCGATGAGGTAAATGTTCTCGATATGACCATCATCAAAGACAAAGTCATAGATGTAGTCCTCATGCAGCTTACGCGCCTTGTCCGTGCTGTTTTCGCTGGCAGGATCAAGATACTGTTCCTCAAAACGTTTCCATTCATCATCAGTAAACTCTACATTGTTCAGTTCCTGAAGCTGCACCCGCACATTGGCTAGCATTGCAGCAGGGGTGCGAATGTCCGATGCATAGAGATAGCCTTGGTTCTTTAAATCTCGAATAAACTCGCGCTCAAGCGCATCTTCACTCTGGTAGTCTTCATTCACTACACAGCTCCGTTCGTAACTATCTAAGACAATAAAATTCGGCGTTTCTGCGATGGTATTGTAATTGGTCATATTGCGTTTTTTATTTATTGGGCGGTTGGCTTTGTTTCCGTTGAAGCCGTAGATGAGTTGCACCTTTTTATCGCTGTCAGCAAGTCCCTTAGCAATTTCTTCTAATGTCTGGCTCATTTAGGCAACTATCTCCTTTTGCTCTTCAGGTTTCTGGAAGCTAAACAGCAGATCACGATAGTATGCGTATTGTTTCTGCCGGAGCTCGATTTCCCTCGGTAGTCCTTCGCTGATGGAGTGAGTCAGCGTGTCGAACTCTGTCTAAGATTCTCACAATCTCCCCTTGGATAGCCAGTGCGACTAGAGGTCGATGAAAGTCTCATGGGTCAAAGAGAATCGGGGCAAGGAAGGGGGATTCTTAACTCCCTTGATTTGATCCATGCTCAAGCTAGAAATAGATGGGAGGTTTTTGCAAAAGTTGTCCGTGATTCCTAGCCCTCTGCCTATTGTTAAAACAAATACTAGAAATGCGTATTTACACATATGGCTGCCTTTTCTTACGATAGCCTCTTTCAAGGTACAAGCACCATTAGTAACCATCGATGAATTTGCAGTGATTGCGTTTTTCTTAATGGCATTGCTAAGCTCCTGAAGTTAGTGAAATTTAGAATGACAATAAGAATAGTTTCATCCACCTATGGAAAGCGCTTTTCACAGAAACGACTTGTATACCTTCTTTTGTCAAAGATATTAAGCAAAAACTCCGACCTTAAGACCCTTCCTTTTTACGCAGACATCCATACTTCTCAAACCGAGGTCATTTAATTTCCATTTCATAGTTTGATTTAGACGTGAACCTGCAGTTACCTTCATGTAGACACTTAGTTTTGCACCCACTCCACTTTCAGCTCCATCAAGAAGCTTCTTGAAATCAAATAATTGTTCGCGATAATAGTTGTATTGCGTTTTTCTCTTCGTAAGCTCGGTCGTAAGCTCGGTCGTAAGCTCGGTCGTAAGCTCGGTGAACGTGTCTAAGATTCTCACAATCTCCTTTTGGATAGCCAGTGACTTGGTGGGGTCATTAAACAAATCGGGGATTGTATTTTAATCAGCTTCCCTTGCTTTGACAGTGCGTGTTGCTTAGCCTTCAAAAAGTAAAAACAATACTTAATTTTATCGCTAGTCGTCACATTCGGTTTAATTGAAAAAGCGTCCGATAGACTAATGTTTGTCCCACCAACTTACTCCAAACTTTCCTGCATAAGCTCCGTAGAATATGGATCACAACTAGTTTCACCCTTGATTGCTTCATTGTGGTAAAAGCTGGCTTTTGCCCTCCACCGCAATTGGGTATATCGCCACCTGCAACTGCCTTCTTATTCTAGATATACCAAGCTCCCCCAAAGGCACCCACTCCACTTCAGCCCCATCTAGCAGCTTCTCTAAAAAATCACCTTCGTGTGTCTTTGTGTCCATGCGTGGTTTCTCCTATCGCTTCTCAATTTCAGCCACAATAGCATCGATCTCACTGCGCAGGCCGTCGATTTTACAGACGGTTGCCGCGATCTCTTGATTGAGTTCCTTGATGTTGACGACCTCCCGC
Source organism: Rubritalea sp. (assembly GCA_965204255.1). Taxonomy (GTDB): domain Bacteria; phylum Verrucomicrobiota; class Verrucomicrobiia; order Verrucomicrobiales; family Akkermansiaceae; genus Rubritalea. The sequence continues at coordinate 143,979 of CBDBEG010000032.1, forward strand.
GTGTCTTTCGGTTCCACGTAAGAGTTGACCGAGAGGCTATAGTCATTCTCTTCAATGGTTTCCCTGCTCACAGACTTCGCGACATGCTTCACGTCCTCCTTGCGTTCGAAGAGCTGCATGATCTCTTCAATATGGGAATCCATCAGCACGTTATTCTTGGTCTCCTTCTCGAAAAAGTCCTCCCCAGAGGCATCGATAAACTGCACCCGATTATCGGGCTTGTGCTTCGAGAGCACGAGGATGTTGACTCCAATTGATGTGCCGTAGAAGAGGTTAGGCGCGAGTGCAATCACGGACTCAACATAGTTTTCATCTACCAAATACTTCCTGATTTTTTGCTCTGCTCCTCCGCGATAGAAGATGCCGGGGAAGCAGACGATGGCAGCGCGTCCCTTCGGTGAAAGATAATGGAGCGAATGCAGGACGAAGGCGAAATCAGCCTTGGACTTGGGCGCGAGGACACTCGCGGGTGCGAAGCGTTCATCATTGATCAGTGTCGGATCATCCGAGCCAACCCATTTCACCGAGTAAGGCGGATTCGAAACAATGGCATCGAACGGCATCTCGTCGAGAAAGTGCGGGTCTCTTAGCGTATCCCCCAACTGGATGTTGCACTGATCGTAGTTCATATTGTGCAGGAACATATTCATCCGCGCGAGGTTGTAGGTCGTGTGATTGACCTCCTGCCCAAAGAACCCTTGCTCTATCTCGCGCCCATCCATGTGCTTCTTCGCTTGTAGGAGAAGCGAGCCTGAACCGGCGGCAGGATCGTAAATCTTGTTTATGGTCTCTTGCCCGTGGATGGCGATCTTAGCGATGAGCTTGGAAACCTGCTGCGGAGTAAAGAACTCGCCACCTGACTTGCCGGCATTCGCGGCGTAGTTGCCGATCAAAAACTCGTAAGCATCTCCGAAGAGATCAATCTCGCTGTCCTCAAGCTTCCCGAAGTCGAGCTCCTCGATACCCTTCAGCACTGCCGCGAGACGACTGTTCTTATCCTTCACTGTATTACCCAAACGATTGCTGGTCGTATCGAAATCATCAAATAGCCCCTTGATTTTATACTCGGAGTGAGAGCCCACAGCAGAATCCTCAATCTTCTTGAAAATATAATTGAGGTCGGTGTTCAGATTCTCGTTGTCATTCGCCTGAGCCACCACATTCGCAAAGAGCTGGCTCGGAGAAATGAAGTAACCCTTTTCCCTGATAGCATCCTTCTTGGCTCCGTCGGGGACTTCGCTGTCATCAAGTTTTACGTAGCCACCGCTCTTGTCTCCACTGTCCATGTAGCCAGCGAAGTTCTCGCTCATAAAGCGAAAGAACAATGCTCCGAGCACATACTGCTTAAAGTCCCAGCCGTCCACTGTGCCACGCACCTCATTGGCAATCTTCCAGATGCGGCGTTTCAGTTCGGCGTTTTGTTGGATATGGGTCATAGGTTATTTCTTGGAAGATTTGTCTTGAGTTTCGGACTTCAGATTGAGCTGAGCTTCTGCTGCTTAAACAAGCAGTCCTTCATGCTACACGATACTGCATCGCTAGTCAAAAATGTCAAAAAATTATTAACCTTAGGTAAAAGTAGGGCACGGTGCTTGTCCGTGTAGCGGACGATCACGAGAAAGAGTGATTCTTAGAGAATTCTTTACACCTACTCCTTATAAAGGCGAAACGAAAATTTTCCTTTCCAAAGTTGGTTTTGCTGCCTAATTCCAGTTCTAGGATGTCCAAGACTTTAATTATTGCTGAGAAACCCTCTGTCTCCACTGACCTTTCACGCGCTCTGGCAAAAGCACCAAGGATGACCAGCTTCGATAAGAAAGGAAAGGGACGCGAATACTATTTCGAAAATGACACCCACGTCATCACCTCCGCAGTCGGTCACTTGATCCAACTCAAGATGCCAACGGGTCCAAATGGTAAGAACCTTCCATGGAAATTCGACGTTCTCCCAGTCGTCCCTAAAAAGTTTGCGCTCGAGCCAATCGAGCAAACCAAAGGCCGTCTCAACCAAGTCCTGCGCCTTGCTCGCCGCAAGGACATCGACACCATCGTCAATGCTTGCGATGCCGGCCGTGAAGGTGAGCTCATCTTCAAATACATCCTTGAGTACGGCAAAGTCGACAAGCCAGTTAAGCGCCTCTGGATGCGCTCGATGACCACTCAGGCAATCCTAGATGCCTGGGCCAGCCTGCGTGAAGACGAAGCAATGAAGGATCTCACCGCGGCAGCAAAATGCCGCTCCGAGTCTGACTGGCTCGTGGGACTCAACTCCACCCGTGCCCTCACTTGTTTCCGTTCTCGCCACGGTGGTTTCAATATCACATCTACTGGTCGCGTACAGACTCCGACGCTCGCTATCCTCGCCAAGCGCGAAATGGAAATCCGCTCCTTCATCCCGACTCCCTATGCAGAGGTCCACGCCGACTTCTCTGTCGACGCTGGCTACTACTCTGGTCGTTGGATCGACACTGAATGGAAGAAAGACCCATCGAACATCCACGCTAAAGCTGAACGCCTGTGGGAAGTCACCATCGCTCAAGCAATCAAGGACCGCTGCGAAGGCAAAACTGGTTCTGTCACAGAGACCAAGAAACCAAGCAAGCAGGCGTCACCACAGCTCTACGATCTCACCACACTCCAGCGTGAAGCGTCATCCCGCTTCGGATACTCCGCTGGCAACACCCTCAAGATTGCCCAGGCACTTTACGAGCGTCACAAGATGCTCACCTATCCACGTACCGATTCACGCTACCTCCCTGAGGATTACCTAGCGACTGTCCGCAACACAATCGACGCAATTGGTCAGAACTACACACCGCTTGCTGATTATGCCAAGGATATCCAGACCAACAAGCGTCTGGTTCCAACCAAGCGCGTCTTCAACAACAACAAGATTTCCGATCACTTTGCAATCATCCCAACTGGTCGTTTCATCAAACTCTCCGAACCTGAGCAAAAAATCTTTGAGCTCGTCACCAAGCGTTTCCTCGCTGTGTTCTTCCCGCACGCAGTATTTGAAAAGACACGCCGCGAAACCACCATTGCTCACGTCGACGGCATCTCCGACACCTTCCTCACCACAGGTAAGGTTCTCGTCGAGCCAGGTTGGTTAGCAGTCTACGGCCGCAAGCTTGGTGTTGCAGCAGGTAAAGACGAACTCTGCCCAGTTTCTGAAGGCGAGTCTGCCAATGTCGATGCAATCTCCGTCAAAGAAGAAGAAACAAAACCACCGGCGCGCTACAACGAATCCACCCTCCTCTCTGCAATGGAAGGTGCAGGAAAACTCATCGACGATGAAGCACTCCGAGAAGCAATGGCTGAGCGAGGGCTCGGAACACCAGCGACCCGCGCTGCAACCATCGAAGCTCTCATTCGCCAAAAATACATTGCTCGTGATGGCCGTGAAATCCACGTCAGAGCAAGTGGTCTCAAGCTCATCGAGACGCTTCACGAAATCGGCGTGACTGGCCTCACCTCACCGTCCATGACTGGTGACTGGGAAAGCAAGCTCCGTCAAATAGAACAAGGTAAGCTCGACCCTCCTGTCTTCATGCAGGAAATAATCGAGTACACAAAAGACATCGTTGCTCGTACCAAAGACTACGCTAATGCGCTCGAGAGCAAGGTCTTCCCAGAGATCAAAATTCCATGTCCAAAGTGTGGCGTTGAAACACTCAAGCAAACTGACTCAACTTACGAATGCATGAAGCCAGAATGTGGATTCAAAGTCACCAAGTACATCGCCAACCGCCTCCTCACCGAAGACGAAGCTCGCGAGCTCTTCACTAAGAAATCTGTGGGACCACTCGAAGGCTTCAAGTCACGCTTCAACCGTCCATTCGAGGCGAGTCTCGAAATCGACGAGAAGTTCAAAGTCGTCTTCAGTCGCGATAAAGAAGAGATGGAAGACCTCACTGACGACATGATCATCGGTGCAATGACCTTCGAGGATAAGACACTCAAGATCTACGAGACTGAAAAATCTTACTACGTTCCTGAAGCTAAGAATAAGCAAGCTCCTAACGGCATGAAGATCTCCAAGGTAATTCTTCAACAGCCGCTTTCTAAAGAGGACGCGATCAAGATGTTCCAAGGTGAAAAGTCCGCCCTCATGGAAAACTTCATCTCAAATCGCACTAAGCGTAAATTTAAGGCATTCCTCATCTACGACTTCAAGAACGCACGTCCAGCCTTCGACTTCCCACCGCGTGAAGCGAAGAAAAAAACGGGTAAAAAGAGGGGTCAAAAAGCAGCTAAGAAGAAGGAGTCATAAGAGAGAACGTGGTCTCCTAACAGTGGAACAATCTCCGGGCTGTGCTACGTATCTCGTGACGCAGCATGCAACGACTTTCATTACTTCTCGCTCTGCCCCTTCTCAAGCGCAAAGCTCTTCATCTGACGCAATAAAGACATACCTTATCTATTTGCACCACCTACCGATGGATCGTCCATCAAGTTATTCGCGACTTTAGCCACGCAATCGTCAGCCCCATAAATCATCATTTCATCTCCTTCTTCTAACACAAAATCTTTATCTGGAGCTCCTGTGAAGCGCCCATCCACATGCTTAACATTCAACACCACTACCCCAATATCAGATGGTCGCGATTCCCATAAATGCTTTCCACACCATGGGTGCCCGGCATCGATGGTTATCTCCGAAACAGAAAAACCTTCTTCGACCTTGAGTAGCAATTCGTAATCCATCGCGCTCACCATTCCTGAAGACTTAAGGTAGCGCACCATCAATATATCCACGGGCTTTTTTACCACCTTCAAATTCATCAAAAATGCCACACTTGTTATGCCGATCACGGTAAGAATGACCTGAGTCGTATAGTTCATTTCTTGAGAATCCCCATTCTGAACAAAGGTCACAATCAAAGTAGCCAGAGCTGAAGTAAGACCAATATTCCCCGCCACAATCAACTTGAGCACAACTCCACGCCGTATTGAATGACGCATCACCATCTCCGCCTCTGCTGTCGTAAAACCCACACCAAAAAATGCAGACGCAGCTTGAAACCTCGAAGCCTCTCGCGACATCCCTGTGAGCATCAATGCATTTGTTCCAATCCGTACTACTAACAAAGAAAGTATGACAATGATCAAGAGTGCTAACAGTGGTCCCATGGTCGCAGTCTATGATAAAGCTTCTCTAAAAACAAGCGATCATCACTCGCCTATTGCTCATTCCAGCTAACGAATTGGATGAAGGCGATAACTCCCATCGAGCACTGCATCTACCCAGTCGCGATTACTTAGGTACCATTCCACCGTCTTCTCCATGCCCGAACTAAAACTTTCAGTAGGCTTCCAGCCGAGAGTCTTTTCTAACTTACTCGCATCCACTGCGTACCTTTCATCATGTCCCGGCCTATCAGCAACATGCTCTATCAGATCTAACAATGAATGCACACTTGGAGGTGGCAGGATACCGCGTTCTTCTAGAATATGGCATAATGTATGAATCACCTCTAAATTAGTACGCTCTTGATTCCCTCCAATATTGTAAGTTTCCCCTACAACACCTCGCTCTAACACCAGCATCAGCGCTTTGACATGATCATCCACATACAACCAGTCTCGCACTTGTTCGCCACTCCCATAAACAGGTAAGCTCTGACCTTCTATCGCTCTTAAGAGCATCAGAGGTATTAGCTTTTCTGGAAATTGATAGGCTCCGTAGTTGTTACAACAGTTCGTAATCAAAACAGGCAATCCATAACTTCTCGACCACGCGCGTACAAGGTGATCCGATGCTGCTTTACTTGCTGAATAAGGCGAGCTCGGAGCATAGGCTGAGTCCTCTACAAAATAGCCATCGGTATGGCCTAAATCTCCAAAAACCTCATCAGTAGACACATGCAGCAACCTAAACTGTCTTTGCTTACTTTCTTCCAAAGATTGATAATGCTTGAGGGACAGAGCAAGCAGACGAAATGTCCCGACAATATTTATCTGAATAAAGTCTTCAGGCTCTACCAATGAACGATCTACATGCGACTCCGCTGCGAGGTGGATTACTGCGTCTGGCAGGTGTCGCTCAAAAACCGATTCGAGGGCTGGTGAATCACAGATGTCTACATGTTCGAAAAAATGCCTAGGTGAACTCGTCACGGCTTCGATCGAATCAAGGTTTCCCGCATAAGTCAGTTTATCCACATTGACCACGACGTGCTCAGTCTCACGAATCAAATACCGCACCAATGCTGAGCCTATAAAACCAGCTCCTCCTGTAACTAGAATCTTCATCTATCTTCACCTAGAATGAACTACCAACGGAAAACTACCAACGGAAAATTGCCTAGCCATTGACCCCCGACCTATGAGCGAATAGGTTCAACCCAGCCGACTTTATTTATTCATGATCGACAAACTCAAAGCTATTCCCATGTTACTCGCCCTCTGGCTTGCGAATGCGCTTTTCCGTATCGTCAGTGTCAAGAAAGCATGGAAGCTCGGAGAATGTCTCGGCACCCTCTGCTACTACCTCATGCCTAACAGATCCGCCATCATCTTTGAGAACCTCAAAACTGTTGCGGCTCAGCACACAGACCTAAAAGCGACAAATGCGCTCGCAAAAGACGTATTCCAACGTTGCTTTGCCAACCTTGTCAGCTCACTCAAAACTTACGGAATGACTTCCGAGCAGCTCACGCCCTACATCACTGTGCAGTACACAGAGTCATTCACTCAATGCTTAGAGAACAAGCAAGGAGCTGTGCTCTGTCTAGCCCACATGGGCAACTGGGAAATCCTCAGCAAGCTCGCCCTATTTCTAACACCCCAGCCGCAGCATTTGGGAGCAGTCTACCGTCCGTTAGACAGCAAGGCAGCAGACGACTACGTGGCTAAACAACGGAGCAAATGCCACTGCCAAATGTTTCCCAAGTCCACACCGATAGGCACTCTCACGACATTTATCAGAGAAGGTGGCATCCTCGGTGTGCTTGCTGACCAGCGCGCTGGCAGGGCAAAGAAAAACAACCGTCCCTTCTTTGGCAAAGATTCAGCTCGCAGCAAACTCCCAGCCGTCTTGCACCTCCGCACCAGCGCCCCACTCTTCTCAGTCGCCGTCTATGCTAAAACTCCTGGGACGTGGGTAATCGACATCCAAGCTATCACCATTCCTGACCAAAAACTCACCACTGATGAAGTTGTTAGCATCGTGACGCGTAGCTACGAGCACACCTTTTCCCAATACCCACTCGATGTCTTCTGGCTCCATAGATATTGGAAATAGCACAGCAACTCCCACTCCCTAACACCTCCTTCTTACCGTTTTTTATCCACCTATGTTTCGTAAACTCGACAAATTTTTGTTTTATACCTGCAACATTTTCCAACAGGCATTTATTCCGAATACTTTCTACTCTCGTAAACGGAAATCCATTCTCGAAAACATGAAGAAGCACGATGAGGACGCGATCTGGAAACGCGTGAACTACTACAATAAGTTAGACCAAACCATCCCCGTTCCTAAAGAGGCAAAAAAATTAAGTGCGATCACATACACTAAAAAATCATTCTACTACTACGACTATCGGAAAATCCTTCGTTACTTTGATAAGAACAAGCGCCTAGCTTTCAGATTTGGCGACGTAAAAGATGTCACAGGCTACCCGCGAGTCGTCAAAACACGCCCGATCAACCAAGAGCACAAGAACAGCATTTTACTCAAGCTCAATGCTCTTCGTCATTATCAGCGCATCACAGACAACCGAAGTTATCGGGACAAGAAAGACCTCCTAGTATGGCGTGGCAAAGTAAAAAGAGACCACCGCCAAATTGTTTTCCAAAACTTCTTCAATCATCCACTCTGTAATATTGGCAAAACGAACCGCTACGAAGGGGACCCAAACGAACAGTGGAACATGCCACGCCTATCGATCGAAGAGCAGCTGGATTATAAGTTCATTCTCTCCATCGAAGGGAATGACATCGCCACTAACCTCAAGTGGATTGCCCAGTCAAACTCACTCTGCTTCATGACGCGCCCTAAGTACGAATCTTGGTTCATGGAGGGCAGCCTTGAAGCCTCAAAACATTACGTCGAGCTCCGTGACGACTACTCTGACCTCCCTGAGAAAATCGAGTATTACATCGATCACCCCGAAGAAGCTGAGACGATCATCGCTCACTTCCAAAGCTACTTCCAAAGTTTCCTCAATCAAGAAATCGAACAGATTGTTTCCTTCCTCGTTGTTGAGAAATACTTAAATCACACATCGCAGTAAGATGGCTCTGCTGCACGCCTTATTCCGACGCTCCCTTTTTTCGGATACTCAAAAAAGTATTCTTACCACTGAGCGACACCTCTAGAAAACTGAGGCTCTTTCCCTCTATGTTTTTTATAGAATGCGCTGGCGCGCGAACGCACACCTCGCCACAGCGCTTTGTGCTGTCGTAGCTCTTGCTTCCACTCAGACCCTAGGTATTCTTTCAAAAAGGCCACGACATCGCGCTCAGTGATCTGACAATCGATCGCAGAAAAGAACAAAGCGCCTAGGTCTTTGACCAACCAACGATGTGGCACCGCAGAACGAATTTGGGCGCGGTGTAAATCTAACAATGGTAGGCGAATCTCTTCTCCCTCTAACCAAGTCGACCAATCTTTCTCTTCAATATGGAAATGGCAGAGATAAAAGTCACGGTGGTTGATGCCCGCTCCGTGCATTTTTCTGGCAGCTTCTGCGACTTGACGCAGGAGCTGGCGTTTCAGCTTGAGGGCTTTTACCCCAGTGAGCCCGCCTAGGTCCTTAAGGAAGTCCTCAAGCTCAATTTTTTCATGGAGCTCGTCCATGATAACAAAAGACTGACGCGTAGCAGGATTGGCACCACGCGCACCTTTTCCAACAATTGACACTGTGTCTACCCCCACTTGCTCAAGCAGGCTCACCGCCTTCCATTCGTTCGAAGCGTCAATGACTGGCAAGCGAAACTGGCTGAGGTTTTTCCAGATCTCCCCCCAACCTATACCCCTATGCACTTTAGCAAAATAGCCACATCCTGCGTGCTCGAAGCGAAATGTTCTACGCCCCTCTTTTGCTCTCACAACATCTCCCTCAGCCACTAGCACTTTATCGAAAGCATGAGGTTCGGGGAAGCATTGCTGCATCGGAGTGGTTAGCTCAATCATCTGTTAACTAGCAGACACCGCAATCCTCGCTCGGTCAAGCGATTGCTCTTGGCATCTGCCCCTTGCAAAAGTAATCTAGCCCTACTGCATATGAAATTAGGTATCTTCCTTCAGCATTACTTTCCCTACGGTGGGCTCCAGCGTGATGCCTTAAGACTCGCCGAAGCTGCCAAATTAGCTGCCGATACTCCCGTCCTCATTGTCTCCACCTGGGACGGACCCAAGCCAGAAGATATTGCAGTGGTCGAACTCAACAGCGGGGGCAAATCCAAACACGCAAAGACCAGAAATTTCGCTGAAGCCTGTAAAACGGCGTATAATGCGCACAGTCTCGATACGGCTATTTGCTTTAGTCGCGTTCCTGGCACACCTTTTCATTTCTGTGGCGACCCATGCTACAAAGAACGCTTCGTTCGAGAAAAGCATCCGCTCCTCAAGGCGCTACCGCGCTATCGCTCCCTCCTTGAATCGGAAAATGCCCTCTTCGGGAAAGATTCCGACACGCACATTTTCTACTTAGCAGCCTCGGAGATACCAGCTTACACGGACTACTACCCTCTGGATGCATCTCGCTTCACCCTTCTTCCCCCTTGGCTAAAACGCCCGAAGACATTTACCCAAAGTAGAGAGCAGATCAAACAGGCACTCACTCAAGAACTCGGGATCTCAAAAAATGACTCGCTGCTTCTATTTGTAGGCTCTGACTTTAAACGCAAAGGTCTTGACCGAGCGATCAGCGCGCTCGCGGCGCTCAATGACGCGTCTCTTCATATGGTCGCCTGTGGGAAATACTCACCGACGGCCTACCTGCAACAAGCTAAAGACTTCGGCGTTCAAAAACAAGTGCACATCCTTGGGCCTCGTGACGACATCCCCGAGTGGATGTATGTCTCAGACCTCCTCATCCACCCCGCTCGACAAGAAACTGCGGGCATGGTTCTGATTGAAGCTCTCACTTACAAACTCCCTGTGCTGTGCACTGAGAATTGCGGATACGCCGCAGCCGTCGAAGAAGCTGGCTGCAAACCGCTCAGTAAAGAAGCGAGCACGGAGGAAATTGCCTCCAGAATCCAAGACACCTTACCACCAAGCAATGCGCTAAAAAGCTCGATCTACCACTGGCAGACCCAAAACAGCAGGGATAACTCTGCCGAACTCATGCTCGATCACATGCGCGATCAGCTGGCAAAAAAATCTACTGCATTCGCCCATTCAGTGAAAAATGCGAAATCCGTATGCCTCGTCGGCAACGCCAGCAGCATCATCGACTCTCAGCAAGGAAAGCTGATAGACGCTAGCGACATTGTCATTCGCATAAACCGTGGCTTTCCTAAAAAAACAACCGCCCAAGGGAGCAAAACTGATATTTTAGCACTCTCCTGTAAAATCAAAGAGAGTGACTATAAGAAACTATATGGTGCTCCTCCCATTATTTGGCTGACGCCAAAGCGCACAAGCATCCCGCAGTGGCTTTCCCCTTTTGGACTCCACTATTATCCACACGCATACTGGGAAGCTCTTTATAAAAAGTTAAAAAATAACCGCCCTTCCACAGGCGTCATGGTCGTTGACCTCATTGGTAACTACATCAAACCCGATAAGCTCCGACTCATTGGCTTTGACTTCAAGAAGACAGACACCCTGTTTGAGAAGAAAACGCATCTTGGCCCACACTCTTGGGCGCTGGAAAGAGAGTATGTCCTTGACCTCATCCACAAAGCTCAAGCTGAATCCCGCGATTGGGACATTGTTCTATAATGTACTCTACGCCTGATCTAGGAGCGCGCCCCCCTCAATGAAGTCTGTGAGCGACTGCTTAAAGAACTCCCATTCTTGTTCGCTAAGCACCCCTTGATCACATTTCCTATGCATCCTCTCCATCCTTGACCAAAACAAGGACTCCACCTTTTTCTTCCCATATTTACATTCCAAATCAATCCACCAAAGCGCAGCTGACTCATCAACCAAGACATTGCCTAGGTGAAAATCGACAAACAACACTCCAGCTTTATACATTAGGGCTAAATCTGAAGCCAATTTAGAAAGCAACGCACGTCGATCTGAGGACTGCAATGCCTCGTGGAGCGGCTCCACATTTTCTTTAAACTCATAAATGAAACTCGCTTCATATTTCCCTTTACCATCAAAGACTTTCACGCCAATAGGTTTGGGACTATTGAGACCGAGCCCCATGATCCTCTTCACAGCTTTCAATTGCTTGTGAGCTTTCGTGCTCTGCGTCATCACCCGTAACATATGCAGTAAGCCCTTTTTTTTGAAGAAACATTTTGCAGCTAAACCTTCACCGAGTAGCATGAGCGGCGTCCCGTTCCGCTCATTGCGGTGATACACCTCAGCCCCTTCGAGAAACTCAGCTTCATCGTTCATATCTAGCATCGTCATATCCAATCCAAATAGCTTCATTCAACAAGCATTAAAAAGAACCGCATTTCCTCTGCTGAGGCTAACAATAGCGCCATGAAAAAAATCTCTATCTACGACAGCCTCGCAATCAATAGTGGGAAGAACTATTGTGTCTTAGATGGTCGTCGCTACAAAACCTACAATGGGGTTTGGACTTTTTATATCCCTAAAATTCAAACGAAGTGGTTCCACTCGCGTGACCAAAAACTACTTTGTCTCAGCGAAAAAGCGCCGAAAAACATCGCCGAAATTGCCCCAGATGCTGACTATGGCATCTATACTTTTAACGATTGGAAGACGGTTCTATCTGAATGTATTTTCACCAAAGCCGCCACCAATTACGTCATAATAGACAGACTTCATCAGCATGGCTTAGGGCCAAAGCCACTAGGCTTCTCCATCGTGAAACATGCCTCTTCGGCCGATAACCGAATCGATGGTTGCTGTGTTGGGGTTGAGGTCGAAAATATCTCTAAGCTTAAGCGAAAGCCAAAAGCCACCGAGGCCGACCTCACAAAAGCTGGAATCATTACCGATAAGATCAACAGCTCCATTCGTCAACAAATTCGTGGCTATGTGAGTGACCTCAATTCCGTTGTTAGTGTGAGCCTGATGGAGCATGATGAACGCATCGAAGATTTAGCTACCATGCTCAAACTTTCTAGAGCAATGTTCTAAACACTTCACTCAACTCCCACCACACTCTCTCCAGCTGTTCATGTCTAGTACCCACTACCCTCAGAATCACTCACCCCAAAAAGTCTCGGATTTGCCGGTGCTAAATAGAGTTCTTATCTCATGCTTGAACCTATTGCCATTCCGTGGCGAGCTTTCGAGTAAGTTCACACGGATCGCATACGGGAAAGCACTCAAACATATGCGCTATACCAGAGCCTATCTAGAACTCAGAAAGAGGGATGGTGCTTGGGAAATCTATTGGAAAAATAAATATATCGCGTCGACGCAACCACTCCCCCAGCCAACACTGACGCATCGCCCTTTGTGGATTATGGCCACCAGCCCTTCGCTCTTGGAGCACAAACTTTCCGATCTCCACAAGCAGGACATCATGGGGCTCAATGGTGCTATTGCCACCTGCTTAGATCACGGTTTAACGCCCAAGTATTACGTCATCACTGACACAGACTTTTTCAACCACCGAATGCCACTCGTCAAAAAAGCCATTGCATCAGGCGCCCATTGCTTTTTCTCCTTCAATGGCATCGCGCGCATCTGCGAGAAGGCACCTAATTTACTCCGCACCGGTAATGTTTCCTTACTCGAAAGAGTCAACCGCTACTACATGACGCCACAGCTCACGGAAGCAGATTTACGCAAAGAGCTCCATAATCACCCAAAGCTCATACTTCCCGCAAGGAATGACATCAAATCCGGATGGAGCAATGACATTCACTCAGGCATCTTCACAGGCAATACCGTCACATACATCGCTTGCCAAATCGCAGCTTTTCTGCACTATCAACAGGCCTATATTCTAGGCATGGATCTCGGCTCCCCAAATGGAGCCTCAGCGAGAAGCTATGAAACGGGTGAGAATGCCCGCCCAACGACTCTTGATAAGGACTACTCCCGCTACATCCTTCCTGCATTTCAATTGCTAGCCGACACCGAGACTCCTACTGAGTTTTGGAACATTTCCTCTTCTAGTCGATTGCCAGAGTCCGTCATGCAGCGTATGTCCTTTCAAGCAGCACTCGCCAGACACATCTCATTTCATGAATACGATACTCCTCAATGACACCAGCTCCGATAAGCATATCGGCTGTGAACTCGTCGTCACTAACAGCCTGCGCAAGTGCCAAGAGTACGGACTCAATGTAATAAAAACGATCACCACTGCCACCACTGCCGAGGCTAGCGAGCTCATAGCTCCGCTGCTAGAGGACACCGATCTCGTTCTCCTCAATGGCGAAGGGACACTGCATGACGACAAAAGCAATGCCCTCGCCTTATTGAAAGCTGCAAAACTTGCCAGTGAGAAGGGCTGTAAGGTCGTGCTGTACAACGCTCTGTGGGACAACAATCCTATAGGGAAATCCTATTTGCCTTATTTTGATCTAATGTATCTCCGCCATCAAAAAAGCTTAGAAAGACTACTCGCGGATCACCCCCAAGCAAAGGCTGAGTTTGTGCCAGATATGATCTTTGTAACCGAGCTTCCGAGCTTTTCTAACTTTACCCGATCTGGCATCTTGGTCTCCGACTCGGTAGATAAAAAAAAATGCATTCGTCTCACGCAATTTGCACTCAAGAACGATTACGCATTTGCCCCCATGGGGATGGCATTCTTTAGGAAACTCAAAAGGAAACATTGGTTACGCTACAGAATCTCTAAGAGGATCAGTAATACGACCCTAGAAAAAATGGAGTCCCCTAGAGACTTCATCAGCAAAATCCTTAGTTCAGATTACGTCATTACTGGCAGGTTTCACATGGCATGCCTCTGCTTTCTCTGTGACACCCCAGTGTACTGCATCTCCTCTAACACGACAAAGATCGAATCTCTGTTCGACGATTTCGGCCTCGATTCTACCTCCGTCACTGATGAGCTGCCCCCACTTTCGAGCATGGAAGAACAATGGAGGGAACAAACCAAGCTTCGTCAGACCATCCAACAAAATGTAAAAGAAGCTGCGACCAAAATCGACACTATGTTTCAATCCATCAGCTCACTCACATAAACAATGCCACACATCAACATCATCGCCCGCACTAACGGTGTCGGCCTCGACCAAGATGTCGACCTCATCCACGCCGCTTTGACTGCAACTGGGATGGAGGTCACTGTGAGCCACGTGCGTAGTATTCCCTTTTGGAAAGGCTTCCTTCCACAAAAGAAGCCATACGATGCTAATATCTTCCTCGAACGCATCTTCCCGCGGTGGTTTGGCACAGCTTCCAAAAACTTCCTCATTCCGAACCAAGAACGCTTTCCACAAAGGCACCTCAAACACCTCAGCAAGATCGACACCGTCCTTTGTAAGAGCCGCCATGCCGAGGAAATCTTTAGCCAACACACGAGCACGCGCTACATTGGCTTCACCTCTGAGGATCGCAGTTCCTCAGACCTTGAGAAGGATTATCAATCGTATTTCCATCTCGCAGGGCGAAGCACCCTCAAAGGCACCCGTACTCTTCTCGCCGTTTGGAAACGTCACTTAGATTGGCCAAACCTCACCATCATCCAAGCCGAAGACAACGCACCCGCCGAAAAAGACATCCCAGCTAACGTGACACTTATCACAGACTACGTCAGCAACGAAGAGCTAGTCGAACACCTTAACAAACATGGCGTCCACCTCTGCCCCTCACTCAGCGAAGGCTGGGGCCACTACATCGTGGAAGCGATGGCCTGTAAAGCCGTCGTCGTCACGACAGATGCCCCACCGATGAACGAACTCGTCAGTGCGCGCCACGGCATCCTCATCCCAACATTCCAGTCTGAGAAGCGTCATCTTGGTACCAATTTCTACGTCGATGCCAACGTCCTCGACGCTCAGCTCACTGAGCTCATCAAGGCAGATAGCTCCACTAAACAGCAACTTGGCGAAAGGGCTCGCAATTGGTTTAAAGCCAACGACCAACTCTTCCGCAAGACTCTTCCATCCACGCTCACCGAACTACTCAATGCCTAACACCATGATGAGCGCAACACTCCAAACCGAACTCATCCTAGGCAACTCAAACAAGCGGTTTTCGGGTGTGACTTCGACC
This sequence comes from Rubritalea sp., assembly GCA_965204255.1. Classification (GTDB taxonomy): domain Bacteria; phylum Verrucomicrobiota; class Verrucomicrobiia; order Verrucomicrobiales; family Akkermansiaceae; genus Rubritalea. The sequence goes on from CBDBEG010000032.1 coordinate 159,280, forward strand.
ATGCTCCAAGTCCTCCCCCACCAACAAAAGTTGATGGATCTCGCAGTAATGGGCCTACACCACTTACAAGAAGGCACACCTTGTCTGAGTTTCATGGAGGCTGCAAAGCTCTGCAAACACCCTCTAGCAGATGGAAGAAAGCGAGTCTTTCACGCCCGCCGCAACGACGAGATGATTCAAGCGATTTTGCTCAAAAAATTCTTTGGCGCAAAGATCCACCCCGTCTTCACCTCGACTGCGCAGCGTCACCATTCTGGCTTCACAAAGTGGTTGATGGGTCAAATGGATGGCATTGTCACCACCTGCCAAGCAGCCAACAACTATCTTGAAACTCCAGCCGACGTGATCATCCCGCACGGTATCGATCTCAAAACCTATTTCCCGACTGAGGACAAACAAGCCGCCTGGAAGACACTCGGCTTTCCCGGAAAATACGGCATCGGCATCTTTGGACGCGTGCGTCACCAAAAGGGACTCGATGTCCTCATCGACGCCATCATTCCTTTACTCAAAGAAAACCTAGATCCTACGATCGTCATTGTGGGAGAAATCACTCCTAGCCACCAAAGCTTTCTCGACGAACAACTTGCTAAGCTCGATGCCGCTGGACTCAGCAGCCGCGTTGTGGTCCATGGCAAACGTCCCTTCTCAGAAATTCCTCCACTTTTCCGTGCCATGTCAGTGGTAGCGGCCCTCAGCCGAAACGAAGGCTATGGCCTCACCGCTCCCGAAGCGATGGCCAGTGGCACCGCTGTGCTCACCAGCGAGGCTGGAGCGTGGAAAGAAATCGTACGTGACGGTATTGACGGTTTCGTCGTCCCCTGTGGCGATATCGAAGCCACGCGTGAAGCTCTCGCGAAACTCCTCTCAGAGCCTAACAAGTTAGATAAGATAGGGCGTAATGGCCACCAACGCATTTGTGACACCTACACGATCGAACAAGAAGCCGCCGCCCTCTGCACTTACTTCAAACAGCTGCAACAGAATTCCTAATTCTTCATTCTACATTGGAGCTCCGCTCCTACACTCCTTGCTTATCGTAGAGGTCTTTGTAGAGCGGGCAGCTCACGTACAACTCATCGTGGGAACCATCCGCAATAATCTGGCCACCTTGCTCAGTTTTATCGAACACGAGTATGCGCTCGGCATCACGAATTGAGCTAAACCTGTGCGCGATAAGAAAAGTCGTTCTCCCCTTCGCGAGTTGCTGTAAAGCACCTTGAATTTGGGATTCACTCTCGGTATCCAATGCCGAAGTAGCCTCATCTAGAATCAAAATCGGAGCATCTTTAAGAAACGCTCGAGCAATGGCGATGCGTTGGCGTTGGCCACCTGAGAGACCTTCACCGCGCTCACTGATCACGGTATTGTAGCCATCTGGAAGCTCCATGATAAAGTCATGCGCATTCGCATACTTTGCAGACTCCATCATCTCTTGTTCACTCGCACCAGCTCGACCGATGAGAATGTTTTCAGCAATTGTGCCACTAAAGAGAAGAGGATGCTGTGATACCAGAGCGATATTTTCGCGTAGCTCATACTTGGTCACATCACGGATATCAGAACCATCGATGCGCAAAGCCCCTGTACTCACTTCATAAAAACGAGGAATCAAGCTCACAAAGGTCGACTTACCAGCACCACTTGGTCCGATCAGAGCAACGGTCTGTCCAGCAGGCACTGTCAAATTTACAGCCGTTAAAGCGGGATCATCCTCATAGAAAAAATGTACATTCTCGAATTTGATCTCACCGACGACCTCCTCAAGTTTAGCTGTAGTTGAGCTATCGTCCATATTATCTTCAGAATTCAAGATCTCTTCTAGTCGGTCTAACGAAGCTTCAGCCTGTCTAAGGCTAGACGAAATAGCTCCAAGCTTTTTGATGGGGTCGTATGCAAAGAACATTGCTGCGATAAGAGCCATGAACGCCTGTTGACTCATCCCTTGCTGAGAACCGAAATAAATGGCGAAACCAATACCTATCGCTGACACAATTTCGATTGATGGAGACACGAGGTAACGATACTTCACCACCTTAAGCCGCAAGTGACGGAAAATGTTCGAGTCTCTCTCAAACTTCTCTATCTGGCTACGCTCCATGTTGTAAGCCCTAACCTCTCGTTGTGATGCCAAGTTCTCACTGATTGAAGCAGTCATAGCTCCTGATTTTTTTTGCAAAGACTTGGCCTTCTTATAGAGTTTTTTCCCCAGAGCCTTAATAGGAAACACACAAACAGGAACACTCACTAATGAAGCAAAGACCACTAATACACCATCCTGCTTCAGAGCTAACAACACCAGAGCACTCAGCGCCCACAATAGAGTAGCTGGTTGAACAATGATATCACAAGCGATCTTCGTAAGAGCGGTTTGCACCTGATTGGCATCACTTATCACACGACTCAAGAGGTCTCCCTCTTTGTGCTTCTGGTGAAAGGCTAGAGGTAAAACTTGAAGTCTAGAATAGGCTTTGACCCTAATTCTTTCGAGAATATACAAGCCAGACGCATTAATTAAGTATGTATTGATGTACCCAAATACTCCGCGGAGTACAAAGACCGCAGGCATCATCAGGCACGCCCACAACATCATAGAGTGACTATCTAAACTTTGATAGCCGAAGAAATCCATGATTTTCAACATCCACTCCGGCGGTGCTACAGTCTCTCCTGTATGCTCATCTTTGAAGATGAGCGGGAATACGTCGTTGATAATGAGAGGCAACCCGAGGCCCACAAACCCAGCTACTACACCTGCTAGAATCGCACCTACAAACTTCCACTTCACGGGCTTAAGAAGATAGAAATACGGTTGGAATCGGGTAATCATGTACTTATAGAGAATCTAGTTAGAAATTCCCACTAGCAAGAGCATTCTTTAGTAGCTATTTGGTGAACTCGTAGCGCATCACGCTGAGGCAATACAAAGTCGCGGTCTCGACGCGCAAAACAATATCACCGAGGCTGACTGGCTGAAAGCCATCTGCAGTAGCAGCATCGTACTCAGCTTGTTCAAAGTCTCCTTCAGGGCCGACTAATAATGCAGCGGACGCAGGGCTTCCTACAGCATCTAATACCTCGGACATAGTGCGGCTACGAGGGTCGAGAGCAGCAACAATTTCTGTCTCCGCCTTCATGCGAGTTTCTAACCAATCAGACATTTTTTGAATGGGCTTCATCTCTGGCAGCCAATTTTGGCCGCACTGTTTACAAGCTTCCAGAGCGATTCGCTGCCACTTCTGTAATTTTTTAGCATCTGCTTTTACGACTGTATTTTCGCTCACAAGAGGCTGGATGCTGGCGATACCGAGTTCAACAGCCTTCTGCACGATGCGTTCCATATTGCCAGCCTTTGGAATCGACTGACAAAGATGCAGAGCGAGTCCACGTTGCTGGACTTCTTCCTCACCGTCTTTCTCAAGAATGACACGAAACTTATCAACTGAAACAATCTGACACTGGACCGAACGCCCTTCTCCATCGAACACGATGACCCAATCTCCGACTTTCTGGCGCAGTACGCGCACGCAATGATGGGCTTCGTCGCCACTTAGAACTAGCTCACCAGAGTTCCACTCGCTCGCTGGCAAGTAATATCGATTGATCGAGTTCATAACTAAAGTGTGAAGGGATAAGTTAGAAGTGTGAAACCGAGAGCTCTTACCTCTCCATACTTCGCACTAATTATTCAATCCTTCGTGTTACGAAGGATCTTTCTTACTCAAAAAACTTCTTCGCCTTGCTAAAGAATGATTCCTGCATCGGTGAATTCTTCTCACCGATAGATTCGCTGAAGGCTCTGAGCTTATCCTTTTGTTCGGAGTTAAGCTTGGTTGGCACTTCCACATGAACAGCCACATGAAGGTCACCCTTAGAACCGTAGGAAAGATCCTTGATACCACGGTTGCGGAGTCGGAAAGTTGTCCCGCCCTGAGTACCAGATGGGATTTTGATAGAAGCTTTCCCTTCAAGTGACGGAACTTCGAGTTCTCCACCGAGCGTTGCTACGCTAAATGGCACTGGAATCTCACAATGGAGGTCTGCACCATCGCGCTCAAACATCTCGTGCTTCTTGATGTCGATAAAAACATAGAGGTCACCAGATGGCCCACCACGAAGGCCAGCATCGCCATTACCTGAAGAACGAAGACGCGTACCGCGGTCCACACCTGCTGGGATGCAGATCTTGATGCGTGCAGTTTCTTCTCTGCATCCCTGACCTTTACAGTCGCCACATGGATCGGAAATTATTTGTCCAGCACCCTGACACTCTGGACAGGTCTTCTGCTGGACAAAGATACCAGCTTGGAGAGTCACAGCACCAGCACCTCCACATGTCGTGCATGTTTTTGCACCAGTACCGCTCTTAGAGCCCTTGCCACTACAAGTGCTACAAGAAGCTTCTTTTTCGATTTCTAACTCTTTTTCACAGCCTGCTGCTGCTTCTTCGAGTGTGATATTCAGATCGTAACGCAGGTCACTGCCTGGCTGAGCTGCGGAACGTCTACGTGAACGTCCGCCACCGCCGCCAAAGAGATCTTCGAATCCGCCACCGCCAAAGGCACCACCGAATACTTGCGAGAATATATCTGAGGCATCGTGGAAGCCACCGCCACCGCCCCTGCCTCCTTCGAAGGCTGAATGCCCGTAGCGATCATAGGCTGCACGCTTTTCCTCATCACTGAGAACCTCATAGGCTTCACCGATCTCTTTGAACTTTGCCTCAGCTTCTGCGTCGTCTGGATTCTTATCTGGGTGAAACTTGATCGCAAGTTTGCGATACGCTTTCTTGATCGCTGAGGTGTCGGCATCACGCGCGACTCCCAAGAGATCGTAGTAATCTTTTTTGTCAGACATTTGGTCTTTTCTAAAATGCGTTTATTCAGCGTCTTCTGAAGCCTCTTCGCTCTCAGCAGCTTCTACTTGAGCGACGACAACATTCGCTGGGCGGATGAGACGATCACCCATTTTGTAACCTTTTCGAATGATGCGAATAATCTGGCCTTCTTCAAAATCTTCGGAAACTTCCTGAGCCATTGCATCGTGCTTCTTCGGGTCAAATACAGCACCCGGCTGGAGGTCAACTTCTTGAACACCTTGGCTTGCAAGGAAATCGTCGAGCTGCTTCTGCACCATCTGCATGCCCATGTAAATCATGGAGCCTGAATCCTGCTCGGAAGCTTGCATACCCATGCCGAAGTTGTCGATCACTGGGAGAAGGTCTTCGAGAAGGCGTTGGTTACCATAGCGAATCGCATCAGCCTTATCGCGGGCACTGCGCTTGCGGTAATTTTCAAGATCAGCAACACTACGGAGAAGCTTATTTTTAAGATCTGCGACCTCTTTCTCAAGCTGCTGTTCGCGGCTGAGCTCTTCTTGTTCTATTGCTTCTTCGAGATCCTGCTCGATCTTAACATTGATTTCCTCTGTAGTTTTGTTGGCGTCCTCTACAAACTGATCCACTAGCACTTCTTGTTCTTCAGTGTTGGTTGCTGTTTCATCTTGCATGGCGAAACTCATAGCCTCAACTACCGCCAGAGGTCAACCCCACATACACAGATATTGCTACAAAAAGGTAATCGATTTCATTTTACTTGCTCGGCTCACACATCCCCACTACGTCCAGCTTCCACCAACGCAACCTTCATCGCGTCTGGTTCATTGTAGGCCACTCTTGTGGCTATATTGGCATACCAAATGAACAAACTCAAAGCCACGCTCACGACGGCAGAACAAAAGCACCGCCTACGCCATCCACTCTTATTCATCACTTGCCGAGTTTTTCCCATCTCCAGCTAGTTTACGCGGTAGCTTCTGCCAATGTTTCCAAAGATGCGCAAAACCTCCCTCAATATGCTCAGGCGCTAGAACCTTAAGCTTCCGCTCAGCAGGCTTGAATGTCACTTCCTCACAACGACCAACGTATTCGCCGTCCACCTCGACGGGCACATCTCGGTCGGGAATCACAGTAAACTCATCCGCTTGCACATACTTGACTGATGAGTTCACGAGATCAATCACCCCGACGATACCTTTGATCAAATCTAAGACAAACTTATAGCCTGACTCTTTAAAGATCAAAAGATCTAACATATCGTCCTCATTACAGGCCTTAGAAAATAACTTCACTTGCCCCCCGTAGAGTCCACCATTCCCGACAAGCACCGCGACTCCATCAAACTCTCTCCCGTCTTTACAGAGCACGCGCATTTTCGGCGGACGTTCACCTAACACCTTCACAGCTGACATGAGATAAGCTAAGGGTCCTAACAGGTTCTTTGACTCCACAGTCGTATCTTCGATCACTTGCGCATCAAACCCAATGCCAGCCATCTGCACAAAAGGCTGATCATTCGCAAGAAAAAGGTCGACCTCCCGCACAAAACCAGCATCGATAATTTCTAATGCCTTAGACAAGTTTGAGCTCTGTAAGTTCGGTACAGGGATTCCAATTTCCCGCGCAAAAACATTCATGGTTCCCGCTGGCAAAACTCCAAGTGCAGTTTCAGTACCAGCAAGTCCTTGAATCATAGCATTCAAAGTTCCGTCCCCACCTGCTGCTAGGACTACAGGCTCCCCCTTTTCTGCAAAATCGGCTGCCAGCATGCGAGCATCGTCGATATCACGGGTCGCATAGAAAATAAAGTCCTGCGCATTTGCCATTAGAAACTGTAACGCCCTCTTGCCCTTCTGACTGCGAGCATTCGAGTTAAAAAGCAATGGGTAACGCGACTGTGGTTTCTCCATTGGCGTATGATGCTCAATCTACTTCGGGCTGCAACCCGAAAGCACCAAGCTTCTCTAAAACTGACGATTGCGGAAGCCCAACGACGTTAGAAAAGTCGCCTTTCACATCATCAATGAGCATCTCTCCACACTCTTGTACCGCATAGCTTCCAGCCTTATCCATTACATTCACCTTGCTCATATAGAAATAAATCGTGAGCTCATCTATTGGCTTAAAGACCACATCCGTAACTTCATGAAATGGCTCTACACGCTCACCTTCTATCAGACACATACCTGAACACACTTGATGTGCACGTCCTGATAGACGCTTGAGCATCTCCACCGCTTCTTGTTCAGACTTCGGTTTACCTAATGGTTCCTCGTCAATATAGACCAAGGTATCGCCCCCTAACACAACAGCGTCAGGATAAAACTCAGCCACAGCTTTAGTCTTTAGCAGGGCATTCCGCTCACAGAGTTCAGTGAGAGGTATGTCAGATCTATGCTCTTCCTCGGCATCTGAAGTGATTACTTCGAAGCTAAAACCCAACTCAGCTAGAAGTTCTTTTCTACGTGGTGAACCCGACGCCAATATCAAACGCTTTTTTATGCTCAAAATCTTACCCTCTTTTTTATCCGACATCAATCACAGGACCGTGACGGTCATCTATTTTTGACGCATCTCGGCGACATATCGGGCAGGCTAATCCCTGCTCAATACCTCCAGCATTTTCTACTTCGCACATTTCTAAAAATAAATCCGCCTCACAATGAGGACACAAGCATTTACATGAAAAATAAAGTTCCATGATTGGACGCACGAGTGCGAGAACAAGTAAGACCGCCATCACTCCACCAACAGATACCAAGCTCCCCGCAAGCAACACTGATCCTCCAACAATACCGACTAACAAAGTTGTTTTCCAACTGGAGTGTACACGCCGACGCAACAGAGCGTACCGAGTAAGTGATGATGTTTTTTCCAAAGTGAGAAGTGAAAAACTCTTCGAGCTGCTAGAAAATTCTTAATTTCTAGGCCGCATTGCGAAGCAATGCCACCATCACCCCTTGAATAATCAACTCTCGGGCTGGAATTAGGTCTGGGAATAGCTCATTTTCAGCTTGCAGGTAAGGTTTGCCATCTTGGATGATGTAACGCTTAAGCGTGGTTTCTCCATCAATCAGAGCCGCAACTACATCACCACGGCGGGGTTCGCGGAATTCTAAAATCACGGTATCTCCATCGCAAATATGCGCATCCACCATAGATTCACCACACACTTTGAGAGCGAAGGTACGAGCATTTCGCGGAATACCAAGAATGCGAATATCGATAGAAAGACAGCCATCTTGCTGCTGTTCTTGATCTTCACCTAGACCTGCGGCAATGGATCCATACACAGGAATATCGACAATTTTTTTCCTATCTAGTTCCTCAGTGAAAGCAATTGCGCGAGCCTTGCCTGGGACTCGCTGGATCACGCCCTTTTTCTCGAGCGCACGCAGGTGGTTCATTGCTGCTGTTTGGCTGGCGAAGCCGAAATAGTTCTGAATCTCCCGACTCGATGGAGTCACGCCAGTTTCACGCACTTCACGCTTTAGATACTCGTATACCTCCTGCTGTCTTTTTGTTAGTTCTTCACTCATACTTCCGAACACTGTTCTTAAGAACATAGAAGCAAATAACGCATCCCCTCGACAAGGAAAAATCACCCGTGCATCTATGATGCCCACCTCTCATAAAAGAGATGCTGGAGCTCTTAATCCTGATTCTTTAGACTACTGATCAAAGTGGAAATGAAGATTGCAGTAAAGAGAACACCACTGAGCCCAGCAAAGGTTGCAATCACTTTTGTCACTGGTCTGGGTGTGCATTTTAAGTCCCAACTTGCTACTCTAAAATGGCTGTGCCATTTTAGTAACGATACATCTCAGGCTTAAATGGGCCTTCGACTGGCACGTTGATGTAGTCTGCCTGCTCCTGTGTGAGAGTCGTGAGCTTTGCTCCGATCTTGTTGAGATGGAGACGTGCTACTTCTTCGTCGAGACGCTTTGGAAGGAGTTTTACGTCGCCTGCCTTGTAGTTGTCCTTGTTCTTCCAGAGATCGATCTGAGCGAGCGTCTGATTAGCGAAAGAGTTAGACATCACGAAGGATGGGTGACCAGTTGCGCAACCGAGGTTCACGAGGCGACCTTCAGCGAGCATGTAGAGGCTGTTGCCTGTTGGGAATGTATATTTATCAACCTGCGGCTTGATGTTGAGCTTCGTCACACCTTCAGCCTTGTTGAGCTTGTCGAGCTGGATCTCGTTGTCGAAGTGACCAATGTTACAAACGATAGTCTGATCCTTCATTTTCTCCATGTGCTCGAGACGGATGATGTTGAAGTTACCTGTTGTCGTCACATAAATGTCGCCCCAGCCGAGTGTGTCCTCAACTGTAAGAACGCGGAAGCCTTCCATTGCTGCCTGAAGTGCGCAGATTGGATCGATCTCCGTCACCACAACCTGTGCGCCTTGGCCGCGGAGTGCCTGAGCACACCCTTTACCCACGTCACCGTAACCGCAAACCACAGCAACTTTACCAGAAATCATCACGTCAGTAGCACGCTTGATACCGTCGATGAGGGACTCACGGCAACCGTAGAGGTTGTCGAACTTAGACTTCGTCACAGAGTCGTTCACGTTGATCGCAGGCACGAGGAGTTTGCCCTCTTTCGCCATCTGGATGAGACGGTGCACGCCTGTTGTTGTTTCTTCAGAAACACCCTTCCAATCCTTAAGAATCTTAGCGAAAATACTTGGCTGCTCAGCATGCACTTTTTTGAGGAGATTCTTAATTACCTGCTCTTCTTCAGAAGTTGCTGGCTCGTTCACCCAGTCAGAGCCATTTTCTAGCTCGTAACCTTTGTGAATGAAGAGAGTCGCGTCACCACCGTCGTCAACGATGAGCTCTGGACCGAGGCCCTGTGGGCTGAGAATAGCATTCCATGTACAGTCCCAGTATTCTTCGAGAGTTTCGCCTTTCCAAGCGAACACTGGCACACCAGCTTCAGCAATTGCTGCTGCTGCGTGGTCCTGTGTGGAGAAAATGTTACATGAACACCAGCGAACGTCAGCACCGAGGTCTACGAGAGTCTCGATGAGAACTGCTGTCTGGATTGTCATGTGAAGGGAACCCATCACACGCACGCCCTCAAGCGGCTTTTCTGCGGAGTATTTCTCACGGATAGCCATGAGACCTGACATTTCGTGCTCAGCGATATCGATTTCCTTGCGGCCGAAGGCTGCAAGAGAGATGTCGGCGATTTTGTAGTCAGTTGTTTCTTCTAGAGTTGTAGAAGACATAATATTGTTTGTTTTTTGAAAGTTGAATAGAATAGGTTCTTAGGACCTATGAACTTACGGGTCGTAAGGTGACTTATTTAATCGCCGCTTTGAGAGCTTCTACCTTATTTGTCTCTTCCCAAGGAAGATCCGCATCTTCACAGCCGAAGTGACCATAGTTCGTAGTTTTACTATAGATTGGTCGGAGGAGGTTGAGTTGGGAAATGATGTCCGCTGGCTTGAAAGAGAATACTTCCTTCACAGCTGCGATGATCGCGTCTTCGTCTGCTTTGTTGGTGCCGAAGCAGTCGATGCTCACGCTTACTGGGTGTGGGTGACCGATCGCGTAGGCAACCTGGATCTCACACTTATCAGCGAGCTCAGCAGCTACGATGTTTTTAGCAACCCAGCGGCACATGTATGCTGCGGAGCGGTCCATCTTGGATGGATCTTTTCCAGAGAAAGCACCACCACCGTGACGACACATACCACCGTATGTGTCTACGATGATCTTACGTCCTGTAAGACCACAATCACCAACAGGTCCACCAATAACGAAGTTACCCGTTGGGTTGATAAGAAGCTCAGTGTTTTCTGTGATGAGTTCCTGTGGGAGCACTTTCTTGATCACCTTTTCAGTCATCGCCTCAACAATTTCTGCATGGGTGATGCCGTCAGCGTGCATGGTAGAAATAACCACTGCTGTGATCTCAGTTACCTTACCATCAACGTAGCGGCAGGAAACCTGAGTCTTCGCATCTGGGCGGAGCCATGCGATCTCGCCAGCCTTGCGGATGCGTGTCACTTCCTGTGCAAGGAGATGGCTGTAAATAATAGGTGCAGGCATGAACTGCGGAGTTTCGTTAGACGCGAAACCGAACATGAGACCTTGGTCACCAGCGCCCTGCTCTTCGTGGTTCTTACCTTCAGCTGCCACGTCATCCACGCCCTGCGCGATGTCTGTGGACTGCTGACCGAGAGCGTTTACAAACACAAACTTTTCAGCGTGGAATGCACAGTCATCGTACGTGTAGCCAATGCTCTTGATTGCTTCATACACTACAGTCTGATAGTTGAACTTAGAGTCCGTGCGGATCTCACCAGCAAGCACAACCATGTTATCCTTCACAAGTGTTTCACAAGCCACGCGGCTGTTAGGATCCTGCTCGAGACAGCGGTCTACAATGTAGTCACTAATCGTGTCACACACTTTGTCCGGATGACCTTCTGTCACGGACTCGGATGAGAAAATGGATGATTGATTCATAAATTATTTAGAAAAATAAGTTGTATCAACAAATCGCAATGTGTTGATGTATGTAGATATATCTCAAATCCCAATGTCGACAATTCCAAAAAATGGTCGCGTTCGCTGGCTTTGAAATGATCGAGACCGCCGTCGTTGACAAGGAAAACGAGCCACCGCATTTCCAAACCTTGCTTGCCACTGCGCGCAAGCCAGCCTAGCTCTCCTAACGATGCAAGCCCACTTCCTACCATTCATTCTCGGACTGGCTTCTCTGATCCATGCTGCTCCGCGCGCTATAGTGATCGGCGAAGCCAACCGCCCTCAGCAAACGGTCAGCTACCACAGAATCATGAGCGAAGGTGTCACCCTCCACCTCGTTAGCTTCGATAGTAGAAAGTTCCAACTCACCGTCGTCGACCAAGCCTCTGGTCCAGGCAGCCAATGGCGCGATGCTGCTAGCCTTGGAAAATCAAGGAATGCGCTCGCCTGTATCAATGCGGGCTTCTTTAACTCTGACGGCTCCCCACTAGGCCTTGTGATCAGCAATAACTCTGTGAGTGGGTTAATCAACCATTCCCCACTCGGCGCAGGATTCTTTTTTTGTAATGAAAAGCAATCTGGAATAGAGCGCAAAGCAGCCATAACAAATATTCGAAACAACCTCCGGCCAAACCAGCTTCTACAGTCTGGACCGACTTTGTGTTATCGAGGGGCTGCAACAAAGGGCCTTTCAAAAAAGAACCCACGCACACGCTCCTTCCTAGCGACCGATGGCTTTTATGGCTGGCTGATTGGATATGCTGAACCCGCTACCCTCGATCAATTGAGCAAAGCTCTGACAGGAAAGACCATAGCCAGCGTAAACATCTATCACGCGCTCAACCTTGACGGAGGACGTTCGTCTGACTTATGGGTCTCGCCAGCAGCCGACAACGGCAACAAAACATTCCGTGCCATCTGGAATAAGCCAGTCCGAAATTTCCTCCTACTCACCAAGAAATGAAGATATCGTCAATCTCTACTTAGCTGTCGAATCGCCTTGATCGCTACTCGACGTGCAGCAACATGAGGGCGTGCTTGAGATTTGCTCGCTATGAACTTGGCTGGCACGTTCATCTCTTTCGAGACAAGCTTGAGAATGTCGACAATCTGTTGTCCCTTATCTCGCACTTCGTGGTCTTCGATTTCCTGTCTAATCATTCGCTTTGCTGGTCTTTGTTGAATTTAGAGACGATCTTCTTTACGTAAATATCGTCCCATGATGATGCTGTCTTTGAAGCGTGGTAGACTGCTTGCTTGCTAACTCCAAAGTATTGTCCAATGTCTTCATAAGATATACTTGTGAGCTGTCGGATAGCCTTGATTACCATACGACGTAATGTGTATCCGTCTTTGTGTCGCCCTACGAGTAATTCTTCCATAGGAATCTTAGTGAGCCTCCTAGCGATAGACACTATCTTATCAATCTGTTTCGTTTTCTCTTTGCTTAGTTCTTTCATTCTAGTTGCTTTCTGTTTGATTAGGGTATTGCTCTACTGACTCAGTTTTGACCACTTTTTCTTCTTCAGCTGGCTTTTCGTGCTGCTGGCGACGGCGTGGTTGCTGTTGTGGCTTTGGCGCGGTACGGCGAGTGAGAAACCTTAAAATCTCCTCACTGTAAAGCTTATTAAGCCCGACAGTAAGACAGTAAGACAGTAAAAAAGGCACTTCATCATGGAGTTCTTTAGTAAATTTACTAGAGATAGAGGGCTGCCTTACCAGTTGTTGATGTCATCCTCAGTATCAAACTCCCCATCGGGTCCAGCGGACCAAAGATCAAATCCATTTTCTACGTTATTCTTATCACCAGGATAAAGGTAACGAAGCGGCTGCTGCCATGGATCAATCAAGAGCAGATCTTTGTTCACGTACTTGCCCTTACCTTGGTATTCTGGATCCATTTTAGGGAAAGACGGAGTATAATCATCATCCACCTGACCGCTGCGGTCAAAGTCACTCGACAATACTGCATATAATCCTTTAGTACTCTCATCTAAGCCATCTCCAGTCGGGTACAGCGTATTACCATCAAGTAAACCAGATAATGCAGTCTCTTCATCCTGTGTGAAGCCCTGTGCGATTCTAACCTCAAGCTGAGAACTGATGTTCTCGAGCATGATTTTAGCCTCGGATTCCTTCGATTGCTTAATCACTAAAATATAGGTACCAAAGCCGAAGCCTCCGAGAATTGCTAGGATAGCCATCACAGTCAGAAGTTCGATCATTGTGAAGCCTGATCGCATTGGATTTTTTGAACGTATTCTCATTAGCCTCCTACGGACTGAATCATCTTAATCAATGGTAAGAACATAGCAAAAACAATCGATCCAACGATACCAGCGAGGAAGACAATCATGACTGGTTCAATGATCGAAGTAAGCGCTGTAACAGAGCCATCTACTTCATCATCGTAGACATTCGCAATCTTCAAGAGCATGTCTGGAAGCTGACCAGTTTCTTCACCAACATCTACCATGCTAATCACCATCGGTGGGAACACGCTGCTCGCTTGAAGTGGAGTTACGATAGACTCACCTTCCTTGACGCTATCGTGCACCTTATCAATCGCTTCCGCAATCACGACATTACCTGCCGTTTCACGTGTGATCGCGAGTGCTTGAAGAATCGGCACACCAGATGTCACGAGAGTACCAAGTGTACGGCTGAAACGTGCAATTGCACTCTTACGCTGAATGTCACCAAAGAGTGGTAAGTGCAGCTTCATGTTATCTAGCGCCTTACGACCGCCAGCTGTGGAGCCCCACGCCTTCGTGCCAATGAAAATAGCAAACGCAACGATGATCAACCAAACAGCATTGGGAATACCCATCGTGCTCGCGATCATATTGTCGGAGAAACCGAATACAATCTGAGAAATCTTAGGAAGCTCGGAGCCGTCTTGGCCGTCGAACATCTCCTTGAATTTAGGAACGATCACCAACATCAAGAAGATCAAAATGGACACAGCAATGAACATAACAATCAACGGATAAACCATCGCTGCCACGATCTTATTCTTCAACTTATTCGCCTTTTCCATGTACTCAGCAAGACGCACGAGAACGACTTCAAGTACACCACCGAGTTCACCCGCCTTCACCATGTTCACATAGAGTTTGTTGAATATTTTAGGGTGTTGGGAAAGCGACTCAGAGAAAGTAGAACCACTTTGCACAGAGTCAGCAAGTGAGCTCAATGTACTCTTAAGCACTGGGTTTGGTTCCTGGTTGGAAAGTACTATCAAACTACGCATCAACGGCAGACCTGAATCGATCAATGTTGCGAGCTGACGTGTTGAAATCATTAAAACTTTTGGCTTCACTTTGCCACCCAGCTTCTTCGCCTTCGTCTTACCCTTGGATTTCGTAGCAGCCTTAGACTCCACCTTTCCTTTGCCTTTTGCAGCTGAAGCTTGCACTGCACCTTTGCCTTCTTCCACTACTTGAGTCGGGTAAAGACCTTGGCTACGAAGCTGCTGGATTGCTTCAGCTTCGCTACCTGCTTGCACAGAGCCAGTCGCCTGTTCCCCTTTTGCATCTAGCGCAGTATATTGAAAATTCGCCATATATGTGATTTCTAATCTTTAAAGTGTGTGAATGTGGATAGTTCTTTGATCCATGGGAAGCTAAAAGAGCAAAATTATATTAAGTGTACTTAAGTACTTCCTCGATGGTGGTTCTGCCTGAGTAAATATTTGCGAGACCATCTTCACGCAGTGTGCGCATACCAAGTTCGATCGCCTTCTGTTTAAGAACAACAGTTGGGGCTCTTTCAATGATGAGCTCACTGACTGGGTCTGTGATGTCGAGAAGCTCGAAGAGACCTTGACGCCCTTTATAACCACTACAGCCACAGACATCACAACCGCGACCTGTGTGGAACTCTTTATCGCCAAGTTCGTGTGGTGAAACACCTAACTGAGTAAGGATCGCCTCATTTGGATCATAAGGTGCGCGACAGCTTTCACAGATCGTACGTACAAGTCGCTGAGCAAGCACACCCTCAAGGGAAGCTGCTACGAGGAATGGCTCGACTTTCATATCGACAAGACGAGTCACAGCACCAGGAGCATCGTTCGTGTGTAGTGTACTTAACACCAAGTGACCTGTAAGGGATGCCTGAATCGCAATCTGCGCAGTTTCCTTATCACGAATCTCACCTACGAGAATACGGTCTGGATCCTGACGAAGAAAAGCACGAAGAATACGAGCAAAGTCGAGACCGATCGACTCATTAACTGGTACCTGAATGATTCCGTCAATGTCATATTCCACAGGATCTTCTGCGGTGAGCAGCTTCGCATCGATCGTATTGATCTTACGCAATGCCGCATAAAGTGTAGTAGTTTTACCAGCACCAGTTGGTCCTGTTACCACGAAAATTCCATTAGGCTTTAGAATCGTATCATTCACATACTCATAGATATGAGGTGGCAAGCCAACAGATTCCATATCAAGGTTCACGCTACTACGGTCAAGCACACGGAGTACCACACTTTCACCGTACTGAGTAGGTAGAGATGATACACGCATATCGACCTGACGGGCACCGATCTGCTTCACGATACGTCCATCCTGCGGCACGCGAGTTTCCGCAATATTCATGTTAGACATGACCTTTACACGAGAAATGATTGCTTTTGCCAAGTGCTGTGGCGGTGGAGCCATTTCGAAAAGACCACCGTCAACACGGTAACGAATTTTGAAATCATTCTCGAATGGTTCAAAGTGAATATCGGAGGCTTTTTCTTTGATCGCTTGGAAAAGAACGAGATCCACAAAGCGAATGATTGGTGCGGAAGCTGCCTCAGAAACTACATCTTCAGAACCGTCAGGATTCGTTATAACTCCAACTTCGTCCAGAAGCCCTTCCATCGCGCTCCCTCCACCAGAGTACAGTTCATTGATTTTTTCCTCGACGAGGTAATCTGGGGCAACAACAACAATGATTTCCTTGCCCAAGGCAAAGCATAGATCTTCCACGGCCTGCGGGTTAAGTGGATCACTCAGCGCCACATGAAGACCTTCTGGCCCGACATTGACAGGAAGGCAGCCATGAAGACGAGCCATACCTGCTGGAACAAGTGCCAGCAACTCAGCTGGTGGGTTAAATGTAGTGAGATCGATGAGTTCAGCACTCAGTTCAGAGGCGATCACTGGCCAGATTTCATCCTTACTTGAAATGACTTCAAAGTCAGCAAGAATCTCGGCCATTGTTTTGCCGCTAGCATCTATCGTTGCTGTAATGTCTTGAGCGAGGTACTTGTCTACCATACCGCGGCCCATGAAGATCTCTAAAACTTGTTGGTTATCCATTATCTTTCAAAAATTGTTAGGGTTCTTTAGCTCGGGATTAGCTATTGTCAGACATGGTGACACTGATCACTTCAGATGCAGATGTAAGACCTGCCTGAATCTTACGAATACCATCCTCACGGAGGGTGCGCATGCCTAGCTCCCTCGCCCGCTTTCTCAGCTGTGGTGAGGTCAGATCCTGGTTGATCATGTAACGCACTTCATCATCTATCTCGAGGATTTCAAAGATACCCATTCGACCTTTGTAGCCTTTATTACGACAATCCTCACAACCTTTTGGTCCATAAATCGTGTGATTTGCTGCATGGAGCGGAGCAATATTGAGCATGCGCATTTCCTTCTCATCCAGCTCGGCCCGAGTCTTACAGACTGGACAGAGCTTACGTACAAGTCGCTGCGCAATGATGGCGCGAACTGCAGAAGCAACGAGGAACTTCTTAACCCCAATATCAGCCAAACGCGCTACAGCACTTGGTGCATCATTGGTGTGCAATGTGGAGAATACCAAGTGACCTGTGAGTGAGGCATTGATCGCGATATTCGCGGTTTCCGCATCACGAATCTCACCAATCATAATGACGTTCGGTGCTTGACGAAGCATTGCACGCAGAGCCGCCGCAAAAGTCATACCAATATCGGTTTTGACCATTACCTGGTTTATTCCAGGCATTTCATACTCCACCGGATCTTCCACTGTAATAATCTTACGATCGGGCTGATTGATGTAGTTCAAACACGTATATAATGTGGTGGTTTTACCTGAACCCGTAGGACCTGTTACCAAGATAATACCGTCTGGTAATTTGATGTAGCGATGGAAATCCTCTTGGTCATCAGATAGGAACCCGAGTTCACTAAATTCTAACACAAGAGCGGATTTATTGAGAATACGCATAACGATACTCTCACCGTGGTTACTTGGCACACTTGATACACGAAGGTCGATATCCTTACCGCCAACCTTGATCTGAATACGACCATCTTGCGGAAGACGCTTCTCAGCAATACTCATAGTACCACTCATCACCTTAAGTCGGGCAATAATCGCTGGAAGCAATTTCTTAGGATGATGATCTACTTCGATCAACTTACCATCAATACGATAACGAATACGAAGCGCTGCCTCTAACGGTTCAATATGAATATCACTCGCTCGCATACGGAGTGCTTCCACCAAAATGTGCTGCACCATCTTAATGATCGGTGCATCACCAGGGTCCCCACCAGCATCTTCAAAGGTAAAGTCTTCGTCTCCACTTTCCTCAGACGGAGTTCCCCCACCATAATTCGTCTTGATGCAATATTCGATCGCACTATTCGTAGCGCACATTGGGTTTACCTCACGACCTAGTACGTGTGGCAAGGTGTCTAAAACTTCGAAGTTAAGCGGATCTGAGATCGCTACTGTGAGTGCAAAACCGTCATCCATCACAGGAATTACTCTGTAACGGCGAGCCACATCCTCAGAAACAAACTCAAACATTTCTGGAGAAATCGAGACATTGCGCAGGTCGATATATTCCATGCTGGAGCTCTGAGCACACACTTGCGCTACCTGCTCTTCGCTCACACGGTTTTCAGAGATCAAGCGCTCTACCACACTTTCTGTCCCTGTTAGCTGCGACCTTGCAGCGCCAATATCATCATGGTTGATCAATCCTGACTCAGCAATCAACTCTAACAAATAATCTTCGTTCGAATACACGGGTTTTATGAAATAGGGCTCTAATTTATAAATTGGGTATCACTCCACTAACACTACCAAAATAGCGTATTGGACGGCTAACACACTGGCCAACTCACTCAGCCACGTCAAGGGAGCAAATCAGATTTTCTCCAACTCGACTAACAAACTTAATGTTCGACTTTCTTGGATGATCTGTGTCGGGTGAACCTTCCGCTCCTCGCTCCTCCTTGGGATCCTGCTTCATGCGCTTTCGACTAAAATAGAAAAAAGCATTACGCGACCAACAGTAAAGAGAATTGAAACGCCTTTACCTGAGCAACTTCATCGAAGTTCCATTTCAGCGGAATCCATTTTCGACCATCAAGCACTAGCGCCAACACCGTGGCCAAAATGAAGCTCTCTGCCGTGAGTCCCCAGAACAACAATACCGCTATGATCAAAAATGTTGGGGGAAATTAGTATCTTTAAATCTCTCTGCGGAACGAGAGTTAACTTGCCAGTTCTCACCCAACGACACAATCTGAAATCCCTCTCCTTTACAAGTTGGTCAAATCAACATAACTACGCCCTATGAATTTCATCGCAGCCATCTGGGGAGCCCTCGGGGTTTCAGCGTTACTTGTGATAGCCATCATGCGCCTAGCACCACGCGCACAAGAAGCCATCAACTCAAGCCTCACAACCTTCCAGTGGATTGCTCTCGTCGTTTTTGCTATCTTTATGGTCGTTGCCGAAGGCTATCGTGGCTTTCAAAAGAAATTCTCTCCACGCACAGCTGCACGTGTTCATTACCTCTTCCACAACACCACCCCACTAAGGTTCCTCTTAGCACCACTTTTCTGCATGGGTTACTTTCACACGAATAGAAAGATCAAGATCATAGTCACCAGCCTCACGCTTGGCATCATCTTACTTATTGCCATCGTTTCCTTCTGCCCTGCTCCTTGGCGTGGGATCATTGACTTCGGAGTGGTACTAGGACTGAGCTATGGACAGCTCTCCTTTATTTATTTCCTCTTTGTTGTTTTTACAAAGAAAGACCACGGATTTTCACCAGAGATGGGCGAGGAATAACAAAGCCATTCTCAAATAATTCGCACATCAGCTTCCCGCGATTCGCTCCAGTTCTTCAATATACTGGCGCTGCTGTGGGGTAGTCTTGATAGCATCGGCTTTTTGGTATTTCTCCAACGCCTTGCGATAACGCTTTTGGTTCACCAAGAACTGGCCGTGAGCCAGAAATGCCTTGTACTTGAATGCGGGGATCTTTTGAGCGCGCTCAAACAACATCTCAACTTTCTCGTATTCCTCATCATTCATATGCAATCTTGCCATTAAAAGAATCGCATCTCCATTGAGCGGTGATTTTTCTAACATTTCTGTAAGCAACTCTCGCGCCTCAGGCATATCTTCTTGAATATAACAATAAGCCAATAGCTTGTTGTAAGATGCCTCGTCCTCTACAGATAAAGGTTTCACTCCTGCGACTGATTTCAAACAATCAATTGCATAGCGATAGTCATTTACATGCATTACAGATTCCACCGCCTTCAAATAATGCGCAATATTACTTGGCTCTATCAGTAGTGCCAGCTTCTCAAAATGCTTCTTGGCTAGCTGAAGATCACCATTCGATGCGTACAAGTAGGCCAACAAACATTGATTTGAAGAATTCAATCTAGCCTGTTTCTGCATCAACTCTAATAATGCCATTCCCTTAGTGGCTTTTCCAGCGTCTAACAAAGCCCTCACTAACAGCAAAGCATATGAATCCTCTTGAGGTCGAGCTTTGTAGATTTCCTCTAACAACAAGAGGGCCTCTTCTAGATTTCCCATTTCCAGAAGGCACTGTGCAACACCCGCCTTCCACTCAAGCACATTAGGCTCGGTAAGTTGAGCCATGCGGTAGGACTGAAGAGCCGAAGCAAAGTTGCCTTGATCGATGTGGCAGTAGCCTAACATACCAAGAGTCGACCCGCTCATATCTCCGAGCTGCAACGCTTCGACCAAAGAAGCCATCGCTTCCTTAGGCTTATCTAAGCGCATTCTGATCATCCCTAGATTTTTATGCGCTCTACGAAACGATGGATAATGTTGCAAGGCGGCTAGATAATATTTCTCTGCATTCTCGAACTCACTGAGCTCAAAATAAATATTAGCAAGATTATATAACAATATTGCTGACTTAGATGTCAGTGGGCTTTCCTCGATTTTGGTTGCGGCAACTTTGTATTGCTCTTTTGCCATCAATCCTTGAATAGAAACCAGTACAGCACGTTGCTCCGCATTTACTGTAGGTTCAATATGAGCATTAATCTTATAAGAACTATTGAAAGATTTGAGGAAGTTTTGATCATTCCAATAATCTGCCGATAAGGATAATGCACTATCAGCTCCAAAACTGCTAGTAATGGGTACGCAAATAAAGGTAAGTAGAGAAAGAGTAATTCTATTCATTATTTCTTAATGGATATTGGCCAAATGAACACAGCCTTCACTGGCTTGCCGTATTTAGTTGGTGGAGTGAATCGTGTAGAGCGCACAAAGGAAGGCATCTGCGAACGTAGCTTCTCATCACCGATCGAAACGATCTGTATCAAACGCAATCTACCCGTCTCGTTGATTTCAACTTTAAGCTTAGCATGAAGCATCTTGCTGCGTGATGTACTTGGCCAGCGTAAGCGACCTGTCTTAACTTTTGTTGGCATTGCATCCAGATCCCCCAACCTTAGGGGCTTCTTTGGCTTTGGTTTAGTGGATCTTGGCTTGCTCGGCCGCCTTTTTACCTTAGGTTTCGGCTGCGCAGTCGCTTTTGCTTGAGCGACGACAAATGGTTCCATAGAAAAAAGATCGCTCTCAAAGTTGATGGGCACAGGTACATCAGCTGATGGCAACTGTAGTGACTGCATATCAACTACTGGGCATAGATCTTCAAAAGCTGGTGGTGGCTGCTCCAAGGGCTCAGGCTCAGGTTCTTCGAAATCTTTAGGCTCAGGTGGCTTCTCCAGCTGAACCATCTCGATTTCATTGAGTTCAACAACTTCCTCTGCTTGCCTATACTTAAGTAATCGCGTCACAGCTAAGCCCACCACCAATAAGGCAGTAATTAAAATACCAGCGATGACATTCCGTAACTTCATCCCTTACTGCTTCGTTGTAGCACTGAACACAGACTTAGCACCTGCCATTTGAGCAGCATCTGTCACTCTCATAATCATTCCATGACTGGCCTCTGCATCGCCTTGGATCACCACTGGTAAAGAAGAATCGTCAGCTAACAGTACAGACACCACAGTTCTCACACCTTCCACTCCTATATTTTTCCCTCCATGAAAGACCTCGTTAGATGAAGTCACACCTATCAACACTGAATTTTTCTCCACCTCACTTGCACTCATAGCGCTCGGTTTATTAATCTCCACTCCCGGATCTTCCACGAATACAGTGGTAACCACAAAGAAGATCAAAAGGATAAAAACAATATCGATCAATGGAGACATATTAATCTCCCCATCAGCTTGACCTCCACCTTGTGAGACACCTAATCTTCTACGCATTTCCCCCTCCTTCTTTATGATATTGCACTAGATCTAGGCTGAGTTGTTGCTCAGCAAGAGCATGCACCTTGCGCACACGTACAACCAAAATCGCATAGGCAAATGCTGCTGGGAGAGCAAACAACAAGCCAACTTGTGTCGTAATCATTGCTTCCGAAATTCCCTCTGCGATCTTCTCCATAGGGTCTACGAAAGTTCCTGAAGACATGCGCGTGAATGTTACCAACATCCCGGACACAGTTCCTAACAATCCACCCAAAGTACAAATCCCAACCATTACGCCAATGACTGGCATTCTGCGATCCACCCAAGCTAATCTATCTAGTTTAAAAATGTGATACTCTCTGTGGAGCTGCTCTTCACTACACACCTCTTCAACATGCTTGCTGCCCATACGAATGGCCTCCTCAATAGGAGGTAGCTCACACCAAGTGGACACGAGGATGGTATATAGCCAAGTACCCACTAACAAGATGCACCAGAGCACTAGCCCACCTTGTTCAAGCAAGCCAAGAATCTCTCGATAGACTATATAGATCCAATCCATGCTTTATTTTTTAGCCCGTTGACAAAGGAAAGCCCTAAACGTTCAGTAGTCTGAGTTACGCCATTACTTCTACGGGAAAGAATCGTATGCAAAATCAATGCTGGAATAGCTACAATCAAACCAAAAAGAGTAGTCACCAAGGCTTCAGAAATACCGGCCGCCATTGGCTTTACATCACTTGTGCCAGTCACAGTGATCACATTGAACATTCTAATCATTCCAGACACCGTACCCAGCAGTCCTAACAAAGGTGCTGTAGCAGCTGTAACTGCGATAAATGGCAACCACTTTTGTAACTGTGACTGCACTCCTATCATTTGCTCGTAAATAACTTCCTCTACGACATTGAAACCCGCAGATACAAACGATAACGATTTCGCCACAACAGCACCAACTGGGTGCTGAACCTCATTACAAAGTGACTCAGCCTTCTCCATATCATCTCGCTGCACGGCCTCCAATAAACCACCTATCCAATCACCACTCGGTTCTATGATCTTCTTCAACTGAACAAATTTCAAGATACCGCAAATGGTCGATAAGAAAGCAATTAACAGAATCGGCCATAACCACACGCCGCCCTTCTCAAACAAACGCAGTGGATCATTTTGAATTTTAGAAATCACACTCGCCTTTCCGCCAGTTACATCAAGCTGAAGCATCCCACTACCCTCATCAAATAAAGCTCGCACTACTTTTTCGTTAGATACCTTAGTCAATCGGCCATGGCTCGCACCTGCTAGAATCTCCACAGCACCGACTTGCTGCCCACTGGCATCACGAAACCAACTAGCTGGTCCAACATTGCAGATTTGACCTTCTAACAATTCACCCTGTTCACCAACAACACTAGCTTTAACAATCTGACCACCCATTAGTGACCGCACGGTTGCGATACCGCTATCTACTGCACACACTCTTCTGTAGAGGCCAGTCTTGGGGGCAGCACAAAGATCCATCTCCTCGGTCGCTTGTCCGGGACGAAGGTACAGACCAAACTCAATGCCAAAATCACTTAGGTTTCCACTGAGGTAGCTCGATTCTTTACGAAAACTAGCAGCCGACTTCTGAAGCTCATGCACCTTTGCCTCGCGCCCCTGAATACCTAGTTCAACGAGTTTCTTCTCCCGTCGTTTCTCTAAAAGCTCAAGCTCTAGAGCATTGAGCTCACGTGATAGAGCAACTTTATCACCAGCCACACTCTCACGCTCAGCAGCTAAACGTTCAGTCGCCTCTTTTAGATCAGAACGTAAGTCATCCAACTCAAGTGCTTGCGACGAACCAAAAACACAAATGCTAACAATCCCAAATATAACTGAAAATTTCATTACTTAACCTCCACTGGTAATTTTACAAGATCGGGGCGGGCTGTCTTTTGATAGATAGCAATAGCACGTGAGGTTTCAGAGAAGACAGCACTGTCTTCGCTCCATTTCCACCCTCCATCGCTGAATTTACCTCTACCCGCAGTGTCGCCAGAGATATAATACGCAGCTCCAAGCCCCCAATAAAGAATCTGTAACTGTCGTTCTACACCAGCTACTTCATGAAATTCTTCTGCGTAGGTGACCGTGTTGTTAAATTTTACAGCCCCTTTCAAAATATTCGTTAAGGCTATGACATCCCCCCTTAAGTCTAACTCATCATCAGCCAGTACTTTATATTCACTCAGCAGGCTAGTCTTCAAAACTTCTGGGAATAACATGTACAGCATCTGCGTATCTTCAATCTGCTTTACTAACCTCTCACGCAGCTTTGCACGCTCAGCTGAACTTTTTTTCACAAATCTCTCCAGCTCATCTATCTTAGCTTGGTCTACTTTATGCGCATCACCAGCAGCATTAAGCTCGGTCTCTATAAGATCTAGCTCAGCTTGATAAAGCTTCTTCATTTCCTCACCATGTTCTTTCTGAACCAGCCATTCAGATTTTTCATGTGACAGCGTGCGCTCAACATCTAACCATTGCTCAACTAATTCTCGAGCTATTTGAGGTGATGCATCAACACTGCTAAGTTTTTCCTTCTTCGCATCGTCTTGCGCTGACGCTATAGGCATAAAAGCATATAAACTCAGTAGTCCAATACTCTGAATCTTCAGCCCTTGGTAAATTTGATCAATACATTTCATGATGATTCACTAGTCGCAACTCTTAGCAGAAATACCCTCATAAGTGATATTATTAAAGACTCAATCCATTATTGAGAATAAATCTCAACTAATGCCAATTACATGGCATAATGTGCAACCAATCGCTAAGATATAACAATCGAGCGCCAGCAAGAAAACGCGCAAGACCTCTGGCTGCGGTTCTCATGAAAAATACTACGCATTATTTCTGTGTTCTATCGCTGGGGCTTCGCTCGCGGTAAGCGCAGGAGCCCAAGCACAAGAGATCGAGAATCCAGTTCAAAAAACTCCCAACTGAACTAGAATTGGAACACACCACTCTCATAGTTGTACTGTCTACAATGCAGGTGTTGATAAAAATGAAAAAATCGCCGCTGCCAAAGCGTTTAGTGCTTGGCAAAACGATGAGTCATTTGACGCTCTCGTAGATGCATTTGAAGCTAAAGATACGATTGAAGCAAAAAATCATATTTTTGAATAGTGCTATCACTTTACTTAATTCAAAACGTAAACACGATAAAAGCGAACTTGAAGCACGCTGGATCACCCTTGCTGCCTACGCTACAACAAATAGACAGAGAGACGATATCATGAAACAAGCAGTGAAAGCTAGAGCTGAATGGTCCGAATCTGGGCTCAAATACTTCACCAGTTCAGATCACGATGAACGTATTAAAAAGCGCGCTCAGCAAGATTTCGAACTCATCAATAAATACTTTTTAGGTTAACTTAGCTTAAGTTTCTAAATTTTTCCATTGTCATTCAACGAAATCTAATATCATCATGTTCACAACATGAAAATAAATCTACTTTCCGCAACAGTAATTATCCTAACAGCTACCTTCACCTATGCAGACTTCCAAGCGCCTCCAGGATCTAACTACACTGCTAGCCGTAAGCTTGGTCGTGGCCTTTCCAACATTCTTTACGGACTCGTTGAGATCCCGGAACAAATTGTTCGCAAAACTGAAACACACGGTGGCACGGCTGGTTACACATACGGTCTCGTAGAAGGTACTAGTCGTGGTCTTCGTCGTATCTGTTACGGTTTCTACGAAGTATTCACATTCAGCCGCCCGGATTTCCACGGAACTTACAAGCAGCCATACATGAAGTGCGGTCAAGACAACCGTGTTGAAATGAACGTAACAAACGGCCTCTCCGAGTTCCCGCCTGAGCTTAATTTCGAGTCCTACTTCTCAGAGAAGTCCTAATATTCTTCGAAATAGTGTCTTTTTCTAAGCGTCTCACTATCGAGTGGTGAGACGCTTTTTTCGGCACTTTATCAAGCCTATCTCTAATACGATTAGACTAGACGTCTATCTGTTCTGGAACGTAGATTAGAACACGAAGCTGATAATATTCAGCATGAAATAAACTAATACTAACTGATGAATCCTACATTCAAAACAGCACTTCTCGGCTGCTCTACAGCAGCTCTCCTCTCTTACACAATAGCAAGTGCAGCAGACCCAGTTCTTCGATTCTCAGCTATCCCTGACGAAGACACTACTGCACAGGCAGCTAGATTCCAACCAGTCGCCGACTACCTCTCTAAACGGCTTAATATCAAAGTCGAATTCGTCGCCTCCCCTAACTACAGTTCTTCAGTTCAAAAATTTAAAGGGGGTGACATCCAGCTTGCGTGGTTCGGTGGTGTTACAGGCGTACAAGCTCGTCAGGCTGTCAAAGGTGCGCAAGCCATTGTTTCTGGTCAGGCTGACCTCAACTTCAAGAGCTACTTCATTGCGAACACCTCTACTGGTCTCAAGCGCTCAAAAAAGTTCCCAACAGCAATCAAAGACTTGAGCTTCACATACGGTAGCCAGAACTCCACAAGTGGCTGTATCATGCCAACTCACTTTTTGATGGAGAACACAAAGTCCACTCCTCAAGCATTCTTCTCCAAACCATTCAGTTTCTCTGGCTCACACGACAAAACTGCTGAGCTCGTTAACAATGGCACCTACCAAGTTGGTGCTCTCAACTTCAAGACCTACGACAAAGGTATCGCTAGCGGTAAGCTCAATAAGTCCAAGTGTATCGTCATCTGGGAAACTCCAACATACGCTGACTACAATATGACTGCTCACCCAGTGCTCGATAAGCAGTTCGGCGCAGGATTTATCACTAAGATTCAGACGGCTCTCGTTGAATGTGATGACCCAAAAGCCCTCGCTGCACTCAAGCGCGAAAAACTTGTAAAGGTGAACAATGAAACTTTCGAAGGCATCGCGTCTGTAATGAAGAAAGTAAACTTCAAGAAGTAGTTTGATTTCTCTCAAAGCATTGCTAGATCCACTCCATTCTAGCAATGCTTTTCCTTTCATTAGGCTGTCGACTATTCGGTAACCTAACAATACTGCTATGATTCACCTCTCAAACGCCAACCTGAGCTTTGGTAGCACCATAGCTCTCCAAGCATGTGACATTGAAGTAAAATCAGGCGAACAAGTAGCACTCATCGGTCCATCCGGATCTGGAAAAAGCTCGCTACTCAAAGTCCTCGCCACAGAGTACAAACTCACTGACGGCGAATTTTCATTTGACGGCAAAGACGCCACGCTTCTAGGTTCTATAGAACTTCACGACCTACGTAAAAAAATCGCCTACATACCTCAGGACTTGGCACTCGTGCCGAATCTCAAAGTACACCAAAATATATTACTTGGCAGAATTGGTTGCCTCAATCTCTTCGGTTCACTCAAAGATCTCTTGCTACCCGCTAACTCTAAGCTAGAGTCTATTCACCAGATTCTCGTGGATTTAGGTATTAGTGATAAGCTCTTCCACAGGACTGATTCACTCTCAGGCGGACAACAACAACGCGTAGCTATTGCTAGAGCCATCTACCAGAAATCCTCGATCTTGCTCGCTGATGAACCAGTCTCCGCAGTGGATCCATCACGCGCCCACGACCTACTGAACATCCTCACTCAGCTAGCAACAAGACACCAATGCAGCCTCATTTGTTCTCTCCATAATCTAGATTACGCTAGAACCTATTTTTCCCGCCTCGTGGGATTGAGGAATAGTCAAATTGTTTTCGATGGCAAGCCTTCTAAGTTTTCTGACAAACTCTTCAATGAGCTTTATCAACTAAACAATGCCTAAATTCAGAGCTCCATTATTAAGTTGGCGTCGAGCTCCTTTACTGTGCTTCACTCTACTCCTTCTCTATTGTCTCAATGATCTAGGCTTTGAGTTCAACAAGCTCCCGCCCAGTGCTGATCCAATATCGGCGGCTAAAACATTTTTCTCAGCAGCTCTCGAACCGGCATTTGCAGACCAAAACCCAAGCTTACCCGCAGACACCGCGCCCCTGCTAAAGCGCATAGGCATCAGCTTAGCCACCACAGTCCGCTATGCCTTCATCGCCATGTCTATGGCCGTACCAGCAGGCTTATTGCTAGGATTTATGTGCTCACGCTCATGGTGGCCAACTGCTGTGCACTCTAGTACAGGCGGGAAAATATTTCACACGCTCTACCTTCTCATTCTTAATGCAGTCTACCTCTGTGCGCGCTTCTTCATCACTTTTTTAAGATCAATCCACGAACTGATATGGATTATTTTGTTCATGTCCTTCCTCGGGGACTCCCCACTCACAGCATGTATCGCTCTCGCTCTGCCATTCACTGGCACCTTGGCAAAAGTCTTCTCTGAAATCATCGATGAACAACCCAAACCAGCTTCTGAACACATTCGACTAGCTGGTGGTTCTAGCATCCAGTCCTTCCTCTTCGCACGCTTACCGCAAGCTCTGCCCGACATCCTCACCTACACACTATACCGCCTAGAATGCGCAATTCGCTCTTCAGCTGTGCTTGGCTTTGTTGGTATTGAAACTATCGGACTCACCATCAAACAATCTTACGAAAACACCTACTATAATGAAGTCTGGACCGAGATTTATGCACTCATCCTCACCGTCATGTTCTTCGACATCTTAGGCTCGGTTGTTCGTAAAAAGCTTCATAACGCTCCACTTCCAAAACAGACAGCTAACAACTCACTCAAACAACTAAAAAGGAATAGACCAAAATCTCTGCTACTCCGTTCGATATGGCTATTGTTAGGCCTTGGTGTTTTTGCAGCATGGAACTACGAACCAGAACTCAACGAATACCATTCCTACCTCACGCGCATGGAGCGCTTTGAAATCTTCGTCGATGACATCACCCCCGAGCCAGTGCGCACTACTGAAGTATGGGCAGATGCCATACCTTGGGCGGAAAAATTATTTATCGAAGGCGGCAGAGAAGCTTTGGCTAGCACCCTCATTCTAGCTACCTCAGCACTCTTGTTAGCTACGTTGTTTGGTTACACCCTCGCCCCATGGGCGAGTAGAAACATCTCTACGACCACACCATTTGGCCTATATATGGGCGATTTTTCATCTTTTTTGAAGCCCCTCTGGTGGCTTTGGGGCTTCCTCCTAAGGTTCCTCTTCCTCGTTTCAAGGTCTATCCCTGAATACATTCTCGCCTTCCTACTCATCGGCGTTCTGGGGGCGCATGCCTGGCCACTCGTAATCGCGCTCGCTGTGCACAACTTTGGTATTCTTGGTCGCTTGTGGTCAGAAGTCAGCGAGAATCACGACGAGAAGATCGCAAAACAACAAATCCTCTCTGGTGCTTCCCGCAGCCAGTCGTACCTGTGTGGCATCATCCCCACCAACTTCAATCGCCAACTCCTCTTCATTTTCTATCGCTGGGAAACTTGTGTTAGGGAGTCAACTATCTTGGGGATGCTCAGCATAAGTTCGCTAGGCTACCTCATCAACACCGAGTGGAACTTTTTCCGCTACGACACCATGCTCTTCTACATACTCCTTGGCACTGTTACCATTTTCCTCTGCGATATCCTTTCCGTTGCTCTAAGAGCTAAGATGAAGAAGTCATAGCTACCCTTAAGCATAAAAAAGCCCCATTAGAGTATACCTCACATGGCTTCTTGAAAAGTGATCTCGCTTTATTGCGCTAGCCAAAAGTCCTAACACATAAAACGCTAAACTAGGAAATTTACATAGTCATACCACCGTCACAGGCAACAACCTGACCAGTGATGTAGCGAGACTCAGGGCTAGCAAGGAAGAGCGTGAGGTTTGCAATGTCGTCAGTCTCACCAAACTCTTTGAGTGGGATGTTAACGAGAACACCTTCACGCACTTTCTCATCTAACTCGTCAGTCATATCTGTAATAATGAAACCAGGAGCGATAGCATTACAGCAAACTTTACGGCTAGAAAACTCCTTGGCAATTGACTTGGTGAACCCGATCAAGCCAGCTTTTGAAGCTGCGTAGTTAGCCTGACCAGCATTGCCGATAAGGCCAATGACAGAAGCGAGATTGATGATGCGAGGATCCACAGCCTTCATCAAATTGCGCTGGAATGCTTTCACTGTATTGAATGCACCTTTAAGGTTGGTGTCGAGCACTGTGTCCCAATCCGAATCTTTCATGCGCATAAGAAGCCCATCACGTGTAACTCCTGCGTTGTTCACGAGTACGTTTATTCCACCAAAATCAGCAATGATTTGCTTACCGAGTGCTTGAACTGCATCGTAGTCAGCCACATCTACTGCGTACGCTTTTGCTGAGTCAGCAAATTCTGCATTGATCGCAGCAGCAGTGCCTTGGCAACTACCTTCACTGCGGCTAATCACCGCAACTTTTGCTCCTTCTGAAGCAAACGCGCATGCGATTGCCTTACCGATGCCGCGACCAGCTCCAGTTACAACTACTACTTTATCTTGAAAGCGTGACATGCACTTTATTTCCCACGGAAACAACCTATTGCCAAGCCAAAATAAGCTCACAGCTAGAACATTCTTCCCCCTTAATCCTCAAGTACCAACTATTTCCTCGACATCTATCCTAACCTACCGCTCAAATTCCAACCACTCATCACGTTAGACTATCTACTCACACTATGCTCACTATCGCTGTATGCGGCTGCGGATCGCGTGCCAGAACCTATTCTCGAATCGCAACTTCTATGCCTGAGCGCTACCGCATCGTTGCAGGTGCTGATCTGGTGGCTGAGCGAGTCGAGTCCCTACGTCTTATTTCTGAGAACCCAGACTACCGTGGATTCGATTCAGCTGATGCGTTACTCGAGCAGCCAAAGCTCGCTGACCTCATGGTCATCGGTACCCAAGACTACTATCACTTTAGACCAGCCAAACGCGCGCTCGAACTTGGCTACGATCTCTTACTAGAAAAGCCAGCAGCACAGGACATCGATGAAGTCATCACACTTGCGGAAATCGCAAAAAAGCATGATCGCAAGATCGTGCTCTGCTTTGTGCTGCGCTACACACCATTCTACAAAAAAGTCTACGAACTCATCCAGAATGATACCCTTGGCGACATTGTTTCACTCAACGCTAACGAAGGGGTCGAACCCTTCCACCAAGCCCATTCCTTTGTTCGCGGCCATTGGAGTAAGTCAGCCGATTCCACCCCAATGATCATTGCCAAGTGTAGCCATGATCTCGATGTCATTTCCTGGCTCGTCAATGACCACTGTAAAAAAGTCTCCTCGTTCGGTGGCATTCAACACTTCAATTCTAACAATGCCCCAGAAGGTGCCACTCAACGTTGTGGCGATGGCTGCCCACACGCGCAAACATGCACCTATAGCACCGAGCGCTACTTCGATGATCGTGAACGTTGGTTAGATATGGTCTACCCAGACCCAGAAAATATTGTCGAAGCCGAAGTGCGCGAGTGGCTTAAGAGCGCTCCATGGGGCCGCTGTGTTTACCATTGCGACAACGACGTTGTCGACCACCAGATCGTCAACATGGAGTTTCAAAGTGGCGTTAGCGCCTCACTCACCATGACAGCCTTCGACTCAGGACGTCACTTTCAGATCTTTGGCACAAAAGCCTCCATGCGCGGCGGCGACACCATCAAAGCTGAACACGAATGCGACATCGTCCTACGCCATCACCATTCTGGTGAAATCGAAAAAATCACTCTCGAAAAACCAGAGGTCGCCGAAAGCTACCAAGGCCACGGTGGTGGTGACTACGGGCTCATGGACCAATTAGACGCTATTATCGCTGGAAAAGCGGACCAATCCACTCTCATCGAGAACGCCATCGAAGGCCACCTCATCGGCTTCAAAGCAGAAGAATCTCGCCTAGCAGGGGGGCAGATCCTAACTATTCATTAGCCTATCTCCTCCGCCTCGTGAAACCACAATTTGAACTCAAGCGCGATGAAATCGGCAAAGGCGGCATCGTTCGCGACCCAAATCTCCATCAAAAAGCCGTGGATAACATCCGTAACTTCGTCACGAAGGAGCTCGGCTACCAATGGCTCGAACACACCACCTCACCCCTTACAGGCACGAATGGCAACATAGAGTATCTAGCATTACTGAGTCCCTAAACAGCAAGTCTATGCATACTTGTCTATTGCAGTCACACTCACTCCTCGATTGATTCACCTCCGATATTTCCACCAAAAGCAAGTTGGAGCACTCCAACTTGCTTTTGGTGGAAATGTGCACAAACCTTCAAGGACTAGCAAAACCACATTCAACCTATTCACTAAGCTGTATTCTTACCTTCGGCACCTCCTCGCTAAAAAAATGCAAATTTATTGTTGACGTCTTTTGTAATCTGACTATATTAAGACTCAACTTTAGGTTCCTAAGCATATTTAGGTTCCTAAGCATATTTAGGTTCCTAAGCATATTTAGGTTCCTAAGCATATTTAGGTTCCTAAGCATATTTAGGTTCCTAAGCATATTTAGGTTCCTAAGCATATTTAGGTTCCTAAGCATATTTAGGTTCCTAAGCATATTTAAAAACTTAGGAATAATGAAAAAACTATTATTTACTCTCGTCTCACTCGCTATCGGTGCAAGCTCTACACATGCAGCTCTTAGTCACTGGAAAACTGCTGTCGGTACAGGCACTTCAGCTACTGCCACCAAGTTCACTACAACTACAGGAAGCTCACCTGAAAAAATCAACGTAGGAACTTTAAGCGGTGCAAGAAGCTTCGAGTTCATCGTCAACGCTGGTAGCACCCCATTACAGTATGGTTGGTCAATCCTCCTCGGTACCTACGACGGCAACAGCCAGACCCTTGACTGGGAGGCATTCAGCAATACTAACAACTACGGTATCTATGAGCCCGGAACTGGAGGATTAGGTGTTAAAGACTCTGGAGTTGCTCATACTGCAGACACGGACACCCACCTTGTATTCACCACAGATGGAACGAATACTTATCTCTATGTAAATGGTGCCCTTGCTCACACATTCACTGGAACTGCCCTCAATATTTCTGGCACGACAGGTTTGGGGGGTGCTATCTACGGCAGTTCCTTCGTCAGCGCACTCCCAGGTAACATCCTTGGTTTCGCGGCATATGACTCACAGCTGAGCGCCACCGAAATAGCTGCCCACCGCGCAGCATTTGTCAGAGCAGTTCCTGAACCGTCTACCACCGCCCTTCTCGGTCTTGGTGGCCTCGCCCTCATCTTGCGCCGGCGTAAGTAAGCTCTCGCAAGCGTGTCGTATTTCTTCAAACTCAGCAGGAACCTCCTGCTGAGTTTTTTGTGGAGTGTTGGGTCGCTGCGCTGCCTCTGCCTCCACTGCGGGTGGCACTTTCTCACTGTGTTTAAGTAAATTAGGCATATTTATTAATGCTAATCTACTTAAGACCCTACTTATTTAAGTATACACCGTCACTGGGCCTACCCCACTGACACCTTGGACGCTGCGTAGTTTCCGCACAGCCTTCTTTACCATCTCCACCGCAGCATCGGTCTCTTCCTTCGTTGTTAGAATGGAGAAAGAAATGCGCAGACTGCTCTTAGCTTGCTTCGCATTGATCCCCATTGCTGTCTGCACGTGCGATGGCTTTTGCTTACCAGTCATGCAGGCGGAGCCAGCGGAACACGCCATTCCGTATTCATCTAACAAGATAAGCAAGCCCGCAGCTTCACAACTATCAAAAGCAAGATGCGCAGTATTCTTGGTACGGAACTCTTTCGAGCCATTCACCGTCACACCGTCGATTTCAGCGATCAAACGATTCTCAAAATGATCACGTAGCTCACCCACTCCAGCATGTTCGTCGGCATCGAGTCGCTGTTGCATCATCTTAGCTGCTTTACCCATGCCAATGATCGATGCCACATTCTCCGTGCCACTGCGCCTCCCAGCTTCTTGACCACCACCGTATAGCAATGGCTCAAATGATACACCCTTTCTCACATAGAGAGCTCCTATTCCTTTTGGGGCATGAAACTTGTGACCTGAGATCGTGAGAAAATCCATATCCACCTTGCTCACATCCACTGGCGTTTTACCAATCGCTTGGATCGCATCGGAATGGAATGGAATACCAGCCGCATTCGCTAACTTTGCAGCTTCTTCTATCGGCTGAATAACGCCAGTTTCATTGTTCGCCCACATCAAAGTAGCAAAACCTACGTCGTCTAACTCCACAGCTTCTTTCCAAGCCTCAAGGTCTAATCTTCCACTAGCATCGACTCCTACACGCTCGACCTTATAATTCTCTTTTTCGAAATGCTCACAAGTGCGCAAAATAGAACTGTGCTCGATCTGACTGGTAACGATCCGCTTCCCTTTCCCCACCGACTTCGCCAGTGAAAAGAGTGAGGCATTATTAGACTCTGTACCGCAGCCCGTGAAAACGATCTCCTCTACTTCAGCGCCAATCAACGAAGCCACTTGCTGCCGAGCGTGCTCAATCGCCTTTTTCACAGCCTTCCCCGCACGGTAACCACTCGATGGGTTAAAACACTGTTCAGAAAGATACGGCAACATCGCTTCCAGCACCTCCGGGTGCACCTGCGTCGTTGCATTTGAATCAAGATAGATCATGACCAAAACCTAAGCATAGACTACTTGGCAATCAAGTATCAGAAATTTGAAATTCACCACGTATTTTTGTAATCTTTGGTTGGCTGATTGGTCAATCCGCGCTTATCTTCCGACGAAGCAACGAACGACACATCACTATGATCACACTCACGCAATTCGCTATCAAAGAGGTCAAGAAACTCCTCGTCAAAAAGCAAGCTAAAGCCGGCTCTGGGCTACGTCTCTCAGTTCAAAAAGGTGGCTGTGCCGGAATGCAATATGTGATGGAAGTCGATCAAGCACATGAAGGCGACACAACGATCGAAGAAGACGGTGCGCTCGTTCACGTTTCTGCAGACTCTGAACAATACCTCAAAGGCTGCAATCTCATCTATGAATACTCACTTTCCGATTCTGGATTCAAGGTGCAGAACCCGAATGCTTCACGCTCCTGTGGTTGTGGTACTTCCTTCGAAGCTAAAGGCGAAGAAGGAACCTACGATCCAGCAAACGAATGTAAATAAAGCGTAGTATCCCGCGTACCTTTGCCGTGATTCGCAAAAAGAAAGATGACTCACTAGTCGCTCGAATCCTATGTAAGAAACCACCCCTCTTTTGGTGGTTTCTGGTGAATACATTTGCATTCTGCCTCGCTGTCTGGAGCTGGGTATTTTTCCTTGAGGTGTTTGGCAACCCTCATGTACCCAAGAACTACCAGTTGCTCGATAAAATTGGTCGACTACAAAAGCCACAAAATTTCGATTCATTCGACGCCCCAAAAGGGATTACGCACGCACCACGCTCTCTTTATAAAAAGTATTACAACCTCAATCCTGAGGACATTGAGCTCCTCAATAAGGAGTTCAAGCGAGTCTATGTCGGAAACTTTAAAGACACTCGTTACAATACTTACATCCAAGGTCAGTACCGTGTACTAAAAACGAGATTATTAAATGACGATGATTTCATTACAGAAGGTATAGCCATTCAAGCGCAAGCTTTAGTCGAACCTGACGCCTTTCACCCCTCCACCCCCTACTTAGTACTTATAGAATGGATCCTCCCTGGCGCACCAGCATCGACCCTCAAATCCTACCTGTTAGGTGACGTGTTAGAGCTCAATAAAAACCCGTACTACCCATCTGTACTCCACACTGTGCGTGTCCCTAGGTTAGGTGATGAGCCGTTGATCTCACTCAGTTGCATCCCACTTGTGTACGGCAATAAAATCAAACCTCCACGTGGAAAGGCATTTTCTATTTCTCCACCCGAGCGGCTCAATCTCAAGGGTCATTTTCCTATTTTTGCAAAGAAGAAGTAACAACACTAACACATCATAGATTTTGAAAACACTCATCTCATGGAACGTCAACGGCATCCGTGCTGTCCTCAAAAAAGGCTTTACTGAATGGTTTGCGGAAACCCAGCCAGACGTCCTCTGCCTTCAGGAAACTAAGGCTCGCCCAGAACAAGTCGAGCTTCCACTAGAGTTCGCAGGCTACCACCAATACTGGAATGCAGCTGAAAAGGCTGGCTACTCAGGCACCTTGATTTTGAGCAAAGAAAAGCCATTTTCCGTAGTCAATGGCATTAGCATCGACCAACACGACACAGAGGGTCGCGTCATCACCGCTGAGTACGAAGACTACTTCCTCGTCACAGTTTACACGCCAAACTCTCAGAATGAACTCAAGCGACTCGACTATCGCATGGAGTGGGACCGAGATTTCCTCGCCTACTGCAAAAATCTAGAACAAAGCAAACCTGTCATATTTTGTGGCGACCTCAATGTCGCCCACACAGAGATTGACCTTGCTCGCCCAAAAAACAACCGCAAGAACCCTGGCTTCAGTGATGAAGAACGTGCGGGCTTCGACCAAATTATCGAAGCAGGGTTCACCGACACCTTCCGCCATTTTCACCCAGAGACTGAAAACGCATATTCTTGGTGGAGCTATCGCACTGGTGCTCGTGAAAAGAATGTTGGCTGGAGAATCGATTACTTCTGCACCTCAGCATCACTCACACCAAGACTCGAATCCGCAAGTATCCTTGCAGATGTGTTAGGCTCTGACCATTGCCCAGTCACACTCATCATCAACTAAATGAATTTACTCATGAAACTGCTCGTTAGAAATCTCGACTGCGTCACCACGGAGAATGAAATCCTTGTTAAATCCGCTGACTAAAACAATTTCATTTTATCACACAAGAAGGTCAGCCAATGCGACTGCATTGCTAGCCTTTTTCTTTAAATTATCTGTCAGCTTAGAGGCCGCGCTGTCTGACAGCTTCGTAGAGACACACTCCAGTAGCCACAGAAACATTGAGGCAGTCAACCTCGCCAGCCATTGGAATCCTAATCAAAAGATCACAGTTCTCTTCAGTAAGTAGACGCAGGCCTGGACCTTCAGCCCCCATCACGATACCAACTGGCCCATTGAGATTTATATCGTACAGTGTTTGCGTGGCTTTATCGCTGGTGCCTATGAGCCAGATACCGTGATCCTTCTGTAACTTCTTCATAGTGCGAGAAAGGTTCGTCACGCGAACAAATGGCACACTTGCTGCTGCTCCTACTGCGATACGCTGTACCGTCTCCGTGAGACCAACAGACTTATCTTTTGGTGCGATCACTGCATCCACGCCAGCGCCATCAGCTGTACGCAAAATAGCTCCGAGGTTGTGTGGGTCTGTGACACAATCAAGGATGAGAACAAACGGTGCATCACTCTTGCTCAGAATACCATCGAGAGCATTTTCACCTTTGGCGAGTCCACCACCACCTTTACCGCGTACGTGCTTGTTGTCGCGGGCGGTATCTTCAAATCTCCGTTTGCGCATTCCTTGGACTAGTTCATTGAACTAATTTGAGCAAGCCCATCTCTCTTCTGAGAGCTCAGAGTTGCTAGAAAGTAAATCGAGACTATGCTTTTCCTATGGCCATCCCAGTATTCACAAAGTTTCTCCCCGCTGCGAAGTTCGCCTACGACCACCGCGATAAAGCCATCAACCTCTACAAAAATATCCAAAACTGGCGATCAAAAGACAATAAAACACAAGAATCTCTCACCATCGACATCACATCTGAACTTACTGTTGAAGAACAGGTCAATGAACTGCGAGAGATGATCTTCAAACGCGATGAGATTATCACCCAACAATCTAACCTCTTAGCAAAACTCGCCAACGACGTCAGTGAACTTAGCACACTCACCGACCGTCTACGTCGTCGCTCACAGTGGCTCATCCGCGGACTCTACCTCCTCGGCTTCATCTATCTCATCCGCTGGATTTTCTTTTAACCCTTTCAACTCTAAAAACACTTCAGCAGAAATAGAGGTCTCGTACTTCTTGAAATGCCCCTTTATGGCACAAAAAACGGCTAATGCGCATAGAACACACTAGCCGTTAGAAAATGTTATCAGTACAAGAATTTCTTAATCTTCGGGCTCTTCTACATCGTCCTCATCTTCGTCAATGAGCTCACCGTGATCCATAAGGAACTTGCGCTTGCGCTGTTCTTTAGGAAGTGGCGAGATAAGCATACTAATCGCACGGCCAGCAAGACGTGGCTTCTGGTCAATATTCGCCATACCTGTCATGTCTTCTGCAACGCGCTGAAGAACTACAAAACCAAGATCTTTGTGAGCATTCTCACGGCCACGAAACTGAAGCTGAACCTTCACTTTATTACCTTCATCGAGGAATTTCTCGATACGTGAACACTTGAGGTTGTAATCATGTTCTTCAGTACGAACACGGAATTTCACTTCCTTGAGCTTCGGCGTTGTCTTTGGATTACTCTTCTTGAGCTTAGACTGCTCGTACTTGTATTTGCCATAATCACATACTTTACAGACTGGTGGGTCTACTTTTGATGCGATTTCGACGAGATCTAGTCCGATGCTTTTCGCTTTTGCAACTGCTTCACGCGAGCTCATCACACCGATGAGTTCACCTTTGTCAGTAACAACGCGTACTTTTGGTGCACGAATGTATTCGTTTACGCGCATCATATCACGACGGCGATTCTTATATGGCTTCTTTGGCTTTGCTATTGTTTTATCCTCCTATTGGTATTGGAATCAGAGACTCAGTCACTTGTGTTCACTTAGAGTGAGCGTTCAGCGATCTCGCTTTGAAAGTTTGAGATGAATTCATCCAGTGGGTGAGCACCCAAATCCATGCGGTCTCTGTGGCGTACTGAAACAGTGTTAGACTCTGCTTCCTGCGCGCCAATGACCAGCATATAAGGAACTCTGTCTAATCTGGCAAGGCGAATCTTGGCACCTAATTTCTCGGATGCACGATCCACGCTAACACGTGCACCGATATCAGCGAGTTTCTTGGCAGCCGCCTCTGCATGCTCGATATATTTATCAGAAATTGGAAGCACACGTACTTGCTCGGGAGCTAGCCATGTTGGGAACTTTCCTTCGAAGTGTTCGATAAGCAGACCTACAAAACGTTCCAGTGAACCAAATGGCGCACGGTGAATCATCACTGGACGGTGGCGACCATTGTCAGCCCCCACGTAAGTCAGATCGAAGCGCTCAGGAAGGTTGAAGTCGAGCTGGACTGTACCGAGCTGCCAATCGCGACCAATCACATCCTTCACGACAAAGTCGATTTTTGGTCCATAGAATGCAGCTTCGCC
This sequence comes from Rubritalea sp., assembly GCA_965204255.1. GTDB lineage: Bacteria > Verrucomicrobiota > Verrucomicrobiia > Verrucomicrobiales > Akkermansiaceae > Rubritalea. The sequence continues at coordinate 198,373 of CBDBEG010000032.1, forward strand.
AAGCTCGACTGTGAAATCGACACCGAGGTTCTCAGCAGCTCGCTTGAGTGACGCTTCTGCATTCTCCCACACTGCGCGCTCACCGACATACTTATCAGAATCTGGATCTGAGAAGGAAAGTCGCACACGGTAATCTTCCATGTCGAGTGTATTAAGAACCTTCTTCACAAGCTCAAGATTGCTTGCAACCTCACCATCCACCTGATCTGGTGTACAGAAAATATGGGCATCGTCCTGAGTGAAACCGCGCACACGCGTCATGCCACCAAGCTCACCAGATTGCTCCCAACGGTACACTGTTCCAAACTCAGCAAGACGCACTGGAAGGTCACGGTAACTATGTGGTTCACTATCAAAAATCTTGATATGGTGTGGACAGTTCATCGGCTTGAGCATGTACCCCTCAATCTCTCCAGTGGAGAGACCATTTGTTAGAGTACTACATGTCGCATTTTCATCAGCGAGCTTCTCAAGCGCATCGCGTTCAGGAATTGCTGGGAATTGACTATCAGAATAATACGGGAAGTGACCAGAAGTTCGGTAGAGGTCGAGCTTACCAATGTGTGGTGTGTAAACTTGGCTGTATCCCTGAGCATCAAGTTCTTCTGTAATGAAGTCCTGGAGCGCACGGCGAACGAGTGCCCCCTTCGGTTTCCAGAGAATAAGCCCCTGCCCGACTTCCTTATCAATAGTAAAGAGACCAAGCTCTTTACCAAGACGACGATGATCACGCTTCATTGCTTCTTCGAGCTTCTCAAGATGGTCTGCGAGCTCCGTTTTATTTTTGAAGCATGTACCGTAGATGCGCTGGAGATTCTCACGGCTGCTGTCACCTTTGTAAAATGCGGACGCCACACTCATCACTTTATATGCCTTACAGTTACCTGTACGACCAACGTGAGGACCTGCGCAGAGGTCCCAGAAATCGTTATTTTTGAAGATGGAAATTTCTTCATTTTCAGGGATACTTGCGAGAAGGTTGATCTTGAACTTACTTTCAACATCACGCTCAGAAATTGCTCCGAGTCTGCCACTCTTGGCCAAAGCAAGCGCTTCGTCACGTGTGACAACTTCCTTCTCGAACTTATCATTCTCCTTCACCACCTTCTTCATCTCCTTTTCAATTTTTTCGAAATCATCAGGAGTGATGCGATGTGCCATTTCGATGTCGTAATAGAAGCCATTCTCCACTGGTGGACCACCAGCGAGCTGAGCATCTGGCCAGATACGTAAAAGAGCCGTGGCAAGTACGTGAGCACAGGAATGGCGCAAACGTTCTAGGTCACTCATCTGGTGACGTTCCTCAAGCGATTTTCTCTCTTTGGTATCTGACATTACACCGCTTTGAAAGCAGTCAGATCCCCTTTTTGCAAGCAGTAAACACTGCTATAACAGACAAAGTCACCAGACATTACTCACTAGACCTTCGACTTCCAGAACTTTGACCTAACACAAACTCTCGAAAGTCATCATTTCGAAGGTCATTCCACATCGTGTAGTCGCAATATTTTTTATAAGGTATCGTGGAAAACGACCTTCTTGTCAGAGAGTCTCGGGTCACGATCCCATGCTCCCTTTGCTTTGCTCGCCAACAGCAATAATCCCTTGCGCAAAAAACGGTCACCGCACTACACGATGACCGTTTTAAAATAGGGTCTTGCCTAGATCATAGCGGATTATCTCTTAAATTTTTGAGTAATAGAAGGTAAATATTCTTCTTTTTGTGGTTAAATCTCCAGGCACTTTCGAGGAGGTGTGTAACAAACTTTTCTTTCTTTACTCCTCTGAGTTTTGTCATGCGAAATTTGACATAGCTCCAGAAGCTTTCGATACCGTTTACGTGGTTCTTACCTCTAGCAAATTCCACAAAAACTTTTCCATTTCGTTTGAGTAGTCCTACTACAGTCTTTGACGACTTCCACAAAAACTTTTCCATTTCGTTTGAGTAGTCCTACAACTGGAGTTTTCCCTGAAGCTCCACGACCTTGTTTGCCTCTTACTCTTCTTGCTCCGAAATAACTTTCATCAACTTCAACCTCCCCAATAAAAGGTTTATTTTCCTCAGATGCTAAAGAAAGAATTCTGTGCCGAAGAAGTGTATAAATTCGCTGTGCCGTATTTCGATTCACACGGCTCAGACGAGCAGCTTGAGTTGCTGCAATATCCTCTGAAAAGCAGTCCACGAGAACTCTAAATTTAGCTTCAGAAATCTTCGCAACTTTTAGATACTTGTTTTTCATTGTCTTAACTTAGTCATAGAGCTCTTTAAGCTCATGATCTAGGCAAGACCCTAAAATATTGAGTAGAAATAGGACTACTTCGCTACGCGAGCGAGGAGGTCGTTCATGCGGGACACCATTTCCTGTGGGTTCTCTAGAAGACCGGCTGCTAAAAGTGCGTTGTCTGTGAGCTGTTGTGCCACGAGTGCAGCGAGGTCATTATCTTTCGCCTGAAGGCTGGAAAGATTCTTAATGACTTCAGAACGAGGATTGATTTCAAGCGTTACCTTTGGAGCAGGAACTTCCTGGCCCATTGCTTTCATCATTGCCATCATCTGTGCGTTTGGTGCTTCTTTCGGAGCGAGTGCTGCGATTGGGCTGTCCACGAGGCGCTTGCCTGCTTCAACCTTCTCCACGCGCTCACCGAGAGTGTCCTGCATCCAGCCGCTAAGAGCTGCAAGTGAACTTGCGTCAAGCACTTCACCTTCAGACTCAAGATCGTCGAGTTCAATGTCTGCGCGGTCCGCTGGAACGAGCTTTTTACCTTTGAACTCAGGCATAGAGTCGAGCACGTATTGATCAACTTGATCGGTAAAGAGAGCAACTTCGATACCACGCGCCTTGAATGCTTCGAGGTATGGTCCCTTTGTAAGCACATCGCGTGAAACACCAGTGAGGTAATAGATTTCCTCTTGCTCTTCACCAGCGCGCTCAATGTATTCAGCGAAGCTTGTTTGCTTGCCTTCTTCAGTCGTCGTGGACTCAAAGCGAATGAGACCAGCGAGCTGCTCTTGGTGCTCGAAGCTTGTTGCGACACCTTCCTTGAGGAAGCGGCTGAACTTGCCGTAGAATTCGAGGTACTTTTCTTCATCCTTCTTCGCTTCACCAGCGAGAAATTTGAGAAAGCGCTTTGTGATGAGCTTATTGAGCTTCTGTATCAAGGCAGAGTCCTGCATTGTCTCACGCGAAATATTAAGCGGAAGATCAGCGGAATCAATCACCCCACGAAGGAAGCGCAACCACTCAGGAAGAAGATTCTTTGGCTTTGCGTCGATGAGGACCTTGCGGCAGTAGAGAGAAACACCAGCTTCCATCTGGCCCATGCCGAATTGCTCTTGGTTTTCACTAGGGACGAAAAGAAGCGCATTGATAGAAAGTGGAGCGTCAGCGCTGAAGTGCATAGTGTACTTCGGCTCGTCATAGGCATGTGCTACGAACTTGTAGAACTCAGTGTATTGCTCCTCAGTGACTTCACTCTTGGACTTGAGCCAAAGCGCATCGACTTTGTTCACGCGCTCACCGTTGAGCTCGATTGGAAAGGTAACGAAGTTCGAGTACTTCTCAAGGATTCCTTTCACGCGATCCGCCTTAGCGAATTCCTCTTGGCCTTCCTTGAGCTTGATGACCATTTTACAACCACGGGACTGCTCGTCGACTTCTTCCACTGTGTAACCAGTCGCTCCATCGGATGTCCACTTAAGGTTCTCAGCAGTCGGGTTCCAAGAGTGCGTGTACACTTCCACTTCATCAGCTGCCATAAATGCGGAGTAGAAACCAACACCAAACTGACCGATCACGTCTGCGTCACCGTCACCCTTTTCCTTGAGTTGCTCGAGGAATGCTTTGGTGCCTGAGTGTGCGATCGTTCCGAGATTTTCAGAGAGTTCATCGCGCGTCATACCAATACCTGTATCCGCAATGGTAAGCGTCTTCTTCTCTTCATCTGTTGTGATGGAGATCTTGAGCTCTGCGTCACCTTGGTAAACCTCGTTCTCAGTGAGTTGCTTGAGACGTGCCTTTTCAAGCGCATCAGATGCGTTAGAAACCAACTCGCGAACAAAGATCTCGCTGTCGGTGTAAAGGGAGTGAATTACGATATCGAGAAGCTGTTTTACTTCTGCCTGGAATCCATGTTGTTGAACTTTTGCTGTTGCCATAATTGGATAAATTGAGGCGCAGAACATAATGCAAAAAATCCGGCATGCAAGCCCGCATTCTCAGTTCAAATATAACTTCTCCTTCAACTGCGAAATAAGCGAAATATTCGTCATGCCAAACCTCTCGCCGCCGCACAAATCTCCTTGCTTCAAAAAGCAATCACCGCCAGAACCTCTAGCAAGTAACACCACTTTCCATCATGCGACCACCATCCATTCAGCTCACTTCCGTAGCCGACGCATTCAATGAACAAGGCTGGGCTCACGAAATCATCGAAGACCGTGAAGTCCTCACGACAGCTTTCGAAGCACACCACACCCGCGTCCAACTCTTCGCTCAGGTATTCACCCAACTCAACTCACTCACCATCGTTGGCGAAACAGCCATGCCGATTGATGAGCTGCGCCTTCCCCTCCTTCTCGAACTACTCCATCGTGCTAACAAGCAGATGAACCTCGGCGGCCTCGAATACGACCTCGACCGCCAACGCGTCGTCTTCCGTATCACTAACATCTTCGAGCGCGAAAAGTTCGACAAAGACATCGTCTCCACCATGGTCCACTGCACCATCGCCGAAGTTGATCGAATCGTCCCCTTCTGCTCAATTATTCAGAAGACAGCTGAAGATCTGCTAGATGATCTCAGCATTGAGCGCCTTCTCCTTCGCCAAGACCTTCTTCCACCAGTCCCTGACGACGAAGAAGCCAATATCTAAGAGCTCATCACCCCCATATTTCCTCCAAGCCAACTTGGCTTCTTTTTCCTATTTTACCAATTCTAAAAACTCATCGGACTTTTAATGAGAGATCACCACAAATACGTCAACTACGAGAGAAAAATAAACGTACCCGCGAAGTCTTCAGCTCAATCTTTGTGTCTTCTGAATCATTCTTCATTACACTGCTTGGTTATCGAGCACCTTGATTCTGCAAAGAAACGCTTTCACCACAATCCCATCAGCTGGGCCAAATAGCCAAGCGAGAACAAACAAACTAAGTCCGGTTACAACCATCGCAGCAGCAAACGAGCAATTGAGATACGCATACACATAGAGCGCTACTACGGATGAGATTAGCGCGTGAAATCCTGACAGAAACATCATCAACACCAATCTGTGTGTACACAAATACGCCGTTGCTGCTGGGATAATCAATAGAGCAATCACAAGGATCGCTCCTACTGACACGAAGGCGTTCACCACGACGAGCGACAACATCCCCATCAGCAAATGCTGCACCAATGCAGGCTTGTAACCAATCGCTGTTGCGTGCTGCGCATCAAATGATGTCACTAACAACACTCTGTAAGAAAGCTTGATTACGATGAGTGTGAATAACGCTACGACACCTGCAATAAACAATGGCTGAGGCACCCTGTAGCCAAATACAGGAACTTCACGGTAATTCGTGATATCAGTTAACTCACCATACACCACACACTCAGCATCTAGATGCACCCTGCCAGCAAAGAGACCCACAAGAAGCACACCAAATGCAAATAATGCTGTAAACGCGATGCCAATTGCCGCATCCTGCTTCATTCTTGTCTTCTGGTGAATCTGCTCGATCAAAAATGTCACCAACATTCCAGCCAATGTAGCACCTACAAAAATCCAAGGCGAATTGACATCACGAATAAGAACGAACGCAATCACGATACCTGGCAGCACACTGTGGCTAATCGCATCTCCGACAAGCGACATCCGACGTAGCATTAAGAACGCTCCAATCTGTGAACACGGTAAAGCCACAAAAAATGCCATAAGCACATACCACAATGCGCTTATGCCTAGAATCATAGGTTTGTTTAACCACTCAATCATCACTCAACAAAAATCTAATGATTAGAGCACGGGCTCTACGGTGTAAGGGATTGGCTTTCCATGTGGGTCTAACTCTGGGAAATTGAGCTCTTTCTCAAGCTTCGCCATCACTTCTGGACTGATCACGTGCTCGATTTTCTCAGCATCATCGTGCACATGGTCTGCTTGATAATCTGCCTGATTGATCAAATACAGCTCCCATAGTCGGTGGATTCTCACCATCTCAGTAGCTCGCTTCCAACCTTCAGACGTTAGAGTGACTTTTCCACCATCCTCATGTGTGATAGCGAATAACTTCTTCACTAATTGATCGATCTCTTTTCGCACTTTAACTGCATCAACCCTCCTCACAGCACATAAAGCATCAAAGCTCACAGTATCGCTATTGAACCCCTCATCTTCCAATAGCTTGTAGATAGCCTTCATGGTATTCTCACGTCGCACACGTCTGCGGTGCCTAAGCTTCTTCAAGAATTTCACCAATACGCCGTGCTCTGGTGCAAAGAAGTAGGTGACACAAAACACTAAAGAAGCTGCCAATGTGATCAGTGCACCAGTCGGCATATTGCGGTACTCACCCACATCGACATTGATCGATAAATAACACCCAGCAAGGGCGGAAACCACTGAGAACATCACCGCTAGGAAAATCATTTTAAATAACTCATTCGTCAGTAAATAAGCACTGGCAGCTGGAGTAATCAGCATCGCTGAAACCATCAGAACCCCCATCGCCTGCATCGATACCACAATGGTCATCGTGAGCATCGCATAAAACATACAATCTAGCAGCTTCACTGGATAACCCATCGATAAAGCGAAGTCCTTATCAAAACTCACCACTAACAAAGGGCGAAGTACGGCAAAAATGACAACGGACATGATCGCCGTCACCACTAGCATCGCAATCACATCTTGCTCGTTGATGGTAGCGATGCGACCAAAAATAAAAGACTCGATGCTAGCTCTAGCATCATAGTGCTCACGTAAGCCTGAGACCATCGCGAGTCCGATTCCAAAGAAGCCTGCTAACACAACACCCAACGCTGTGTCAGGTTTGATGCGTGTCGTGTTCTGAATTAAATTCACAACCCCTATACTTACTATGCCGACAGCTGCAGCACATGCAAAGATCACCCAAGTGTTGCGCTCCATCTCTAGATAGAAACAAATAATGAAACCGAGAACCACGCCTGGCAAGATTGCATGCGACAGAGTGTCGCCCACTAATGCAACTCGGCGCACCACCACAAAACTCCCCAAGAGTCCAGCAGCTACCGCAAAGATCACCGTCGCTAAGTAAGCTTGTTGGCTTAAGTTCAGAGCTGCAATCATTGGAAGATCGAAGGTATTGCTTAAGTTTCTTCTTTTGCTACCGTTGCAGCCATTTCACTCAAGATATTGAGTCGTCCACCATACGTTTTCTGAAGTAATTCCTTGGTGAAAACCTCTTCAGTTTTGCCAAATGCGACCAAGCGCATATTTATAAGCAAAAGCATATCAAAATATTGTTGGGCTGATTGTAGGTCATGGTGCACGACCAACACAGTTTTCCCCTTCTCACGCATTTCTTGCAGCAATGAGATAATCGCAGACTCAGTCGCTGCATCAATTCCGGCGAATGGTTCATCCATAAGATACAGGTCACTATCCTGAGCTAGAGCGCGAGCTAGAAAAACCCTTTGCTGTTGACCACCACTAAGGTTACCAATCTGACGATCCGCATAAGGCAACATGCCAACCTTATCGAGACACTCAGAAGCGATGATGCGTTCTTTTTTTCCAACTCGGCTGAACATGCCGAGCTTGCTATAGGTACCCATAAGTACCACATCCATGACTATGACAGGAAAGTCCCAGTCCACACTTTCACGCTGAGGCACATACCCCACGCGCTTGATACTTTGGTTGAGCTGCTTTCCAAAAATTTTAATCCAGCCACCAGATGGCTGCACTCCCCCCATAATTGATTTAATAAGCGTGGATTTTCCCGCACCGTTTGGGCCAATCACCCCAACAAGATTCCCCTCTGGAACAGCAATGTCCACACCATACAAAACTGGGCGCTTGTGATAGGTTACCGTTAAGTCGTGTGTTTCGAGTGCTATGCTCATAAGGAATGTCTAAAGCAAAGCACCCCTAACTGGAAAAATCTGCTAATTAGAGGTGTTTGAATATGATAAATAATAAGTTGATATCGCTTACTTAAGCGCGTCTACCACGGTGTTTACGTTGTGCTTAACCATACCAACGAATGTACCCGCTTGAGTACCAACTTTGTCAGTAGAGTCAGCGTAAAGGTGTTCAGTGCAAACTGTGATGCCAGCTTTATCAGCAACAGTCTTGATGCCTTTGTCGCTAGTCGCGCTCTCAGCAAAGATGGACTTTATTTTGTTTGTTTTGATAAACTCAATGAGGTCGTTTGTGCGCTTGAGGCCAGATTCGTCAGCAGTGGAGATACCCTGAAGACCGCGAACTTCAAAACCGAATGCAGAAGCGAAATACTGGAATGCATCGTGACTAGTGATAAGCACACGCTGCTCCTGTGGAAGTTCAGCTACGCGACCTGCGGCCCATGCTTTAAGCTCGATAAGCTCTTTCTTATATGCTGCACCACGCTCAGCATACTTAGCTGCATTTGCTGGATCTGCCTCGGAAAGACCTTTCACCATTGTGTCTACAGTGTCTACCCAGACAACTGGATCACCCCAGATGTGTGGATCTACTTCACCGTCAACTTTGATAAGTTTGCTCTGATCGACAGAGTCAGCGAGAGCAAAGACTTTTTCACCTTTGCTCTTACGCTGGAGGAGACCTTCCTGCATGCGACCTTCGAAGTGAAGACCAAGGTAGAAAACAACCTGAGCGCTATTCATCACAGCTGTGTCGTCAAATGATTTCTCGTAGGTGTGTGGGTCAACTCCTGCTGGAACCATACCGATCACTTCTACCTCATCACCACCAATGATTTTAGCCATGTCGGTGATCATTGTAGCAGTAGTAGCTACTTTGAGCTTGTCTTCTGACTGCCAAGTCTTCTGAGACTCTTCTACCGTATTCTTGCCGCAGCTTGTAACAGCCACTGCGAGGGCTGCTGCTGCAACCGCGATTAGTTTTGTTAGTTTCATAATGTATATCTATGAGTAAAAATTACAAAGATGCGGAAAAACGAACACTGCCCACGAATCGCATTCATGTACTGTCACCCGTCTGAAATCTGGCGAACTTCTAGGACTCAATATATTTTAGGTCAATAATATTCATTAGTTTATACTCATTTTATTTATAAACACTCATTTTATCACCAAGAACTAAAATACACAAAACGCTGCTCGACCAGTGAATCTTGTCTACGACCACAGCTGTTCCATTTTCAGCCATTCGTGCGGCAAAAAGCACTTTATTTTTCAAGGAACCTGTCCAAAGGTAGTAAAACAAGCATGATCGCACTTACTTTTAGTCCCATTGAGGAAATCATCGCAGACATCGCGGCAGGCAAGATCATCATCTGTGCCGACGATCCAACTCGCGAAAATGAAGCCGATCTCATCTGCGCAAGCAGTAAGGTCACTAAAGAAATCATCGCCTTCATGGCCACTTACGGACGCGGACTGATCTGTGCTCCTATTTCTGAGGAACAAGCAGAGAGGCTCGCACTTCCACAGATGAACCGCCGCAACACCGAGGCTCTCAAGACTGCTTTCACGGTCTCAGTCGATGCTGCAGAAGGCATCACTACGGGCATTTCAGCAGCTGATCGCGCGATTGCACTACAAATTCTAGCCGATCCTAGCAGCACGCCTGAAATGCTCGTGAAGCCTGGCCACGTTTTCCCTCTCCAAGCTGTCAAAGGTGGCGTGCTTCGCCGCACTGGTCATACCGAAGCAGCTGTCGACCTCGCTCGCCTCGCTGGGCTCGAACCTGCTGGAGTTATCTGTGAGATTATGAATAAAGATGGTGAAATGGCTCGCGTCGGTGACCTTGGCGAATACCAAAAAAAGCACGGACTCAAAGCATGCACTATCGCTCAACTTGTAGAACACCGTCGCAAAGCGGAAAAGCTCATCAATGCCACTGAAATCATCCAGCTACCTACTGACTTTGGTGAGTTCGACTGCCATCTTTACGAAAGCGACCTAGACGACTCGCATCATCTCGCGCTCGTGCGTGGTGAGATCAATCCTGAAAAATCAGTGCTCGTGCGCGTCCACTCCGAATGTCTCACTGGTGACGTCTTTATGTCGCGCCGCTGTGATTGTGGTGGTCAGCTTCACCAAGCACTCGAACACATCTCAGAAGACGGCGGTGTTCTGCTTTATCTTCGCCAAGAAGGTCGCGGCATTGGTCTCCCTGCCAAAATCCACGCATACAAACTCCAAGAGCAAGGTTACGATACCGTCGAAGCTAACGAAAAGCTCGGCTACGGTGCTGACCTCCGCGACTACGGCATAGGCGCTCAGATTCTTTACGACCTCGGTGTTAGAAAGATTCGTCTCCTCACTAACAACCCAAAGAAAATGGTTGGCCTTCAAGGCTACAGCTTGGAAATCGTCGAGCAACTCCCCATCAAGCAATGCTCTAACGAGCACAACGAAAAGTACCTCCAGACAAAGAAGGATCGCATGGACCATCTACTCTAAGGCTTTCTAACGAGAGCTAACAAATTCTCGCATACCTCTTTTCTTTGCGGCTTCTGCTCGCTCAATCTAGCCTACCACTCGTACTACAACTTCCCTACCATACGGAGCCATTCGCCTAAATCTTTATTGCGCACATTGGACAAGCTTTTCAAGCACTCTCCACCTTACAGCTCCCTCACCATTTATTCTTTCTGCAAGGAACACAACCTACGCATCCCTGAAGCCGTTTCCATTATCTACACTTAGGACAATCAAATATGTAGAATGGCTGCGTCCACTGCCAGCTTACTTCACCCTCCCCATCCCCCAATATCTAAGCAAACTACGACGCTGAATCGAGAACGAGCCCCTTAGAGATGTCAAACCTAGATTTCACAGAGGGGAATCGACCTCCTCAGCTATTTAGCCACTGAGGAAAGAAAGCCCTCACAGCGTGAGTCTATAGATCTACACCTTGGCAGTTTTACTTGCTAACTTCTCCTTCAGCTCTGGCCACTGGTCACGACTCACGATGTAGCCAACACAGCTCTCGCTTCCACAGCAGCATGGATGGTCTTCATAACACTCGATATCAAAACCATAATCAAATGTGAGTTCTTCTCCCTTCTTGATGTCGCGAAGCGCATAGATGAAAATCTGATCTTCTTCAATCCACGCTTCACAGTTTGGCTCGCAGGAATGATTGATCAAACGGGCATTATTCCATGGTACATTGCCATCGATGTCCCACTTCTTATCGAGAGTGAAAATATAAACCGCAGCATCACCCATTTCCTCAGCAACAGCTGCTTGGTCCCAAGCCCGCTTTTCACTTTCATCCTTTTCCACATACTCACCGATGTATTCGATGATCTGCGTTTCTTTCTCAATATCTTCTGAGGCGTAGACACCTCGCCCGTGAATCTCAGAGTTGCGCACATCGCAGAGTTCATTCTGACCTCGCTCATACATTTCCTTCATCAGACGAGTCAGACGAGCCATCTCAGTGAGGTGATCGTAGCGCTTTGACTTTTTCTTCTCTTTCTTAGACATCGTGCAATTTACTTAATTTCCGTGTCAGATTTCTCAGGTAACGCCAAGCTCTGAGGCAACAGCGGGAACATACTGCGAAGGTCTTGCACTCGAATCGTGGCACCATCAATAAACGTCCACCCGGCATCACCTTCCCTCTGAAGTGCGATCTGAAAACTCTCACGTAAGAAACTACGCTTCGGCTGACCTAGTAGCATGAAACTCATCTTCATCTTTGTAGGAACCAACACAAAAATCTCATAAGTTACATCTTCAGACGAATGTATCTCGCGACGCCCAGGCTTCATTTTCGGATGTACACGATACGCTTTCAACGCAGGCTGAGCGATGAATGAGTCGATCGTGATCCCAGCTTCCTGCATCTGAATGCCTGCTTTATTGAAGGCCTCTAGCAGCTTCACTTCACTACCAAGTCTTTTTGCCTGACGTTCTTTCCAGCGCGGGTACATACGATCAATCGCATAACGGAAGTTGGACTTTAAAACCTCATTTCCCAACGATTGAACAGATTTCTGAACGGACCGGCGAGACTCCTCGTTCAGAGCCACTTCCCCACCTACCAATTGCTGGGCCTGCATGCTCACGACCAGACTCATGCAGAGTATAAATATGCGCTTTATCATAGAATTGCCATATTGATCTCCCGCAAAGCCACTCACGTCAAGCTTCTGCATCCTAGCTATGGGAAAAATTTCTAAGTATTAAGAACCTAGTCTACATTCCTAATGCACAAGGCACTCGAAATGCCTCAATTCTTAAAATTCAGCTTTGCAATCCGCATCATTCTAGATCTATGCTCTCTACCCATGGCAAAAAAGGCATTAGGTAAAGGACTCGGAGCGCTCATCAAAAAGCAGGAATCGCCATCTCCCATCGCTCAGAAAACAGCTTCTAAAAAGAAAGACTCAGCACCCGGCACACACGACAACGATGTGCGCATGGTTACCATCAGAACTATTATCCCTTCTCCACTTCAGCCGCGTAAACATTTTACCGATAGTATGCTCGATGACTTGATGGATTCCATCCGTCAGCATGGAGTCATTCAGCCACTCATCACTCGTGCCGTTGGCAACAAATTGGAACTTATCGCAGGTGAGCGACGTTGGAGAGCATCCAAGCGCCTCGGGCTGAAGAAAGTTCCAGTCATCATTCGCAAAGTCGAAGACCAAGAAGTGCTAGAGATGGCACTCATTGAGAACCTTCAGCGTAAAGACCTCAACCCTATCGAAGAAGCTACTGGCTATGTACGCCTCTCAAAAGAATTTAAGATGAAGCAGGATAAAATTGCTCAGCGTGTGGGTAAATCCCGAGCGAGCGTAGCCAATGCTATGCGCCTACTCGATCTCACTCCCGAAGTGCAGGAATTTCTCGCATCGGGCCTGATTTTTGTTGGTCACGCCAAAGCTGTGCTCGCGATCAAGAACACTACGGCACAAATTGAAATTGCCGAGCTTATCATCAAAAAGAAGCTCTCCGTCCGCGCTGCTGAAAAGCTAGCTCAAGAGTTCAACAACCCAGCCATTGAACCTAAGCCCAGCAAACATGCCCCATCTCAAGCAAATCTTGCCATCATCAAAAAAGTGCAAGGACAGCTAGAAAAAGACTTCTCCACCAAAGTCAACCTACACCACACAGGTAAAAAAGGATGGATCGAGATCGAATATAGCGGAAACGCTGATCTCAACCGCATCCTAAAGCTTCTCGGAGTCTCTATCAGCGATATTTAGCAGAAATTCCCCAGACCACTGCTTGCTCACTTTTTCTGGATTTAAAAAACACGACAAGCAGAATCGAGAACGGTTCTCGTGCATGCTTATGAATCAAAGCCATGACAAGAACCCTACTCATTGCCCTCTATGCGTGCTCCCTTATTTCTTGTAAAGAGAGCACCACCACAGCATCTGTTACAGCGCAAAGCACTGTCCAACAGCTCGGCTCCAAAGCCGATGCTGACACTCTTGCACAAAAGGCTTATAGCTACACAGAAAAGATCCTCAGCTTTGGCCATCGCCAACCAGAGTCCACTGGTCTGAGGAAAACGAAGTCCTTCATCACCTCCGAGCTTAAAAAGCATGGATGGACCTGTGTGGAGCAAAAATTCACAGCGAAAACTCCCAAGGGTGAAATTGCCTATTCGAATCTCATCGTCCGCTACGCTCCACAAGCGGTTCAGAACCCATGGTCCAGAACCGCTAAAGGCGTCCTCGCTGCACACATCGACAGCAAGATCCTACCCGACTTCCTAGGAGCCGATGACGCAGCCTCCTGTGTTAGCTCCATCCTTGCCATCGCAGAGCACCTTCACAAAAACCACCCAAGCGCAGCAAAGCGGCTCGAGCTCGTCTTCTTCGATGGCGAAGAAGCAGTTGGCCATCGCATGAGTTTCATGGGAGATGGTCTCTATGGAAGCATCCATTACTCACGCGCAGTACAGGCAAATGCAGCACAGAAGCTCAGCCCCTACCGCAAGGCTCCAGAATTTGGCATTTTGCTCGATATGATTGGCCATCAGAACCTCAATATCAAGATTCCTGGTGACACTCCGAAACATCTAGCACGCACCTATCACACGATTGCCAAAAAACATGGCACACAAAAACACTTCGGACAATCTGCTGATTCGATCTTAGACGACCATGTTCCGATGAATGTCATCGCTAAAATTCCGACAATTGACCTTATTGGCGACTTTTATGAAAATAAATGGTGGCACACATCAGGTGATAACATGGATCTCATCTCAAAAAAGAGTCTCAGCATGAGTATTCACATGACTCTCGAAATTCTATCCAACCAATTGTAGGTAAGCGGAGAACAGCAAATTTGACAGCATGACCCCCTTGCACACTCGAAAAAGTGCAGTTCCATAACATTTTTATATTGTCAAAACTCACATTCCACCTTACACAACGCTGCCAAGCGGAAACAACACTTCAAGTGGCCTATTAGCTCAGTTGGTAGAGCAACGGATTGAAAATCCGTGTGTCCTTGGTTCGAATCCGAGATAGGCCACCTTTTCCGAGTCTACACTAAAGATTGGGAACATGAGGGAAAAGAGCCGACATGTCACTTTTCCCCCTCGCTAAAAAAATGCAAATCTTATTGTTGACGTCTTTTGCAATCTGACTAAATTAAGAATCAACTTTATGGTTCCTAAGCATATTTAGGTTCCTAAGCATATTTAGGTTCCTAAGCATATTTAGGTTCCTAAGCGTATTAAAATACTTAGGAATAATGAAAAAACTATTATTTACACTCGTCTCACTCGCCATCGGTGCAAGCTCTGCACATGCAGCTCTTAGTCACTGGAAAACTGCTGTCGGTACAGGCACTTCAGCTACTGCTACCAAGTTCACTACAGTAAGCACACCTGAAACCATCAACGTAGGTACTACGGCAGGTACTGCAATGAGCTTCGAGTTCATCGTCAACGCTGGTAGCACCCCAATACAATATGATTGGTCAGTCCTCCTCGGTAGCTCAGCTGGCGGTCAAAACCTTGCATGGGAGGTATACCAAAATACTAACAACTACGGTATCTATGATGCCGAAAGGGGTGATATCAACTCTGGAGTTGCCCTTACTGCAGACACGGACACCCATCTTGTATTCACCACAGATGGCACAAACACTTATCTCTATGTAAATGGTGCCCTTGCTCACACATTCACTGGAACTGCCATGTCTATTACTGGCACGACAGGTTTGGGGGGTAATCTCTTATTAGGTGGTACCTTCTCAAGCAGACTCCCAGGTAACATTCTTGGTTTCGCGGCATATGACTCACAGTTGAGCGCCACCGAAATAGCTGCCCACAGCGCAGCATTTGTCAGAGCAGTTCCTGAACCGTCTACCACAGCCCTTCTCGGTCTTGGTGGTCTCGCTCTCATCTTGCGCCGGCGTAAGTAAGCTCTCTTTAGAGCAAGCGTGTCGTATTTCTTCAAACTCAGCAGGTGATTTCCTGCTGAGTTTTTTGTGGACTTCTCATACCCAACCGAGCAAAATAGAGTCTCCCCTATCTTTGATGTTTACCTGTTAGATTTCTTAGCGTTCAGACTAGCTCCCTTCGATAAATAGCCCAAATGATTTTAGAAGCTGGATCTCGCGCACTAGATGCACAAATCTCCACACGCTAACTAGCGTTGTACTATTATACGAGAGATAAAGCCTTAGAGAAGGTCTCTACCAGCTGCTCTTGCCCCTCTAGTCCCACAGAGACACGAATGAGGTTAGTTGGTACACCACAGCCCTCTGCCCAGTCGAGTTCATCGTAATGCGCAAGCAATGTATATGGACAAACGAGACTAAACTCCGTCCCGAGACTTGGACCTTTTGAAAGCTCGAGCGCATTGAAAACCTTTGAGGACTTTTTCTCGTTTTTAAGCGTGAAAGAAATGAGGCCTCCATATCCCGCTCTATCACGTAGCACCTTCTGGTACTGCTCTGGAGTGCTCAATAATGGATACCAGATCTTATCCACTGCTGGAAGCTCTTGCAGTAGATTTACAAGAGCTTCAGCGCTTGCATTGACTGGAGCCATTCTCTCCAAAAAGCCTTTGGAATTTTCATCTAACACTGCTGCATCAGCTGCATAGAGACGACAACCATCTTCACAATCGTCTTGAAAAAATTCTAATAAATCTGCGTAAAATGGAGAACTCTGAACGAGCTGCACACAGCCAGCTAAAACATCACCTTTACCTGAAACCCATTTACTCAACGAAGTCGTCACCACATCGGCATACCGAGCTACATCGACATTGAACACAGAGCAAATCGTATCATCGACCACAAGAGGTACTCCCCCATCTCGGCAAGCTCTGTGTACGCTTTCGAGATCGACAGAACGCAAGAGCGGATTACTTGGAATTTCACAGAATACTGCAGCAAACTCTCCTTCGCGAATACGCTTCAGCGCTTCGCTAAACGGCTCCCCTTGGCTATCATTGAGCATTACAGCTCCAGAGCCAAAGTGGTTCTGCACTTTCAGTACATCCACGTATGGGAAATCTAACTGTAAGGTTTTCTTCCCAGCAAACATACCAGTTAGGGCGCGGTGCACAGCGTAAACACCTGACATTCCACTCTCGTAGATATAAATGTCGCCTTCGCCATAACTTCCAAAACTAGCAATACGAGCACGCAACTCGCTGGCGTCATACTTCCAGAGTCCATCACCTTCGAGCACGTCAAGTGCCTGACGGCTACTTACAATCTCGCCTGTGTAGCGCCAGTATTCCATGGCAACACTAAAGACAGCCTCAGGAACGATCAACGCCTGCATCCCATCATAGCTAACAATACGAGCTGCTACTCCGGTACGCTTTTCTACAAAACGAAGTGCGCGCTGCGCCGCTGGACGATGTGGAAAAATAACTACACGCTCAGACTCTACAGCTAACTGTTCAGCAGCTTGTGCAAAAAGCCTCTCTACCAGCGGGTTTTTAAAAAATCGCGGGTAACCACAACGCATACGCTTCACTACTTTATCGCGACCTTCCTCGTAACCCAACACAGCATCCCACGTCGGGAGGCACACAGAAATAGCGTGACGATCGTCCGGTAATGGCGAACCAAGGTCTACATCCGTCCATGCTGGGTCTGTGATGAGGTTTCTCAACGCCGCAAGCGATACTGCACAATGAACGATTTGCAAGCCAGTTGTGCCTCGATTTCTCCAAACATTCTTTTTCCTTGGGTTGAACAGCTCCTAGATGCATAGGGTGCACCACCATGCGACTCCTCATCACCACCATTGCTTCCTTTACGATTTTCGGCGTGCTCCACGCCATCCATGCACGCATCACGCTCTACTTGGTGAACTGACGCCACATGCGTAAGCCCACAAAATCAGTGTCAGGTAAGATAAACTTCTCAATTTCTAGCTGCACTTCCGTCACAGCGAATTCAGTAAGAATCATCTCGATCACTTCTTCGGCTAAGGTCTCGATCAACTTTCGCGGACGCTCCGCAGCTAGGTGCTTCACACGCTGAGAGACATCATAGTAGTTCACAGTTTTGTCGATATCGTCATTGAGACTGGAACATCCATTCTTCGGTACCATCTCTAGATGCAATTTCAGCACCTGTGGATTTGCACGTTCTTCATCTGTCACCCCAATGAACAGAGGAACCTCTAGACCTTTGACTAAAATCACATCCTTTTTCATACCTTTGTTTCCAATAATTCGAACTAATCAAAAATCCAATTCCACTGTTGAGCGCTCACGTCTTTCTCTAGCTACATCTCTCTAAAAGCACAAGGGTCGACCTAGAATTCTAGCCCACCTTGAATCGCACTTGCTTCACGACACCCTCACCCAACTCATCGTGAAGATTTTTCAGCAACTTCCCTTTCATTTGCTCAAGGTCAAAGCGCATAGTGGGCTGCACTACTGTCAAAACGAGTATACCTCTCTTGAAGGATTCGGGCTCAGCATGCTTGGCAACAAATTCACCAGCTACTTTTACCCAAGCATTTTTCAGCTTTTGTTCGTCCATTCCACCACTGATTCCCATTTCAGAGAGCAAGCCGTCGAGATGCTCGGTGGCTTGGTGGATATTTCGGTTGGGATCTGGAACAGGATCCCCGTGGCGCCATTGGCGCAAAATAAGTTCCCGCATCCACTTCATAGTGTGCGGAAGTGACCTTTTTTTATAATGAGATGGCTCGTTATTCTGCGCCATCCTCACCAATTGCCTCAACTGGGCAGCCTTCCATGGCTTCGATGCACTGCTCGCGCTCTTCGTCATTTTCAGGTTGCTTATAGAGATAGGAGTAGCCCTCATCTTCTTCACGTGTGAAGTTGTTAGGTGCTGTCTCGCGACAAAGATCGCAATCAATGCACTGGCTATCTACATAAAACTCACCAGCTACGTTCTCTGGATTTTTATCTTCCTTGTCTGCCATAATTTTAAAATTCCATGTCCACTCACTGCTAACGACCATTGATCCAATGCGCAACTACTTTATGAATCAAAACTACGTAGATTTTGCACAGAAATTCGATTACAGTTAAAACAAAAATGCCACACGATCTAAGCCGTGTAGCATGGAGAGATTACTAATGCGAATCGCCTAACGAATCACATACGGCTTAGTAAACTTGTCTTTACCGTCAGTAAGTGCTTTGAGACTAAATCTCGCAAACTGAGTGTGCGCATTGCCATTTTCATAAAGTACCCCAATGCCACCATTTTTTAAATGGTGAGGGACGAGTAGGCGGAGTTTCCAGGGTTCACAACTTTATCAGCAGATCAGTCAAAATGGATTAGCGATCTTTCCAGTTTCTTCCCGTAGGATCCTTGAGCTCAACATTAACAAAAATCAACATTGCTCGATCAGACTTTTCGATTCCTTCACTCTTGAAGAAACGTCCCACTAATGGCACATCTCCAAGAATCGGCACCTTATCTTCCACAGTCACGATGCTATTCTGGTTCAAGCCTGCAATGACAAAGCTAGAACCATCCTGCACAGTTACAGCCGTGTTCAATCTAATTGGACGGAAAATTGGCATCAGGATCGCGTTCGCAGTGAGTACCACAGAATTTATATCCCCAGTTACCGGATTAACAGTGGGATCTGTAACTGGTGATCCATAGTTCACGAAACCATCAAAATTATTCATTTCAGCATCGATTCGAACATCAATAGACTGTCGGTCTTCAGAAATCGTACATTCACTCTCTAGCGTCAAACCAACCAGACGTTGTTCGAATGCTGATGGTGTAGCAGGCGTTATAGGCGGCGGTCCTGTACTGTTAACACTATTCGGAATTTCTGGCGGTTCATACTCGGTTGGCACCCACATTTCACGACCAGTAAACAAAGTCGCTTTCTCACCGGAGCGCGCAATAATCGTAGGAGTATCAATACGGTCTGAATTCTTTTTCTGATCGAGTCCTCGCAGAATGACAGCCACATCTTTAGTTGTTAGACGTACAATCCCAGGCGCGCGCGCGGTAGCACCCTCTGGTCGCAATAGATCATCATTCAGAACGCGCCCCATGAAATTCGTATCAAACATACTATCACCACTACGCAACCCAGAAGTCACTGGATTATAGCCTTTAGGATAAGCTTCGCCTCTCTCGAAAATGAAATTCCCATTCCCCTGTGAACCACCACCTATCGAAAAATCCTTTGAGCCATCCGCGAAGAGCCAATCAAAACCGAGCTCTTTGACGTCACTTTTCAGCACGTCGACAATAGTAAGCTTCAAGACCACCTGCACATTCTCAGTCTGAGAATATTGTCTCACATATTGCTCAACGAGATCGAGATTCTGTAAGGTATTTGCCACAATCAGAGAACCTGAACCGTGGATGTATTTCGCCGAAGCTCCGTCAGGAAAACTCACACCAAGTTGCTCAAGGTATTCTTTTGTTGACGCTCGCGCACTCAGAGCGCTCCCACTTCCCGTATCCTCTTCAAATGGGTCGTCACTTTCCGCAGCCTTCCTTGCTGCGTCCTGCATAAAAGTAGGTGGCACACGGAACGTTCTGCGGTAGATCGCAGTATCAGCAGCGCCACTCGGCGTAACAATCACGGCATGCTGGTCGTGTCTCCACTGGGTGCTTGTTGCTTGGCAAATCAAATCAAGCACCTTATCAAGAGGCATATTGCGCACATTGAGGTTCACACGCTTCTCACGGATTTGTTTCGCCCACTCAGAACTTTCATCTCCAATATTGAGAACGAAGTTCACACCTCTACGTTCTGGGTCCAAAGCTTCTGTATCGTATTCCTTTGACCAGATTCGTGCCATGTCCAAGGCTTCCTGAATACTAAGATCTTGAAGATCTACGATAGGCACTATAATACGTCGTAACTGATTCGCATATACTTCTTGGATACGTTTTTCTTCATCAACGATAGTTTTAATTTCTTTAAATTGAGCTGTTGGAGGGTTCACCTTCATTTCCCATTCACTCGCCACTTGCGCCATTGCAGCAGATCTCGTCTGGTCATAAGCAGAACGGGCATAATCTGCTTTCGCCATAGCAACACGCTCCATGCCTCTGCGGGCAGCAGTGTTGTGGCGGTCGACAAGAAGCACTTCTTCATAAGCAAGGTGCGCCTCGTCATACTGCCCCAAATTATAGTATCCCTCGGCTTTACGTAACCAATGCACTACGGACTCAGTGTTACGCAAATGCTCCGCAGTCAATACAGGGTTGGTTCTGATAGAGTCATCTAACTGAGCCAGCCGCTGTTTAGCGACAGAGTGGTTTGGAGCCACATTCGGAGCCAGCACAGCTTTGAGCAAGCTACGAGCTTCAGCATATTGACCAAAGCGTGACAATTGCTTACTTTCTTCTACTGCGGCCTGCGCATAGCGATCTACAGCAGCTTCTTTCAAAGAAGCGTTGATAGCCCCATCAGAAAGCATAGCAAATGCTTGAGAATACTTTTCTACAGCCTTTGAATAATCAGCCTCTTGATAAAAAATGTCCCCTTTCTTAAGAAGTTCTTGAGCTAATAATGTGCTCTCGGCACGTTTAGTGGCTTCATTTTGTGCTATTTGACTATCAAAACTCTGCGCCAGACTTGTGATGCTCAAGGAGGCGGCTAAGAGCCCAAAAACACAGGAACGAGAGGGATATCTGCTCGCCCAACGGACTCTTGCGCTGCTTACTAAATTTGATCTACCCATAGGTTTGACGGGGATTGTACACACAACATTACCCTACAGTAAGCTCAAAATTCGATTTCACTCAAATTCTACAGAACTCTGTGAGCTAAACCTTCCTCCACTTCCCGTCCCTATGGATGGCTCTAGATTATAGACATGAGGAAAAAGAGCCGATATGTCACTTTTCACCCCTCGCTAAAAAAGTTTAAATTTATTGTTGACGTCTTTTGTAATCTGACTAAATTAAGACTCAACTTTAGGTTCCTAAGCATATTTAAAAACTTAGGAATAATGAAAAAACTATTATTTACACTCGTCTCACTCGCTATCGGTGCAAGCTCTGCACATGCAGCTCTTAGTCACTGGAAAACAGCTGTCGGTACAGGCACTTCAGCTACTGCCACCAAGTTCACTACAGTAAGCACACCTGAAACCATCAACGTAGGAACTACAGCAGGTACTGCAATGAGCTTCGAGTTCATCGTCAACGCTGGTAGCATCCCATTACAATCTGGTGGTTCAGTCCTCCTCGGTGACTACAGCAGCAACGAGCAAATCCTTGCATGGGAGCAATTCACCAATACTAACAACTACGGTATCTTTGATAGCAAAGGAAGTGGTTATTTAGACTCTGGAGTTGCCCTTACTGCAGACACGGACACCCATCTTGTATTCACTACAGATGGCACAAACACTTATCTCTATGTCAATGGTGCCCTTGCTCACACCTTCACTGGAACTGCCATGTCTATTACTGGCACGACAGGTTTGGGGGGTGTTATGTACAGCAGCAATACCTTCGGCAGCGCACTCCCAGGTAACATCCTTGGTTTTGCAGCATATAACTCAGAGTTGAGCGCCACAGAAATAGCTGCCCACAGTGCAGCATTTGTCAGAGCAGTTCCTGAACCGTCTACCACCGCCCTGCTCGGTCTTGGTGGCCTCGCTCTCATCTTGCGCCGGCGTAAGTAAAAGCTTTCTTTGGAGCAAGCGGGTCGTATTCTTTCAAACTCAGCAGGAACCTCCTGCTGAGTTTTTTTGTGGACTCCTTCATACCCAACCGAACAAAATAGAGTCTCCTTTGAGTTATAAAAAATATCTTATTTCTTTGACCTTTCGTATATAGCTCACAACCCAGCTCCATGAACCCAATCAAAAACATTTTCTGGGACGTCGATGGCGTCCTCGTAGACCTCAACTACGCCTACTTCAACTTTCTAACCAAGCATCCGAACTATCGTGACCGCTATGGCGATTTGAAATGGGAACAGCTTCCGAAGGTGTTGCCGATCATTCCTAAATACGGAGCTCTGGAGTTGAAAACACATCCAGAGCTTGGCACGCAGATGGATAAAGATTTTTGTGCTGACCCATCGTATTTTCGTAATCGTCCACTCTACCCAGGAGTGATTGGAACCCTCAAGAAACTCAACAAACTAGGCTACCGCCAGTTCACCATGTCAGCGACTTTTGACGTGGAAGCGAAAACTGCCTACCTCAACGACATCCTCGCACCTGTGACCGATTTCCTTACCATCGAATGTGTCGAGCACGGCGCGTTCATGCATGATACAGCTAAGCAAGACAGCCTCAAAGCAGCTTATAAAAAATACGATCTCAACCCCGACGAAACAATCCTCGTCGACGACCGCATCTATAACCAATATGCCGCTATCGATTCTGGCGCCCACCCCGTCCGCCTCCGCTGCGAATTTACCTCCGACAGCCCAAAAGAGCTCGCATGGATTCCAGAATTCAAAAACATCCAAGAAGTAGCTCACTGGCTAACAGAATGATGCGCCATAGCGCTAGTAAGTTGATTTCACCTCTTCCTCTGATAAGAGCTCCATTCTTAAGCCATCTTTTGCAAGAGTTGCTCACTCGATAAAAATGCTGGCTCTCCAGCATTATAAAACATTTACATCTTTCTCTACACTCGTAGGTCTTCCCGCTACCCGCTTTAGAAACTAAAATATCCACTAAAAAAGCCGACCACGTATTTTACATGATCGACTTTTTAATTTTTGGTCAACCAAGCATAACCTTGGCTGTGTGAGCATTGGTCTGCTGAGCCAATGACTTTGACCATTGACCCATGACAGCCGCTGCGCAGCTTACATCATGCCACCCATTCCGCCCATGCCGTGATCATGACCATGTGCTGCTGGAGCTTCTGGCTCAGGAACGTCTGTGATGAGACACTCGGTGGTAAGAAGAAGACCTGAGATGGAACATGCGTGCTGAAGTGCGGAACGTGTTACCTTTGTTGGGTCAACGACACCTGCTTCGATGAGGTCAACGTATTCGTCAGTTGCTACGTTGTAGCCTATGGAGCCTTCTGCTGCCTTCACCTTGTCTACGATAAGAGCACCTTCGCGGCCTGCGTTTGCTGCAAGCTGACAAAGTGGAGCTTCGATAGCACGAGCAACGATGTCCATGCCTATCTTCTCGTCTGCGTTGATTGCTGCATCACAGCAATTCTCTGCACAACACTGAGCAAGAGCGCGGATGAGAGCTGTACCACCACCTGGGATGATACCTTCCTCAACAGCTGCACGAGTCGCGTGAAGCGCATCGTCAACACGATCCTTCTTCTCCTTCATCTCAGTTTCAGTAGCAGCACCTACGTTGATGACTGCGACACCGCCTGCGAGCTTAGCAAGACGCTCCTGGAGCTTCTCGCGATCGTAATCGGATGATGTATCTGCGATCTGCTTACGGATCTGATTAACGCGGCCAGTGATTTCGTCGGAAGCACCTTCGCCTTCAACGATCGTTGTGCTATCCTTAGTGATAGAAACACGCTTAGCGGAACCGAGGTCTTCGATTTCCACATTCTCAAGCTTGATGCCGAGGTCTTCGGAGATACACTTACTACCTGTGAGAATCGCAAGATCTTCGAGCATTGCCTTACGACGGTCACCGAAACCAGGAGCTTTCACAGCTGCTATGTTGAGCACACCCTTGAGCTTGTTGATTACGAGTGCTGTAAGTGCTTCACCTTCGATGTCTTCAGCGATGATGAGGAATGGACGACCTGTCTTAGCTACCTTCTCGAGCAGTGGAAGCATATCCTTGAGATTAGAAATCTTCTTCTCGTGGATGAGGATGAGTGCATTGTCGAGTGAACAATCCATGCTCGTAGGATTGGTCACGAAGTATGGGGAAAGGTAGCCCTTGTCGAACTGCATACCTTCTACAACGTCAAGAGTAGTTTCGATGCCTTTTGCTTCTTCTACAGTGATGGTGCCGTCTTTACCGACCTTGTCCATTGCTTCAGCAATGATGTTACCGATCTCAGTGTCCCAGTTTGCGGAAACTGTAGCTACCTGTGCTACTTCCTTAGACTCGGAAACTGGCTTGGAGATCTCAGCGAGCTTAGCAACGATGGCTTCAGATGCCTTGAGGATGCCGCGCTGAAGGTTGATTGGGTTTGCACCTGCTGTGACGTTGCGAAGACCTTCTTTGTAGATTGCCTCAGCGAGTACTGTCGCAGTTGTTGTGCCGTCACCAGCTACGTCGCTTGTCTTGGAAGAAACTTCCTTGATGAGCTGTGCGCCCATGTTCTCGTATGGATCTTCAAGCTCGATTTCCTTCGCCACTGTCACACCATCCTTCGTGATGGATGGGGAGCCGAATTTTTTATCGATGATCACATTGCGACCTGCTGGGCCGAGTGTGGACTTTACAGCCTTAGCAAGCTGCTCAACACCGCGGAGAAGTCCTTGGCGTGCCTTTTCGTCAAATTGTAGTTGTTTAGCCATAGTTTTTTATTTTGTATGATGATTCAATTTAAATGGAGCCAGAGAATAATTGTACGCTGTTAGGCATCACTGGCTTTTAGTCATTAGTGGATTGGTCAATTGTCAATGGGCTTTAATTCAATCGTTAGAGATTGGCAAATACTTTGCTACCCATTAATCAATGACTAATTACTAATGCCAGAGATTATCAGCCGATGATTCCTAAAATGTCGGACTCGGGCATGATGAGGTAGTCTTCGCCGTCAACTTTGACGTCTGTGCCACCGTACTTGGAAATGAGAACTTTATCGTTTACAGAAACGGAGAACGCGAAGTCAGATCCGTCTTCGTTTTTGCCCCCTGTACCAAGAGCGATAACGATCGCTTCTTGTGGTTTTTCCTGCGCGGAATCTACGAGAACGATGCCGCCTGCAGATACTGTTTCAGCTTCTACGCGCTTAAGAAGCACGCGCTGTCCGATTGGTTGGATTGCCATAATGTTTAGTTTCTTTTTTGTTTATTGGATTGTTAGGATTATTAGTTTGCTACTTGGAGTAGCGGAGATTTATCTCAGTCAAGAATAATTGATGACGTCGAAGATTAGTCTTCGACTACTTCTGCGTCGACGACCTTGCCTTTTGCTGCTTTTGGCTCGGAGGACTCACCTGCTTCTGGAGCTGATGCAGCACCTGCGCCTGGCATTTTGGGTCCCGCATTTTGTGCGCCGCCTGCTGCTTGAGCAGCCTGAGAGAGCTGCTGGAGCATTGCTTCTAGATCTGCCTTAGCTGTTTTGATCTTCTCGAGATCGTCTTCCTTGAGAGCTTCCTTCATTGCGTCTACTTTGCCTTGGATCTCAGTCTTGAGCTCAGCTGGTGCTTGGTCACCCATTTCTTCGATCTGCTTTTCGACTTGGTGAACCATGCTGTCAACTTCGTTCTTTGTCTGGATTGCTTCTGCACGCTTTGCATCTTCCTCAGCGTGTTCTTCAGCTTCGCGCTTTGCCTTCTCGATTTCTTCGTCGGAAAGACCACTTGAGCCTTCGATAGAAATCTTATTCTCTTTGCCAGTCTTCTTGTCCTTCGCGGAAACGTGGAGAATACCGTTGGCATCGATGTCGAATGTTACTTCGATCTGTGGCACACCGCGTGGTGCTGGCTCGATGTCGCCGAGGTGAAAGTTACCGAGAATCTTGTTGTCAATGAACATCTTGCGCTCTCCTTGACAGATGCGGATGTCTACACCTGGCTGGTTGTCCGCTGCTGTGGAGAATATCTGTGATTTCTTCGCTGGGATCGTGGTGTTACGCTCGATCATTGGCGTAGCGATCTGACCTGCTGTCTCGATAGAGAGAGTCAGTGGAGCTACATCGAGAAGGAGAACGTCCTGCACGTCGCCCTGAATAACACCACCCTGGATACCTGCGCCAATCGCAACAACCTCATCTGGGTTCACGCCTTGATTTGGCTTCTTACCTGCAAGCGCCTCAGCCGTCTCAACAACCTTTGGCATGCGTGTCATACCGCCCACGAGAACGAGTTCGTCGATCTCAGATGCAGAAACGCCTGCTTCCTTGAGACAGTCGATCACTGGCTTCTTCGTACGCTCGAAGAGGCTGTCAGTGAGCTGCTCAAGCTTCGCACGTGTGAGTGTTTGCTGGATGTGCTTAGGACCAGTCTGGTCCATTGTGATGAATGGAAGGGAAATGTCGTATGTCTGTGCAGAGGAAAGAGCAATCTTTGCCTTCTCAGCTTCCTCCTTGATACGCTGGAGTGCGTCAGCTTGCTTGGAGAGGTCGATACTTTCGGCAGTCTTAAACTCGGAAACAATCCACTCGATGAGCGTGTTATCCCAGTCGTCACCACCGAGCTGTGTGTCACCGTCCGTTGCGAGTACTTCAAAAACACCGTCGTCGATGTCGAGTACAGAAATATCGAATGTACCACCACCAAGATCGTATACTGCGACTTTCTCTTCGGACTTCTTATCGATACCGTATGCAAGCGCAGCTGCTGTCGGCTCGTTAATGATGCGGCGTACTTTGAGACCTGCGATCTCACCAGCTGCCTTTGTGGCCGAACGCTGGGAGTCATTGAAGTACGCTGGTACTGTAATCACTGCTTCAGTGATAGTTTCGCCAAGCTTTGTTTCAGCATCGGACTTGAGCTTGCCGAGCACCATTGCTGCGATTTCTTGTGGCGAGTAGGTCTTTGCTTCACCTTCTACTTCGACCTGGATGTGTGCATCGCCGTTGTCCGCTTTGATCACGTCGTATGGCACGTTCTTGTCTGCGTCTGTGAGCTCGTCGTATTTACGACCGATGTAACGCTTTGCAGAGAACACGGTATTTTTTGGGTTGGTTACCGCCTGGCGTTTTGCTGCCTGTCCCACGAGACGCTCACCGCTCTTGGTGAATGCCACGACAGATGGTGTTGTACGTGCACCTTCAGAATTTTCAAGAACAGTAGCTTCGCCACCGTCCATTGCTGCCATACATGAATTGGTAGTGCCTAAATCAATTCCTAGAATTTTAGCCATAATTGTTTCTTTCGTTTTGTTTTGATTTAGAATAATTTCGCTACCTTAGCTGACGTTTTCAGCCGACGCATCTGTGTCTGTCATTCTCTATGCAATCTGCGTGCCACCTAAACACCACCACCGACAAAACCTTTATTTTTAGAGGGATCCGCAAAACATCGAAGACTAACCCGTATGACATAATGTCAGATTGTCCCACAAATTCGACACAAATTGAGACACTTTGTCACAGGTTAGAACAGAGACTAGACCTAAAGCAGCACCCTTCCTAGCCCGAGAAGGAAATTGGAAATACATCCACTCGAAAAAACCGCTGTTGTTTAACCTCAGCTCTGAGCCAAGTGAACAGCAAAATGAAATCAAAGAAAAAACTGGACTCGCTCAGAAAATGGCAGCCAAACTGCAAAAGCTCAAAATAGCCCCCTTAGGCAATCAGAGGACTTAAATAATGGTCTGTAGCACAACTTACAAACTCCCAGAACTGGTTTTTCAATCGAAACTTTCGCTTCGATTGGCTACAATATTCTGTACGGAATACGTAAAAAGTCATTTTTTACTTGCAAAGTAAGAAACGTTCGCTAGCGTTTCTCTATCTGTCTTCGTTTGTCGAAGACATCTATCTATATTAAATCTGCGCCGCCACTAAGCACTATACAGGCGTAAACCATGGTAATAATACTTCTGGAAACAAAACCCAACAACTAATCAAAATGAAAATGAATCACAAACACCTTCTACGTAAGGGTTTCTCCCTCGTAGAACTCCTCGTGGTGATTGCCATCATCGCGGGTCTTGCGGCCATGTCCTACGGTCCAATCATGAAGCAGGTCAAAGCAGCAGCTAAGACCAACGCAATCAACAGCGGTAAGCAGATCTACACAGCTCTGTTCAGTTACGCTAAGGACAACGACGGTATCTTCCCTAACGCAGACACTGCACGTTCTGGTGAGACTGGTGCAACCGCAGAAAACTGCTTCACTCAGCTTCTCAACGCTGGCGTGATTGATGACGAAAGAACATTCTGGAACAAAGAGAACTCTGTTCTCGGTGTTGTAAACGGTAACACTCCACCAGATGGTGACGGTGAGCTCACTGGCGGCGAAAACGCATGGGGCTACGTTCGTGGTCTCAACACATCTTCACGCACTAACATCCCACTTATCTTTGACTCTTCCAAATCTGTAGGTCAGTTCGACACAGGAGTGTGGGACGGTCAAGCAATCGTTGCTAAGGTCAACGGTTCTGTGGAAGCACTCCGTATCGATTACACAGGTCCAGCTATTGATAGTTCTGGTACCTCTAAGCAGGGTAAAATCTTGGAAAACAACCAGGACATCTTCGAACGCGTTAACAATGTCAGCACTGCGACAACTCTCATTCCTAGCAACTAATCGAAACACGTTCCTCATTCTCAAAACCGAAGGGTACCCTTCGGTTTTTTTGCGCCTAGTCATAAATTCGCCCTTTCACAAAACAGATTTGCCCCTCTTATCCTCCGCCGACATAAACTGGAAGATTGAGGATGCCGTCGGTCATAAACTTAACCCGTGTCACCAACGGCGACTGTCAGTTGATTTTCGCGCAACGATTCGAGAATGGCTTCGCGCTTTCGACTGACTGGCAACTCTGGATAAGTAAGTACGATATGATATTTGACTACATGATGAGCCACGCCAGATGATGAAATTCATTTTTCTTGAAAGTTCAAGTCTTGAGCCTATGTATAAGGGCTCATACAATTTTACGGCTCATTACACAAAACTCTGACCGTAAAATAATTTGAATTTCTACAGTCGAAGATCTAACTTCGTTAGTAAAGACACATTAAATCAACAATTATGGAAACCAATAACAGAAGAAACTTCCTTAAGATGATGGGAGCTGCAGGTGCGGGATTCGCAGGTATGCAGAGCGCATCCGCCCAGACAGCCCGCCTCAAGGGAGCTCAATACATGGGTGATTTCATTGCTCCTAAACTCGACACAATAAAAGTAGCCATCATCGGCTGTGGCGCACGTGGTGGCACTCACTACTCCCAACTTTCCGCTTTCGAAGGTACTGAAATCATCGGTATTTGCGACCTTCACCAAGACCTCGCTGAGCGTGCTAAGAAGAAGATTCTCGAGAACGGCAAAGGCCGTCATCAGAACGTTAAGCTCTACACAGGCGACAAACACGCCTACAAAAAGATGTGCAAAGAAACCAAGCCTGATCTCGTTTATGTGATCACTCCTTGGGAATGGCACGCTCCTATGGCCATCGATGCGATGAACGCTGGAGCTCATGTGTGTGTGGAAGTTCCACTCGCAACGACTCTCGAAGAGATGTGGAAAATCATCGACACTTCCGAGAAGACTCAGAAGCACTGTATGATGCTTGAAAACGTCAACTATGGTCGTGAAGAACTCCTTTACCTCAACATGTGCCGCAAGGGTATCTTCGGTGATATTCTACACGGTGAAGCTGCCTACATCCACGAACTCCGTGGTCAAATGAAGCAAGTAGAAAATGGTCGTGGCACAGGTCACTGGCGCACACATCACTGGGCGCAGAAAAATGGTAACCTCTACCCGACACACGGTCTTGGTCCAGTGGCTCAGTACATGAACCTCGCTCGTGGTGAAGATAACTTCCGCCGCATCGTTTCCTTCTCTTCCCCAGCGAAGAATCACGCGCTCTACGCTAAGAAGCACTTCAAAGCAGACAGCCTGCTTCACAAGATCAGCTACGAAGGCGGTGACATGAATACTTCCATCATCAAAACAACTCTTGGTCGTACTATCATGATTCAGTGGGATGAAAGTAGCCCACGCCCATACACGCGTCACAACTTGATTCAGGGAACCAAGGGAACTGGCAAAGGATTCCCATTCGGCGTCGCCCTTGACTATGATAAGGACGAAGGACTCCCGCAGGAACTCTTCAAGAAACTGGCTGGTGACAAGGACTACATTAACTACCACAGCTGGGAGACTGATAGCCAAGCATTCTACGACGAGTTCGACCACCCACTCTACACGCGCATGGCTAAGGTTGCTAAGAAGCACGGTGGACACGGTGGCATGGATGCCATCATGAACTTCCGAGTTATCGAATGTCTCCGTACAGGTCAGCCACTCGACCAAAACGTCTACGAAGGTGTGTACTGGTCAGCAGTCACTCCACTTTCTATTAAGTCAGTGAAGGAAGACGGCATGCCTCAGGACTTCCCAGACTTCACACGTGGTAACTGGAAGAACACAAAGCCACTCCCTATCGTTAGCTAATTTCTAACGAACAAAACAAAAAGTGTATTTTTCTACTGCAACTTCAATGTCTACTTTTAAGAAAAATTAACGCATCGTTTTTCTTCTATTTCTTGACCTGTCCCCTCTTACAACTTGTAATGAGGCGGCAGACCATTTTTTATAGACACCCAAGACGCTAGAGCGAAGCGCAAGTTCCTACTCGATGCCAAGCGTATCATTTTTCTAGGTGATTCCATCACCTACAATAGCGGCTATGTGAGCAATTTTGAAGCATGGCTCTACAGCTTTGAGAATTCTGATAGCAATGCCATTACGATTCACAAAAGAAAGTCCACCTGTTGCCTCTAAATTCACTCACTTGGTCTGGGCATTTTTTGAACAACTTAGCCCTCAGTAAAAAAGAAACTTTGCAAGTTGAATATCGGCTAATGAAAGCAATCATCCTCGTATGCAAGTGCACAGCTACACAGGAGGACACGTATTCACAAATGGGTATGTGATTGACCATGAAGAGTCCTGCATCGTTGTCGATGCTCCCGCTCTCATTCATGAAGTGATCCAACAAGAAGGTCTCAAGCCTACCCACCTCCTGCTCACGCACCAGCACTTCGACCACACCGAAGATGTGGAGGCGCTCCAAAAGTTAGGCGTCAAGGTGCTCATGTATTCGGCATACGACGAAACACTCATTCGCCAAAAAGAAGCACGTGCCAACTGGGGCATCCCAGTGGACATCGCACCTTTCACAGCTGACGAATTATTGGAAGGCAAAGAAGCCATTACGATCGATGGACTCGATATCCAGATCTCCCACATTCCAGGTCACTCCCAGGATTCCATCACATTTTACCTCCCTAAACTTGGAGTCGTCTTCGTTGGTGACACATTGCTGGAAGGCGGAATAGGAAGAACTGATCTACCAGGCGGCTCGCACCAGCAATTAGTAGAGGGCATCCACAGAAAACTACTCACTCTACCCGCTGAAACAGTGGTCTGTGCAGGACACGGTAATCAGACCACTATTGGCCAGGAGAAAGAGCATAATCTATTTCTCTGACTGAATGCAACGCCCACCACTCTGTCTTGCTGACCGTAGTTTGCAGCTTTACAGTCGAGTTCCTCTAACTATGCCAAGCTGCTTGGCTATTAGAGCTTCGGAGCAACAAATGCGCGGCGCTCGTGTTAGGCCACACCTTTATCTTTAGCGACTTACTTTGTTACACCTATGGTATTTTAACAGCTCTATGGGTCGACACAAAAATGCTCAGCAGCTTGTTGACTACGAGACATTAAGAATGCTTTTTTCTAGATAGATTACTTCAATACTTCTTCGACGCGCTTGAGTACTTCTTCATAGGCTTCCATCACGCCACCGAGGTCTTGGCGGAAACGATCTTTATCGAGCTTCTTACCAGTTTCGAGATCCCAAAGGCGGCATGTGTCTGGGCTAATTTCGTCAGCGAGAACGATCTTCGATTCGGAATCTTTTGTGCGACCAAATTCGATCTTGAAGTCTACGAGTTTGAGACCAGCAAGTTTAAAGAAATCGATCATCACTTCGTTGATAATAAGCGCTTTCTCCTTGAGCTCGGCACATTCTTCAGGTGTAGCGAGTCCCATTTCACGAGCGTAATCGTCATTAATGAGGGGGTCACCGAGTTCATCGCTCTTGTAGGAGAATTCAACGATTGGCTGTTTGAAAGCAATACCTTCTTCAACGCCGACACGCTTGCAGAATGAACCTGCTGCCACGTTACGTACAATCACTTCTACAAGAAGAATATCTACACTCTTTACGAGGAGGTTAATGGGATCGATCGCTTCTACGAGGTGCGTTTCGACGCCCTTAGTTTCGAGCATACGGTAAATTGCGAGGGTGATTGCCGTGTTGAGACGTCCTTTATTTTCGAACTCAGCTTTCTTCTCAGCGTTGAATGCTGTTGCTTCGTCTTTGTACTCCATACGGAGAACATTCGGGTCGTCAGTTGTGTAAAGACGCTTAGCTTTCCCCTCGTAAAGTGGTTGCATGCTCTTTCTCTACGACCATGCGCACTAATGGTCAAGTCACTGAGATAGGATTTACGCACAATTCCAGAACCCTCTGCGCTCTCTAAAAATCCGTCCTAGACTTGCACTTACGAGTACTCACTCTTCCTCCATTAAGTTTATGCTGGTTCGATAACACTATCCATTCCCACTTCCTTTAGGTCACACACAGCTTCGAGCAATTCCCCTAACCGACTCTTTAGAAATCCATGAACTTGCTGATTTGCACAGGATTAGAGTTGAAAATCAGCAAATGGCAGTGCACCAGTGCACCATGCTTCGCATCTGCTTCATCGGTGGCTACGCTATCTTTCTGATTTTGGTAATCACACTCATGGCGATCAAAGTGATTTCTGTGCTCGGACCTGGAGGTCTTGGAGATCTCTCAAAGAAATGGGCTGACGCGCTCTTCACTACGCAGAATTTTATCACTTGGGGCATCGTCATCGGCACAGGATTCATCGCTTGGTTGGTCGCTTTACTCCAAATTGGCAAGCGTTCTCCAGCGTGGGAAAAATCCTGGATCAAGACCATGATTATCGGCTGCCTCTTCATGAGCGGATTCTTCCTCGTGCTCAGTATTGTCGGAGCCAGCGTCTTCTACCTCAAAGGTTTTGCCAGTGAAGTCGCAGCAAAAATCGCAGGCTACATGAGCTCCCCCGTTTTCATGGAATTGAGCTTTTTCTTCATCGGCCTCATTCTTCTGATTTCCTTCAACATCGTTCGCCGTATGATTGAAGGGGACGAGTTCGTCGAAATCGAACTCAAAAACAAGCACCTCGAAGAACTCAGCAAGAAATAAGTTCTTTTCCTCAACCGGACTGTAGAACCTTACTCCTCCTCTTCTTCCTTCTCTTCATCAGCATTAGGAGCTCCGAACAATCCGCCGAGCCTGCTTTGTAGGATATCTGAGCCGGTCTTGAGAGATTCTGTAATATCACCTTCTAGCCCAGCATCTATCATGTCGCGGCCACTTTGGATCACACGTCCACGTCGGTCTTTGAGCACTCCCATCACGCCTTCTTCAGCGAGATTCTTAGGCAATTCACCTAAAGTTTCGGCGGCCTGATTCGTAAAGCGAATCACTCGCTTTCCACCCACCACTTCGAAAATATGGTCGAGCGCTGTAGCCTTAAGGCGCTCAGTGAGATCTTCTTCTATATCCTCCACGCTTCCCCCAATTTTCACATCGGCCCAGTGCATGCCTTCTTTTCCAGGCAAGAAAACCTTTTCTTCAGCACCGGGAATATGACTCAAAGTTCCTGGATTAAGACCCACTTTGAAAGTTCCATCGAGTGCATGCCCGCGCATATCAAGAGCACCTTCTATCCGCATGAGGTCATCGCAATGTACATAAATATCGGTGAGTCGGAACAGCTCACCATAGCAGTAGAATTTACAACGCAATTCAGAAAAGCGTAAGCGCTTGAAATCTCGAATCACAGTGTATGCAGCAATGGTGTCCAACACAGGTAGGGCTGTCAGCTGGCCATCTTGGATGAAGATCTCTCCACGAAATTCAGGTTCATTTCCCAGCTTTGGCTTCACTGTGAACTTTGCTTCCACCTCGCCACTCAGCCGTTGTTTCCAATCTTCAGTGATGACGTCCGCACACTTCAAACCTGTGAGCACTCCATAAAAACTGTAGTCACCCGTTGTGAAATCGATTTCTCCATCAACTCCTAAGTTGCCGCTGGCAAATACATCAAACTGCGCACGGTCGATGACAAGACGCTGGTTGATCAAACGCATCGACGCTTGCTCCAATGTGGCCTCTTTCAATACGGGAAATGGGAACGATAACTCACCACCTTCCAGCTCTGCACGATAACCAAAGTCTTCTTTGTTCAAGGAAACTTGAGAGCCTTGGACCACATACTCTCCACCTTCTGATAAAATACGAACATTGGCTCGAATCACTTCTGCATCATGAAGTTCTGCACGATCGGGAAAAAAGTTTTCCAGCCACGACTTAGCCGGCTGAGGAATATCAATCGTGGTAAATTCCTTCCGAAGGTCGAGCTCAAGATCCGCATTTTGAACGACTACATCTGAGATATTCCATACATCGCGTTTGAGATAATCCGTATCCACTTCGAGCGAGATATCGCGCGCTGTGATCTTCTCAATCGCCCCTTCTGAGCGCGCATCGACCGATTCATTTTTCAGCCGTAGCCCCTTCCACTGCATTTTGCCAAATTCCACAGGGACTCCAATCTCACCGCTCACCTTCATCGTGACCTTCTCGCGGAAACCATCACTATGCAGAAATTGAATTACCTTCTGGTAAGCGATCACCCCTACAACTAACAGCAACACAAATACTCCCACAGCGTACTGCCACCAAGCAAAGACCTTTTTCGATCGCGCGCTCGTGTTCCGTGATCTGCATTTACGACGTTGAGACATAGTCATGACGCTACCGATTCATTCGCCTCACGCAAGGATTCTTCTCGCCACAAAGAATTTTTAAGCTTACATAACCATCATCATTTTTCAACTTATAGCCCAAGTATCGTGTTAGAACTAAAAGACTTTTGTTTCACTATCGAGAAGGACGGCGAGCCTATCAACTTAGTTGATCGCGTGAATCTCAAAGTTCCCTCCGGACACTTTATGGCTATTGTTGGTCCATCAGGTTGCGGCAAGACCACCTTACTCAACACCATTGCTGGACTCAATCATATGTCAGAAGGTTCAATTCTCTGGCAAGGTCGCGACCTCGAAGTAGAAGGTGACCTCGAACCTTCCGAGCTTGGCTACGTACCACAATTTTCGCTCGCTTACGATGCCCTCACGATCGACGAGTCCATAGAAGCGGTCACACAACTCCGTGTCAAAACGCGAAACCTCGACGACCTCGATGCACGCATCGACCGAGTGCTGGAAGAAACAGGTCTAACAACGATCGCTGATCGCCAAGTGAAAGTACTCTCAGGTGGCCAAAAGCGCCGACTAGGACTTGCGATGGAGCTCGTGACCGATCCGCAATTACTCCTTTGCGATGAAGTTACCTCTGGACTCGACCCGCGCTCTGAACGCGACATTGTACACCGCCTGCACAAACTCTCTCGTAGGGATGGACGTATCGTTATTTCTGTCACTCACTCCTTGGCGCACTTGGAACTCTACGATTCCATCCTCGTGCTTCATGAAGGCTGCATCGCCTACCACGGACCACCAGCTGATCTCACCCACTACTTTTCAGTCGATGACACTGAGTCCATCTACCCACGCCTCGCAAAGCAAAGTGCTGAAAAATGGCGCAAGTCATGGCACAAACACTTTCCTTCATTCTATAGTAAAATCATCCGCAATCGTCTCAAGCTCATTGAATCTGGTGAACTCGTGATTCCCGAAAAGGCATCACTTTGGGATCCAGAAAGCCCGAAGAATCAAGAAAATTCGGATGACTCCAAAGCAACAGAAGTGACGGATAAGAAAACAGATTCCCCAGAAAAAGAGCAGACCGATACTCCTAAAGAAGAAACTGGCTCCGTCACTACACCTGGATTCTTCAGCCAGTATTCTACTCTCCTCGGGCGCAGAACTAAAATTTTCTTCCGCGACAAAGGGCAGGTATTCCTACAAATCGCGATCCTCCTCTGCTTTCCCTGCCTCGTCGCGCTCTTTGGTCCTCAAGGTAGTGAAGCACTCCTCCAGTATCCTGACGCCATTGAAATGACCTCACAAGCGAACGTCAAAGAGCTCCAAAATATTGGTGAAAATCGTGCCAAAGTTGGCGGAGCAGTCTCAGGTATCATCATGTTTCAGGTCGTTCTCTTAACACTGATGGGATCAAACAATGCGGCACGAGAAATCGCAGGAGAGCGTAAGATTCTAGAAAAAGAAAAATTCGATGGCGTGCGACCATTCGCCTACCTCTGTAGCAAGCTTACCTTCCTCAGTGGCATGATCATCGTTCAGTCCGTCTGGATGGCGATTTTTGTAGAACAATTCTGGCACTATCCAGAAGGGGCCGAAACTGCAGGATTTTTCGCCCATCTCACCTTTCTCATTTTAGTGAATGCTGCGATGACTTCGATCTGTCTCGGCATTTCCTCCTTGATGAAAACATCAGAACAGGCATCGCTACTCTCCATTTATCTTGTAGGCTTCCAGCTCCCACTTTCTGGAGCCGTGCTTGCATTGCCAGAGACTGTTGCCCTTATCAGTCGCCCATTCATTTCAGCCTACTGGGCTTGGGCTGGCAGTATCGAGTCACTTGATAACCGTTACCAAGCGGCTGTCAAAACAGTCACCGAAACTCCACTCGAATCCTCAGGCACAATTTGCCTCTATGTTCTTGGCATACAGATCGCAGTAGGCATTATCGCCTCATACATCGGTATTCGCCGCCACCAGTGGGAACACTAGTCTTCACCATTTCAAATCACAAATTCCCAATCTCAAATTTCAATTATGTCTCGTAGATCCAGAAGGAAAAAATTTAGCAACCCCACTCCAGCCATCATCGGCGCCGTCGTCGCAGTCCTCGCTATTGGTATCGGTTTCACCTTTCTAAAAAGTGCTGACAAACCGAGCGCCAAGAGTTTCCCCTTAAAAACTTATGTTGAAAGCTGCAATAGCCTCCGCGGCAATGAATACAGCATCAGTGGTGAAATCGTAGAAAACGCCCAGCACGACCCGAATATCGGTAAATTCATTTTCCTCAGAATCGACACTGATGACGAACCCGTTTCCGCTGAGCTCCCACAGACGATTGGTATTTTAGTACCAGCCAAAGTCACTGGTCCCAACCTTGAAACTAAGCAAAATTATAGCTTTGTTGTCGAAGTCAAACGCGAAGGCGCACTCGTTGCATCGAGCTATTCTGCTAAATAACTCCCAATTTCTTTTCCCATGAAAACACTTTTCTCCATCGCTCTCAGCAGCAACCTTGCATTCCCAGCTATGGCACAAGTTCTCACTCCTCCGTCTGGTACTCATACAATGTTAAGCAACGAATCCGCAAACAACAGTTCTTCTCAAAACACGGCGATCAATCGTCACGAATCCTCCCCCACCTCTGTTCAGAGCGAAAAAATTCCTATCATCGACCCAACAGCCAAGACGGTCACTTTCCAGGGACGTACCTACTCTCTGATGGACAATAACCTCGGTGGTCAATTCGAAGCCTACCTCGCGTCTTCCGAATTTGAATCAAAAGCAGCCGTCGAATACCGAGCAAAGATCAATAAGATTCTCGATCTTCTTTCTCCACTCAACCTTGGAGGACCAGATATCAAACAAGCATACACCTTGCTCGAAGAGGCTTCTAACTACCCAGGTGATGGTGGCATCTGTGATTCACTCGCCAACTCTATTTACTCTGGTCGCCTAGCCATGAAAGGCAT
This sequence comes from Rubritalea sp., assembly GCA_965204255.1. GTDB lineage: Bacteria > Verrucomicrobiota > Verrucomicrobiia > Verrucomicrobiales > Akkermansiaceae > Rubritalea. The sequence continues at coordinate 236,594 of CBDBEG010000032.1, forward strand.
TGGCAGTAAAAAAGAAGCGATTTCTAAGTTAGAAAAAGAGAAGCGACGCCTCGTTCACAATCTCAATGTACTTGAGAAAAAAGGGGAACTGGGGGAATCGACTTCCCTCAAACAAGGTAAAAAAACAACAATCTCCAGTACTGCAAAATCGACTGAGTATAAGGTGATGCAAAAGCGTCTCGTCGAGATCGTAGCGATCAAGAAAAAGTATGAAGCCTCCGGCATCATCAGCCTTACTCAATCGAAGATTCATTACCAAGCAATGATGGTACAGCTCTTCATTCAGCGCCGCTTTCAGCACGTCGTCATGTCCGCGCGCTTTTACAATATTATTTACAAAGATGGCGACCAAGCGATGCGTATCAAAAAGGGCTCTGGCATTGAGAAGTTCTTCAGTAAAAGCCTCGGTGTAAACCCTACCGTTGCGGGGCTCGATGCAGCTGCTAACGAAGGTATTCGTAAGGCTCAGACTCTTATAAATGCCTTCGAAAACAATCTCGCGACTAACCGCCTACACGCAGCTTCTGAACGACTCGTTGAAGCCTACGCCATTGGTGAGTTCATTCCTTGTGTACAGACAGTCCCGAGGGCAATGAAGAAGCGCGTACAGCAATACATCCAAGACGCTAACGATCTCGTCGAAGCTCTTTCTGCTAAAGATCTCGGCATCGCAAGCGAGCTCAACCAGTCACTGAAACAACAGGCTCGTGACTACAACAGCTCGAAGTCTGCCTCCTACATTGCGGGCCACAAACAGGCATCCGATGGCTATGTGCGCGATGCGAAGTTTGCTCTTTTCGAAAAAGACACCCAGCGCGCCAAAGTTGCCATCGAAAGTGCTATCAAGCATTGGCCTAGCAATCCTTCTATTCAAGCATTCAACGACAAGCTCGATCAGCGCCTCACTCAAGGAGAACAAGAAGCCGATATGAGCTCTGAGGCTGTCAAAGAGTTCGACCGCTTGCTCGCAGATAAAAACTATCGCGCCATTGTCGAAGAACCACGTAAGTCAAAGTTCGTCGTCGTACTCGGCCAACTCAATGACGAAGCGCGCCTCAAGCAGTTAGAAGAAATCGGCAACTCGATCCGTGAAATTGAAGAAGCGCTCGAGACCTCCCGACGCCTCGTCGCTGCTGGCCAGTCGTACGCAGCTTGGGAAGCGATCTTCAAGACGCAGAACAAATACTACGACGATCCAAAGATCGCAAACGCCAAAGCGCAGCTGATTGACCAAGTCGGCAACTTCACCAATGCTCTTAGTAAAGCCAAAAAATTAGAAAACAATGGAGCCACTCCTCAGACAGGCTCTGCCCTATCATGGTATCTCAAAGCTCGCGACATTTACCCGCAAAGTAAGTTCGCTCAGGAAGGTATCGATCGTATTGTTGAGAAACAATTGACGACACACTAACTACCTCGCATAACAAGAAAGAGAAAGCCTCTTAAGCCCCAAAAAGCGACAAGCCTCACAGCCTATGGCTTTTTGGTAAATTGCTATGCCTGCTACATGCGCTCCGGAACCTGAATACCGAGAAGACCAAGCCCCTTCTCTAACACACGACCTGTGATTTCACAGAGCACGAGGCGTGTCTTGCGAACATTCCCTTCGCTCTTGAGCACTGGACATGCTTCGAAAAAGCTGTGGAATGCCTTTGCCAACTCTAGCAAGTAACTTGCTAGAATGTTTGGCTTGAGCCCATCAAGGACTGTTGGGAGAACCTCCCCAAATTTAGAAAGAGTACGAGCAAGGTTCATCTCACCTTCTTCGGTGATCTGAATACCATTGGCATCAAGCGCGATTTCTTCCTCAAGCTTACGGAAGATCGAGCGCACACGCACATAGCTGTACTGAAGGTAAGGTGCGGTATCACCCTGCAATGCTACCATTTTCTCGATGTCAAAGATGTAATCGGACGTACGATGGTGGCTGAGCTCAGTGAATTTAACAGAACCAATACCGATCATCTTAGCCAGCTCAGCTTTCTCATCTGCTGGCAGATCTCCACTCTTATCTTCTAACACTGCTGCGGATGCCTTGATCGCATCATCGAGCACATCAGCGAGCTGCGGAAGGTCACCGTCACGCGTCTTGAGAGGTTTACCGTCTTTACCAAGAATCGTCCCGAAAGAAACATGCTCTAGATCAGCTTTGCAACCACGGCGCTTAGAAACATCGAAGAGCTGGTTGAAGTGCAAGCTCTGACGAGCATCTACGACGTACCAGATCTTATCCGCATTCCAGTTCTTTAAACGATAATCTACAGTAGCGATATCAGTAGTCGCATAATTGAATGCACCATCGCCCTTGCGCACGATCATTGGGAAATCCGTCCACTCGCCATCGCGCTTTTCCTTGAATGGATCTTGCTTCGGCGGAAGCTCTTCACCAGAAAACACACAGAGAGCTCCATCACTTTCACATGCCAAGCCTTCATTTGCGAGAGCTTCTACTAATAGTCCGAGCTCGTCGTTATAATAACTTTCACCAAGCCAGTGATCGAAACCTACGTCGAGGCGATCATAAATCTTGTTGAGGCCGATTTTAGAAACCTCGACACATTCTTTCCAAATCGCAAAGTTCTCTGCATCGCCACTCTGAAGCTTGACCAACTCTTCACGACACTGCGTCTTGATCGCTTCATCTTCTTTACAGAGGTTGTTCACTGCACGGTAAATACGCAGAAGTTCCTGTAACGGATCAGCCTTGATCGCCTCTTGCTTGATGAGATTTTTCCAACCGTAAATCACCATTCCGAACTGAGTTCCCCAGTCACCAATATGGTTATCCGTGATCACATTGTGACCGAGGAAACGAGAAATGCGTGAGAGCGAATCACCAATAATCGTAGAACGAATGTGCCCTACATGCATTGGCTTAGCCACATTTGGCGCAGAGAAATCTACCACGATATTTTTAGGATCAGCAGTCATGCTGACACCGAGCCTTGGGTCATTGATCAAAGCTCCAACCTTCTGCCCCCAAGCCTCAGGCTTGATGCGGAAATTGATAAACCCTGGACCTGCAATTTCGAGTTCTGCTAAATCATCTACTTCGAGTGCTTCTACCACCTGAGCAGCGAGCTCACGTGGGTTCATTTTGAGGCGCTTTGCCAACACCATCGCTGTATTGGCCTGATAGTCACCGTGGCGCACATCAGCTGATGGTACAATCTTCGCAGGGAAACCTGCCAGCAACTCGATCTCCGCCTTTGCCAAGGCTGCAATCAATCGAGATCCTAAAATTTCCAAAAATGTATTCATAATGCTATAAAGTAAAAAAGCGATAGCCTCAGCTATCGCTACAATGAAGATAAATCGATATCGTCAAATTAGCGTTCGCTGTGAATGCGTGATGGTCGTGATCCCAAGATATTGATCACCTCTTCACGCGTCTCTGCGTTGGCAAGTTGCTGACGCACTTCACAGTTATTGAAAAGCTTCGCAATCGCAGCCAATGTCTGAAGATGTATGTGATAGTCTTTCTTAGGAACGACAAAGAGGAGAACAAAGTTTACAGGAGCATTATCCAGTGCTTCGAAATCAATCCCTTCTTTGGAACGGCCAAAGACGGCCACGACATGATCCAGCTTTTCAGAGAATGCGTGAGGAATAGCTACACCACTGCCGATGCCAGTGCTGATCTGATCCTCACGCTTATGGAGTGCCTCAAGAACATCGTCTCTATTCTCGCCTTTGAGAAACTCGTGGCGGTCGAGATGCTCTACTAGTTCCACAATCGCTGGCCAATGCTCCTCAGACTTCATGTCTAGGATTACTTGGTCATTAGTCAATAAGCTCGCTAATTTCATAATGTGTATGGGAGCCTCGACAGCTGGCATAGCTGGTATGCCAAGTGGCGAAGCGTTCTGTGAAGTATAGAAATTTCCTCCACAAATCAAGTCCTTTCACACAGTCCGCCTATCGCGAAAGACGATCTGATAAATTGAACGCGATAAAGATACACGAACGCATCTTGCTCATATTCGGTTTCGCCTTCGATTGTTAAAAAATGTCCCCCAGAGCAACCGACTGCTCGAATTGCCCAGCTAAGATTAGTTCTGAACGTAATTTTGCATAGTTTGCGGTACCCATTACAAAGTCGGAGAAGTCTTCTCTCACTAAGTCTGATTTTATTTTAGCTGAATACTTCTGATAACAACTTCTTTTCTAGTGGCGAGAATTGACAATTTCTCAGTGAAATAGCATACCATGAGATATGTCTACGGCACTTCCACCAAAACCACGTCAAGTTTTCCAGTCGAAGGCACGCATCTGTATCGTCGCCTCCACATACAATTTCGAGTTCACCGACGCTCTTGTCAAGAATGCCACAGCTGAGCTTCAAGAGATTCTTCCGCACGCCGAAATCCAAGTAGCGCGTGTACCAGGAGCGTTCGAAATCCCAGTTACCAGTGCGGCATTTCTCGATTCAGAAGAGCCTCCTACAGTACTCATCACTCTTGGTCTCATTATCCGAGGTAAAACACAACACGGTGATCTTGTGGCGGAATCAGTCACCTCAAGCCTCCAACAAATGGCCTGTGAAACAAAAATTCCAGTGATTCATGAAGTTCTTCTTGTAGATAACGAAAAGCAAGCGTATGCGCGCTGCATCGGATCTCAACTCAATCGCGGTCGCGAAGCAGCACGCTCAGCGTACACGATGATTGAGTTGTTCTCCGCTCTTAACCTTCACCAAGATAACAAAAAGAAATCAACTCGATCTTATCCCAGCAATGCATAGTAGACGCGCCATCAGAGAATCCGCCATCCAGTTCCTTTATTGTTCAGACTTAGAAGGCGGAACAGCTGCCGAAAATCTTTCTGAAACATTCTGGAAACTCGCACTCGAGTCCGATAGCAATAAGCTCATCAAAGCTTCTGCTAAGGCTCTCCTGCACCTCAATCAAGGACGTGAGTCTCGCCACAACAAACTGGTGGATCGTAGTGATGCTGCACTTGCAACAATCAGTGCAGACCCAGATGCTGAAAAAGTCAAAATCGCGCTCAACGAAATTCTCAAGCTCGAGAGCAAGTGGCAGTCGATTATCGACCACATCCAGAGAATCTACGATCCAAGCGTAGAAATAGCAGATCCAAAACTCAACATCGCGATCAAGGACCTCTACACGCTCAACACACAACTCATAGAATCACGCAAACGCTGGAACTACTACCTTCAGAACTTCCCATTCGTCAACAAGCGTCTCGATGCTATGAAAGCTGCCGTTCAAGGACTCCAGCGTGTGTCCGATCGCATTGTCATGGTTCAAAACCCACAAGACTTTGCAGATCATCCAGATATCAAGAGCATACAAGACACAGCTGTGAAAATGGAAAGCTTCAGTAAAGAAGTCGATGGTCTCGCACGCACCATCGTCAATCAAAAAGCTGAGCTCGATTCCACAATCGAATCTATCGTCGAGAACTACAAACCAGAGCGTATCGACCCTGTCGACCGTGCTATTTTGCGCCTTGGAACTTACGAAATCCTTCACAAGGAAGACATTCCAGCACCTGTTACTATCAACGAATGCATTGAAATCTCCCGCCGCTTCGGCTCTACTGAGTCTTCACGCTTCATCAATGGCGTGCTTGATAAAGTAGCTAAGATCCAAGCCTAAGAGCTCTCGTTCTATCACTTTTCTAGCCCATGTAATACTTCACTGCATAGGCTTTTTGTTAGTTAGCCCCTCAACATTGCCTACCCCCTATCAATCATCGATAAAACTTGGTGAAGTATCAGTAAAAATTTCCTTGATGGATCGAGCCAGATCTGACGAAGATAACAAGGTCTGCAGGATCACCTCATCCAGCCCCCTCTTTCGTAAAAAGACTCATGAGCAAATCAGCCCAATTTATCCACAAAGAGCGCATCCCAACTCAGCAGGCACTCATCCTGCCAGGCAGACTGGACTACTCTGAAATGCTCGAGCTCAAAAAGCTCTTTGTTGAACGTAAAATAGTTTGGGTTTGTGAAGAAAGAGTCTCACTCTCACCAGCCACTGAGAAATTTCTTGAACAATCAGATGAAGCAGCGATCGCCTTTAGTGTAGCGGATCCTGACCTCAAAACTGTCGGCAAAAAGCTTTCTGAGGATCTCGGAGCAAATGGTGTCGCTATATTTCTCCCTGGAGATGTGACTTGCCTCAAAGGAACCAGCGTCCACATCACAGGAGACACACTCAAAGCCCTCTGTGCGCTCGACCTGCCGACCTTACCCATCGCGGTGCACGTTCCTGCGGAATTGGTATTAAGTATTGAAAGCGTCTCCTCACTCCCTTCCGCAATTTTAGCCATTGGCCACCTACTGACCCCGGAACAATGCACCAGTGCCCTACTGCGCCAAGAGCTCCTCACCGCATTCGAAGAAGCCTTTTCCTCTCGCTCCTTTCTCCAAGGCTCCCTTAGCTATGCCCTCCTCGTTGGGTTGAAAAAGCATTCGAAGACAAAAGTTATCGATGGCACGAACGACCAAGAAAAAGGCTTCGATATCATTCTGGGAGCTGCCATTGCATTCTCAAAGCATATCAAAAAAGAAACTCGCAAACAACGAGTGGGAATCATTCTGCCACCTGGACCTGGTGGGCTCATCGCCAATCTCGCTGTCATTTTTGCAGGGAAAACACCAGTCAACCTAAACTTCACAGCCAGTAAGTCTGCGGTCGATTCAGCAATCTGTCAGGCTGACCTCGATAAATTCATCACGGCCGACCCATTTGTCCGCAAAATGCCAGAATTCGCATGGCCACTCAACCGTGACCTCATCTACATCGAGCGAGTCCTTCCTGAAATGAAGAAAACGATCACACGCTGGGTGATCCTTTCCAAAATCCTTCCAACACCTGTACTCGCCAAAATGATGGGCATCAGCAATATAGGCGGAGACAAGGAAGCGGTGCTACTTTTTACTTCTGGTTCTTCAGGAGAGCCAAAAGGCGTGCCACTTACCCACCGCAATGTGCTCGCCAATATCTGTCAGTTTGGAACGCGCCTCAACCTACCAGAGAGCTCTAACGTCTTAGGTTCACTCCCCCTCTTCCATAGCTTTGGTTGCACCGTGACTCTCTGGTTCCCTGTAATCGAAGGCCTCAACCTCATTACAAATCCGAGCCCCTTAGATTCAAAGCGTATCGCTGAACTTATTGAACAACATAAGATTATTTTACTCCTTTCCACCCCTACCTTCCTCCGTGGATACATGCGCCGTGTGAAAGCAGATCAGCTCAAATCTCTCAAGCTCGTTGTCACTGGTGCAGAAAAATTACCAAAATCACTCGCCGACACCTTTGCTGACAAATTCGGGATTATGCCACAGGAAGGTTATGGTCTCACCGAGACATCTCCCGCCACCAATGTCAATCTTCCTGAACCCGAAGCAGTAAGTAACCAAGCATCCATCGCCGCTTCACGCCAAGGTACTGTTGGAAACTTTCTCCCAGGGATCGCCTGCAAGCTCACCGACCCTAGCACCGACGAACCTGTGCCGCTCGACCAATCGGGAATCATTTGGCTCAAAGGATCTAACATCTTCCCAGGTTACCTCAACAACCAAGAAAAAAGTGACGAGGTACTCCAAGACGGTTGGTTCAAGACTGGTGACGTCGGCTCTGTCGATGCTGAGGGCTTCCTCACTATTGAAGGACGCATCTCACGCTTCTCTAAAATCGGTGGTGAAATGGTCCCTCACGAAACTGTAGAAGCTGCGATCAACCAAACCCTTGGGCTCGACGAAGAAACCGAGCGTAAAGTCGCAGTGGTTGGCATACCAGACGAAAAAAAAGGTGAAGCAATCGCCCTCCTATCCACTATTTCAGGAGTCGCCCTCGAACAAGAATGTCTCGATCTTCGCTATCGTCTTCTCGATCAAGGTATCCCCTCCCTCTGGTGCCCTAAGATGATTGTTCCAATCGAAGAAATCCCTATTCTCGCATCAGGTAAACTCGACATTAAATCCTGTGCCGAAGTCGCGCTGGAGAGAGTGAGTTAGCTGCTATGTGGCGAAGAGTTAGGACTAAAAACCATTTCCCTCACAACTCAATCTGAATTCCTAGAGCCGCACGCACAAGGTACCACACAAGACCTCTATCTGCTGCACCCAGATGACCCCAGTTCCGCCTTCAAAGTACTGATCCAAAGACCAATGCTCTAGAGGAAACTCTCGCAGACTGGAAATGCTCTTGTCCCTTGCCACACATTGTGCACAGTGGCTTTCGTCACTGTGAATATTCCTAATTTCATTACTGTTTTCCGTTTAGTCCTGACTGCGATTTTCATTGCTGCAACCACTTTCAATGCCGCATGGGCATATCACACGGCTCTTATTACTTTTACGGTTGCCGCCATCTCTGACTGGGCTGATGGCTACTTAGCGCGTAAGCTCAACCGCGTAACAACTCTCGGAAAGCTTCTCGACCCATTGGCCGACAAGATTCTGGTCGCCGCTGGCTTCATTTACCTTTCTATACATCCAGCTATCAACTGCCCTGTGTGGATTACTTGTTTGATCATCGGACGAGAATTTATGGTGACTGGGCTTCGCCAAATTGCGGTAGAGCAAGGGAAAGTCATCGCTGCTGACAATTTAGGAAAATGGAAAACTACCTTCCAGCTCGTTTCTGTTATCGGCAGTCTCACCCACATCAGCTTTGCCACTTTCGATGAAAGCAACTCAGTGATGGCTAGCTTTAGCTGGATTGTCGACCCAAATCACTTTATAATCCTCACAACGCTGTGGATCGCTACAGCCCTGACCTTGATTTCTGGATTCAATTATATCTATAGAAATCGCGAACTTCTCCAGCACTAGAGAACTTATGACAACACTTATCATAAACGCACATATCGTTTCCCCTAACGTGGAAATCGAAAATGGCGTCATTGCAATCACAGATGGCATCATTTCCAGCGTTTACAAGTCAGGCAAAGAACTCCCTACAGCTGACACCACCTTCGACGCTCAAGGCCAATACGCATTTCCTGGATTCATCGACATCCACGCACACGGCGCTGACACAAAGGATGTTTGCGACAATGACCTCGAATCCATCCGCCACATTGCTAAAAAGAAGCTCGAAGAAGGTGTCACGACTTGGCTCCCTACTACACTCACTCAGCCACAGGATAAGCTCCTCGAAATCGCTGAAAAGTGCGCACAATACAACGCAAACCAAGAGTTCGCTAAAACTCCAGGTCTCCACGTTGAAGGCCCATTCATCAACGTTTCTAAAGCGGGAGCTCAGAACCCTGAATTCGTACATGAGCCAAACCTCGGCGAGCTCAAGAATATCCACGAAATCGCTCCAGCACTCATCTTCTCCATCGCTCCATGTCAACCGAATGCATGCGAAGTGATTAAAGGCGCTAAGTCCCTCGGCATTTCTTCCTCCGCTGCGCACTCCGAGGCAACATACGCAGAAATGATGGCTGCTAAAGACGCTGGTCTTACGCACCTCACTCACTACGGCAACGCAATGACTGGCCTCCATCACCGCGAAATCGGCATGGTTGGCTCTGGCCTCATCGACGACGATCTCAAGATCGAACTCATCTGTGACGGCATCCACCTCGCACCTGACTTCGTAAAAATGGTCTTCAAAGTGAAACCGATCGAACAAATCATCATGATCACTGACTCCATAGCTGGTTCTTGGATCAATAACGGCGAATGCTCACTCGGTGGCCTCGAAGTTGTGGTTGAGAACAAAGTGGCTCGGCTCAAGCACAGCGGCGCACTTGCGGGCTCAACTCTCGTATTCAACGAAGGTGTCGGCATTGTAGCTGACCTCGTTGACCTTCCGCTTCATCAGATCGTCAAAGCTACCTCATGGAATCAGGCTCAGTCCCTCGGTCTCGAGAATCACGGTAAAATCGAGCCAGGCTTCATTGGTGACATCGCGATCCTCAGTAAAGAATTTAAGTCCACTGCGACATTCGTCAATGGTAAACAACGCTTCTAACACTCAGTTAGAGCACTTTATCTTATTCAAAGGGAAGGACAAATGGATTACATTAAAATCTGAACTGTGCTGGAAGAAACTACTGAAACCGATCTCGTACTGTGGATCAGTAGCCACGTAGCTCTTTATGAGTTTCATCAACTCTCTCTTTGGTTTCTCTCCAATCACACGCAACGGCTTTCCTCCACCAGCGATTTACCCAGAAATCAGTCCTTTATTTTGCTTTGCTTTGGTCACGACTCCACGAGAAAAAAATCTTCCCACCCTTTCACCGCCTTCCAGCCAGCAGCTTTGCGTATCCATTGTTCGTCAATCTTCATCACTTCGCGCTTTTCTCTTCCGTGCCTCCCCCCTTTTATGCAAGTCTCATACCGACCTGCAACGCTAAGCATATTCTTTCTGAAGGCTGCGTAAAAAAATCCCGCATGTCACCGTATCTACACCACCATGAACGTAGTCGCTATCGCCAACCAAAAAGGAGGAGTCGGAAAAACCACCACCGCTATTTCACTCTCTGCCGCCCTCGCAGAACGTGGCCAGCGCGTGCTACTTCTCGACCTCGATCCACAGGCAAATGCAACATCCGGCATCGGCATCGAGCCTGATAGTGAAGGTTCCATGTACTACCCGCTCATCGGTGAAGCAAAAATTCAAGATAAAATCATCCCAACACGTATTGATAACCTATCCATCGTCCCATCAGGTATAGATCTAGCAGGTGTGGAAATCGAACTAGCCCGTAGTGACGATCACCTCACTCGCTTGCGTAAATTGCTCACCAACCTCAAGCCTGACAAAAAAATCGACTACGTCATTCTCGACACTCCTCCGTCACTTGGCATACTGATGACAACCTCACTCGCTGCCGCTGATGAAGTCTTCATCCCTCTTCAGTGCGAGTGGTTCGGACTCGAAGGTTTGACTAAAATCGTCCACGTCATCGAACAAATCAAAGAATCGGGAGCAGCTCCTAAACTCAAACTTGAAGGTATTCTCATGACGATGTTCGACGGCCGCACCAATCTCTCACGCCAAGTCGTCGAAGAAGTTTCTAACTACTTCCCAGATCAACTCTATAAGACAGTGATTCCGCGCACGATCCGTATCGGTGAAGCCCCCTCACACGGCAAAACCATCTTTGAGCACGAAAGCAACGGAATCGGGGCTCGCGCATACCGTGCAGCTGCCGAGGAATTTCTCATCCGACATTCTGAAGTCGGTGACGCCATCGCTTAAAGGAAATGTTGACTGCAAAGTTTAGCGCAATAAGACAGCAAACACAATCTAGTTGCACTTAACTTCTTGACGCATGCTGGGGAGCTAAACTTTATAAGGTTTTCTACATTTATGGGCTCTTCATCAAAGATTGGGAACATGAGGGAAAAGAGCCGACATGTCACTTTTCACCCCTCGCTAAAAAAGTTTAAATTTATTGTTGACGTCTTTTGCAATCTAACTATATTAAGAATACTTTAGGTTCCTAAGCATATTTAGGTTCCTAAGCATATTTAGGTTCCTAAGCATATTTAGGTTCCTAAGCATATTTAGGTTCCTAAGCATATTTAGGTTCCTAAGCATATTTAGGTTCCTAAGCATATTAAAATACTTAGAAATCTATGAAGTTTAAAACATCTCTCTTACTAGCTTCACTTGTCATCGGTGCAAGCTCTGCACATGCAGCTCTTAGTCACTGGAAAACTGCTGTCGGTACAGGCACTACAGCTACTGCCACCAAGTTCACTACCGTAAGCTCACCTGAAACCATCAACGTAGGTACTACGGCAGGTACTGCAATGAGCTTCGAGTTCATCGTCAACGCTGGTAGCACCCCAATAGAATATGGTACCTCACACCTCCTCGGTGACTACGTCAACCAAAACTACCTTGCATGGGAGCAATACCCAAATACTAACAACTACGGTATCTATGATGGCACAATTAGAGACTCTGGAGTTGCTCATACTGCAGACACGGACACACACGTTGTATTCACCACAGATGGCACGAACTCTTATCTCTACATAAATGGTGCCCTTGCCCACACCTTCACTGGAGCTGCCATTGATATTGCTGGCCTAACAGGTTTGGGGGGAGCTCTCGCCAGCAACAGTGGCAATATCTTCTACAACCGACTCCCAGGTAACATCCTTGGTTTCGCGGCATATGACTCACAGTTGAGTGCCACAGAAATAGCTGCCCACAGCGCAGCATTAGCAGTTCCTGAACCGTCTACCACCGCCCTTCTCGGCCTCAGTGGCCTCGCTCTCATCTTGCGCCGACGTAAGTAAAAGTTCTCGCAAGCGTGTCGTATTCTTTCAAACTCAGCAGGTGACCACCTGCTGAGTTTTTTGTGGACTCCTCATACCCGACCAAGCAAAATAGAGTCTCCCCTATCTTTGATGAAGAGCCAAAAATCCGCTAGCTTTATAGACTGGAGGAGACAGCAACAACTCTGCGCTGCTCCACTGCGGGGTGGCACTTTTTCTTCTTTTTCTTCTTTTTCTTAATAATATGCTCCTATAGCTCAGCTGGATAGAGCAACGGATTTCTAATCCGTAGGTCGCAGGTTCGAATCCTGCTGGGAGTGCCATTGTTTTACTTGTTAGATTTGTTAGAGTCCGCACTGAGCTAATTGCGGGTGTTTACTAGATATGAGTATGCTATGCATTTCCCTTGATTGGCAGGCTCACCAATCCTACAACCAAGTTAGATAACTAACAGCTCTTATGAAAAAACTAGCACTCATTCTAGCATCTACTGTCGTTGGTCTTGGCGCAGCAAATGCAGCAGACGGCGCAAAAGCGTACACAACCTGTCTTCCATGCCACCAAGCAAATGGTGAAGGCCTTCCGGGCGCATTCCCTCCACTTGCAGGTTCTGAGTGGGTCAATGGTCCAGCTGAAAACCTTATCCGTATCCAGCTCCGTGGTCTCATGGGTCCGATCAAGGTAAAAGGTGCGCAATACAATAGTGTGATGCCTGCGAACGCAGCAATGTCTGATGAAGATATCGCAGCAGTGCTCACCCACATCCGTAGCAACTTCGGTAACAACGCCCCTGCTGTCACTCCAGAACAAGTCAAAGCGCTTCGTTCTGAAGTGGGCAAGCCAATACTCAAGGTCGAAGACCTCATCGATCCTAACAAAGCTCCTGCAACTAAGGAAAAACCAGTTGCAGAAGGTAATGCACAAACTGAGTCTACACCTGTAGTCGCTGACGCAGCACCACTCAAGGCCGGCCAGGAAACTGCATCAGGCAAGGTCACTAAGTCTGAGAAAAAAGCAAGCCCAAACACTCTCATATTTGGCGGTTTTGCAGCATGGACAATACTCTGCCTCCTCCCAGTAATCACTGGCATTGGCCGCAAAGGCTAAGCCTTTATACTCTAGGCAATACCAAAAATCATTTCATTAGGTAGAAGTTGAGTCAACTTCTGGCTCGACTATTGCACTTAGTTTTAACTACGTCTTATTAAAAACTATATAGAAGGTTATTCTGGTTTATGAAGTTAAGCCCGAGTAAGGCGTAATCTTCGGCATCTTTGTTGAGCATTTGACCAATCTCAACAAGCAGTGAATGAGGACAAAAAACGACGCAAACCCTACGGAATGCGTCGTTTTGAAAATTGTTTACTCTCGAAAAAAGTGGGTGATCAATTACTTGATGATACCTGCTTTTTTGAGTGTAGCGTAAGCGCCGTTCTTATTGATTGTCTTGATTGCTTTTGCTGTAAGCTTCACGCGGATGTGACGATCAAGTTCAGGAACGAAGATACGCTTTGTCTGAAGGTTAGGAGAAACTGTACGCTTCACGGTCTTAGTCACGTGACGACCGATACCACCTTTTTTCTTAGCGAGACCGGAACGGTGGATCTTGCGACCTACACGCACTTTGGAACCTCTGATGCTGCATACTTTTGCCATAATCTTTAAAAAAACTGTTGCGAGGCGCAGAGATAAACAGTTCACCGCACTGGGGTCAAGGAATTTAATGCATATTCCCATAGATTTGTCGTTGGCGACTGAGAGTCGTGCATCTATTGATGAACTTATTCTTAATAAGATCGCCGCTGTAATTTGCTGTATCTGTGATTAGAACAACTCGTCTTGTCCCTTCGTGAGGGGGGCTCCGATCTTGGCGAAGGCGACAGGGAGGGCGACGCGACCACGTGGAGTGCGCTTGATGAAGCCTTGCATGATGAGAAAGGGTTCGTGGACTTCTTCGAGGGTAGAAGCATCTTCACCCACCGCGACAGCGACGGAGGAAAGGCCTACTGGACCGCCATTAAATTTATAAATCATGGCCTCAAGGATGCGGACGTCCATTTCGTCGAGCCCATCGTGATCAATATCGATCATTGCGAGAGCTTTGACAGCGGTGTCGGCATCGATGACTCCGTCGCCACGGACTTGCGCGAAATCTCGGACCCAGCGCAGGAGGTTGTTGGCAATGCGTGGCGTGCCGCGGGAACGCGAGGCGATTTCTACAGCTCCATTGTGTTTGATCGTAATGTCGAGCAGCCCAGCGGAGCGCTCAATGATGACTGCGAGTTGTTCGTGGGTGTAATAGTCGAGCCGGTTGACGAGGCCGAAGCGTGAACGTAGCGGAGAAGTGAGCATGCCGGCACGCGTGGTGGCGCCGACGAGAGTGAACTTTGGAAGGTTGAGTTGGATCGAGCGCGCCGATGGGCCAGAGTCGATAATGATATCGAGCCGGTAGTCTTCCATGGCTGGGTAGAGGTATTCCTCGACCGCTGGGTGGAGTCGATGGATTTCGTCGATGAAGAGAATGTCGCCTTTCTGTACATTGGTGAGGACGCCTGCGAGGTCACCAGCTTTTTCGATTTGTGGGCCAGAGGTGGTGTGAAGTTGGGTACCAGCTGCGGCCGCGATGATATTGGCGAGGGTGGTTTTTCCGAGCCCAGGAGGGCCAGAGAGCAACACGTGCTCCAGCACATCGTCGCGTTGCTTCGCCGCTTCTGTCATGAGCATCAAACGGTCTTTGATCTTCTCCTGACCGTGGAACGCCTTGAAGTCCGAAGGACGTAGAGAAATGTCGTAAGGAGAGTCTGGGACTTTCGATGTTTGTTCAAAGAAGGAATCGGACATAAATGAAGTGAGAAGGAGAAAGGATAAAGTACGTAGAATGGGCGACTAATCTGGATTGTACATACCTATATAGCTGGGCGTGTAGAGTTGGATTGGTAGAATCTCGGCTATTGCTTTGAAATGCTTGTCTTGACTATAGATTCGGTAGCCATGCTCGAGTGCGATGGTGGCAATGACACAGTCACTCCATAGGCAGTTGAGACTGTATAGACCGAACACATGGGTGACAGTTGTGCATGGACATGGGTAACACATTTGAAGTCTTATGGAAAGATGTAGGTGTAGTATTTTTTTACCTTTGATTTGTTTGTTCAGATCAATTTCCTCTAGTCGCTTTCAACAGTGGTAGGATCTTCCCTCGGAGCTCCCCAATAGGACTCTAAATGTGTTACCTATGTTTGCGCACGTTTGTTATCTATTTATCAAGTCTGTACAGGTCAGGTAACTCGCAGACTAAGTCCAGTCTACAGTGATCTCCGCAAGCTCTCCGACCTTATTCTCATAGCGGATCAATCCGTGCTCAAGGCCATATTCGTGCACACACTTGGTCACTTTGACGTCAAAACAACAATACTCTGCAATCTTCATTATGTAGGATTTGTTGCCTGTTTTCTTATAAGTGTTCCACCATTTCAAGGCATTCAAACCATCTGCAGTTTTTCCCATCCCTAGGCTCACTTTCGCTGCTGAATCCAACTTAAGCCTGAAACCTAACTTATCCTCATGCTCTAGATCTAACATCATATCTAGATTCATCGTCTGAGTTTCCAAATCGTAAATGGTATACCCTTGAAGTACAGGATAATCGAACTGAACATGATTCCAGCCCACTACGAGGTCAGCCTTGAGCAGCTGATTGACGAGATCATCTAGCTGATCCTCACCGTAGATGTAGTATTGATTTGTTTTCGTCGAATAAGTTACTGCAACAGAAACCCCCATTTTTGCTTTATTCTTCGCGCCACCCACAGCGGAAAAACTCTTCTGAGTCTCAAGGTCCAAGTAAACAATATCGCGCATAGCTGAGGAAAGATGTAAGGATTTTAAGAAATGCCTGCAAGAATAGGCTTTTTTATTTCATTTTATCGAGCAGCTCTTGAGCTCCAGACCACTGATTCATCTCATTGATCATTTCCTTAGGAAGAGCGTAGTTTAACAGGGCGTACATCGCAAAAATACTCACGGTAAAAGCAGCCACATGCAGAGCCGAAAATGGCTTAGCGACCGTTCGGTAACGCTTTGGCATATCCCACAAAAAGTACCCGAAACGACGTGAAACAAACCAAGAAATGAGTAAAGCCAATGGCCACATCACCCACATCCCGAGCCCTAACACCCAAGCTCGAAAAGATCTCAGTAAAGCGAAAGGCAAAGGAATAGCATGCCCTTCGGCATCAGTGATACGCATTCCTAATAAAAACTTACCTGGGGAACATTTCCACAAGTGCGTCATGATCCCATCAATGATCACATAAGCGAGACCGACACCTAACAAAGGAAACATCGATTCACTCTGGAGAGTATCAAGCGCGCGTTCCTGAAACACGACGAAGACCAAGGTCATGCAGAGAATACAATCGTGCAATTTCGCGAAGAGCCTTCTAGTCGCATTCAGCGAAGGAGCTTTACTCAATTCGTGATCGAGCGCTTCCTTGATCTGATCTACCTGACTCTCGACTGAGAGCGGAATAGGTAGCGTCGTATCTAGCTCAGCGTCTTCCGCATTCGGAAATAGAGTTTCGAATTGAGGGATCTCTGACAACGGTTCCCATGTAGGCGCGCCTTGATACCACGCCATTGTGTCAGCTTTGAGCGAGCCAGCATCTATCCACTCACGAATTTCAAAGCTCTCGTAAGGCCCCGCTTTTTGTTCATTTTCTAATAACCAAACTTTCATCTCTATCAGCTATTAGATGTTCCGAAGTGAACGAGCTACATCAACACGTGATGCTACCCAAGCTGGGGCATAAGCAGCCAATGAACAAAGAACAAAAGCCGACACACAAATCACAGCGATTTCTGTATAGTTTATAATGTGTGGCAACACATCCATCCCATAGAAAGATTTCGAAAATGGATCAAAGCCGACACTTCTCAATGAACCTTGAATATATTTCAAATTCTTCAAAACGAGTAAACTCAGCCCCACTCCTGCTAGCGAACCAACGAATCCAACTAACACCCCTTGCAAGGTGAACACCATAGTCACCTGCTGCGGCGTGGCTCCTAAGGCCTTCATTACCCCTATTTCGCGCTTCTTCTGAATCGTCACCGTGAACATCACTGCACCGATGGAAAACACTGCGATCAGTACGATGAAAGAAAGAGCAAGTGTCATCATGATTTTTTGCATGCTGATGAGAGCAAACTGCTGCTTGTACTGCTCCATCCATGTGATCGGCACCCAACCATCTGGCACTTTCTCTAATAATTCACTCTCCAGCACAAAGCTCGCCAGATAAGGATCTTTCAAACGGAGCGCTACCCCATTCACTCCGCCAGTAGTCCCGACTCCAGCAAGCTCTTGAGCCAAATGGAGAGGTACTAACAACGGCGGCCCTGGAGCAAAGCGATCCGCTCGGTAGATACCAGCAATCCTCACTTCTTTAGGTAAGGCCAGTTCATTCAGCTGAAGTTCCTCTTCCTGATCTAATGCTTCAATATCGACCGACTTCCACTCATCAAATGAAAACTGCACCGACGCTAATGTTCCCGGCTCGTAGTAATTATATTCATCATCAAAATCTTCCGTCTTCGTGAGTTCAGAGATCGCTTCAAGGATATCGCGCTCACCCAAACGCATGTTCTCATCACCTAACTGAGTGAGAAATTCTCGAAAATCCAACACGTCTTGATAGAGCATCTTCTCCCTAGCTGCGTCGGCTACCCATTTCACCTCCAGCAACTGGCGAGCTGCCACAAACTTCTCTGGAAATTGCTGATAGACTGAAGGAGAGCCTTTACGCTCAAGCAACGGCTTCAGTTGCTTAATGTTACGGTTAGAAATAATTTCAAGCACATCTCCGACAGCAATGCCATTCTCTTCTGCAAAAATGGAAGAAATCACAGCCACTTCACTAGTTCCACCTTGAGCGTCTTGATCAGCGACAAATCCCATTCCGATGCTGACATCTCCAGCCTCTTCTAGCTTTTTGAGGTCAGCCATAGCATCGGCATCTTCAGTATCGATACCACGCATCACTACAGAAATAACGCTCCCATAGATATCAACTATCACGTAGTCACGCACCAGCGGGTACGCACTCACGACACTAGGTAAAGATTCTACTTCACCTTCGAGTTCTCTCCATTGCTCCTCGGCCGAGATGACTTCGCCATCTTGATTCGGCATATCCCACGGCTGAGTGCGTATCACCGTGATATGCGGAGACTCGCCGAGCACGCGCTCTTTAACCATACTTTCAAATCCCGCCATCACTGACATCACAACCACTAACACCATCACACCTAATGCCACGCCTGCGAGTGAAATAAGAGTAATCACGGACACATGCGTCCGCAGTGGGTTCAGATAGCGTAAAGCTAATAAAAGACTAAAGTTCTTCGTAAAAATAACAGCAAGTGGGTTGATTTACGGCAATAAAACTCGCATTTCGCCACACAATGTCCAACGCAAAATCGCTCACTATTCCAGAGTAAACGCCCCTAGGCGCTGTGACTGAAACTCAAAACCTCTCTTCTTCCACTCCACGGTCAAAGCACCTCTGCTCCCTAAGAGATATTGTTCACCTTCTGAAACGTCACTCGACTCCCAATTTCCAACAATGAGCTGCGCTCCGACAGCCTGCACAAAATCTAGACCGACCTGAAGATCGCGCTCGTGCCGTCCCAATACCAAAATGTCAGCCGACACATCCACTTCATTCTCTAACACCCATTGCCCGAACTGGAACCCTGCATCATTCACAAACAGCCATCTCAAGCCACGCCAATGAAGACGCAACACGAGGCAACGGTCATCTGCGAGAGGAGCTCTGCCCTGTGAGGCATCAATCACTTCAATAAAACACTGCTCTGAAAGCTCAAATTTTTCTCCACGACTTGCATTACTGATGAGCGCACACCCCACATCAGCCAGCTGCTTTCTAGCAGCCATGAAACTACGACTCATTGCAGCTTCCTCAGACACAACGGCCTGTTTGATGTGAAATTGAGTGAGTAATCTTTCCACTCCTCCGCAGTGTTTACTATCAGCATGACTGAGGACCAGACTATCTAACCGTGCTCCATTTTTTTCCAAACTTGGCAACACCTCTTGAGCAAACTCCCGCGATCCACCAGTGTCAATCAATACCCCACCTCCCACTCCCACATAGACAGCAGCAGCTCCATCAGGCAAAGCATACACCACTACTCTCTCACCTTCACTCCATGGCTGAGCCACAATATGCCCACCTGTAACACCTGCCGCAAAGCGCACAAGAGAGTAGGAACCTTTCGCCAGCATACCATTCCACTGGTTTACAGTTACTCCCAACGGTGACCAGACGCTACCTAACAACACAGAGATTCCAGAGCTAATTAGAATCAAATAAAGGCACAGCACCAAGGGCACACTCACTAAAATAGATATCGGAGCCAGTAACTTAAAATGCATCAGGGTTATCGGTGAGGCACCACACCAAGCACAGCTTGCTACAACCAAAGCGCCCTGCAGCTTCCTTCGAGCTCGCACACTCCACTCTTGCCAACGTGAGTACAAACTTCGAGGCAAGAACGGGTCCATGTAGCTCACCCAGTGAAACCCCTTCGTGACAATTCCTCCCAGTAGGGAAATGACTAACAACACTCCAAACGAAAGCTGAAATCCAGGCTGAAATAACAAATGACCATCCCATAACAAAGCGATAATGCAGCCAGCTGCCACACTGTTAGATAACACAATTTTCCGCTGCACAAGCCAAGTACTAAGTAAAATAGCTCCCATAATCGACGCTCGCATCGCCGGTGGCCGCATCCCAGTCACCAAGGCATAGAAAAACATGGCAACAATGACCAAAGGAATCCAAACTCTTCGCCCGCATCCCAGTAATCTCAGCAATATGACCACCATACTGCCAACCATCATCACATGCAACCCACTCACAGCGAATACATGAATAGCACCGCTATAGCGGTAGGCTTTTAACATCTCAGCGCTTTCACTAGGCCGAACACCTAATGTCATCGCATGCACGATTTTTACGGCATCACACTCTGGATCGAACCCTAGAGCTAGACGTTTCGCTAAAAATTCACGAGTTTGTAACGCCGCCCGTCTGAGCCAAAAGCGGCCATCCTGCACCTCGCTAAGAGACACCTCTCGAACCACGAGTACAGCCCCCACGCTTTGTCGCCACAGCCACCCTTTTTTATCAAATACCTCAGGATTGAGTGGTTCTTCAGGTGTTACGAGTCTCCCCTCCAAATAAAGTCTTTGTCCAATTTCCCAAGCTTGTTTGTCTGAATCAAACCAGGCTTGCAGCTTTTCTTTGTCACCATCAACTACTTGCACAAACGCCTTCCCGTAACGCACTGGCTGGAGCAACTCCACCTCTCCATACCATCTATTACCACCAGCTTCAGCCACCTCAGCTTGTCGGACTAACTGATCATAATGTAGCCATCCTGCAAGCCCACCAAAAATAATGCACAGCACCCACACACCGCGACGACTCAAAGCACCTAACAGAACACTGATAAAAAATAAAAAAGTAAACCAACCGTTGAGCTGATCAGTAAAAAGTATCGCAGCGATAGACGCTATGACCGGTGCAGCCAGAGGAACTCTGGCAAGTTGGGTTTTTAACCAGCCTATAAACTGCATTTTAAAGCACTCCTAATTCGCGGAGCTGGTGAGTAGCATTTGCTGAATGACGCGTCTCCGGAAACTTCGTACACACCTCTTGTAAGATAGCAATCGCCTGATCGCGCTGGTCGAGGTCCTCTAACTGTACCTCGGAAATTCTAAACATGAAAAAGGCCGCATCATCCTCTTCCCGCTCGCAATTTTCTAAGCCTTCCTTGAGCGTCATTACTGCACCGTCTGCATCATCGAGCTGAGTGATTTGAAGTTTTGCTATTTCGGCCCATGCAAATCGATTCTCCGGCTCTTTGATCACCACCTGCCGCAGCGACTCGAGCGCTCCGACAAAATCCCCTTGAGCCTGAAGCGCACAGGATTCACGCATCGAGTCATCCGTATCAGGCTCACCACCAGGATCACTAAACATCAGTCGGGAAATGCCCTCTGAGATCGCAGGCAGTACGTAAATCAAAAACAGCAAACCCGCATAAAGCCCAGCAAAAACAGTCACCGTCAGCTTGACGAAAATATCATTATCGGAAGTTGTCTCGTAAACGTGCTTCACAAAAAATGCGACACCCACGCCGATGATTCCGAGTATGATCAGTTTGGTCATAAATAATTACAAAAAGTGGAGTTTAATGTCTAACACACTCTCTTGGCCGCACGCAAGCCTCAAGATACACCCTCTTTTCACCCCTCTACTTCTGAAAAACCAATTCACGCTCTTCCTCGCTCAACGTCCGCCATTCAGCTGGTGCTAAACCCTTGAGTTCTAACGAACCTATTTTCACCCGCACGAGGCGCAATGTGGGAAACCCCACCTTCGCAGTCATTTTCCTCACTTGTCGATTTTTACCTTCGGTGAGCTCCATCAACATCCACGACGAGCGCTTCGCCTGCACCGCATCTATAGCAAGCACACGCTCAGGTAGCTTAGGAGCATTTTCCAAAACTCTGACTCTGCACTTTTTCGTCTTATGCCCGCGAATCTCCAAATCACCACCACGTAGCAACTTAATAGCCTCTTGATCTGGACTTCCATCCACTTGGACGAGGTAGCTACGTTTATGTCCGCGCTTCGGGTTCAATAAAGCATTTTCAAACTCCTTTTCATCGCTCAGTAAGAGCAGACCTTCGGAATCTAAATCTAATCGACCCACTGGCTGAAACTCAAGAGGTAGCCCAATATCCTGAAGAGTTTTCTGATCGGGATAATCTGGGTTCTTATTGAACTGACTCAGTACACCGTACGGCTTATTAACTACTATTACCATAATACTTCCTTGTTAGTACTTGAGGTCCGACATACTCAATATGTAACGAATGTGCTCTGCAGTCAACTCACCCATCGTAGTGATTTTCTGAAAGAAATCCGTCTTATGCATTTCATCGAGTTGTTTACCTAAACGTTGAACATGCAACTCTGGACAAATGGTTGAGCGCTTCATAATCTTCAATAATGCGGACAGGCGTCGATGCTCTGACGAGGCTCGTCGTGCCATTTGCGAGCGTTCTTCCTCCGCGTATTGGCGAATGGTCTGCCTATTTAATGAATCAAAACTCAACTTTGTAATCTTCCTGTTAGAGCTAAAATTATATGACAAATAGATCCTTGCCTGCCCTTCGTATGATTGCTGATCAAAATCGATTGGTCGTACACGGTACTGAACCTCCTCAAAATCGGGAGTGATATCGACAACGTAGTTGACCGAACGCATGTCTCCTAAGAGACGAATAAAACAACGCTCATTAAACTTAGTAAACTCCTTAGCGATACGCACACTGTTCAGCTCAGATTCACCCAAATATTCACATAAAAAGGTATCCCCTGGCACCCCAGCAATGTGATCTTCGATCAAGGTATTCCCATTCACCAGATAGTTTATTCTGTTTGGCGAAAGGATATGCTCTAGCTCCAAGCCAAATATGCGAGAAGCATCCGCTACTTTTACATAAAAGTAATCTGAGTTATCGTTGAACTGGTTCGTAATTTTGATGCGGAACGGCCGCGAGTTACCAAACTCTCCAAAATCAATACGGTCTACGGTAAGGTGTTCGTGTAGTGGTGTGTCTCCACCAATTTTCAATGCCGTATAAATGCTAATTAGTTCCTCGCACAGCTTTTTCTGCTCCTTAGGCGGATACATTACCGTAAGCCATAAAGTCTCTTCCCCGCTAGGATCTTCATAGGGAATCGCACCAACAAAGCGTGCGAGATCATCGTAAATCAAAGGAATGTTAGAATGTCTTCCAAAATGATAGAGATATTGATGCAGTGAATTACTAATAGGGTATTGCTGCTTCTTGCGTGAAATCATTGCCCGCTCAAAATGCCCTACAGAGCTAGACGGGTCAACTCGCATCCCCCCACAACTCTGCTAAATTCGGCTCTTCAAGCAAAGAGGGAAAAGCTCTGCACCAGATCCTTCGCGTCTTCCTCATTCTGACCACTGCGCCGAACATAGACATACAGCGGCTCCACTTACGAAACCGCTTTTGTTTAAAAATTCGTATTTCTACTATGAGCTCTTAAGTATTTGCTGCGACACTTTTAGACTGACGCTCAGCGCGCTTACGCTCGTTCAGGCAAAGTACACGTTTACGGAGACGGATGAAGTTCGGAGTCGCCTCTACGAGCTCATCACCTTTGATGTATTCAATACAACGCTCGAGACTCATATCCACTGGTGGAGCAAGAGTCACCGTGTTGTCCTTGCCAGCTGAACGGTGATTGGTAAGCGCCTTTTCCTTCACTGGGTTCACTGAAAGATCCACCTTACGTGGGTTCTCACCGATGATCTGACCTTCGTACACTTCGTCACCAGGAGCGATGAAGAGCTTCCCGCGGTCTGTAATCGGAACGAGGGAGTATTGCATCGCTGTACCTGTAGCCATGGAGATGAGTGCACCAGTAGAACGTGTGCTGATCTCACCACAGTGTGGGCCGTATTCCTTGAAGAGGTGGGATATGATGCCGTGACCACTTGTGAGGTTGAGGAGTTCAAATTCGAAGCCGATGATACCACGTGCGGGAATTGTTGCCTCGAGAGTCGCACCGTGTGCATTTGTGCCCATGTTCTCAACACGAGCCTTACGGTTCGCGAGAGTCTTCATCACACCACCAAGTGCGTCGTCTGGACATTCTACGTAAAGAGTCTCGAATGGCTCCATGAGTTTGTCATCAACACGCTTAATAATCACTGTAGGACGGGAAACGAGAAGCTCGTAACCTTCACGACGCATTGTTTCTACAAGAATTGCGATCTGCATCGCGCCACGTGCTGCTACGTTGAATACACCAGCTTGGTCTGCGTCAGAAACTTCAATAGAGATGTTTGTCTTCGCCTCACGGTCAAGACGCTCGCGGATTGCGCGAGATGTCACATGCTTACCGTCACGACCTGCGAATGGACCATTGTTGATGCTGAACTGCATCGTAATTATTGGTGGGTCGATGTTTACGAATGGAAGCGTTTCTGCTTTTTCGTCGAAAGCAAGAGTCTCACCGATGTCGATGTCTTCGAATCCAGAAATACCTACAATATTACCCGCTGCAGCGATTGCAGATTCGTCAGATGCACTAGCACCATATTCGAATACGCGAGTGATCTTACTACGCGCCTTCGTGCCGTCCTTACGGAGGAGCCATACGTTATCGCCTTTCTTCACTTCACCAGAGAGAACTTTACCGAGAGCAACACGGCCAACGTAGTTGTCCCAGTCAATGTTGGAAACAAGCATGCGAAATGGCTCTTCAGCCTTAGCTTCTGGAGCTGGAATGCTATCAACGATGCCCTGCAGAAGTGGGAGCATGTCCTTATGCTCGTCAT
Source organism: Rubritalea sp. (assembly GCA_965204255.1). GTDB lineage: Bacteria > Verrucomicrobiota > Verrucomicrobiia > Verrucomicrobiales > Akkermansiaceae > Rubritalea. The sequence continues at coordinate 261,300 of CBDBEG010000032.1, forward strand.
TTTCGAGGTCTGACACGAAGAAACCATTCTTAGCTGAACCGTAGAAGAACGGAGCTTCGAACTGCTCTTCAGAAGCATCGAGGTCGAGGAAGAGCTCGAGAACCATGTCACGAACTTCGGATGGACGTGCGAAATCACGATCCACTTTGTTCACTACAACGATTGGATGAAGGCCTCCTGCAAGAGCCTTCTTAAGAACGAAACGTGTCTGAGCCTGTGGGCCTTCGTAGGCATCAACTACGAGGAAAACTCCGTCTACCATCTTCATCACGCGCTCTACCTCACCACCGAAATCGGCATGTCCTGGAGTGTCAATAATGTTGATTATGTGATCGTTCCAGTGAATGGACGTGTTCTTAGACTTAATGGTAATTCCCTTTTCTTTTTCAAGATCCATAGAATCCATCGCACGCTCAGTTACTTCCTGGTGCGCACCATAGGCACCACCAGCTTCTAAGAGTTTATCCACGAGAGTTGTCTTACCGTGGTCAACGTGCGCAATAATTGCGATGTTTCGGATCTTGTCAGTCATAAGAAAAGTTTCAGTTTAGGTCTAAAGGGAGACGGACAATCTCCATAATTCACTTAATTGCAACGCGAAACTCACCTTATCAGCGAGAACATCAAAACCTAGCTATCCCCCTAGCGATGAGCGACTCACTACGATCCACTCTCTGAGTGACACGAACATGACTCTCACTTTTACGTGATACGCATGCGTCAGCCTTCTCCTCCAGTGTATCTCGCCCACCAAAAAGAAAATACGAAACACAGAGGCCAAGCACGAGCAAGACCACATAATAGATCCGCATGCTAAAGAGCTAGCCAATTCTCACAGAGAATCAAGCATCTAACGAAGCCATATTTAGAAAACATTGGTACAGGCTACTACACAAGCCCGACCTAACAACTAGAACGGAAAAACAGCTTTCACGACCCGTGAAAAGATTCCTTTTTTCTTAATAGGTCGATCTTCATCCCTCAGCAGTGCATAAAAAATGAGTCCAACAGTTGTCGAGTATTGAGGGTCTCTGAAATATTTATAAACACCACTCACCTCTGGTTGCTCTGGCTTATAAATTGGAAGATTAAATACATCGTTCGCTAACTCACCAAAGCCGCGCATGAGACTTGTTCCCCCCGTAAGGAAAACACCCGTCTGCACTTTTTCCAATGCTCCATCTGGTAACTTCTGCTTAACTAGCTGCAGCGTCTCTTCTAGGCGACCACGAATGATATCATTGAGAAGCTCTCGCTTGATCTCTAATTGAGGGAAACCTTTTTCATCAGGAATTACAACAATTCCAACAGAACGCGCCTTATCCCCTGAGACATCACCTTCAGCACATTTTACTTTCTCAGCTTTTGATAGCGGCATCTGTGTTACTAGGTGGATGTCATTGGTCACATGATCACCACCCACAGGAATACAACCAGAAGCAACCACTGCTCCGTCAATATAAAGCACGTAGTCCGTAGTTCCTCCTCCAATATCTATTACCAAGGATCCAGCTTCTTTATCCTGAGGGTTGAGCGCAATTCGTGCAGAGGCAATGGGTGCAAATACTACATCATCAACATCGAGCGAAATTTCACGTGCACACTTGATGCTATTCAGAATACGCGTCTTCACACCATGAACGATGTGGAAATCCGCATCAAGCGTGCGACCTAACAAGCCAATGGGATTACTCGCTTGATAACTACCGTCTATCAAATACTGACGCTCAATATTGTGCAGGGGAACATTGTCTGAAGGGATTGCAATATCACGCGCGATGTCCTCGGCCTCCTCCATGTGCTCTTGAGTGATCTCTTGATCTTCATCAGGGAGGCGGTAAGTACCACGGTTATTTACGCCTTCAATGTGTGATCCTGTCACGGATAGAAAGACGCTGCGAATATCTACATCGGATACATCTTCAGCTTCGATCAAAGCTGTGCGCACACACTCTTTCACCAAGGCCATATCCGAAATCTCACCCTTGCGGATACCCACAGATTTCGTCTCCCCCACACCCAAGATCTTCACAGAACTATCAGCTTTCACTTCGCCCACCACCACGCATGTCTTGCTGGTGCCGATTTCAAGACCCACATATATCTTTGATTTAGCCATCTCCGTCCCCTACAACTTACTTAGTCATTCACACTTGTTAGCCCGTCATTTGACTGCAATGCGGGAGTTTTGAAATTACCTGGAATATTGTGCTTAGGTAATAGATTGATCCACTCTAGAGTGCGACCAGTCTGCTTAGCATGCTCGCGTGCGGCCAGTAGATCATTGAGCTGACGCTCATGCTCGTACATACCAAAAGTCGCTTCTACATTGTCACTGCTTGTGACTACGAGACTGTAAAAGTTTGCCACTGCGACACGTTTCACATTCCACTCATCATTGACTGCTGAGTTGATGCTATCAATCAATGACAGCGCTCTAGCTGCGTTCTTATGCGTCATTTGCTGACCGAGTTGAAATTCATGTTCCTCCGCTTCTTTAATCTCGATTACTGGCAAGTTTCTCGCAACATCCCAGAGGTTTCCCTGGCAGGTAAAAATCACTCCATCAGCATCCATCAAAATACCTGAGAAAGGATTACGGCCAGCTATACCTAGCTTCGGGCACGCAACCCAAGCCATCGGAACTCGCTCACTCAACGTGATCTTAACAGTACCAGGTAGTCGACGTTCGATTACTGCTCTGACGACTTCTGGACGCTCTAACAAGCGAGCTTCTGCATCATCGATATCAAAAGAGAAAATCGTGCCGTTTGGGTCGATTCCAGCAATTTTGGCCACCTGCTCCTCATTAAGAAATCCGTCTGTACTCAGCTCCAAGTAACGAATGGAAAACTCTGGATTGGTCAAAAAATGGTTGCGAATGTATTGAGTTCCATACACCCCACCCGCTACTAACAGTGACAAGACGCAGCAGAGCTTGAAGATGCCCCAGACTGCTTTTCTTGATTGGAAAAAGACAATACGAGGAGAACTGACCCGCAAGTGAAGCATGTGGTCAGAACGCCGACGCATGTAACGTATATTCGTCTTTTTCTTTTTAAACATTTCTTGAAGTTTCGAGCGAAATTTCAGCAATCTTCAAACATAGTTTACCGAAGGAGTACCCAGCTTCTTTCGCAGCTTTTGGCAGCAAACTACTTTCTGTCATACCCGGTATAGTGTTAGCTTCTAACACGTGAGGATTTCCATCAGCATCCAACAATACATCAACTCGGGAGTATACTTCAACTCCCAAAGCACGATGGGCAGCTAAAGCTGCAGCTTGAACTTTCCTAGTGGTTTCTGCATCAAGGTCCGCAGGACAATAGTAATCCGTCCCACCTTCACCAGTCATCCAAGGGTATTTATTAGACATATCGTAGAAGCCACTGCGCGGCACAATGTGAACTACTGGAAAAACTTCGTCATTCACCACTCCCACAGTGAGTTCCTTGCCCTTTACAAACTGCTCAACAAGCACTTCGGAACCATACTTCGCAGCATCTTCAATCGCTGCGCGAGCCTCAGCCTCTTCACGCACGATGTGCACCCCAACGCTCGACCCCTCTCTCGAAGGTTTCACAACATAAGGCAGAGACATCTTTGGCATTTGCATGCCATTGCTACAGTCGATAGTCTCAGATGCTGGAGTCGGCACATCAGCCTTAATAAAACGATGCTTACTCGCCACCTTATCGAAAGCTAACAAACTAGAAGCTGAGCCAGCACCTGTATATGCTACACCTTGCTTTTCTAGCTGAGTTTGCATTTCACCATCTTCACCAAAAGTCCCGTGAATGGCATTAAATATGAGCCCCACACCTTCGGGTGCAACAATCTCATGATTATTAATCTCCAAAGCCTCAGCATTGCATCCCTCTTCTATCAAAGCTTTGAGAACAGCCTGACCTGTTGCCATTGAAACATCATGCTCAGATCCAGGACCACCCATGGCCACTGCAATTTTGATATCCTTATTCATCTCTATCTAGTCTTTATAAATTATTTATCCGTTAGGAGAAATAGCTATCCTCGCCTATAATCTGCACTTCTGTTTCTAACTCTATTCCTTTTTGTTCCTTAGCAGTCGTGCGAATTTGATCAATCAACTCAAGCACATCCTGCGCCTTCGCCTTTCCATTATTCACAATGAAATTGCCATGATTTAGGGAGACACGAGCCTTACCAACTCTTGAGTCTTTGAAACCAAGTGTATCCACTAACATACCAGCAGGCACCTCCTCTGGGTTTTTAAAAATACATCCAGCACTCGCTGCGAGCGGCTGCGAGCTACGGCGCTTTTCCATTGATTCCTCCATCTTAGATTGGATCGACTTGGCACTTGCCTTTTCACCCTTGAAAGTAGCACACAAGGCAAAGCTACGGCGTAACTTAGGAACATTGCGATAATGCGCCTCTATCTCTTCACGCTTGTGCGTGCGAATTTCTCCATCTTCATCGAGAAAAGTGACATCCACCACCTGATCAAAGGTTTCAGTTCCCATCGCCCCTGCGTTCATCCGTAAACCACCGCCCACATTTCCAGGAATCCCTTCCATCCATTCGAAGCCTGTTAGTTCAGCCTTTTGCGCAATACTCGCTACCTTCTTGAATCGAACTCCCGCTCCAGCTTTCAGCAGTTCCCCTTCCACACTGACTTCACCAAACACACCTTTCGCAGGGTGAATGACGACACCTCGGATACCACCATCACGCACTAACAAGTTAGAACCTCGTCCTAACACTCGGACTGGAATCCCTCTGTCTCGACAAAATTTCACAGTGCGAGCAAAACCATGGTGAGTCTGAGGCTCTACCCAGAACTGCGCAGGACCACCAACCAACATTGTCGTGTGCTTACGCATTGGCTCGTATAGACTCACCTTCGCTTTTCCTTCATTACATTCACCAAGAATGCCTTCTAACACCACCTGGTCTTTCGCAATCTTAGTACCAGCTTCGTGCACATTTCCTGCACCTAAGGTGATCAGCATATCTCCTTCTTTCAGAGCATTGCCTACGATATGGTGAGCCTGAGGAACAGCCCCTACTACTTCTGCTGGTACATTGCCATGCTCTTTCATCGCGTCAACGATGGTCTGTCCACTCACTCCATCAATCGGCAATTCCGATGCTGGATATACATCAGTCACAAAAACTTTATCGGCAGCTTGAAGTACTCGACCAAAATCATCTGCCAACTTTTGAGTGCGACTATAGCGATGTGGCTGGAAAAGAACAATGAGGCGCTTTGGCTGCAACGAACGCGCAGTTTGTAAAGTTGCTGCGAGTTCGGTCGGGTGATGCCCGTAGTCATCAATCACACGCAACCTTGAGCTTAGGTACTTCGTTTCAAAGCGACGGCGCGCACCAGCAAAAGTCGCAAGAGCGCGAGACGCATCATTGAACGGCACCCCGCACACACCAGCGAGTGCAATGGATGCCAAGGCATTGAGCACGTTATGTAAACCTGGCACACCGAGCTCCACACGACCCAAATTTTCGCCTTGATGCAGCACATCAAAAGCAACTATTCCCCCCTGCTCCTTCACATTGGTTGCGACATAATCGGCATTACTCCAACCATAAGAAATAGAACTCTCATGCACTGCACACAACTCTGTAGCCACAGGACACTCACCACAATAAATCACCGATCCAGAAGTGCGATTTAACAAGGTAGTAAAGACATCTTTGATGTGATCCAAACCACTATAAAAATCTAAATGCTCTTCTTCAACATTGAGAACAACAGCGTGCTTCGGCTGATAGAGCGCGAGAGTTCCATCGCTTTCATCTCCCTCTACAACCATCAGAGCACCTTTTTCATCCCAGTGTGCATTCGTTCCTAACACTGGAATTTCAGCCCCCACATAATGGGAAGGATGCACAGCTCCACGTCGTAAAATATGAGCACTCATCGCTGAAGTCGTCGTCTTCCCATGTGTTCCTGAAATCACAACTCCATCCTTTGTCGCTAAAATAGCAGCAAGGCATTCAGCTCGGCGAACTGTAGAAATACCCGCTTCTCTAGCAGCTGCTAGGGCTACGTTTTCATCACGAATCGCAGACGAATACACCACGATGTCTGCATCTGCTACAGATTGAGCATTATGTGGGCTTGAAAATACGAGCCCCGCCTTTTGCAAGCGCTCAGTCTCCGTACTTGTAACGCGGTCACAACCACTAACATTGTGCCCCATTCCCAACAACAAAGAAGCTAAGCCGCTCATTCCTGAGCCTGCTACCCCAATAAGATGAACGCGCATCGGCGTTTCTTGTTGCATCAATCTTTCGCTAAAATCTTTCATTTCACACCCTCTATAACAGCACAAACACGTGTTGCCGCGTCTTTCACACCTAAGGCTGCAGAAGCGGCACTCATATTCACTAGCTTCTCTGTATCATCAAAAATCGCACTCACATCAGCGACTAACATCCCAGCATCTAACTCGGACTCTTGACGCAACACTACCGCATCGGCATTCTCAAAAACTTCAGCATTTTTTGTCTGGTGATCATCCGCAGCATAAGGATATGGCACGAGGATCGAAGCCAAACCTAAATACGAAATTTCACTAAGTGAAGAAGCTCCAGAGCGCATCACAGCCAGATCAGTCACAGCATAAACGCTGGCCATATCATCGCAGAAATGCATCAGCTTATGATGGGGACAGTTTTCGCCCATCTCAGCTTTCACCCTATCAAAATCTAAATTCCCAGTGATGTGGATAAACTGTATATTAGGCATCGCCTTAGACGCCTCTACAACAAGGCTATTTAATTGTCTAGCTCCTTGGCTTCCTCCCATGACCAACACAGTCTTTAGATTCGGATCAACACCTAATTTTTTAGCAGCCTCTTCTCGATCCGGCAGGGTTTGCAATTCTTCACGGACAGGAGTGCCTGTTATTTCAGTTTCTGATTGCGGGAAATATGTTTTTGCCGCCTCTAGACCTAACAAAACCTTATCACACCATTTAGCTGTGAAACGATTTGCCTTTCCGGGAAGTACGTTAGAGTCATGAACGAAGGTACTAGCCCCCATCTTTTTTCCAGCCATTACTGGAGGAAGGGAAGTGAAGCCCCCCATGCCGATCACAGCGTCTGCCCCGAATTCTCTCAGCAGCGACTTACATTTCGAAGTTGTCTTCATCAATTTCCAGAGAAACGGCAACATCTTCAACGAGAAGGTAGCCGGCTTTGCTATGGCGGGCACAGTGTCGAATGCAAGATCTCCATATTTTTGAGACGCTTGAGCATCGACCTTCTTTTCGGAAATGAGCAATCGAACATCATGCCCTCGGTGCTTCATTTCCTGCGCAACTGCGACTCCAGGAAAGAGATGACCACCAGTCCCTCCACATGCTATTACTACCTTCTTTTTGCTCACCATGATCTGCGCCTCACAGCATCAACAGCAGACCAACAAACTCAAGGAAAATTCCCCGTCTGATCATTTTTAGCAAAGCACCTAATCCAGACTGATTTATCACTATTCAACGATGCTTTTAGAAGCCTGCTCTACGAGCCCCTTGAGCAAGACATCGACACCCTCTACACTATGACCAGCATAGCGGATCACCCCTTTGTGATCGATCACATACAGCATAAGCCAACCACACGCTCCCCATTTCTCGGAAATCTTCCCATCCGCTTGCAGGTTCGTAAAATCACGCCACGTAGTCGTGCTCTATCACAGCTTTACGCAATTGCTCGATATACTCCTAAGCCGCAACACTTTCAGCGTCGACCTTAGACGGAAGACTCAAACTTGCGGCCAACACTAAAGACAATAATCGAAATAGTTTCATAAGTTATGAGTTAGACTCCTGCTCCCACTCTTTCTAAAACAAACACAGATAAACTCAATCATGAATGCACTCCTCATCTTCCTCAAAGAACCCATTCCAGGGAAGGTAAAAACTCGGCTAGCTACCTCAGTGGGTGAAGAAGAGGCAACTAAGCGTTATCGTGCAATGGTCTCCGTCATTCTCCAACAACTAGAAGGACTTCAGAATACACACGTTAGATTCTGTTATACTCCAGACGACGCTGGTGAAGTGATTAGCTTCTGGATACTACCTCAGCTGAGAGGTGATATTATCAAGCGTAGCTCCGACTTCCTCTTCACCCCAAAAAAACACGCACCCACTTACACCATCGATTTCGCTCCACAAGGAGAGGGTGATTTAGGAAAACGACTCGAGCGTGCGAGCGCACAAGCATTTACCGACGGCTATGAAAAAGTAGCCCTGATCGGCACCGACTGCATCCACTGCGGCTCCCGCTGGATCAATGCAGCTTTCCTCCAGACTAAACAGAACAGTTGCGTCCTCGGTTCCAGTGAAGATGGAGGCTACTATCTACTAGCCAAAGCAAGGCACTGCAAAACCATTTTTCAAGACATCCCATGGAGTAGCCAAGACACATTCAAGGCCACAGAACTGGCCGCACAAAAAGCAGGATTGACTACCATTCACCTCCCTCAGCTCATTGACATCGACGACGAAGCGAGCTGGAATTCGGCCATCAACTCGACCATCGGAGGCAAACTAAAGGCAGCGCTCAAACGCGAAGAATAAACTCAAATCACAATGGTTTAAGCGATCGCACTTTTACTTTTCATGCCAAATATGCCTTCATCTTGACATGCTCGTGAAGGGCATTCATATCGTAGTCATGGTCCACCACGTCACTAAGCTGGTATTTTCCAAGCATTGCGTGCACGTCATCAAAGGAGCGCTCACTACGCATGAGATAACCAACATAGCGTTCATTGAATAATTCAATATACTCAGCGGGAACCACGTCGACGATCCGCTCGGCTGATTTAGAACCAATCCCGTCTACCTGCGTAGTGCGGTCAGTACTGCTTGATTAGCTTACTCTCCAGAATGAGAGCCTCTTCTTCATTGCGCACCATATAAATCTCAAAGTCCCAAGTTGGCTCAATCAACGAGCGCGTCTTCAGGTCCTCCTTAGTCTTACACAAAGGCATAAAATAACTAGAAAGCTGCTTTTTGAGGCTCTTTGCCTTCCCTACATAGATCGTATTTCCGATTCTTCATGAAATACCCCCTAGCTCAGTGGTCATTTGGCGCATTCGCTCACGTAAATTTGTTTTTTATCCTGTGCATCGTATCATTCTCTAGTCTGCTGCGCGAAAGAGCTTGGCTGCGGCAAACGTAGGATGAGAACACATCCTAGTAACAAATCAACAACTCCCCGTACCAATTTTATCACGTAAATCCTTCCATTCGTACCGCTCCAATAAGCAACCAGCTCACTCTCATTCCCATTCTCGCGCTTGCACCCTCGCATTGTTTCGCTACACTTTACGCACAACTTTCCCACTATGAAACGCACCCTTGACCTCCATGGCCTACTCTTTACCGCTCTCACTCTCAGCGCCCACGCTCAGAGCTCTGAGACAGCTGCGCTTACTCCTGTAGAGCTCGACGTCTATGACCTCATAGTCGATAAGGGCGGCTTCGTCATGTATCCGCTGGCGCTCATTTCTATGATGACTCTGGTCCTCGTATTCTTCTATTTTATCACCATTCGCCGCAATTCTGTGGTCAGCGACCGCTTCATGAGCTCAGCTGAGGTGCTCATTCGCAAGCGTGACTATCTTGGACTCGTCGCTCAGTGCCACCGCGAAAATAAATCCATCTCCCGCGTCGCCGAGAAGTCACTCGATTTCATGACTCAGAACTCCAGCGTCTCCTTCAAAGAGGTCCGTGAAGTCGCTGAAGCCGAAAGCTCCCGCCAAGCGGGCATCCTCACTCAAAAGATTTCTTATCTTTCCGACATTGGCGCCATCGCACCAATGGTGGGTCTCCTTGGGACAGTTATCGGCATGATTAAGTCCTTCTACCAAATCTCTGCCGGCAACTTCGAAGGCGTCAAACAAATGGAACTCGCTGGTGGCGTGTCAGAGGCACTCATCACTACCGCTTCTGGTCTCATTATAGGCATTGTCGCACTCATTTTCTACTCCATCTTCCGTGGTCGTGTGCAGAAATACATCGCCGAACTCGAAGCTGCTTCCACCCACCTCATGGCACTACTCGCCGCTCAATACAACCGAGCTGGCGGCAGCACTCCGAAGACAGTATTTGCTGAGGAACTTCGTAATTTCGATGACGGCGATAACGGCTTCGCCCAAGTCGACCGCCAAGGCCGCAGCACTCCTTCACCTATCGACATCACTCGTCCAGACGTCGAAGGCTTCTAACTCTTCTTTTCTTCAATGAAATTTCGTAACAACCAGCCACCGCCAGCGGGCTTCCAGTTCGCTCCGATGATTGATGTCGTCTTCTTGCTTCTCATCTTCTTCATCGTGACCTACCAGCTTTCCGACTACGAGACTGAGCTCGACGTCAGCGTGCCCACCGCTGAAGAAGGCTCAACCACAACCCGTGGTTACCTCGAAGAACTTATCAACATCCGTAGCGACGGAACGATTGTGATGGAGAAAAAAGTCTACACTCTCGATGAACTTCAAGCGAAGATGAATCGCCTCGTCCGCATCAACAAAAACCAACCGATCCGTATTCGCGGAGACGCCGACACGAGGTACCAAGATCTCATCACGGTCATCGACACATGCCGCAAATCCGGCATCTGGAATGTTTCTTTTGCGACCCAGAAACCAAAACCAAACAAGTAACTACGAGCTTAAGCTTCACACTTTTCACATCTCATTGCACACTTCACCCATGCGCGCACTTTTTCTCGGCATAGGCCTCGCTCTCTCACCTACACTCGTCCTCGCCCAGCAAGCTCAGCAAAACCTCCGATCCGACCCCGATTCTGACTATTTTGCTCGTGCGCGCCAGCTCTATGACGCCGCCGTCGCTGAAGCTGACCTAGCTCAAAAAAAGGAACTCTACCAACGCGCCATTCCGATCTTAGATAACTACATTCGTCTCTACCCGCGCCACAAGTTCTCGCAGCCAGCGATGTATTATTTAGCAGAATGCTACCACGCCATCGACATGCCGCGTCAGGCGAACATACTCTTTGACCAAATCATTCAGAAATACCGTACTGGCTACTATGTAGCAGCAGCGGCCTATCGACTCGCCTACGACAACTACAACAAAAAGCGCTACCAGCGGGCAGCACGTCTGTTTAGCCTCACTGCGGCAAATGCAAAAAAACCCGAAGATAAACTCCGCGCCATTTATTTCCGAGCACAGTGTTACCTCTTGCTTAAAGACTCCAAGCGCGCTCACCCTCTGCTCGAAAAAGTAGCGAACAGCCCAATCGATAGCCCCTACAAAAAGCAGGCAAAGATTTCCTCTGCACATATTTTGTTAGCTAAGAAAGACTACGCTAAAGCCCTACCGCTCTACGAAACACTCTTACTTCCCGAACATACTCCTGAGCTCCGCTCCGAAACCGCCTACCATGCAGGTGTAGCTGCTGCGGCTTTGAACAAATCTGAAATTGCGAAAAAACATTTCCAAACAGCTATGGAAGTCACTGAGTCTCCGTGGAAACCGAATGCACACATCGCCCTCCTTGGTCTCTACTACAAAAACAAAGACTACGACGCGATCCTCAAGCAACTTGAAAAATCGAAAGTCAAACTCAGCCCTAAACAACTCGCACAGCAGGGCGTCATAGTCGGCCAAACGTATTTCCAACAAAAGAACTACCCTGAAGCGATCAACTACTTCCTTGATGTTGAACGTTCTGTCCCCGGCACCGACCAAGCCTTCGAAGCAGCGTACTACAAAATACTTTCACTCTACAATATCAATGGCGAACGCATCCCTAAAATGGTCGATCAGTTTATCCAGAACTACGCTGTTGGGCGCGGCACCAGCAAGTACATCCATCAAGCGATCTTGATGAAAGCTGAGACCCTATACAGTGAAAAACACTACAAAGATGCCGCAGCAGCATACGCCAGCATCAGCACAGAATTCACGGACAAGCGCAACCTTCCATCCTTGCTCTACAAAAAAGCTTGGTGCCTTTCGGAAATTGGCAACCACGAAGGAGCTGTCGAAAGCTTCAGCCTTTTCATCAAACACGCTCCAAAGGATGAACGCATCAACAATGCCTACGCAAAGCGAGGGCAATCTTACATGCAGCTCGGCGACCGCATCAAAGCCTTGAAAGACTTCGACGTCGTCATCCGCAATGCTCCAAAATCGCAAATCGCCGCGATCTCACTTCAACTCAGCGCCCGCATCCAGCGCGATGCCAAGCGCTACAAAGATGTAATCGAACGGCTTGAGCAACTCCTGCGAGACTTCAAAGACCTCCCATCCGTCACCAAAGCAAATAGCCATTACTGGCTCGGTTCTGCATATTTCAAAGTCGACGAATTCAAAAACGCGATCCCCCACCTCGAGACAGCGAAACAAATAAACAATAGCTCGTACGGCAAACAAACGAGCATGCTCCTCGTACTAGTCCGCTATTCCCTAAAGGATGTGGACGGCCTCAAATCAGCACTCAGCAATGCCGAAAAAATCGAACTCGGCAAACAAATCCCACTCCCAGTCTACCGTTGGTTAGGTAGTCAGTGCTATAATGCTGGAGACTTCTCAGAAGCAGCAAAGTACCTCATCAAGGGATGCGAAGAAGGAGTGCCACAGAAAACTCCTGCAATCATCTGGCGCCTCCTCTCCAAAGCTCAGCTCAAGAATGCAGCGTGGGAAATGACTCTCAGCGCCTGTAACAGCCTCCTCTCAATGGAGAAGGAAGACGCTCGTCGAGTCGACGCCATGCTCGACAAAACGAATGCCCTCATTCAACTCAAGCGCTTTGATGAAGCCAAACACACTGGCGAGGCCGCACTAGCACTCCGCCCATCTGGCGCAGTTAAGGCAGGCCTCCTCATCGCACTTGGCGACGTTGCCTACCTCAACTCTGACCACACTACCGCAGCTCAGCATTATGTTCTCGTCGTAGAAACCTTCGAAGAAGAAGACTCACACAAAGAAGCTCTCTACAAACTCGTCCAATCACTCGAAAAATCGGGCAAATCCAAAGAAACTAAGACTTACAAAGCTCAGCTCAAAAAAGATTACCCTGACTACAAAGCCCCGAAAGGCTTTCAGTAATCCCTAACAGCCTCAAAGACATGCACTCCGTTGTATCAACAAAACTAGATGAATCCTTTTTTTAACCCTCCTTCTTGATGCTGAGGGAACCGTCATCGACAAACTCATCCTTAAACCCGGAAGCTCAACTGCGGGGTTAGAAATTTCACCTAACACTTGGCATGCAGTCTATACCGAAACCGAGGATGTCGTCATCCTTGAAGTAAAAGAAGGCTCTTACACTCCCGCTAAAGAAAGCGACTTTGCAGCATGGGTTCCAAAAGAAGGTAAAACGAGCATCCCTAATTTTCTAGACTGGATCGAATCAGCTCGCGAGCTCTAGAGTCAGCCTTACACTGCAAAGTTTTCTCAAAGCTCTCTCCAAAACACAAAAAAGCGCATCATCTGATAAGCTTTTTAAGTAATTTCATTTCCTTGTAAGAAATGGCATCCCGTAGGGGATTCGAACCCCTATTGCCGCCGTGAAAGGGCGAAGTCCTAACCATTAGACGAACGGGACGCAGATGATTAGTGCGCTGAGCGCGGGCGGAAAAGAACACATCCACCCAGAGCGTGCAAGCTCTTTTTTACAAAAATACACTTTTTTAAAGTTTGGAAAATCTTCATAAATCGCGCCCACGAATCTCTTTATTGCTGAGAGGTTCGAACCATCGACTAAGCCTAACTTAAGAGCTTCATTCATTGGAATTGGCTTGGCGACACACACCTTTTCTCAATCTGAAAAATTCCAACGATTGGGAAAGTCTTTACATTGAAATGGCTTCACATCCTGAATTTTGCATCCTCCATTCTCCAACATGATACACTCATGATTTTTTTCGACCAAAGAGAGACCATTTCGATTCATACGCAGACGAGTGAACTTCTGAATAAAGTCATCTACATCCATACCCTAGATAATCTAGCAATGGCGTCGACCTCTTCATCTTCGACACGTACATTTCCTAACTACTTACAGCATGCTTCACAGCGATCGCATTGGTACCACATGCCCTTATTCATAAAGACCTCACCCAAAATCCCACCAAAATAAGAAGAACTTTTTTAAAGGAGTTCCTCACAAACCAAGCACCTTCATCCCAACCACAATGACGATAGGCATTGTCACAAAGCACGCCACAGTAGTCGCCACTACTACTTGCACAGCGACTTCTGGCTTTCCTCCATAGTGCTTCGCCAATACAATTGGAAACATCGCAGCTGGCATCGCAGCCTGCACGACCATCACCTGCTTCAACTCTGTTGAAATAGGAATAAAATACGCAACTGCGATCAAGGCCGCAGGAATCAAAGCCAAACGTACAATCACCGCTCCGATCGCCACCTTCCAATCAAAACGCTCTTTCCTAAGTAATTCGACCAAACCAGCCCCAATCACGATCAAAGCAATCGGAATAGCCGCCGCTCCAAGCATCTCAAAAGATTTCATCGGTACACCTTGAAACCATTGGTCGATCCCTATTGCATTGATCAACAAACCTAAGATCACAGCAATGATAGGAGCTTTCATAAAGAGCTTCCAATGGAAGTTCTTATCGCCACTCATCAGCGACACACCTACCGTCCACATAGCAAGCTCTACTCCAACATTGTGCGTGAATAAAACACCGAGCAGCCCGTCTCCTGGAAAAAGACTCAGCAATAAAGGCACTCCCATATAGCCATAATTCTGAATCCCTGAGGAAACACCAAAAGTACGCTTCCCATCTCCCTTCTCCATCCCCAGCAAGCCAGCAAAGACATAAGCCACTCCCAAACCTATCAATAATCCACCGCAGCCAAAGCCCGCAATCATACCAACATCTGCCCAGTTAGTGAGAGCTTCATTACCAATGATGTTCGCCAGTGTTAGGGCTGGCAAGAGCACCTGCACCACCATCTGCATCATTCCTCGCTCAATATCTTCGCGCAGCACATCGTACTTCCTCAACAATGCACCTACAGTCACCACCGCAATCACAGGAGCCAAGGCTTCTAGAACTAAAATAGACTGTTCCACGCCGCTATTCATACTTGTCTCCCCCCTTCTAGCAAGAACCATTCCCCAGACCGCCCAACAAACCACTCAAGTCAACCTACCTACAAGGACTTAAAGAACGACCAGCACCACAAAACAAAGATACAAACAATTCCTTGCCAAAAGTAAAAACTCTTGGTAACAGACGCGCGTTCCATCTCTTGCCGCTGCAAAATAAAGAGAAACTAGATGGAACGGACCCTAAAGCAACGGAGTTTCCAACACACAGCTATCCTGAATCAAGGACTGGCACACAAAACTATGATCAACGAACTCATCCAAGAAATGGTAGACGCTGGCGTTCACTACGGACATCAGACATGTAAGTGGAATCCAAAAATGAAGCCTTTCCTCATGAAGGACAAAGGCGGCATCTACATCATTGACCTTGAGAAGACAGTACAGAACCTTGATAAGGCATCTGACTTCCTCACAGACCTCGCAGGCAAAGGCAAGAAGATCCTCTTCGTTGGTTGTAAGCGCCAGGCACAGGACGCAGTGAAAGAAGCAGCTGAAGCAGCTGGTCAGTACTACGTCAACCACCGCTGGTTGGGTGGCACACTCACTAATCTTTCTACTATCCGCCGTTCTGTTGAGCGTCTCAAGTATCTTGAAAACATCGAGAAGCAGCCAGAATTCAAGGCTATGTCCAAGAAGGAGCTCGCTGCTCTTTCCCGTGAGCGCGGCAAGCTCTTCCGCAACCTTTGCGGTATTCGTGACATGGACAAGCTTCCTGACGCTATCGTCATCGTTGATTCCGCACGTGAGACAATCGCAGTTGCTGAAGCACGTCGCCTCAATATCCCAGTGATCGCTATCGTTGACTCCAACGCAGATCCATCCGTTGTTGACTACCCAATCCCAGGCAACGACGACGCTATCCGCTCTATCCGTATTCTTCTCCAGAACCTCGTTGATTCCATCGTTGTTGGTGCAAAGGGCTAATACGTCACAAAGATTCTCTTTTACTGCGAGGCATTGCTCCGCAGTATTTTTTAACTAATCTAACTAGAATTTAAAGATCATGGCTATTACAGCATCCGCAGTTCAAGAACTCCGCAAGCTTACATCCGCAGGTATGATGGCTTGTAAGAAGGCTCTCACTGAGACAAACGGCGACCACGAAGCTGCTGCTAAGCTCCTCCGTGAAAAGGGTGAAGCTAAGCGTTCTGACCGCGCTAACCGTGAAACAGGCGAAGGTATTATCGCAGCATTCGTTTCTTCCTGTGCTAAGACAGGTGTTCTCGCAGAAATTAACTGTGAGACTGATTTCGTTGCTAAGAACGACGCGTTCCAGACATTCGTTGGCGAACTCGTTGAAGCGATCGCTAACAGCGACGCAGCTGACGCAACTGCAGCTCTTTCCGTAGCATTCGGCGAAGGCACAGTTGAAAACGCACTCGGTGCTAAGTTCTCTGAACTCGGTGAAGTTATCAAAATTTCCCGCCTCACACGTTTCACAGTAGACGCAGGTACAGCAGCTTCCTACATCCACATGGGTGGCAAGGTTGGTGTTCTCATCGAAGTTGCTACTGAGAATCCAGAAACAACTTCTAAGGCTAGCTTCCAGGAGCTCGTTAAAGACATCACTCTTCACGTTGCAGCTGCTAACCCGGCTGGCCTCAACCGTGACGACATCGATGCAACAACAGTTGAAGAAGAAAACGAAATCAACCGCAAGCAGCTCGAAGCAGCTGGCAAACCTGCGAACATCATCGACAACATCCTCAAGGGTAAGATCAACAAATTCTATTCTGAGCAAGTTCTTCTTGAGCAGCCCTTCGTTAAAGATCCTGACCTCTCCATCACTCAGCTTCTCGAAGCTAAGAGCAAGGAGCTCGGCGACACACTCAAGCTTGTACGTTACGAGCGCTTCAGCATTGGTGCGTAATTAGACTCACTTTCTAGCACTATGATGGCGAAAAAAACGATTCAGATTTGCATCCTCCTTTTCCTTTTCTCACTCATCGCAATGATGGGTATCTATGTACACAAAGTGCTCGATATGATGAGCATAGTCTAATCGACCTCACTATTTTGCATTTTAAAATCTTTGGCGTGGATCACCGCAGCCAGTTTTTTTGCCCGCTCCTAACGCTCGCCAAACAAGAGCCAGTATAAGATCCTTGACAGCTCACCCTTTGTAGTTATTTCTACATGATATTTGTTAAAATAAATAATCTGTAAAGACCTCTAAAATTAAACTCAACTAACCATGACGCACATGTACATCATCACCCCCATCGCAGGCCTCGTTGGCTTGGGTATCGCAGGAGCCATTCTCAGTTCGATCACAAAGAGGTCGGGTGGTGAAGGCAAGATCGCTGAGATTGCCGAAAAAATTCACAATGGCGCGATGGTATTCATGAAGCGTGAGTTCATTCTCATTTCGATATTTGCCGTTGTTCTAGCAGCCATGATCTTCATCTTTCAGAAACGAGAGTACGCAGGCTATCAAGCACTGGCCTTCATCTTTGGCTGTTTAGCCTCCTCGTTTGCAGGCTTTGTTGGCATGTACACAGCAACTAAAGCCAACGTCCGAACCACTCTGGCAGCGAAGGAAGATGGCGCAGCATCCGCACTCGGAGTTGCCTTCTTCGGTGGCTCAGTGATGGGACTAACAGTTGCATCGATGGGACTCATTGGCTTGGGAACCTTATTCTATATCTTCATTGATGGTCCCTACAAAGAGCATGTGGCTGAGATCATGGAAGGCTTTGCAATGGGAGCCTCTCTCGTTGCACTTTTCTACCGTGTTGGTGGTGGTATTTTCACCAAGGCAGCGGACGTTGGAGCCGATCTCGTTGGTAAAGTAGAAGCAGGCATCCCAGAAGACGACCCACGCAACCCTGGCGTGATAGCTGACAATGTGGGCGACAATGTCGGTGATGTGGCAGGCATGGGCTCAGATATTTTCGAGTCCTACTGCGGAGCTCAGATCGCTACGATTGCCATTGCAGGTGCAGCAGGTGCCAGACTTGCACAGGAAGGAAGTGACACACTCTTTAGTAAAGTAGGGATAGTTGCCACCAATGCCGACTCTCTCATGTTCCTTCCACTCGCTCTCACTTCTGTGGGGCTTATCTGCTCAGTGTTCGGTATTCTCTTAGTTAAAATGATGTCCGCTAAAGAGCCTGCATCAGCCCTCCGTATAGGAACAATCGGCTCCGCAGTTCTTTACATCATCGCAGCCTTCTTTACCTGCGCGCAGTTTGATTTCAACTCTAACCCAGCTGTTGCAGTACTCACTGGCGCTATCGGAGGAATTGTGATCGGGCTCGTCACTGAACACTACACAGGAGGCAAACCTGTAGTTGATCTTGCTGAACAGGGCGAGACGGGAGTCGCCACTATAATGATTTCTGGACTATCTCTCGGCATGCGTTCAGTTGCCATTCCACTACTCACTCTAGCAGCTACTATTAGCATCTCCTACCACTTCGTCGGTCTCTACGGTGTCGGTCTAGCTGCTGTTGGCATGTTAGGAACCGTTGGTATCACCATGGCCATTGATGCATATGGTCCAGTTGCTGATAATGCTGGTGGTATCGCTGAAATGTCTGCCATGGGACCTGAGACACGTAAAATCACAGACGGACTCGACGCTGTGGGAAATACGACTGCAGCTATCGGTAAGGGCTTCGCCATTGGCGCCGCTGGCCTTTCCGCCCTAGCCCTCATCACCGCCTTCATCCAAAAGGCCAATATCTCACTCGACCTCTCAGACCATGCCGTGCTCGCCACATTCTTCGTTGGTATTTTCTTAGGAGGCATTGTTCCCTTCCTTAATGGTGCTATCACCATGACTGCTGTCGGCACTGCCGCCTTTGAAATGATCAATGAAATCCGATGTCAATTCCGTGAAATCCCAGGATTGTTAGAAGGCAAGGCTGAACCTGAAACAAACAAATGCGTGGACATCGCGACACGTGCGGCCACCAAAAAAATGGTCCTCCCAGCGATTCTAGCTGTCGGCACTCCTATCGCGGTGGGCTTTGGTTTCAACATCATCAATGGCTCTGGCGCTATCGCTCTAACAGGCACATTGATCGGAGCCCTGTTAGGCTGTATCCTCATGGCTCTCATGATGTCCAACGCAGGTGGAGCTTGGGACAATGCGAAGAAGTATGTCGAAGACGGAAACCTTGGAGGTAAAGGCTCTGAAGTTCACTCAGCCTGCGTGGTTGGTGACACAGTAGGTGACCCATTCAAGGATACATCTGGTCCGTCGATGAACATCATCATCAACGTAATGGCCATCGTTTCTTTAGTGATTGCTGGGCTACTCTAACATAGAAGAACCTTACTGTAAGCGCAGCCTTCTCGGCGAATGCTACATTCACCGCATAAAGAACTGACCTCAGATCCGAGGCGGCAGCATTGAGTAAGAGAGCCTTGAGCACTTCTCCATTTTGCCCAAACTCACCAGATTTGATCCCAAAAATGCCCGTCTTCTGAGTCGCTTCATCGAGAACGACTGCCCATTTGACGTCTTGCTTCTCAGGGATATCGAAGTGAAATTTTCCACTAAGCTCGCTGTACCTCTTATGAGAAAGCATTCTCCATCATTCCCCTTACCCTTCTCGTATTCAGTTCCTGTACACTTGTAACGACTCCAGTCAAAGTCGCGAGAAGCGTCGCCACAGGCCTTCATGTCATTGGTGATGACAGCGAAGAGCAAGAATAAGCGACACACTCAGCACTTTTTCTTTTGACAAGTGGATCGCGACTCCCTAAATTCATCAGCCATATGAAAAAAGTTCTAGCTCTATCCCTCCTTACCCTGCTCTCAGCACAGCTCTGCCTTGCGGGCTTTAGAGTCCCAAAATTCCTCCACACAGCGGACACGTTAGAAAAGGCTAAGCAAGAAGCCGCCGACCAAGGCAAAATTCTACTCATTCTCTATAGCGACCCGAACAGTACATGAGCACCGTGTGATGTTGCCAGTTCGGCAGCAATCAAAGCATTCAAGAACGCTGGTGTCCTCGTTTTTATCAACGCTATAACTGAATCCAATAAGCTTCCACAAGGCGTCAGCGACGTCCTCGACCAAAGCGGCAGATTCATTCCCAAACTCTTTGCACTGAGTGCAGACGGTTCTACAGGCATCAAAGCGATCCCTTACGAAACCCTCTATAAAGACAGCCGTAAAGCTGCACGCATACTCAAGAAAGAGCTTGCTGCACTCAAGGAGCAAGAAGGAACACAAGAAGGGGAGCAAGAGCACGCTTCAATGAAGCAAGACTCAGGCCCGCTCGCCCCCTTGCAGACTTGGATCAACACCGACGGCAAAGTCATCAAAGCCTCGGTGCTCAGCGCAACCAGCGACACGGTGGAATTCAAAATCAAAGGGAAAAAAGTGATCTACCCAATGGAGAAACTTTCCGAAGACAGCCGACAGAAAATCGAAGCGCTCATTCAATAAATCCATAACTGAGTTCCTCAGCTCCTCTCATTCGCACTCTGCGCAGTCCCAACACACTACTTGGGCTGCGCATTTTTTTATTAGTTAGAACCTTCTCCTTAAACTCTTCTTTATCAAATAAGAATTCTCCTTCACTTCCCAAAGGTTCCACAAATCAACCACTTAATTGCTCTCTACAAAGCTGAAATCGATGAAAATTCTGGCAAACCAGATGACAACGCACCCCATCGAGCTTCTCACTCACCCAGAACTCAAACATATCAATCTTCTACTACAACAGACCTACTCACAGATTGCAAGATTCCATACTGCTATTTCTCATATTTCACCCGTCTGCCCCTCAACATCCTAATTCGTTATTGCCCAATCCGTAAGCATCACCTTAGAATGAGCTAACTATGGCATCTTCCACAGACCAGAAACACATCCTCGTCATCGATATCGGAGGCTCTAACATTAAGCTTCTAGCCACAGATGAAGATAAACGGATCAAGATCCCATCTGAGCGCGATCTCACACCAGAACGCTTAGTCGAACAGGTACTAGAAGCAACTCGTCACTGGAAATTTAATGTCATTTCTTTAGGAGCCCCATGCTCTGTCGACAACAACCGACCAGTAAAGAACCCTCGTAATCTCGGAGATGACTGGATCGGTTTTGACTTTGAAAAAGCATTCAAACTACCAACAAAGGTTATCAACGATGCAACGATGCAGGCGATAGGCTGTTACCAAGGTGGCACGATGCTCTTTCTTGGATTCGGCACAGGACTCGGCACCACACTGATCAAAGACGGTACGGCTGTCCCACTCGAAGGTGGCCACCTCCCCTACCGGAAAGAGCGTAGCTTCGAAGAATATGTAGGTAAAGCTGGGCTCGCTAAAATAGGTCTGAAAAAGTGGAACAAACACGCCCACAACATCATCGAAATTCTCCGTCACGCCTACAATGCCACTGACGTAGTCCTTGGTGGAGGAAATGCAGAGCTCATCAAGGAGCTTCCAGAAAACACACGCCGCGTAGATAACCATGCTGCCTTCAAAGGAGGCTTCCGCATGTGGGAATCCTATTAACAACTCTCCCATCGCCCCCTTGAGAAGCTATCTTCGAAGACAAAAACTTACCATATCTCAGCTCAAAATGCTCACTCCCAACGGGTGGCAATCACGCCACCAGCTCGAGGCCATGCTCTGCGTGAGTTCAATCTTATCTATTTGCTGTAGACGACAATAAACAAACATACAAATTTGTCTACTCCCCCAATGGGGAGACGTATAAAGGCCTGCTTATTGTGCTTCACCTAAGCTAAATCTAGTGTCAATTTCCCCTATAAACCAAAGCTATGCGCCTCAAACTTATCATTGCCTACGACGGCCGCCCCTATTCTGGGTGGGCTACCCAAGCGAATGGGAATACGATCCAAGACCATTTGAATCGTGCTCTTGGTGAGATAGCTAAACAGGAAATCAAAATCCAAGGATCTGGCAGAACAGACACTGGCGTCCATGCCGATGCACAAGTTGCACACTTTGATAGCCCTCCGGGAGTTGATATCAATCCTTATAACTGGGTGCCAGCACTCAATACGAAACTTCCGAAAACTATCAGAGTTACCGACTGTGAAGAGGTCGACTCTGATTTCCATTCACGCTTTTCAGCCAAGTCAAAAACCTACACCTACTTTCTGGCAACTTCCCCGATCTTGCATCCCATGCTCCACGGTCGAGCTTGGCATCTCTCCCGCCAACTTGACCCAGACACTCTGGAACAAGCTCTACAGCACTACATCGGTAAACACGACTTCAAAGCCTTCGCAGCCCTTCGAGGTAACGAGACCGAGGAAACAAGCTCCGAAAGAACGATCACTGAGGCCTCACTCACTCCTGTAGCAGGCGGCTACCATATCAAATTCACTGGTGACGGCTTTCTCTATAAAATGGTGAGACTACTCACAGGAGCCGCTGTTCAAGCCGCTCAAGGCAGACTGCGACTCGATGATAATCTCGCACTATTAGACCAGCCTGAAGATCTACCAAATGGGCGTTCCCCATTCTGCGCCCCAGCAGATGGACTTACTCTCAGCGCAGTCAACTACTAACAAAACAACATGAAAATCACTCTATTCACAATCTCCATAGCACTATTAACTCTCAGCTCCTGTGAACAAACAGAAGAAGTGATTCTTGAGAAGGCAGAGCACGCACAAGACAAAGCTGCGAAGTTAGCCAAAAAATCATCGCGCACCTTCGATAAGGTGAGAGATGATGTGAAAAAGGACCTCAAGAAAAGCTCTGAGGAGCTACGCAAAGAAGCTGCTGATTTGATTCAACCATAGCTTCTAGCTTAGCGACCAAAAAAGCTCTTGAGCATCCAAATAGTCTTCTAGTGGACTTGGATGCGAGCGATACAAAGGTTTTCAGACTCTGAGTCGCTAGCTTCACCTGCGAGGTCACGTGCTTCAGCTAAACTGCTGAGCGAGATTGGCTAAGCCGCCAAAGCATAAACGCGTTTAGCGATCTCATATCTACAGCAGTGAAGAGTTCGGTGTAATGCTCCTCAAAAGCCGTGTGGTGAGCGAAAAAACTCAGGTCCTCTCACATTCCAATGACAGATGTGTGTCTAACCGATCAAAGCATAACTATCAGCGACAACTTCAACAACAGATGTGTATGGATTTGACATGCCGTTAGTGTCTACTAATCGGACAATATCACAACACCTGATAGCACTTCTAAATAGTATTAGATACGCTATTTATAGCATTGCTGTGTCAGCAGCTGACAGATGCGCTCTAAACATTGTTGATCAACCTTATCAAAATGCGCAGGCAGGTCAGAGTCGATATCAAACACAGCACGCACAGCCCCTTCGCGATCAAATACGGGTAGAACAATTTCTGCCTGCGTTGTCGAAGAACAAGCGATGTGATCAACTACCGCATGCACGTCATTCACTAGTTGAACCTCCCCACTGCGTGCTACAGCTCCACAGACACCTCGGTCAAATGGAATACGCAAACAACCATGCCCACCTTGGTACGGACCAACCATCAGCACTCTAGGCTCAGTGACGCGATAAAATCCGACCCAGTGAAATTCCTCGAAAGCATGAAATATTTCACACGTCACTGTCGAAAGACAGGCTATCTCATCCGTGACACCGTCTAACAATACCGCTAGTCGATGGTATAACTCCGCGTAGATTTCTTCTTTCCTCTGCATTGCAGCAGTATTCCTACAAGAATGCTACATGGCAAGTGCATCATTTATGGGCTCTGAATCCAATCTAAAAACTCAAGAGCTTGCTCCGAAGCATGCTGAGTCGCTTAAATATATAGGGTCTTGCCTAAATCATAGCAGATTTTCTCTTAAATTACTTGAGTGATAGAAGACATTTCGCTTATTTCTGGGGCAGATTCTGATAGAGATGGTCGGACGGTGGTTTTGTGGGATTACAATAAGGATGGCTTTCTTGATCTTGCAGTGGTGAATGCAAACGCGCCTCGCCTTGCTATTTATGAAAATCAATTGGGCAAGCGCCTTGCTGATCGTGGAGCAGTGATGATTCGCTTTAGCGGGGCGGCAGGGCAATCTAATCGTGATGGTTATGGAACTGTGGTGAAAGCTAAAATCGGTGAACGCGTGTTCCGATCAGAGCATCAATGTGGTGCTGGGTTTGCGGCGCAAAATGCGCCCTTCATCCACATTGGCTTGGGGGAAGCAAAGGTCATAGATGAGCTTACGATTCGTTGGCCTACAGGTGAAGTTCAGGTGCTCAGCAAAATCCCAGCAGGAAGTTTGCTGAGAGCTCAAGAGGGTAAGGAAGCGGTGGTTGAAACCTATGGCAAAAAATAAAAATCCACTTTTTTGTAATTTTTTCTTATTTTCCCCTTGACTTTATTTCTAGTGTGTTATTTTATCTGGCACTGAGCTGGCACTGAGCTGGCACTGAGCTGGCACTGAGCTGGCACTGAGCTGGCACTGAGCTGGCACTGAGCTGGCACTGAGCTGGCACTGAGCTGGCACTGAGCTGGCACTGAGCTGGCACTGAGCTGGCACTGAGCTGGCACTGAGCTGGCACTGAGCTGGCAAGCTGGCACTGAGCTGGCACTGAGCTGGCACTGAGCTGGCACTAATTAAACCCCAAATCAATATGAAATTACATAAGTTTATAGCCTTGCCTCTATTAGTTCTTGCTGGCGTTACTACGTCACAGGCTGCGATTACGGTCTTCTCTGATGACATGTCAGATTTGGCAGCACAAGGATGGCCGGCGGTTACCGTTGGCGATTGGGAGCAAGGTGGTGGTTACGCTCTAATAATTCACGATGGCTCTGGTCAAAAGTCTGCAGGGACGCTGGAAGCTACAGACGTTGGATCCACTATTACTGTTACCTTTGACTGGCATACAGTAGGGCCCTGGGTGGGCATCTATGATGTTGAGGTAGAGGCTCAGCTCATCATAGGTGGTGTTACTGTAGCCACTAAACGGTCTGGACATGGTTCTGAGGGTTCTAACTGGCGGTACATTGACTACCGTCGTTACCAGTGCGCAGGCTACAGGTAACGATGAGGTGATCGTAAAGTTTCAAGGTATTGACAGATCTGGAGTTTCAAATATATCTCGGCGTGCTATTGATAACGTTGCTCTTACAATGGTCGCTGTACCAGAGCCATCTTCCGCAGTACTTCTTGGTTTGGGCGGAATAGCTCTTATGATGCGTCGTCGCAAGTAGAGTGGAATGGATATTTCCTATGCTGGTCACCCGAAAGTGTGACCAGCTTTTTTTGCCTTATACTGGAGTGGTTTCCAGATCAACGAATCGTGCTGCAACCCGCTTGCTAGAGAAGCCTCATGAGGCTTAGGAACTGTGAGTAGGCTCCTAGAATGGGATGTCGTCGTCGCTTGATTCTTCTGCGCCACCGAATCGATTGTCGAAGTGAGGTTGATTCTGTGGTCCAGTCCCACCAGCAAACTGAATTTTCCAAGCGTTGAGATTGACGTAGTAGCGGCCTCATTACTGAGAGCCGCTTCTTAAAAACTACTCGTTAGCGAGAGTAGAGTTAGTCTACTTTCTTAATGTTGGAGATGTGGATTGGACCATCGATCTCTGCGATGCCACCTTCTTGGTTAGCTTCAGAACGCTTGATAGCCTTCTTGATCTTGCGAACGCCTTCAACGGTGACTCGCTGCTTAGCTTCGTTCACGAAAGTTACAGTGCCAGTTTTACCTTTGTGGTTACCAGCGATGACCTGTACTTTGTCACCCTTTTTTACGTGTGCCATGATAGTTCAGTTAATTTAAAGTTAGAGAACCTCTGGAGCGAGGGATACGATCTTCATGAACCGCTTCTCACGAAGTTCACGAGCAACAGGGCCGAAGATACGAGTACCTTTAGGGTTATTGTCCTTATCAATGATGACGATAGCATTGTTGTCAAAACGAAGCACGGAGCCGTCCTTACGACGCACTGGTGCAGCAGTACGAACAACAACAGCTTTCACAACTGTACCCTTCTTGATGGATGCAGTTGGGATAGCTTCACGAACATGAGCTGTGATGATGTCACCTACGTTAGCAACCTTGGAACGCGTTCCGAGGACACCAATCATTTTTGCAGAGCGTGCGCCTGTGTTGTCGGCGATCGCTACTGAGGATTCCATTTGAATCATAAATTTGTAGTTAGTTTGATTGTTACAGAGATGGAGATCGGCGCCCCAGTGAAGGGACGCCGAATCCTTAGATTTGATTAGTGGGAAAGAACTTCTGTGAGTTCCCAGCACTTAAGCTTAGAGATAGGCTTCGTCTCGGTGATACGCACCTTGTCACCAACAACAGCTTTGCCAGCTTCGTCGTGAGCGTAGAATTTCTTCGTGCGCTTAACGATTTTCTTGAAGCGTGAGTGTGGAACGCGAGCAACGTATTCGACTACGATTGTCTTGTTCATGCTAGTGGAAACAACAACGCCAACGCGGGACTTGCGCAAACCAGGCTTCTTGGTGTTATTTTCGCTCATGTTTTTGATCCTTTGTTAGGCTTACTTATTACGAAGCTCAGTGAGCACTGTGTTCACACGTGCTACTTCGCGACGGATTGCTTTGATGCGGGCTGTGTTCTCGAGCTGGCCAGTAGCCTGCTGGAGACGAAGAGTAAGTACTTCTTGCTTGAGTTCGCGGAGACGAGTGCTCAACTCCTCAGCGGAAAGTTCACGAATTTCGCTCATTTTAGTAGCCATAATAGTTATTCTATTTCCAGTTATTTATTTTGAGGATTACGCAAGCTTGTTACGCTCAACGAAACGAGTGCGGAAACCAAGCTTGTTTGAAGCGAGACGAAGAGCTTCCTTCGCGTCTGCTTCAGGCACACCAGCGATCTCAAAGATCATTGTACCTGGCTTGATCACTGCAACCCAATGGTCAACAGCACCTTTACCTTTACCCATACGAGTTTCTGGTGGACGGCCTGTTACGGATTTGTGAGGGAAGATACGGATGTATACTTTACCCTTACGCTTGAGGTAGCGGTTGATAGAGATACGGCATGCTTCGATCTGGCGGTTACTCATCCATGCACGACCAAGAGACTGAAGACCGAAGTCACCGAAGCTTACATCAGTTCCACGCTGTGCATTACCACCGCGGTTACCGCGCTGAAACTTGCGGAACTTCGTGCGTTTTGGCATTAAAGGCATAATTCTTAATTCCTATATTTTATAAGTTAACAAAGATTAGCCCTGACGACGCTCGCGACGTTCACCACCTGGACGACCACCACGGTCATTGCGGTTATTGCCACCTGCATTGAGCTTTTCTTCCTTCTTGTTGATCCATACTTTGACACCGATGATGCCGTAGACTGTAGAAGCTTCTGCGAAGCCGTAGTCGATAGGTACACGGAATGTCTGAAGAGGTACTTTACCTTCACGGTACCACTCAGCACGTGCAATGTCAGCACCACCAAGACGACCTGCGCAGCGAACACGGATGCCGTCGGCACCGAATTCCATTGCAGTCTGGATGGAGCGTTTCATAGCGCGGCGGAAAGCGATACGACGTTCAAGCTGAACGGCGATGTTTTCAGCAACGAGCTGTGCGTCGAGCTCAGGCTTGCGAATTTCGATGATGTCGATTTTTACCTGGCAACCACCACAGATCTTAGAGATATCCGCAGTCATTTTCTCGATCTCTGCACCCTTACGACCGATCACAAGACCTGGACGTGATGTATGAATAGTAACGCGAACGCTGTTCCATGCACGCTCAATTGTGACGCGTGAAAGAGCTGCGAACTGAAGACGCCCCTTGATGTACTTACGGATCTTAAGGTCTTCGTGGAGCTTAGTGGAGTAGTCTTGCCCCTTAGCATACCACTTAGAACGCCAGTCCTTAGAGACTGCGAGGCGGAATGCGATCGGATTTACTTTCTGTCCCATAATTTTTGTTCTTTATGTGGTTGGTTTATGCCTCTGCTTTTGGAGCAAGGGTAATGAAGATGTGGCTAGTACGTTTACGGATAGCACCTGCGGAACCGCGGGCACGTGGCTTAAAGCGCTTGAATGTTGGACCTTCGCCGATAACTGCTTCTTTTACGATGAGTTCGTCTGCATCGAGTTCGAAGTTGTTTTCTGCGTTAGCAATTGCAGACTTCAGTGTCTTAGCAATGAGAGTAGCTGACTTCTTTGGAGTGAATGTCAATGCGTCAAGTGCGGAAGACACAGGAAGACCCTGGATTTCGCGGGCCACGTCACGTGCTTTCTTAGCGGAGACGCGCGCGTATTTGTATGTTGATTTTACTTCCATGGATTTATTCCGTTGGATGATTTATTCTTGATTTAGTTAATCGTCTTGATTGATGCGATGTCGCCGAGGCGAACCGCGTTATTGGTGTCTTCGAGTGTCACTACTAGGGCTCCAGAGATATCTGGACGAACCCGAGCAATGATAGCTTCGGCTATTTGGCCGTTACCGCGTAGGATACGGAATGTCATGCCGATGCGCACTTGCTGCTTTTCCCCAGCATTCAGAACCAGCAAGCCAGATTGGCTGTCGATACTGATGACTTTCGCTTCCTGGAGGGAGCCAAAATCTACTTGGGGATGCGGCTTGTGCCTTATTCCGAGCTCAACGTCAAGTCCTCTGATAGCAGATTCTACATTTAGTCGTGCTTCGGCGTCAGCGGCAAAGGCAGTTTTGAGGTATTCACGCACCTGATCGATGAGCTTTAGCGCTGCTATTTCCAGCGAACTGAGGCGATCCTCGAGCACCTTGCAGTTGGCCACCGCTTGTTTGAGTCGCTCATCATCGGTCCCGAGTGGGTAGGTTCCGAGTGCTTCAAGGTTTAAGCGATTTGTCTCTAACTCTCTTCTAGCTTCTACTTCTTGCTTTTTAGCATGAGTAAGAGCCTTGGAGAGCGTCTGGTTATGTTGTTGAAGACGGGTTACTTTCGCTTCCAATCTTGCGATGCAAGCATCTTTAGTTTCATTTTGTTGCGCGCTACTAACTCCAGTAGTGAGAGCGGATGCTCCTATAAGCACTGATAGTAGTTGAGAAGTGCGCATAAAATAAAATCAGACGATCTAAAGAATTACTTCTTACCGATACCACCGTGTGCTTTGAAGATACGAGTCGGTGCGAATTCACCGAGCTTGTGTCCAACCATGTTCTCAGTCACGTAGACAGCAACGAATGCTTTGCCGTTGTGAACTGCGAAGTTGTGGCCAACAAAGTCAGGTGTAATCATTGAACGACGGCTCCATGTCTTGATCGGCTTTTTGTTGCCGCTTTCGACAGCAGCGTCGATCTTATCAAGAAGTTTTTGGTCCACGAATGGTCCTTTTTTAAGTGATCTTGGCATAATATTCAATTGGTTAAAATTCAGATGGAGTTCAATTACTTAGTGCGACGGGATACGATGAACTTATCGCTGTGCTTAATCTTCTTACGAGTTTTCTGACCCTTAACATGACCCCAAGGAGACTTAAGGTGCTGACGACCACCACCAGACTTGGACTTACCCTCACCACCACCGTTCGGGTGATCAACAGGGTTCATACACATACCTCGGACAGTTGGGCGCTTACCCTGCCAACGTGAACGACCAGCCTTACCAGAAACCTCGTTCATGTGATCGCGGTTACCAACTTGACCAATTGTACAGAGGCAGTTGTCGTTAAACTTACGAATTTCACCAGATGGCATCTTCACAAGTGCGAGACCTTCTTCACGGTTAGAAAGGATTGCTTCCTGACCTGCGGAACGAGCAACCTTACCACCTGAACCTGGAGTGAGTTCGATATTATGGATGCTTGTACCGAGAGGCACGTTCTTGAGCTGAGTTGCGTTACCTGGCTTAGGAGCAACGTTTGCACCAGAGATAACCTTAGCACCGACCTGGAGACCCACTGATGCGAGGATGTAGCTCTTCTGACCGTCTGTGTACTCGATGAGTGCAATACGGCATGTACGGTTTGGATCATACTCGATAGCAACGACTGTTGCTTCTACGTCGAACTTACGACGTTTGAAGTCAACAAGACGGTACTTACGCTTGTGACCACCACCGACATGACGGCAAGTGATGCGACCGCGGTTATTACGACCACCAGTTCTTTTAAGTGGCTGTGTAAGCGACTTTTCTGGTGTTGTTTTTGTAATTTCTTCAAATCCTGAGAGAACCTTGTAACGGTTCGAAGGAGTGAAAGGCTTAAATGTTTTAAGTGACATAATTCGCTATTCTTTTCGAATGATTTCGTTTTTGCAGCGTTAGTGATAAACGATCTCGTTGCTTAGATGAGATCGAGTGTATCGCCCTCTTTGAGACGGACGATAGCCTTCTTCCAATGAGCGGTGCGGCCTGCATCGCTACGGCGTTGACGTTTCAATTTACCTGCGTAGTTACAGGTGCGAACAGCTTCAACCTTCTTACCGAAGAGTTGCTCTACTGCACGCTTGATTTCGAGCTTGTTCGCACGGCGATCAACTTTGAACACGTATTCGTTGTTCAACTCCGAGAGGAGTGTTGCTTTTTCGCTAAGAAGAGCAGTGTCGATTACTTTGTAAATATCTTTCATCGTTTTCTATTCGGTTGCTGATTTAAGTAGTACGTTTAGCGATTGTTTCAATTGCGTCTTCAGTGATGACGACTGCATTTGCGTGAAGAATCTGCTCGATGTTTGCTTCTACAGCAGAGATGAGCTGAACGTTCTTTACGTTACGACCGGAAAGGTAAGTTTGCTCAGTAAAGCTGGGAGCTACAACGAGAACTTTTTTTGCGTCTGTGATTGCGCTCACAGCTGCTACGAATGACTTAGTCTTTGCGTCTGCAACTTCGAAGGAAGGCACAGTGAAGATTTCACCAGCTTCGATCTTAGATGTGAGAACGCGGCGAAGAGCGAGCTTACGTACGCTCTTAGTCACCTTCTTAGCATAGGAACGAGGCTTAGGGCCGAATACGACACCACCGCCAACGAAGATAGGGGCGCCACGATCACCGTGACGTGCGTTACCTGTACCCTTCTGCTTGTACATCTTCTTACCAGTGCACTTCACTTCAGAACGAGTCTTAGTGTTAGCGGAACCAGAACGACGATTTGCGCGGTATGCTGTGATGAGGTCGTGTACTGCTTGAGTACCTTTGTGACCTTCAACGAGATTGATGTTAGCAGATGTTGCGTCTGCTGCTGTAAGTGTTTTAGCTGACATTTCAGTGATTCTTTCTCATTTTTAAGGATTACTTCTTGTTCGCTTTAACACTTGGACGAACGACAAGGTAAGAACCTTTGTGACCTGGTACTGCACCAGAGATAAGGACTACACCATCTTCTTCACGAACCTGAACTACCTTAAGGTTCTGCACAGTACGGCGGTACTGACCATGACGACCTGGCATCTTCTTGTTCTTCCATACACGACCTGGCCATGTACCAGCACCAATACCACCCGGGCGGCGGTGCATCATGTGACCGTGAGAGTCTGGCTGACCTGCAAAGTTGTAACGCTTAACAACACCCTGGAAGCCTTTTGCTTTTGTGGTGCCGATTACGTCAACAACCTGGCCATTTTCGAAGAGAGTTGCCCCTGGGTGCGCTTCTGCTGTGTTTGGAAGTTGTTCGTCGCTTTCGAAACGGAATTCCTGGACAAGCTTCTTAGCTGTACCATTGTGCTTCTTGAAGTGACCTTTTGTTGGCGCGTTGAGGCGATTTTCCTTCTGGTCGTCGAAGCCAACCTGAACTGCGGAATAACCGTCAGTTTCAGAAGTCTTCACCTGGAGAAATTCGTTACCTTTTACGTCAACGACTGTGACTGGGATCATAACACCTGCGTCCTTGTCGAACACGCGAGTCATGCCTACTTTTTTACCTAAAAGTCCGAGTGACATAGTAATAATATTTCTACGAGGTTAAGGCTCAGATACGGATTGTGATGTCAACACCAGCTGAAAGATTAAGCTTCTTGAGCTCATCAACTGTGCGTGCTGTTGGGTCTACGATATCAAGCAAACGCTTGTGGGTACGGATCTCGAATTGATCTGCGGACTTTTTATTCTGGTTAACAGAAGCATTTACGCTGAATTTCTCAACGTGAGTCGGCAGAGGAATCGGACCAGCTACTTTAGCGCCTGTGCGCTTTACTGTCTCAACGATCTCCTGTGCTGAACGATCGATTGCGCGATGGTCATAGGCACGAAGACGGATTCTGATCTTCTGATTAGACATAATGAAGATGTGTTGTTTTTACCTTTGTTCTTTAAGTTAGTTCCATGCTTTCGCCGAATTTCTCATCGACGATCGCTTGTGGTACGGGTTCAAAACTAGCCGGCTCCATGGTGAATGAAGCGCGTCCAGAAGAGATTGTTCTGAGTGCAGTCATATAGCCGAACATTTCAGAAAGGGGCACTGTTGCTTTTAGCGTACAGGCTACACCTTTACTATCCATGCCAGCGATCTGACTGCGGCGACGATTGAGATCACCTAGAATATCGCCTTGATACTCATCTGGCGTTGTTACCTCAACATCCATAACGGGTTCCAAAAGGAGCGAACTCCCCTTTTCCAGTGCATCGCGCATGGCAAAAATACTCGCCATGTGGAATGCGTTTTCATTGGAATCAACGTCGTGGGCGTCTCCATCTACAATATCGACGTGAATGTCAACAACTGGATAACCAGCAATGACTCCATTCGTCGTGGAATCATTGATTCCATTGTAAACGGCTTTGATAAATTCTTTTGGAATTGCTCCCCCAGTGACTTTATTTTCAATGGTGAGCCCTTTACCTCTTTCATTCGGTCTGACGGAGAGATTAACTTCTGCGTATTGACCAGATCCGCCAGTTTGCTTCTTCAGCACTCCTTCACCAGCAGCTTCGTTTGAAATTGTTTCGCGGTAGGCGATTTGTGGCTTACCAGTTCTGGCTTCCACTTTAAACTCACGCTTGAGTCGATCAACGATGACCTCAAGGTGAAGTTCACCCATGCCAGCAATAATGCACTGACCGGTATCTTCATCTGTATTCACTACAAATGTAGGATCTTCCTCTTGAAGACGGGAAAGACCGAGAGCCATTTTATCCTGATCCGCCTTTGTGCGCGGCTCGACTGCCATAGCAATCACTGGCTCAGGGAATGTTGGTGGCTCGAGAAGAATATCGAACTTCTTCGTACAAAGCGTGTCACCAGTCGTGACATTCTTGATTCCGACAAATGCTGCGATATCACCTGCGTAACAAGTATCAATCTCGATGTGCTTGTCTGCCTGCATCTGGATAAGGCGAGAAACGCGTTCTTGCTTACCTGTGCGAGGGTTGAAAATCATGTCGCCTTTAGAAATTGTGCCTGAATAGACACGGAAAAAGACGAGCTTACCAACGAACTTGTCCGCCCAAAGCTTGAATGCAAGGGAGCAGAACTTTCCGTTATCATCAGCAGGCGCGAGAACTTTAGCGTCCTCGTCATTAGCTTTTTGTCCTTGAGCTGGCTCAATATCAACTGGGCTCGGAAGGTAGTCGATGACAGCATCTACAAGGAACTGTACACCCTTGTTCTTGAAAGCGGAGCCTCCAAAAACTGGGATAAATTTGTTAGCGATTGTGAGGCGACGAATCGCAAATTTGAGATCCTCATTCGTGATTTCTTCCTCCATAAGAAACATCTCACCGAGAGTGTCGTCTAAGTCAGCTATCACCGCGAGCAGTTCTTCACGAGCTGTTTCAGCCTCTAATTGTAACTTACCATCGAGATCTTCGATGGAGAATGTGGAACCATACTTGTCATCATCCGAATAAATGACAGCCTTCTGGTTGACTACGTCGATTTGGCCACGAAGTTGATCTTCAGAACCGATTGGAATGAGTACGGCTGCGGCAGTAGCGCCTAATTTTTCACGAACATCGTTGAGGACGTTGTCAAAGTCCGCACCAGTGCGATCCATTTTATTCACAAATACGATACGCGGAACGTTGTATTTATTGGCTTGTCGCCAGACTGTCTCAGTCTGTGGCTGAACGCCTGCGACGCCGCAAAATACAACGACTGCGCCATCGAGAACACGGAGAGAGCGCTCCACCTCAGCAGTGAAGTCAACGTGACCTGGAGTATCGATGATATTCACACACTGCTTCTGATCTTCGAAAAGCTTGGTGATACCCTCGTTGGGCTTTTGAACCCACTCACAAGTTACTGCTGCGGAGGTGATTGTAATCCCACGTTCGCGCTCTTGCTCCATGTGATCGGTAGTAGCTGCACCATCGTGCACCTCACCGATTTTATGAATCATGCCTGTGTAGAAAAGAATACGCTCCGTGAGCGTCGTCTTACCCGCATCAATATGCGCCGCAATCCCGATGTTGCGCGTGCGCTGCAACGAGTAGGGGCGATTTGGTGAATTGAGTTCAGAGGACATTCGGAACGAGCTTAAGTTTTTTCTACGAGTTTGCTTCAATTAGAAGCGGAAGTGAGCGAATGCACGGTTAGCCTGAGCCATCTTGTGCATGTCGTCGCGCTTACGTACTGCAGCGCCTGTGTTGTTTGCAGCGTCTTTGATCTCGTTAGAGAGAGCTTTGTGCATAGGTACGCCCTTCTTGTTGCGAGCGAATGTTACGAGCCAACGCATTGCGAGGGACTCAGAACGTGCAGGAGCAACTTCGAGAGGCACCTGGTATGTAGCACCACCTACGCGACGGGACTTCACTTCTACACGTGGCTTTGCGTTTTCGATTGCGCGAGTGATGACCTCAAGTGGATCAACAGTGTCGACACCGTCGTTTGCTGCTTCGATCGCGTTGTATACGATACGCTCTGCGACAGAACGCTTACCGTCTTTCATCACCTTAGCGATGAGCGTGCCAACGAGCTGGCTGTCGTAACGTGCATCGCGACGATCTTTCTTTGGGTGAACTTTTCTACGGCGTGCCATAATAAAATTTCCTTTAGTTGTTTAAATTGGTTAAAAATGAAAGATTACTTCTTAGGTTTCTTAGCACCGTACTTAGAACGGGATTGCTTACGGTCTGTGACACCGAGGGTATCAAGAGCACCGCGAACGATGTGGTAACGCACACCTGGCAAATCCTTTACTCGACCACCACGAACAAGCACGATGCTATGCTCTTGGAGGTTGTGACCTTCACCACCGATGTAAGCCATTACCTCCTTACCGTTGGTAAGACGTACTTTCGCTACTTTACGAAGAGCCGAGTTAGGCTTCTTTGGCGTACGTGTCATGACCTGAAGACAGACACCGCGACGCTGTGGGCATGCGTTGAGAGCACGTGACTTGGACTGCTCTACTGGCGTTTTACGTCCTTTGCGGACGAGCTGATTAATAGTCGGCATTATTTACTATTTGTTGTTTTCTCAATGAAAAATGCCTTGAAACATATATTTCAAGACACCTTGTGGGGCGGCGACTCTATCCATCAAACACGATCTGGCAAGCCTTATTTTAGGTATTTTCCCACTCTTCCACCCAAGCAAGAATCCTCGCAAATCACTGAAAAATCACCCACATAACAAACAGCCCAACTTAGAATACTTAAGAAATCTTAACCCCCTCACTTTGAGAGAAAACTTATGCAAATTTCTCAAAAAAAAGCAGAGCTTCTCACTCAGTCAAAACCTTTACTTTAAGACACAAACAAGCTCAGCTTTTTTATTTGCTAAGAACTACTGGTAGCAGGAGCGAGATTTGAACTCGCGACCAATGGATTATGATCCCACTGCTCTACCACTGAGCTATCCTGCCATTCAGTATTTCTTGTCACTTTTAGAAGATTCCCTCAAGCGGCAGGGATTTACCCCAACTCCCACAAACTGTCTATAGAAAAATTAAAGGAATTTGATCCAGTTATCGACCTAGTTCCTCATCTGATTGTGCCTCCTCATTCTTCTCATTCACCCACGCCATGAAAATCGCATAGGTAATGGAAAGGACAACTGCTCCCACAAACAACCCGATGATACCTGACATCATCATCCCTCCAATGGCACCAAGCAGAATGACGAGCATTGGCGTATCAACTCCACGCGCCATCAACACAGGCTTGAGCACACCATCACTCGCACTAACAAGGAAGGACCATACGAGGAAGATAATCGCTGGCGTCGTGTCGTAAGCTACGAATCCATACACAGCAATTGGCCCAAGAATCAGAATCGGAGGCAACTGTGCAATAGCGCAAATAAGGATAAGAACACCCCAAACACCAGCTGCAGGAATCCCCATCACGACCATACCAAGCGTACCTAACACAGCTTGAATCAAGGCAACACCAATAACGCCAGCCATCACACCATGGATGGTAGCAATCGTGAGTTTTGTAAATTCCTCGCCACGCTTAGCATCAAAGCTACGTGCGATCTTACTCGTAGCCGCATAGCTCTTGCTTGGGTTAATGAGCAACACACCTGCAATGATGAAGGAGATGACAAACTGTAAGACACTACCTAAACCACTACTTATAGACGCAACTAATTTTGTCGCAGCATCTTGTGCTAAGGGTGCTGTCGCAACATCTTGTGCTAAGGGTGCTGTCGCAACAATTGCAGCTTTCAAATCATGAGCTGCTAGATTCCAAATATCACTAATCTTCTGACCTACCATAGGAATCTCAGCAACTTTATCTGGAGCCTTCTTGATGAAATTTGCTTCATTGTTCTTCAAATCACTAGCAACCTCTTGAACAATTTCAAATGAAGAAGTAGCCATCATGACAACTGGAACAACCAGTGCTGCGACAGCGACCAAACTAAAACTAATCGCCGCAGTCTTACGACGACCACCTAACATTTCAGCCAGCCTTGTAATCATCGGATTGAAAGCCACAGCAATAATCGCAGCCCAAACCACTGGCATCACAAACGGCTGAATCACTTTATAAGAAAGATATAACAATAAGCCAATTAGGAAGATTTTAGCTGCGGCATCAATGGAGTTTTTTACGAACGCGTTGTCCATCTCTGAACTTTTCATGAGGAGAGTATGTGGAGTAGTGAGAAGACCTGTTAGATTTGCGAACAAGTCAAGCGATCTACTCATTAAATAAATCCTAACGGACAAACAAGCGGATTCTAGGTGACAACTCTTTCATATAATACTCTCCTTAAGAAACCTTCGCATCTATTAAAGAGAAAATAGACGCATACACCCAACTAGAATCCCAGCTCACAAAACTAGGAGCTCCACCCTCGACACTGATAGAAAAGTTCAAGAACCTCAGGCGCAAGCTGGTATTAGGAGACTAAGTTCGCAGTCGAAAACACTTCACACTTCACGCTCCCAACTTACACTCCCTCGCATGCAGCAATATCTCGATCTCCTCAAAGATGTCCTCGATAACGGAGAAGAACGTCACGACCGCACAGGTACTGGTACGATTTCAGTATTTGGCCGCCAATCTTGCTATGATTTGCGCCAAGGCTTCCCCTGCTTAACGACGAAAAAGCTGCACCTACGCTCGATCATCCACGAACTGCTCTGGATCATCAAAGGCGACACAAATATCAAATACCTCAAAGAGAACGGCGTACGTATTTGGGACGAATGGGCTGACGAAAATGGAGACCTCGGACCAGTCTACGGCCAGCAATGGAGAGCCTGGAAAAATGAAGAAGGCGAGACAATCGACCAGATCGCAAGCCTCATGCACGATCTCAAACATAACCCGTATTCCCGTCGCCACCTCGTGTCCGCATGGAACGTAGGTAAGGTCGACGAAATGGCACTCCCTCCCTGCCACCTCTTATTCCAATTCTACGTGCACGAGGCGATCGAAGAAGGCGGCAAGCCAGGGTTATCTTGCCAGCTCTACCAGCGCAGCGCCGACCTCTTTTTAGGCGTCCCATTCAACATCGCCTCCTATGCTCTCTTCACCATGATGATTGCGCAGGTACTAGACTACGAAGCACGCGATTTTGTCCATAGCTTTGGTGATCTCCACCTCTACAAGAACCACCTTGAACAAGCGAAGCTCCAGCTCACACGCACACCACACAAGCTCCCAACAATGTGGATCAACCCAGAAGTGAAAGACATTGATTCCTTCACTTACGACGACTTCAAACTCGAAAACTACAAGGCAGACCCGCACATCAAGGCGGTCGTCTCTGTCTAACATTGACACCATTTTACAACCATGAATTTACCACGCAAAGGCAGCAAAATCATTTGCCTCGATGATGTCCAGTACCGCTGGCGCGCCTACTCCACCGCAAAAGGCACCGAAGTACGTGTCGCATTTAACGAAATCGAAGGCGCCCAGATTCTCGTCGCCCAAGTCCCAAAGCTCTTCAACCTTAAGTGGGTCGAGCCGATCATCGACTTCGGCCTCGGAAATGGCTGGAAGCCAAACGAATTTGGCGACCCTATCTACATTCGCAAAAATAGAGAAACCTTTCGTTTACTCGATGCTAACGAAATCGAGTAACGATTTGACAACTCGGTACATATTCTACAAACAAAGAGCAATACGATGATCAAATTCCTTCACACACGAATTCGCGTTTCCAACCCACAGGCCTCAATCGATTTCTACACCAAAGTCGGATTCGAGCTTGGTCAGCAAAAAACTTCTCCGCAAGGCAACCAGCTTGCCTTCATGCATCTACCGGAATCAGAGCATTTCCTTGAGCTCACCTATTCGCCCGACTATAAAGTCGTCTTCCCTGAAGACCTCATGCATACCTGTGTGGGCGTCGATGACGTCATCGCGTATTGCGACAAGTTAGAGAATAATGGTATCGAGATTTGGCCTAGCAATTGGCGTGAAAAATTTGCTGACCCAGCAAACCGCCACATGGCCTTCATCACTGATCCAGACGGCTATGAGGTAGAGATCCTACCTAACGAATAAAGTACACACACCTCGCTCGTAAAGCTTCTAAATAGCCAACTCGTGCATCTTCTAGATGACCGGTCTGGCGGAAGAGATCCGCCTGAATTTCTAGTACCTACGCTAGAACAAGATGAGCTTCCTTCATCTTGGTTCTCAACGAGGCTTCTTGCTTTTTTTGCAGCTTGGGAGGCGTGATACGCCTCTTGCTATTCACTTTTCTCACACAGGTCTTCGATTTTACCCCAGCATTTCTAAATATTGCCCACGACTAGCAGGAAGACGTCCAAAGGTATCCTCTATTACTAAGTAAGAGCGACGCCTCCCGTCCCATATCCCCAAAATCTTCGAAAGTTCATTTTCAAAGTGCTCTAATGCTCTTAGGCTTCCCTCTTTCTCATTCAGAAAAGTCAAAGCACGCTTTAGCAAATCAAACAAAACGTCTTCGCACTGTCCGTCCTCCATCACATGCTCAGTCAAACTTGTAAAGTAACCTGCGAGGAGGACATCTCGATATTGGGTTCGTAATTTTTCGTGATACTCAACTGGACTAACTTCGCGCAGAGTATGCAATTCACTCTTACGACTCTCGATCCAGACGAGATCAGCAATATAAAATAGGTCTAACTTCCCAGAAAAAGCCCCTTTCGATTTCCGCGCCCCCTTTGCCACAGTTTTTACAATCCCCACATTTTCAACGCACCAAGTGACGATTAGGCTCGTGTCACTTAATTTAGTGAGTCGCAAAATAATCCCTTTCCCAGATTGCATAACGCAGCCTTCCCTAAACCACCTCTCAGCACAAACAACAAATGTCGTATTCCACTCTTGCACACCCTCCCATCTTTACGCAGCATCCGCCGCAGTTATGGCACACATCAACAACAACTTCCTCAAGCTCAAAGCAGGATATCTTTTCCCAGAAATTGGCCGGCGCGTAGCAGCCTACACTGAAGCTAATCCAAACGGCGCAGCTAAACTCATTCGCTGTGGTATCGGTGACGTTACAGAAGCTCTTCCGCTCGCTGTACAAAAAGCTATGCATAAAGCTGTAGACGAGCTCGGCAATCGCGATTCTTTCCGCGGTTACGGTCCTGAGCAAGGCTACGATTTCCTCCGTAATGCGATTGCAGACAACGCATTTGCTGGTCTCGGTATTTCAGCTGATGACATCTTCGTTTCGGACGGTTCCAAGTGCGACACTGGCAATATCCTCGACATCTTCGGTCAGGGCAATACACTGGCAATCACTGACCCAGTTTACCCAGTTTATGTGGACACAAACGTGATGATCGGCAACACTGGCGAAGCTGACGAAAGCGGTCGCTACGAAGGTCTTGTTTACCTTCCATGCACAGCTGAGAACAACTTCGTTCCTGCGATTCCAGAGGAAAAAGTAGACATCATCTACCTCTGCTACCCAAACAACCCAACAGGTGCTTCCGCTACTCGAGAGCAGCTTCAGGCATGGATAGACTACGCGCTCAAAAACGACGCGATCATTCTCTACGATGCAGCTTACGAGGCATTCATTCAGAACGCAGACGTTCCTAAGTCCATCTACGAAATCGAAGGCGCTAAGCAATGCGCTCTCGAGTTCCGTTCCTTCTCTAAGAATGGCGGATTCACAGGTGTGCGTTGTGGTTTCATCGTGATCCCAGACACCGTATTCGGCACGGCAGCAAACGGCGAAAAAATCTCCATCAAACAACTCTGGAGCCGTCGCACATCCACTAAGTTCAACGGCGCATCCTACCCAGTGCAACGTGGTGCTGAAGCTGTATTCAGCGACACTGGCAAGGCTCAGGTGAAAACTCTCGTAGACCACTATATGGGCAATGCAGCACTTCTACGCGAAGCATGCACAGAGCTCGGTCTCAAGGTATTTGGTGGTGAAAATGCTCCTTACGTTTGGGTTGCTTGCCCAGAAGGCCTCACATCTTGGGACATGTTCGACAAGATGCTCTCTGAAGCAAACGTCGTCATCACACCTGGTTCCGGATTTGGTGCAGCTGGCGAAGGTTACTTCCGCATTTCCGCATTTAACTCACGCGAGAATGTGAAAGAAGTTTGCAGGCGCCTCAAAATGCTTCTCTAGTATCCTAAAAACACTTTCTTCTATGTCTTCTTCATCTACGCTCTTCAATGCCTCCCAATCTCAGCCGTGGTAGCCCGTGAAACAAATTCCTATAAATGGGCGGTCGACCAACTCATTAGCATGTCACTTTTTTCCTACGTCGCAGCACTTGCAGTTTTCCAAATCGGTTCTTTATTAGGATTCCAGTAAGCTGCTCTTCCTATGCCCGAATCACAAACCATCATTGCGCTCAGCATCGTCGCCCTCACCGTGGTCGCGCTAGCTTATAAAGTCTATAAGTCACTCAAAAGTTCCTCATGTTGCGGTAGTTGTGGCTGCAACATGATGTCAGAAAAGGTCAAACAAAAAATGCTGCGCAAGCGAACAGCTAAAAAGAAGGGTCTGAAGTAGCTAAGGAAGCGCAGATGTTCTATGTTCACTTCAATGTATCAAGGCAGCAACGCTGCCAAGCGGAAGCAACACTTCAAGTGGCCTATTAGCTCAGTTGGTAGAGCGGGTGACTGTGAATCACTAGATCCTTGGTTCGATCCCAAGTGCCGGAGCCATTCAATAAATCTCTTTTTGGGGATCTACCCCAAAGATTGTAGACATGAGGGAAAAGAGCCGACATGTCACTTTTCACTCTCTCGCTAAAAAAATGCAAATTTATTGTTGACGTCTTTTGCAATCTAACTAAATTAAGAATCAACTTTAGGTTCCTAAGCATATTTAGGTTCCTAAGCATATTTAGGTTCCTAAGCATATTTAGGTTCCTAAGCATATTTAGGTTCCTAAGCATATTTAGGTTCCTAAGCATATTTAGGTTCCTAAGCATATTTAAAAACTTAGGAATAATGAAGTTTAAAACATCTCTCTTACTAGCCTCACTCATCATCGGTGCAAGCTCTGCACATGCAGCTCTTAGTCACTGGAAAACAGCTGTCGGTACAGGCACTTCAGCTACTGCCACCAAGTTCACTACCGTAAGCTCACTTGAAACAATCAACGTAGGAACTACAGCAGGTACTGCAATGAGCTTCGAGTTCATCGTCAATGCTCAGAGTACAACAATTGATGGTATCGCAACCCTCCTCGGTGACTCCACCAACTATCAAGCTCTTCAATGGGAGCAATACCAAGATTCTAACAACTACGGTATCAGTGATTACAACACTGGAGGATTTGGTAATAAGAACTCTGGAGTTGCTCATACTGCAAACACGGATACACACCTTGTATTCACCACAGATGGAACAAACACTTATCTCTATGTAAACGGTGCCCTTGCGCACACATTCACTGGAGCTGCCATCGATATTTCTGGAACGACAGGTCTTGGCGGTCTTCACGGAGACCCATCATTCACCGACCAACTCCCAGGTAACATCCTTGGTTTCGCGGCATATGACTCACAGCTGAGCGCCACAGAAATAGCTGCCCACAGCGCAGCATTTGTCAGAGCAGTTCCTGAACCGTCTACCACAGCCCTTCTCGGTCTTGGTGGTCTCGCCCTCATCTTGCGCCGGCGTAAGTAAGCTCTCTTTTGAGCAAGCGTGGCGTATTCTTTCAAACTCAGCAGGTGACACCTGCTGAGTTTTTTGTGGACTCCTTCATACCAAACCAAGCAAAATAGAATCTCTCCTATCTTTGATGCAGAGCCAAAAATCCGCTAGCTTTATAGACTAGAGGAGACAGCAACAACTCTACGCTGCCTCCACTTTCTCCTGCAAAGGTAAATGCTCCTTCTAAGCTTCAAAACGAGCTAAATAAGGTACTTCGACTAATGACACGGCTTTCAATTAGTGAGAATGAGTCTCAATATCCACCATTTTTCAAATATGCAACCCTTTATTCGACTCATCGCTAACAGCTCATTGAGGTGTAATTGAGCGTTAATGAATGTCTTTCTAGCGTTAGCTCATATCCTCCAGATTTGCTCCAATGTAGACCACATGGAAACTAGCCTACTAGCTCCTACATGGTCGCGTCTCATCCACCGACTTCACACCCTCGGAATCGTCGAGTCCACCTTTGCAAATAGCTTTTGTAAATTTAGTGAGGTAGCCACCTACCCTCGTCATATCGCCAATGCCTCTGAGCTAAAGAGTGAGAGCATCGACGGCTCAACCTTTCTTAATTTCCTTAACTGGCACCAAGGTGTCGTTCAGCACAACACTTCTGATTCAACGCTCGGTACTGAGTTTCAGTTCCTTTCTCAAAGAGGTGAGCTCTTCCATTCTCTACGCTTACTAGAATCCTCTCACACCGATTGCCTCAGGTGCTTATTACAGCTTTTCGCACTCAGCGAACCAGCAAACCACGGCCATCACAAAAGCTCATTACCCCAAAATTCAATTTCACCACAACAACTCGCACTCATTTGCGAGTTAAGCTTATCAAAAGAAAATCGCCGACAAGGATTCGGGATGGAACTCTGTACTGATGGAGGAATTTTATCCAAGCAGCTCAGTGCTGAGCAACTCAAACTCACCCCAAGCAATATCATCCTCCTTTGCAAAAACGACACAAAGCTCACACTCTCTCCAGCAGCGGTGTCCCACCTCGAAAGTAAGAAACTAGGCAAGCAGATCCACACGACACTCTATAATTCTAACCACATGCCTCAGCTCACACTCAAACTTAGTGCGTAGTTTACTATGGACTCATCAATCTTCCTCAAGTTGTTAGCTGAAGACGTGTGGCAACTCTCATGTACAGCTTCCGATCTTCTCGAGCGCCTTCATTCGGTAAAAAGCACCATCCTCCAACTTTCCTCAAATGGCATTACATTCTCTAAAGAAATCAACTTTGCTGAAGTCGTAGACGTAGATGGTCGAATCAGTATTTCAGAGGCTGGATTCACACTCCTCCCTTCTGAACATGTAGAACTTATGATGTATCAGGGAGCCCAAAACCATAAAGACATCTGCGTGGAAGTCAGCTACCCAGACACCCCAGAAGCGTTCTTTATCAACTTCGACCTTACGGAAGAAAATAAAGCTTTTCTCAAATTCCTTAATCAAGCAGTTCAAGCTACATCCCCCTCACATCAACGAATACTCCTAAGTGACAAACTCACTCCGACTTGCCCCTGCTGCACAAAAAAGCAGCAAGAAGTCCGAGACAACATCACACTCCACCCTCTCTATACCCTCCTATCAAAATCTGACTCAACAGCTGAGTACATCGTGCTCCATGCGGGAACCCACACCCATTCTCTGCAACTTTTCAGGATTGATTCCTACACGGCACACCAAGGAATCACACACCTTCATGGCTCACAGCAACACCTCTCAGTAGATCTTACTCAGATCTACAACCTCAGGACTCATATCGAAGAAATCGGAAGCACTCAACATTCCACACTCACCGGATATAGCTCAACTGGACAAATTATTCTAGAGATCCGTCAAGAAGGCACTTCAGCATTCTACCGCTGGGGAAAAACTCTCCAACAAACGAGTCAAGCTAGCTCACTCTAATCAGAACATATCTACCACTAGAGCTGCAAAAATAAAAGGGTTAGGCTTTTACACCTAACCCTTTGCCCACTTACTCAGGTTCTCACCTGATATGAATAACTATGTGGTAAAATATTTATGCAATCTCAGCGAGTTGCGCCTCCCACTGTAACTCAAGTACTCGCTCTTTCCATTCGCCAAATGGTTCGTCTATGTCGATATCACAATCAACTCGTGGCAACATTCGT
The DNA here is from genome assembly GCA_965204255.1 of Rubritalea sp. Taxonomy (GTDB): domain Bacteria; phylum Verrucomicrobiota; class Verrucomicrobiia; order Verrucomicrobiales; family Akkermansiaceae; genus Rubritalea. The sequence goes on from CBDBEG010000032.1 coordinate 305,940, forward strand.
ATAGCCCTAGCCAGCTCAAACTTCCGATCAACAAATTTGCCACATCCGCAAAATTCCTCATAGCCACTATCCCCCAATCCAAAGACAGCAAACTCTAAGCCCTCTAGAATATCCTTAGGACATTCCTCTAACCATTCGCAAAAATCCTCAGCATCGTCCGGTGGATCTCCATCACCCCATGTACTAATAATCACAAAGGCACGTTGCACTTTTGCTAAGCTCTCCACCTTTACATCAAAGACATTTTCGCAGCTACTCTTCAGCCCACGTTCTTCCAATACTTCTTGTAATTCAATAGCCAAATCTTCAGCCGTACCTGTCTGTGTTCCGTATAAAATTATATTTCCCTTTCGAGTCATAAGTATAATATTTGCGTATTTTATACTATTTCCGCTAACGCTAGCTTGCCACATACTAACGCCCGATTACCTTCCGCAAGACATGCCCACTTAGACTAGATCTACCTGTACTGAATACGCACTCCACGCTAAACATCATAGATACTTTCTAAACTAGACAAGCATCCTTCTCTGACTTAATCAATCCCTCCATTCGCACAACTTGCGACTAGCATTTTACAACACCAACAAGACACCATGGCTCTCATCGTCCAAAAATATGGCGGAACTTCCGTAGGCTCACTCGATCGCATTCGTAATGTTGCCAGCCATATTAAGAAAATCCGTGATGAAGGGAACCAAGTGGTTGCTGTTGTTTCAGCAATAGGTGGCGTGACTAACAAGCTCATCACCATGGCTGAAGAACTTACTGATGAACCATCCGAACGTGAAATGGACGTTCTGCTCTCCACTGGTGAGCAACAATCCATAGCCCTCGTCACCATGGCCCTCAATGAGCTCGGTGTCAAAGCCGTATCTGTCACGGGCCGCCAAGCTGGCATCCGCACCACAGGTTCACACACACGCGGTAAAATCGATACGATCGATCCTAGCATGATGGAAGGCTTCCTTGCTGAAGGAAAAGTCGTTATCTGTGCAGGCTTCCAAGGCCTTCGCGACGACGGCACGATCCACACCCTCGGTCGTGGTGGCTCAGACCTCACCGCGATCGCCGTAGCTGCAGCCATCAAAGCAGACGTGTGCCAAATTCTAACCGACGTAGACGGCGTCTTCACTTGCGATCCACGCATCGTCAAAGACGCACGCAAGATGCCTGAAATATCCTACGATGAGATGCTCGAGATGGCATCCTCAGGCACTAAAGTGATGCAGTTCCGCTCAGTAGAATTTGCAAAAAAATATGGCGTGATCTTCGAGGTCCGCTCATCCTTGAACGATAACCTAGGAACTCTGGTAACCGAAGAACACGATAACATGGAATCCGTAATCATCCGCGGAGTCTCGATAGAGCGCTCCCAAGCACGTCTCACCATCACCGGCATCCCTGACAAACCAGGCATGTCCGCTGAAATTCTCTCCTGCCTAGCAGGAACTGAAATCAACATCGACATGATCATTTCTAACATCGCTCACGACGGCCTCGCCCGCCACTCCGTAACAATGCACAGCAATGACCTTGGTAAAGCACAATCTGCGCTTAAGCCATTCATCGCAAAACTCGGCGCGAAGTCAGTCATCGAGACAGAAGGTGGCATCGCTAAGCTTTCTTGTGTTGGCATCGGCATGCGCTCCCACTCTGGTGTTGCAGCAAAAATGTTCAAAGCTCTGGGTGATGCTGGCATCAATATCGGCATGATCACTACATCTGAGATCAAAATCGCCGTCACTGTCGACGAAACTCACATCGAAGACGCAGCACGCGTCGTCCACGCCGCCTTCGACCTCGACAAAGCTCCTACGAAGACTACTGCTAAGAAGACAACGGGGAGGTTGAATCAGCTCACAACCTTTCTAAAAACTTAACTATCAATACCAGTAGCTATTTTTTGTGCTCTCGTCTTATCTTTAGAAAAATACCTATTCCTCTGGTACATAGTCTGGTTAGATTTCGAACACCGTCTTACCATCTTCACGACACACATGAAACGAACCATTTCCCAACTATGCCTCACTCTAATATGTATAGCATTGCCTGTACTCACACTGAGTTAGTGCGTGTGAATATCCCATCATGATGATGGACCTCAAGGGACTTCCTCCCTAAAGCAAAGCGTAGCTTCACAAAAGCAATGAACTACCTCAGATCTCTAGAGCTTCACACTTGCTTCTTTACCGAGCAATACACGCTCTCCTCGCGGTGAAAGGCTCACCGTCGATCGATGAACACTGATCAATAACCCAATCGTCGCGAGCGTAAATACAAGGTTCGTCCCACCATAGCTCACGAAAGGAAGTGGTAACCCTGTGTTAGGCAAAACAGCAGTCGTTACCCCGATATTCATCATTGCCGGAATAACCACCGAACAAGTAAGCCCAACAGCTAACAGACGCCCAAACAAATCCGTAGAGCGTGCAGCAATCGCAATTCCATACACAGCAATCAAAGCAAAGCAAAAGACAGTCCCCAATGAGAACCAAAGGCCGAGTTCCTCACCAATCATCGGGAAAATGAAGTCAGTATGCGCTAAGGGTAAATAACCATGTTTCTCTGCACCATTGCCGAGGCCTAGCCCATCTACTCCACCATTACCGAAAGCTAAGAGACCTCGATATTGCTGAAAGAAAAAACCCCGCTGCGCTTCTGGATCATCGGGATTGAGAAATGCCATGATACGCGCCATACGGTTAGGGTTAGTATACACAAAGGCTGCAAACACAGCTCCCCCAGCGAGACAAGCACTCCCTAACATCCAGATCCGAGTACCAACTACATACATCAGACACAGCCCTGATGCAGCCAAACAGACTGAAGTTCCCATGTCTTTTTCAAAGAAAATCAAGCCGATAATAAGCCCCAAAATCCCCATTGGGCACACAAAGCCTTTCCAGAAGGTCCGCACTTCAGCCTGATGGTGTGCAAACCAAGCTGCTAAAGCAATCATGAGCGCACACTTCGAAGGCTCAGAAGGCTGAAATGTAATCCCCGCTACTTGAATCCAGCGCGTCTCACCATTTACTTCCTTTCCTATCCCAGGAACATAACAAAGTACAAGCAAGAGAACTGCTAAGCCATAAATCGGTAGAGCCAACTTCGACCACTTTCTAAAATTTGTGTATGCTAAGAAGCCTCCCACACAAACTCCTCCCCCCAAGAAGAGAGCCTGCTTTTTGAGCAAAGAATACTCTGCTCCTTCAGCGATCCAGACACTCGTTGATGCCAGCATCATCAACCCTAACGCTAATAGCGCACAGGTCGCGATACAAACCATAATGGCATTTCGACTATCGATGGATCGCTCTAAATCCATAGCTGACTAGGGAGCTGGAATTTTAATTGTCTTCCCAGCCTGCAATTGATTTGGACTGCTCATACCATTGAGCTGCATCAAAGCATCCTGGCTCACTTTATACTTATGAGAAATGCGCCAGATGGAATCCCCAGGCTGCACCTTATAGGTTTGGCCTGCTGCCACAGCGACTGGCTGAGCAGGCTTCACAATTACAGCCTTAGGCACATTCTGTACATTGACTACGGTATTTGTAGCAGGAAGTGGCAGCCTATCAGAAACTGGCAAATCGAGGACCACGGCTGGCTTTGGAACTTGGATTTTCTGAGGCGGAAGGAAAAGTGTCTTACCTGCATGGATCGTCACATTGCCATTCACGCGACGCAATTTATTCACATCCACCTGATGGCGTGCAGCAAATGCTTCGTAAGTGTCACCTGCTAGCACAAAAGCACTATTGAGGTTAGCATTCACATTGCTCGTATCCACCGCAGCTGGCGTCGACGTGAGAGGAGCATCATCAAACTGACCTTTGTTCCATTTGATCCCAATATAGATCACACCAATTGCGACAATGTGAAGGACTAGGATAATCGTTAATGCTCGACCAATACTTGCATTCGGGACATCCGAATCGAGCATATTGGGGTTAGCGGCGGCGCTCACTCTCTGCTTTTTACGGGAAGTCGAGGAGACTTTGGCGTAGAGATTGCGGAAGCCTTTCTTTGTCTGACGCTTAGTCTGAAGCTGCTTATTGTTCATAGTTGTTTTTATTTTTTGGGATGAGGATTATTTAAGTTTTTGCACAAGCTTGCGAAAATGGTCGCCACGCGCTTCGTAGCTAGGGAATTGATCAAAAGAAGATGTCCCAGGTGACAGCAGTACGACATCGCCACGCACAGCGCTTTTCTGCGCAAGGGCAACAGCTTGATCCAGCGTTTCGACCACACTGGTCGGAACCGCTTTAGAGAAAGTCGCCTTGAGAGATTGAGCAATCTCACCAAACACAATGGCCGAATTTACCTTTTCTTCTAGCCGAGAAAGGAGTTCGTCATACTCGAGCCCCTTCTCTTTACCCCCTGCGATCAATACCACAGGTCGTGTCTGTGACCGCAACGCACAGTCGAGCGCATGCAGATTTGTTGCCTTCGAGTCGTTAAGATACTCTACTTCGTCTAAGGTGCGGATTAGTTCACATCGATGCATCGGCGGTGCAAAACCTTGGAGCGCAGATTCTGCTACAGAATGAGAAATACCTAATGCGTGACACGCCGCTACGGCACTCATCACATTTTCCGCATTATGTAATCCCCGCATGCGTGTGGATTCGAGATCCAGCACACGCTCGGATCCATTGAAAATCACAGAGCCTTCTAGAAAATAATTTGCAGCTGAGCTCTCCGAAGCAAAAGTCAGCGACTGAGCCTCTAACGAGCCTAGTTCCTCACCGAGACGAATCACAGCCGTATCTAAATGAGTCTGATTGATGAAAATATTTTTCTTCGCCTCAAAGTAATCCTCAAGGTTCGTATAACGGTCCATATGGTCGGCTGAGAAATTCAACCAAATAGCCACGTCTGCACGAAATTCTTTCACCTTCTCAAGCTGAAACGAGCTCAACTCTAGCGCCACGGAGTCTGGAACTTTCTCCATGAGCAACACCTCGGAAAAAGGAACACCGTAATTACCACAAGCAACACAACTCAAGCCACTGTGCTCAAGAATTCTCTGTACGAGCTCTGTAGTCGTCGTCTTGCCATTCGTGCCCGTGATACCAACAACCTTTCCATCATAAAACCGAGCCGCGAGCTCAATTTCCCCAATCATTTCGAGGGCGTTCTCAGAGAACGCTTTTACAAACTCTCCATAAGTATCAATACCTGGCGAAATGACCAAGAGGTGACTCTCAATCGTTTTTCCTAACTCAACAGTAGCTCCAGAGACTCCTGAAAATTCTTTAGGCCACGTGCCAAAATGCACATTCGGATTCGCGTCAAACACACGAACATTCGCCCCCCTACTCAAAGCCAAGGTAGCGGCCGCTCGACCACTACGTCCAGCGCCTAACACAACAACCTGTTTCCCCTGTAAAATCATATCACCTTCAAAGTTGCGAGACCAAGCATTGCGCAAAGGATCGAGATGATCCAAAAACGAATAATGACTTGGCTCTCATGCCAGCCGCGAAGTTCAAAATGATGGTGAACAGGAGCCATCGCAAATACGCGCTTCTTACGCAACTTAAAGCTCCCCACCTGAATCATCACTGAGAGAGATTCCATCACAAATACCCAACCAATCACTACGAGGAGTAGCTCTTGCTTCGTACAAATAGCAGCAGTTCCGAGTACCCCACCAATTGCTAAGGAGCCAGTATCGCCCATGAATACTTTTGCTGGGTGACTATTGAACCAGAGGAAACCAAATGACGCACCAACCAGTGCCATCATCACAACAGCAAGCTCACCTAACATTGGATTGTAGGCGATATGAAGGTAATCAAAACCGAGCACAAGGTGCCCACCCAAATATGCGACTACCGCATAGGCCAAGCCTGTCGTAATCGTACAGCCAGCCGCTAATCCATCGAGACCATCAGTTAGATTCACAGCATTCGAAGCACCAATAATAATCACTGCAAAGAAAGGAATCGCGAAATACCACAAATCAAATAAAGGAGTCTTCTTCACGGGAGCTGTAAGCTCACTCGAACGCATCGATTGTGCCTTTCCGTCTACCTGAAGCCAATATCCAGTAGCATCTTTAGGTGGGAAACGATCCTTGTTGCCCTCTGCTTCTGCATTCTCAATAGCGACATTCTCAATCGTCGAGCGCTTTGGTTCCTTCGCCTCCAGTGTCCCTGCAACCACTGGTTTGAAAAACAAAAAGCAACCTGCAATCATTGCGATAAAAAATTGCCAACTGAGCTTAGCACGAGCACTCACACCATCTGAGTTCTTCAACTTTACTTTCGTGTAATCATCGATAAAGCCTAACAAACCTAGTCCCAACATCACAAACATGGTGACAGCGACAAAAGGATTCAATGCGCGACCACAAAGCAACACAGCGATCAGAACAGAGCCTAGAATCATCACTCCGCCCATCGTGGGCGTCCCCGCCTTTGCGCCATGAAATTCGTGCAGCTTGTGCACTTTTTCTGCTGAGCGGATTGGCTGACCGACCTTGAGAGAAATCAATTGACGAATAACCCAAGGACCAAATACGAGTGAGAGGCTAAAGGTCAGCATGCACGCGAGTGCCGCACGCACCGTGAGATACTTTAGTATATTAAGAAAACTAAAGGTCTCAGCCCACTCAGCACCATTTTGTAGTGCTGCATACCACCATTCGTAAATTGCGTATAACATGATTAGTCAGTCGGAAAAGCTTTGTGTATCACCCGCTCCATCGCGGCTGCGCGGCTACCTTTGAATAAGACCGCATCGCCGCTGACACAGGTCGACTGCAACCATTCTGCCGCAGCTTCTACAGTTTCAAAATGAACAGCCTCAGCACCAGATTCGGCGGCAGCGATTGAAATAGATTTGGCTTCATCACCCAGTGTCAGCACCCCAAGTCCACGTTCAGCTGCGAGTTCGCCAATTTCCTGATTCGCCAACTCAGCGTGCTTACCGAGTTCGGCCATTTTACCGAGCACAACATAACGCTGAGCTTCGCGTGAAACACGGACTTCAGAGAGAGTCTCAATCGCCGCCTTCATTGACTCAGGATTCGCATTGTAGGTATCGTCAAACACTATCACACCAGCGCATTTAAACGAACGCAAACGTCCGCTCGTTAGTGACACTCTATTCAGCCCTGCTGCGATTTCGGTGATAGTCATTCCTAGCGTATGTCCCACGCCTGCTGCGAGAAGCGCATTGGCCACCATATGGCGGCCCACTACTGGCAATTTTACTTTTTGAGATTCTTGACCATCGATCACTAGCAAAAACTCAGAACCCGTGTGATCCATCCGCAATTCTTCCGCACGCACGGCACCACGTCCGTTGCCAACAATCATTATTCGAGCCTGCGTATGATCTCGATAATAATCCGCATAGTCACAAGCAGCTGAAACGATCAGCACACCATCCTTTGGTAAAGCCCTCGCCAGCGCCCCCTTTTCATTAGCGATCGCCTGACGGCTACCTAAATACTCGATATGTGCAGTCCCGACATTGGTAATTATACCAATTCGAGGTTTGGCAATCTGAGATAATGGAGCGATTTCACCAGAATGGTTCATCCCCATTTCACAGACACAGACCTCATCATCTTCCTCAGTAGCAAGAATGGTGAGCGGCACTCCGATGTGATTATTTAGGTTGCCCAGAGTCGCGTGTACTTTGAAGCGTTCACTCAAAACAGCTTTCGTAAAATCCTTCGTCGAAGTTTTACCGTTAGACCCCGTAATACCCACAACCTCAATATCAAGGTCTCGAATGTACCACGCTGCAAATGCTTGTAGCGCTTTGAGTGTATCCTTCACTACCACAACAGCAGCGTGACCTAACTGAACACTTGCTGGCATGTGGTCAACCACCAGCACTGAGGCTCCAGCTTCAGCAGCTTTATCAAGAAAATGATGCGCATCAAAGTTTTCACCCTTGAGCGCAAAGAAAACTGAGCCTTCCCCGATCGTTCGCGTATCTGTGGACACAGAGGTCACTACACCTGTAGTTTCTCCAGAATGGAGTCTGCCGTGCACAGAATTTACGAGATTTTGAATCGGGGTTGCTTTCATTTCTTATTTTCTATCTTTGTTGAAATCTCTTCTGTCATCGCCTTGACGGTCATCACGTTGTCCATCTTGGCAACCTTTAACATCACCTCCACGACGCTTATCGGATTGCTTACCTACGCGGCGCTCGCCATACTTTTCGGCACGCTGGTATTTTGGTCTCTCACCCTCAAACTTCTTCTTAGGCTTATCGTCATCATACTTGCCGCGCTTGAAATCGCCTGAATTCTTGCGCTCGAAGTTACTAAATTTCTTCTCAGTTTTCTTCGGCTTTGGTGCAGGCTTATCGCGTAACGCCCAACGCGCTACCTTGCGGTCATCAAAATCGATCATCTCATCTGCAAATTTCTGATAGGTTTCATGACCTTTTCCTGCAATGAGTACAATGTCTCCCGCAACAGCGACATTCACAGCTGTGCGAATGGCTTCATTACGATCTATAATGGAACGGAAAGCCTTGGTCTTCATCCCCTTTTCCACATCCTTAAGGATTGCTTCAGGATCCTCAGAACGTGGATTATCAGAAGTGATCAAGCAAAGATCACTCAATTCACTGGCCATCTCAGCCATGAGCGGGCGCTTCATTTTATCTCTATCACCACCACAACCAAAGACAGTGATCAGTTTGTTAGGCTCTAAATCCTTCAACGTAGCACAGACGTTTTTCAGAGCATCAGGAGTGTGAGCATAATCGACAAAAACATTCACACCGTCGCGCGTTCCAACATGCTCCATACGACCTGGAACCTGCGGGGAGGCTTCGAGCGCCTTCACTGCATCACATGGCTTGATTCCCACTGCAGCTGCGGCTGCAATCGCAGCCAATGCATTGTAAACATTGAATCGCCCGATGAGCGGAGTACGCACGAGGTAGGACTTCCCACGGTTATCTAATTGAAATTCTGTTCCTCGTACTTGCTGGCGAATCTTAGTCACCTTGAAGTCACAGTGAGCCCCCATACCGTATGTGATCACATTTACATCCTCGGAAAGATTTTTTACCAGCTTCTCGCCATACATGTCATCGCTATTGATGATCGCCATTGGCTTCTTTTTACCTTCTTGAAGAGGAAGGTTTGCGAACAAAGATTTCTTTACCTCGTAATAGGCATCCATAGAGCCATGATAATCAAGGTGGTCTTGAGAAAGGTTTGTGAATACGGCTGCGTCAAACTGCACAGCAGCTACACGCTTTTGCGCAATACTATGTGAACTGACTTCCATAGCCACTCCTCGGCAACCATTTGCCAACATTTCACCAAGTTGGGCTTGCAGCAGGTCTGCTGCTGGAGTCGTGTGAGTCGTATCGACACGATCAATGCCATTGTCGACCTTAATCGTTCCGAGCAAGCCGGCACGAGTCCACACCTGCTTCATGATGTGCTGTAGAAGAAATGTCGTCGTTGTCTTACCATTGGTTCCAGTGACACCTACAGTCTTAAGCTGTACCGTTGGTGTCCCAGCGAGCGCACTCGCAATCACTCCGAGAGCATTTGGAGTATCCTTTGTATGCACCCAAACAGCCTTCTCAGAATAGTTTGCTGGAGGAGCTGTTTCCGCGAAAATAGCTACAACACCCTTCTTGATCGCTGAACCGATAAACTTATGACCATCAGCTTCTACACCACGGATAGCAACAAAAGCCATGCCAGATTTCACCTTGCGGCTATCTGCTGTCACGCCTTTGGCGACATGATCGAGGTTCCCAAATACCACTGCTTTCGGAAGATAGGAAAGTAATTCGCGTAAAATCATTAGTTTTTAGTAAGTTAGGCAGAGATTTCTTCCGTAGGAGTCAGGTGTATGTGCGCTGCGGTGCGCTCAGCAATCCGCTTCCAAATCGGTGCAGCAATGGAGCCGCCGCCGTGCTTCACTTTGGTGGTCTGTGGATCGTCAACGACAACTACACACACAAAGGCAGGATTTTCAGCTGGCAGCATTCCAGCAAAAGAAACCGTCATGCGGTCTTCGCCATAGCCCTTATCGTATTTCCAAGCTGTACCGGTCTTTCCGCCCTCAGTAAAACCATCCACATTGGCACGTCTTGCTGTCCCTTCTTTCTCGACTACAGTTTTCAATGCTTGACGCATTTGCTCAGCAGCTTCCTCTGAAATCACTCGTCGCAATACGGTTGGACGAAACTCCTCGATAAGCACACCCGAATTGGTATCCACAGATTTCACGATACGCGGTTGCATCAATTTTCCGCCGTTGGCGATCGCACAATATGCGTTGGCAATTTGCAGTGGTGAGACACCAACACCATAACCATAGGAAAGACGTGAAAAATCTGTTAGGTTCCCTGTGTTTTTTAGTAAGCCGTTACTCTCACCTGCGAGTTGGATATTCGTTTTTGTCCCAAAACCAAACGCTCTGACGTACTCAAAGTACTTCTCGACACCCACTTTCTTCGCAAGCTTGAATGAGCCAATATTGCTCGACTTCTGTAATATTTTCCAAACTGGAATAACTCCTTTCGGATAAGAATCCTTCACTGGTCGCATCCGGCCTTCACGATAATACCCATTTTCGCAATCGATGAGCGTATCAATATTCACCAAGCCTTCATTGATAGCAGCCGCAGAGGCAATCACCTTGAATGTAGATCCAGGCTCATAGGAAGCTTGAATAGCAAAGTTGAATCCATTATCCACTACCTTTTGACGCAAGTTCAGATTGTAGTGCGGACGACTTGCCATTCCAAGAATTTCACCCGTCTTTGGATTCATCAGAACCACGCAGCCTTTCACACCCTCAAATTCCTCCATACCTCGGTCCAGCTCCTCTTCACAGATTGTCTGAATTCCCATATCGAGCGTCAACTGTACGTTAAGCCCATTGTTAGGCGGACGAAATTTCCCTTTGTGGGCTGGCATCACATTGCCTCGAATGTCGCGCATTTCCACTTCATAGCCATTGGTTCCCTCCATCCATTTATTCATGGAAGCTTCCACCCCAGCCATACCTTTACCTTCTCGGTTCACATATCCAACAAGATGACTCGCTATCTCTGGCGCTGGATACCAACGACGTTTTTCTTCACGGAAAAAGAAGCCTTTAATTCGACGCTCTTGAATCAACTTTTTTAAGCGCACAGCAAGCTCACTTGAAAGCCCTTGATAAATCACACGCTCACCGCTGGGCTTATGCATCGGGATTTTTGCTTTCAACTCCTCCTGCGTCAGCCCCAAGGGACGAGCTAATTGAGAAACCGCATACTCGAAATGCATATCCACAAGAGCGCTCGGATCCTCGCCGTGCTCTTCTAACAAGCTCCGTACGCGAGCATTGATCTTTGCCCGCTTTTTCTTCGCAGTCCATGTTCTCCACTCTGGATCTTCACGTAACTGGGAACACGCGACACCTTTCGCAACATGATTGACATCCTTGAGGTGGTTTACGTCTACCACCACAGATTTAGAGATCACCGTGTGCGCGATGATCTCTTCATTGCGATCTAACAACACACCGCGATTTGCCTGAATCACCTCAGTGCGACGATAAGAATTTCCAGCAGTCTCGGCGTAACGCACTCTATCAAAAACCTGAAGGTAAACTAAACGCCCAGACAACGCACTCAAACCCGTAATCAGTACGAGGCAGAGTATAATGCAACGACGCTGGGCGGAGTTATTCATTCTTAGGGGGTAGTCTGGGCGACGGAGGCTGTAGCAGGTGTGACGACTTCGACGGCATGAGATGGAATAGCGACAAGCTCAGAACCACGGTCTGCTAGCTCGGCACGAATCATGTGACGATTCAACTTTCTATCAATCTTCACTTGAACCATTTTTATATTCTCCTCGGAAGCTTCGATACGGCCTTGCGCATTATCTATTTCGCGTGCGACTTCGATCTGGCGATTCTTCATCACGGCATGGAGAACTCCTCCAGTAGAGAGTAATCCCGCTACTACGAGAATCATCACAATGTGAAGTGTGTTAGATTGGTTAGCTTGTGAGCGTTTCTTATTCATTGGAACAATGGGTAATCATTAAATTCTTTCGCCTACTCGCAGCACTGCACTGCGGGAGCGTGGATTGCGCTTCACCTCTTCAGCTGTCGCTTTGATTGGTTTACGCGTAATCGAGTTAAATTTGTAATCTGGATTGGGTCGTGGTTCTGGCCACTCTGGACGATCGATTTCCTTTATCGACGCATGCTTGAAAAAGCGTTTTACCATCCGATCTTCGAGACTATGGAAGCTGATTACACAGAGGCGACCACTTGGAGCTAGCAGGTCAGCTGCTGTTTCTAGCATTTTTTTGAGAGCTCCTAGTTCGTCATTCACCTCGATTCTTAGAGCCTGGAAAACTTTGGTCGCTGGATGGATCTTTTTGCCATGGCGGGGAATGAGTTTCTCGATAGCCTGAGCAAACTGCGTGGTCGTTGTAAATGGAGTGAGACTACGCAGTTCACTAATATACTTAGCGATCTTTCGAGAAGCGCGCTCTTCACCATATTCCCAAAAAATTCGAGCCAGCTCCTGCTCACTCCATGTATTGACAATATCTGCCGCAGTCAGTGGTAAGCCAGGCTCCATTCGCATATCAAGCGGACCTTCTTTTTGGAAAGAAAACCCACGTGCGTCACAATCAAATTGGCGTGAAGATACTCCTAAATCAACTAACCAGCCATCTACCTTTTCTACTCCTCGCTCACGCATAAGCTCTAAGGCATCAGCAAAGTTTCCAACTACTGGATGAAATCTCTCTCCGAACTTCTTGAGGCGCTTTCCTGCATATTCATGCGCTTCTGGATCACGGTCGATTCCGTAAACATCAGCACCACGCTCTAACATCATGCCTGTATGTCCACCTCCACCTAAAGTTCCATCGACTAACACCTTCCCTGGTCCAGCCTGCATCGCCGCAACAGATTTCTCTAGTAACACTGTTTCATGATAGTGCGGAAGCTCCTCCTCGTTAGCTGACCTACCTCCGCCGTCCGCTACCTCTGCAGCGTAAAGACAGGCATTCAATGAGCAGGAAATCATGCGATTGCCTGCTCTGGCTTTGGCCACAGCTGGAAGGTGAAATAGCTTCATTGCTAACAAGTTTCGGTAGATGATAAAGATCAGAAAATATCCATATCCACATTGAGCTCAGCAATTTGAGCCTCTTCGCGGACACGCATTTCTTCATAGGTATCGAGACTGGTGATCTCAAAATATGTTCCTCTCCCGACGAGAGTCACTTGACCATCAGGATCGAGATTTGGATGTCTACAAAGTGCCTTTGGAATCAACAGCTTCCCCTGAGGGTTCAGCTTTGCTTTCTGGCAGTCTGAAAAAAGCTTTCCGCGCACAGCGCGACGCTGAGCATATGTCCATTCATCGCGACCATCTATTGCCTCTAGAATCATTGCAAATTCAGCTTCTGTTAGAACTTTTAAGACCGGGAGCTCGTAATTCTTTGCACGTAATAGCCGCAAAACTCCACTGCCAGCCAAAATACGCCAATCAGATGGCACAGAAACTCGACATTTTGGGTCGAGCTTGTGTTCAAAAACCCCCTCAAGGGTATGGTCGTAATTGGTCATGAATCGATTCTACTTCGCAAAAGCACACTCTTATACACTTCAGTACACTTCGCTGTCAAACCCAAAAACGTCAGAAACTCTAGCAGAATAAATTATTTACAACTAAAATTACACAAACTATTGATAATCAACAGTTAACAAAACTATCTAACACCCAAAATATAATCTAACGCCATTTTTCACCCATCGGTAAAAAATCACAAAAAACTCCAAGAACCCTTGGTAAAATAAGGAATACTACAAAAAATACCTCAGTGTACTAGATCTGGAGCAGACTTCATATTTTTGAAAGCCTTGTTCAGAATCAGCAAATTCACAGCAATGATAAACCAATTACCAACAAGATAAACTGACTGCATCATGCTTTGCTAATCACGGCATAGCCATCCCTATCAGAATGGTACCTAAGGGCACCTCTAAAAACCAGTCAATTTTCAGCAAATCTAGTTTTTTGAAGATTTGTTAGTATTTTAGTTGCTTTGCGGCGGTTTGAGTCAGTTTGAGTGGATTTCGGGTGCCTGTTAGGCTTGTCGGGTGCGGGTGTTGCGCTGGCGCAGGGCTTCCGTGAAACTGGCGTCAACAATGCTGCCCTCGCGGGCGATAAGGTTTTTGCCCTCCAATAGGTTAGTCTGAGGCAACAAGGTTCTTAGAGGTGCCCTTTAGTTAGCAAAAAAACTCAGCAGGAGGTTCCTGCTGAGTTTGAAAGAATACGACCCGCTTGCTCTAAAGAGAGCTTTTACTTACGTCGGCGCAAGATGAGAGCGAGACCACCAAGACCGAGAAGGGCGGTGGTAGACGGTTCAGGAACTGCTCTGACAAATGCTGCGCTGTGGGCAGCTATTTCGGTGGCGCTCAACTGTGAGTCATATGCCGCGAAACCAAGAATGTTACCTGGGAGTCTGCTTGAGAAGGTACCACCTAATAAGAGATTACCCCCCAAACCTGTCGTGCCAGTAATAGACATGGCAGTTCCAGTGAATGTGTGAGCAAGGGCACCATTTACATAGAGATAAGTGTTTGTGCCATCTGTGGTGAATACAAGATGGGTGTCCGTGTCTGCAGTAAGGGCAACTCCAGAGTTGATATCACCCCTTACGGCATCATAGATACCGTAGTTGTTAGTATTTTGGTATCCCTCCCATGCAAGGTTTTGACCGCCAGCTGAGCTACCGAGGAGGACTGACCAATCATATTGTATTGGGGTGCTACCAGCGTTGACGATGAACTCGAAGCTTCTTGCGCCGCTTAAAGTTCCTACGTTGATGGTTTCAGGTGAGCTTACTGTAGTGAACTTGGTGGCAGTAGCTGAAGTGCCTGTACCGACAGCTGTTTTCCAGTGACTAAGAGCTGCATGTACAGAGCTCGCACCGAGGGCGAGTGAGGCTAATGTAAATAGTATTGTCTTTAATTTCATTGAGTGAGGCTAATGTAAATAGTATTGTCTTTAATTTCATTATATCTGATAATAGGGGTTTCGAGTTTACATCAAAAACATCAATCAAAAACATCAAAAACATCAAAAACATCAAAAACATCAAAAACATCAAAAACATCAAAATGTAGAAGATGTGAAATGTATTCTGTCGAGCGAGCTTACGTCAGCGTCTCAAAAGACGTCAACAATAAATTTGCATTTTTTTTAGCGAGGAGGTGCCGAAGGTAAGAATATTGCTTAGTGAATAGGTTGAATGTGTTTTTGCTAGTCCTTGAAGGTTTGTGTACATTTCCACCAGCGCTGGCCGCGGGCTTGATCAATCGATTTGTAGAGGTCGCTTTAAATACAAAAAATCGCAGCTCCAACAGCTGCAACCATCAACAACAAAGGATAGCGCTGAGCCTTGCTCGCCTGATACCCTTTATTCATAGCAAGGCGACCAAATTTTACCGCAGCTACAGCCCCCCATCAGAAGCAGAGCTAAAATATAACCGATCACCATGTTAGATCTCCCCTACTCCTCTGTGGAGGACTGAGGTTTTTCATTTGTCTTCGCAGGGCTTCTTAACAAGCTTAGCGCAGCTGGAAGTGAAAATACGCCCATCACTTAAAAGTACGATGTACCCCTGATTGATCATCCAATGGAGATCATGGAACCATTCTTTCTTTTGCTCTTCAGCAACGTCAGCTGGAAGAAGTTGCTTCCATAGCTCATCAATACCAGCTCCGGAATTTTCACCAGCCCACTTCAACAAAGCAGCTGGACGTTCAGCCAACTTCACATCTTCAGCGATAGCATGTGGACGGGATGGACCGCAGTGCAATTTACCCTGCCACTTAAACACCGCCAAATGACGACCTGATAGCTGACGACAAAGAAACGGTGCTAACTTTCCAGGGTAACGACGCTGGTCATAAATAATTTCTTTAAGAAGCGTCAACAAACTAGGAGAAAGTAACTTACCAGGAATTTGAGAATCCACATCCGCTCTATGTGTCACACGAAATACAGAGTCAAAAAGGTTCGCTCCAAAATGAGCCACCATCGCCTTTTCATCAGTGAACACAGTTTCAGAATCTGAAACAAGACGATACTGAGTCTGCTTCTTCATTGATTCGAGCCAAGCATTGACAGCTTCCTCACCACTTTCAGTGACGATGCGTGACTTGTAGCGCTCGAGGTCCATGTTTGAAAACTGTGAGGTATGGAGATCTGCAATATTCTGATTGTACGCATGGTAATTCGGAGGACCAAAAAGCGCTCCAGTAAAGCTACACTTACCAATAGATTGGAAACTACCACTCGGCGCATCGACTTCTACCTCTTCAGCTACGTAAAACTCCTTCTGCCACTCCGCTGCACGGAAGTGAGCGAGACATTCGGCTTTTGTCAAAAATACAGCTCCATCGTTTTTAGATTGGAAAAGCTCAGGCCCATTCTCCTCCTTGCGGAACACTACCTTATAGCGCTCACGAGAAGATAAGATCATACGAGCGAGTTCAAACACAGAATAAGTGCGACCTGCTGCGACGATTTCTTTCGAAAGGTTATCGATCCCTTCTTCGATCGGCATGATCTCAGCAACTACATTCTCTGGAGCAGCAACTAGTTGTGGACGAAAGTTTCGACGGCGGTCATTACCACTGCGACCTTTAGAGAATTTGCGATCATCGCGTTCACCACGCTGAGGACGCCCACCATCACGGCGCTTTCCTTTATTACCGTCACGGCGACGCTCCCCGTGATCAGCGTATTTTTTACGTGGTTTAGCATCATCCTGGCGTGCCCAGGACGGACCAAGATCTAATGCACTTAGGTCCAACTCTTTCTTCTCTTCAGGTTTCCTGTTCATCTGATGCGAGAATGCTGGCAGTTTTTTCTCAGAAAACAACCTCATCTTTTCGAGAGTTTTCCTTTAGCAATCCTTAGAAAACCCCAGACTTATCCGACTCGTAACGCATTCACCGTGCGCAAAGTCGCACCTTGATGTAACTCTAACACCTCACGAGCTCGCGCTACCTGCTGCTCAACATTCGCAGATTCAAGCTCTCCAAGCGCCGCTGTGAGAACTCCTCCCCCCCCCTCAACACAGATGATACCACTAACCTCACGCAGCATAGACACCAGTGGCTCAAAGTTTCCCATATAAGGTCCTGTGATCACAGGTACACCAGCGACAATCGCCTCGGCTGGATTTTGCCCCCCCTTCCCAAGGAAACTTTTCCCTATGATCGCCACATTGGCATGTGCAATCCAGTCACGCATCTCACCTGTACTATCCACAACAAAACACGCTGAGGCTGTACGTGGGGTGCAGAACTGGCTACGCAACACAACCTCAAACCCGAGAGCTTCTATGTCAGCTTTCACCTCAGCTCTCCGTTCCGCGTGCCGCGGAATCAAAACACAGAGCACATCTTCACCCAACTCCTGTACTGCAGAAGCTATTAGCGCCTCTTCTCCAACATGTGTACTCAACACCATAACAATTCTCTTCTCGCCAAAGGCATCTAACATCTCTTGAAAAACTGGTCGACATGTTGGTTTCACTGCACCAGATTGATCAAACTTAATACTTCCAGTAACCTCCACAACTCCAGATCTAACGCCAATATTCTGCCAACGCTCCCGATCCGCAACTTCGGGCACACCTACTTTCGTAAATAGAGAGAATAGAGGGCTCACTATTGAGCGCAGCTTCAGATAGCGTCTTTCCGAGCGCTCTGAAAGACGTGCATTTCCCACCGTAATAGGAATCTGCAACTTGTCAGCAATCGCTAACAAATTCGGCCACACCTCAGACTCAATCAACACAATCTGCTTAGGATCAAACCTTGCAAACATTCGCCGTAACACAAAAGGCACATCAATCGGACTGTATATCACACGCACACCTTCAGGTGCCTGAGCTACTGCCACTGCATGCCCTGTTGCCGTAGTTGGGGCTATCACGAATTTATCATCTGGATATTCATTTAGCCACGTAGCTATCAATTTAAGCGCAATCAAAACTTCTCCCACACTCACCGCATGCACATAAACAACACCTGACGGCTCGAAATATGGAGCATTCTTATAAATCCCAACACGCTCTAACAAGCCGGTTCCAAAACCACCACGCTTAAGCATCTTGATCACCCAAGGCCCCACACCAAGAAGCAAAACAAAAGGCAATAGCACATTATAAATGAGCCGCACCAAAAACAACGCTTTCCTCCCGCTCATCTAGCTTGCCTTTCTCAAAAAGCTCACTGCACACCCACCATACTTACGTTGATCAACCACCTCCCAAGCAGCTGGAATAGTCGGCCTATGTTGAGCATCTACCTCAACAACTAACAAACCATCATCTGCTAAAATCGCAGCAGTATTTGCTTCAGCTAACAACTCGCTCGCAAAATCCTGATCGCCCGACACTTTATAATACGGAGGATCTGCAAATATCAGATCATAACGGCCACGCGCACGCTTCACGAAAGTCAACACATCCGCATTCACGACCGAGCCTCCTTTCAAATTTAAAGTAGCCAGATTCTCTTCTACCACCTTCGTACAGGTGCGGTTCATATCCACAAAATCACAGCTCGCAGCACCACGACTTAAAGCTTCAAGTCCTAAAGATCCTGCCCCTGAAAATAAGTCCAACACCTTCGCTTCATCAATATATGCCATGATAATCGAAAACAAAGCTTCGCGAGTACGATCTATTGTCGGTCGCACCACCGCCTTAGGCACCTTTATATCTCTCCGCTTCGCAGTCCCTGCAATGATTCGCATGCAAAACAGGTAGCAGAGCTCTCACTGTTGAAAAACAAAAAATGCTCAACTCCTAAGTAAGCTTGTGCACAATTTGACACAAACCTCGCATCACTAGCCACGCTCGACCAGTCGAGCTTCCCCCAGAGCGCTGAGACTCAGCGCACTCCAGACTACTCACCTAACTTGCGCAGGTATTCGTAGCTGTAGATCCCAGTACCGTGCCCATCCGCCCAATGAAATTGCACTGCATAGCCACCAACATTCTCGTAACGAACGAGCTGAAAGCTCTTATTATTGTAATGTACTGGCGGCTTCACTACACGACCGAGCGCATCTGGTTCACCTTGGCAATTGGCACACGGACACGCACGACGAAGCTCTTCATGCTTGATGTAATTCTCTAAGCCATCGCTCCAAGCGAGCGCTAATTCGTCACCGATACTTACAATATTGTCGAGCGTGAGCATGCAGGCGACTTAGTCACTAAAGTAGCAAGTAGCAAGTAGTTAGCGAACCTAGCAACTCCGTCTATTAGGCTAACCCACTCGCTGACAGTGAGATTCATACCAGTCTACGATGAAGGACGCAGTCCAAACCATAGGCTTATTCCAGAGAAAAACCACTTGGCTGAAGACCAAGCTCATTCTAGACGGTATAATTGCGATCCCCAAAGATTAAGCTACCTACTCGCACCATGGTTGCCCCCTCCTCAATTGCTACCTCGAAGTCGCCACTCATCCCCATGCTAAGCTCTGGCAGATCAACTACATGCTGTGCGGTGAATTCATCGCGAAGACTCACCATGGCTTGGAAAAATTTACGAGCCTGATCGAGTTCAGCCACCGCTGGAGGAATGCACATCAAACCTCTCACATCGAGATGATCTAGCGCCGCAATCTCCGCAAAATGCTCACGGATCTCATCGAGTTCAAAACCTCCCTTGCTCAACTCAGCACCAATGTTGACCTGCAACAACACCTTCGGCTTCACACCGAGATCAGCCGCTACTCCGTCAGTGTAACGCGCGAGCTTAATCGAATCGATACTATGCACCCAGTGGAACAAACTTAACACCTTTCGCACCTTATTGCGCTGAAGCCCACCGATGAAATGCCACTCAAGACTTGGGCTCATCGCTAGAATTTTCACCTGCCCTTCCTGCAGCTTGTTCTCACCTAACACCTGCTGCCCAGCATCGACAGACTTCTGCACGTGCTCAACTGGCCACGTCTTAGAAACAGCCACCAAGATCACATCGCTAAGCCCACGTCCAGAGCGCTCGGCCGCCTCACCCACACGTTGTTTCACCTCAGCCAAATTCAGCGCTACATTATTCATGCCGTCATCCTCATTTGCTAACTCGAAAAGGCAACATTCTTTTTCTCCATAGACATCACGTCCACCTCCGAAGCCAATACACTCCAGACCACACATTGCTGAACCAATCCGTAGCACATTTCCTAGCATTTTGAGGATTCTGTGGTTCCTTAAAAATTCAGACTCCACAAAGATTGCGTGACATTTCACATACTGTCATATTTCACACTTCCCAAGGGAGCTCAGACCGTCTTAAAATGCACCGCCCCGCAGCCTCCAAAGCTCGCGGGTCATGGCACACTCCCCCGAGCAGCCAATATAAACTTTTCGCCATCAATCATTAGGATATGAACAGCAGCCCATACGACCAACGATTTACACCAGACTCCTCGGGGTCACTTCACTCCTTTAACAACGAGCGCAATAACTGCGGTATGGGTGCCATTGCCAACATTCACGGCAAACCTTCCCACGATATTCTCCAAAAAGCAATCGAGTCCGTCTGCAACATGACCCACCGTGGTGGTGTCGATGCTGACATGAAGACTGGTGACGGCTCTGGTATTCTTTGTCAAATACCACGCAAGCTCTTCAAGCAAGAAGCTAAGAAGTTCAGTGCAACAGTCGATAATGCTGATGATCTCGGTGTTGGTGTGTTCTTCTTTCCAGCTGACAACGACGCTGCAACTGAGAGAATCCAAGAACTCACTGAAAAGACACTCGCGGAGCGCGGCATCCCATTTATCGGTTGGAGAACTGCTCCAGTAGCAAAAGAAGAATTAGGTAAAGTCGCGCAAAAATCCTGCCCAAACATCCAGCACCTCATCATTTCTAAACCAGAAGGTTGGGATTCTCTTCAATACGAGCGCCAGCTTTACCTCGTGCGCCGCACCGTCGAGCACGGCACTAAGGAAGTAGAAAACTTCTACATTCCAACACTTTCTAGCCGCCTTATTTCCTACAAGGGTCTCGCCATGCCAGCAACGCTCCGCGCGTTCTACCTCGACATGCAGAACCCTGACTTCGAGACAGCAATCGCGGTTTATCACCAACGTTTCTCTACGAACACGTTCCCAGCGTGGCCACTCGGTCAACCATTCCGCATGATGGCGCACAACGGTGAGATTAACACAGTACGCGGTAACCGCAACTGGATGCGCTCCCGTGAAGAGTTCTTTTCATCCGACGTTTGGGGCGACGACATCGAGCTTGTCAAAGATCTCGTAAAAGACAACGAGTCCGACTCCGCATCCCTCGACCACTGCCTCGAACTACTCACGCTTTCCGGCCGCGACATCGAACACGCAATGACAATGCTCGTGCCGCCAGCATTCAAGCACGACAAAGAAATTTCCGAAGACCTCCGCAGCTTCTACCAGTATCACGCATCCTTCTCCGAGCCATGGGACGGCCCAGCGGGTCTCGTGTTCACTGACGGTGTGAAGATCTGTGCTGGCCTCGACCGAAATGGTCTCCGTCCATCCCGCTACGCACTCTTCGAAGACGGTCTCCTCTATGTTGGTTCTGAAATCGGTTGTATTGAGTGCAACGAGCAGATCGCTATCGAAAAAGGTCGTCTCGGACCTGGCCAGACAATGGTTGTCGACACCACCACTGGCAAGCTAGAGCTCGACCGCGAAGTGAAAGAGCGTCTTGCTAAGAAAGCCCCTTACGGCCGCTGGATCGACGAAAACAAAGTGCGCCTAAAGGACTACGTTTCTCACGAAGCAACAGTGCCAGCTGAGGACTACAACGACGTGACACTCTCCCGTATGCAGCTCGCAAACGCAATCTCTGCAGAGGACGTGAACATGGTGTTCCCTCCAATGATCAAGGGTGCACAGGAAGCTGTTTACTCCATGGGTTGTGACATCCCGCTCGCAGTGCTTTCCACTTACCCACGTCTCCTTTCTACTTACTTCAAGCAACTTTTCGCGCAGGTGACAAATCCACCTATCGACCCGATCCGTGAGTGGGCAGTGATGTCTCTCGCAGCTGACCTCGGTGCTGAGAAAAACATCCTCGGTGAGACTCCCGAGCACGCTCGCGTTCTCAACCTCGAGTCCGCTATCCTTCTCGAGCAAGAAGTCAACCGCATCAAGGAAATGGGCGAGCACGGTTTCACAAACCGCGTGATCGACACTACTTGGGCATTTACCGAAGGTGCTGAAGGCCTCAAGCCAGCAATCGAGGGCGTTTGTGCTGAGGTAGAAACGGCAATCGATGAAAGCATCAAGATCATTATCCTTTCTGATAAGTCCGCGAGCATCGAGCGCGTGGCGATCCCTGCCGTCATGATCACAGGTGCAGTCCACCACCACCTCAACCGCGTGAAGAAGCGTATGCGCGCTTCCCTCGTAGTTGAGACAGCTGAGGCACGCGACACTCACAGTGTTGCAATGCTCTTTGGCTTTGGTGCGACTGCAGTTTGCCCATACCTCGGCTACGCAACTGTGCGCCAGATCGTAGCAAACGACACCAAAGGCAAGCTCGGCGAAAGTCTCCTTCCTGAGACTGCAATGACTAACTACCGCAAAGCTCTCGAGAAAGGCATTCTCAAGATCATGTCCAAGATGGGTATCTCCGTACTCAACTCTTACCAAGGCGCACAGATCTTCGAAGCTGTTGGTATCGGCGCTGATGTAATCGACCTTTGCTTCACTGGCTGTGTATCCCGTATCAGTGGTGTAGGCTTCGCAGATATTGCTGAAGAATCCCTCATCCGTCACAAGGCTGCTTACCAAGACATCCTCGAGTCTGGTGAAGCAACTTCCAAGCCGCTTCCACTTGGTGACCTAGGTTACAACCGTTACCGTAAGCAAGGCGAGCGTCACTCTCTCACGACTGATATGATCAAGAACTTCCACACCTACGTGAAGTCCGGCAAAACTGAAGACTACGAAGGCTACGTGAAGGCGTCTCTCGAAACGCACCCGATCACTATCAAAGACCTTCTGGAATTTGTGCCAAGCTCTAACGGCCCAATCTCAATCGAGGAAGTGGAACCGATCGGGCACATCCGCACACGCTTCACCACAGCAGCGATGTCCATAGGTGCTCTTTCTCCAGAGGCACATGAGACTCTCGCTATCGCAATGAACCGTATCGGCGCGAAGTCCGACTCCGGTGAAGGTGGTGAAGATCCAGTCCGTTTCTCACCTTACGCCAATGGCGACCTCGCACGTTCTGCGATTAAACAAGTAGCTTCTGGCCGATTCGGCGTATCCGCGCACTACCTCGTGAATGCTGATGAGCTTGAAATCAAGATGGCGCAGGGCGCTAAGCCAGGTGAAGGTGGCCAGCTCCCTGGTCACAAAGTCAATGGCATCATCGCTCGCCTGCGTAACACGCAGCCAGGCGTGCAGCTCATTTCCCCACCACCGCACCACGACATTTACTCGATTGAGGATTTGGCTCAGCTGATCCACGACCTCAAGGAAGTGAACCCGAAGGCGCGCGTGACAGTGAAGCTCGTTTCTGAAGCTGGTGTAGGAACCATTGCAGCTGGTGTGGCTAAGGCATCCGCTGACACGATTCTCATTTCTGGTCACGACGGTGGCACTGCAGCGTCTCCGCTTTCTTCTACAAAACACACTGGTCTCCCATGGGAGCTAGGTCTTGCAGAAGCTCAACAGACTCTCGTGATGAACAACCTCCGTAACCTCGTGACAATCCGTACTGACGGTGGCATGAAAAACGGTAAGGACATCGTGATGGGCGCGATCCTCGGTGCTGAAGAATTCAACTTCGGAACCATCGCGATGATCGCAATGGGTTGTGTTTACGTCCGTAAGTGTCATCTCAACAACTGCCCAGTCGGTGTTGCAACCACGGATCCGAAATGGCGTTCCAAGTTCAAGGGAACTCCTGAGCACGTGATAAACTTCTTCAACGGCGTCGCTCAAGAAGCACGTGAGATCATGGCATCACTCGGTGTCAGAAATCTTAACGAGCTCATCGGTCGCCCAGAGTTCCTCAAGCAGCGCCACGTACCTGAGCACCCGAAAGCAAACTCCGTAGACCTCACTCCTGTTCTTAAGGACGTGATGCAGGCTACTTCCGAGTCCTTCAGCATCCCAGTAGAAGACATTTCCCGCATCCGCACAAAAGCGAGCAACCACGGCATCCACAAGCCTGCGCTCGACCTCCAGATCATCGAAGACATCAAGAAGCAGCAGGACGTTTCCGACTTCAGCGAGCTTCTCGACCGCGGCCCAATCACTCTCGACTACAAGGTGGTAAACACCGACCGTAACCTCGGCACACGCACCTCTGGCGCAGTGGCAATGGCTCACGGTAAAGAAGGTCTCCCATGTGGCTCCATCATCCTCAACCTCACAGGTTCTGCAGGTCAATCTCTCGGCACATTTCTCAGCGGAGGTATCCACCTCAATGTGAAGGGCGAAGGCAACGACTACGTAGGTAAGGGCATGTCCGGTGGTCGCATCACTATGAAACCACACGACGGCGTAAAGCTCATCGCTGAAGACAACTCCATCGTCGGTAACACCTGTCTCTACGGAGCCACTGGTGGACGCGCGTTCTTCAACGGAAAGGCTGGTGAGCGCTTCGGCGTTCGCAACTCCGGCGCACAGGCAGTCGTCGAAGGCGTTGGTGACCACGGTTGTGAATACATGACCAATGGTCTCATCGTGATCCTCGGCACCACTGGTCAGAACTTCGGCGCTGGTATGTCAGGCGGTACAGCGTACGTCTACGACGAAGACGGTCGCTTCCAGTCCCGTATCAACACGGAAATGATAGTCGCACTCCCAGCAGTGCGTGAGCAGGACAGAGCTGAAGCAAAAGCACTCATCGAAGCCCACGCTGAGCTCACTGGTTCACCGAAGGCTACACTGCTCCTTGAGAACTGGGAGAAGACCTGCAAGAAGCTCATCCGCATCATCCCAAAGACCAAAGCATCACTCGAAAAAGCAGAAGAGCAACACGAAGCTGCGTCCACACCAAAGACAAAAGCGTAGCTCAGTAGTAAACTGCTCAACTGAAGTATTTAATTGGCAGTTTTCAGAAAAGTATGATCGACAATCATTGCTATATCTTCTAAATAGCTAAAAAATTAGGGTCTTATCAGCTCAAGCGTGAAAAAATTGCCAAACAATGAGCCAAGGATTTACGCTTACGCCTCTGCTGGATAGAGCTTTTACATACAACACAAAACTATGAAAAAATGCGATACCTCTTATTTCTAGGAACCTTGTTAGCTTTTACAACAAATGCCCAAGCTCGGCTAGGTGAGAGTCTTGAACAGTGCAACAAGCGTTATGGGGAACTTATACTTATAAAAAAAGAAGAGCAAATAATCCGTTATCTGAAAAATGGAATCAAGGTGGAGGTGCATTTCCACGATTCTAAGGCTGATGCCATCGTCTTTTTCAATGCAGAGAAAGATGTATTGGGAAACCCAAAAAAGCTATCAAACAATACGATTGATCAGCTATTAAAGGCAAATGGTGAAAATTGGAAAAAAGACAAAACCATCTCTATGGATGAGGAATGGATCGATAATAATAATCGCACAGCAATCTATTTTTTTATAGAAGACTATCTGGCAATCATGACTCAAGGCTATGTAGACCGTCAAATGGCCGCCGAGAAAGCCGCCGAAGATGAAGCATTATCCGATTTCTAACCCATGAGCGCATTCTAGGAAACTAAACACCAATTTTACCCCCACCTCCTTAGGAATTTACCTCATAGGTCTAATTGGTTAGCGTCGCTGATTCCACTCTACGAGCTCAACATACTTAACGCCTATACCACCAAAAATGTCTAATGCGGAACCGACAGTGATATCGATATTACTACTACTATGTTGGTCAACTGCTAGCACATCTTTCATCGTACCAACACCTCCTGCATAGGTCATAGGAATCCCAGCCCAGTCTCCTAACAGCTCAACAAGCTCAAGATCTACACCAGCACAAAGGCCCTCTACATCTGCAGCATGAATTAAATACTCAGAACAATACTCAGCCATGCTATCGAGAGAGTTTTTGTTGACTTCAATGTTAGTGAGGGTCTGCCAACGGTTCATCGCCACAGTCCATCCTTTATTCGTGCGACGACAGCTCAAATCTACCACCAAGCGCTCCTTGCCAATTTCTTTAGAAAGTTCTTTCAGACGATCCATACGAAAAGTCCCATCTTGGTCGAACAACCACGAGGTAACAATCACCTGGCTGGCTCCAGCATCGATCCACTCAGCGGCATTTTCAAGCCTCACACCACCACCGAGTTGTAAGCCGTTAGGCCATGCCGCCAAAGACAACTTGGCTGCCTCTAGGTTTCCTAGTCCCAACTGAATCACATGCCCACCAGTCAGAGCGTCCTGTCGATATTGCTTGGCAAACTCTGCAGCAGAAGCTTCCGCAACAAAGTTTTCCTTCAAGCCAGCACCATCATCCGATAGTGTGCCACCAACAATTTGCTTCACTTGGCCATTGTGGAGATCAATACATGGTCTAAATTTGGTCATCACTCTGCACAAAGCAGAATCCAGAGCCAAGCGCAAGCACCAAGCTATAAATCCATTCAAATTCACTCTCCTCGTAGGTCTATCCGCCCTCGCCTTTGCTTCTTGCGGCAAAAAACTTTCTGGTACAGAAAACTCAGTCACTCCTAAGCAAAGCACGACTGCTAGACCCAAAGGCATGGTGTGGATTCCAGTAGGAACCTACTGGCGAGGTAACGAAGACGATCCTGGCAACCTCTCAGTCTTCCTAGAAGGCATCACGAACAAAGCTCTGCGAAACCGATTGCTCACCAACACTACTTAGAGAAACGCCCCATTCATCAGGTCTCAGTCAGCAAATTCTACATGGATGAAACGGAGGTCACTAACAGACAATTTGCGCCACCCTAAAGGTCCAAGATCAACGATCGGAGATAAAATGGACCACAAAAACCTCTTGCCGAGGCAGAGTCCACTCAGCTCCTTCGCAGCGGAACTAGCCCACCTCCGATGGCCGGAACCCACCCTCACACACACTTGTGCGTCTCTCGTGGTAGCTCATTTCTCTGCCACTTTTATTATTGCCTCCGCTTCCGCCCAGCTGCTAGACACTATCATGAACCAATCATAACGTCCCACTATATGGGATTCCGCAGTATGAAAGATGCTCCTCAGACCAAATAATCACCGTGCAAACTTCTGAACTCATCGCGAGCGGCAAGCGTGTCGCTGAAATCGAAATCGAAGCCCTTCAAGCTCTCAGCGACAACCTCGATGAAGATTTCGCACAAGCAGTCAACATTCTCTCCAATGCCATCGTCAACTGTAGAAAAATAGTAGTCGTTGGTATTGGCAAGTCGGGCAACATCGGTCTCAAAATCGCAGCGACTTTGAATTCCACTGGAGCCACAGCCGTTGTCCTCAATTCTCAAGACGCTCTTCACGGTGATCTCGGTATAGTTTCTGACGGTGATGCTGTCATCGCCCTCTCCTACTCAGGTGAAACTGCAGAACTGCTCAACCTCCTTCCTTTCATCAAGCGCTTTGATGTGAAGATCATTTCCATCACAAAAAGCAGCGATTCTTCTCTCGCGCAGTATTCCGACATTACGCTCTGCACTCCCATCAATCGAGAAGCCTGTCCATTCAATCTCGCCCCAACTTCTTCATCTACTGCAGCTCTCGTCATGGGTGACGCACTCGCCATGACCCTGCTCGAATCTCGCGAATTTACGGAAGAAGATTTTGCGCGCTTCCACCCAGGAGGCTCTCTCGGCAAAGCGCTTCTCACAACTATCAAAGACATCATGCGCAGCGGAGATCAGCTCGCTACCATTTCTCCGACCGACACGGTAGCCGATGCGATCAGCGCCATGGGGAAAGCACGCGCAGGCTCCTGTATTATTCTCTGCCCCAATCAAAATTCACTCTGTGGTGTCTTCACTCACGGTGACTTTGCTAGAAACTATACCACAGGTACGGAGATTGGTAACCGCAAGGTTGAGGAATTCATGAACTCCACACCTGTCACTATTCAAGAAAACGCCCTTGCGGCTGAAGCCATCAAAGTCTTCGAGCAAAACTATATTGATGACGTCATCGTGATCAACGAAGCCAAGCAAGTAATCGGGCTCGTTGATTCACAGGACCTCGCTCGCCTAAAAATTATCTAGCCAAGTTCAGCTCAATTCCTTACCAAACCGTTCAGCTAAACGAAAGCAGCACTCTGCGCTTCCTATCAACAGTTCCAACACTTTCAAGATCATGGCATCCATAGTCGCAACAAATCTCAAGAAGGGTCAATGTATTAAGTATCAAGGTGAGACCGGCCTCGTGCTCACTCTCGACCACCGCACACCAGGTAAAGGCAATGCTCTCGTCGCAGCTACCATCCGTTCTTTCCAATCAGGCAAGACAAAGTCCATCCGTTTCGCTTCTTCTGATAAAGTTGATATCGTAGAGACTGACCGTCAGAAACTTGAGTTCTCTTATTCAGATCCATCTAGTTACAACTTCATGGACCTCACAACATACGAGACAATCACTCTCGATAAGACGCTTGTAGCAGATTCTATTGACTACCTCAAAGAAGGTCTCGAAGTAGAGGTTCTCTTCATCGAAGGCAATGCTGTGACAGTCACTATCCCGCTCACCGTTGAGCTCGAAGTAACTGAATCTTCTGAAGGACTCAAGGGGGACACTGCGAATAACCCAACAAAGCCAGCAACTCTCGAAACTGGTAAAGTCGTTCAGGTCCCACTCTTCGTGAAGCCTGGTGATGTGCTTAAAATTAGCACTGAAGATGGCTCCTACCTCGGCCGCGCGTAATCGCACAATAAGCCGTGTACAAAAACAATTACAGGTGCTCGTCCACCATCCTTTGGACCACGGTCTTGATAATAAAATCGGCAGCCATTCACTTCACATTCAGCCATGCCGCAGATGCAAATAAATAGAAGCACCTACATCAAGAGTGAACTCAAGTTTATCCGATTCTATGCCAGTTAAAAAAATAGTTCAGTCTTCTTTCATCACTTCATTCGGATAGTCGCGGCGAGAGAATTAATGGACTTTCATTCATCAAGTCTGTTACCATGGCTCAATGGATCCAGAAGTCAGTCAGAAGCTCGATATGCTTCGCCGTCGCCAGAGTGTTCTTGCCTCCCAGGCCGAGAGGCTAGTCGAGGAAAGTCTCTGTATCGATAAGGCGCTCACTCAACTCCGTGAACAAATACGCTCCACTGAGCAAAGCAACACGACTCACCCTAAAGAACATCTGAACACTTCAAACCTAGCGACCGAACCGCTAGTAACTGAAGCCGACTGTACTCCACCACCACTCCCAAGCTCTTTCACCCAAAAGAGTAGCCCCCCTCCTCAACCTCCTAAAAAAACAAGTCCGTCACCTTCTAAAGAAGTAAACAAGCGCACACCTTACACCTCCTCCATCTCTGAACTGGAACTCAATTTTGGTAAAACTTGGCTCGTTCGCCTCGGGATCGTTTCCCTTCTCACTGGTCTAATTTTTCTTAGCACCTACGCCTATAAAAATTGGCTATTCGCGGCACCCGCCTATCTCAAGGTCTGCTGCTTCATGCTGCTCTCTCTCGGTCTTACGGGGGCTGGTCTCTACTTTGAAAAAGCCAAGGAGAACCTAAAGAATTACTGGCGAGTGGTCAGTGCTGGAGGCCTCGCAGCAGGTTATTACACTCTCTATGCCGCGCACTTTGTTGAGTCGCTCCAGTGTATTCTAAACTCTGTCGTTGCAGGAGCTTTACTCACGGCATGGGCAGCGATGATGCTAGGCTATGCTAGTTGGAAACGCTCACAAACCATCAGCATCATGGCGATCGGTCTCGCGTTCTACGGCACCATTGTCAATCCAGCGGGTTGGCTTTCACTCTTCTCAGCGATCTTACTTTCTGTCAGCGGCATGTTCCTCATGCTTCGCCATAACTGGATCAAGGTAGGAATTGCCACCATTCTAACAGCTTTCATCGCACACGCATTTTGGTTAGGATTTTACCCACAAACTATCAGCGAACTCACTTGCTATGGCTACCTAGCATCATATTGGTTACTTTTCTCCTGCGCGACTTCTCGAATAGCTGGATCTACCCTTCCACAATCTACTGCACGCTGGATCACAGCTATCAATAACAGCTCCACTTGGACCCTCTCTGTCTTTACCCTACCCTTCTTCATCGACCGGCCAGAACTAGGAACTATTTCCTTAGGAATGGGAATAGGCTTCTTAGCTTGCGCAGTAGCTTCATCACAAAAGTATCTTTGGCCTCGTCACCTCAGCTCACTCTACCTCTACAAAGGGCTCTTTCTCATTACACTCGGTGTAATCGTTGAGACCTCAGGCTACTACCGCTTCATGTGCTTAGCGGCAGAAGCGCTCGTACTTCTCATCGCGAGCCGACGACTACAGAGCTTCTGGCTGACGGTGGTATCTCTCGTGGTCTATGCATGCAGTCTTTTCTCCACACTCTACAATATTGGGAATGATACTCCCGTGATGATTTACGGTATTCTCGCAGCGCTGAGTCTAAGCTATGCTGGCATAGTTCGCAGCAGCTTCCAGCACACTACAAATAAAGAGGCTACCATCGCTTTATTTCCAGCTACAGCAGCTTGGTTCATTATCTACTTCGGAATGCTAAGAGATCTCTCTCCGAGCTATTCACTCAGCCTTCTCGCGATACTAGCAGGCACCGCATGGGCCATTTTTCTCCTACTGAAGAAAACTCTAAAGTTTCAAGATTTTGCCATTTTTGCCCCCTTCGTCATCATCCTAACATTGCTCACTCAGTATGCGTACGAGCCGTACGAATTACACTTTTTAGCCTATGCTACTCCCATCTTGCTTCTTGGATGCTGGTTCTCAGTTCCTGTTATTCAACGTGTCGGAGTGCGCACGCTGTACTTGGAACAAGTAGACGACTCTGAATCTCCTGCACTTCGGTGGACATTCTCGCTCTTCACTGCACTTAGCCTTTTCCACTGTATCGAACAACTTGAGCATGCCGAGCAAATCTGGCTCATCTCCGGTGGTGCTATCGCTGTGGCCTCCCATCTCCTTTACCAATGGACGCAGCGCATTAGCATCCTCATTCCATGCCAATTTTTCCATTTCATTGCGATTGCTAGAGTCTCGGACGATTACTCAATCTATGGAATCATCCCTTTCCTCTGGCTCTTCCTACATTTCATCCTCTCTGAAAAATGGTGGGGAGCACACCGTGCTGCACGTTGCCTGATCGCGATCACATCGAGTATAGCTCTCTGCACTTATACAGATCACCCTGAGATCTCACTGACTGTGTTAGGACTCGCTTTGTCAGCTTATGCTTATTGGAAAAAAGATCCCGTCCTTCATGTACTAGGCGGGCTCAGCACCTTGGTTCTTGCTGCTGTGGCGACGGTCGTTCCCGCCATAAAGCTCGAACTCATTTACTACTTACCGATGCTCAGCTTCATCGTCCTCGCAGCACTTCCTCAGTTCAACATTTCCAAAGCTAGCCTCAAGCTCTACTATATTCTGCTCAAAACCTTCATGCTTTTACTTATCTTCGCTACAGCGTCTTTCCATATAGTCGATCATTTTGACAAAAATGGCCTTGCGATCTGCTGGGCGTTATTAGCAGCCGCCCTCTTTTCTATCGGGCTCGCAATGCAGCACCGTAGCTATCGACTCGTTGGTTTACTATGGCTCAGTGCTTCGTTCATACACATCGTTACAATCGATGTCATGCAACTCAACACACTTGGCCGTATCCTCAGTTTTATCACTATTGGCCTCACTCTGATGGCGCTAGGCTACCTCTACAACCGATTCCAAGAACGCATTCAGAAACTTCTATAAAATAGGATCACTCTAGTTCTGAGGAATCTGCATGCGCGCTGGCGCAAATACAAAAACATTTGTATCTATCCAAACCATGCGATCATGACCATGATCAAGCACTCGTTGCGCTAATCTCAAGCGCCCCAAGTCAGCTAACATAGGCCAGCGGCCTTCTCACTTATTTTGAAAACTGTCAGGCAGCAGTCCAAGAAGTTCTTCATCCCCCACATAGGAATTAATAGCACCAACTGACTCAACCCATTGCTGTACAGAATGCATACAATGAGCGATCCATTCAGGCACATTATCTTCACGGAATGATTGGATAACTAACATACTATCTAACTAAGAATTCGAAATGCTGCCAAACATCTTCATGCAGCACGCTAGCCTAGCTCACTCACAGCGATAAGCTCTCTATCTCCGATTGACCTTCCTTCCAAACACCTTCAGAAACTATCCAATGACTCACACAACATGGCTTCACTGGAGTGGCGGCAAGGACTCAGCTTACGCCCTCTACAAATTCACACAAAACGAAAATGTGGCAGGCCTCGTCACTTCACTTAGTACCGAATTTCGTCGTATCTCCATGCATGGCGTCCGTGAAGAACTGCTTGAAGCTCAAGCCTCCGCCATAGGTCTCCCTCTCCATAAAATGTTCCTCCCTCGTGACTGTAGCATGCAGGAATACAACGAACTGTTAGCCAAAGAAATGGCCACACTCAAGCAGCTGGGTGCAACCTGCTGCGCCTTTGGTGACATCTCTTTAGAAGACCTGCGTGCCTATAGAGAAAAGCAAATGGTCGACTGCCAATTAGCCACTCACTTCCCTATTTGGAAAAAAGAGGACACCTCCACCTTGGCTCGCAGCATCATCGACGCAGGTATCAAAGCCATCGTCGTCTGTATCAATGGCAAGCATTTCGACAAAAGCTTTGTCGGTAGTGAATATGATCACGCCTTCCTCAACGATCTTCCAGAAGGTGTCGATCCATGTGGCGAGAATGGTGAATTCCACACCTTCGTTTACGATGCTCCGAACTTCGAAAATCCTGTCTCCATTCAGCTCGGCGATAAAGTCGACAAGCTCTACACCCCAGCCAGCAATGAAGATAATAGCTCAGAATGCGGAGCCAAACCTTCATGGGACACCTCATTCTACTTCCAGGACCTCGTGCTAGATGCATAAGCTCTCGCCAAACATTCCACGCTCACCTACATCAGACCTATGAGACTCGAACAGGGACAGATTTGGAAAAAGACGACAAGTATTTACTCATTACGATGTGAGCTCGACTCAACATCGAGTACAAAGAAATGACCAACAAACGAGCTCTGGGATTCAATACAAATTTCTCACCTCCAACATTGAATCCGCTTCACCTAGCTTAAGCGAGACCGTGACGGTGCATTAAGAAGGAAAGCTCATAGACGGCACAGTATTCGACAGCTCGATCAAGCGCTATAAACCAGTAACTTTCCGAATCAATAAAGTCATCGAAGGCTGGAAAGAAGGGCAGAAAGCTTCGTTCCACCATTTTCCACCCTCATCTTCGAAGTTGAGCTATTAGCAATCGAAGTCCTAAGCAAGCTCGTCTAACTCTTCCTCACTACGGTCGAGTTCGTCACTATAAACGACTCCGTAGATTTCCCATACAGTAACGAAAAGAGCACAAATAATAGGCCCTACAATAAAACCTACAGCACCGAACACAAAAATGCCTCCCAGCGTACCAATCAATATATAAAGATCTGGTAGATTCGCATTCTTCCCTACTAACAATGGGCGTAGAACATTATCGATCGATGCCACAATGCCTGCACTCCAAGCTAACAATAAAACTCCAGCGGTATAGTCACCACGGATCAACAACCACACCACAGCCGGTCCCCAGACTAAAGGCGTCCCAATCCCCGGTATCACCGATAAGACCATCATAATGGCAGACCAAAACACGGCACCCTCAATTCCAGCAAAATAAAAGCCAACACCACCTAAGGTTCCCTGAATGAAACCAATCACCACCGAGCCCTTTAGAGTAGCGCGAGTGACTTGAGTAAAGCGCCCTAACATGACCTCCCTATGTTCCTTTTTCAGCGGTAAGTAATGCATCATTTTATTCACCAACTTCGGACCATCGATCAAAAAGAAAAACATGCCGTAGAGCATGACAAAGCAGTTGAGGAAGAAAGCGGCAGCTCCTGTCGTCATCGACGTGAGGCTCTTCATAAAAAACGTGGCCACTTTACTAGCTGCTTGACCTAAAATCTCTACTAACTTCTCCTGCTTAGGAAGAAACTCTGCGACCATCGGCAACTTCGAAGTGATCCATTTTCCACTTTCTTCAATCGTGTCATGCTCCATCTGAAACTGCAGCCAGCTAAATGCCGTCTCGCTCACTCGATACGCTTGCCCGACAACAACACTTGCCAAAGCAACCAAAGGAATCCCCACCAAAGTGAGCGCCAGTAGGATCGTTACAATTGACGCCGTTGCCTTTCTCCCCTTCAGCAGCACATTCACTTTCCAGTACACAGGACGCAGCAAACCTGCGAAAATGCCAGCCAAAAGCAAAGGCATCAGGAAGTCCTTCACTACAAAGAGAAACAGCACCGTGATACTGACAACGAGGAACAGTACCACCGACCTTCTGAATCGATCTGAATCTGGGAGCGTAATGTTAGACATAGCTAACAATTAAAGGTTTACACTTCCGCCCTCAAGATTTATTCTCCTGTCTCATCACCTTGCCTGACTTTAGGCTGGATATCCACTAGTGATTGATTGCACTTTTCAATACCTGCGATCTTCCCATCATTGATATCATCTCCATCAGCATCCTCGACAGGAATGACATTGATATCCACTTCCACAGAAACACTGAGTGAACCTCGCTACACGTCTTCAATAAAACATCGTTTTGCTTCCATAAGATCACAGGTTTGTCAGCTCATACCTAACACCTTAAATGTGTTATCTATATATCAAATCTGTACCCCTAGGAAGCTCTCTCACTTGTGTCACAAGTACCCTCAATTCGATCGAGCTGACATCCAACATCTAACAGAAAAACTTCACCCAGCAATCCTTTTTCTAACAGATTGAGTAAAATCCCTAACGTGCGAGCTTAGGTAGAGCATCCCCCTCTCTTGTCCTAGGTTCTTTCTTCGCACATTTGGATCCACTTCAAATTCATTCATCATTCCAAAACTGAATTCCAACTGCTCTACCTTAACAGTTTGCTTGCCTAAAGGCTTCAAATCACTCAGGATCTCTCTCAGGTGCTCGACGGTTCCTTGAAAAACATTTCTATTATGTTCACGAGAACACTATTTAAAGTTTCTTAGATCCCTTCAAAATTCACACCCAACCCAATGTCACAAATTCAAGCCTACGATCACGTTGATCCCTATTTTAAAATTGGAATAGAACACGACTGTTCCGATATTCATCTCGCTACCACCAGCCCTCCGATGTGGCGTCGCTATGGATCCCTTCAAACAATTTGGGAAGATGCTGCTCCACTAACTACAGAGGACACTGAGCGCTTAGTGCACTCCTTCCTCCCAGAAGAGCACTGGCCGCATCTCAACGAAAAAGGAGATGTTGATTTCGCCTATGCCAACGAACTTGGTCGCTTTCGTGTATCCGTAGTGCGTCAACGACTAGGCTACGACCTCGTCTTCCGTATCATTGCTACTGAGATCCGCACTATCGATGACCTAAAGCTCCCAAAAGAACACATCGTGCCGCTCACTCGTTACCACAATGGTCTCATCCTCGTAACTGGTGCTGTTGGCTCTGGTAAGTCCACTACAATGGCTGCCCTCATCGACTTCATCAACCAAGACCGCGAAGATCACATTCTCACACTTGAAGACCCGATCGAATACGTCTTTACATCAAAAGGTTGCCACGTTAACCAACGTGAGGTACACACTCATACTGAGTCATTCCCAAGAGCACTCCGCGGTGCTCTCCGTGAAGATCCTGACATCATCGTGGTGGGAGAAATGCGTAACCTCGAGACTATCCAGCTCGCTCTAACAGCTGCAGAAACAGGTCACTTAGTGATTGCTACTCTCCACACAGGAAACGCGCCACGTACACTGGATCGAATTCTAGATGTATTCCCAACAGACCAGCGCGACCAAATTCGAATCATGGTATCTGAATCACTCCGTGGCATCATTTCCCAGCAACTCATTCCTCGTGCTGACGGCTCAGGCCGAGAAATGGCCTTGGAGCTATTGGTAAATACAGCATCTGTGGCAGCGACCATCCGCGACGGCAAAACTTTCATGCTCCCTGGCATTATGCAAACAGGTAAAAATGTCGGGATGATCACAATGGATGAATCTATCAAAAACCTTTATATTGAAGGTAAAATCACCCAAGAAGAAGCCTACTTCCGAGCGGAAGACAAGAAGCTCATGCTCTCCTACTTTCAATCCTAACAACCACTCTCAAAACTCACTTACCTAACTCATTCCATGGCTGTTATTGATAAATATTTTAAAATGCTCGTTGATTCTGGCGGCTCTGACCTTCACCTCACAGAAGGAGAACCACCAAAGCTCCGTATCCACGGTGGTGTACGAGCCATCGAAAATGAACCCGTTCTAGAAGGCGAGAGCTTAAAGCAAATGCTCACTGAAATTTGTGACCCAAAATCCTTTGAACTCTATCTAGAAGAAGGTGATCTCGACTTTGCCTACGAAATGGATGAAGAGTCACGTTTCCGTTGTAACTACCTCAAGCAACGTCAAGGACTTGGAGCCGTATTCCGTCTGATCCCAACAAACATCGCCTCACTTGAAGAGCTTGGTATTCCTGAAGTCGTCAAAAGCTTCGCTGACATCCGCTCAGGACTAATATTGGTAACAGGTCCAACAGGTTCAGGTAAATCCACTACCCTTGCTGCACTGCTAGATTACATTAACCGCACACAAAGCAAGCACATCATCACAGTAGAAGAACCAATCGAATTCGTGCACTCCAACAAAAAGTGTATCTTGACCCAGCGTGAAGTTCCTCACCAATGCCCAACGTTCTCAGACGGCCTCCGCGCCTCTCTCCGTGAAGATGCAGAGATCGTACTCGTTGGTGAGATGCGAGATCTTGAAACTATCTCACTTGCGCTCACTGCAGCAGAAACTGGCATGTTAGTATTCGGAACTCTACACACTAACAATGCCCGTAAGACCGTCGACCGTATTATCGACGTATTCCCTGCCGACCAACAAGCACAGGTTCGCACGATGTTAGCAGCCTCACTTCGCGGTGTACTCGCTCAGCTCTTGATGAAGAAAACCGACGGTGGTCGAGTCGCAGTAAACGAAATCATGTTCACCACCCCAGCGGTTTCCTCCATTATTCGTGAAGGTAAAACCCAGAAACTCGCTGACGTTATCACGCAGGGTAAAGCTGACGGAATGCAGTTCATGGATGAAGCCATCTGGGACAAACTCCGTCAAGGGATCGTCAGTCCAGAAGAAGCCTACATGAAAGCGATCGACAAAACGCGCTTTAAAAACTTCCTCCCACCTGAGAGCCAAGACCTCGGCATCGCATCAGGCGAAAGCCCAGACAAATACTAACCTTCTAACATCGTCAATCAAATCAAAAGCCCTAGGATTTTTTGTATAAACTGTTCCCTTTAGCTGAGTCTAACATGCCAATCCACTACTTTGGTGTGATATCTTTGAGATCCTGCTGCTTTGCTCCCATGCACGAGAAACTCGGAGTAGGACTTTGCTTAGGCAAAGTATTTAGCTCTCGCCCTTGGCACGAGGTTCACGCGCTACCGTATCAGTGGCACAGGAACTTGTGACGAATGGACCACCTTCCATCGGAGCCACACCAGTGAAAGCCACGTCAGGCATTTCAGTTGGCTTACCAGCGAGTGGGAATTCCTTACGCAGAGGATGGTAGGGATAGCCTTCCCACAAGAGAATACGCTTGAGATTTGGGTGATTGGAGAACTTGATTCCCATCAAGTCGTACACTTCGCGTTCGTGCCAATCTGCGGTCTTCCAGAGATCGACTACACTAGGAACTTCTTCATCTTCAGCCACTGCTGCTTTGACACGCAAGTGCTGCGAATCATCAACGGAAGCTAGCTCATAGACCATTTCAAATCGTGGGTACACCGACTCGTGGTCGACGCTGCAAATATCCACTAGGAAATCGAAACCTAACTGATTCTTACAATGCGCCATCATTTCGTGAAGTGCATCGAGAGCGACTAACACCGTGTGCTCACCGCGAAATTCTTTGCTGCCGAGAATCTTCTCAGCAAATGCTGCTTCTAACTTTGCTACAAATTCACTCATCGTGTTAGGCTTGTTCAAGTTCTGGCATTTGCTTGAGAGCTTTCGCAGACTCTTCCTTATCGATCTTCGCCTGAAGTTTCATGAGGCCTTCAATGAGAGCCTCTGGACGCGGTGGGCAACCAGAAATATACACATCCACTGGAATGAGTTGGTCAATCCCTTGAAGAGTCGCGTAGGATCGATACATACCACCCGAGGAAGCACAGGCACCCATAGCGATACACCACTTTGGTTCAAGCATCTGATCCCAAATACGCTTCACTGCGAGAGCCATTTTATAGGTCACCGTGCCCGCAACAATCATCACATCTGCTTGACGTGGTGAAAAGCGCATCACCTCAGCTCCAAAGCGAGAAATATCATAGCGCGAAGAGGCTGTAGCCATCAGCTCGATAGCACAACACGCCAAGCCCATCGGCATTGGCCACAATGAATTTTTACGCATCCAGTTGATCGCCGCATCAAGCTGGGTAAAGGTCACATTACCCTCAATCTTAGAATCGTAGGCATATTCGGTACTAGTCGAGTCTGCAGAAACCATAGGTTTTATCAAAACTTGTAGACCACTTTATGCTCACGGCTTCATGTCACAAGATAAATGTACCAGAATCTTTAAGCTTTTTCGGATTTCATAAATTCTATCAGAGCTGGAATAGCGTGTTCAA
This sequence comes from Rubritalea sp., assembly GCA_965204255.1. Lineage (GTDB taxonomy): Bacteria > Verrucomicrobiota > Verrucomicrobiia > Verrucomicrobiales > Akkermansiaceae > Rubritalea. Next base: position 344,876 of record CBDBEG010000032.1, read on the forward strand.
ACATCTCACCAACTTGCTGATAGGCGCGAGCCCCCATCCCAATTGGGTCTGGTACGTCCATCCCTGCATTGCCATTAATTTCAATAAAGTCACATACGAGATAGCACTTCTCAGCGTAATCAGGGAAAGCGCGTGTAAGCATCTGCAAATGGCCAGCCGTCATAGCAAACACATGAGTCGCTGATTCTAACATTTGCTTATTCACTGAACGGCTACGAAAATCTGCTAGAGATGCCTCTCGGCGCTTTAGTTCGTCAGTACTCTCAGGGCTGATTCTATCACCATCAAATGCTGCAACCCCAGCGGAACCTAACGAAACAAGTTCCTTATCCGTCTCAGTCATTTTACGAAACAAACCTTCTGCCATTGGACTGCGGCAAGTATTTCCAGTGCAAACAAAGAGAACTCGCTTTTCTGATTTCATGTGCAGAAGCTCACAGCTCTACTCCAACATTTCAAGCGGGAAGTTCTATTGCATTTTTTGCAACTTCCTTCATCTTTACCACCATGCGCACCGCCCTATTTATCATCGGATTTCTCATATTCTCACTTTTCGCATATTGGCAAATCAATGACATGGAACAATATGGTACAGCCCGTACTATCACTATCTTATGGTTCGTCTCCTATGCCTGCATAGCTTTACTCTCACTCGTATCCGCTATATACCCTCTCCCCAAAAAACTCTTTTGGATCACAGCTTCCATTCCCTTTATCATCGCACTGTTTCGCTACACTTGTATCGACTGGAGCTACGACAACGTTCTGTACAACCCCTCTAACCCTGCAGCTAACGAAACGGGAGGACTCATCGCTATGACTTTGTGGCTACTTCTACTTAGAAAAATAAACAAAAATCAGCACACGCGCTGAAAATGTATAGATTTTCATAGCTTCTGCCACATGCTCAAAAAACTACAAATCCCCCATTTGCACACAGGTAGTAGATACAATATTAGCCGTGCGAAGTGGCAATGCTAACTGAGGACCACATTCTCTTCACTTACCTTCACCTTGCAGCAGATAAAGCGCTCACCGAATCCCTCATGGCTAGTGGTTGCAGCAGCCCTTAAGCGCCCAGAACTCATCAATGGCGTCAACTGTGCTAAAGGTAAGTTCACTTGTGAACCAGTAGCCACGGCACACAATCTTCCGCTTGCCTCTGCTACAGAAAACCTCACAGCTTAACTCAAAAAAATCAACCAGCCCTCACGTTTAGGCTTTTTTGTGTCATGCCATGCTATTCACGCTACTGAACTAAATCCAATTTACACAATAAATTCAACCTAGGAAGACATCTTTCACTGCTATGCTCATTCCACTTTTTACTATACATGAGAAAACCCAATAGATAAGGAAACTTATGCACCTAACAAAACCTAATCGAAAAGGACAATCCATTGGCACAGTCATTGTCATTTTAATCCTCAGTCTTTCACTCGCTGGGCTCTATTTCTTTGTCATCAAAAAACCTAAAAAACAGGTCGAAGAAGAAATTGAAGTTCCTGTCGAAATTGAGCAGCTAGAACCAGAACCAGAACCAGAACCAGAACCAGAACCAGAACCAGAACCAGAACCAGAACCAGAACCAGAACCAGAACCAGAACCTGTTGTCGAGGAAATCTCCGAAGTCGACGCCTATCTGGAAAAAAAGTTCCCCTTCCCCACTTACCGTTCACTCGAAAGCATTGTTAAAAATTGGAAAGAAGTCCCCAAGCGTGCATTTCCAAAAGAAATCACAGTGCATGTAGCTAGCGACTACACAAACAAATCGCAATCTCAGACCGAGACTAAAGACTCGGACCACAAGGCTTGCCCACTCGAACTCACCTCTGAAATCCTCACTGTATCTCTCAGTGAGAACTCGAAATTATATAGCCACGTCAATATCGACGATACTGACTTTAAAGAGCAAGTTCGTATTCTTTACGAACAAAATATTGAAAATAAAAAGCAAGCCATCATAGCCAAGCGTGAAGCACACAGAGCGGAAGCCATCGCTCTACTGGAAGAGGGCTCCGACGACTCCACTGAAGACGAATCTGTCCAACGAGGAAAAAGATCCTCATCCGCTAGATACGTACATGATGGTTATTGGAAAGATTTATCTGCCTCAGTCGCAGGTGAGAAGATCTTTGGTTCACCTGAAGATACGAGTAGCGAGACGTACAGAGACGCACACGCCATGTATCACAAAGGTGATATCGTATTCACCCCTCTTGGCCAACTGGACGCCTACGCCATTGCTAGTAGGAAATATAAAGGACTCCTCCTCTATTCAATCGAGCACGGGGGGCTACTTGCTGAAGCTGGTCTGCAACAATGGGACATCATCTACAAAGTCAACAAATCCCTCATCCCTGCAAACCCTGACGAGACGGCGCTAGGAACCCCTGGCATTAGGCGCTTTGCTAAAAATCTCATCGAAACTGAAGAAAAAGGAGGCACCCTTACACTCTATGTGAAAAGGAAATCCGAAGAAGAAGGTTCTGCTACCGAAAAGTTCAGATACGATATCAAGCTCAAGAAGTTGGGCTCTCTGTCCCCTTACCTTAAGCAAGGGAAGTTCACAGATAGAGCAAAAGATCACTCTATCGCTGCTATAGAGTTCCTACTTGCCTCCCAGCAGGAAAATGGATCTTGGGCATGTGGATACGGCTCACAGCTATCCACCTCCTTAGCTGGTACACACCTCATCATGGCGGCTGAAAAACACCCAGAAATGCGCCCTAAAATCCTGCGTTCGCTCAAGAAAGCCACAAAGTATCTCACAGAAAACCAAAATTTTGACTGGGGCTGGGACGATGCTTCAGCGAGTTGGTTTCTTGCCGAATACTTCTGGGCCACTGCGGACTACAGAATGTACACCACCTTTCACGATTACCTCAACAGTCTACAAAACACGACGAACCCACTCGGTGGCGTGACACACAACAGTTGGGATGCTCCATACAAAAATATTAACTTAGGCGGACCTTCTGGTCTCGCTCGCATGGCACTCAAAGCATCCAAGTGGTGCCGTGGCGCAAACTACTCAGAAACCAATGCGCGCTTAATGGATAAGTATGTGTTCGACCTCATGGATGGCAGAAACATCGAAGGCGCAAATGCCTCTGGCTATATGGGTCACATTGCTCGCTATGGTAATATTGGTGTTGACGCGATGAATACAGGGATGTTCCTCGCTGGAGCGTACGAAATTGACTATGGCAAAGACCGCTATGGAAGATTGAAGAAATCCCTTACCAAAGGCATGTACGAACTTCTCCAAGATGGAACTCTTCAGGTCAACCACATCCACGCGACTCCAGCCCTCGGTACTATCTTCACTGCGATTGGATTGTCAGCAGTGGACAAAAACACAGAGAAAGCCATCAAAAATGCCTTGGTCCAAAACCATACTTGGAAACTCGCACTCTCCCTCGATTCAAAGGGACGCTTCCAATATAGCTACCCGAGACATGCCCGCATGGCACTCCCTGGTGGCGGCGGTTGGAATGGTGATAATGTAATAGGCAAGCAACACCTCACGGCGGTCTCTTCCTTAAGCATGCTTCATGCACCGTCTAAAAACCTCTTGGTAAATGCGCCTGTAACCCCCCATCCTTTCGGTTGGCTCAACCCCAAGAGTAAACCGAAGTACGCATGGGAAAAGGTCAACGAATTCCACCAAAACCAATTTGACGACCTCCTCAAAGAGATTAAAAAAGCTGCTAAAAAAGATGAAAGGCTGCCACAAGCACTCGTTCTTTCCGACAAGCTGCTCGATAACTATCCACCATCCTCATTCGCATCACTCTACGAAGAAGGTGGCAAAGCGACTCTCACAGAGGTCATGCGTTCTGCCGAGAGAGAAAAGGTGAAAATGCCTGATTACCAACTAGAAGAAGCTCATGAGTCCCTCACGAAAGCCTTTGCCATTAAAAAGGCCCCATCAGATGTAGCTATCTGGATGAAACGCTTCAAAGACAATCACAGAAAGAAAACGCTAGAACGGCTCATGCAAAGAGTCGAAGAGATCGGTCGCTAACCCTTACGAATCTTTCACCTAAAGGCGCTCTGGAGCTTCATTTGCTGAAGCCACCAGTAGCGCCTTTTTTCATTAAGTATACTCCGCTTCGCTTCATCTCTAGCATGCACAAGCAATTAGGGCTCCGTCTCAGTTCGGGGTTGCGTGTGCTGGGATTTCTCTCTAGTCCACGCAGTCACACACAACCCATTTCCCTATGTTTAAATTCAAAAAGAAACGCGGCAACCTAAAGGACGATAGTTTATCGGGACTTACTATCTCTCTAGTTCTTGTCCCGGAAGCGATTGCCTTCTCCTTCATTGCAGGCGTCAATCCACTTGTTGGTCTGTGGTCAGCTGTGTTTGTCGGCTTTATCACTGCCGCATTTGGTGGACGTCCAGGTATGATCTGTGGTGCCACGGGAGCGATCGCAGTAGTTGCAGCAAAAGCTTTTGAAATGGGCGGTGACACAGGCATCGTAGGCATGGACTACAAATACCTTTTCATTGCTCTCATCGGTGCAGGTATCATCCAGACTGTGATTGGTCTCAGTAAAATGGGGCGCTTGATCCGTCTCGTGCCTCACCCAGTGATGATGGGCTTTGTCAATGGCCTCGCCGTCCTCATCGCGATGGGGCAGTTAGAATTCTTTAAAACTTTCAAAGGGAATTTTGACCAAGATGGAGCACGTATCTTCGAATGGCTCTCTGGCTCTGAATTAGCAATGATGGTAGCACTCGTAGCCGCCACCATGGCGATTGTGGTCTTCCTTCCAAAGCTCACTAAAGCCGTACCACCGTCACTTGTAGCGATTGTTAGTGTGGGTCTCATCACCTACTTTGGCATCGTTGATGGACGTACTGTAGGTGACGTGCTCGAAGCTAACTCTGGTTCCTCCGCGATGGATAGCCAATTCAACCCTGCATTGGTCAACCTCAGCGGCATTCCATGGAGTGACTGGGCATTCTGGGCGAGCATCCTTTTGATCTCCCTCACCATCGCCATCGTTGGTCTAATTGAATCTCTGCTTACCCTTCAGCTCATTGATGAAATCACAGACAGTCGAGGTAAGTCGAATCGCGAATGTCTTGCACAAGGCGCTGCGAACATGATGTCTGGCTTCTTCGGCGGCATGGGCGGTTGTGCCACGATTGGTCAATCATTGCTCAATATGAAGTCTGGTGGCCGAGGTCGTACTTCAGGTATTGTTGGAGCTCTCTCACTCTGTGTGCTCATCCTCTTTGGCTACGACCTCATCATCAGCATTCCAATCGCTGCACTCGTTGGCGTGATGTTCATGATCGTGATTGCCACCTTCGAGTGGTCGACATTCAAAACAATTGGCAAAGTACCTCACACTGATATCTTCGTCATTCTTGTGGTGACTTTTGTAACGATTTTCTCTCACAACCTCGCTCTTGCAGTCTTCGTGGGCATCTTCGTTTCAGCTCTCGTATTCGCAGTAAAAAGTTCCCAGCACGTCACTGTTGAAATCGTTAAAGACGCCGACGACGAGCGCATCTACGCAGTAGAAGGCATGATCTACTTTGCATCAGTGAGCGACTTCGCAGAGCACTTCCAAGCTCGTAGTGATGTACAAAATATCGTCATCGACTTCGAGAAAGCACGCATCTGCGACCACTCTGGCATCGACGCCATTCACGCGATGTCCGAGCGTTACCGCAAAGTCGACAAGAAGCTCCGTCTACGTCACCTCTCAGCAGACTGCCGTCGCATGATCGAACGCGCTGACACACTGGTAGATATTGAAGTCCTTCCAGACGACCCTGACTACACAGTCGCGCGTCTCCACTCTGAGAAAGCCTAAGATCTCATTACTCTCACTTTCCAAACTCCAGCATGATTCGTTCATACTGGAGTTTTTTCATTTCCCCTCTTACGCAAACACCGCTACTAACAAGCCAATGGAAGACAAAAAAAAGCGCGGCTTACTCATCGTAGTGGAAGGAATTGACGGAACAGGTAAATCCTCTCAGGTGAAAATGTTAGCCGATGCTCTACGTGCGCATGGAGAGAGCGTCCTCCAAGACTGCGAACCATCCGATGGACCTTTTGGAAAAATTCTTCGCGCCTCGATGACCGAAGGGAGACTCTCTCCTCAGGATGAGCTCGACCTCTTCCATAAAGACCGTAAACAACACATCGACGACGTCATCCTCCCAGCTCTCGAGCAAGGAACACATGTCGTGTTAGACCGTTACTACTTTTCCACCATGGCCTACCAAGGCGCCAATGGGTTCGATGTCGCAGAGCTTCGCGCCACCAATGAATCCTTCGCCCCAGCTCCTGATCTACTTTTCATTCTCGACCTCGATGCCGATAGCGCCTTAAACCGAATCGGGGCTCGCGGCGATGAAGCCAATGAGTTTGAACGACGCGATGCCCTCCAATTCTGCCGAGACGTCTTCCTCAGTGTCCAAAACGAACAGTATACGCGTGTGATCGACTCCAGCTCGTCAATTGAGCGTATCCATTCTGAATTGCTCACGCTCTCACTCGCAGAGATCGCATAGTGCGTGCTGATGACTATCCCTCTACGCACCGACGATGGCTAGGCTGGAGATCGGACTATTCACTATACTTCCACCAACTGACTTCCTATAATGCCCATAGTGACCTCAGATTCTCTTCCGAGCAATTCTTGACCAGATAGGGATCTGATCATAAAGGAAACGGCGTCATGGCAGGATTTTGCAAGAAATTCATCAATAAGGTTCGTAACCGTGCAGAAATCGATTGGGAGGAACTCGAAGCAGACCTCATTGCAGCCGATCTCGGTGCACGTCTTACCATGACCATTATCGATGAGCTCCAAGATCTTGGTCGTAAAATCTCTAGCGATGATGTCGTAGAAACTGCAAAGAAACACATCGCTCAGATCTTACCTAATGACTTCGCTGATCTTACACCGCGTACAGACGGTCTTCCACACGTCATCCTCATGGTTGGTGTCAATGGCACAGGAAAAACCACTTCCACAGCAAAACTCGCTACCTCTCTCAAGAACCAAGGCCACTCCGTTATCGTCGCGGCAGCTGACACCTTCCGCGCAGCAGCTGTAGAACAACTCGAGGCCTGGGCTGAGCGCGTACAAATCCCAATCATCAAAGGAGCTCCAAATGCCGATCCATCCTCAGTTTGCTACAAAGCGCACCGAGAAGCTATCAGCACTGGAACTCAGTTCCTCATTCTTGACACAGCTGGACGCCTCCACACGCGTCACAATCTTATGGCCGAACTCGAGAAAATCGAACGCACTATCGGCAAGCAAGACCCTAGCGCGCCACACACGAAGATGATCGTGATCGATGCCACTACAGGAGGCAACGCACTCCAGCAAACTCGTGAATTTAACAAAGTCATCGACCTCGACAGTCTCGTGGTCACCAAACTCGACGGTTCGGGCAAAGGGGGCATCATTGTCTCCATCTACCAAGAACTCAAAATCGCACCACGCTATATCGGCATGGGCGAAGAAGCTCACCAGTTCAAGCGCTTCAAAAAACAAGAATTTATGAAAGAAATGATATAATCTTCTCTCTCAATGAAAGCCCTCTTTCATTCACAACCTTCCGACTTTCACTATGCTACTCAATATCTTCCTCATACTCTTCCTCATCTTCTGGTTCATACTGGGAGCTTGGTTAGTTGCATGCTACAATGTACTTTTTGGACCACACAAAGATGATCCAGCAGAGAGCCCTGGTGCACGCTCTTTTGGCGTAGCCCACGTCGTCGCTGTTTGGATTGGCGGCACAGCATTAGCCTTCTACTTCCTGCTGCGCTAATCATTCTATCACCACGACTTTGCTTCCTCTTTCGCTAGATCACATAAGAGAATCTTCGCACATGCATTGGCTTGACTGGAGCCATCCCCATATTTGCGAGCAAACTGTTGCTCGACACCGTCTTCTATTCTCCCAGCCATAACGACTAAAAGCTTTTCTTGGCATTTTGCAGTACGTGCAATCACGCCTAACAGATTGGCATCTATAGATAGTGCATCCACGCTTTCCTCACCCGTGATCACGCGGTCAACACCCTTGATGGAACTCTCTAACAGCTCACGAGATTCTTTACAAAACTTTCATTCTTAGAAACTCATAGAAAAAGTAAAAAAGTACCACTATTTACTTGCAAATAAGGGCTAAATACGTTTCTTTTCCTCCGCAACACGGAGGGGTGGCAGAGTGGTTTAATGCACCGGTCTTGAAAACCGACGTGGGGTCACTCCCACCGAGGGTTCGAATCCCTCCCCCTCTGCCACCTTTATTCTTATTGCACACTTCCGGTTCCAGTTTGCCGTTTCCCAGCATGTGCTTTATGTTGATAAAATGGATGGGACACAGCAGCCTGGAGACGACAGCTATCTACCTCAATGTCACTGGAGAAGAAGAACGTCTCCTCGCAAAAAGAATCTGGTAATCAAGAAGTTCTTTTGATTTATTTCTTGTCAGCATCTCGATACTTTACCTATGGTCAAAGATTCTAAGATCGAATGGACACACCACACCTTTAATCCTTGGTGGGGGTGTTCTAAGGTGTCCCCTGCGTGCAAGAACTGTTATGCCGAAACTTGGGCAAAGCGTGTGGGGAGTGATGTTTGGGGTGCCAATGCGAAGAGAAGATTTTTTACTGAGAAGCATTGGAAAGAACCAATTCGTTGGAACCGTGAAGCTCATCTAGCGGGAGAACGTCGGAGAGTTTTTTGCGCATCGATGGCGGATGTTTTTGAACGAAGATCAGAGCTTAATATGTGGCGAGAGCGTCTATGGGATCTGATTGAGGAAACGCCCATGCTAGATTGGCTCTTACTGACTAAAAGACCGCAAAATATCACAAAAATGACACCTTGGCCTGATTGTGATTGGCCTGAAAATGTTTGGCTGGGCACTACGGTCGAGAATCAACATTGGGTAGACAAACGTTTGCCTTACCTTTTAAGGCATAATGCAAAGGTGCGCTTTTTGAGTTGTGAACCTTTGTTGGGCTATCTTGATTTAGCCAGAGCATCTAAGAAATTCGATTATGAGATTAATTGGGTGATTGCTGGAGGAGAAAGCGGCTCTCACTCTTCAATGAACCCTGAGTGGGTAAGAGATTTGCGGGATCAGTGTAAGAGTATTGGAGCTGCATTTCATTTCAAGCAGTGGGGACACTGGGCACCTCGCGAGCTACTGACCAAGGAGCAGAATAAGATCATTACTGTAGGTGATGTTGAGATGGTAGCAGTTGGAAAAGGCAAGGCAGGCAGAAGTCTTGATGGTCGAGAGTGGAACCAATTCCCAAAAATGGCATAATGTGCGATTTACTGTTCAATATAGATAATTACAAATCAGAGCATCCTGATGCTGCAAGCAAGAAAGCCAAAGGGCATGTTTGGACAAAAAATAAAGCTCAGTTTATAGCCGAATATTTGAAGCGTTTCACATACGTAACTAAGCATGGCACATACCTTGATGCCTTCGCGGGACCACAAACTGAAGCTGAAACAGAATATGATAATTGGGCGGCTCGTCTGGTTTTGAAGAATGAACCTAAACGGCTCCGAAGATTCCATCTTTTTGAGAAAGAAAAATCTCAAATTCAACTACTAAAGAAACTGGCTGAAAAACACCATGAACCTGGAGAGCTTAAAAAACATCGGAAGGTTTGTGTTCATTCAGGAGATGTCAATACGAAGCTTCCCGCCTTTCTACAAAAGAACCCAATTGCTGAGAAGGAAGCAGCACGGCGATAAAGCAGAGATGGTGGCGCGTTTCTACGTCACTCTTACCGCCAAGGATGGGCGGTCCAGTGAACACGGGAAATGGGCGGCAGTCCTTTTACTGCTCACCGGGGACGGAGAATAGGGCTTGGTTTCCTGATTTGGCGAATAGTCCAAATCCGTGAATGAGGCTGTAAATTCCACCATTATTCACGATATTGGTTGAATTATCGTGAATTCACTGGTAAGCACCTCAAAATGAGCAACGTTCCCCAAGTCTTCAAACGCATCCAAGGGCTGCAAAGACGCTACCTCGAAGCGAGCGCCAGGAAAGAGTCTTTACTCAAAATCCTCTACGAGTCCGAAGTGGCGGAACAAGTTTACAACTCCAACGCGATTGAGAACAGCACACTTTCCTTGGAAGAGACCGACAAAATCCTGCGGCAAATCAACTTGGATCGCTTTATCAGCGAACGGGAATTGTTCGAGGCCAAGAATCTTGCTCGGGTTGTCGAATACATCAGCAGGAAAGCTCTGGAAGAAAAACTCTCTGTGGACGGAATGCTTCTCCTTCACACAATGCTCATCAGTAACATTCGTGATGACATCGCAGGGCGTTTGAGAAACTTGAATGAATGGGTCCGGGTAGGGAGCCATATTGCTGCCGATCCCAACGATGTTCCCAAGCTTCTCCAAGAAATGTTCGTTACGTATCAAGCGTCCGGCCAAGAACACATCATTAAGCGTATTGCACGTTTCCATCTCACCTTTGAACACATTCATCCCTTTGTGGATGGAAATGGTCGTATTGGTCGGGTGCTCAATAATTACCTTCTCATTCATGAGGGTCATGTCCCTATCAACATTAAATTCATCGACCGAAGCCTTTACTACGATGCTTTCACCTCCTTTGACTCAAAGGGGGAAACGGTCATCATGGAAGGCATCGTGGGAAAGGCCCTGTGCAGTTCCTATCACAAGCGGCTCGCCTATCTGGAAGGTAAGAATATCGTGACACTAGCCGAATACGCCAAAGAAAAAAAGCTTTCTCATTCCAACTTGCTCAACAAAGCCAACCGCCAAACCATTGAAGCTTTTTGGGAAAAGGGGCAATGGAAAATCGGTTGCTAAAGCAGTGAAAGCTGCGCCGTGTCCAGATTGTCCTCTGGGAATCTTTCATTCAGAATCTTGACGATTTCTTCCGGCAGATAACTGCGTGGGTCGTCGTAACCAATTTCAGTATAAGGCGGGATAAGATCCATGCCGTCCTTTTTGATCGAGTTGATAACGGTATTGTGCAATCCTCATTCGGCGACCTCGACTTGATAGCCGGATGCACTCAGGACACTTTCAACCTGAAATGTTTCGATTTGTCCGTCACCGTCGTTAAAGCCGAACTTGTCGAAGAGAATTTTGATTCGTAATTCACCTAAACAAGCTTCAAGGCTTGTTGGCAGCTCCCAATGCTCATTGATCTCTTGACTAATAACAGGAGCGCAGCGACTCAATTAGTCGATAAGCTCTGGCCAGTCTTCAGTATGGAAGAACTCGCCTTCTGGCTTGTCGATGCGCTCATAGGTGTGAGCCCCGAAGAAGTCACGCTGAGCCTGAAGGAGGTTCGCAGGGACGCGCTCTGCACGGTATGCATCGTAGTAAGAAAGTGAGCCACCAAAAGATGGTATTGGTATGCCATTGACTACAGCAAGAGCCACTACTTCACGCCAGTCTTGCTGACTGTTGTTAAGGATCTTCGTGAAGAACGGAACAAGCATGAGGTTCGTAAGGCTTGCATCAGCCTCATATGCCTCTGTGATGCGGTTGAGGAACTGTGCACGGATAATACAACCACCACGCCAGATGCGTGCGATTGCTCCGAGGTCAAGATCCCAGTCCTGCTCCTTGCCCACCTTAGTGATGAGGTTGAGGCCCTGTGCGTAGGAAACGATCTTGGATGCGTAAAGTGCGTTGCGCACCTTCTTCACGAGATTTTCCTTAGAGAGACCACCGAGGTTGAGGCTCCAGTTGTCTGGACCTTGGAGGATGCCAGAAGCAACCTTACGCTGATCACGCATGGAAGAAAGGATACGCGCTTCAACAGAACCTGCGATTGTAGAGAATGGAACAGCCTGTTCTATAGAGCCTATTACTGTCCAGCGACCTGTGCCCTTCTGGTCAGCCTTGTCAACGATGAGGTCAACGATGTCTTTGCCTGTTTCTGGATCTTTCTGCTTAAAGATGTTTGCTGTGATTTCGATGAGGAAGGACTCGAGGTCGCCTGCATTCCACTCAGCAAATATTTCTGCCTGCTCTTCGTTAGAAATGCCTGCTGCTTTGAAAATGTTGTATGCCTCACAGATAAGCTGTATGTCACCGTATTCGATGCCATTGTGCACCATTTTCACGAAGTGACCTGCGCCACCCTCACCGATGTGCGTCACACATGGTGTGCCGTCTACCTTAGCGGAGATCGCCTCGAAGATCGGCCGCATTACTTGCCATGTGGAAATTGGACCACCAGTCATGATAGATGGACCCTTGAGAGCACCTTCTTCACCGCCAGAAACACCAGCACCGATGAAGCGGAAGCCTTTTTCAGCGAGATACTTCTCACGGCGGACTGTGTCTGTGTAAAGCGTGTTACCTCCGTCGATGATGATGTCATCTTTGTCGAGAAGTGGAATAAGAGATTCAATCACTGCGTCTACTGGGCCACCAGCCTTCACCATGATCTGGATCTTGCGTGGAGATGCGAGGCTGTCGACAAATTCCTCGAGCGACTGAGCGCCTACGAGCTTCTTGCCTGGGTTTGCTGCGATGAACTCATCAGTTACGGAAGTTGTGCGGTTGTATACGGAAACCTGGAAACCACAGCTCTCAACGTTGAGAACGAGGTTCTGGCCCATTACTGCCAGGCCAATGAGGCCGAAGTCACTTTTACTCATAAAATTGTATCTTCTTTTGAGGTGAAAATTTGGGGGCGCATTATTCTCAGATCTTCAGATATGGCAACACGAACTTACGCCATTTTCCATTTATCTAGACGAAAATATGCACAATCTCGCCCCCCTCTTAGCCTAAGTCCGCAGATGCTTGCGGATTTGAAATTACCCACGTACCTATGCTCTTTGACTGATTTAATAAAATAAGGCTTTGCAGAAACAGCGCTTCACCGTCAATCTGTCCACTTTGACACCAGCTTCAAGGTCTTCCCAGCTCGCTTTATCAAGCAAATCAAGAGTTTCTTTAGCGATCATTGCTGGCAAGACGGTCGCTACCCTCGCACGCCATTGGTGCACCGAACTCGAATAGCTAAAACCCGACTCAATATACGTTCTAGCCTTGGCTCTCCATTCTTTAGCAACCGCCATGATCTCGTCTTTATCCTGAACATTTTTGACAGGCACATAACAACGGCCATTGGCATAATCCTTAGGTAAGTCGCGTAGAATGTTCACCAGCTGCAAACCAATACCATACTCGCCGCCCATCTCATCCAACACTGCTCGCTCGAGACGAGAAAACCTATGCTTCGATTGATAACCGACTTCTGACCAAAATTCACCCACCGATCCAGCTACTTGAAAACAATAGGTTTCCAAGTCTTTTGCCGATTCTAAAGTCGAGTGATTGTTGATCGCAAAGTGACGGATGTCATTCATCTGCCCTTTGCAAATATGACCTAACACGACTGCAATAGCCTTCCAAGCCCAGTCGCGCACTTGGTCGTACCAATGGAACACATCGTCTAAACGTTCTAACAAAAGTCGTTCCTTTGGATTTGTCTGGTAACTCACGAATGAGGAACCAATCAGTTCGACGAGCTCAGTACGAGCTTCTTTATCCTTCAGAGCAGGAGTCAATTTGGTCAAACATTCTTCACGCAAAAGAGCTGGAACATGCTCAGTATCAGCGATTGTATCCGCAGCTCGTGCTAACAAATACCCCAAGGCAATCGGCTCGCGCATCAATCTCGGTAAAAAACGGATAGTGAGGTAAAAGGATCGAGAAACCCCTTTCAAAACACCTTTGCCTAGATCCACCTGCTGCTGCACGCGACAATCAAAGCACAGAGCTAATAACTTTTCACCACGAATTTCACTAATCTCACGAATTGCTCTACTGTGATTTAACAACGGCTACAAGTCTCACATCCGCAAAATAGATGCAATCACTGAAAAAACTCAGTACAAAAATAGCTGTCTAACCAGTGCAATCTGTAGTCAACAATCCATAACAACAAGGTGTAAAACGTAATCACCTAACATGTAAAAACTAGTTCCAGTGCAACTCTATCTACACATCCCTTTCTGCCATCGCATCTGCCCGTATTGCTCATTCTACAAGCACACGCCTGGAGACACAGACATGCAGGTGTTTATTGATGCCTTGTTATTAGAGGCTAGAAATCATATCGAACGACTTGGAGAAGATAAACTCACCACTCTTTACTGCGGCGGCGGCACACCTTCGATGCTTTCTCCAATCCACCTACGTCGACTCTTCGACGGACTACACGACATTTTCGATTTCAGTGAACTCAAAGAACTCACCTTCGAAGCCAACCCTGCGACCTTCGATCTCAAAAAAGCAAAGCTCTTCAAAGAGCTCGGCATCACCCGTATTTCGCTTGGCATCCAATCCTTCGATAACACGATTCTCAAGACACTTGGTCGCGAACACAATCGTTCTGAGGTAATGGCTACCATTCCTATTCTTCGTGAGGCTGGCATCCCTCAGATCAACATCGACCTTATGTTTTCTATCCCAGGTCAGTCATTAGAAAGTTGGCAAGACACGATTGATACAGCTGTGAGTCTCAGGCCCGATCACATTTCAACCTACAACCTCACCTATGAAGAAGACACTGAGTTCATCGATAAACTCACATCAGGCGAATACGTTGATAACCCTGAGACGAATGCTCAGATGTTCAGTGCGGCCCACGATACACTAACGGCGGCTGATTTTGAGCACTACGAGACTTCTAACTACGCTAAACGAGGAACTCGATCCTCTCACAACCTTTCCTATTGGAAAGGCTCTAATTATCTCGGTCTCGGACCGTCTGCCGTCTCTACTATCGGCACTACACGCTGGAAAAACCTTCCCGACACCGCCAACTATATCAAACAAATTAATCACGTTGGCCACGCCCAAACTGAGATCGAATACCTCAGCGAGGATGACCTTCACCTCGAACAAATCGCCCTCCAACTACGTACCACCGATGGCCTTCCTCTCTCAACTCTCAGCAACAATGAACGCAAGCGTGCTCAAAGTGTGATCGACGAAAGCATGGCTGAAATCACCAACGACCGCATGATTCTCACCGGCGAAGGCCGCCTCTTGGTTGACTCCATCGTCGAGCATATTGTGTAGTAAAGAAAAGTATGAAACGGAATTGCTAGATTCCTTCGTCAACTCGCACGATAAAATCAAAACTAGCGAATCCCTCACAATTTCAGTATCGACAAAGTGCGGCATACTGTGTTTTTTCTCCGCTTCCCCAAATTTTTTGATCCTTTTTTCAAATATGAATCATTTACTTTCAATTGAAGAACTCGACGCAGCGAAGCTCAATGCTTTGGTGGACTCAGCTGTACAGCTCAAAGCTGAGCGTGGCAACCACAGCTCCCAACCACTTGCTGAACAAACTTGGGGAATGATTTTCACGAAGTCGTCCACTCGTACGCGCGTATCTTTCGAAGTTGGCGTCCGTGAACTCGGTGGTTCTATCATGTTCCTCTCTTCTAACGACATTCAGCTAGGTCGTGGTGAACCAATTAAGGACACTGCACGCGTCCTTGGACGCATGATTCACGGATGTATCATCCGCACATTCGACCAACAAGATGTCGTTGACTTCGCTGAGTACGGAAAGATTCCAACTATCAATGCTCTCACTGACGAAGAACATCCATGCCAAATCCTTGCTGACCTTCTCACTGTGAAAGAAAAGCTCGGCACTTGGGAGGGGAAGAAGATCGTCTTCATCGGCGACGGCGACAACAACATGTCACGCTCCTGGATCTGGGCCGCTAAATACCTCGGTTTCGAACTCGTCATTGCTTCACCTGAATCTTGTCAGCCACCTAAAGAGTGGATGAATAAAGTCAATGCGGACAACGTGACACTCACCACGACCGCAGTTGCAGCATGCTCTGGCGCTGACATCATCAATACGGATGTCTGGCTCTCTATGGGGCAAGAAGGTCAGACTGAGAAAGAAGCCCTCTTTAGCGATTACCAAGTTAACGCACAACTACTCGAACACGCCAACGAAGGTCACATCGTGCTCCACTGTCTTCCAGCGTATCGTGAAAAAGAGATCACCGAGGAGATCCTTGAGCTCCACGCAGAAACGATCTTCCAACAGGCTGAAAATCGCCTCCATGCACAGAAAGCTGTACTTGCGGCTGTCGCTCAGTAAAACAAGCTTCTTAAATTTTCACAATGACATCGTTGACCTTAGCCCGACCTGTTTTGATCGCAGCTTTGGCTAGGGTTCGTGAGGCATCAGAGTGAGTGGCTATCCATTTATCGAGGCGATGCCATGACGCTAGTATGATTCAGCTTCAATTCAACACTCAACATGCCGAACTGAGCATTTCTATAAAGCTTCACCCCGCTGAGTTCCCTCGTTCGGGTTCGAACGGTCTTCACCTCGACGCTTTCCTATCACCTGACGTTTTCCACGGCGCGAAAGCCTAATCGGCTTTGGTTGATCTTCGGCCGGAATGTCATTTCGGTGAATCCAAACGCTCTGAATGAGCCCGAGCATGAACATACACATCAATAGGAAAGTTCCCGAATACGATACGAGAGGCAGAGGAATCCCAGTGATAGGCATGACACGAATATGCATGCCTATATTCTCAAAAATATGAGCAAAAAACAGCGCAACGATAGAACACACGATGACCTGCCCAGATAGATCTCGACTGTAATACGAAATGAAAAGTGCTTGAATCAGCAGCACTGCGTAGGTCGTCACTAGCAACAAGCTCCCTTTGAAACCATGTTCTTCGCCGATTACAGCGAAGATGTAATCGTTGTGAGCAGTCTTCCATGGAATGTATTTCTTAGCATGAATCGAGCCTTCATTCACATCCGCCATATGTCCAACGCCTTTGTATCCAGCCTTACCCACAGCCATTTCGATGTAGTGCTGCGCATAAGCATTCCCCTGAATATCCATCTCACGTCCATTGAGCATATCAAGATAAAGCTCGATCCGCTGAGTACCACGTTCAGAAGCGCTAGGGAGAACAATAAAAAACAGCGGAGGAATCATAGCGAAACCCATCAAAACTATAAAACTCAAATAGCGAAACGGAATGCCACCAGTCAACATGACCACCCCAACCACTGGTAACCAAACCAAGGCTGAACCCATATCGCCCATCTTAGCCACCATCGCGAAAGGTACTAACGACATCACTGCAATCATCCCGACTTTCACAATCGGCAAACCTAACAATGGGTGGAGCCTCGGCAGTTGCTGCAGCATCGTCGCCATCGCTATAAATCCAGCCACCACCATGAATTGTGCCGGTTGAAAGCTCACCCCTGCGAAATTGAGCTGGTGCACCTCATTAGCTACAAACATCGCAGCCCCCATCAGCGCCAAGCCAGCTAAGTACATAGGTAAGGCCAAATACTTAATCCAGCGGTAGTCAACCAAAGCGGTCACAAAATACACCACACCACCGAGTATTGCCCAAAGCTTCGTTCGGTCAGCATAATATTCTCCTCCTCGGGGCAAATGACGAGCAGCACTTTCGATCGCAAAAATCCCAAACACTATCAATGCGAGCATTGCAAAAAGCAATACGAGGTTTAGGCCTAAAAATTTGCGGAGCAGTGGAGTCATCGTTCCAAAAGTCTACGCAAGATAATCAGCAAGCCTTGTATAGCAAGCACAGTTCACAGCAATCCCTCTTGATTGCCAGACAATGTCACCGTAGTACTTCCGGCTTTCTTTGCTCTCTCAGAGCCAATAAACTTAGATTACTCAATGCGCCCACGATTTCATAAAAATGCACGCCACGAATTGCTTCATCCAGTATTTACAATACTAGCTTCCAGACTACAATTCCTCCACCTTGGTCATGAAGTCCATTTTCCCCCTCGCTCTTATCACCGTCTTCCTTAGTTGGGTTGCACTGGCTCAGTCAGCGCTAACGCCAACAGATTCTAAGCTCGCTATCGCAGATGCCACGAGTGAGCCGACTCTGACCAAAACTGCGCAGGACACCTCCTTAGTCACAGTTCTTGGCTATCACAACTTCACTGATACGGATAAAGCCACGGAAATGCTCTTACCTATCGAGAAATTTCGCAACCAGCTTCAAGCAATCAAAGACCTCAACCTGAAAGTCCTCACCCTCGAGGAATTTTTAGCTTGGAAAATGGGCACACTCAAGCTCCCTGAGCGCTCGGTGCTTATCACCATTGATGACGGCTGGAAATCTGTTTACACGCACGCATATCCAGTCCTTAAAGAATTCGAATTCCCTTTCACCCTTTTCCTCTACAAAGACTACGTAGACGGTGGCGGCAAGGCACTCAGTTCTGCAATGATCAAGGAAATGCAAGCCAACGGTGCGAGCATTGGCTCTCATTCTGTCACCCATCCCTACCCAAGCACAGTCAAAAAGAAAATGAAGCTTGGGGAAGAAGCTTACCTCGCATTCCTCAACACTGAGCTCGGCAACTCAAAAACGTTCCTAGAAGAAAAGTTTAAGACCGGAGTCACCACCTACGCCTATCCTGGTGGTTTTCATACCCCAGAGATGTTTGGTGTAGCCATCACCCATAAATACGACTGCCTCTTCACTGTATTTCCAGGGAAAGTCTCAAAGAAATCTGCGAACAAGACCCTTCCCCGCTACATTATCCTCGGCACCCACGATAAAATATTCGAGAACGCCACTCATTTTCCAGCCACAGCCAATAGTACGGCTAGTCTAGGTGCTATTGTCCAAACCACTGCTCACCCAGTAAACCCTACTCCAGGAGCGACCATTGGCGACCGGCTCCCTGAAATCTATACTGATCTAAGTGCTATCGATCAACTCGACCCAGATTCACTCGTCATGCGCGTTTCAGGTTTTGGCAAAGTCCCTGCGATTTTTGACCCAGAAACCAAAAAATTCTCTTGGAAAGTCAATCGACGCCTGCGCAAACCTACCTGTGACATCACAGTGAGCTGGAAGCTGCTGGAAGTCGAAAAGTATGAAAAGCCGATGCGCTGGACATTTATCGTCAACCGACATGCCGCCTACCTTCCCACTACAGCGCCCTCACTGCCCAAAGAACACAGCGACGAATCACCAGATATCGCAGAATAAAATTCTCTAACCATTCAATAACGTAACACCTAACACGTTCCACACACACTAGTGGATGGAACCCTCACGATCATGTTCAATTCACTCTCAGACTCACTCGATAACGCCTTCAAGAAGCTCCGTGGTCAGAGCAAAATTTCTGAAAAGAACATCAGTGATGCTCTCCGCGAAGTCCGCCTCGCACTCCTCGAAGCTGACGTCGACTTCTCTGTAGCGAAACTCTTCATCAAAAATGTAAAAGAGCAGGCACTTGGTGAGAAAATCATGAAGTCGGTCAAGCCGGATGAACAAATCGTCAAGATCTTCCACGACGAACTCACAGCTCTCCTCGGTGGCGACAACGAACCGCTCGACCTCACACCACCAGCTCGCATCATGATGGTCGGTCTCAACGGTGCTGGTAAAACAACGACTTCTGCCAAGCTCGCAGCGCGCCTCAAGAAGGAAGGTCGTCGCCCACTCCTCGTCGCCTGTGACCTTTACCGTCCAGCTGCGATTGATCAGCTCAAGACACTTGCAGATCAAATCGAAGTACCAGTCTATACTCCAGATACCTCTGAGACTAATCTTGTAAAAGTAGCCAAAGACGCACTCAAATGGGCAGAAGACCAGAATGGTACCCTCATGATTTTCGATACTGCTGGTCGTCAGGAAATCGACGAGAAGCTCATTGGTGAGCTCAAGGAACTGCATCACTTCCTCTCACCAAAAGAAACGCTTCTCGTTGCCGATGCCGCGACTGGTCAGCAAGCAGTTTCTGTAGCGAGCCACTTCGACGAAGCTATTGGGATTACAGGTATAATTCTCACTAAACTCGACGGTGACGCTCGCGGTGGTGCCGCTCTCTCCATGCGCACCATCACTGGCAAGCCAATCAAGTACGCGGGTGAAGGTGAGAAAATCGAAGACTTCACCGAGTTCCATCCAAAACGTATGGCTGGCCGTATCCTCGATATGGGTGACGTTGTCTCCATGGTCGAACACGTCGCTGAAAAAATCGACGAAAAGAAGGCTATGAAGGCAGCCGAGCGCATGTCCTTAGGCCAGTTTGACTTCAACGACTTCCTCAGTCAGATGAAGATGATCCGCTCGCTCGGACCACTCGACAGCCTACTCAACATGCTTCCAGGCATGAAGAAGCTCAAAAAACAAATCCCGAGCGACGCTTTCAATACGGATAAAATGAAGTACATGGAAGCCATCGTCCTCTCCATGACCCCTAAAGAGCGTGCACGCCCAACCATTATCAAGGGCACACGCCGCAAGCGTATCGCTATGGGTTCTGGCACCTCAGTTCTCGAAGTCAATCGCTTGCTCAAGCAGTTCTCAGAAATGAAAAAAATGATGGGCAACAAAGGCAAGATGAAACAGATGATGAAGCAAATGGGCGGCATGGAAGGAATGAACGACATGCTCGGCGACACGGGCGGAGATGACCTCGACATGAGCAAACTCGGCGGCATGGCAAAAAAACTCGGTGGCGGAAAAGGCGGACGACTCCCATTCTAAGCTCTTATTTAATCAAATACCTTGGGCTTTACGAACCGAATACTTCCCTTCAAGCCCTTGACATACATAAGTTGTCAAAGGTCTTTATGTGTAGAGCCTCCTCGCCTATTCGAGATTACTTAACTTAGTTAAAGCCTAAGATTAACTCGACTAGCGAACTATGCTTCGGCTCAACATCTAATAAAATGCAGCTCAAGCCTAGTGGATACAGACACAAGAATCCACTTTTCACGTTTTCATTGCACTTTTTTCTGTGAAATCTGCTCAACTTGGATTTTCTTTCGGGCATGCTCATTTTGAGCGACTGGCAATGTAGCGGTCGTTCTCACTCAATCCGACCTGAAGCATAAATATGTCCATCGAGCTCACACGCAATTTCTCCATCATTGCCCACATTGATCACGGCAAGACGACTCTCTCTGACCGTCTTCTCGAATTCACCAAGACAGTAACACAGCGAGAACAGCAGGAACAGCACCTCGATGCAATGGATCTCGAGCGTGAGCGCGGTATCACCATCAAGTCACACCCAGTGACAATGAACTATGCCGCGAAAGATGGTAAAACTTATCAGCTCAACCTCCTCGACACTCCAGGACACGTCGATTTTTCCTACGAAGTTTCACGCTCCCTCGCAGCGTGTGAAGGTGCCATCCTCATCGTCGACGCAGCCCAAGGTGTGGAAGCGCAGACAATGGCAAACCTCCATCTTGCCAACGAACAGGAACTCCAGATTGTTCCGGTTATCAACAAGATCGACCTTCCATCTGCAGACCTCCCGAAAGTGCACAAGCAGCTCGAAGACATTATCTGCATTCCTGCTGAAGATGCCATTCCAGCATCTGCCAAAACAGGTATTGGTATCGAGGACATCCTCGAAGCCATCGTCGAGCGTATTCCTGCCCCGAAGCAACCAGATGACGACCACCTTAGAGCTTCTGTTTTCGATTCACTCTACGACAACTTCCGCGGGGTTGTTTCCTACGTTCGCGTGATTTCAGGCAGCATGAAGCGCGGTACGCGTATCAAGTTCTTCCACACACCAAACACCTACGAAATCAAAGAAGTGGGTGTCTTCACTCCTGCAATGACTAAGTGCGACGAGCTCGTCGCTGGCGATGTGGGCTACGTCATTGCCAACATGAAGTCTGCACACGATGTGAAAATTGGTGATACCATGACAACTTCCGTCAAGCCGTGCCCAGAACCACTTCCTGGCTTCAAAGAAATCCAGCCAATGGTCTTCTCTGGGATCTACCCGGTCGACACCTCTGACTACGAAGCGCTCAAGGTTGCAGTAGCAAAGCTACAAATCAACGACGCAGCTTTCTCCTTCATGTCTGAATCCTCAGCAGCTCTCGGCTTTGGTTTCCGTTGTGGTTTCCTTGGTCTTCTTCATATGGAGATTATCCAAGAACGCCTCCGCCGCGAGTTCGGTATGGACATCATTTCTACTTACCCATCCGTAATCTATGAAATCACTCAAACGAATGGTGAGAAAATGATCGTCGACAACCCATGTATGCTTCCTGATGCTCAGCAGATCCAGGAAATCCGTGAGCCGATGGTACGCGTTTACCTCATGATTCCTGGTGATTACATCGGCGACCTTATGAAACTCATCATGGAAAAGCGTGGTGACATGGAAAATACTGAAACCATCGATGACCTTCGCGTCTTGCTCACTTGCCGCCTTCCGCTTGCTGAAATCCTTGTCGACTTCAACGACCGCCTCAAATCCATGACACGTGGCTACGGCTCCATGGACTACGAACACGATGGCTATCGTGCAGCTAAGATGGTCAAAATGGACATCCTGATCGCAGGTGAGCCTGTCGACGCTTTTGCGACTATTGTACACCGTGAAAAAGCGGAAAGCTACGGACGCAAACTCTGTGAAAGACTCAAAACAGTTGTCCCTCAGCAGCTTTTCGTTGTCGCCATTCAGGCAGCGATTGGAGGTAAAATCATTGCTCGTGAATCTATCTCCGCAATGCGTAAGAACGTAACGGCAAAATGTTACGGTGGTGATATCTCTCGTAAGCGTAAGCTTCTCGAAAAGCAGAAGAAAGGTAAGGCGAAGATGAAGACCATCGGTAAGGTCAACATCCCACAGGACGCCTTCATCCGCGTTCTCAAAAACAACTAAATTTTACTTTGATAGTATTCGAAAAGTACTGAAGTGGACGTTCTTCACTTATGCACTCAAAAGATTCCAACAGAGGTATAGCTCAATTGGTAGAGTAGCGGTCTCCAAAACCGTTGGTTGAGAATTCGAGTCTCTTCGCCCCTGCCTCCTTTTAAACATCGCACCTTTTCAACAACGCCCTAGGTGTCCTCTCTGCGAAAGCTATCGAAATTTAAGTAAAAAAGAACTTGCCTGCGACGGGCGAGAACCTTAAGGTCCTCGCCCGTCGCAGGCGCTAAAGCGCGATTAGCTCAGTGGTAGAGCAATGCCTTGACATGGCAGAGGTCACAAGTTCAAATCTTGTATTGCGCACCATCTTTATCGAGGGTCTTTGAGTCACATCAAAGGCCCTCTTTTTTGCCGAGGCAACACTGTCACACTCTCCCGCTGGCGCAGATGCCGACCAAAAGCAAGTTGGAGCACTCCAACTTGCTTTTGGTGGAAATGTGCACAAACCTTCAAGGACTAGCAAAAACACATTCAACCTATTCACTAAGCAGTATTCTTACCTTCGGCACCTCCTTGCTAAAAAAAGTGCAAATTTATTGTTGACGTCTTTTGCAATCTAACTATATTAAGAATCAACTTTAGGTTCCTAAGCATATTTAGGTTCCTAAGCATATTTAGGTTCCTAAGCATATTTAGGTTCCTAAGCATATTTAGGTTCCTAAGCATATTTAGGTTCCTAAGCATATTTAGGTTCCTAAGCATATTAATAAAACTTAGGAATAATGAAAAAACTATTATTTACACTCGTCTCACTCGCCATCGGTGCAAGCTCTGCACATGCAGCTCTTAGTCACTGGAAAACAGCTGTCGGTACAGGCACTTCAGCTACTGCCACCAAGTTCACTACCGTAAGCTCACCTGAAACCATCAATGTAGGAACTTTAAGCGGCGCAAGAAGCTTCGAGTTCATCGTCAACGCTGGTAGCACCCCATTAGAATATGGTTGGTCAGTCCTCCTCGGTGACTACACCAGCGATCAATTCCTTTCATGGGAGGGATACCAAAATAATAACAACTATGGTATGTATTATGGCGACGGAGGTGGTACTATTGACTCTGGAGTTGCTCATACTGCAGACACGGATACCCACCTTGTATTCACCACAGATGGAACGAACACTTATCTCTATGTAAACGGTGCCCTTGCTCACACCTTCACTGGAACTGCCCTCTATTTTTCTGGCACGACAGGTTTGGGGGGAATTCTCTCCGGCAGTTCCTTCGTCAGCGCACTCCCAGGTAACATTCTTGGTTTCGCGGCATATAACTCACAGCTGAGCGCCACCGAAATAGCTGCCCACAGTGCAGCATTTGTCAGAGCAGTTCCTGAACCGTCTACCACAGCCCTGCTCGGTCTTGGTGGTCTCGCTCTCATCTTGCGCCGGCGTAAGTAAGCTCTTTGGAGCAAGCGGGTCGTATTCTTTCAAACTCAGCAGGTGACCTCCTGCTGAGTTTTTTGTGCTAACTAAAGGGCACCTCTAAGAACCTCGTTGCCTCAGACTAACCTTTTTTAATAATATTGGAATTAACTGGTTTTTAGAGGTGCCCTTATGTAGCTAGCGACCCCTTGCGCCACTTCTTCTTTTGCGGCTTCAACAAAATGCGCTTTCTCTTTTGAGAAGACGACCAGACTCAGCTGTGAGTAAAAATAATAATTTGCAAATCCACAAGCTGCGATTACAGGAATTTGCTAGAGCAATTTAGAGGCAGAATCGATTCATATTCAAGGCTCATAATAGCTAACCTCTTCTGCAACAAATTTCATGTTCTGATCACATTGTCATACCAGCTTTTGAACAAAAAATAACTGCCTTCGAATCTCGCATAGCAATTATAAAAATTCTCTTGTTAACAGTTTGTTAGAGAGTGATTCCGAGAAGCTCAGGAGTGGCTTCACGAGGACGGGCAGTCAAAATGTCAGGACCATTTTTTCCTACACAAACCGTGTGCTCGAAATGTGCAGAATATTTCTTATCACCAGTGATGACAGTCCAACCATCATCTAGGATTTTCACACGAGAAGTTCCCGCATTGATCATTGGCTCCACCGCGAGCACCATTCCCTCTTTGAGACGTGGGCTACGACCAAGTGGTCGGTAGTTTGGTACTTGTGGCTCTTCGTGAAGATTTTTTCCAACTCCATGGCCAACAAATTCTTTAACTACTCCCATCTTGAATGGGTGCACATATTCAGCCACTGCCCCGCAAAGGTCTGCGAGATATTCACCTTCTTTCGCAAAAGAAAGCGCTTCGTAGAGAGATTGCTCAGTCACAGCAAGTAAACGCTTCACCTCGTCATCAACATTACCGATTGGCACTGTTGTCGCATTATCGCCTATCCAGCCATTCTTGACAACACCGATATCAATACTGATGACGTCGCCATCTTGGATCACACGATCTGAGCCGATACCGTGAACGACTTCTTCATTTGGAGAAATACAGATATTTCCCAGGAAGCCACGGTAACCAAGGAAAGCCGAGATACAATCACGCTCTTTGATGAGTTCAGCTGCGTAGAGATCAACTTCTTTCGTCGTTTTGCCAGCTTCGATGAATTTAGCAATGGCTTGCAAGATCTCACTCGCAGTCTCACAAGCGACACGCATCTCTTTAATGTCCTGTGCTGACTTGATCGGAATCTTGTTCTTGTTTGATTTGCGCTTAGCCATAAAAAATTGTCTTGATTAGTTGTTCTGAAAAATCAGAAAAAAGAATAGGATCACAAAGTCGTATTTTTAGGAAAATGGTTTTCAATGGCAGTGAACACCTCATCTAGACTCTGGCTGCCATTCACTGCGAGCAACTTACCTTGTGCAACATAGTAGTCAAACAGTGGTTGAGTGAGTTCACTATAATTCGCATAGCGTGTGCGGAAATTCTCCAAATCATCGTCGGCTCTCGCCTCTAGAATCTCATTACACTCTGAACATTTTTTCTCATCCACCGAGCTTACTGACACAGTCACACCATATTCAGAGCATTTACGGCGGCTCACGATACGATTCTTAAGTTCAACTTTAGGGACATCCAGAGCGATCGCCAATGTCTGAGCTTGGAATGCGGGATCGCTTTCCAGCGCTTGAGCTTGCGCCAAAGCGCGCGGGAAGCCGTCGAGCAACCATCCAGACTCAGTGTGTTTTTCCAACAACGCCTGCACAAGGGCCATGATCAACATGTCTGGCACAAGCTCCACGGCTCAAGTAGCTTTTTACTTCACGACTGAGAGCCGAGTCTGACTCGATTGCATCGCGAATAAGTTTACAAGTCCCTAATGTGGGGAAACCGAGTAGTTTTGCGATACGGCGGCATTGTGTACCTTTACCGCTGACTGATGAACCAATGAAAACGATACAATGCATAAAAATAGATGAGCTGCTTTAGAGAAAAAATGACCGCTGGTGATCAAACGCAGCGGCCATTGATAAATTTGAATACCAGTTCGTATTAACCCTTCATTGAAAGAGCTACGATACCGAGGATGAAGAGAATCGCTACGACAACAAGAAGGTAGAGCATGTTGTTGCTGCTACATGCTGCGAGCTGCTTGTTACGACGATCAACGGCCCCCTTGAGCTTACCTTGGCGAAGGAACCCGTCGTAGTTGCGTTGGAGGAGTTGAGTCTCAACCTGACGCATAATGTCGAGGATCACACCGACTATAATAAGGAGAGAGGTACCACCAAAGAAGCCTGTGATCATTTGGTTGAGAGGCTCTTCACCGAAGAGTTTAGGCATCTGAGACACCACGAATGGAAGAGCAAAGATAATCGTGAGGAAGACAGCACCAGCAAATGTGAGACGTGTCATTGTGAAGTCGAGGAACTTCGCTGTTGGCTCACCTGGACGGATACCTGGGATATAACCACCGCTACGCTTGAGGTTCTCTGCGATCTCAGAAGGCTGGAACATCGTTGCCACCCAGAAATAAGAGAAGAAGAAGATCATGATACCAGCGATCACGTAAAACCATGGGCTGTTGTTACCAAGGATTTGCTGAATGGTAAGACCCCAGCTCGCTGTTGGGAACATTTGGCTGATAATCACTGTCGGGATACCAAGAATCGCTGTTGCGAAAATGATCGGCATCACATTTGCGTAGTTTAGCTTAAGTGGGAGGTATTGAGTCTGCCCGCCGTATTGCTTACGACCAACCACGCGCTTTGCGTACTGAATAGCGATTCGGCGCTGTGCTTGAGTAATGGAAATTGTTGCCGCAATTACGAAAATGAGGAAAGCGAAAAGGAAGACAACGAATGCAGCACCTGCTGGGCTACCACCACTAATGAGTGATTTCCAAAGGAGTGCGAGAGATGCTGGAAGCGCAGAGATAATGTTGATCGTAATGATCATGGAGGTACCGTTACCAATTCCCTTCTCAGTCATCTGATCACCAATCCACATAAGGAGAAGAGTACCTGTCACAACTATGAAAGTGAAAATAAGAATGAAGGAAATACCTGGGTTTGGAACCAGATTTCCTACTTGCTCGATACCATTGAAGAATGGAAGTGAACCTGGGTTCGTAGCAATCTGACGAGCAAGCATCCCTCCCTGTACTGTAGCGATCATAATGGTGATCCAGCGTGTGTACTGGTTGATTTTCTGGCGTCCACCGTCCTCGCGAGAAAGCTTAGCAAGCTTCGGCATCACTGCTGACATGAGCTGCATCAAAATCGATGCGGAGATATATGGCATAATACCCAACGCAAAGAGACCAAGTTTCTGAAGACCACCACCAGAGAAGATAGTTGCCATTATATCGAGCATACCATTGTTACTACCGCCCTTTTCAGCAATGTTCTTCATGTGTTGATCGATCACACCAGCGTCAACGCCAGGGAGTGTGATGTGGACACCTAAACGGACAATAACAGTCATCATGAGCACATAGATGATGCGTTCACGTAGCTCTGCTACCTTCCAAGTATTCGCAAATGCGGAAATCATAATTCAATTAGATTGAGGGGCGGCTTGTATAAAGAAGTGAGGAAGCGCGCAAGCGCTTCCTCACAAAAAGTTCAAAAAGGAACAAATGCTCCTAATTTAATAAATGAGCATTAATCAATGGAGCCGCCAGCTTTCTCGATTTTCTCCTTAGCGGAAGCACTAAGTGTGTCAACAGTAACTTTAAGCTTCTTGCTGAGGTCGCCGTTAGCGAGCACTTTGATCTGATCGAAAGCACCTTGAACAAAGCCCTTTGCACGAAGCGTCTCTTCGTTCACTGTGTCACCCTCTGCGAAGAACTTCTGAAGGTGTGCTGTGTTTACGACAACAACTTTGTCCGCGAAACGAACGTTGTTGAAACCGCGCTTAGGAAGACGACGGTGTATTGACATCTGACCACCTTCGAAACCAACGCGTACGCCAGAACCGGAACGAGCCTTTTGACCCTTGTGACCCTTACCTGATGTCTTACCGAGACCAGAGCTCTCACCCTTACCAAGACGCTTGATGCGGTGCTTAGAACCTGGGTTAGTTTTGAGATTGTGAAGATTCATTATCTTAAATTTCTATGGTTGAGAATGTAGTCTACTCCGAAGAACCGGCTACTTCTGGATTACTTAGAGAGACTCGGACTTGAACTTACCACGTGAGCCAAGCACGTCTTCGCGAGTACGAAGCTTTGCGAGAGCTGCAACTGTAGCCTTAACTACGTTTGCGTGGTTGTTGGAACCGAGTGACTTACCGAGAACGTTGTGGATACCGACTACTTCACAGACTGCACGCACACCACCACCAGCGATAACACCAGTACCTGGGCAAGCAGGCTTAAGGAGAACCTTACCACCGCCAAACTCAGCGTATATTTCGTGTGGGATAGTACCATCAACAATAGCGTAACGCTTGATACGACGCTTAGCATCTTCTGCAGCCTTACGGATACAGTCAGTCACTTCGTTAGCTTTACCGAAACCTACACCAACACGACCTTCAAGGGTGCCGGATACCATAAGTGCGGAGAAAGAGAAACGACGACCACCTTTTACCACCTTAGAACAGCGGTTGATAAATACGACTTTCTCTACAAGCTCAACACCGTCTTCTGTAGTTGGCTTTGGAGGAGCTTGACGCTGAGGACGCTTACGACGACCACCTTGGCCACGACCACTGCGCTCTTGCTTTGGTGCTTCTGTAGTTGCTGCAGGAGTTTCTGCTGCTTTTTCTTTGTTTTCAGACATGGTTTAGTGGGTGATTAGAATTTAAGTCCTGCTTCACGTGCTGCTTCAGCAAGTGCTTTAACTTTGCCGTGGAAGAGGTGACCACCGCGGTCGAAAACGACTGCTCCGATGTTCTTTTCCTTGACGCGCTCTGCTATGAGTGCACCGACTTTAGCTGCAGTAGCTACATTAGATGCAGCTTCTTCAATTGACTTATCAAGGGAAGAAGCCGCAGTGATTGTGTTGCCAGCAACGTCGTCGATCACCTGCACATAGATGTGCTGGTTGGAGTAGTTGATTGCAAGACGTGGACGCTCAGCTGTACCTGTAACTTTCTTACGGATACGGTTGTGGATACGCTGGCGTACTAATTTACGATTGAGTTTGCTCATTTTGTGAAATTCAGTCTGAGATTAATTAGATGCTGGAAAATTACTTAACAACAGACTTACCAGCCTTACGACGAACGTATTCACCAACGTAGCGGATACCCTTACCTTTGTATGGCTCAGGCTTGTAGTATGCGCGAACTTCTGCCGCGAACTGACCTACTACCTGCTTATCGATACCTTCAATCTTTACTTTTGTGTTCTCAGCAATAGTAACTGTGAGACCTTCTGGGATTGGATGAAGGATTGGGTGTGACTTTCCGAGAAGAAGATTGAGAGACTTTCCTGCAACTTTTGCACGGAAACCAACACCGATGATTTCAAGATCCTTAACGTAACCTGCGGAAACGCCGATAATCATGTTGTTCACGAGGCTGCGTGCAGTACCGTGGAGTGCACGTACCTGACGAGACTCGTTTGCACGAGTGATAGTAACTTTGTTTTCTTTCTGAGAGAAGCCGATGCCTTCTGGAAGTTGGAAATCAAGCTTACCTTTAGGGCCTTCAACAACAACGAGACCATTAGACTCAGTTACTGTGACCTTTTCAGGAAGCGTGATGGATTTAAGTCCTACTCTTGACATAGTATTATATTTCTAAAATTAGGATTACCAAATGTTAGCGAGATGCTCACCGCCTACGTTCTGCTTCTTTGCAGCTGCACCAGTCAACAAACCTTTGGATGTTGAGATGATGGAGATGCCAAGACCGTTAAGAACGCGTGGAACTTCACCTGCACCTACGTACTGACGGAGACCAGGCTTGGAGATACGCTTTACGTTAGTGAGAACTGCTTTACCAGCATCTGAGTACTTGACAGTAACAGTGATGATCTTGTCTACATCTGCGCCTGATACTTCAAACTTCCAGATGTAACCTTCTTCAGCGAGAATGCGTGCAATCTCTTGCTTCATCTTGCTGTAAGGTGCTGTGAATGTTTCGTTACCTGCTGCTGAAGCATTCTTCAAGCGAGTAAGGAAATCGGAAATTGGGTCGCTAAGAACTGCCATAATATTATTCCTTTTATTTGATATGTTTTGGTTTATGAGGAATTAAGCTTCTGCTGTTTCTTTCTTGTTCTCGCGGAATGGCATACCAAGTGCACGAAAAAGTGCGCGGCCTGCGTCATCTGTTGTTGCAGAAGTTACGAAGATAAGGTCGAAACCGATCTGACGCTTGATCTGATCAAGCTCAACTTCTGGGAAAATGGATTGATCTGCGATACCTACTGCGTAGTTACCTTGACCGTCGAAGCTCTTCAGTGAAATACCTCGGAAGTCACGAATGTTAGGAGCAGTGATGTGGATGAAGCGATCGAGAAATTCCCACATTGTCGCACCGCGAAGTGTGACACGTGCACCTACTGCTTCACCTGCACGAACCTTGAAGTTCGCTACAGATTTACGTGCGTAAGAAACACTTGGCTTCTGACCAGTAATTTTGGAGATTTCTTCTACAGAGTCTTCTACAGCCTGCTTGCGGTCAGTTGCGCGGCCACAGTGAGTGGTCACAACAATCTTCTCCAAACGAGGCACCTGGTGAGGGTTAGATACACCGAGCTCTTTAGTGAGCGCAGGTACTACCTTCTCCTGATAGTATGTTTGCATTGATGGTTTCATAATTTGCGGGTCAGCTTTTTAGTTCTGAATGCTTAGCTTAAGCGCTACGAACCCTCCGAATTTGCGATTCAAATACGAAGACGGACGGGGGCTTTACATCACAATCCTCAGATCCGCAAGTGAAAAGCGGAAATTTACCTACTTTTTCTCATTTTCAAAACCAGAACAGCTTGTCACCCAAATGGTAACAAGCTGCTCACCTGACAATATTGCACGCTCATCACCAAACTGCGAACTCCACCCTCTCAAGTTGGTGCCCAGCGTAAGCTTGTGCGATTGGCTCATTCCCCCTACGCCACAGTATTGCCACTCTCCACAGCGAGTCCCTCGTCAGAACTCAATCACTCGGGATCGATACCTAGCTTTAGCGCCAATTCCTCGTTCACACCGATAAGGCTCATATTCGGCACGTTCGCCAGCATCACGTCGCTAAAAAAACTGCTTGGGTAGGCGCACATAGGTATTTTGAAAAGAAATCGTTGAGATGCTTCGGTAGTTTTAAAATGCGCCACCGACAAAACTCTCATTAGCAATATTGTAAACCTTAAAACCACCTCAAGAGACCAAGTTAGTCGCTCAATAAAAAAGCGGCCGACAAGAAAAAACCATCAACCGCTTTGTAAATGCTATATCAAAGAAATTACTTAGCAACTTCGCGCTCCTTAGCTTCCTCAATCACCTTCTCAGAGATGTTCTTCGGACATGCTGCGTAGTGAGAGAACTCCATAGAGAACTGACCACGACCAGAAGTCATTGTACGAAGGTCACCAATGTAACCAAACATCTCAGAAAGTGCTGCCTCAGCTTTAATTCGGATAACACCAGATGGTGTTGTTTCTTGAGACTGAATCATGCCACGACGACGGTTGAGGTCACCGATTACATCACCGACTTTTTCTTCTGGAGTGAAGACGTCGAGCTTCATGATTGGCTCTAGAATCTGTGGACCAGCCTTAGGGATGGACGCACGGTAAGCAGCCTTAGCTGCAATCTCGAATGCTACTGCAGAGGAGTCAACTGCGTGGAAACCACCATCTGTAAGAGTAATCTTAATGTCTTCCATTGGGTAACCAGCAAGTACACCCTGGTTCATGGAAAGCTTGAAGCCTTTCTCAACTGCTGGCCAGTATTCCTTAGGAACGTTACCACCAACAACTGTGGACTCAAAGAGGAAACCCGTACCAGCCTCACCCGGCTCAATTGTGTAGTCGATCTTACCGAACTGACCAGAACCACCAGACTGCTTCTTATGAGTGTAAGAATCGTTGATTGTCTTAGTGATGGACTCACGGTATGCAACCTGTGGAGCACCAACAAAAACTTCAACACCGTGCGTACGCTTGAGGATGTCTACCTTAATGTCAAGGTGAAGCTCACCCATACCCTTAAGGATTGTCTCACCGGAATCTTCGTCAGTTTCAACGTAGAAAGATGGATCTTCTGCAACCATCTTACCGATCGCGATACCGAGCTTCTCAGCATTCACCTTATCCTTAGGAGCCACAGCGATAGAGATAACTGGCTCTGGGAACACCATTGGTTCGAGAGTTGCTGGAGACTTTTGATCACAGAGTGTGTGACCTGTCTGAGTATTCTTGAGACCAACGAGAGCAACGATGTCACCTGCTTGTGCGGAATCGAGCTCAGTACGCTCATCAGCATGCATCTCAACGATACGACCAACGCGCTCAGTTTTACCTGTGAAAGAGTTAAGTACTGTATCACCCTTGTTAAGAACACCAGAGTAGATACGTGTGAATGTAAGTGCACCGAACTTGTCATCCATGATCTTGAATGCAAGAGCACGAAGTGAGCCATCAGTAGTGACCTCTGCGAACTTACCAGTTTCGTTACCTTCTGGATCAACTTCTGGCTGTGGATCAACTTCAGTTGGGTTAGGAAGGTAGTCAACAACAGCGTCAAGAACGAGCTGAACACCCTTGTTCTTGAAGGATGAACCACAGTATGTTGGGAAAAAGTTGAGAGCGATTGTGCCCTTACGGATACAACGTTTGATGTCTTCCATTGCTGGCTCTTCCATTGTTTCAAGATAAGCTTCCATGAGGTCATCATCCTGCTCGAGAGCTGTTTCGATGAGCTGCTCACGGTATTCTTCAACCTTGTCAACCATATCAGCTGGCACATCTTGAATCTCGTAATTTTCTGGCTGACCGGAGTCATCCCATACCCAAGCCTTACGTGTAAGGAGATCAACAACACCTGTGAAGTCAGACTCGATACCGATAGGGAGAACCATCACGAGAGGCACAGCGCCGAGAGTGTTCTTCACCTGATCAACTACGCGGTAGAAGTCACCGCCGACACGATCGAGCTTGTTGACATAGATCACACGGGAAACTTCGGACTCATCAGCGTAACGCCAGTTAGTCTCGGACTGTGGCTCAACACCACCAGAAGCACAGAATACACCAACACCACCATCGAGAACCTTGAGGGAACGGTAAACTTCTACTGTAAAGTCGACGTGTCCAGGAGTATCAATGATGTTGAAGCGGTGCTCATTCCAGAAGCAAGTAGTTGCAGCGGACTGAATAGTGATACCACGTTCAGCTTCCTGCTCCATGAAGTCAGTTGTTGATTCACCATCGTGAACCTCACCGATCTTGTGGATTTTACCTGTAAGAGAGAGGATACGCTCTGTTGTTGTGGTCTTACCCGCATCAACGTGCGCGAAGATTCCGATGTTTCTGTATTTTGATAGATCTGTAGCCATATTGAATGGTCCTTTCGTGCTTCGACGTTAGCGCCGAGTTACTTGCAGCGCTGCATATATCGGGAAAAACCATTTGGCAATCACTCTATGCGCTTTTCGCAAAAAATTCACCCAAACTACAAAAATCAGGTGCAGCCATCCCTTCATCAATCCATCCTGCTATAATTCTGCTAGCTCGATACTTTAAGATACTTTAAGATACTTTAAGATACTTTAAGATACTTTAAGATACTTTAAGATACTTTAAGATACTTTTAAGATCTTTATCATTTTCAGCCGTCTCGCGCAAACCCTCATCTAACACAAAGGCTTCTTTCAAATAGCAAGCAGCCTCATCTGGATCGCCAAGTGCCGTAGAATAACAAGCCATATTGTAATGAAAGAGAGCATCTTTTATCTGACTTTTAAGACCACTCATGAGGAAGCTCTTAGCTACCAGCGTATCACCAGTCTCGTGTAGGCAATAGGCAGCGTGCAGACAAACGCGCAATTTCCGCTAGGGCCTCCTCGGGCATTTCTAGTTGTAAATATCCTTCCGCAGCCAATAGGCATCGTTCCTCATTCATATCTAAAAAAAGCTAACACGTGGAGAAACAATCGCCCAATCCGCTATTCCGCCTGCTTCATAAATGTCCAACAATTCACGCATTTACAACTCCAACAACATTCTCTATCCATCCAAGTAAATGAAAACCTCTCTCTTACCACTCTGCTCCACCTTTCTCCTCTCAGCCCTCTACAGTTAAGCATCTCCATACACGCATGCTGTAGACGCAACAAAGGATATTTCCTATGGAGCTTACTTCACCACTTCTGATAAAATGTATGTCAGCGTCGATAAAACCTTCCATAATCCTGCTGTGTTAGAAAAATCGAGCTCGTCGCAAAAAACTTCCAAAAGACAAATAATTGCCTCCAGACTCACTATTCAGAAAAAGCTCCTCTGAATACTTCGAACCGAGTCTTGCATATTAAATTTTCCCTTAACAGACTCCCTCCATGAAATCTAAGCAGCGCAAGCCTGTAGAATGCGAATTCATGCCGGACAACTACTTCACCCTCCTTGATCCATCCACCATCTTCAACAACGACAAACCACTCGAGATCGACCTCGGCTGTGGCGATGGCTCATTTCTCATTGCGATGGCTAAGCAATTCCCAGAGCGCAACTTCCTCGGAGTCGAGCGTCTCCTTGGTCGCGTAAAACGCGTGTGCCGCAAGGCGAAGCAAGCTGAGCTAGATAACTGCAAGGCACTCCGACTCGAATCAAAATATGTAATCGAATGGCTCTTTCCTAAGAACTCGATTAATCGCCTCCACCTCCTTTGCCCAGATCCATGGCCAAAGGCACGCCATCACAAAAACCGCCTCGTCCAGCAAGACTTTCTCGCAGCCCTCTACAAGGCACTCAAGCCAGGTGGTGAATTCTGTTTCAAGACGGACCACCCTGAATACTTCGAGTGGGTCAAAGAAGAAATGAAGACTTTCCAAAAGCTCGAGCGACTCGAATGGCCAGAAAATATATTCTTCTACCCAAAGACCGATTTCCAACTCCAATGGGAAGCCGAAGGTAAAGTCGTCGAGCGCGCACGCTTCCGCAAACCAGAATAACCCACCACACTTTTCAACTGTTTTCGTAACACGTAAAACGTAAACATAACACAGTTCAGCTCAGCTGAACAAATGCCATGAAACCAGAAAACATCAGCAAATACCGCCCGTTTCCACCCGTAAAATTGATTAACCGCACATGGCCAAATCAGCAGATCACCTCTGCTCCGATTTGGTGTTCGGTCGACCTACGCGATGGCAACCAGGCCCTACCTCAGCCGATGACTGTAGAAGAAAAGTTCGAGTATTTCGACCTTCTCTGTCGCATTGGTTTCAAACAAATTGAAATCGGCTTTCCGTCCGCAGCTGATACTGAATTCAATTTCTGCCGACGCTTGATTGAGGAAAACCGCATCCCTGAAGATGTGACTATCCAGATCCTCGTGCAGACTCGCGAGCATCTCATTCGCCGTTCTTTCGAAGCAATTAAGGGAGCTAAACGCGCGATCGTGCACATCTACAACTCCACTTCCCCACTCCAACGTAAAGTCACTTTTAACGACGCCTCACGCGAACAAATCCGCGACATCGCTATCGCAGGCGCAGAATTAGTCAAAGAACTCACCCCGACAATTCCAGAAACTGAGATCGTTCTTCAGTATTCTCCTGAATCATTCTCTGACACCGAGCTCGATTTCGCTGTCGAATGCTGTAATGCCGTCATCAAAGTCTGGGAACCAACTCCTGAGAAGAAGATGATCGTCAACCTTCCAGACACCGTTCAGTTGGCAACTCCGAACATTCACGCCGACCAAATCGAATGGATGTGCCACAACCTCGACCGTCGTGATTCACTCGAAGTCTCACTCCACACCCACAACGACCGCGGCACAGGCACAGCTGCCACAGAACTCGGCCTCATGGCTGGCGCAGACCGTGTAGAGGGAACTCTCTTCGGCAATGGCGAACGCACAGGCAACCTCGACATCGTCAACGTCGCGCTCAATATGAATGCACACGGCATCTCGACTGAACTTAATTTCAGCAACCTCGCCGACATTCGTGCCGTCTACGAGCGCGTCACGCGCATGACCGTTTCTGATCGCGCCCCATACGCTGGCAAGCTCGTCTTCACAGCTTTCTCTGGCTCTCACCAAGACGCCATCAAAAAAGGCCTAGATCGCCGCAACAAGGAAACAAGCGAGCAACCAGATCTCGCTTGGGAGGTCCCATACCTCACGATCGACCCAGAGGACATCGGGCGCTCCTACGAAGCAATCATTCGTATCAACTCACAATCAGGCAAAGGCGGAGTCGCCTATATCCTCGATCGAGAGCACGGCATTGATCTTCCTAAAACCATGCACCCACAGGTTGGAAAAACCATATACAACCTCGCGGATTCACAAAGTAAAGAACTCGATACAGCTGAGATTCGTGAAGCATTCTTCGAATACTTCGTCAATATCTCAACACCTCTCCAGCTACTCGATTACGAACTCGATCACAGCACTCCAGCTGAGGTCAAATGCCATGCTAATATTCTCATCAATGGGAAAGAAAAAGTAATTTCTGGTAAAGGTAATGGCCCGATCAACTCCTTCGTCCACGCTCTCAAAACTGCTGGCTTGAAAAATTTCACACTCACGGACTACCGCTCTCACGCGATCCGTGGTGGCTCTGACTCAGATTCTGCGGCTTACATCCAGCTCAAGGCTGATGACGGAAGTAAAATCCTCTGGGGCTGCGGTGTCGATCCATCTATCGAAATGGCTGGTATCAAGGCTCTTCTCAGCGCATACAATCTCCTCCTGAGCTAGTTACCTCATGATAGAATTTAAACTATTTGGCATTCTCATCCGAATTGAACCATCCTTCTGGTTCATCATCGGCTTACTGGGGCTCTTTAGCTTTGGCCTCCGCGCGGAGAACGCCATTCTTATTGTCGCACTCTTCGTACTTGCAGCCTTCATCTCCATTCTCATCCACGAAATGGGACATGCTTTAATTATTCGTAAGTACAAACTGCCAACACAAATTGTACTCTCCAACTTTGGAGGCTACGCCATGTATCCCGCAGGCATCCTAAACAGAAAACAATCCTTTCTTGTTTCTCTCGCGGGACCAGCACTCCAGGGACTCACCGGCCTAGCCTTTTTTTTCGCTCTACCCTATCTCAATTTGAATAACAACTACCTGCCATTCTTCACCTTCATCTTCTTTCAGATCAGTGTTTTCTGGGCGTTACTAAACTGCCTACCAGTTCTCCCACTCGATGGTGGCCAGATGCTCGCCGCTCTGATGGGTCCTAAGCGCAAAACTGCCGTCCACCTCACCAGTCTCATCACAGCTGGTCTCGTCGGAGCTTACGCTTTCGTTGCTGGCTATCCACTTGGCGCCATTTTCATGGGAATGTTTGGCTACCAGAACTTCCAAGCATGGCAGCAGAGTAAGCGCTAAATCATAATTTAAGAAGTAAATCTGAAATTACTTTTTCTGTTTTTCACAAAAATCGTTATCACATATTCATTATTCATCAATAATGAACACATCGAAAAACCTCTTATTAAGTTTGGTCGCTGGTGCTAGTACTGCAACAGAAGCAACTACTCTAGAAACAGAAGCTATCAGCAACTGGGGAAACGTTCGTCCGCTAAAAGCCGAGAGAGTATCCGTAAAGTAGATCATGACTCAACAGGTGCGGAGCCTGCTCATTGGCCAAAGCCATATTGATCAATGCCCCAATCGAGGGATCGACATAAAAAAATAGGGGTTGAAGTAGTTAAGGACGGGCAGATGTTCTATGTTCACTTCAATGAATCAAGGCAGAAGCAGGTTATCTTCTTCAAAGCAAAGCAGGCTCATTGAGCACTTTGTTGCTGGGACGACAGCAAGGGCGGCAGCGGAGATCGTCGAGATTCAGGTCAACACCTCGATTCAGTTTTACATGAGGCTCAGGAAGTTGATTGCCAGCAAGATACCAAGTTATGAGCTGTCTGGAGAAGTCAAAGCTGATGAGAGTTATTTTAGAAGAGTTCGTAAAGGTAAGCGTGGTCGGGGTGCTGCTGGTAAAGTTGTCGTTTTTGGGCTTTTAAAAGGGGTGGGAAGTCTTTTACCGCCATCATTCAGGAGCGAGTAAAACCAGACAGTATCGTCTATACCGACACCTTTAGATCCTACGATACTCTTGACGTGAGCGATTTCCATCACAAGCACATCAATGGAATTGAACATTTCTGGAACCAAGCTAAGCGTCACATGCGACGTTTCAACGGCATCAAATAGGAGAACTTTTATTGGTTTCTCAAGGAGTGCCAATGGTGCTTCAATGGAGACAACCTCAAACAGCTTAAATACTGGTATAAACGAAACAACCTCTAATCCTTAATTACTTCAGCCAAAAAATAATCACCTTTTCTCCATCTCCAAGAAAAACTGCACAACCAGCCTGAGTTGGTATCAATGCCACAGGCTCTACTCGTACCACATCATTTGCCATCGCCTTATCAGAAAAGAATTATCGAGCCATGTACTTGCGTGACTGCACCACATACTTCTCTACCCAGTGCTTCACCTTCGCTTGAACGGCTAGATCGAAAGTCTTCACTCCCCTTGCTGGAGAACCAACGACCAAGGAACCAGGAGGAATCACGATGCCACTCGTCACAAGAACATTTGCCCTGATAATAGAGCGCTCACCAATCACAGCTCCATCGAGCACACAGAAGCCCATACCGACGAGCACCTCATTCTTCACTATCGCCGCGTACACAATCGCACCATGTCCCACAGTAACCAGATCACCGAGATAATTCCATAGTCATCTGACAAATAAATCACCGCATTATCCTACACATTAGAGCGTGCAACGATCACGATTTCATTGATATCTCCACGCAATGTTGCATTATACCAAATGCTCGCTTCCTCCTTCACAGTCACCCGTCCGATCAAATCAGCACTCGACGCAATAAATGCATTCGAGTCGATTTCTGGAGTAATGCCTTCATATGATTCTATCGCCATAACCTCAGCCTAATTTGCATTTTCTAATTCCCCCCCACTTCCTTATACTTGACGAATCACTGAGCAATCCTATATCGACCTGTACTCGACTACTGGTCAGAAGAACTTCCATCTATTATGCGCGAATCTCTTACAATCATTGGCATCTTCCTTATCGGCATGGCACTACGCTCTTGCCACCGCAGAATTTTTAGAAAATGCGGAGCCCTTGTCTACCTTCTAGCCAGTGGCGTAGCCGTTTACTTCATTTCAGGAAACATCCCACTCTCGGTCGCGTCCATTTTCACCTGGTTCTTCCTTCCGTGGATCGAACTTGGCTCCCGCGTGCGCAAACTTCGCCTCCCACTAGTCAACCACCTCCAAGAAGAAAGACGCCCACGCCTACAGCACTTTCCTGAAGCAGCTCACAATATCGACGAGCTCAAGGAACTCAATTTCGAACACAGCTCGGACTACAGTTAGAATTGGGCTGATGCAGCCCAACACTACAGCTTTTACTGGCACCCAGAAGAACGTGCCGTGGTCATCGTCTGCCTCTGCAAACAATCCAACGTTGCTTTCTCATACATCACGATCACTTCCCGTAGCTGTAACGGCAAACTCTATCGCACCAGTAATTTCCCATTCTCCCCCACGCTCAAAAACTCCCCAAGCATAGCATGGAACCAGATTGCTTGCCGCCATTGCTCGCTCGAGCAATCACTCAATAAACACAAGCAATTCATCCAGAAAAAGGGCGATTCGCTCGACAATCTCATAATCCCCAACCCTGACATTTTCAACGAAGAAATGGAAAATAACATGGCCATGCAGATCCAGCACAACATCGACTTAGGCATCATTGCACCCACTACCAACGGGAAATTCCGCTACTCATTCCGCGGACTTTTCTTCCTCTGGAAACAGTTCATCAAGGATATGATTCGCCTCAGCTAGGCGTCTGAAATATTTCTCTAGTCTCCGCACTGGTCATGCTAGGAATCTTTTCTACACTCTCTCCATGAATCAGAAAAACGGAGAAACCCTACCCGCCAAGAATATCATCTTGGTTGGCTTCATGGGCTCTGGAAAATCAACCATCTGCCGTGAGCTCGGCAAGCTACTTAACTACCCGCTCATCGACACCGACCATAAGATCGAAGAGCTTGAGAAACTCAGTGTTGCGGATATATTCTCCCTCAAAGGAGAAACCTATTTTCGCGATTGCGAAACTCAGACTGTCGAGCAACTCCTCAGCAACCAACTCACCCACCACATCATCTCAACTGGTGGCGGGCTGCCAATTAAAGAAGCAAACCGCCCACTCCTCCGACAGCTCGGCTACGTGGTCTGGCTCAACGCAAATACCGATACCATTCTCGACCGCACTTCGCGAAATTCTAACCGCCCGCTTCTTCAGACCGAAAACGCGCGCGCAACAATCGAAAAAATGCTCACACAACGCAATGACATCTATAGTGAAGTCTCCCATCTCTGCCTCCAAACCAGCGGCCTCAGCATTTCCGAAACTGCTCACGGCATTCTAGAGAGCGCGCGCTACTTCTTCGGTCATTCTTAAGGATTGTATCTAGCCACCGAGTGTGAAGAATCTTTGCTTCTCGCTTGAAGCCCTCAAAGCACCAACACACCAACATTCCACATGGCACTCCTCAAACTGTTTTCTGACTCCAAAGGACGCATCGCATTTGATCTCGTCCGCAAGGAAATCAAACAGGTAGAAAAGCAGATCAGCGAACAGGTGAAAGCATTCGATCCCGAGATCAAACCCTTCATCGATTACATCTGCAACA
This sequence comes from Rubritalea sp., assembly GCA_965204255.1. Taxonomy (GTDB): domain Bacteria; phylum Verrucomicrobiota; class Verrucomicrobiia; order Verrucomicrobiales; family Akkermansiaceae; genus Rubritalea. Next base: position 385,941 of record CBDBEG010000032.1, read on the forward strand.
CCAGTGGTAAATGCATCCGTCCAGCTCTCGCTGTTCTTGCCGGTGGCGCTCTCGGTAAAATTTCAGACGACAACCTCAAGATTGGCGTTATTTTTGAACTCATTCACATGGCTACCCTCATCCACGATGATATCATCGACGAGGCCGATACTCGCCGTAAAACTCCCACCCCAAATGCAAAATGGGGCAACGGCATGGCTGTTCTTCTAGGTGATGCTCTCTTCTCTCACTCGCTTCTACTGGCGACTGAATTCGACAGCATCGACATTTGTCGAAAAATCGGCACAACATCGCGCGAGATCTGCCAAGGCGAAATCATCCAAACTCAGCGACGCTTCGACCTCAACCTCACGAAGGAAGAATATTTCCGCGTGATTGCTATGAAAACAGGCGCACTTTTTGCCGCTTCCGCAGGTATTTCCGCTTCCCTCTCTGGAGCAGATGAAGCAACTGAACGGAAAATCTACGACTACGGTCTCAAACTCGGTACAGCTTTCCAGATATACGACGACTGCCTCGATCTTGTCGGCACCGAAGACAATGTCGGCAAAACTCTCCGCACAGACCTAGAAAAAGGCAAACTCACCCTTCCTCTTCTCCAACTTCTCGAAACTACTCCTGCGAACACTGAGAAGCAGCTTCGGAAAGACATCAAAAACGAACAACCTCTCAACTTCGAAGCCCTTGTTGGCGAATCCGCCTACTCTGAGGCTATCGAAGCCTCCCTTGATACTGCCGTTCAGATGCTCAACGATGCCCGTAACAACCTCAACTGTCTCCCCGACAATGAATACACTACAGGCTTGTTAGAAATCACCCGTTACCTCGAAGATTTGATCAACAAATGTCGTAGCTAACACACCACTCTCCCATGTCAAAGGGTAGACTCATCGGCGGCCTCTTTATCCTAGCAGAATTTGTTTCCGTCTTGGCAGCCACGAGCAATAAAGTTAGAGTTGAGTTCAAATAATTTCCAAACTCACACCTCTTACTTTCATGACTCAAAAAGCCTTCTGCGACATCACCCATTTTATGCACGGCCTCAAGCGCCGCAACCCAGCTGAACCTAACTTTCATCAGGCTGTCCACGAAATTGTTGAGAGTGTTATGCCACTCATACGCGATAGCCAAATCTATCGTGATGCCAGCATTTTAGAGCGCATGACTGAGCCTGATCGAATCATCACCTTCCGCGTCATGTGGATGGATGATGCTGGCAACATCCGCGCAAACAGAGCTTGGCGCGTCCAATTCAACAACAGCATCGGCCCATACAAAGGCGGACTCAGATTCCACAAAGCTGTCGATCTCGATACACTCAAATTCCTCGGCTTTGAACAAACTTTCAAAAACTCACTCACTGGTCTGCCGATGGGTGGAGCTAAGGGCGGCTCTAACTTTAATCCCAAGGGGAAAAGCGACACGGAAGTCATGTGCTTTTGCCATGCCATGATGACCGAGCTCCAGCGACACATCGGCGAAGACACCGATGTCCCAGCTGGCGACATTGGAGTAGGCGACCGTGAACTGGGTTATCTTTTTGGTCAATACAAGCGCCTCAATAATCGTTTTGCTGGCGTCATGACTGGTAAGGGACTTTCTTTCGGAGGTAGTGCTGGCCGCAAGGAAGCTACTGGCCACGGAGCAGTCTACTTCCTTAAAGAAATGCTCACCCACAGAGGTGAAGGCCTCGACGGAAAAACTGCAATCGTTTCTGGCTCCGGAAACGTCGCCCTCTATGCCATTGAAAAGCTCAATGAACTCGGCTGTAAGGTTCTAACAGCTTCCGACTCTTTAGGCTTCATCTATGACCCCGATGGTATTTCTAAAGAAAAGCTGAACTGGCTGATCAATCTCAAGGAAGTACGTCGTGGCCGCATTCATGAATACGCTGAAAAGTTTGACTGTGAATTCCACGCCGACAAAAAGCCATGGACTATCAAAGCCGACTTCGCCCTCCCCTGCGCAACGCAAAACGAAATTAAAGCCAGCGATGCCGCCGACCTCGTCTCGAACAAAGTGAGTGCCGTGGTCGAAGGCGCGAACATGCCGACTACCGCAGACGGCGTCCTCATCTTCCAAAAAGGAAGCGTCCTGTTTGGTCCAGCCAAGGCAGCGAATGCTGGAGGTGTGGCAGTCTCAGGACTCGAGCAATCCCAAAATGCATTGCGCATCGCTTGGACACATGAGGAGGTCGACACCAAACTCAAAGAAATCATGGCAAGAATCCACACGAAATGCCTCAAACACAGCGAAGAAGTTCACGGCACAGTTGACTACGTCAAAGGCGCCAACATTGCTGGATTTGTAAAAGTTGCCGACGCCATGATCGCCTATGGAGTCATCTAGCCACTACTTAATTGCACAGAATCTCTTCGAATTTAAATAAACGAACCCTTCCGTATCACTAGTAGTATAACCATGTTTAAATTTTTGACCACAGCACTCTGCGATCTAGCACTCACGCTCAGCTAACTCGACCTCAACTCCCCACTTAAGTAAATCAATCAGCTCTGGATGCCTGAATGAGTAAATATCAGGAATCTCGAGATTTATAATTTCGGGAAGCTCTAGCTCACTACGGAAGAAAGATAGAATCTTTCGCTTCTACTCAACTTCCATCACAAATATAATGTCAGCCCACGCTAAGTCGTGCGCTAACATTTTACGTTTCGCACTTGGGTCACCCCCGCCGAGCGCACCACCATCCTAGCGTCATCACGATAAATAGCTTCACCAGTAGGGCTGCGCCATTGATTCTTCACGCAGAAAAAGAGCATGTGCAGCTGCTCAAACTCCTCTATTCCCAACGTCAACTAGGCATCTTATCCTATACACAAACAAGATCACCTCAACCCAGTGAGGCGACCTTCATTCATAGACTAAAACTCAACCTTTACCACTATTTACCCTAACGGTGAGCAAGCTCTTCTTTCACGAGATCTTCGATCTCTGTGTAGAGTTCTTCATTTTCCTTCAAAGCTATCTTCACTGCATCACGTCCTTGAGCGAGCTGGTTGCCATTATAAGAGAACCATGAACCACGCTTGAGAATGAGATTGTATTCGAGTGCAAGATCAAGAAGTGAACCGACGGAGGAGATACCCTCATTGTACATGATGTCGAACTCAGCTTCTGTGAATGGTGGAGCCACCTTGTTCTTCACTACTTTGATCTTGGTTCGGTTGCCTTGGACTGATCCCTCAGTCGCCTTGATCTGACCGATACGACGAATATCGACACGAACAGACGCGAAGAACTTCAGCGCGCGACCTCCTGGAGTTGTTTCAGGGCTACCGAACATCACACCAATTTTCTCACGAATCTGGTTAGTAAAAATACAGACAGTGTTCGCTTTAGAAATGAAACCAGTGAGCTTACGCATCGCTGCAGACATCAAGCGCGCTTGTGCGCCTACAGTGGAGTCACCAATTTCACCTGTAAGTTCTTGCTTCGTCACCAAAGCTGCAACGGAATCGAGTACAACAACGTCGAGCGCGTTGGAACGCACCAAGGTCTCACAGATTTGCAGTGCTTCTTCACCCGATGACGGCTGCGAAATAAGCAAGTCATCAAGATTCACACCTAGACGACGCGCGTATTGCGGATCGAGAGCGTGCTCCACATCAATGAACGCAGCCACACCACCCTGCTTCTGAGCTTGCGCAATTACAGTGAGTGTAAGCGTCGTTTTACCAGAAGATTCAGGACCAAAGACTTCGATAATTCTTCCCTTTGGAAATCCTCCCACGCCAAGTGCGCGGTCGATGAGCAAATTACCAGTTGGCACCACATCCACATCAAGAGCACCTGCGTCCCCCAAGCGCATGATTGCTGTTTCACCAAACTCCTTCTGGATGTGCGTCATTGCAAGATCGAGATTCTTCTTGCGTGCTTCTTGGAGCTTTTCATTCATCTTTTCTTGAGCGGCGGATTCTTTCGTGGACATATAAGTAATGAGTTCAGGTTGAGCAGACACGTTGTTAATAAGTCGTCTTTATGCTAACAGACTGCACTTCATACTCATTTCGGTCAACACAAAAAAGGTGTTCGAAGGAACATTTTTGATACTTTCACACAGAAACCTTGATTTTACTAACATTACAGACTGCTTAAATAGTTTCGTCCGACATAGAGCACACTCTCTTTCTATTAGGGATCTTTGCACACTAATCTGAAAATCGCTCTTTTCAAATCGACATCCCCCAGTACTCTCCGAGCATGCTCGTAAACGCAAAAGCAGTCCTCTTCGACTTTGACGGCATCATCCTTGACACCGAATGGCCGATTTACCAAACATGGCTCGACCTCTTCCGCTCAGAAGGTCAGGATTTACTGGTCGAAACCTATGTCCAATGTATTGATTCTGACTTCGATACTTGGTCACCAGAAAAACACTTAGAGGATCTCACGGGCAAAACTTACGATTGGGACACGATCAACCCTGTGCGCCAAATTGAGATTCATGCTACGCTTGAGAACTCCATCGCACTCCCAAGAGTACGCGAACTCTTCGAACATCTCTTTGCCGAAGGTGTGCCTATCGCAATCGTTTCCTCTTCATCCCATGATTGGGTAGATAAGCTCCATCTCACACCGATGGTCACTACCACTGTTTGTAAAGGCGATGCGCCACGAATCAAACCGGCACCTGACCTCTATCTCGAAGCTGTACTCCAACTCGAACTTCCAGCCGACAGCTGCCTCGTGATCGAAGATTCCCTCAATGGTACTAAAGCAGGTATCCAGGCTGGCTGCCAAACCTGTGTTGTCCCATCTCGCCTGACTGACTATCTCGATTTTTCTATCGCAGACCGAGTCATCGGCTCCTTGAAAGAACTCCTTCCTGCAGCACGTCTAACTCAGGGATAAAAGAGCCCCCACACGATCCCACTTTCTTTCCTTCATGTTCCTGCTCACCAAAGCATTCAAATTACGCGATAAAGCCAACACCAAGCTCGCGGACAAGTCATTCCTCGAACACCTCGAGGATCTGCGCCTCATGGTCACTCGCATTGTCGTGACTTTATTGATCGCCACAATCACATGTTACGCCCTCAAGAACACATTGATGGATCTATTGCGCCAACCAATCGTTGTCGTATGGGAACAAAACCAACAAGCACGCCTCCCACAGACCATCAACCCAGACACTTGGGAAAAAGCCAAACGCGCTTCCCACTTTTCGTCCGTGCTTAGTGAGGAAGCCAAAGCCAGCTACTTTACCCAATTTGACGACCCTAAGCTATCCTTCTACGCCCAGTGTGCTGGCTATTACCGTGCCGCCCGCTCACTAGAACCTCACGAAAAGCGTCTTCAGTTCATCCAGAACCTTCCAAATACTTCAGAAAAAGAAAAAGAATTTACTCTCGACTTACTTAAAGACGAGACCCTCCTCCCCAATGCTAAAGTCGATGCGAAAAATAATGTCGTCTATATGCGCTCACTCAAGCCGACTGAGACCTTCATGCTCTCACTCAAGCTCGCATTCTTCGCCGGCATCATCGTTTCTTTCCCTTTCATCCTCGTCTTCATACTCCAATTCGTCCTCCCTGGTCTGAAAGAAAATGAGAAAAAGGCGCTCTGGCCCGCACTCGCAATTGGCTTTGGTCTATTCCTCTCTGGCGTCTTTTTCTGCTACTTCATGGTACTCCCTAAAGCTCTCGAGTTCTTCTACACCTACTCAGGCAGTATGGGGGTAGAAAACGAATGGCGCATTGGCGAATACATCATCTTCGCAACTCAGTTCACTCTCATATTTGGTCTCGCATTTGAGCTCCCTGTGGTCGTCATGACTTTGGTCAAAATTGGTATCCTCGACTACGACATCATGAGCCGTACCCGCTCCTATGCCATCGTTTCCATTTTCATCATTGCTGCCATCATCACTCCAACAGGCGACGCTCTCACGCTTTGTATGCTCACGGTCCCAATGACACTTCTCTACGAAATTTGTATTTGGTTCGCCTACTTCACTAGCAAAAAAGAGCTCAAACAAGAGGCTGCAGAAATGGCAAACTATCATCCACTCCTCAAGTCAGCACCAGGCTCTCTTGCTGCGGGACACAACGGAAACAGGGACCACGATACGGAATACTTCAGTAAATCCCCAGAGGAACAAACGGATAGCGAAGGTGAAGAACTCGATGACGGAGTCAGCGACTCCGAAGATGACTCCGAAAAAGAAACTATTTTCAATACCATTCGCGCTCCCTATGACCCATTTGCAGATGAAATAATTCCTAGCGCGAAAGACGAAGACGATACAGACGCAGAAGAAACTAAGGAAGAAACCCCAAAAGACCTAAGTTAAAATGAAATCAATGACAGGATTTGGCCTTGCAGCAAAAGCCACAGACACGCTCATCGCTAGCATCGAAGCAAGCTCAGTCAACCGTAAGCAAGGCGAAGTTGTCGTCCAGCTTCCACGCAGCTATGCCGAGCTTGAAAGCGAAATCCGCAAATACGTTCTCACTCAAGTCTCGCGCGGTCGAGTCTCCATTAGCATTTCACTAAAGCAAACCGATAGAGCTGAGAGCCCGATTAGTGTCGATAAAAATAAAGCCAAGGCACTTTCAGAAGCACTCAAAGACCTCTCACACGAAATTGGTCACCTACTAGATATCACTGCCGCTGACATCCTCAGAGTTCCAGACATTATCAAATTCGAAGATAAAAAAGCCTGTGTGGACGCGGCAAGAGAAGCCGTTCTCCCAGCCCTCAAAGAAGCCGTTTCTAACCTTGTGGAAATGCGTCTTCGCGAAGGGGATGACCTCAAGCACGACATACTTGAGCGCCTTGCAACCCTCGAAAACAAAGTCAGCGCTATCGAACAACACGCTCCAGCAGTCATCACACGCTACCGTGACAAGCTCCACCGCCGCCTCCAAGAAACAAGCTTAGAGCTCGACCTCGACGACGAACGCGTCCTCAAAGAAGTCGGCATCTTTGCAGAACGCTGTGACATTAGCGAAGAAATCACACGCCTTCGCTCCCACTTTACCCAATTCCGAAAATACCTCGATTCTTTCGAACCCATTGGCCGCTCGCTCGATTTCCTCTGCCAAGAAATCAATCGAGAATTCAACACCATCGGATCAAAGGCCAATGATGCGACCCTCGCTCAGCACGTAGTCACCTCAAAGACCGAACTTGAAAAAATCCGTGAGCAAATTCAGAACGTGGAGTAAGCTCTTCACATAAAGTTTAGCGCTTATTGGCTAAAGCCACCGAGAATTCCCTGACCTTCACCAGGTAGACGGCGATTCCAAGGAATTGCGCTATGCTCACTCTTCGGACCGAGATCCTGCTCTGGAAACTCTGGGAGACTTCCACAGGAAACGCTCATGGCACTCACGAAAGCCACCATTCCTACTGCAATCCATTTTGCTACTTTCATTGCCGAAATACTAATCTGCTGATCTACGCCTGCAAGTGAAACTTTTAGCTGCTCTGCTCGACCGACAATATCATCACGACACCTACACACACCATCCAACAGATGTTATAGCCGGCTCACCACTCACAAACCTCGCCACAGCATCTGACCGGGCATCAGAAAATTGGATGTATGGCTTCACATCTAACAATGATGATCCATTAACGAGATCCACACCTCGTAATTCTAACATCAGGCCTTCAGAGTACTCTAAATCCACTCGCACTAACTTTACAAGAGAGAGACCAATCCCATTCGATCTGTATGGAGCCTAGGTAGCGAACACACCTCGACGCTCGTTTCCACCTAGGCATGGCGGACGCACAGTCCCTCGTCCCACTTTTGCTGGTGCTTGATGAAACTGAAATACCAACCACAAATGACTGAAGCCCTCAATACCACGGATGAAGTTTTCATCACGGTATCTCTCCGCAAAGACCACCCGCCCTCAAACTTCGGACACCCAGAATTTCCATCTCCACAGTCATGTCTTCATTATGGTTTTCAATCTCCTTCCAACTAGTAACTGAAATCTTGCCTCCGCTAGTTCTCAGCATTGACCAGCCTCGAATCTGACAGTACTTTGATAACTCATGCGCTTCGCTGCTCTATTCTCAATCCCTCTCGCCCTGATGCATCCAGTATCAGCAGCTCCCTCATCCTCTACTCCAGAATCAGAGATGAGCTCTATCACTCCGTACCAACAAGGAATCCAAGCTCTCAGCGACCACCTTCCAGAGCTCGCAGTCACACGCTTTGCAGAAGCCTATAAAATCCCAAATCTCACGGTCGAACAAAATCGCGAAATCCTCTATCGCCTCACCGAAGCTCAAGTGCGTGCTAACCAGCCAGAAAAAGCACTCACTACGCTCAATAGTAAATTCTTTAAAAACCACCCAGAGCGTGAGTTCTGGATCGCACAAGCTCTCGCTGCTCAAGGGAAATTTACCGAATCCATCGAGCGCTTCAAGAAACTCAACCCAAAATCGAGCTACATCGACGACGCCACGCTCACACTCGCCAGTCTCCAACTAGCCCTCAACCTTAAAACGGATGCGATCACAAGCTATCAAAAAGCAACCAAATCAAAAGACGTACTCACCAAACTAAAAGCCACGACAGCGCTTGCTGAGATTTACTTAGAAAATGGTGACTTCAAGCGTGCGAAAGCCATGGTGAATAGCATCCCAAAAGACAGTAAAAATGGGATCTTGAAAAAGGTGTTAGACGCTCAGCTTTCTCTTAATAGCAAAGATTACCCTGATGCGATCGAAAAGTTCTCTGGATTTTTTGCATCTGACTACCAACTCCATCCACGCCTCCACCAAATTGCTCTCATTGGCTTAGCGGACGCGCGCTACGCAGCAGGCCAAGTCCAAGAAGCCCGTCTCGGCCTAACTGATTTCATCAGTAACCATCAAGACTCACCAATCCTCCTACTAGCCTTCGAGCGCCTCAGCAAATGGTCAAACCAACCAATGACAGCGACCGATCCTTTTTACCTTCAGTTGCAAAAATGGTCTGGTAGAGATTCAGATTCGGCGACCGATTTCGGAATTCGCATTGGCTCTGACTTCATCGTCAACCCACTCCCAACTCCAAACTCACTGAATACCTCAAGCACATTCTTGCGTGCTATCGCCCATTACTACTATGCCAAGCACACTGCGGAACTTGAAACTGCCAGTTCGCTTGCCAAAGGGCAATTCGAGCTCTCTGCCTTTCGCCTAGCTTACCCAGAACACCCGTTCTTTGGCGCTTCGATTTTTGATACCGCAAAAATCCAAATCCAGTTGAAGCAACGCCTCGACGCCTTACTCACACTACAAACACTCGCAGAACTGGCTAAAAATAAATCCGTCACTATTGCTCCCGAAGCCCTAGCTCAAGCTGGTTTTATCTCAGGCCAACTCAGTGTCGAATCTGAAGACTACCCAGAGGCACTCAAAGCATTCGCACTCGCGACCTACATCAACAACAAACACCTAGCTGCAGCGGCACAGATCAATGTGGCCCTCGCCGCTCTCCGCAGCTCGGACTTAGCTGCTTTTGACGCCCAAAAAGCAAAGATCACTGACCAGCAACTCACCTCTCAGCTCAGTATCGAACGCGCCCTCTGGCTCGCTCACCAGAAGCATCCCGATGCTCGCGAAGCTCTCAAGAGCTTCCTACTCAAACACCCTGAGAGCCCACGTGTTGTCGATGCCCGTATCGCACTAGCTTCCATCTGCGCTACTCAGGTACCTCTCTATCCACTCCTATCCAAAGCGCTCATCGATAGTGTGGATAGCTCCACACTCAGCCCAGAGCAACTTACTAACTTTACACGCACCAGCTTTCTTCTAGCAGAGCTCCAACAAGATTGGCCAGCCGCTATAGCTGCTATCGATTCCTATCTCGAAAAGTTTCCGCGAAACAAGAGCAGGGACGAGTTCCGAATGCGCAAAGGGCTCACGCTCTATCGAAATGGCGAACATAATAAAGCTCGTCAGCTGTTAGGAAAAATCGCAATGGAATCCCCCGATAGCCCACTTACCGAGTTTTGCCACTACTACGCAGGGATGGCTGCACGTCTAGAAGGCACTCCTCAAGCTCTCAAAGAAAGTATCGACATTTTCGAGAAAGTCGTCCGCTCAAAGTCTCAACTCTCTACCGATGCTCGCATCCAACAAGCCCGAGTATTATTAGACATCCATCGTACTGAGGAAGCTAAAATCTCACTCAATCAGGTGTATAAACAAAACTCTGATTCTCCGCGACAGCGTGAGATTGGGACTCTATTAGCCACCGCGCTTCACACCCAAGGCAGTGAAGATCCAGGCCAGTACGCCAAAGCTGTTGCGATTTATGACCAGCTGCTCGCCCACAAGAACCTCTCGCTCTCATGGAGCAACCAACTCCACTACATGAAAGGCCAAGCACTTGAGAGCATGCGCGAGCCAACACAGGCACTCAATGCCTACTATCAGGTTATCAATAAAGAAAACCTCGATCCACAAGCCTCAGAAGAGCAACAAGAATGGAAGTGGTTCTATCAATGTGGCTTTAAGGCTATAGCATTGTTAGAAAAACAGCAAAACTTCCACGCTGCAGTCTCGGTTGCTAGAAAGATAGCATCCTACGGAGGACCAGAATCTGAAGCCTATAGTAAGCGCGCTCGCGCTCTAGAAATGCAGCATATGATTTGGGAAGAATAAGTTTCACTTTATCCTTTCCACTTTTCCCTTACTAAGCAACATCATGAACAGCAGAGAACGATTCCTCACTGCCGCAAACTGCAGAGAACTCGAGCGCCCACCAATATGGATCATGCGCCAAGCTGGCCGTTACCTCCCAGAATACCGCAAACTCAAGGAATCCTACTCATTCACCGAAATGGTGAAATCCCCTGAGCTCACTACCGAAGTCACCATGCAGCCATTTCGCCGCTACGACCTCGATGCAGCAATTCTCTTTTCTGACATCCTCGTGATTCCAGAAGCGATGGGTCAGCCCTACCATTTCCGTAATGGTGGTGGCATCGGTATGGATTATATTCTCAAAACTGAAGCTCAAATCGACGCCCTCGACGAGAAAGGCACTGCAGAAAAACTCATCTATATGGGTCACGCACTTGAATCCATTCGTAAAGAAATCGGTATGGAAAAGGCCCTTCTCGGCTTTGGCGGTTCCCCATGGACACTTGCTGCGTACATGACCGAGGGCGGCTCTCTCAAAAACTGCTCCCTCCTAAAGTATCTTTTCTACGAAGATCGCGCACTCTTTGAAAAGCTCATGAAGAAAATCTCCACAGCTCTCATCGACCTCTTCCTCATGCAGATCGCACACGGTGCTGATGCTATTCAAATTTTCGATTCTGCTGGCGCTTTCTGTTCCGCGTGTGACTACGAGGAAATGTCCGTCAAGTGGATGCGTCACGTCATCAACGCAATGCCTGAAGATTTCCCGATCATCATCTACGCCAAGGGCATGGCACACCATTCTTCCGCCCTCATTAGCGCGGGGGCAAAATGCCTCTCTGTCGACTGGACTGTCAACCTCCCTGAATTTCACATAACCCTTCCAGAAGGCATCGCAGTACAGGGCAACTTCGACCCATCCATCCTCGACGGCACAGCAGAACGCACCGTTATCGAAGCCACTCGCTTGCTCGACTCCATGAAAGGACGCAAAGGTCACATCTTCAATCTCGGTCACGGCATTCTCCCATCTGCTAAGCCTAAGAATATGGCTGCCCTCATCGAGACCGTCACCAACTACAAATAAAAGGCAGGGTCACATCTCCGTGTACAGACTTGGTACATAGGTAACAGATGTGCGTAGACATGGGTGACACATTTAGAATGTAAGTCATAAGCTAGCAAATCTGTGATCTTATGGAAGCAAGGAGATATTTTATTGAGAATGCCATGATAGAAATGTGGTAGACAAAGCCGTCTCGCAACAAGAATAAGGCTCGGTTCTCGACATTTCGTGTCACTCGTTAGACTATTTACACGTGCAAACTACTGACAATGCGATTGGCATCCTTGACTCTGGAGTCGGCGGCCTCTCTGTATTGTTAGAAATCCGCAAACTTTTGCCTCTCACCCCGATCCACTACATTGGCGACTCAGCGTGGTGCCCCTACGGCAATAAGCCAGCGAAGCAGATCCAAGCACGCGCCTTCGCAGTAACCGAACAGCTCATCGAAATGGGAGCACGCTCCATCGTGATAGCTTGCAATTCCGCCACCATCCATGCGATAGAAGCTTTACGCGCACGCTACCCGATTTCCTTCATAGGCATGGAACCAGCGGTCAAGCCTGCTAATCAGCTCACCAAGACCGGTACTATTGGCGTACTAGCAACTGAAGCTTCCATCGCTGGTGAGAGATTCCATAAGCTACTCCGCACCCACATTCATCCGAATGGCCTCAAGGTGATCACCCAGCCCTGCCCAGACTTTGTCACGCTCGTAGAAGCTGGCACCCTCAGCGGTGTGGCAGTCGAGAGCGCAATTCGCGAGTACGCAGGACCGATGATGGAAGCTGGCGCCGATACTCTCGTGCTCGGCTGCACCCATTATCCATTTCTACGCGATAGCATCCAAGCGGTCGTTGGGCAAAGCATCCATCTCATCGACACTGGCGATGCCGTTGCTCGCCGCACAGCAGACTTAGTCGGTAGCGATCGGGGCGATGCCAGCATTTCTATCCACACCACAGGAAACCTTGCTTGCCTAGAGCGCCTTTTTCCGATTCTCTGCCCCTCCCTCTCAGCCTGTCTGCACTCGATCACCATTGCGTGAACGCGCTCATTCAACACTCAACAATTCCTACCCATGTCCTTTCACGAACTTCACGAGCGCATCCAAAAAGCCATCGCTAATACAGGCCACGAAAAACCAACACCTATTCAGGAACACGCTATCCCCCGCGTGCTCAAAGGAGCCGACGTTATCGGTATCGCCCAGACTGGCACAGGTAAAACTGCCGCCTTCACTCTCCCCTTACTCTCGAAGCTAGCTGAGTCTACGGAAGCCAAGGAAGAACGCTGCACACGCGTATTGATCATCGCTCCTACCCGTGAGCTCGTTTCACAGATTCACGAAAATGTACGTACGTATGCCAAATACACAAATCTTCGTACAGCATCAATCCATGGCGGAGTACCTAACAAAGGTCAAATCGACAAACTTCGCACGGGTGCCGATATCATCATCGCCACCCCAGGACGCTTGCTCGATCTCGTTGAGCAAGGCCACGGCAGATTTCACGACCTCCAGTCTCTCGTGTTAGATGAAGCTGATAGAATGCTCGATATGGGCTTCATACCTGCCATCCGCACCATTTTTAAGAAGCTTCCAAAGTCGCGGCAGACCCTCTTGTTCTCAGCGACAATAAACCCGCAGCTCGAAGCAATCACCAAGGAATTCCTTAATTCACCAACGGTTGTGGAAGTCGACCGCCGCGCCAACCCTGCGGAAACTATTTCTCAATCCATCTACGAAGTATTTGAGCACCAAAAGACAAATTTGCTCAAGCACCTGCTCGACAGCTCACACAACTTCTACGCAGTCATCGTATTCGTTCGTACTCGCGACGGAGCCGAAAGCCTCACCCAAGCTCTCAAGTTTGATAAAGTCAGCGCAGAAGCCATCCACGGTGACAAGAAACAAGGACAGCGCCGCAAGGCACTGCGCGATTTTAAAGAAGGCAAGATCCGCGTTCTCGTCGCCACAGATGTCGCAGCACGTGGCATCGACATCTCAGGCGTCACCCATGTGATCAACTTCGATTTTCCAGAACATAGTGAAGACTACATCCACCGCATTGGCCGAACTGGCCGCGCTGAGACTGAAGGAGAAGCCATCACCTTTACCACAACTAACAACTTCAACGCTCTGAAGAAGCTTGAGAAGCTTGAGAAGCTCATCCGTGTTACCCTTCCTCGCAAAAAAGCAGACGGGTTCAAGTACGATGAAGTTCCAGAAAAAGAAGAATCACGCCGCAAAGAACCGAAGAAAGGCGATAAAAAAAGCAACTTCGACACTCCTTCCAAGTTCTCACACAAGAACAAACCAAACGCTAGCCCACCTAAATTTTCACGCAAGCCTGGCAAAAAGAATACACTCAAAAGACGCTAATTCCCTTTGCGCTGAGAGACTATTACTCCACCCGTATCCACACTTTTTTTGTTCAAAAGACCTATGGAATCCAGAGTAGGTTATAAAAGGCGAAGCTCGGCTCGCCAACTTCTTTGAATTTTTGCTCATCAAGCCAAACATTCAACTTACCTAGGGCTTGCTTGCGTGCTTTTGTAGAGTTCGAACTCTTAAAGAAAGTCACAGCAAAACGCCCTTCCGTGACCTTTGAAATGGAGATCGATTCGTCCGTTGGCTTTGAGATGCCAGCTGCCACCACGGCTTTGGGGATTACAAAGCTCATCTTCACTTCAGACTTCACTTCCTTTTTTTATCGATGTGAAAGCTGGCTTCTCAATTGCCACAGCAATCGAAATCGCCGCCACAGAAAAAAACATAGTCACTGAAGAATTTTGCCACTTCAGAACCCATCATTCTACATCAAGTCACAAAGGTCGGAAAAAAGATCTTCAACAAATTGACCACAGATTCTCTTTACTACTAAATTTATCAAACAATCTATGAGCGACAGCAAACACGATCTCATCCAGCAAGTCATTACTTCCCTACGCGAGAACCTCGAAGTCCTGCGCAAAGCAGCTATGGAAACACATAGCAACTCCACCGACGCTCAAAGTAAGCAAGAAGGAAAGTATGACACGCGTAAATTAGAGGCATCCTACCTTGCAGAAGCTCAAGCTGAAAAAGTTGTTCTATTAAAAAAAAGCATTAGCAAGTTAGAGCAACTCCCTACCGATGATCTTGATGACGCCAGTCCCATCGCCCCTGGAGCTATGATCATCGTGAGCAACGATAGCGGTGATCTCAGCTACATGATGCTCCCTGCTGGAGGTGGCATGAGCCTCTACTCTCAAGGGCTCAATTTCATCGTCATCACGCCAGACTCACCGATTGGCTCAGCTTTGTTAGGTAAACATGTTGGAGACACTGTAGATCTCCAACAGCACGAATCAGCCTTTATTTCAGACCTTTGGTAGTAACTTAATTCTGGAGCCCTTCTTCTAGACGCTCAGCCTTCATAAAGTCACGCAATCTCCCAACCGCAGGCCAAAGCGGCTGCCAGTCTGTTTTGTGATCAAGCTGGATCATCGGATCTAGCACATTTCCATCGATGTTCAAATCGAGATAAAACAGGTCATTTGTAACGAGGCTTCGCATCGCGCCCCCCTTCATCCTCTCAAAAACTTGACTCCTACTAACAAGCTTTTCCACCCAATCCCTTTTCTCAGGAGAAGTCACTAGACGCACCACTCCAAAACCGAGCCCGTCCATGCGCAAGAGCCCATTACTCATTACCGCAATATCTTCACCTTGCAGGCGAAGCTCAGGAGTCTCCACCACACCTCGGCTCAAATACGACTGATAAACAAAGTTTTCAAAATACGCAGAGGTTCCTCGATGCCCTTCTACAACTCTAACTCCCTCAGCTCTCACATCTGCCACTCCACGCCAAGTCATCGGATGCGCCATCAGACCTGCTAATTGCATTCTGCCCGCCACTCGTTCCACAGAAAGGTCCACGGTCGAGTCTAAATGAGTGAAAATCTCTGTCACAGCCTGCTCCGGAATAAGCATATCGATATGAAAGACCGCTCCGTGCGGACTACGCCCCATATAGATATCAGGGCGTAGCTGGACTCCGAAAAAATCAACCTCAGTTTCTTTAACACTCAAGAGCGGGCCATTTTTTGCCACTCTAAATTTCCCCTGACCTACTACCTCTCGACCGAACAAGCTAAGACCACGCCACGAGAGTTCTCCAAGCAATTCTTTCCCACCCACAGGCAAGTCAGCGTTGAGTCCATCTAGAACTAGCAAGCTGCTCTCACCACCTTTCACCACCACCCGCGCATTAGATATTTTCACCCAAGATTCATAGAGATCATCGGGGTCATGATTCCCTACGGTTTTTTGCTCGCCACCAGTCTTCACATCAATCTTCTTAGCAGCCCCAGTTGGATTCGCTACCACAGCATCCGCTCCACCAATAAATTTCGTGGACTCTTGCTCACGCTCTTTATCAGTAGCTGTCGATGGAGTATTTCTATCACTTGCTGCTAGTACAGGGGCATCCTGGATTGTACTTTTCCATCTCAAACTTTCTAGCAACCACGCATAGCTAAGCACTACCTTTGGCTGCTCAATTTCGACGGATGACAGCCGCAAACGCCCATCGAACAACAGAGAATAATTCGGCCGAACCACTATATGCGCCACATGCACACCGCCCTCCTCCATTCGGCTATCTAGATCATAGCAATGTAGATTGCCTGTGAGGCTATAAGTTAGAGTTCCTATCGACCATCTTTCTTGAGTTCTACGCTCAAGCTCCTCAGCGACGCGCCCCTTCATCCATGAGCTATTGAGAACAACATTGAAGAGTGTGAAGAGAACAAAAAGAGGAACCACAACCCAACAAAACAGGCGACGCCAATGATAGATTGTTCTCAAAAGAAACACCTTCTGAACCCCATTATTTTTTAGCGGCAAAGCGGATGATCACGCTCTTATCATAAAGTGGTTTCCCCGAAATTGACACCTCCTGTAATCGGTAAATCAGCAAAGAATATTTTCCATCATCTGTAGTCCCCAAAGCCACATTCTCTTTCGTCTTTGTCAGAGAATTCTCCGCTTGATAGCGCCACTCAAGGCCTTTCCACGCTCCTAACAAACTACGCTCAGGAGCCTCTATGTTAGCAATAGCTACCAACTCACCATTGGGAGATTTAAATACGTTCTTCTTCGGGTCATAGCGCAACAAAGAAAGCGAAGCTGCTGGTCCTGTCGCGTTGATTTTCCATTGTCCATCTCCCACCTCTTGTACGAGCAATGAGGTATTCGCTAACTTCTTAACCTCGCGGTTAGACCAGAGCTTCACATAGTTATCATACTCTTCCTGAGTCATCCCTAACTTCTCATCGAAAAGAGGAAATGGGCTACCTGGAGTCTTTTTCGTATGCTCATCAAACCACTCTGGGTTCTTCTGCGCAGCTTCACTCAACCTCTGAACAAAAGTTTCAAACTCCTTAGGCGGAATAATCGCAATGATTTGCCCATTCACTGCCTTACCTTTCTCAAAAGACCCAGCCAATGCCTCTGGAAGGTCTGCTGCCAAACTCACCGATTGCAGAGTAAAAAGAGCCGCCAAGCTCAACATCCAAGTTTTCATCAATTTCATAATCTCAATAGCGACAACGCTTTCAATGAGCCAGAACTTAGCGTACAAATCACTAAAAACAAGGGGCAATCTCTCCCCTAGATCTCATCTGACTATTAATGCAATCATCCAGCTTGAACCAACACCAGCAACTTTTCTGACATCACACACAGAAATACGTTAGTTTTTTAGACTTTACCAGCCTGTAAATTCACAGATCTAGACATAGCTCACCCCTGCAACATCAAGAATGAAACAGAATCTCCCCAGATCCACCATGGACGATATTCCGAAAACTGCTATGACTAGTGTGTGCTCGAAACATCTCCACCTCGGATCATCATCACCACTGCTGGCTTTGGCGAAGGCCACAATAGTGCAGCGAACCACCTCGCTATTGCACTAGAGCCTAATGCAGAAGTAGAAATCATTGACCCCTGCGACCGTGGAGCTCCATGGGTAAATGCTCGCCTGCGCAGCTTTTATCGATTCATCACGACCCACTCCCCAAAAACTTGGGCAAAAATATACAAGTCTACGGACAAGCACGACTTCTCAAAAGAGCGTCTCCCCCTCATGCGTAAGCCGGAAAATGCACTACATGAAGCTATATTGAGCTTCGCCCCAGACGCCATTATCAGTACCTATCCCCTCTACCCATATTTCTTAGAACGCTCCTTCAACCAAGGAGCTCTACGAGTACCTGTTTTCACAGTCATCACAGATTCTATCGAAATTAATTCCTCATGGACCAAGGCCCCCACAAACTACTGGCTGGTAACTGACATGCTCACCCAAAAGAGACTCGTTCAGAAGGGTCTCGAGGAAAAGAAAATCATCGTCACAGGCTTTGCCGTCCACCCGCGCTTCCAAAGCCTCCCCACGATCTCCCCTTCTTCCAGCACGCGCCCTTTCAAGGTTCTCTATTTCCCCACATCAAAGAAGCCTACTGTACGCAGATTCGTGCGAGCCATTCTGGAGGCTGCAGATGGAAATACCGAGGTCACGGTGGTATTAGGAAGAAATATTAAAAAGCTCTATGATCGAGCTCGCGAAATCCAATTAGAGTTTCCTGGCCGAGTACAAATCAAAGGCTGGACACGCCGAGTCCCCGAGCTCCTCTGCGATCACCATCTCGTAGTAGGCAAAGCCGGTGGAGCTACAGTACATGAATCCATCGCAGCACAAACCCCCATGCTGATTCATCATCTCGTTCCTGGTCAAGAGGAAGGAAACTTGGCCTTACTAAAAGACATCGGCGCTGGGCAGCTTACAGAAACCTCTAAACAAGTCCGCAAAGCCATTAACTTCATGACAGCTAATGATGCAGCCCAATGGAGGAAAATGAAAACCAACCTTCAACAAAAAACTCTCCCCTGCGGAGCTACTGCGGCCGCTAACTTCATCCTTTCTCAAATTTCAAACCATCAAGGCTAACAACGTTTCATCGTACTGACCCCGTTGACCATTGACCATTAACCAAAAAACTTTCCTCTTCGACATCGGCAACGTGCTTCTCGCTTTCGACTTCATACCGCCACTTAGCACATTGTTAGGCGAAAATCCTCAGCCTGACGCCCTCGCTCAAATCATTGCCCGTAAGGACGAGTTTGAATCAGGAAAAATCGAAACCACTCCCTATATCCAGTGGGCATCTGAACTACTCGATTTCCACGGTGAAGAAGAAGCCTTCAAAGCTGCATGGCGCGATATATTTACACCAATAGAAGGCACCTGGGAGCTGACTAAAAAGCTCAAAGCTGATGGTCACCGCCTGATCCTTTACTCAAATATCAACGCGATCCACGCACCACATTGCCTAGAGACATACAACATTTTCAAGCACTTCGACCACGCCGTATTCTCTCATGAAATCGGCGCCATCAAACCACAACCCGAGTTCTTCACTCGCTCTTTTGAGAAATTCAACATCGAGCCATCTCAAACCTACTACATCGACGACATGCCTAAGAATATTGAAGCTGGCAAAGCGCATGGATTAGCGAGCTTTCAATACTCTCCAGATAAACACAATGAATTACTAGAATGGCTCTCTAAGGAAGTAGCATGTAGCTAGTGCCTAACATACTTACTAGCTACTCCGCTACAGACTCTCCTCACTGTCCATTTACACCCTCCTAAGACACAAGCTATGCACAATCAGAGCATTTGACTAGGCAGATTACTCATTTAGAGCTAAATAATCTCTACAACTTAGCAGGCTCTAGAGAAGCTGTGCTGGAACCAATTTCTATTTTACGCACGTTATGTATCCACAAGCATTCCAATCCCACCTTCAAAACACACTCGGCAAAATCCAAGACGCAGGTCTTTTCAAGAGTGAGCGCCTCATCACATCCACACAGAACTCCACTGTGACACTCAACGACGGCCGCGAGGTCATCAACATGTGTGCAAACAACTACCTCGGTCTCGCTAACCACCCACGCGTAGTAGAAGCTGCTGCTAAGGCGACGGAGCAGTGGGGATTCGGTATGGCTTCCGTGCGTTTCATCTGTGGCACACAGACACTCCACCGCCAACTTGAAGAAAAAATCACATCCTACCTTGGAACTGAGGACACCATCCTTTATCCATCCTGCTTTGACGCAAATGGTGGACTCTTCGAGGTACTTCTCACTACAGAAGACGCAATCATTTCCGACAGCCTCAACCACGCATCCATCATCGACGGTGTGCGTCTCTGTAAGGCGAAGCGTTTCCGCTACAAGAACAACGATATGTCTGACCTCGAGGCTCAGCTCATCGCTGCTGACGAGGCAGGTACACGCTTCAAGCTCATCACCACTGACGGTGTATTCTCCATGGACGGTATCATCTGTGACCTCGACCAAGTGCACGCACTTGCTAACAAATACAACGCAATCGTGCACTTCGATGACTGTCACTCTACAGGCTTCCTCGGTGAGCACGGACGCGGCACACACGAACATTGCGGCCTCTTCGGCAAGATCGACATCACTACTGGCACACTCGGTAAAGCTCTCGGTGGTGCGTCTGGTGGTTACACATCTGGTAAAAAGGAAATCATCGATCTCCTCCGTCAGCGTTCCCGTCCATACCTCTTCTCTAACTCCGTGGCTCCAGTGATCGCTGCAGCATCCCTCGAGGTATTTACCATGCTCGAAGAGTCCACTGAACTCGCTGACAAGGTGAAGGAAAACACCAAGTATTTCCGCGACAAAATGGCGTCCACAGGCTTCACCATGTGCGGTAAAGACCACCCAATTTCTCCAGTAATGCTCGGCGACGCAACGCTCTCTCAAAAGTTCTCTAAGAAGCTTCTCGACAATGGCGTTTACGCAGTTGGCTTCTTCTACCCAGTGGTTCCACAAGACACAGCACGTATCCGCACACAGATCTCCGCAGCACACACTAAGAAGCAACTCGACTGCGGCATCGAAGCCTTCGTCAAGGCTGGTAAAGACCTCGGCGTTATCTAATTCGAGTCACGAACTCTCAAAATTTCAAAAGCGCATGCGCTTTTTTATTTTCGTGTTTTAGGTTGTTAGGTGATTACGTTATTACGACTAGACTTCTGCCGGATGACCGCAGATTTCGCGGATTAGACAGATTGATCTCTCGACTATCTCTTCCCCACCCAAGCAGCCACAGTCGTCATCCTCATCCCCCAAGAAGGGCTTCAAAATCTGCTCATCTTTCATATCTTGACTCTCAAAACCCTCAATCCAAAAAATTCTATCCAACCTGCGTAATCTGTGGTCAAAACGTAAGCATGCCCGCCACGCTCAAGCTCGCTGTTCTCAATGGGAAACCTGAAATTTTCCACACTCTCCAAGGTGAAGGTGTGAGCATGGGCGTGCCTGCTATTTTTGTCCGTTCCTCGCTCTGCAACCTCCATTGCACTTGGTGCGACACTGACTACACGTGGAACTGGGAAGGCACACCATGGCCACACGAGAACGGACAGAAATATAAAAAATCTGAGTATCTTCTCGAGACCAGAATCGAGGACGTGTCTGCCGAGGTACAGCAATACCCGTGCAAAAACCTCATCTTAACCGGCGGCGAGCCATTGCTCCAACAAGCTGGATGGCTAGCTCTGATCAAGCACTTGCGCGCTATCGATCCTGTATATCGCTTCGAGATAGAAACCAACGGCACTCAGCTCCCGACACCTGAAATGGCGGAAGCTCTCGATCAAATCAACGTCTCAGCAAAGCTCAGTAACTCAGGCAACGATGCAAAACTGCGCGACAATGCCAAGGCTATGACTTTCTTCGCTCAGAGCGACAAGGCGTGGTTCAAGTTCGTCATTCAAGATCCGAAGAACCTCGCCGAAATACAAAAGCTGGAGAAGAAATACTCCATTCCCCGTGAGCGTATCCTGCTCATGCCAGAAGGTCGCACCAAAGAAGTTCTGCAGCAACACCGCCTCTGGCTCGCCGACCTCTGCTGCGATCACGGATATCGCTTTTCTGACAGACTCCACATCCAGCTCTGGGGATCGAAACGCGGAGTATAACTCTCCCTTCCACCCTACTCAAAAAAAGTGTAACTTTCCCAAGAACCTTTCGGAAAACTCGCTATCTCAATACAGAGATAGTGGTTTTTTATTTACTCTGAAAGCTCTTCACTAGGCACTTGATTGACTCACTCGCTTTACCTTCTCTCATCTGATGCATGAGGTGGTATGGATTGTTCTTTAGCATATATTCGAACGCTGCTCTCTTAGACATTCGCGCACGATAACGCTTCATTGCAGCATACGCTTTTTCTCTTTCAGTTTTAGAAAGCTTTTCATCTCTGTCTTCAGAGTAGCGCTTTAAGATACGGGCGCTCATTTTCTTCACCTCGCCCACCAACACTCTTTACTATCGATTCGCGCGCAGCACGGCGCTCCTCTCTTCTCGGCTTTTCATCTTCTTAGGCCTGCACCACAAATGAAATACCAAGCAAGACGCTGACTGAAATGGTTGACTCGAAGCGTAGATGCTTGATCCTAAATATGAAACTAGCAATTGAGACAAAAGTTTCAATAAAATGGAGCGTAGCTCTACTCTAAACCTCCTGCGACAAGTCGCTGACCGCTTAAAGCGGTGAGAACTCATCGAATTCCAAAAAATCGGCCCACTCTCCGGAGAAAGTGAGCCGATGGATAAATATTATTCTAACTCGATTAGCCAAGAAGCTCCTTGGCCGCAGTCACCATGTGACCTACAGTCATGCCGAGCTGCTCCATGACGACATTGCCTGGAGCGGAGATGCCGAAGCGATCGATACCGAGCACTTCACCTTCAAATCCAGTGTACTTGTACCAGAGACCACTCACACCAGCTTCGATTGCTAGACGCTTTGTGCATGCTGCTGGAAGCACGCTTTCTTTGTACTCAGCACTCTGACGATCAAAGCGCTCGAAACATGGTATGGAAACAACGCGTATGCCGTCGCCAAGCTCTTTAGCAGCCTCAACAATATGCGCTACTTCAGAACCGGAAGCCATGAGGATGAGCTTAAGCTCACCGATTTCTTGCTTGAGTACATAGCCACCTTTAAGAGTACCTTCACGGCGCACTTCAACAGGTACGTCACTGTTGTTAGGGATACCTTGGCGTGTGAAGATAAGTGCTGTTGGGCCATCGACACGTGCAAGTGAGCCAGCGTATGCTGCTGCTACTTCTTCAGGATCACCAGGACGGACTACGTCGAGATTAGGAATCACGCGGAGACCAGAAACTGTCTCAACTGGCTGGTGGGTAGGACCATCTTCACCTACACCCACAGAGTCGTGCGTGAAGATGTACGTCACAGGAAGCTTAGCAAGAGCTGCGATACGGATAGATGGACGAAGATAATCAGCGAATACGCAGAATGTTGCACCAGAAGCACGGAACAGACCGTCGTAAGCGATACCATTCATGATGCCGCCCATTGCGTGCTCACGGATACCGTACCAAAGGTTACGGCCAGATGCGTCCATCGCAGAGAAGTCACCACCACCTTTGATGTAGTTTTTTGTGGAGCCGTAGAGGTCAGCAGAACCTGTGATAAGCTGTGGCACAAGCTCAGCCACCTTGTTGATCACCACACCACCAGTACCGCGAGTTGCGTCATTGTAATCAGCGTCAAATGCTGGGATCTGGTCAAGAAGATCGCTAGGAGCTACTTTACCTGCGCCATTGCTAAACTCTTCAGCAAGCGCTTGGTTCGCAGCAGACCAAGCTTCGAATGTCGCCTGCCATGCGTTGAATGCTATTGCTGCTTTTTCTGCTTTTGCTGCGAAGAATGCGCGTACCTCATCAGACACGTAGAATGTTTCTTCAGGAAGACCGAGACCAGCACGTGCTTCAGCAGCGAAGTTTGCTCCACCTTCACCGTGAGCCTTCTGAGTTCCTGCTACCTGTGGAATACCGCGACCGATTTCAGTTTTAGCAATGATCACAGATGGCTTGCTATTAGAGTTTGCCTTAGCAGCATCGACTGCAGACTTCACAGCTGCGAGATCGTGACCGTCAATTGTCACAGCATTCCAGTTTTGAGACTCGAAGTAATCTTGTGCTTTGTCGCCTTGAGAAACGTCAGCCATCGCGTCGAGTGTGACGTCATTACTGTCGTAAATGAGAACGAGGTTATCGAGACCACTATGACCTGCGAATTCGATGGCTTCGCGTGCGACACCTTCTTGGATACAACCATCACCTGCGAGAGCGATGATGTTCTGATTAAAAATTGTGTGCTCAGCAGTGTTGTAGCGCGCTGCTGCGTGTTTGCCAGAAACTGCGTAACCGACAGCATTAGCGATACCCTGACCGAGTGGGCCAGTGGTTGCTTCGACACCAGGAGTTTCTTCGAACTCAGGGTGACCAGGAGTGATGCTGTGAAGCTTGCGGAAGTTCTTCACTTCCTCGAGAGAAATTGCGTAACCACTGAGGTGGAGCCATGTGTAAATGAACATGGAGCCGTGACCAGCAGAGAGGATGAAGCGGTCGCGATTGAGCCACTGTGGTGCAATTGGGTTGAAGTTGAGGCACTCGCCAAAAAGAACTGCGCCGATCTCAGCACAACCAAGTGGAAGACCTAGGTGACCAGAAGAGCACGCATGTACTGCATCAATTGCTAATCCACGAGCCTGTGCTGCTGCGGATTGTAAAATTTGTTCATTCATAGACAGGCGCGACCATTCACCAAGACGACCTCAACCACAAGCAACAATTTCCTCAGATCAGTGGTTTCCGAGCCATAAGTACCTCAACTCCAAAAGCTCGCTCCACTTCTTGTCACTTCTAATCAATCTATCGCGACAAATCCTCTTGATAAAGTACCTTAAAGCCAGAGCGCACTAAGACATCAATGCCAAACGAATAATCTTCTAAATGCATTGCGACAAGACTTTGACGGTCCGGATGCGCCATAAGCGAATAGGCAAAATCCACATTTGTTTCTGCAGCCATCAAAGCCTCTAAACAAGCCCCAAGCCCGATACCAGACTCTCGTAAAGCGATGACCACTATGTCACAAGTCGTGTAGGGAATTCCCTTCTCAGTAAAGAGGCAAAAGATACTATCTGGGTCTGTCACGAGCATACGTACGATGGTGGCATCCTTGGAATCTTGAATACTGATACCAATAATCTCCACCTTTGCTGAACGTACTAAGCGAACTAACGAACCAAGAGCTCCAGCTCGATTTTGAAGCATCACGGAAAATTGCTTCACTGGCTCACTTTCTTTTTTCACAAGCATCTCTTCCATTGTATCTTGCAGAGATTCATACACAAAGATTGACCTCTCTACTAACAAAAAAGCGCAAGACCCATCAGGTAGTGCGCTTAAAAAAACAATATAATCAATGAGTATTGATTAGTGGCTATTTGCCTTTGCGAGGATCACGCGATCACCTGGGCGAATACGAGCACCTGCCACAAGGCTATCGAAATCGATATCAGCAATCACATGATTCGCTTCTACAGAGTTGATATTGAGACGACCAAGGTGCTGAGCACCTCGCACGATGAGCAACTGAGAATTTTCCGTAATAATTGCTTCTGGATGTGGCTTAATCACCACAAATCCCCAACCATTGTTCACTGCTGTAATAAGAGAAGAAATACCGTTCTGGCGAAGGTTCGCGATACGGGATGCTTCACGCTTATTGAGTTCGGCGATGTCAGCCTGATTTGTATCGATCTTCTTCTGAACTTCTTCAATAGCCACTACTAACTCTTCGTTCTCCTTCTCAAGACCACGACGCTCGGCATTGAGCTTCCCAACATAGTCTGAGATCTCAGTAATCTCTACCTCTTGCCCTTCAAAGACAGCTTCAATTTTTGCGATAAGGTCACTTACTTCAATAAGCTTTTCCTCCTGAGAGACGACTCTACTTTCGAGACCTTTGAGTGTGCGATTAAGAGTAAGTTTGTTGGACTCCTTAAGCTCAATCTCAGCCTTAGTATTATTATACATATCTTGTGCTTCTGCTAACAACTCTTTCTCAGAGTCGTATTCTTTCTGCATAATTACATAAGCATTTTCGACAGTTATAATCTGCTTCTCCTTCTGATTTGTCGCATCAAGCTCAGCTTGGTGCATAGAAATCTTCATATAAGAAAGGATGCCTGCCGCACCGATTCCAGCACATGCAACAGCGTACAAAAGTGTTTTCATAATAAAAAGTATTAGTTAGGGGTGATAAAGCTTATTCAGACGCAAGCTTTTCAGCTACTACACGATCGCCTGAGCGGAGCGATACAACTACAGGAAGAGCATCTAGAAGAATATCTGCTGCTGAGCGGTTCTGCTCGACAGTAGTTACCTTGAGCTTTGCTACCACTTCACCACCGCGAAGCACATCAAGAATAGAACCAGGAACTACACCTTGTGCGTTTCCTCCATTCAAAGTTACAAAACCCCAGTTGCGATATACACTCTTTACAGATGTTGAAAGTGTAGAGAGCGACTTACCTGTGGACTGGTTCTCAATGAGAATACGTTTGCTAACAACGATAGACTTGAGGCCCTCTTCCTTCAAATTCTCTTCCTTCAAATTCTCTTTCTCAGATGCCACCTCAGCCTTAAGCTGTGCTATCTTCTCCTTCGTAGAATCAATCTGCGCGATCAATACTTCTGGATCTGGAAGCTCTTTCAAGAGGTCATCGTTCTCAGCAATCTTCTCATCGTTTGCTGCGACGACACTCTCAGTATCAGCAATCTTGGCTTCAAGTTTTTCAATCGCAGTAGTTACCTGAGCGAGATTGTCTTGCTCAGTTTTTTCGCGCTGAATGTAATCTTCTTTTTCTGCAACCGTTTCATCACGCTTTGCAGTAACGCCTGCTAAATCAGCCTGACTAGCCTTCAAACGTCGTTCAGCTTTTGCGTGAAGCTCAATTTGCTTCTCAAACTCTGCATTATTTTTGACGCCCATCCAGATGGACAAGGCAAGTGCGGCGGCTGTAAGACCTCCAAATATATAAGTAGCCATAGTGTTTTTATGTGCAGTTGATTACGTAGGTTTCGAGTGTGGTGATAGACACTAGTTGGACGCACCGCCACTCGACAACCCTAAAATTCACTGATTTTTCGCTTCGCTTTACTTTTTTAGAAGATCTGCCCATTTTTTAACTCAATTTCATGAAAACTATTCGCCGCATTTTCTCTTATTACGGACGCTACCCCAAGCTTGCATTCGCCCAGCTACTATGTGCAGTTTTTATGACCGTAATGCTTCCAGTTTTCCCCGAAATGTCTGGTAGGATCTATAAAAAGATCATTGAAAGCCATCGGAATGCTGAGCAAATCGAACACATCGCCACGACAATCGATGAATTCGATTCTGAGACACCCAACAGCTCGAGCTCACCGTTAGGAGATCAAATTAGAGCACTTATCCCCGACACTAGCTCAGAAAACTACCGCAAGGAAAGCACGAGCAAAGTTATCACCTATACCCTCATCGCGCTCGCTGCATTTTTGGGGCGCGACATCTTCAACTTCCTTCGCATCGTCATCAACAACATCTTCGAGCAAAAAGCAATCTACGATCTACGCTCTGAACTCTATTCGAAACTCCAACGCCTTCCGCTCAAATGGTTCGACTCGAAACGCACTGGAGATATTATGACGCGGGTTGCCGAAGACGTTCCCGCAATGGAACGCCTACTGATAGATGGTGTCGAGCAAGGTCTCATCTCGGCTCTGCAGATCATCGGTGTGAGTGCGTTTTTGATTTGGAAGGACCCGATTCTAGGACTGACTGCACTAGCCCCTATTCCCTTCCTCTTCATTGGGGCTGTCATTTATACGCGTAATGCCAGCGATCGCTATCGGAACGTTAAGAAATACACAGGAGAGATAAACTCGCTATTAAACGACAACATTGCTGGAGTAAATCAAATTAAATCCTACGCTGCGGAGGACGACGAGCTTAAACGCTTCAACACACTTTCTAACAAAGTAAAACAAGCCACCCTAAAAGTAATGACCTATTGGGCCATTTACTCTCCGAGCATGAGCTTCCTAAACTCCTTCGGCTATGTGTTAGTACTTGGAGTTGGGGGCTACCGCATCATTTCAGACCCGACCGTTGGCACAGAAATCTATCTCTACTTCTTCACTATCATGTGGGCGCTGTACGATCCGATTTCAAAACTCCACGGTCTCAATCAAATGGCGCTGTCATCTAAAGCCGCTGCCGAGCGCGTGTTCGAAATTCTAGATACCGAAGACGAGATTCACGCAAACGAAGGAAAACACCTTCCCCACCCCGTACGTGGAGAGATTTACTTCAATCAAGTTTCATTCAGTTACAATGAAATCCCCACACTGCACGATATTTCCTTCACTGCAAAACCCGGCCAGACCATCGCTCTAGTTGGAACGACTGGCGCAGGCAAATCCACCCTCGTCAATTTGCTCACCCGATTTTACGAATATGATTCAGGCTCTATCACAATTGACGGTCTGGAGCTGAACACTCTGAACAAACTCTCTCTGCGTTCTAACATTGCCTATGTTACCCAAGATGCATTCCTCTTCAACGGCACAGTGAGAGAGAACTTACTCTTAGGTAAACGCGACGCGAGTGATAAAGAGCTCCGGGCTGCACTCGACGCAGCCAACGCCACACCATTTATCAAAGAGCTCCCTGACTTGTTAGACACTAATGTTGGGGAACGCGGAGTCAAACTCTCTGGTGGAGAAAAGCAGCGCTTATCGATAGCACGCGCGCTTTTGAAGGATCAACCCATTCTCATCCTCGATGAAGCGACTGCCAGCGTAGATAGTAAGACAGAGAAATTGATCCAAGACGCACTCGATAACCTCATGAACACGCGGACTGCATTTGTCATAGCTCACCGACTTTCTACGATTCAGAACGCGGATATCATTCACGTCATGGACCAAGGCCAAATCATTGAATCAGGGACTCATGATGAGCTCTGCGCTCGTGACGGGAAGTATGCCAAATTATCCAGACAAGCATTCCTAAATTCCAACAATATTTAGAAAGTGCGACTTCATCTACTACAGAAATCCATTCACCACATTCTTACGCTTTACCTTTCAGCGAGAAAGCCGTAAACGAGCACATGCTCGATATCCGAGAAGTACGCGAAAACGCTGAAGCTATTCAAGCTCGTCTTGCCACACGTGGCGGAGATGCACAGCACCTAATCATCGAAGTCCTCGCCTGCGACGAACGCCGTCGTGCGATTGAGATAAAAAAGCAACAACTTCAAGCTGAACGTAAGTCGTCCTCCAAAGAAATCGGAGCACTTATAGGACAGGGGAAACTCGAAGAAGCAGAATCCGCGAAAGCCGCTGTGAAGCGCATTGGTGAAAAAATTAAAGTTCTCGAAGTCGAAGGCGACACGGTATCTGCACGTCAGCACCACCTCCTCATGAGCATCCCTAACGTCCCACACACTGACTGCCCAGTTGGCAGCAATGAAGAGGACAACCCAGAAGTACGTGTTTGGGGCGAAAAGCCAGCCATCACAGAAGCTCTCGATCACGTGGCACTCGCTGAAAAGCATGACCTCATCGATTTTGATGCTGCGGCTAAAATCTCTGGTTCTGGATTCGCAGTCTATAAAAGTAAGGGCGCTAAGCTCGAACGTGCGCTTATCAATTTCCTGCTCGACCTTCAGACTGAAGAACATGGCTACACAGAAGTAAACGTGCCACACATCATCCGCCGTTACTGCATGGAAGGTACCGGCCAGCTTCCTAAGTTTGAAGAAGACATGTATCGGCTCGAAGAGAACCTGATGTTCTTAGCTCCAACAGCAGAAGTCCCTGTCACGAACCTAGTACGTGAGACTCTCCTTCGGGAAAGTGAGCTCCCTATCAAGATGACCGCATATACTCCTTGTTTCCGCCGCGAAGCTGGTAGCGCCGGTCGTGACAATAGAGGCATTATCCGCCTGCATCAATTTGATAAAGTCGAACTCGTGCAAGCGGTTCACCCAGATAAGTCCTTCGAAGTCCTCGAAGAACTCACGGACCACGCTGAAGCAGCACTGCAGAAACTCGGCTTGCACTATCGTACGATCGAACTCTGCACTGGTGATATCGGTTTTTCTTCTACAAAGACATACGACATCGAAGTCTGGGCTCCTGGCCAAGGCAAATACCTCGAAGTTTCTAGCTGCTCTAACTTCGGGGACTATCAGGCACGCCGCCTGAGACTCCGCTATAAAGATAGTAATGGGAAAAATCATTTTTGCCATACACTCAATGGCTCTGGGACAGCACTGCCTCGCCTCTATGTAGCTTTGATTGAGCAAAACCAGAACCCTAATGGTTCTATCAATATCCCACCAGCGCTCATTCCATACTTCGGCACTGACTCTATTAGCTAGCAGCAGCTAACTCATTCTAACGAAAAGCCGTCGGCTTTTTTATAATTAGTTCATTAAGGAGAGACTTTCCTTCTCGTGGGATTTGCACCCGTCGTGTGTGTTGGTTGCCCACGCTAACTCGCTCAGTGTGGATAGCTATTTTCCAAGAAAATTAGCTGCAAACCAAAAACATACGATCCATTGATAAAAAATGTAAATTTCTCAGAATGAATTCCTGACTTCATGCGTCCTACTTTAGGAACTGGCGTTACAAATTGTTTTTTCATTTTTTAAACAAAAAAGACACAGCCTATCGCTGCAATTGTTAAATAAGGACACATAGATAATAGTTGACAACTAAATCACGCTAGCAGTGCCCTTATCAACCCAGAAAAACAATACGACAAGACCATGAAATCATATAACAGCGAGAACTCACTCCAGATTTACCTTCGGGAAATCTCTAAAACTGACCTCCTCACTCCTGCTCAGGAGGTCGAACTTGCTGAGAAGATTAAGAACGGAGACAAAAAAGCGCGTACACACATAATCAAGGCGAACTTAAGATTGGTCGTAAAAATCGCGCAGGACTACTCAAACTACGGGCTCCCACTCACCGACCTTATTTCTGAAGGCAACATCGGCCTCATGAAAGCGGTCGAGCGATTTGATCCTGAAAAAGGAGGCAAGCTCAGCACCTATGCATCGTGGTGGATCAAACAATCCATCAAGCGCGCATTGGCGAACCAGAGCAAAACCATCCGCCTCCCAATCCACATAGTTGATAAAATTTCAAAAATGCGCCGCATCTCGAACATTCTAGCGGAAGACCTCGGTCGCGAACCGACCAACAGCGAACTTGCTGAAGAGCTAGGACTCCCATACCAGAAGCTTGCTATGCTAAAGCAGGCTGCTCAGAGCCCGGCATCGCTCAACGCGCCGATTCAAGACAGTGAAAGGGGAGACTTCGGTGACCTCATCGGTGATGAGAAAGCTATTGACCCCGCACTCGCTCTCGAAAGCAAGAACATGCACACCCAACTCGACGGCTTGCGCGACGCTCTCGACGAGCGTGAGCAAAGAATCATCGATGCACGCTTCGGACTCAATGGTCAGAAACTTAAGACTTTAGAGGAAGTAGGGCTCGAATTTGGGGTTACCCGAGAAAGAATTCGCCAATTACAGAATGTTGCGCTTGCTAAGATGCGTAAAAATTTGCGAAAAAAGGATCAGCCGATAATAAAGGCATTTCCGAATGGCTTTGCAGAGGCTTCATAATATAACAATCCAAAACGATTTGGATCGTAGGTGTGAGAGCGGCAGATACGAATCTGCCGCTCTTTTACGTCCAGACATCACGGTCCAGCTTCTGCTGTAGTTATGAATGACACGCTTTCTATTTCTTCCATCTCCAACTATTTTTCAGGCGACCACTGGAAACTCCTTTTTTCTAACGGTGTATTACAGCAAGGTCGCAAACTAGCTAGAGCCAAGCAAGTAGTTCAAGCTCAGGCCGAACAGTTAGAAACAGGTGACATCGAAATCGTCTGCTACGTGCAGACAGATGACGGGCATCAACACGAAAGCATCATTGCTCTGTGGGTAGAGAATGAGCAAATCGAGATCGATGCATCTTGTAGCTGCCCACTGCAAAGTAACTGCGAACACTGCGCTGCAGCAATCGAACACCTACTTCGAGGCGAACGCCTCGCAATAGCTTTTGGTGAGACACCACACATAGAATCGATCAAAAAAGGCAACAACCTTAAAGTATCCGAAACAACTGAGAGTATACCTTTACCCAAAAAAAATGCTCCAAGCTTTATTCTGAGAGTCGAACGCAGGGACAAAAGTAATAAGCTACTCCCTGAGGTCTACGCCCGTGCCTACGCACTTTATGGCGAACACAAAGTCCCACTAGAGCCTTCAGGCATGCTTTTACCAATCGTCACACCTGAAACTAAGATTCTCCGCCAGCGTGAAGCTGAGATGTCCGCCCTTCAGACACTCTACGCCCTAGACTTACTCCCGAAAGAAGAAGCCAAACAAAAGGTCAAAAAAAAGTTCGATAGCCGCCCAAAATGGATGATCGAGGAAGAAGACGTCCCTGAAAATGCAGGCAAAGTTTGGAGCCCAGATAACAAGCAGTGGCCACATCCGGATTTCTATTGGCAACGTTTCCGTCATGAAGCCACTCCCGCACTCGAAGCGAGAAATTGGAAAGTCCAATATTCGGCGCACGTTGGACTCAAACCTCTCATTTTCCGCACCGATACGTGGAAAGCGGAAATGGTGAAGGAAGCTAAAGGATGGTTCAACCTTTCTGCTGGATTTGAAATCGACGGAGAACATTTTGAGATCCAGCCGATTCTAGCAGCATTGCTTAAAAACAACTTCCTCGAAGTGACCGAAGGCATGCCCAAAGGACAAGAGTTCATGATCTTCCTACTGGATGGAAGAGGTCTCGCACTTCCTGTAGGAAGATTCCGTCACATGCTCACGACTCTAGGAGAACTCTTAGAATTCAAATTCACCGAGGGTCCGATCAAAATGAGCGCGCTCGATGCCGCATTGTTAGAAAACGATGCAAACATCGCTCTCAATGTGCCAGAAGAGATCGAAACCATCGCCAAACAGATTTCTAAGCAACAAAGCATAGAGACCGTCGAGGTTCCTCGCGAGCTCCAAGCGACACTTCGAGAATACCAACTTCACGGCTTCTACTGGATGCAGTTTCTCACACGCCACCACTTTAGTGGTATTCTCGCAGATGACATGGGACTAGGTAAAACCCTCCAGGCGCTGACCCACATTCTTACTGAAAAAACAACAGGTCGTTCAGAAGGAAGACCTCATCTCGTCCTCGCTCCTACCTCTGTCGTAGTCAATTGGCAACGAGAAACAGCCAAGTTCGCCCCCAGCTTGAGGGTACTGATCCTGCAAGGAGCTAAACGCCACCAACACTTTTCAAAAATTGGCGACTACGATCTCGTCCTTACCTCTTACGCTCTGATCCACCGCGACCTCGAGCACCACCTACAGCAGCCCTATCACCTGATTGTACTGGATGAAGCGCAACACATCAAAAATCCCACAGCTCAAGTTTCTGTAGCAATTCGCCAACTCCAGTCCACCCACCGCCTCTGCCTCTCTGGGACACCCATCGAGAACAACCTTGGCGAGCTCTGGTCACTCTTCTCCTTCCTCATGCCCAGGCTGTTAGGCGAGCGCTCGGCCTTCACTGAGAACTATCGCACTCCGATCGAAAAACAAAACGACCAAAGAAAGCGTAATGCTCTCAATCGTAAAGTCAGCCCACTTATTTTACGCCGCACCAAGCATGATGTGGCAAAGGAGCTCCCGCCTAAAACGGAAATTCTCCATACTATTTCCCTCAATTCTGAACAAAAGGATCTCTATGAAACAGTCCGAGCGACGATGGACAAACAAGTGCGCCAAACCATTGTCGCTCGTGGAGGAGAAGCCCAAATTGTCTTTCTTGATGCCTTGCTCAAATTACGCCAAATTTGCTGTCACCCCTCTCTCCTAAACTTTGATTCTGAGCAAATGCAGCAACCCACCAGCGCCGAATCTGCGAAAATGAACTACCTTATTGAGTTATTAGTCATACTTCGCGCAGAAGGACATCGCGTTCTGATTTTCTCTCAATTCACCTCGATGTTAGAGATCATAGAGAACTACCTCACTGAACACTCTGTCAAATACCTCAAACTCACAGGAGCCACTAAAGACCGTCAATCTTTAGTCGAACGCTTCCAAAGCGGAGAAGGCGAAGTTTTTCTCATTTCGCTCAAAGCTGGTGGCACAGGACTTACCCTCACCAGAGCCGACACAGTAATCCACTACGATCCTTGGTGGAACCCTGCCGCAGAAAACCAAGCCACAGACCGCGCTTATCGCATCGGCCAAGAGAAAGCTGTCATGGTGCACAAGCTCATTTGCGCAGACACGGTTGAAGAACGCATTCAGCAAATGCAGACGAAGAAGAACACCCTCGCTGACAACATCCTCGACGGTGCCACTCAGAGCCTCGATCTCGATGAAAAAACGCTCAGCTACTTACTGAGCAAATAAATAAGCGGCCGCCCTTTTATACGTCTACGAACGTGGGAGCACTACAGACTTGGTAAAGTAATGGCTGTTCTCTTTCACAAATTTTGCGAAGTCATCAGCTTCTGAGAAAGTCTTGTTGTTGAGCAACTTCATTCCTGAATCGCTCAATACAAGAATGCCGAGTTCCGCACCTACGAGTCGAGCATCATCAGGAAGGTTAGATGTCGCCCCAGGAGTTTCGACTTCATTCCCCTTGATACTCATCTCATCAAAATCCGAACCACTTGTCATGATTGGCACACGCTTTTGCACGATGGCACCCGAATTGTCATACTCAAATACAAAGGTGACAGTGAGGTTATAAACATTCTCCGCCATGAAGTTATCTCCATTGATCACGTCATTCGCTGTCGTGATCCCTTGAATAGAATCTTTGGCGAGATAGTCATCGAATGCCTCGTCTGGATTTACCAACTTTCGATAAAGTGAAAATACAGGGAAAACATTGCCTCCTAATGGATCCTGATAAGCAAGTCGGTAAATAACTGCCGAGATGTCACCACCATGATCATCTGCAGAACCAATCTTACCGTCGTAACGATCGGTCGCTGCCGAAAAGAACACGAACTCTAATGGATTTTTGATCTCAGCATTCGAATCTGGCCCAAGATCTACATTCGAGTCCATTTTTGCATAGAGCCATTCGTAGTCATTGCCCGAACGAATCACGATCCCCTCAAGGTCACGCGCCATGACTTCCATACTTTCTTTCGCCAGACGAGAAGCGCGTGTTTTATCACGGCTTTCCTGCCAAGCATCCATCGCCATACGAGTCGTACCAATCAGCACGCCAATAATCACCGTGGTGATCGCAACTGCAGTGAGAAGCTCGATAAGCGTGAAGCCCTTTCTTTGTTGTTTAAAATGTTTCATAAGCAAATTAGCGACGAACTGCGAGGTTTTGAGTTGCTACAGGGTTTCCGAGCTTAGAGAAGTCCCAAGAACCTCCAGTAACGTAAGATGAAAGGTTATTGTTAAGCGGGAAGAACTCAGCTTGGAACGTGATGTATGCATCTTCATACTTTGAGCTATCTAAAGCGTCTTCCAAATCTCCGTCTTCATCCATATACTGAATTTTATCTTCATCACCTAGCACGAGACCGCCATTAGGGTCTGGGACTAACTGAACGAGACGCACGGCATAGACTTTCCCCTGAACAACACCAGGAGTGAGTTCATCATCGAAAACCTGTTGATCAACCTTATCCAAACGACGTGCTACAGTTTGTGTGATGTAGTCTACTCCTGGAAATTTTTGATTATTTTTAATCAGTGCCGTATCGGCAGCTTGAAGTGTTCCATCTGAATTCTCCGTATTAGGTAATGCCTGGTACTGATAAACGACGATCGCTTGTGAGGTTTCATTGGAATCCTTGATCCACTGGAATGCTTTTTCAAATGCCGATGCATTACTTGCTCTGTCTTGGTAATCATTTTCTTCGCCATCACGTAAAATCGCCATTTCTGTCTCCAGAGTTGTCACGAGGCGGTTCGCATCTGCGACACCGAGCGCTCGGTTGATATTCTTCTGAGCTGGACCAAATACCGCCATGAAAGTGGTCAACAACACTGCGACAATGCCGATAGCGATCACCACCTCAACCAGTGAAAATCCTTTGCGGGAAAATTTCTGTAGTTTCATAGGATCAAGCTGAATTAAAATGTTGGGTCACCTGTGAGTCCAGGAATTTGATTTGGGCTTCTGAAGAGGGAAGTATTTCCTCGTTTCCAAATGGCAAAGCCACTCACGTCACGACTACCTGTCTTAGCCTCTCTCGGCTGATCATCCGTCGGATAAAGCTTCCCTGACTGAACCACAAATGCCGCAGGGAAGCTGCCAGCTGGATCTTCAAGAATCCCCTCGGAATTAAATTCGTAGTAATAGCACTTCTGCGTATTGCTCAGTCCAGGAATACGCATATTCGTAGTCTGTGGGTCACCACTCAATTTCGCGTTGAAATACACATTTGCTGGAAGCTGGACACCTCGTGCAATCAAGCGGTCTCCCCATGTATCATCTGTTGTATTATCAGGAGTTCCATTATCGTCCATCTTCGCGATACCCATGTAGCGTAAGTGCTTCTCACGTTCCTCACCTGTACCGCCACCAGCATAAATAACGACGCGAGTGGATGTACTGCTCGTCTTAGCCAAGCCACGAGCTTCGCCAAAGAGGTTTTCGGCCATTGCTGCACCAGTGTCCGTTCCCTGCGCCGTTGTCGCATTTTTCATGACTTGCGCACCAATTCCAATAAGCGTGGAAATGATGACCAATACCACGAGCATCTCAATCAAGGTGAATCCTTGTCGACTCGTTTGGTTTATAAGCTTTTTACAGATTTTCATTAAGCGCTAGGGATTTCTTTACTGGGAGGAAATTCTTTTTTTGAGTCTTGCCATTTATTTCAACCTTAGACACCAATGTATTCACAAAGTATTCCTAGGTCAAGTTTCATAAAATCGCCTAGGATTCGTTCAAAAAAAGTTTAAAATCGGGCGTTTAGAATCCTTCAGTTTCCTATGAAACACGCAAAAAAATCACTACCTAGATCCGCCCGACGCGGCTTCTCCATCGTCGAAGTTCTCATCGTCACCGCCATCATTGCAACTCTGGCAGCCATCGCCTTTCCTCTCGCAGGTAAAATGATCAAGAGTAGCAAGCTCGAGAAAAACCGCGAGATCACCGAAGTTCTAGAGCAAGCGATCGATCGCTTCTACAACGAATATGGTTATTTCCCGATCAAAATTGACGAGTCCGAAGTTCTAGAGTCCGATACTAACAAGTTCACAACTATGCTTGATGAACTCATTGGGTCAAAAGACAACTTAAAGTACAACATGAAGGGTATCAACTTTCTCGAAGCGATGCCCGAAGCTAAAAGAAGCCATAGTGGTATCGTCCGCCTAAGTGATGACATTGAAAGTTTAAAAAACAGTTTTGGTGGTAATTTCAGTATAAAATTTGATTCTACATATGACGAAGTGCTCACAGCTCCAGGCGTACTAGGTGGCAAAGACATCAAAGGTAAGCGTAGTCTCATCTGGTGCTTTGGCGAAGATACTTCTGATTTCAACGACGTCATCACCAACTGGGGCTTCAAGCCATAACCGCAAAAGCACACAGCAAGAGTCCCTTGTACTTGACGAAAGACAAAGAACTGCTTCACTGCGCCCCAATCCAATTTCACCTCTATTTATGACCGTGAACGCATATGAAATTTACCAGAACATCAAGCCGTCCATCATTGTTGACCTTTTCATATGGATGCGTAACGAAGAGCGTGACCTATACAAGACGACTGTTGCGACACTTGCAAACGACCGCAAACTCCGCCCAGTTTTCATTCAGAAGAAGCCTGTCGCTGAGCAAATCGCATGGATGCACAAGACACTCAAGCTGAAGTCTAGTAACATGATCGGCGAGCACCTTTTCCAAGTCTACTTCGTGCAGGCTCAGCAAGGTCTCCTCATCGCATTCTGTGACGCAATGGGTATCAAGCACGACGGCAAAGGTTCCGTAGATGGCGCTCTCCCTCAATCTCTCGACGATGAAAAGCTCAAGACTGCAATCGACACACTCGTTGCTGACAACGACCCACAGCTTGTAAGCCTCTACCTTCACATCTTCAATCTCCAGACTCAGTCTGGCTGGAAAAATCTCACTGAGACTCTCGCATCTGACGAGCGCCTCAAGTTTGTAGCTTAATCCATCGATCGACTAAGACCATGTGCGCATCTATCATATTTGGCGATCGCCAAGACAAAAAGGCAGTAGAAGAAAAAGAAATCTTCGCGCCAAAGTTCGATGAAAATGGCCTCATCCCTGCGCTTGCTCTCGATGCAAAAACGAAGGAGCCACTCATGCTCGCCTACATGAACGAGAAGTCACTCAAGCTCACTCTCGAGATTGGCGAGGCTGTGTACTACTCACGCAGCCGTCAGGAAATCTGGCACAAAGGAGCAACTTCTGGCCACACTCAGAAAATCATCGAAATCCGTACTGACTGTGACCAAGACGCTCTCATGGTATACGTCGACCAACAAGGGGCTGGCGCATGCCACACAGGCCGCAACTCTTGCTTTTACCGCAAGGTAGACCTCAAAAAAGGTTCTAATTTCACCAGTCTCACTTTCACAGAAGACCTTACTTTCAACCCAGACGAGGTATACAAGAAGTAAGCCATTTCTGTATTTATTCTCAAAAATCCGCAGGCCTCACAGCTTGCAGCTTTTTTGTGCTCGTCTATTTCCTTCTTGCAAAAGAATAGCAAATTGAACGACTCTAACAATCACTCAATTTTGTCTGTGTCATGAACTCCCGTGAAGCCACAATAGCTCTTAACATGCTGCCAAAGATCGGACCGATCGGCATGCGCAGGCTCATCGAGCACCTAGGTTCCGCCGAAAAGATTCTTGCGGCTCCCGAGAGTTCCTTGACCCAAGTCTCAGGCATCGGACCTGAAACAGCTCGTATTCTCCGCCACTGGGAACAACACATCAACCTCAGTGCTGAACTCGCCGAGGCTCAAGCTCGCGGTATCAATATCATTACACAGGAAGATGCCCACTACCCCGAAAGCCTGCGACACATGTACGACCCTCCATTGGCTCTTTATGTCTGGGGAGAGCTCACAGCAGCCGACCAACATGCCATCGCGGTCGTTGGTTCGCGCAGAACTACCCACTACGGTCAGCAAGTTGCTCATAGTATCGCAAAAGACCTAGCGAACTCTGGGCTCACCATCATTTCTGGACTCGCACGCGGCATCGACAGCTTTGCCCACAAAGGCGCCCTCAAGGCCAACGGGCGCACAATCGCGGTGATCGGCTCTGGGCTAGGCCAACTCTACCCTCCAGAAAACCTCAGACTAGCAGAACAAATCGCCAACGGTCACGGCGCCGTCATTTCCGAGTTCCCACTCCAACAAGCGCCCGACAAGAAAACCTTCCCGATGCGAAATCGTATTGTCGCGGCGTGGTCCTCTGGCGTGCTTGTTGCTGAGTGCTCAAGCTGGAGTGGTTCACTCATCACTGCAAACTTAGGCTTAGAAATGGGAAAAACCATTTACGCAGTCCCTGGTCCGATTGATCGGCCTACATCAGCGGGATGCAATCAACTCATTCGAGATGGAGCAACACTCGTGCGCTCAGCCGATGACATCCTTAGTGATCTCGAAATCCTCCCTCTCCATATTGAGCTCGAAGTCCAACCCGCAGCGACTCCAACACCAGATCTTGATCCAACCGAACAAGCCGTCTTCACCATACTGAGTAAAGAAGAAGCCCTAGTGGACTATATCGTAGCCGAGTCTCAACTCCCTGTCTCTACTGTCATTGCCACCTTGCTCAAACTCGAAATGAAGCGTCTCATTCGCCAACTCCCTGGACCGCGTTACGTCATTCGTTAGAGATTCCGCCATTCCCGCTTTCTGCTCTTGCAAGCAGAGTGTCAATTCTCTAATATACTGGCAACCACTCAAAAATCTTGAATCAATCTCAATATTGGCACACTTCTTGCTATCTTTCATTCTAAGACGAACCACTCTAAAACTATGAAAAAAATCGAAGCAATCATCAAGCCATTCAAACTCGAAGAAGTTAAAGAAGCTCTCGCTGAAATCGGCGTTCAGGGCATGACAGTTACTGAAGTCAAAGG
Organism: Rubritalea sp.; assembly: GCA_965204255.1. Classification (GTDB taxonomy): domain Bacteria; phylum Verrucomicrobiota; class Verrucomicrobiia; order Verrucomicrobiales; family Akkermansiaceae; genus Rubritalea. Next base: position 425,792 of record CBDBEG010000032.1, read on the forward strand.
CTTCGGCCGCCAGAAGGGTCACACTGAGATCTACCGCGGTTCTGAGTACACTGTAGACTTCCTTCCAAAGGTGAAAATCGATATCGTTGCAGATGACGAGCAAGCACAAACAGTGACTGAAACAATCGTGAAAAGCGCAAACACTGGCAAGATCGGCGACGGTAAAGTGTTCCTCTCCACAGTAGACGAAGCCATCCGTATCCGTACAGGTGAGACTGGTGCAGAAGCTGTTGCAGTCAACTAAGTAGCGCGCTACTCCCATTTTTCTCAGCCACACAGCTTTTGTTGTGTGGTTTTTGTGTCCAATCCACTAGAACTAGCCGTAGATGAAAATGGCATCCAAGTTTGTGATCCGCCTCGGCGTCTGGTGTGTGCTTATACTCTACCTCTTCTGTGATCTCATCCTCTTTGAAGGACCACTCAAGCAACAAGTCTACCGCCTACAGGACACTTCTTCGAAAAAATTAGGAAACGACATTGAGCGTGGTATCGTCGCGAGGGTTTTCACCAAACCGATTTCACTCGCACAAGTCGACTATGCGGTCGATGAATTACTCTGGCGCTCAGGCCGTGAGCGACGCGACATTTCAAAAAGTGAGCGCATCGCACTACGCACCTCCGTCCTCAATGAACTTTGCGACCACTCGCTCTTACGCGAGAAAGTAGCTCTCAATCACAAGGAGTTCCCAGTCAGCGAAGAAGAAATCACCGAAGCCATGCAGCGCTTTGCTAGCCGCTTCACCACCCCTGAACACCTTGTCGAGTCGATAGAATCATTTGGCTTCCAAGGGGAAAAAGAGCTTCGCTATCGTATCGCAGCGCGCCTTCAGCAAAACAAATACCTCGCCCACCACATTGCTCGCGGAATCGCAGTCACCGACGAAGAAGCCCAAGCGTGGTATGACGCTCACAAAGATGAACTCACCGTTCCCGAACTCCGCCAAGCCCGCCACATTTTCCTCTCTAAATTAACAAACAAAGAAGATGCCGCACTCGCTGCCCTCAATGAGGCAAAAATTACTCTTGAAAAGAAACATAGCGACTTCGCCAGCCTCAGCGCCAGCCTCAGTGAGGACCCACGCAGCAAAGAGCATGCTGGTGAACTAGGCTGGATGCGAGCCGACCGTATTGCGAAAGACTTCTCGAACGCGCTCTTCGCACTCAAGCTGAACGACCTTCAAATTATCGAAACCAAAATAGGCTGGCACCTTATCGAACTCATCGCTATTCAGCAACCTCAGCTGAGCAACTTCGTGGATTGCAAAAATGAAATCGTCGCAGCCCTAGCAACCTCGCGCCGTAAAGCCGCTGTCGCCACTTATCGAAGAAACCTCCGCCTACAGCACCCAGGGAAAATCACAATCCACGAGCAGCTACTCTCCGCTCCTTGGACAAACTAACCGCAGAGCCTTTGCGGCGCTGTCTATCCCACAAGGCCGCGCTCTAATCCATCTCAAGTCGATACCTCGGAACCGACTTGTCGATTTCTTTACTCCAAGCATCGATGCCACCTGTCATGCCACGCGTCCCTTTGAGCCCGTGCCCTTGGAACCACGCACAGGTATCGAGCACTCTGGAACCTGTGTGATCATACAAGACAATCACAGAATCCTCCTTGGCGCTTCCAAACAATTCCTGCTGGCGCTCCTGCGTCATAAACTCTGAACCTGCAATCGCCACAGCTTCATGCTCTTCGCGCGTGCGTGTATCGAGAAAAACAAAGTCAGTTCCTGCATCAATGAGAGCCTTTACTTCGACCGCAGAAATCAACATCGCAGCATCCACTTCGTGGCTTGTTAGGATGTGGTCGATTGCCTCGGCGACTTCGATCTCGTTACGTTCACACACTTGCTCTAGCGTCTCGTCATCACGGTACGCGCAAGAACTACAGCCACCAATATGATAGCAAGCGAACAATGCACGCTTAGCACCAGGGAAGGATGCGAGCACGCTCGCCATGGATGTAGATGCACTCAGATTAGCCATTGCGTGGCAATGCTAATCACATCGGCGGACATTTTCCACTGTTTCTTACCTAACAATTATGGCTATCTAGCGGAGCAATGAGCGAGAAACCAGAAAAGTTCAAAGACCAAGAGTTCGAAGAACCAAAGATTTACCTGCTGCCAAATCTGATGACAGCCAGTAACTTGTGTTGTGGATTCTTTGCTGTCCTCATCATTTTCAAAGGCATGCAGCATGATGAGTTCTCCGAAGCTTACAAATTCTATCAGCAGGCCATCATGCTCATTTTTGGCTCCTGTATCTTTGACCTGCTCGATGGTCGCCTCGCACGACTTGGTGGCCAAGAATCTCCTTTTGGCCAACAATTTGACTCCATCGCAGATGTTGTGTCCTTCGGCATAGCTCCCGCCCTACTTGTTTCTAAAGCCGTCCTCTTTCCACTCTCTAAACAACTAGGCGATTTTAAAATTGGTTGGGCGATTGCCTTCATTTATCTACTCTGTGGAGCGATGCGCCTCGCCCGCTTCAACTGTCTAGCAAACATGCCGAAACGCCCAGGCGACTCAATGGACTTCCGCGGCATTCCCATCCCGATGGCGGCAGGTTTTATCGCCTCCATCACCTTCCTCATCATCCACCTCTATTCCAATCCGAATATGTCGGACGCAGGGCTTGGTGCTTGGAACTATGTACTAGCAGCAACAATGCTCGGTCTCTCCGCACTTATGCTCAGCAACGTGCGCTACCCGAGCTTCAAAAAAATAGACTGGCGTACAAAAGGCTCTCTCTGGAGCGTTGTCCTTGGTGCCATGTTCTTCATGCTTCTGCTCAACGAGCAAACGCGTTGGTACACACCCACTCTGATCTTCACACTCTACCTCCTCTACGGCCTCGTGCGCCCCTTCCTCTCCAAGCGCATGCAGCGTAAACTTGAGGAAACAGTAAAGAACTAAGTTGTTTTTAGCTCAGGGTGACCTGCATTTGCTTTAACACCTGAACAATAACCTCCAGCAAAATCTCAATGTCCGCTCGGTGAATATCACCAATAGAACCGATGCGAAAATACATCTCAACTAAACAAGACGTTTTTTATAAACATCTCTAAATTATTTAGATGTTTTAAAAATAATTTGACATCCCTTTGCAGTTTAAAAAAACTTAGCCAACTCTCGTTAAAAATTTTATGCCACGCCTCTTTTCACTCACCGCTCTCGCCACTCTCAGTTTCCTTCTGAGCTGTGCTTTTACTGAGGCTGCAAATTTTAGAAGAGTCATCATCGACCCAGGCCATGGAGGTAAAGACAAAGGTGCGATTTGGGGAGGAATTCGTGAATCCGACCTCAACCTCAAAGTAGCACGCAAAGTAGAAACACTCCTCAAGGCGCACAGAGTACCTGTCACCCTCACTCGCCGCAGTGACCAATTTATTTCCCTCAGTAAACGCGCTCAACTCTCGAACCGTTATCGTGACACAATCTTCGTAAGCATTCACTTCAACGCCAGCACCTATACTGACGTGAGAGGTGTGGAAACTTACTATGCGAGCGCCAAAGGCAAGCGTCTCGCCGACTATATCCAGTCGAAAATGGTGCGGAAGCTCCAACTTAAAAACCGTAAGACACGCCTCAGCAGCCAATACGCAGTGCTCAATAAGACCAACTGCACAGCCGTTCTCGTAGAATGTGGCTATATCAGCAATGACAGCGAACGTATGCGCTGTAAGCGTTCATGGTACCAATCTCTAGCCGCGAGTGCCATTGTCGACGGCATCCTGCAATATCGTAGATAAGTATTCTGTTGGCAGCGTCTCATTGTTCGTGTTCATTTCCTAAGCAACGGAACACTTCCAAGTTTACTCTGCCAAAATGACTCACTTTTTTGCCCTCTTTTTTGCCCTTTTGGGTTTCGTTCAAGCTCAGCACTATCATGCCAGCTCTGAACGTCCACCAACCTTCCCTCGCGAATTTCGCGCCGCATGGATAGCCACCGTGCACAACATCGACTGGCCGAGCAAACAAGGCCTCAGCAGCTCCAGCCAGAAAGCGGAGCTCATCGCCATCCTTGATAGAGCTCAAAAGCTCAAACTGAATGCGGTGATCTTCCAAGTCCGCCCCAATGCCGACGCCCTCTACAAATCCAGCTACGAGCCGTGGAGTCATTGGCTAACTGGAACGATGGGCAAATCCCCAGGCTACGACCCCTTGGCATTTTGTGTCAAAGAAGCACACGCCCGCGGCATCGAAGTGCATGCTTGGTTCAACCCTTTTCGCGCGCTCGCGAACAAAGATCACAAGACCTCGCGTAAGCACGTGACTCGCACCCACCCGCAACATGTAAAAACCTATAAAACCTATAAGTGGCTCAATCCAGCGGACAGATTTACTCAACAACGCGCACTCGCAGTCATCATGGATGTCGTCAAGCGCTACGACATTGATGGAGTCCACCTCGACGACTATTTTTACCCATACCCGACAATCGTCAATGGCCGTCCAAGCCCAAACTTCCTCGATGGGAAATCCAATGCCCAACGCCGAGCATACGTCGATGCCTTCGTCAAAAATATGTACCACAGTGTAAAAGCCAGCAAACCATGGATACGTGTAGGAATCAGTCCATTTGGTATCTGGAAACCAGGTGTACCATCTGGAATCGAAGCCAGCATTGACGCCTACGACCACCTTTGTGCCGATTCTAGAAAATGGCTCAAAAATGGCTGGGTCGACTACCTTTCACCTCAGCTCTACTGGCGCGATCAACCGCGCAAGCAATCCTTCAGCCACCTACTTAGCTGGTGGCGCCGGCAAGGATTTCGCCCAGTTTGGCCGGGCATTGCCACGGCCCGTATTCAAAGCTCTACTGACCCCAATCGCCCAGCCTCAGAGATCATCAAACAAATCCATTTCAGCCGGAGCATTGGGAAAAATTGGGCAGGAGCTATCCATTGGAGCATGAAGTCGCTCATGCAAGACCGCGGAGGAATCGCAGATAAGTTGCAGAATGGCTCCTACTCCGTGCCTGCCCTAGTCCCACCAATGCCTTGGATTTCTGGTAAAACTCCAGCGAGCCCAATCATTAGCGCGCATTCCTCCAAGGGCAACACGATCGTCAACATCACTCAAGTCCCAGGAGTTCAGACCTTCTGCATTCAAGCGCGCTACGGAAAAACTTGGCATTCTATTGCTGTTGTCAGCCAACGTAGCATTAGCCTCACAGGTCAGCCAAACTCAATAGCGATTACAGCGATCGACCGCTATGGATCAGCGAGCGCACCACGTGTTATCACCCTAGAAAGACGCTAAGTCTATTCCATTTTAGTTACTTAGAGAGCTGACAATTTAGGCAAGTCGATCACTCTTCCGATACTTCCACCAAAAGCATTGCTTTTGGTGGAAATGTGCACAAACCTTCAAGAACTAGCAAAACCACATTCAACCTATTCACCAAGCAGTATTCTTACCTTCAGTACCCCCTCGCTAAAAAAAATGCAAATTTATTGTTGACGTCTTTTGTAATCTAACTAAATTAAGACTCAACTTTAGGTTCCTAAGCATATTTAGGTTCCTAAGCATATTTAGGTTCCTAAGCATATTTAGGTTCCTAAGCATATTTAGGTTCCTAAGCATATTAAAATACTTAGGAATAATGAAAAAACTATTATTTACACTCGTCTCACTCGCCATCGGTGCAAGCTCTGCACATGCAGCTCTTAGTCACTGGAAAACTGCTGTCGGTACAGGCACTTCAGCTACTGCCACCAAGTTCACTACAGTAAGCTCACCTGAAACGATCAACGTAGGAACTTTAAGCGGTGCAAGAAGCTTCGAGTTCATCGTCAACGCTGGTAGCACCCCAATACAATTTGGTCGTTCAGCCCTCTTCGGTGACTTCTCCACCGATCAAGCCCTTGAATGGGAAGGATTCCAAAATAATAACAACTATGGTATGTATTATGGCGACGGAGGTGGTACTATTGACTCTGGAGTTGCTCATACTGCAGACACGGATACCCACCTTGTATTCACCACAGATGGAACGAACACTTATCTCTATGTAAACGGTGCCCTTGCTCACACCTTCACTGGAACTGCCCTCTATTTTTCTGGCACGACAGGTTTGGGGGGAATTCTCTCCGGCAGTTCCTTCGTCAGCGCACTCCCAGGTAACATTCTTGGTTTCGCGGCATATAACTCACAGCTGAGCGCCACCGAAATAGCTGCCCACAGTGCAGCATTTGTCAGAGCAGTTCCTGAACCGTCTACCACAGCCCTGCTCGGTCTTGGTGGTCTCGCTCTCATCTTGCGCCGGCGTAAGTAAGCTCTCGCAAGCGGGTCGTATTCTTTTAAACTCAGCAGGAACCTCCTGCTGAGTTTTCTGTTTTTGTGCTAACTAAAAAAGGAGTCTTCCAGAGGAAGAAATGGTACTTATTCGAACTACGCTCTAGCTAAGATGCACTTGAAGCCCTCACAATACAAATTAACAAACTTACGCTGCCTAGGATTCAATTTATCCTTCACAAGCTACAATATACACTAAAACCCCCAATTTGTCAAGACAATAACAGCAACTCTCAATAATCATTCATACCTTAATAGACATTTCCAAAATCTGTTAAATTTTCTAGCTGGGTTCTTTTGGCGGCGTTTCGCGGTGCGCGATCCAAAAGCAAAAGCTGCAAACATAGAATACGTCAACCGTAGAGTCAAAGAAGGAGCGATAAGGGAGGAACTGAAACCGCTGCATGCAGAACGTAATGCAATGTCAGCTAGAATTGCAGAGATTGACAAAGAAATGCGGGAACCCTAGCGAACCACATCCCACCACATCACAAAGGACTGCATCCAGCAAAGTAGAACATGAGGCACAGCAGCCAGCAACTCACTCCTCCTTTAAGCTATCTCTTCACGCACGACTTCCTCGCGGAGGTTGTCGATAATGTAGAGCTGTCTATCAGGCGTATTCTTACCCATGTAAAAAGTAAGCATCTCTTTGAGGCTCTTACCTTCCTCCATGGTGACTGGATCGAGTCGCATATCATCGCCGATCATGAAGGCGAATTCGTCTGGTGAGATTTCACCAAGACCCTTGAATCGTGTGATTTCGGCAGACTTCCCGCATTTCTTCATCGCTTCTTCACGCTCTTCTTCGTCGTAACAATAAAAGGTGTGCTTCTTATTGCGCACACGGTAGAGCGGAGTCTGGAGAATGTGGACGTGCCCTTCTCTCACCACTTCAGGGAAGAACTGTAGGAAGAATGTAAGGAGCAGAAGTCGGATGTGCATGCCGTCAACATCGGCATCCGTTGCGATCACGATCTTCTGGTAGCGTAACCCTTCGAGACCGTCCTCGATATTCAGAGCGTGTTGAAGGAGGTTAAATTCCTCATTCTCATAAACGATCTTCTTGGTGAGCCCGAAACAGTTCAGCGGCTTGCCACGGAGTGAGAACACCGCCTGCGTTTCTACGTCGCGACACTTGGTGATAGAACCAGATGCAGAGTCACCCTCTGTGAGGAACACAGTAGTTTCTTCACGGCGCTTGTGCTTGGTGTTGAGGTGGGCTCGGCAATCGCGCAGCTTTTTGTTATACACCTTAGCTTTGCGCGCACGTTCACGACCGAGCTTTTTCACACCTGAGAGTTCCTTACGCTCGCGCTCGGAGACGAGGATGCGCATTTGCAATGCCTCCGCCACAGCCGTGTGCTTGTGTAGGTGATTGTCTAAATGTTCCTTGAGGAAATTAAGAACAAAAGTACGCACCGTCTCGCCATCTGGAGACACAGTCGTCGAACCTAACTTTGTCTTTGTTTGCGATTCAAAGACGGGCTCTTCTACTCGGATAGAAACCGCCGCCTCGATGCCCGCACGGATATCGGATGGATCGTATTGCTTCTTAAAGAAATCTCGTAAGACTTTCACCACCGCTTCACGGAATACAGCTAAGTGGGTTCCACCCTGTGTTGTGTGCTGGCCGTTGACGAAGGTATAATAATCTTCAGAGGAGCTAGCAGTGTGAGTGAAACAGATATCGAGATCCTTGCCACTGAGCATGATTGGCTCATAGATTGCCTCTTCATCCATTTCCTCGCGAAGCAGGTCTAACACACCATGCTTCGACTTAAATTTCTTACTATTATAGACAACGCTCAAGCCTGGGTTGAGGTAGGCGTAGTAGCGGCACATTTTCTCGACGTATTGCTCACGGAACTTCGTCTTTTTAGGAAAAATCTCGGGGTCGATATCGAAGCAAATGCGTGTCCCGTTAGGAGCATCGTCCTTACCAGTCTTCTTCATTTTTTCAATGACCTCACCTCGACTGAACTCGATCGCCTTGGTCTCACCTTCACGCCAAGCTTGGATCTCAAAGAAGGAAGACAAAGCATTCACTGCCTTGATACCCACACCATTGAGACCGACAGATTTCTTGAAGGCTTCAGAATCGTACTTCGCCCCCGTATTGATCTTCGCCGCACAGTCCATCAACTTACCGAGCGGGATACCACGACCAAAGTCACGCACTTCCACGCGACCTTCTTCATCGATATTGACGTGAATTTCAGAGCCATGGCCCATTACAAACTCATCGATCGCGTTATCCATCACCTCTTTAAGCAAAATGTAGATACCATCCTCGGGGCTGGAGCCGTCGGCTAACTTACCGATGTACATCCCTGGGCGGAGACGAATGTGCTCCTTCCAATCCAAACTCTTGATGTCATTTTCTGTGTAACTTGCCATGTGCGGGTCTTTACGTTCAGCTCTGATGCTTAACTTGCCTAAATTATTAGCAGGACGCAACATCTAACAGAACTCCATCCTACTTAGCTAAAAAATGATAGCTTTTACTTAGCGAGCAGTGGAGTCTCACCTTTTTTTGATGGCTATCAAGCGCTGTTTGAATGGTTGATGATCTCCAGTGTAAGATTGGAATGCACCTTCTCAATCCAGTCATACAGTGCAAAATCATTCATCCCTCAAGAAACGGCCTCTCTAGACATCTCATCCAGCCGAGGCTAAACTTTTTTTCAGCTCTTGATCCTCTCAAATTTACCGATAATTAACTTTGACATTTCGGAGTGGTTCGGAAGGATGCTACCGCCTCCCGCACAGTGAGGTGTGCGCGAGAAGGGCTTCGGCTTCTGGAAATTCAGAAAGCGCAGCTTCCGCCGAAACCGGACACGAAAATCAACTTAGAGGAGGTGCATGCCAAGCTCACCGAGATTCAGAAAACTATCGAAGAGCGTTCCAAGAAGCACAACGCGTTCTTGAAAGAGCTAGGCTTGCCACCGTTGCCATGATTTTCCAGCTCGATAAATCGACCTAAAACTCGGCGGCGCAACGCTGCACTGCGACAATGGCGGTGCAGGCTGAAACAAGCTTTGCAGAAGCAAAAAACGGACAATAATCAAACAGTGGTGGAAATCTTGGTAGGGCCGGTGGGACTTGAACCCACGACCAAACGATTATGAGTCGTCTGCTCTAACCACTGAGCTACAGCCCCCTTGAAGTTGAGGCGTACTATAGTGATAGACTTTACCTTGGCAACTCTTCTGTTGCGCTTTTTCCACCTTCATCTTCAGAAATGCGCTACGGACCGTCTTAAAGTCATAGACGCCGAATAGGGAGCACTATGCATACAAAGGTATTCGAAAACTCTTTTATACGCGCTACAACATTATCTAAAATCTTTCTAAGATTACTATAAACAGCGAATTTAACAACAACTCCCACTGACGAAAAACTTACTTCACAAATTTAAACCTAATTTACAAGAAGACACCTCACAAAAACACGCTTACTTTGCGAAAATAAGTCTATTTATGCGTTTACTATTACCAAATAAATGACAAGTTTCACACAACAACTCCATTTTCACCATGGCTAAGCAAAAATTAGACGGGGCACAGGCTCTGATCAAGACTCTCGACGACTTGGGTGTTGAATACATCTTCGGATATTCTGGAGGTGCTGCGATTCCTATCTTTGATGCACTCGAGACTGTCAAATCCAATATCCGATTTGTTCTCACACGTCACGAGCAAGGCGCCTGTCACATGGCTGACGGCTACGCGCGCGCTACAGGCAAACCTCCAGTGATTCTCGTAACCTCTGGACCAGGGGCAGGCAACACAATCACTGGTCTTATGACTGCACAGATGGATTCTGTTCCTATGATCGTTCTCTGCGGTCAGCAAGTCACATGGATGCTTGGTAAAGACGCTTTCCAGGAAGCGGATATTTTCGGCGTCACGATCCCTGTGGTAAAACATAACTACTTGGTCAAAAAGACCAACGACCTTCCACGCATCGCTCGCGAAGCTTTCCACATTGCTACGACAGGCCGCCCAGGCCCAGTGCTCATCGATATCCCGAAAGATATCAGTTCAGCACCATTTACAGGCAAGCTTAAGAAGAAAGAAGACTTCGACCTTCCAGGCTATGATCCAGAAGTTGCTTTTGACATCAATACCGACGCTGTCACCGAAGCAACAAAACTCATCAAGAAAGCAAAGCGCCCACTGATTCTTGCTGGCCAGGGCTGCATGATTGCACACGCCGAAGATGCACTTCTTACGCTGGTAGAGACACTCGACTGCCCGATTACTAACACTCTTCTTGGTAAAGGTATCATTTCTGAAACACACCCTCGTTCGCTCGGCATGCTTGGCATGCACGGCACAGCTTACGCAAACAAAGCCGTGTGCGAATGTGACCTTTTGATCAACATCGGCTCACGCTTCGATGACCGCATCATTGGTCAGCCAGACAAATTTTGCGCAAATGCAAAAATCATTCATATCGACATCGATCCTTCTGAAATGAAGAAGATGATCACTCCTGATGTCGAAATCATCGGCGATGCTAAAGCAGCTCTCACCGAACTCCTTAAATCCATCGAGCCAGCCAAACACTCAGACTGGAATGAACACCTCGATGGCTATCGTAAGAAATTCCCACTTAGCTATCGCAAGCAAGGAGGACTCCGCATGCAGCAGGTGATCAACTCCTTCTGGCAACAAACAAATGGTGAAGCCATCGTCACTACAGACGTGGGCCAGCACCAGATGTGGGCTGCCCAGTTCTACCGCAACGCCAAGACACGCTCTTGGCTCAGCTCCGGTGGAGCTGGCACTATGGGCTTCGGTTTCCCAGCAGCTATTGGTGCAGCATTTGCTTGCCCAAACCGAGATGTCATCGCCTTCTGCGGCGATGGTGGTTTCCAGATGACTTTGTTCGAGCTCGCTACAGCAGCTATTCACAAACTCCCTATCAAGATTGTGGTTCTGAATAACCACTACCTTGGCATGGTACGTCAATGGCAAGAACTCTTCTTCGAAGACCGCCTCTCAGGCGTTGACCTCGAGGGGAACCCAGACTTTGTCAAACTCGCTCAAGCATACGGCATCAAGGCTGTCAACATCAAGCGCCCTGCCGATGTTGACCGCATCGTTAAACAAGCGCTCGAATACAATGAAGGACCTATCCTCATCAATGCTGAATGCGTAAAGACTGATAACGTCTTCCCAATGATCCCAGCAGGTGCAGCTCTAGAAGAAATGCTCACCGAGCCGCCAAAACATAAGATAGCTAAGCCAAAAGGTTCTACCTAGCCCCCCGCATAGAGCACCATCAACACTTCACCCCTTTTCTAAAATGTCTAAAACCATCGTTACAACTGACACGCCTGATACACCAACCATCGACACCAGCAGTCACACGCTCTCCGTCTTTGTGAATAATATCCCAGGCGTCCTCATGCGCATCACTCAGGTCTTTGCTCGCCGCGGATTCAACATCGACTCACTTGTTGTATCTGAAGGACGTGATGACCGTTTCTCTCGCATGACAATCGGGATCACAGGTTCCTCTAACGGTCTAGAGCAGATTATCAAACAAGTCTCCAAACTCATCGACGTCATCCACTGCATTCAACACGAAGCTGACGATTCAGTAGTAAAAGAGTTGTTGTTAGTAAAAATGCTCATTAAGAATACAGAGTCACGCACAGCGGCCTTACAGGTCATCGACCACTTCAATGGTAAAACTGTGGACCTCACGCCAAAATCCATGATTGCTATGATTTCAGGAGACTCAGGCAAGCTCGACGCTGCTATCAAAATATTCGCCGATTTCGAAATCATCGAAACCATTCGCACAGGTAAAATAGTCATGGCCCGTGGTGGTTCTACGACCTAATAGCAAGCTCCATACCCATCCCCGCCGTCTCGGATTCTAGTATGGGTTCTTACATTGGCGTTCTCTGGGATACAAACCATAATACCACCCAAATGCTCGATACATCTGGCTCTTTTAGACTGAGTGATTTAGTAAAGATTCGTGAAATAATTACCTAGCCAAACACATCAACTATGTGCTAGGTCTTCTAAAGAACCTGTTGCAATTTTACCGAACTATGTCACGCCTCACCGAAACTCGTGCCCAACGTCTCAATGTCGTCCCAACTCAAATGGAAATGAAAACCGAGACTGCTCTAACGGCTTCCCCCTTAGCAAAGGATTTCAAAGGCAAGCTCGTAGCAGCCCAGCAACAACTCGAGCATCTCCAACAACAGCAAGAATTTATCGAACAACAGAAGGTCGAGCTCGAAGAGCTCAACGAGCGTAAAGAAGAGTTTCTCCTCGGTCAGAACGACATCAATGACCGCCTCACAACTTCATTGACTGCGATCGATCGTGAGTTGTTTGAAATGCGTCAGGAAATGGAAGATCTTGAGCAAACACGCCAGTGTTTCGCGGAGCATCAAAAGAAGATCGATGAGCTCAACCCGCACTCTTGGACGCGCGACGAACTCAAGCTTGAACTGAACCGTGCTATTTCCATACTCGATCACGCAGAGGACGAATACGAAGAAGCCATGCAGCATTTTCAAGGAGGCCGCCGCTCATCCGTATTTGCTACAGCGCCGAAAAAGGCAAAAAAAGGAGCAGCAGCTCCAAACGAATTCGGAGCACACTTCAAGCAAGGTTTCGCATTCAACCTGCCATTAATTCTTGCCGCTATCATTGCCTACGCAATTTATCTCACTAGCTAAGCCATGTTTGGCTCAAAGAAAAAAGCTGAGGACTTTGCTGAAATGGAGCGCCAAAAAGAGGCACTTCAAGCTCAAATCAACGAGCTTCAAAGCTTCATCGAAGAAGCCCCTGAAAAACTCCAACGCGAAGAACAAGAGCGGTTACAGACAATGCCCGCTCCTGAGGAGCTCGCGCAACGACGCAGAGAAAACGAATTCGCCCAACGTCTCACTAAGGGAGAACTGAAGAACGAACGCCGCAATCAAACGCGTAATGCACTACTCTTTGTACTAATAACCGCGGCCATCGTATGCGTTTCTCTTTGGATTTATAGAATAATCGCGAGTTCTATATAGAGCGACGAACCCTCTCAAAACTTGATAGTATCAAAGGTCTTCACAGCATTTTTAGGTAAACCGAAATTTGCAATACTTCCCGCTTGCACAGTCGAGACTTGCCCCCTAGTGTGCGCCAGCTACGGCGCCTATGAAAGCTCCTAACAAAGCCATACTTGCACTTGAGGACAGTCGTACCTTTGACGGTGAAGCTTTTGGACATACTGGAACCACCACTGGTGAGATCTGTTTCAACACCTCCATGACTGGTTATCAGGAGATCATTACTGATCCTTCATACCGCGGTCAGATTGTCACAATGACATATCCGATGATCGGAAACTACGGAGTTAACCCAGAAGATGTAGAATCCGCATCTCCACACGTGAGAGGTCTCATCATTGAGGAACTCTCACCAGTTGCTTCTAATTTTCGCTCACACCAATCACTCGGCGACTACTTTAAGGAATACAAAATTCTAGGTATCGAAGGCGTAGACACCCGCGCTCTCACGAAGCACCTTCGTACGGCAGGTGCGATGCGCTGCTGTATCTCCACTGAGCTTACCGCAGAAGAAGCTATTCAAGCAGCTAAAGACTCCGCACCAATGGCTGGTTCTGACTTCGTAAAAGAAGTTTCCACAGCAGAGAACTACCACTGGAACCTCGAGTCCCGCCTCTGGAACATCCCATCTGTTTCTCAGCAGCGCGACGGCTACTACGAAGAACTCGCACCAGCGAAGTACAAGCTCGCAGCATTCGATTTCGGCATCAAATACAACATTCTCCGCAGCATGCGTCAAGCAGGCTTCGACATCGAAGTAATCAACTCACGCTCCACAGCTGAAGAAGTGCTCGCTCTCAACTCAGACGGCATTTTCCTCTCCAACGGACCTGGTGACCCTGCGGCTCTTGGTTACATTCACGAAGAAGTGAAGAAGCTCCTCGGTAAGAAACCAATTTTCGGCATCTGCCTTGGTCACCAAATTCTCACGCACGCATTCGGCGGCGAGACATACAAGCTCAAGTTTGGTCACCGCGGCGGCAACCAGCCAGTGAAAGATCTCCGTACAAGCAAGATCTCCATCACGGCCCAGAACCACGGTTTCGCTACAAATCCAGATTCCCTTCCGGACGATGTGGAAATCACCCACATCAACCTCAACGACAACACTGTCGAAGGAATCCGACACAAGACGTTCCCAGCATTCTCAGTCCAGTACCATCCAGAGGCGGCTCCAGGCCCAAACGATGCGAAGTACTTCTTCGACGAATTCGCTGAAATGATCGATAACTTCCAAGGCTAAGACCTAGGAAATACCCAAAATGCTCCGCATCTTCAAAAAGGACAGCGACACCATCTGCATGATTACCCAGATAGTACTCCAACACAATAAAGAGGTTGAACGCATGTTTGCAACTATCCAACAAAGCCTCAGTATCTCAACCAAGTAAACTTCTTATGAATACTATCATCTGTGGCCTCCAATGGGGCGACGAAGGTAAAGGCAAAATCGTTGACTACCTAACAGAATCAGCAGACCTCGTTGCACGTGGTCAAGGCGGCAACAATGCTGGCCACACAGTTATTGCGAACGGCAAAAAATACGTTCTCCACCTCGTGCCATCCGGCATTCTTTGGGGCAATAAAACATGTATCATCGGCAACGGCGTTGTCATCGATCCTGTTGGCCTTTGTAAGGAAATCACCACTCTCGAAGAACAGGGTATCCCTGTAACTCCTAAGCAACTCCTCATCTCTGACCGCGCACACCTTGTACTCCCATACCACCGCCAGCTCGACGCAGCACGTGAAGCGGATCTTGGCAAAAATAAAATTGGCACAACTAAGCGTGGTATCGGCCCAGCATACGCTGACAAAGCAAATCGTATCGGCCTTCGCCTTGCTGACTTCACTGACGAAGCAATAGCACGCGAACTCATCGACATTTCTCTAGCAGAAGCTAACGAGACTCTTGAGCGCCACGGTCTCCCAACATTCATAACGGATCAAGTTCTCGACGAAGTACGTCCAGCGATCGCACGTCTTCTCCCACATGTAACAAACGTAATTCCTACGCTTTACAAAGCATGGAAAGAGAAGAAGACAATCCTCTTCGAGGGAGCTCAAGGTTCACTCCTCGACATCGACTTCGGTACTTACCCGTTCCTCACATCTTCTAACACAACAGCAGGTGGTGCATGTACAGGATCCGGCCTTCCCCCAACAGCAATCGATCGCGTGATCGGTGTCTGTAAGGCATACACAACACGTGTAGGTTCAGGCCCAATGCCAACTGAAAACGACGACATCTCAGCATACTTCCACGCAAAAGGTATGGAGTTCGGCGCCACAACTGGCCGCGCACGCCGTTGTGGCTGGCTCGATACAGTTCTTCTCCGCCTTGCTGTGATGGTGAACGGCGTGACTGACCTCGCTGTGACAATCGTTGACGGTCTCGACGAAAAAGAAACTCTACAAATCTGTGTCGCTTACGACATCAATGGCGAGCACCACGAGTTCCCACCATCCAACCGTGCAGCTTGGGACAAAGCGACACCAATCTACGAGGAGTTTCCAGGTTGGCAGTCTGACACAACAAACGCACGTTCATGGGATGACCTCCCTAAGAACTGTAAGGCCTACCTCAATCGTCTTAGCGAGCTCGTAGGAGCACCAGTTTCCTTCATCGGAAACGGCCCAGAGCGCGAGCAGACAATCATCGTCTAACGCAGTTCACTCACATTTTGTAACAAAAAATGCCACTTCATCGTGACGCCTTTTTTATTTAGCTTTCTCAAGTAAATCTGCAAGTTCTTCACGTAATTCTTCGACAGGAATAGCGAAGCTTTCAGCTCGATTTGCGCGGGCAATATTCATCCCTACACACTCACCATTGAGATCCAAAAGTGGCCCACCTACATTTCGGGCGCTAAAGGGAATATCGGTTTGCATCACGCGAGGGAAACTATCTCTACGCTCTGAGTAATCTCCGCTCATCGCGTCATTGCGGGATTTGTTTTCTTCGTATGCCTTACTCCGAGCCATCAATTCCACCTCTACCTGCAACAGTTTACCTTTTCTCTCAAACTCAAGCGACACCTTTTCGCCGGGCATAAAATCGCGCACACGCTCAATTAATGACTCACGAGAGGTAATCACCTCACCTGCAAACTTTTTCAGTACATCCCCTTTTTTGAGACCTGCTTCCTCAGCGCCTGTTTCTGGTGTCACTAACTCAATTCCTAATGACCCCTTCTCAGCCTTGAACGAAACCCCAATCACTGCTGGAGCACGGCCATCTACAGACCGTGGTTTTGCGCTGATGATTCCCACATTGATGCGTCTTGCACTCCGATTTGTTGCGCCATTGGCTACCACCCAAGACCCTTGCAGCAAGGCACTCGATGCAGCCCAGCGTACTGACTGAAGTCCAACAGCATCAACCTTCAGCAAAGCGAGGTCCCAACGTGGATTCTGAGCTAAAACTTGCACCCCTGAATACCTTACATTGCCGATGCGTACAGACAGATCCTCACGCTCTTCTAGCTCGCTAGCCTTTGCTAGAATATATCCGTCTTCACTCACCACAACACCGTAGTTGAAATGTTTTGAATGCTCATACAGCACCGCACTCACCTTCTGTAATTCAGCCTGTTGCTCGACAAATGCTTCACGCACTGCGCTACCATTCGTTCGTTGATTATACGCCAAGCTAGGCTGAGCCATCAACACAAGCTGTGAACACGAGAGCAAACTCACTAAGCTCAACACTCCCCCTACTCCAAATATACGCATCATCACATTTCTTAGATTCACAAATTTAACGTCGACCGAGGTTAAAACTCACACGCAGCGTCTCCCCATCTCTCAGTAGCTCTAGATCCACTTTATCACCTGTAACTAGCTGTTTCATCTGCTGCTTCAGAGCCTTCTTCGATTTAAGCGATTTTTTATTTATGCTCAAAAGTATATCACCAACGAGCACACCACTCTCAGCCGCCGCGTAGCCTGACTCAAGCTCAACAACCTTCAGCCCACCTTCCACCAGCTCCACTGCCAGCCCCATAAATCCTGTCCCCTTCTGCACACGCTTGGCAAAGGGGCCATTCCCAATAAATTCTCCATTGCTCAGAAGCTCCCAATATTCGTGAAATACCTGTAGAGGCACATGCATGTTTTGACCTAGACGCTTTCCAACACGACTATGAATTGCAATCAACACCCCATTCATATCGAACAAAGGTCCTCCAGAATCCCCACCGATCAATTTACAATCAGACTGCACAGTATTTTTCGAAGTCCTCACCAATCTACCAAGACGAACCACCGAACCTCGATCGCTGTCAAATCCTCCAGAATGGCCAAGCGCAAAAACCCAATCTCCCACTCGGTTCATCGACTCATGCTTCGTATTTTCGACCTCGTATTTTACAAACGGAAATTTCTTATCACTTAGGATTTGCAGCATTGCTGCATCATTTTCCGAGTTAAGCCCCAGTGATTGAGCTTCGTACTCAGAGCCATCTTCTAACAAAATATTCATTTTCTTCTGCACTCCCGTCACCACGTGAGCAGCTGTAAGCACCAAGCCATCTTCAGACACAATCACGCCCGTACCAGAGCCTTTCTCCATCTTGATACAGATAGTAGCTTTGCGCGCTTGATCAAGAGAGCTTTGCAACGCGAACTGAATCGCCAAAAGATCCTCTTGAGATTCAGGGACTTTCTTATCGTTCACATACAAGCGCTCAGCTCCAAAAGCTGCACCCGTCATCACTCCCGCAATCGCGATTATTTTACACCATGATCTCATAGATAATTGTACGAATCATCCTAAAGTACTTTTTCGTACCCAAGATTCAACTACTCATTTCCAGAATCCTACCGGCCACATCACCAAACGCACTTTCGAAAACAGCACATCTATAAAAACAAAAAAGACGACCCGCTAGACTATTCTAAAGGAAACCCCATAACCTTAAAGAATAGTGAACCTATCGGATCGTCTCAGCCTTCTTGCGAAGACATTCGGAATATGTCACCATTCTAACTATGTGCAAAGAATATTTCATACTTTTCGCTAAACTTTCGTAAAAAATCAACATAATGTCACAAGCGACAGTTCATTCTCAAAAATACTGATGATCTTTTTCACGGTGATTTCATGTTTCACAATGTATAGCTCCTTTCAAACACCCGATGTCTCAACTCACCCTCAAAGCTCCTTCAGAACACTTTTATTCAAAAAGGCGGAGTAAACTTCCTCATTCTCACGCTTGCTCCTTTCTCAGAATATCACTAGCTTTTGCGCATCCATTTCTGAGCATTTTGCGTCATGACTGAAGAAACTATCAAAAGCGCGTTATCAAACGTCAAATACCCAGGATTTTCCCGCGACATCGTCTCCTTTGGACTCGTCAAAGAAATCGCTATCGACGGCGCAGATGTTGAAGTGACTATTGGAGTCCAAACTAGGAATGCAAGTGTGCCTAAAACTATTTTCAAAGACTGCCAAAAAGAGCTCAACAAGATCGAAGGCATTGATACGACACGAGTCAATGTGGACGTAAAGAACCCTGAAGCTCAGGCAGCTGGAGGCGGTGAACAATCAGCTACACAGAGCAAAACATCGATCCCATATGTCAAAAAAATTATCGCAGTGGCCTCAGGCAAAGGTGGAGTAGGTAAATCCACTGTCTCTACAAACCTCGCTATTGCCTTGGCTAAGACAGGTGCAAAAGTCGGCCTCTGTGACTGCGACCTCTACGGTCCGTCCACGGCACAAATGTTTGGCACAAACCAGCAACCACTCGCAAACGAGCACAATGGAATCATCCCAATTGAAGCGTACGGCATTAAACTCATGTCCATGAGCTTCTTGCTCGACGACAACTCCCCAGTCATCGTGCGTGGTCCACTCGCGACACGTTACACCCAGCAATTCCTCCGTCAGGTCGATTGGGGTAAGCTCGACTATCTCATTCTAGATCTTCCTCCAGGCACTGGCGACATCCAGCTCACAATCGTGCAGACTGTCGCCCTCAGTGGAGCTGTCATCGTCACAACTCCACAGGAAATCGCACTCATCGATGCGCGCAAGGCTGTGTCGATGTTTGCTAAGGTGAATGTAGACATTCTCGGAGTCGTAGAAAATATGGCTTGGTTCGAATGTGATGCTGGCAAAAAATACCACCTCTTCGGTGAAGGCGGTGGTGTGCGCGAAGCTGAGCGCCTCAAAGTTCCACTCCTCGGCCAGATCCCTATCGACGTCATCACACGTGAGTGTGCAGACAACGGGACACCAGTTGCTCTACTTTCTGAAACAGATTTTGCAGTCAGCAACGCTTTCAAGTCGACAGCAAAAAATGTAGTGGCACGTGTGCATCGCTAGTCTTCTATACCTAGGTGCCATAGTTCCATAGAGTCTATGGCACCCTACCTCTAAACCCATTTTTCTCAACTTTGGCAGACATAAAAACAGACGAGCATTCCATCGAGGAAATTATGCGCAAAGTCCATCACCTTGAAATAAAGGCGAGACGACTTTCACGTGAATCCTTTTCAGGCGAATACCATGCTTCTTTCAAAGGACAGGGACTGGATTTTGAAGATTTCCGCGAATACCAACACGGTGACGAAATTCGCTTCATCGATTGGAATGTCACAGCGCGCATGAACAGCCCGTTCATTCGAACTTTCCGTGAAGAACGAGAACTCACAGTACTGATTGCTGTCGACATCTCCGGCTCTTTTGATTTCGGGAGCCAACATTATTCTAAGCGCGAGATCGCTGCAGAAATCGCAGCTGTGCTCGCCTTTTCAGCAAAGTACAATGGCGACAAGGTCGGGCTCCTACTCTTCGCTGAAGAACCAGTTCTCTATCTTCCACCAGCTAAAGGCAGCCGCCATACGCTGCGAATGATTCGTGAAGTGCTCGCCACGACTCCCGAAAAAAAAGCGACCAACCTCTCTGGTGCATGTGATTTTATCCATCACACTCTGAGGCAAAAGGCTCTCGTCTTTATGCTTTCGGACTTTATAGACTCCGACTTCCACAAAAAGCTCGGCACGCTGAGCCAACAGCACGACACCATTGCGATCCGCATTTTTGACCCAGTCGAACAAGAGCTCACCAATGTAGGTAAAGTCAATCTCATCGACCCTGAGACCAGTGAAGAAAGGCGCATCGACACATCTAACAACCAGATTCGCGAAGCCTATAAAAATTTAAACAGCACACGCTTAGAGTCACTCACGAAAACATTTTCGAAATACAAAATCGATAACGTTCACGCTGCGACAGACGCAGACTACCTCCCCCTTCTGCATCAGCTATTCAAAACACGTTCTAGTAGACATGCCTAAGCAATGCCTGAGATCAACGACATCATTGAAACCAGTGAACTGACTCCACTCTTCTTGTGGTGGCAGTGGACACTCATAATAGGCATAGCCCTCGTAATCGCTCTCACACTACTCGTCACAGTGTGTAAAAAAACGAAGAGAACTTCTCGTCCAGCGCCACTCAGCCCGCTAGAAACCGCGCTTCATAAGCTGAAAACACTCGACCTCAATGACATGGACAGCAACCAGCTCGCCATTCACCTCTCCATCATTGTTCGCCAATACCTCAACAAGCAATGGGCCGACGTAGCCCTCTTCGAGACTGACGAAGAATTTCATGCACGTTCTCATAAGTTAGAAAAATTTCCTGACACCATTGCGGAGCAATTTCAAGACTATCTCACAGCTGTGTCGAATCACAAATACGCACCTAACCCGAACCATCCCGCCGCTTTGGAATCACTTATCAAAAAGGCTGAAGTATTGCTCAATGCGCTAAACTCTGCCGCCCCGAATCCTTCAAAATCGTAAACGCTATCGACGCCAAGTTCACAGATTATACCTTTGCTCAGCCATGGTGGTTTCTACTGTTACTGGCTCTGATTCCGTTGGCTTTGCTCAAAAACAGAGCAGGCTCATGCAGCAGCATTGTATTTTCTTCACTTAGCTTACTCAGCTCGCTTGGAGCGCGACAACGTGATATTGCGGGAAGAGTTTCACTCGCCCTACTCGGCCTCTTTATTATCTTTTCAGCGATTAGTTTGGCTCGCCCACAAAAGCAAAATAGCCACACCGAACGCAAAGCCAGTGGTATCGATATCATCATCGCCATGGACGTTTCCATCTCAATGCTGATCGAAGACTTGCGCTTCGATGGACGTATCGAGCCCCGTGACCATGTAGCTAGAGAGGTAGTCAAAGGCTTTATTAAACTCCGCCCAAATGATCGAATCGGCCTCATTCCTTTTGCCGGTCAACCCTATCAAGAATCCCCGATCACTCTCGAGCACGAATGGTTACTCTCTAAAATTGATCAGGTCAAACCAAGTAGAGATCTCTCGCAAGGCACTGCTATAGGTTCGGCTATTTCGGCTTCGGCGATTCGCCTTGATAAAAGGAAGGATACTAAATCTCGTATCATTGTCCTCCTCACTGATGGTTCTAACAATTCAGGAAAACTCTCCCCCCTACAGGCGGCCGAAGCAGCAAAAACATTGGGCATCAAAGTTTACACTGTAGGTATCGGAACCAAAGAAGGGCGTCTCACTAGTCAACGCCACACCATCCAAGAATTTGACACGAAGACTTTGAAGAGAATCGCCGAAATTACTGGCGCAGAATACTACCGAGCAAAATCCACCAAAGACCTCAAGGACGCTTTCAGCAGTATCGATCAATTAGAAAAAACAGAGCGCACACAAAATGTCGTAACGACCTATGAGGAATTTCACCATTACTTTACCTTCGCGGCTACAGCATGTCTGTTAGGCCACTTGATTATTCTTAGTTTTCATAAACCCGCTGGCCCAGAATAAGCGATGTCTTTCCTCACACAAGAGTGGCTTTTTGGTCTTTTTCTCATCCCCGTGATTTTGCTTTGCGCGATTTTCTCTCGCAGGTCGCAGGCACGTGCATGGAAGTCACTCGTCGCTCCTCGACTTGCTCACAAGCTCGTCCATAAAACATCTTCGTTACGTCACTGGGTTTCCCTTAGTCTTGCTCTTGCTGCCTTTGGCTTCATTATCTGCGCTCTCGCTCGCCCCTACCAAGGAGAAGTCACAATGCGTGAAAAAGTGCGTAGTAGAAACATCCTCATCGCCGTAGACTCCTCTAAATCGATGCTCTGCAAGGATATTGCCAGCGACCGACTCACTGCAGCAAAGTCATATGCTTTACAGTTGTTAAAACAATTTCCGACAGACAAAATCGGCCTTCTCGCTTTTGCTGGAAGCAGTAAAGTCATCGCCCCCCTCACGGTCGACCACCTCGCTGTACACGACACAATTTCTCAGCTCGACACTCACTCTATCCCTCTTGGTGGATCTAATCTAGCAGATGCTGTTAGCCTAGGCGTCGAAACTCTCAAGGCAACAGGCAAGCGCGCCAATGCACTCATCATTTTCAGCGATGGCGAAGAACATGATAGCGGTATCGATAAGGCCATCAAGGAAGCCAAAGCTGCCGGCGTGCAGGTCATCACCATTGGAGTTGGCACGCTCACTGGGGGCGTGATTCCTTCTGAACAAGATGCGGAAGGAAAGCACCGCAATCAAGAAGGAGCAGTCGTCCATACCAGACTGCATGAAGAGCTCCTACGTGAACTCGCGATCAAAACGAATGGTGCCTATACATCGATCAATAATCGCCCCGGCGTAGTCATCAACTCAGCAATTGAGCAAATGGATAGCTTTGAACAAGAAGGTCGTAAACAAACCATCCCCCACGAGCGTTACGCCTGGTTCGTCCTTCCTGCGGTAGTGTGTGTGCTACTTTCAGCTTTCGCACGAGCGCGGTGGAAGAGCACAACTCCTATGGCTCTCATCTTAAGCTTCGTTTCCTTCTTCACTCCCGAGCAAGCGAGCGCTCAGAGGAACTGGTTAGCAAAACAACAACAACAACTTTTCACCAAACCAGCAGCAAAGAAGCGAGCCTATCTGGAACTTAAAGAGCAGAAGCACGATGAAGCAATCTCTTCTCTCAATCAGGCTATGCAGTTCTCCACCGGTGAGGAGCGTGCTCGACTCTCAACAGCCCTAGGACAAGCATATTACAGAAAGGGCGACTACAAAAAAGCCGCTAAAGCTTACAGTACGGCACTTCTCTCTAACGATGAAGAAGCTCAAGCTAAGGCTAACTACAACTTAGCAAACAGCATCTTCAAACAACACGATGAGACGCTCAAAGCCATCGGGATAGAACCGCATACGAAAGAAGAACTTAGTACTCTCAAACGCACTCTCAACGATTGTTTGGAGAAATATCAAACAAGCCTAGATCACCTACCAAAAGACTACGTCACCAAGAATATCCGAGCTATAGAGCAACTCATCAAAAAGGTCGAAGAGGAAGAAAATAAGCAACAGAAGAAAATAAGCAACAGCAGCAAAAAGACGACAATCAACAAAAAGGCGGCGATCAACAAAAGGACAGTGAGCAGCAACAGCAAAAGGACGACAATCAACAAAAAGGCGGCGATCAACAAAAGGACAGTGAGCAGCAACAGCAAAAGGACAGTGAGCAGCAAAAAAAAGGCAATCTTCAACAGGCGAAACAAGACACACCAACCGCTCGACCTAACCACCGTGAAATGAAACACGGCTATGAAATCAAAGAACAGCAAGATGCGCGTAAGCTCCTAGAGCGCCACGCGGACATGCAACAGCGCCCAGACCATTCTAGAAAGAATCGCTGGCGTATCAACAAACCTAAAATCGATTGGTAACTATGCGACTACTCACTCTTTTTTTCCTCTTCCTCACTTTTGCACACGCCCAACAAAGGCCGTCGATCATCTGTAACATTTCATCACGTCATCTAGTCGAAGGTGAAGTTGCCTACTTCAATCTGATCTATCACGGCGTCAAGCCGAAGATTGCTCCTCCTGAAACGATCAAACTAGACAAGCTTACACTTACCCAAAGGGGCTTCGAATCCCGCAACATCAATGGGGACCGCTACTACATCTACCAATACCCCATCGTCAATGCGACCACAGGCAACCACACAATTCCATCCTTAGACCTTTCATTTATTGGTAAGCCACAGAAAACCACACCAGTGAGCTTTGAGGTGGTATCCAGAGACAGTCTCAAAAAAGAACAATTTAAATATAAAAACCGTACGATCTCCTGCTTCTCAAAAGCCTTTCTCTCTAAAACTTCTCTCTATCCAGGTGAGTCCGTCGAGCTCGAATACAAAATCTATGTCCCAGCAAACCTCAACCCTCTCGGTTGGGGGCAGCCTAAAGTTGAAAACCCATTTAACTGCACGGCCTGGCGCTTCAACTCCCCAACAAATAGTCGAGATACTAACTCCGCATTCTTTGACAATCAGCGCTATCTTGTAGCCAGCTACACGACAGTTTTGAGCTCGATCAATGCAGGGGATGCTCGGTTTGGCCCGATTACCACAGATATCGTCATCTCCCCATCATCTATCAATGCGCGCTTCGGTTTCTCACGCCTAGAAACTGCAGAACTGCCAATTACCTCGGCCCCTGTCGAGCTAGAGGTCTTGGACTTCCCGAGTACTCCTCCAGCTGAATTCAATGGTGCAATCGGCACATTTTCAATAGAAGCTGACCTTCCTGCAAAGGAAACGCTCAGCCTCAACGATTCCATCACCGCCACGGTTACCATTGCTGGAGCAGGTAACCTCCCCGACATTCAAGCCCCAGAATTAGAAGATACGGCCACTTGGAAAGTCGTTGACGTATCGCGAGTCCAACAGGGAGAAGAGCGTAAAGATCTAAAAGGTCAAACTCAGTTTACCTACATCCTTCAGCCTCAGCGCGGGGCTAACGCCCTGCCGCGCTTCACCTTCGCCCACTTTGACCCACATATACAAAAATTCAATGTCGACACCACAACGACTAGCCCGATCATAATTAGCGAACCTAAAGCCAGCACTACTGCTGCAGTTCTCCCTGCTGTCGATGTCCCTAAGGAAGATATGAAAGATATTTTGGGACCGCTCACAGAACCAAAACTCACCCAAACTAATCCGTCGCTGATTTTCTCCCTCCCTCTATGGTGGTGGCAAATTATCCCAGCCTCCGTCTTGCTACTCTTTCTGCTCACAGCCCTTATTAGAAAGGTGAAAGCAACTTCCTCAAGTGAGGATAAAAATGCGCAACGACTCGCAGAGTTCAAGATGCTAGAGGCCTCTAATGACACAGACTTTCTGAAAGAAGCTGGTGCATTCATTGAGCGCTGGCACTCCGGCACAGAAAAAACTCAAACTGTGATCAATCAGCGAGACGCTCAGTGCTACCAACCTGAAAGGGGGCAATCCATGAGTAAGAAGCAACGTAATGAAATTTTACGCCTGCTCAAGTCATTAGCACTTGTGGCGCTTCTTTCTAGCCTTGTATTCTCGTCTCCGAGCCGTGCCGATGAAGTGAGCTACACAGCATGGGAAAACGGTGACTATCAAGAAGCTCTCACTGGCTACCTCGCCGCCAGCGAAAAATACCCACACTCGGCAGATCTTCTTTTCAATATTGGTGATTGTTACTATCGCACAAACCAACTAGGCAAAGCGACTCTTTACTTTGAAAAAGCACTCGCACTTGACCCACAGCACTATGAAGCAAGAAAAAATCTCGACTTCACACGCAAACATCAAGGCAGCATCCTTGCACCAGAGCTGCAAGGTACGAGTAAGTGGATCATTCAATTTCCAGCAGAATTCTACCAACAAATCGCCATCGCCGGGGCTTGGGGGCTCTTACTGAGCATTGTCGCTCTCAAACTCTTCGCCCTGCGTAGTGGCAAATTAGCATTCGCCCTCAGTGTTGCCATCATCAGCCCTCTCATTGGAGGAGCCAGCCTTGCAGCTTGGATCACTCACCCACAGCGACAGCTCGATACTACAGGCGTGGCAGCTGTAATAACACAATACTCAGCAGTGCTCACAGAGCCGCGCTCACTCACAGGTAAAGAGCTCGAAGAGAAAACTATGATCAATGCGACACCTACCTCACCTTGCCGAATTATAGCCGTGAGAAAGCAATGGAGCTATATAGAACTCGCCAACGGCACACGTGGATGGGTCCCGAGTGACTCAGTTTCCAAAATCTAACTTACCGCCGGATTCTCGAAAGTGATAGCTCAGGGTCGAGCTCTGCGATTTCATCACAAAGGTAGGCAGCAAAATGCTCACCCACACTCGGTGAGGTAATCACACCCTTGGAGCCCAATCCATTAAAAAAACCAATGCGCTTGCACGAAGGGTCTAGCCCGATCACCGGTTGACTGCGGTGGATAATCGGTCGCACGCCCACCTCGCATTTGACGGTTGTGAATCCACAAGAGGTCAAATCTTCGACCTTCTTTTCAACAGCGAGTTTTTCCTCCTCTGAAGGATTGGTAGATAGGTCCCCCCATTCATAAGTTGCTCCAGCTCGCCACAATTTTTCTCTAATCGGCACCATCCAGCCATTTCTATTAAGAATCCTAGCAGAATCTAACTCTTCCACTTTCACTGTGAGCATTGCTCCCTTAGCGCTCCGGTGTGGGATGTCAGAAAAGCGCCCAATCGCTAGCCCAGCATAGCCTTGGCAATAGATTACCTTCTCAGCGCTCAAGTCTTGCCATTGCACCCCATGCTCAGAAATGCGCAAATCATTCTCAGAGAAATCAGACTCAAAATACGCACCACTTTCTACAATCTTTGAACGCACCACGTCTAGGTAGGCACGTGTAGCAAGTCGCCCACCTCGAGCCATTTCAAAGCCACCATGGTCACCGTGTAATTGAGTAGAATCTATCTTAGCATCAGAAGTACCTACCCACTGCTCTACCACATCCTTTTTGCGGTGAAATTTTGCGTGCTCTTTCTCATTTGTAAACAAGCGCAATACGGGAAGATCATAAAACAACTGGCGATCAGATTCGACCTCCAGCGCACGATAGTACGCTATAGCTTCCGGCAAATACTCAGCTTGCCGCCAAGCTGGATTCATCCCCTTGCCCGCCAATGTGGTGACAAGTCCAGCCGCTACACGCGTCGCCGCCCTAGGGTCTTGTCGATCAATCACTGCTACAGACTTCCCTCGGCTGAACAATGCAAGCGCTAGAGCTGAACCTGCCAACCCTTGTCCCACAATCAAGAAGTCGTAGTCCTTCATTTTGAACCTCTATTCTCCCTCAGTGAGAGCTAGACGGATCGGCTCGTTAGGATCTACAAAATCCGCATCATAGCCTTTCGCATAATTGAATAGATGCTTGTGCATGTACTCGAAGTACGCCTCTTTTTGCTCATCATTCATTTTGAACCAAATCGTTACGTTGAAGGCACGATTGACTTTCTGCATCATTTTTAAAGTCAAACGACGACCGTTACGAGCGCGCTGAATTTGCTTATGCGTGAGTTGTTCTGTGGAGACGTCCACCATTTCGTTATTTGTAATTCCCCATGCAGTCATCATTGCGTCGAATGGCTGTGTGCCTAAATCTCTCTCTTCCATGCCCTTCCCTTACGCCCTCACTCGCCACTTTAAAAGCTTAGAGTGCACATAGATCCCACTCAACCTTCCCCCAATAGCTCAGCACCAATTTCTGCAACAATTATTCTATGCGAATCACCAGAAGCAGCAGTAAAGTGAATGTATGCCCAGCAAAAAAGACATCCTAGATCTGTACTTCATGCCCGCCCGACGCGATTTGATAGAAATTGCAGCCTACCTTGATCGGCTCGATCGTCACAAGGGCGAGGGCGACTTCCGCGTAACTGGATTTAACAAAGCCCTCGAAGCCCTGCTTCAACCTGGAGACAAATCCCGAGCCGAAGCAGTCTTGCTCGCACTCTCTGACCACAGTGACACCCCGATTCCAGCAGCCACCATCCAAGGCGCCTTCGGAGCTCCGAATGACGAAGCTCAGTAAATTTCTCCACCACACTTCATCTACTTTCAAAAATGAAATACATCGAACCACACGGCCACATGGTCAGCCGCACCACGGACGACTACCAAAAAATGGCGATGGCTGGCTGCGAAGCTATCTGCGAGCCAGCATTTTGGGCTGGCTACGACCGCGCCTCAGTTCAGGGATTTTACGACTACTTCCGCCAACTCACGGAGTACGAACCTGCTCGTGCCGCCAAGTTCGGCATCCCACACTTCTGCTGGCTCTGTATCAACCCCAAGGAATCTGAAGACGCGGGTTTTGCCCGTGAAGTGCTCTCACTTATCCCTGAGTTCCTCGACAAACCAACTGTCCTAGGTGTCGGTGAAATTGGTCTCAACAAGAACACCAAGAACGAACTCGCTATCTTTGAAGAGCACGTCGAGATCGCTAAAAAATATGATCAGCCAATCCTCATTCACACCCCCCACCTCGAAGATAAACTCAAGGGCACAAAGTTAATCATCGATTCGCTGAAAAATGCCAACGTCGACCCATCTCGCATCGTGATCGACCATGTGGAAGAACACACTGCAGGCCTCGTTTTAGACAATGGTTTTTGGGCTGGCATGACGCTCTACTTAGAGTCCAAATGCACTCCTGCCCGAGCGATCGATATTTTAGAAAACTTTGGCATGGAAAACATCTGGATGAATTCCGCCTGTGATTGGGGCTGCTCAGACCCTCTCTCCGTTGTCAAAACAGCATTGGAAATGGGTAAGCGCCAATACGACAAAGCTACTATTGAGCGCGTCGTCTACGAGAACCCTAAAAAGTTCCTCCAGAACTGCCCAAACTTTAAAATCTAACACGCTCAGTTAGACTCCATAAAACAGAACAGTCTAAGACGTTCTCATGCCTCGTATCTCCTCACTCCAGCTCACAGCCCATGCCGAGCCTAAGAAGAAACTCGGTGAAGCGCAACACAACGCCTGACAAGCAACTCAATGCGGATACGCAGTAGCGAATAGCTGCTACGTCGTAGCGGTCAACCGTACAGGAACCGAAGGAGAAACTGAGTTCTGGGAACAACCTTTCGTCTCCAACCACTACGAACAAGTAATCGCGAAAGCACCTGTTTCTGAAGAGGCCATTTTGACTGTAAACCTCGACATGGACGCACTCGAACAATATCGCCGCATTTGGCCATTTTTAAGAGACCACCGCATCGATTCTTACAGCAAAATCACCCAACGCTTTATTGATTAGTATAAATCTCCCTACATCCTCTGTATCTCTATGAGTTGAAACTTGAATATTTCGAGTAAAAATGCCACTTCTCGCGCATGGCCGACAAGCGCTTCAACTCACTTCCTGGATTCAGAGATTTTGCTCCGAATGATTGTGCAATTCGTAACTACTTCTTCGCCACATGGCGCAGTGTCGCACATCGTTATGGATTCGTAGAATACGAGGCTCCGATTCTTGAAGAAACAGCCCTTTACAAAAAGAAAACGGGCGACGAGCTCAACACCCAGCTCTTCCGCTTCGAAGATCAAGGCGGTCGCGACGTTACCATGCGCCCAGAGCTCACAGCTTCACTCGCACGTATTGTCTCAAGCAACCAACGCAACTACCCGAAGCCAATGAAGTGGTTCGAGATTGGTCCATGTTTCCGCTATGAGCGTCAGCAAAAAGGTCGCTCCCGCGAGTTCATTCAATTCAACGCCGACATCATCGGCGAAAGCGCACCAACAGCCGACGCTGAGCTTATCGCTGTGGCGATCGACACCATGCTCGCGCTCGGTTTCACGGCTGATGACTTTGTGATCCGCGCCTCTGACCGCCAATCCTGGCTCTCATACTGTGCCCACAAAAGCATCGAAGACATCACTGGCTTCCTTAGTATCATCGACAAAATCGAGCGCATGAAGCCAGAGGTGCTCGCTGAAAATCTCACAAAATACAATCTCACTGAAGAGGAAGTCCGTGGATTCATCGAAAATCCAGAAAATGCTTCTGACGCATTCAAGGAAATCCAAAAGAACCTCAACGCTCGAGGTCTAGGCAAATACCTCAAGTTCGACCTCACCATTGTCCGAGGTCTAGCCTACTACACAGGCACCGTCTTCGAGATCTTTGATACATCTCATAGCATACGCGCGATTGCTGGTGGTGGCCGCTACGACGACCTTCTCAACGTGCTTTCCGACGGAGTCGTCGACCTCCCGTGCACAGGCTTCGCTATGGGCGACGTAGTCATCCGTAACTTCGTCGAAGAAACTCCACACGCGAAAGCGCAGATAGATGACTGGCTCAAAACACAAGCTCCATGTGATATCTACGTGGTCATCGCTGACGAAGCTCAGCGCCTCAACGCACTCAAAGTCGTCACTGAACTCCGCAACGCAGGCAACAAGGTCGAATACTCCATGACCAAGGCAAAATTCAACAAACAGTTCAAGAATGCAGAAAAACTCGGTGCCACAAAAGCAGTGATCGTAGGCTCCGAATTTCCACAACTTCAACTCAAGAACCTTGTCTCACGAACAGAAGAAACCCTTGAACTAGAGCAAGTCATCACATCTCTCAGCTAGTTTTCATTTCATAAATTGGCAACAGCTTTGGCTCGACAATCGCAACCACATCGCTACATCCACTCCATCCACAATCATTTTTCTACATGAGAACTCATACATGTAACGAGATCAGCCGCTCAGACATCAGCAACACAGTCACCCTCATCGGTTGGGTGAAATCTAAGCGCGACCAAGGCGCTGGACTTATTTTCATCGACCTCCGCGACCGCGAAGGCGTCACTCAGGTAGTTTTCAAGCCTGAGCATTCTAAAGAAAACTCCGAACTCGCTGAGTCCTTCCGTTCTGAAGACGTTGTCCAGGTCACAGGTACAGTGGAAGAGCGTCCAGAGATCGACGGTCAATCCACATTCAACCCAGAGATCGCTACTGGTGAAGTAGAGCTCATCGTTTCTGAGGTGAAGATAATCAACCGCTCCGAAGTACTTCCTTTCCCACTCGATAAAGAAGTAAACAACGAAGACCTTCGTCTCAAGCACCGCTACCTCGATCTCCGTCGTCCAAGTATGGCACGCAACCTCAAGCTTCGCCACCGCATCACAAAGACAACACGTGACGTGCTCGACGAAGAAGGTTTTCTAGAGATCGAGACACCAATTCTTTCCAAGTCCACACCTGAAGGTGCACGCGACTTCCTCGTTCCATCTCGCCTTCATCCAGGCAACTTCTACGCACTCCCACAGGCGCCGCAGCAATACAAGCAGCTCCTCATGTGTGGAGGTGTTGAGAAATACTTCCAGCTCGCTAAGTGTTTCCGTGACGAAGATTTCCGCGCTGACCGTCAGCCAGAATTTACTCAGATCGATATCGAGGCATCTTTCGTAAACCAGGACGACATCATCGGCCTCACTGAGAAGCTTCTCAACCGTGTATTCAAAGAGTCCATCGAAGCAGAAGCACCTGCATCTTTCGAGCGCATCACTTATCAGGATGCAATGGACACCTACGGATCTGACAAGCCAGACACACGCTTCGGTCTTCACCTCACTGACATCGGTGATATTTTTACGAACTCACAGTTCAAAGTGTTCTCCAGCGCTCTCAAGGCTGGTGGTTGCATCAAGGCAATCAACGCGAAGAGCCTCAACTCCGCTTCTGTTGGTCAAATAGACAAAATGACTAAGGCTGCGATCGAAGCTGGCGCAAAGGGACTTGCTTACATCCAAGCTCGTGGCTCAGAGCCAGCGGACTGGCGCTCCCCAATCACGAAGTTCCTCAGCGACGAAGAACTTCAGGAACTCAAGACAAAGCTCAACATCAAAGAAGGTGACCTCGTTCTCTTCGGTGCAGGCGAATGGGAGACAGTCTGCAACGTTCTTGGACGTGTGCGTCTCATGTGTGCTGATTACCTCAATCTCCTCGAAGGCAACACTGACCTTAACTTCCTTTGGGTCACAGAATTCCCACTTCTCCACTTCGACAAAGAAGAAGGACGCTGGCATGCCGTGCACCACCCGTTCACTCGTCCAATCGCAGAAGACGTAGAGAAGCTTAAAGCTGGCGAATACGCAGGACTCCATGCTGAAGCATACGACGTTGTTCTCAACGGTTACGAGCTCGGCGGTGGTTCTATCCGAATCCACGAAGCTGACCTTCAGGACGCAATGTTCACGGCTCTCGGAGTTACTGAAGAAGAAAAGTCTTCTATGTTCGGTCACATCCTCGAAGCATTCGCATTTGGCGCACCACCGCACGGCGGTCTCGCACTCGGTCTCGACCGCGTAGCTATGCTCGTTTGCGGCGCTGATTCCATCCGTGAAGTCATTGCCTTCCCTAAGAACAACCGCGGCTCCGACCTCATGTCCGCTTCCCCTGCAGAAGTTGACTTCAAGCAGGTGCGCGAACTCTACATCAAGAGTACCTTCAACAAGGACGACAAGAAAGGTCTCCCAAAAGACCAGTCAGCTAAGGCGTAATTCTTAGCCACACATTTTACTTTCAAAGCGCCTGCATCGTTCATCGGTACAGGCGCTTTTTGTAGAAAAACGACTCAAAAGGAGCAAAGCTCTACATCGCTCTAGCCTGATTTAAAGACCTTTGTCGACGAAAGTAATAGTGACCCGCTCTAATATTTCTTCCACAAAGATGGGATGAATAACACTAGGACAGCATAAAGCTCCAAACGCCCTAAGATCATCAATAGACTCAAGAATACCTTAGTGGCTGGTAAGAAATGCGCAAAATTCTCCGTCGGCCCAACATCTCCAAACCCTGGTCCAATATTCGCGAGCGTAGCTATCACCGCTCCTACTGAAGTCATAAGATCGATGTCATTCACAAATTCAAGTATGCCCATCAAAAAAGATGCGATCACAAAAAGAAAAAAATATAAACAAATGAAAATAACAGTCTGAGCACGAGCATCCGGATCTAAGGAATTGCCATTAACCTGCATCTTGAAAACCTGATGAGGACGAAATGCCTTCACTACTTCGAAGCGCGCAGTACGCAATAGCACTAACAAACGGCTCACCTTCATCCCTCCTGAGGTTGAGCCAGAGCTACCACCAATCAGCATGAGCAAAGCTAACAACACGAGCGCAAAGCCCGGCCATTGCTCATAATCCACAGTTCTAAATCCACAGGTCGATGTAATCGATACCACGACAAACCAAGCATTACGAAACCCACTCCAGAACGATTCACCACTCTGGGCAGCCAACCCAATGGCAATTATTATGCTTGAAGCAAAGCAAAGTAGAAAAAAACATTTCCCCTCTTCCTCAGAGCGTAGACGCTTCCAACGTTTTCTTAGAATCACAACCCAGATCAAAAAGCTCACAGAGCAAATTAACATAAAAATACTCAACCAAAGCTCGATTAACCAGCCATTCCCCCAATTCGAGTAATAGCTAACACTCGTATTGTGTGGGCTAAAGCCACCTGTCGACACTGCTGTAAACCCGTGACTCACCGCATTATACCACGTCAATCCCATCGCTTTCAAACCTAGGATACACACAGCCGTAATCGATAGATACACACGCCACAAACTAATAGCGGTGTCGCGAATACGCGCCGTACTTGCCTCACCAATCTGAAATGAAGATTCATTGCGAAAGAGTGATTTTATCCCTACTCCCAAATAAGAAAGAAGTGCCACGAATAATACGAGTATTCCTAAACCTCCTAACCACTGAGTGACTGAGCGCCACATCAAAATACCTCGAGGCCAGGCTTCAATATCAGTCATCACGGTTGAACCCGTTGTGGTAAACCCAGAAACTGACTCAAACAGGGCATCAGCGGGATGCATCGCTGGCTCTGATAACAAATACGGCAAGCCACCAAAGATCCCCGATAAAATCCATCCCAAGCCCACAATCACCACACCTTCACGACGTGGAATTTTCTGAATTTTACGGCACCCTAATAACATTAGGCCTCCGCCAAAAGCAGCAGTCACAGCCCCAGACTTCATCAAAGCCTCCATCGACCACTCACAATCACATCCTAGGTCAACAGCTGTAAAAATACCACAAAGGAACATCGCCACACTCTCTAACAAGAGCAAAGCCCCCAGTATTTTTGCTAGGATTCTGAAGTTCATTGGGAACGTATGTTATCGAACTAACTTAAGGAACTTTTTACGCACAGCTGGAGTTACCATTGCGTAAACGAGATCGCCAGGCTCAAGCACGTCATCTGGCCCAGGAACCGAAGCATGCAAACCGTGAATGCGAGCCACAAGCACACAACCTTCTGGCCATTCGATTTCTCCCACCATCTTCTCTGCTACGATTGAACCACTCTCGACAGAAGTTTCAATCACCTCGCCAGCACCCAGCTTCTTCACTGTATGAAATCTGTCAGAGGTGATAAATTTTTCTAAGTCTCGTCGAGTCGCCTCACGTGGACTCACCGCCGCCAACATCCCGAAATGGCGGCCACTTCCAGAGATTGCCTGCGCGTAGTCAGCTCGGTGAATCAATGTCAAACAATTCTTTGCTCCGAGGTTGTTCGCTTGAAGACAAGTCATCACGTTATCCTCATCACTACCAGAAGTCGCAACAAAGAAATCCACTTCTCCCATCTGCTCCTCTTCAAGCTCAGCGAGGACAGTACCATCGGTGTTGATTACAGTGGTATTTGAAAGTCTATCAGTAAGATCCTGAGCACGCTTCGCGTCTTTTTCAAAAATGCGAACACGGCAATTCCAGCTCTCTAACATCTGAGCCAGAGTAAAACCGTATTCACCGCCATCGAAAATCACGACCTTGAGCTCAGAATCCTTCACATTTCCTTTCTGCAATCGATCAGCAAGCGTACGTAATTTTCTAGATTCACCAAAAATAGTCACGACATCTCCCACTTCGAGGGTCGCTGTTGCAGTCGGCACAAAGCTCTCGCCTCCACGCGTCACAGATGCGATACGTGTACGCTCTGGGGCTTTGAGATCCATGAGTTGCTTTCCTGTCACATCACTTTTCTCACTGACACGAACCTGCTGCAGCTCAATGCGACCTCGAGCAATCTCTTCGACCACCAAGGATTCTGGATTACGAATGAATTTTGCGAGCTCAATCGCACTAAGACGCTCTGAGCTAAAAATATGATCTACACCAAAATGGCTACGATAATCGAAGAGCCATTCTTCACGTTGCACCTCAGGGTGCACACGCACAATCACCTTCTTCGCCTGTAACTTTTTGGCGACAGACGCAGCCATAACATTAATCGTATTGTCACTTGTGAGAGCTAAAAAAAGGTCACATTCACTTACTCCCGCTTCGAGCAAAGTAGTAACTGAAGTTCCGTTTTCACAGATTATCCGAGCATCCAGAGACTGCTCTAGCTCTGCTGCCAGATTAGAATTATTCTCAATGACGGTGATACTATGAGCTTCGCGAGAGAGAGACGCAGCCAAATGCCGACCGACCTCTCCAGCTCCAATGATGATAATATTCATAGACACGTAATACTTAGCGCAGAGTCATCATCACAGGTACCCACTAGCTTTCCAGCTAAAAATGTATGCATAAAGTGAAAGCTAAACCAACAAGTAGACAGCTAAATTCTGACAACTAACATTGCGGAGACTTTTGTTATTTAAGTAACCAGATCTCCCGCTAGAATCCCGAGCCATGGCACGCAAAATTAAGACTGTTTCTCACATCACGGTTGGTAATTTCTTTGAAACTCACGGTGAAAGCCTCAAGTTAGAACCCCTCAATTCGACCGATGGCTTCGAAAGAAAAATTGTAGAACCCACAGTCAACCGACCTGGTCTCGCTCTCGCAGGATTCATTGCCCACTTTGCGAACCTCCGAATTCAGGTATTAGGAAATTCGGAAATGGAATACCTCAGCACACTCGACTCAGCCACTCGTCAGAAGCGCATGAACAACATCTGCGACGCTGAACTCCCATGCATCGTCGTGTCACATAGTGCCACAATACCTCAGGACATGATCGACACCTGCAAAGCGCACAAAATCAGCCTTTTTCGCACTCCACTTAACACCATGCGCTTTATCAACTCGGCGACTTTCCACCTCGAACACGACTTTGCCTCTACAACCACGGCACATGGATGCATGCTCGACTTCCGGGGTATTGGAGTACTCATCAAAGGAAAAAGCGGCTCAGGTAAAAGTGAAACAGCCATCGGCCTCGTTGAGCGAGGTGGTGCCCTTGTTGCGGATGACCACATAAAAATCCGTAATGTGAATGGGGAGCTCATAGCATTCACCGACGACTTTCCTAGAGGTTTCATAGAAATGCGCGGTATCGGCATCATCAATGTCACCAATATTTATGGACTCGGCTCCATCCGATCAAATGCGCCACTCGACCTCATCGTTAATCTACGCCCGTTCAGCGACCTCAACGAGGTAGATAGGCTCGGCATCACACGCGAAACTGAAAATGTACTCGATGTCAATGTTCCCTGTGTTGATATCCCCGTAGCCCCAGGCCGAGACACTGCTAGACTAGTGGCTGTGACAGCTTTAGAACTCCAACTTCGCAAGAGTGGTTACGACATGGCTGCTGAGTTCAACAACCGACTCAGCGAAAAATTGGCAGGAAAAATTCATACAACTCCATTCACCACCAACTACTAACCAACACCTTACATCTTATTCTAAATTTTCCCTTCCACTCCCATGCATGAACCATTAGAGTCATAAAAATCCCGACTTTATACGTACCATATCAAAGCCAATGCCAACACAGGAATTCACCATCACTAACAAGCTCGGAATTCACGCTCGACCAGCCGCACAATTCGTCAAGACTGCTAATGGTTTTGATGCAGAAGTGACCGTAGAAAAAGACGGCGAAGAAATTGATGGTAAGAGCATTATGGGATTAATGATGTTAGCAGTAGGACATGGCTCCACTCTAACAATCACCACTGAAGGTCCTGAAGCCGACGCATCTCTCCAGGCCATCGGCGACCTCATCGGCCGCAACTTTGAAGAGTAAATACTCTACCACCCTCATCCCTATCCATAGGAAGCTAGCTCGCCTAACTTCCTATTTTTAGTTCCTCTCAAATGCCTGTCATTCCATCCAACAAAGAAGTCGTTATTCAGGGTACAGCCGTATCCCCTGGACTTTCTTTTGCCCCCGCGCACGTTATCACCCGTGGGTTACAGGCTCCAGAAGTTTTTGAAATCTCCTCCAAGCACGTTGACCATGAAATCCAACGCGTCCACCAAGCGCTAGAGGACACGAAACGCGAGATCAGCGACCTCCAGAAGCACATTGAGGAAATAACAGAGGACACCGAAGGGCAGATATTCGAAGCACACATCATGTTGCTCTCGGATAAGACCATAATCAAGCGAGTCGAAAACAAAATTCGCGAACGCCTTCAGAACGCTGAATTTAGCTTCTACGCAGTCATTCAGAACTACGCGGAAGCGATACGCCGCATCAACGACCCCTACCTCTCTGAGCGCGCTTCCGATATCGACGACATCGCTCAACGCGTCTTGCGCAATTTTAGTGCTGAGGACGCCTCCCCTCCTGGCGAAGACTGCCCTGAGCACAATCATATCATCATCGCCTATGACCTTTCTCCATCTGACACAGCAACAATGGATAGAACGAAGTCTCTTGGCTTTGCCATAGAGCAAAGCAGCGTCAACTCACACACAGCTATTCTAGCTCGCTCACTCGGCATCCCCGCCATCGTCGGCCTACAAGGAGTAATCATTGAAATCCAAGAGCTCAGCCAAACTATTCTCGACGGCTATTCTGGAAAACTAATCATCAATCCAAAACCATCCACCATCGCTCACTACAAGGACCTCAAGCGCGAGAAAGAAGCCAGTGCTCGACTCCTTGATAACCTCCGCGATCGTCAAACAGAAACCACGGATGACAGAGAAATCACACTCTCAGCAAACATAGAATTTAAGCATGAATTCCCACTCGTAGAATCTTCTGGCGCAGCAGGCATCGGCCTCTTCCGCACTGAGTTCTACCTCCTTGGCAAAGGTGAGATTCCTTCGGAAGAAAGCCAGTATCTGGTCTACGCTGAGGCGGCGCGCATTTCCGCCCCCCACCAAGCAATTATCCGCACACTGGATGCTGGCGGCGACAAACTCCCAGCAGAACCTCTCCCAGAGCCGGAGCCAAACCCATTCCTAGGCTGGCGCGGTATCCGTGTATCACTCTCACGCCGAAGCATGTTCAAGGAACAACTTCGCGCCATCCTCCGAGCTAGCTCACATGGCAAAATCGGCGTCATGTTCCCTCTAGTATCAGGTGTTGGTGAAATCATCGAGACTAAGAAAATCCTCCAAAAATGCATGGACGAACTCAATCACGAAGGCACACCATACGATCCAGATATTGAAGTCGGTGTCATGATCGAAGTACCATCAGCAGCAATGATGGCTAACGAACTCGCAAGAGAAGTCGACTTCTTCTCCATAGGGACAAACGACCTTATTCAGTACACAGTCGCTGTCGACCGTGTAAACAAACACGTCTCAAAGCTCTATAAGCCCACAAATCCAGCTGTCATCCGATTGATCAAAATGACAGTCGAAGCCGCCAACAAGAACGGAATCTGGACTGGAGTTTGCGGAGAAATGGCGAGCGACCTCCACCTTACGCCACTTCTTATTGGGCTTGGTGTAGATGAGCTCTCCGTCGGCACCCACCAGCTCCCACGCATCAAAAAAGCGATCCGTTCACTCTCCCATGTTGAGTGCGCCACGCTCGCTGACGAAGCGCTACGTTGCCGCTTTAGTAGCGACATTCTTAGACTCACTCAAAAATTAGCGCATCGCACATACGGCAGCTTGATCGAATAAAGCTGTAGCTTTCTTGCCTCATTACGAAAACCTGCTAAGAGACATCTATTATATCTAAAGCATACTATTGCCTCGTCGAAAAAACATCGTGAGATCTCTCTCCTTCAGAGCACGGAAGCCACGCTCGCATGGGATCAAGAAACGAATCTCACAAATAAAGCGGAAAATACCGCGCAGAACAGCTCGCCTACCTTTCCGGCAAGGCTTATTAATTAGCTACAGATTAGGAGTACGCAAAACTCATCACTAATGCGGAGGATTCAGCTCCCGAGTGCACAACAGCACAGGCGAACCTTCGTGAATGGAGACATTATGTTGAATGCGACGCGAAGACGAAAGATGTCGTCTCGATATTTTCAAAATTAGAACCCGAGATCGTCTCACTCGCAAGTTAAACCGTTGCTAAATTCACTTCACAACCAGCCCGAAAGCTTGAGGGAAATTCCCCAGTTGAGCAACAACAGCAGCTCAATCTAGAAATCGCAAAGTCCATCGGCTTTGACTTCGAGGCTGGCCGCATCGATACTACAACACATCCCTTCTGCACCACCCTTGGCCTGTTCGACCAACACCTCACAGCTCTTTCACAAAGCCACCGAGGACGACCAGATCCGCACAGCATACAACAACGCTGACTTTCACCCCCCTCTGAGAATGGATGCGCGTGAACATTCACCAAGCTGATAGCCAACTCCTCCCTCAGGAGCTCATGCTTCAAGCCACTGGTGAAACTATGAATGCCGAGCACCACCTAGCACACCTCAGACAGCGTTT
Source organism: Rubritalea sp. (assembly GCA_965204255.1). Lineage (GTDB taxonomy): Bacteria > Verrucomicrobiota > Verrucomicrobiia > Verrucomicrobiales > Akkermansiaceae > Rubritalea. The sequence goes on from CBDBEG010000032.1 coordinate 465,683, forward strand.
CTTATAACACAACCCGCAAGCCCATAGGTCCTATAAGCCTTATAGAACTTGTACTTTTATCTTTTAAAAAGCTCTACTACAAAAAACTCCATACTACTCGAAAGAGTAGGAGTTCCTTAAATTATATAAGGGCTGACGTGCCAGACTTGTTATTACTTAACGCCTTTCTTAGAAAGCTTAGTAGCACGTGTAGTACCCTGACGAGCTTTGAACTTAGGGTTAGTCTTACAGATAATGTAGAGTGTGCCCTTACGTTTGACCACTTGACAGTCTTCGTGACGACGCTTCATGGAGGCAAGTGATGATAAAACTTTCATGTCTTGAAAATTGCTGTTTGGTAGGCGCAAAGTACGAACATTGCCTCTCTTGTAAAGTTATTTATACAGATTTAAGGAAAATTTTCATTTTGTGTCTGAACACTGCTCTCATACAAGAGGGCCAATCGCCTCTGCCAACATTTTCAAATATTCCTCTCTCGGCACTTCATACCCCCCAAATTGCTTCAAATGCTCGGTCATCCATTGGGTATCAAGCAGCTTACCGTGACTCTCCCGCAAGTACTCGTCCAAGTACACGAGTGCTATCTTACTCGCATTACTCTTTCGGCTAAACATGCTTTCTCCAAAAAACGCTCCTTCGAACTGCACACCGTACAAACCGCCTTGCAGCCCATCTTCGTCCCAACATTCCACAGAATGCGCAAAACCAAATCTATGAAGTTCGGCGTAGCTATTGACGATCACCTGATCAATCCATGTTTCCTCACGTTCTGCACAGCCCAACATTACCTCCTCGAAGGCTGTATTGATGCGGATCTCAAAAGGCTTTTTTCTTCACCTTCTTCAAACCATGTGAAATGTGAAAGCGCTCATCCAACGGAATCACACCTCGCATCACTGGTGAATACCACTACAACTTACCATCTTCAGCTATGGGAAATACACCTTCGCTATACGTTCCTAATAATATTTGTGGAGGAATCAAATCCATCGATCGCGCAACATAGAGAGATCATTACAGCATAACAAGTATCGGAATCATTTTTCTAACACTTACAGCCTATTGAAAAACCGCAAACCAACACTCGACAGCACCACGACTTGTGATGAGTATAGAGAACTCCATGCTAACAGCAGATCGCTACATCGGAAAACAAATCATCAGCACGACACTCTTTGCCGTGCTCATTCTCAGTGGCATTTTCCTTCTCGGAAACATCTTCAAAGAAACGCGCCCGCTGTTTGTAGGGAAACACCTCTCACCATATCTTGTCCTAGAATTCATTATCAGTGTGCTCCCCTTCTCGCTCATGTTCACCATCCCCTTCAGCTTTCTAGCTGCAGTGATACTAGTCTTCGGCAGACTGTCAGCCGACAATGAGCTTGTAGGGATGCGTATGTCTGGCCGCAGTCTACCACGCATTGCGCTACCAGTATTTGTTACCGCAGGCCTCCTCTCCGTATTTTGTTTTTGGCTCAATGTGCAAATCGCCCCACAGGCCAAAGGCAATGTCAAAGACCTCCTCATCCAGGCAGTCCAAGAAGATCCCAATAAATTTCTCGACCCAGGGATTGTTCAAACCCAGCTCGACGACAAGCGCATTTACGTGCGGGCCCGTGAAGGCGACATTTTATACGGGGTTCACATCCATGACATCGGTGATGAAAGTACCAACTACGCAGAAAAACTCTACACATACGCAGAGAAAGCACACCTCGCCATTGACCTAAAAAAAGGCCAACTCCAGCTCAAACTAGAGAACGCTATCGTTGAAACAGTTGACAAAGACGGCATCCATACTCCAATCAGTGTGGCTGCAGTCAACCCCGTGATTTTCGACTTCAACACCGAAAAGAAAAAGCGCGTCCGCGCCTCCTACATGACCAATGCGGAGATCTCAGAATACCTAGCGACCACCCCTAACCTCGATCTGGAAAAGGTCGTTAAATTCCAACGACAAATCACCCATCGCCAGTCATATTCGCTGGCCTGTCTAGCCTTCGCGCTCATAGGAGTTCCGCTTGGAATAACTGCACGCCGAAAAGAATCCTCTAGCGGCTTGACCCTTTCACTAGCAATTGGTCTAGGTTACTTCCTCTTCCACATCTTCGCCAACCAAAGCGACGAATACTCTGGGAACGTCGCTACGATTCTCTACTGGCTCCCTAACGCACTTGCGCTTATTCTTGGCGTTTTCCTCTTCCACCGCGCACGCAGAAGATAAATTTCCACCTACATGGCGAAACATTCTCATCCTCTAAAAGATCTCTGGCACAACGTCTCAACCTTTTTCAAAGAGAACGCCCTCGACCCACTCCCGCTACGTCATTCAGTCAAGGAGCTCACGCCACAAAAAATCTCATCGGATACGAAAGCGGCAATCAATGTCGCCCTTCTTACTCTTCCCCAAGGAATGGCCTATGCTGCTATTGCTGAACTTCCGATCTACTACGGAATCATCTGCGCCATCATCGCAGGTTTTCTCTCTCCTCTGTTTGCCAGCTCGCGCTTTACAATGCTCGGCCCTACAAATGCGACGGCATTCATGGTGTTTAGTTTCTTTGTTTCACACCCTGAAATCGACATGCAGAGCAAAATTCTCATGATGCCTCTGCTCGTTTTCATGGTAGGCGCTCTCTCGGTAGCTGGAGCCTATTTCAAAGTCGCCGAGCTCCTCCAGTACGTGAGCCGCAGCGTACTCGTAGGCTACATCACTGGTGCCGCAATCCTCATCATAACCAACCAATTTAAGCACATTTTAGGGATTACTGAACCCATGGCTGAAGCGAGCGCAAAGGCCTTTTTCACCATCATTCAAGCGACAGCTTCCTTCTGGGAATCCTATCAGTGGCAACCTTTAGTCCTAGGAGCCACCACGCTTGCCCTTTACTTAGTAATGCAGCGCAAATTCAAGGCGCTACCAAACTTTGCCATCTGTCTCACCGCTTCGTCGCTCACTGCCTATGTACTACGTATGTATGTGCCAGCATTCCAAGATCTGAGCACATTTACACCTTTCAGTGACTTCTCCTTCTCGCCCACTCTTCCTGTCTTTAATTTTGACATGATCTCCACCCTCTTTGGGGTAGCCTTTGCCATCGCATTCTTAGCATCTCTCGAAAACACAGTCATGGGGAAATCTCTCGGTTCACGTAGTGGTGAGCGCCCAGACGTCAACCAAGACATGTTCGCTGTGGGCATGGCTAACCTCGGTGCATCCTTGCTTGCTCCTATGCCAGCTTCCGGCTCTTTGACGCGCTCTGCACTCAACTATGACTCCGATGCGAAGACCCGCTTTTCCTCTATTTTCACAGCATCCTTCTGCCTTTTCGGGTTTTGGGCACTCGTAAAGCTCCCTATCGTCGAACACATTCCTAAAGCAGCGCTTTCCGCCCTCGTCATCGGCATCGCGCTCTCTCTGATCAGGTGGCACAACATCCGTATCTGCCTGCGCGCTACGCACGACGATGCCCTCGTAATTTTAACCACCTTCAGCGCCACCCTCATCACACGTCTCGATTATGCGATCTTCACTGGCGTGGCACTCTCTATCACCCTCTTCCTCCGCAAGGCCTCAAAGCCACACTTGATCGAATACGAAGTCAGTGACGAAGGAAACCTCCGTGAGCTAGATCAAAAGAAAAAGCGACCGGACCCAGCGATCTCCATCGTTCACGTTGAAGGCGACTTCTTCTTCGGGGCCGCAGAACTCTTTCGCACACAAATACAGATCACAGCTTCTGACCCGAACCTTAAGGTCATCATTCTGCGCCTCAAAAACGCACACCACCTCGATGCAACTAGCGTAATGGCCATGGAAAGCCTCGTTCGCCACATGCGTGAACAAGAGCGCTTTGTCCTCGTTTCAGGAGCCACGAGAGAGGTCTATAAGGTACTCAAACTCTCAGGTGCTCTGGATACCATTCAAGAGGGCTGTGATCGCACACAGGGCGAAACGAATGTCTTCATCTACTCCCCGAGTAACCCGAACCTCTCGACTCGCGACGCCCTCCTGCGCGCTCAAGAACTGCTCGGCACCAAGAAAACCGACATTAAGATCTTCTTCGACCCAGCGCATAAGAAGTAATCAAACCGCCTACCGAGTTGCCGAACCTTTCCTTACCATTTATAAAAAATCTATGACTATCATCGTCAGAGCCATTTTTCTACTATGCCTCCTCATTCTTCCCTTGAAGGCCGACGGCTATAACTATACAGAACTCACGACAACGGATGGACTCAAATACGACTCCGTCCGAGTGCTAGACGTCCACCCCGACAGCATCACCATTATGCACAAAAATGGCGGCTGCCGACTTAAGGTCGAACAACTCCCACTAGAAATTCAAACCCAGCTCAACATCAGCCTCAACCAAGAAGCTCTACGTTATAGAGATGCGCGTGAGACTAAGAAGACTTCGACTAAGAAGACCCAACGCGAGGCTGAGCTGGAAGAAGCAAGAAGGCGCCAACGCGCCTTTATTGCTCAAATAGTCGCCCAACAGGAATTAGAACTATCCAGAGAAGCCAAAGTGACAATCAAAGAAAGGCATAATAATGGCTATCTCTGCTCTGTAGCATACCCAGTGCTAACAGATATCACACAAAGTACCCGCAGCACACTCGGGCAGCAAAAAACTATCGTGGTGGGTAAAAAGAAAAGCTTCATTCCTGCTCCCGAACTCATTTATCTCGTTTCTGAACGCAAACTCGCTAAAGGTCGTAGCTACGAAATGCGTATCCTCCACAAGGAACCTTATTCCTACACTCAGCGGAATGGTCTCATTTCACACATTGAAATGTATCGCGTCATTGAGTAAATCCTATCCATATTGGAGAAATTTGGTTGAAAATCCCCAGTATCTCTCCCCCACATAGTTGCCTATGCACAAATCTCTCGTCATAGAACCCATCAACTTGCCCGAGGAAGGAAAATCCTTCGAAGGAGAGATCGACCCCGCCATTTACGACCTCCCAAAGCACGATGCCCAACCAGCAGGACCACTCTACTACGATCTTCACGCACAACGCTTTGAAGACGAACTTTTGGTGCGCGGTTTTCTTTCAAGCTCCTTCAGATTCACCTGTTGCCGCGACAACCAAGAATTTATTCAAACAATTTCTTTAGAAAAGTTTGGGCAGTCATTTGAGATCGAAGAAAGCAACGTCGACCTCACGGAAGCCTTACGGGAAGAGGTTTTAATGAACTTTCCAAACTATCCAAGATGCGATGAAGCGGACGAACCTCACGATTGTAAAATCGAAGAACGGTATTTAGCAGTAGACAAAAACCTCGATGATGATGTAGACGAAGCGCCCCAGAGCAAGAGCGATCCCCGATGGGACGCACTCGATCAGCTTGACCAAGCTAAAAACTAACACTAACCGTCCACTAGAGACTCAAGATTATGGCAGTACCAAAGCGTAGAACATCCAAAATGAAGCAAAAAATGCGTCGCGGCGCTAACCGTTGGCGTGCACCTAGACTCCAGACCTGCTCCGAGTGCGGAAGCCGCGTTCCTGGTCACATCGCTTGCCCATCATGCGGCAACTACGGCGGCCGTCAGGTTCTCGACGTAGACGCTCTTTAATTTGGTCTCGTGCAAAAAAGGCACGACCATTTGAAACTTTTCCAAAACGCTGCAGTAATAATCTTTATCGTGCGTTTTTCTCGTGCTTAAAAACACCAAGCTAAAGACATAGTACTATTTCATGAAGATTGCATTGGATGCCATGGGCGGCGACAAAGCCCCGCTCGTTAACATAGTTGGCGCAAAAAATGCTCTTGCTCTCTACCCAAAGATTGAAAAAATCTTTCTCGTAGGAGACGAAGCCACCCTCAAAGCTGAGTGCGACAAGTTCAATCTCAAGAACCCTCGCGTAAAAATCGTCCACGCTCCAGATGTGGTTGAAATGCATGAATCAGGCGCCAAGACACTGCGCACCAAAAAGCATTCCTCTATCGCAGTGGCCACAGAACTAGTCAAATCTGGCGATGCCGACGCGGTCGTGAGCGCAGGTAATACTGGTGCAGCTGTGGCAACAGCCATGCTTAAGCTCAGAACCCTCAAAGGTATAGAGCGCGCAGGTATCGCTTCACCTATGCCAAACGAACATGGTGTCTGTAACCTCCTCGATGCAGGAGCCAACCCAGAAGCTACCGCGAATCATCTTGTGACCTATGCGGTGATGGGAGCGATTTACGCAAATCACGTCATAGGCGTCAATGACCCAATAGTTGGCCTCATGTCTAATGGCGAAGAAGATGAAAAAGGTAACACGCTCACTAAAGACACTTTTGCTCTCTTGAAAGAACTCGAGGCTACAGGTAAATGTCCGTTCACGTTCAAAGGCAACATCGAAGGCCACGACATCTTTGACACAAAGCTCGATGTCGCGCTCTGTGACGGTTTCACAGGCAACATCATTCTCAAATCCTGCGAGGCTACAGCCAAGGCTATGTCCAAGTGGCTCAAGCTCGAATTTAAGCGCAATCCATTCCGCATACTCGGCGCAGCCATGTCCCGCAGCGTATTCAAAGCAGTCAAACAACGCTCCTCTTACGAATCCTATGGCGGCAGCCCACTTCTCGGAGTCAATGGCGTCTGCATCATTGCCCACGGTGGCTCTTCAGCACTCGCGATGCAAAATGCGATTCGTGTAGGCATGGAAACAGTTGAACAAAGTGTGAATCCACACATCGAAGAAGCTCTAACCACACTTAGCGAAGCCTAGCAAGACCGCCATCTCGGATAAGAAACTTTGCTTGCATATCAGTCTCTGTGAGCATCGGCATCAACTATGCAAATATGTAGTGAGCGACGTGAGCAGAATCGACCTAAAGCAGCGTGCACCAGCATTCCACACAGCATTGAGCAAGCCCCCTCATCCTTTCTGCTTTGCATTAAGTGAGTGTTAGTCTAACTTTCTCAATATGCGATACCTCCTTTTGCTACCAGCCTTCACTAGCGCCCTATTCCTAAATTCCTGCGCATCGCCATCAGGCTACGATGGCTACATGACGCGTTCCTACACGATTCGTGGCCAGCATTACAGACCAATGTCCGTCGATCAGGCTCTCCACTACAAGCAAACTGGCGAGGCATCTTGGTATGACGAATCTCAATGGTTAGGATTCCAGCGAGGCAACACATCATTAGGCGAAAAGGTGCAGCCTTGGCACGTCACAGGTGCGCATAAAACCCTCCCTCTCCCCTGCGTTGTCAAAGTCACAAACTTAGAGAATGGTAAATCTATCAAAATGCGTCTCAACGACCGTGGACCATTCATTCCTGGCCGCATCATTGATGTCACGCCACGAGCTGCTAAAAAATTAAATTTCCACAAACAAGGACTGACTGACGTCAAAGTAGAAGTCATCAGCGTGGGCGATGGAAAATACAAACGAAAAGCGAAACGCAAAAAGCGCTTCTTTTTCTTTTAGAGAGATTTCTTACTCAATAAAGATTTTAGCTGCAAAAAAAATAGCTGAAATCGCACTACCCTAGACAAGCATTCCCTACTATAAGCCTTGTAATATGGTAAAACAAGAGCCTAACGAAATTCGCGTATTTGCACCTGCCTCCGTCGCCAATGTGGCAGGCGGATACGATGTCCTAAGCTTCACCATCAATGCCCCTGTTGACGAAGTTGTGGTAAGACATTCAGATAAACCCGACCTTCGTATTACTAAGATTACCAGCGACGACACCAAAAACTCATTCCAGAATTTTACACAGCGGAGCTCGCTGCATTAGCTAATGGAGCATTCAGCTTTTCAATCTCAGGAGCTGACCCGTCCGTCTTTGCTCTCTGCGATGGAGAAACTACTGCTAAGAAAATCGTAGCAGCAATTTCAGACGTTTTCACCAAGACTGGCCCCACAAACCAACAATACGTTTCTCCAATCAATCAACAAGGCGCGCACGTCATCTAATCCTTATTCCCATGCGATTTTATTCAACCAACAACAAGGATCTGCATGTTGACCTCAAAGAAGCAGTCTTACGCTCATTACCTGCAGATAACGGCCTCTACATGCCTAAAAGTATCACACCAATGCCAGAGAATTTCTGGCAAAACTGGCGCGATATGCCCTTTGACGAGCTCAGCTTCCATATAGCCAAGCAACTGCTCGGCGACAGTATTCCTCAAGACATTCTTAGGAAGATTGTCACAGAGGCAATCAACTTTGACGCCCCACTCGTTACCATTGCGCCTCAAACTCACGTACTGGAACTCTTTCATGGTCCGACTTTGGCATTCAAAGACTTTGGAGCTCGCTTTATGGCCCACGTGATGTCCTATCTTACAAAAGACGATCCCTCCTTGCTCACGGTACTCGTAGCTACATCTGGCGACACTGGTGGCGCCGTAGCTTCCGCGTTTCACAATGTCGAAGGCACTCGCGTAATCATCCTCTATCCAAAAGGCGGAGTATCTGAGCTCCAAGAGAAACAACTCACCACCTTTGGAGGTAATATCACGGCCCTAGAAGTCGACGGCACCTTCGATGACTGCCAGTCCATGGTGAAAGCCAATTTCCTAGATAGAGAATTGATGGAAAAGTACAACCTAACAAGCGCCAACTCCATCAACATCGCACGCCTCATTCCACAGGCGTTTTATTATTTCCATGCGGCTCGACAGTTAAAAGAAGGAAAAGAACCCGTGTTTGTTATCCCAAGCGGTAACTTTGGCAACCTCACAACCGGCCTACTCGCTCAACAGCTCGGCCTTCCTGTTCGTCACTGGGTCGCCGCCACGAACATCAACGACACGATTCCTCGCTACCTGTCCGACGGAAACTACGAACCAGCACCCTCCACCGCCACGATTTCAAACGCGATGGATGTCGGATCTCCCTCCAACTTTGCACGCATGAAAGAGCTCTTTCACGACGAGTGGAAAGCGATGCGAGAAAATATTTCTGGGCTAGCCTTTGATGACGACGAAACGCGTGAAGCAATCAGCACTGTGAAAGAATTTACAGGATACACTATCGACCCACATGGAGCTGTAGGCATCCTAGCCGCAGAAATCTGGAGACAAGCCTCTCCAAACGATGAAACCATCATTTTAGAAACAGCGCACCCATCCAAGTTCCTTCCGACAATGGAAGAAGAACTCGGAGAGTACTCCGTAGATATTCCTGAACGTCTAGCAGAACTCGCTGACCTACCAAAGTTCTCCCACCAAGTGAGCAACTCACCAAGTGAGATTCATAAGTTCCTCTAATCCACACCTGCCGCAAGGCCTCGAAAATCATGCAGAAAATTCTAATAACGGGCGGAGCCGGCTACATAGCCTCGCACACTAACCTTGAGCTACTAGCAGACGGTTATGACTTAGTACTCGTAGATAACTTCTCAAACTCGTGCGCAGAAGCTGTGCGCAGAGTCGAAGAGCTCAGCAGACGCAAAGTCACCTTCTACGAGGCAGACTTAATGGACATCGATGCTCTCGACGCCATTTTCTCAAAAGAGCCAGAGATTCAAGCTGTCATTCATTTTGCGGCACTCAAGGCTGTAGGAAAATCCGTCGAAAATCCACTCGCGTATTATTCAAACAACATCACAGGCTCACTCAACCTCTATCAGGCAATGAAGAAACACAAGGTGAGAAAAATCGTCTTTAGCTCATCCGCCACAGTCTACGGCGATCCAGACTCTATCCCCGTCAACGAGAGGGCAGAAGTTCGCCCCACCAACCCATATGGGCACACTAAGGCGATGATGGAGGAAATCCTCATCGATACAGCTCAAGCCGAGCAGTGGGATATCGCAATTTTACGCTACTTCAACCCCGTAGGAGCACACACATCTGGCCGTATAGGTGAGGACCCTAGTTACCCCAATAATCTCCTACCCTTCGTCAGCCAAGTTGCTGCGGGTATTCGTGAAAAAGTCACCGTATTTGGCAACGACTGGGATACTCCAGACGGAACAGGCATACGCGACTATATTCATGTTGTAGACCTTGCAAAAGCACATGTAAAATCGATTGAAAAACTTAAGCAATCTAAGGGCGTTCACATCTACAATATTGGGACTGGCCGTGGCTACTCAGTCCTCGAAATGATCCAAGCATTCGAAAATGTATCAGGCCAGCCAATCGCATATGAAATTGGCCCACGCCGTAATGGTGATATCGCTGAAGTTACAGGAGACCCCAGCAAAGCAAAAGCCGAACTCGCGTGGACTGCGGAACTTGGACTCCAAGAAATGGTAGAATCGGCTTGGCTCTGGCAATCAACCAACCCAAACGGCTACCAAACCTCATAACACATTCACTGTTAGTGAAACTGATTTTATTGACCCTGGGAAAGCGACAAAAAACGTCGTCTTTTACCCGCACAGTAACAGCGACTACACCTTATCTACAACGATTCCCGTGTATAGAGTGGCATTCGCCTCCTGTGATGACCATAAAGCAAATGCTGAAAACCCACACATCCTAGAAAGTACGGAAGACTGATAAGGAGCCCAAACTAGGATTTTCCTTTAGCCACCTTCTTAACAAAGTCCAGCATCTCTTCTTCTTGATCCTCAATACACTCTACGAGTCGCAATTGTGTACGACAACGATCAAGGTTATGTGAGTCGTATTCAGTTTTAAAGTATACATCACCTTCCAAATAATCAGTTAGGAAACGAATCCCTGCTTCGAAAGTAATCACTTTCCCACCTATTACGAAGTTCTCAATCTCTTTTTCTGTGAGACAATCACAACCATCAAGATAACCTTCAACCAAAGCCTCAAACATTGGCATGCGTATTTCGACTTTACTGAGATCTTTTTCGTCCTCAACAGCCAAGCTTGCAACTGTTCGCACAAGGTCTCCAAAATCGTACAATGAGAGACCTGGCATCACGGTATCGAGATCGATCACACATATAGCCCTATCGGTCTCGGAGTCCATTATCACATTATTCAACTTCGTATCATTGTGTGTGATTCGGGTTGGTAACTCTCCACTCTCAAGCTGAGCTACTAGGCTAGAACAAAGCGCTTCACGCTGCTTCACAAATTCCACCTCCTTAGCGACAGAGGCCAACCGCTCTTTAGGGTCTGCAGCAATAACCCCCATGAGACTCTCAAAGCGCTGCGGCGTATTATGAAAATCCGGAATCGTTTCTAATATCTCCTCAACAGGAAGATCTGAAACGAGATCTTGAAAGGAACCGAACGCGCGAGCTGCTTGATAAGCCTGACGTGTATTTTTAACGGTATCATAAGTATGACCGCCTTCGATAAAGTTGTAGCAGCGCCAAATACCACCACCTTCACCCTTGGTATAAAACTTTCCGCCTCGAGAAGGATACAAATTGAGCGTCTGCCCTCCTAGATTACGTTTCACACGCAGCACCTTCCAGTTGATGTGGCGAGTTATATGCTCCACATTGTGCATCACAGCAAGAGGGTCTTTAAATACATTCTCATTGATTCGCTGAAGAATATATTTTTTCATCTTACCACTCGCGCACTTATAACTAGCAATGTAGGTGGAATTGATATGCCCTGAATTGATCTCATGCCCCTCCAGAAAATCACCCTCGATCGCAAATTCGTGGCTGATAGATTCAATAACAGATTGAAGATCTTTGGTAATTTCAGTTGGGGTACTCAAGATACTATAGATATTATTCAATGAGCCTCCATTTGAAGCAGATCTTCAGGAATCTGCAATACATTCCTTCACTCTTCCTGCAGAAAAGAAAGGTTCTTCATCACTCTACGCCCAGTTCATTCAGCTCAAGTCACCGAAGCGAGTTGGCCGTTATGCGCAAACACCCTACAAACCTCACTCTTCACTTAAAGACTCTCACAGACTGGCTTGAGCCGATTGCCTGTATGTGGCGCTTTACAAAGAACAACGGAACAACCGAAGGCTTCCACAGAAAGATGAAGCTCATACAAAGACAAGCGTACGAATTTAAAAACTACAGAATCCGCATCATCGCACAGTGCGGATAGGACTTAAAAATAATTCAAAAAAACACCCTCTCCACAATCTTTGGTGAAGACCCGAAAATGGGGTGACCGACGGGACTCGAACCCGCGACAACTGGAATCACAATCCAGGGCTCTACCAACTGAGCTACGGCCACCATTTAGGTTGTTTACGCAGGGCGGAACCTAGCGACTACCACCAGATTGGCAAGATTTTTTGCATCTATTTTAGAAAAAATGGAAATCCGCTACGATAAATTCGCAAGATACGATTTAAGATTCACCAGCACAGCCGATATAAGCGCATAACCACAAGTTACTATCACCGATGTAAGCACTATCATTTGCATCCCTATAGCCCCAATCACAGCCAATCCTTCATTCACTGCTACAAAGGCTTCAAAAAACGGTTTCGCAACCACGAGCATTATATAAGCATTCCGACACTTTGATAATAAACTCAGAAGCACATAGCTGTTGGAAATAGCTCTTCCCCACTTTGCATACTTTACGAGCCTTACTCCAGCTATGATCAACATCACAGATAATAAAAGATCTAGATAAACAATCACCTGTGTCGGCTCGTCTAATGGTTACAACAACTCCAAAGCATTCGAAAGCATTACCAATCCAAGCTCCTTGAGAGCAGCAACCCCCTAAGTCAAACTTTCTGACACTTCCTCCCTTGCAGGACCGATTGAATTCCTAACAAAAGCGTTACACCACCAATAAGCAAATGCGCCCCTTCCACTACTTTCGGTAATGCCGATTTCTTAGCTGGTATAGGAGGCAGAAGTTCCTCTTCACATTCAGGCTGATAGGGAGGTCATTCCATTAATACTCATAGGCTCCAGACTATTCTAACACTACTTTAGATCAAGCTCGCTGAATTCTGTATTTTTCACACTTCCATTCTCAAACATGATCACTAGGCTGAGCTACATGAGCGAGGAGACTAAGGATACACGCCTATTGTTAGAGGCGCTAGAGGAACGTGATTCCAAGAAATTTCTCCTTGCTGCCGACGCCCTCCACTACGCTGACCTCGCTGAAATCTACGAGAACCTTACTCCTGAAAAACGAGACTTCTTCACTGAGCATATTGATACAGAGCAATTTGCTGAAATCATCCCAGACCTCCCCAACACCTTGGTCGAGGAAACTATGGATCGTCTCGACGAAGACGAACAGCGTGAGGTTCTCGATCAAGTCTCTGATGATGACCGAGTTGACCTTCTTCAAGACGTTTCTAAGGACATGCGTGAGCAGCTCCTTGAGCTCGTCGAACCTAACGACATAGAGATCACCAAGTCCCTCCTCAAATTTGGTGAACACACTGCGGGTGGTCGCATGACGACCCACTTTGGCAAAATCAAAGCCGAGATGACCGTCAAAGAATCTCTCCAACACCTTCGCGAAAGCAGTAATGAGACCGAGTCCTTCTCCCGCGTCTACGTGGTTGACGATAAGGAACGGCTCGTCGGCTTTGTGCGCTTCCGCGACCTTGCCTTCAATACCTGGGAAACACGCATTGGCGATATCGTCCGTCCAGTCACGCGCACTATTCTCGCCTCCGACGATCAGGAGGAAGCTGCGCAAATGATTTCCAAATACGACCTCTTCGTACTCCCCGTAATCGATGAACTTGGCCGCATCCTCGGTATGATCACCCACGATGATGCGCTTAAGATTATTGAGGAAGAATCCACTGAGGATATGGAGAAAATGGCAGGTTTCTCTGGTGAAGGTTCAGAGGCAACTTACCTCAACACAGCGACCATGACCCACTTCAAGCGTCGCTTTCCATGGCTCTTTGGTCTCGCGCTTCTCGCGATTGCCTCTGGCGTGGTGATGATCGAGTTCAAAGAAGTACTCACTAATCTCTTCATTCTTTCGCTCTTTCTACCAATGGTAGTGGCGGCGGGTGGCAACACTGGAGGGCAAGCATCCACCATGGTGATTCGCGCCATGGCTCTAGGCGAACTCGACGAAAGAACCCTCTGGCGTGTAGCGTGGAAAGAACTCCGCCTCGGTCTCATGCTTGGATCGCTACTCGGTCTCGGAATGGCTCTGCTTACTGTCACTATTCTCCCTATATTCGACAGCATAGTCACCAACATGCTAGCAGACATTGGTTTCACGAAATTCGCTCTCGCCATCTCCATCGCCCTCACCATCCAGATCACTTCTTCCACTCTTGTTGGCTCCCTACTTCCGATTGGTGCGCGCGCTGCAAAGATTGACCCAGCAGTGGTTGCGGCTCCAGCCATCACCACTATCGTCGACGTCTCTGGCATGGTGATTTACTTCTTCGTTGCAAAAGCCATCCTCGGCCTCTAAGCCCCCTTGCACACAAGCAATTTGCGAAGTAAGAGCTCCCAACTCAACACTTTTCCTATGGCTCGCCCAGACGCTACAGCAGAACTCACCGAAGCTCTCAAAGAACGCATTCTCATGCTCGACGGAGCGATGGGAACGACTATCCGCGGCTACGGCCTTACCGAGGCTAACGCACGTGGCGAACGCTTCAAGGACATCAAAAAAGACATCCTCAACAATAGTGATATCCTCAGCATCACCAAGCCGAACGTTATTTACGACATCCACCTGCGTTTCCTCGAAGCTGGCTCTGACATCATCGAGACAAACTCATTCTCTGGTACCTCCATCGCCCAGTCCGAGTTCTTCGTAGACGACCCGCGTGAGACTGAAGAAGGACGCAAGGATCCTGAATTCTATCAGAAAGTCATCGACGACAAGTTTCTCCAAGATCTCGTATGGGAAATTAACGTCGAGTCAGCAAAACTTGCTCGCAAAGCCTGTGACGAAGTTTACGAGAAAACTGGCATCAAGCGCTACGCAGCGGGTGCCATCGGCCCAATGACTGTCGGCCTCAACAACTCCGCAGTTGATCCAGATGACCCAAGCTTCCGCGTGGTGACATTCGACCAAGTTTACATCGACTACAAACGTCAAATCCGCGCCCTAATCGAAGGCGGTGTGGACATCCTCATGGTGGAAACTATTTTCGATGCGCTCAACTCCAAGTGCGCCCTCGTTGCCATCCAAGACGTATTCGAGGAAGACAACATCAAACTACCAATCATCATTTCCGCTGCGGTTGGTCGCGGTGGTGAAACGATGATTTCTGCGCTCAAGATTGAGGCGCTTTGGAACGCAGTAGCGCACGTCAAGCCGCTTGCAGCTGGCCTCAACTGTTCCCTCGGCCCTGACGAAATGCGTGAGTTCGTTGGCGAGCTCAGCAACTGCGCCGAGACCTTCATTTCTTGTTACCCGAACGCAGGTATGCCTGACGCGCTTTCTGAGACTGGCTTCCCATTTCTTCCCATCGACATGTATGAGCGATTTCGCGACTTCGCCGAGGCTGGCTTCATCAACCTCGCTGGTGGGTGCTGCGGTAACACACCCGAGCACATTGCAGAAATTACACGTGCAGTCAGAGGCGTGAAGCCGCGTGAGCTCCCAACTATCGAGCCTCTTCTGCGCCTTTCTGGCACCGAGGTCTACAACCACACGAAAAACAAAAACTTCCTCATGATTGGTGAGCGCACCAACGTGGCGGGTTCTCCAAAGTTCCGTAAGCTCATTCAAGAAAATAAGCTCGAAGAAGCGCTCAACATCGCCCGCCAGCAAGTGGACAACGGCGCGCCAGTGATTGATATCTGCTTCGACGACGGCCTCATCGACGGCGTAGAAATGATGACCCGTTTCCTCAACCTCGTGCAGTCTGAGCCTGACATCACGAAAGTGCCAATCACTATCGATTCCTCGAAATGGGAAATTATCGAGGCGGGTCTCAAGTGTCTTCAAGGCAAAGGCATCGTGAACTCCATTTCCCTTAAAGAAGGTGAAAAAGTCTTCAAGTCCCACGCGCGAACTATCATGAAATTTGGTGCTGCAGCTGTGGTCATGGCATTTGACGAACGAGGTCAGGCTGCGACTTACGAAGAAAAAATCCGTATCTGTGAGCGTGCTTATCGCATGCTCGTAGACGAAGTCGGCTTCAACCCGCAGGACATCATTTTTGATCCTAACATCTTAACGGTTGCTACTGGTATCGAGGAACACAACAATTACGCAGTCGACTTTTTCAAAGCGACCAAGTGGATCAAAGACAACCTCCCGGGAGCAAAGATTTCTGGTGGTGTTTCTAACGTTTCCTTCTCCTTCCGAGGCAACAACCCAGTGCGTGAAGCAATGCACTCCGCATTCCTCTACCACGCTGGCAAGAACGGCATGGACATGGGTATTGTCAACGCAGGCATGCTCGAAATTTACGACGAAATCGAGCCGAAGATGCTCAAGCACGTAGAAGACGTCCTGCTCAACACCGACCCAGACGCAACCGAGCGACTCCTCGATTTTGCGGAGCATTTCAAGAGCGTGAAAAAGGCGCAACAGCAGACCGACCTCATGTGGCGTGAAACTACTGTCGAAAAGCGTCTCGAATACGCGCTGCTCAAGGGCATCGACACATTCATCAACGAAGACACGCAGGAGGCTCTCGATAAATACGAGCAGCCGCTCAAGGTGATCGAAGGCCCGCTCATAGACGGCATGTCCGTGGTCGGCGACCTCTTCGGCGTAGGTAAAATGTTCCTCCCGCAGGTGGTAAAATCCGCTCGTGTGATGAAGAAATCCGTAGCCTACCTCGAACCATTCATGGAAGAGGATAAAAGGGGAAAGCTCGCTGATAAGATCAAAAAACTCCAAGCAGCCGACCCAACACTTTCTAACGAAGACGCGCTCACAGAAGCTGAGAAATCCGCTTCCGCTGGCCGTGTGATCATGGCGACAGTGAAAGGTGACGTGCACGACATCGGCAAGAACATCGTCGGCGTGGTGCTCGCATGTAATGGCTTCGAAGTAATCGACATGGGTGTGATGGTGCCGTGCGACAAAATTCTCGAAACAGCGATCGAAAAACGCGCTGACATCATCGGACTTTCTGGACTCATCACTCCGTCACTTGACGAGATGATCCACGTAGCGAAAGAAATGGAATACCGCGGCATGAAACTGCCAATTCTCATCGGTGGTGCAACGACTTCTGCAGCCCACACAGCAGTGAAAATTACTCCGAATTATTCTGGTCCAATCGTACACGTTCTCGATGCCTCGCGCTCTGTTCCTGTCACCACCACCCTCCTTTCTAAAGATAGAAAAGAAAAATTCGTAGCTGACAACGAAGAGCACCACCAAAAGCTCCGCGACAACTTCAACAAGAAGTCCAAACCAACTATCGAGCTCGAAGCTGCACGCTCTAACAAGCCGCAATTCGACTGGATAAACTACCAGCCAGCGCAGCCCGAATTCACAGGCACACGCGTAATGGAGAACCAATCGCTCCGCGAGCTTTCCGAATACATCGACTGGACACCATTCTTTCACACATGGGAACTTCGTGGCGTCTGGGATCGCGAGACTAAGACGCTCAAAACCAAAAACGAAGACGGAGCCAAGCAAGCCCAAGAGCTTTTCGCTGACGCACAAGAAATCCTCGAAGACATCATCAAACACAAATGCTTCACTGCGCGCGGCACCTACGGTTTCTTCCCAGCAAACTCTAACGGCGACGACATCGATGTTTGGACCGACAACTCACGCAGCGAAAAAGCAGCCACCTTCCACACGCTCCGACAACAGATTGAGAAATCCTCTGACAAACCACACTTCGCACTTAGTGACTACGTAGCTCCAATCAACAATCAACAATCCGCAATCAAAGATTATATTGGCGGCTTCGTGGTTGGTATCCACGGCGCTGACGAATGGGCTAAGCAGGTGAAAGACGCTGAGCACGACCCATACAAGGGCATCATGATCAAAGCAATCGCTGACCGTCTCGCGGAAGCTTTCGCTGAGCTCCTCCACCACCGCGCACGTGTGGCTTGGGGTTACGAACGCCCAAATGAGTTCAACCATAACGAACTCATCAAGGAAATCTACCGAGGCATCCGCCCAGCACCTGGTTACCCAGCGCAGCCAGATCACACCGAGAAACCAACACTCTTCAAGCTTCTCGGCGCGACAAAAAAAACTGGCGTAGAGCTCACCGAGTCCTGCGCAATGCACCCAGGTGCAGCCGTTTCCGGCCTTCTCTTTTCACACCCAGAGTCGCATTACTTCGCGATCTCTGAGCTACAAGAAGACCAGATACAGGACTACGCAGAGCGTAAAGGCTGGAGCCAAGAAAAAGCAGAACGCTGGCTCGGACCATGGCTCGGCTATAATGCATAGCTGCCGTAGGCGGAGGGGAAAATAGGAAGAGCAAAGAAGAAATCGCCTATCCTCCCTTGCTTACCAAAATCAATAGAGCTCAATCGTGACCTTAATAAGGCAGTTGAAGGATGAAGCGTGCCGTTCTCTACCCTTCACAGACTTACTTTAGAACATCCCTCTAAAGTAGGTCTTTATCGTTTCCCTTTTATCCCTTTTGCTAACTCGTATGAATCACGAGATTATTGCTGCGGGGAAACCAGCTCTAAAATATGCCAAAGACGGCACAACTGAGTACCTAAAGCGCCTCCAGCGATACGGGAAATATAAACTCACTCACATCAAAGACGGCTCAAGTGAAGATGTTTCGAAGCGATTATTAGAGGCTAGTAAAGGCTCTGTGCGTGTGACCCTAGACGAATGTGGAATCACACCGACGACCCGAGAATTTGTAGATATCTACAACAAGTGGGAAATGTGTGGAATAAAGAAGGTCACCTTTCTTATCGGTACCAGCGACGGCCACACACAGGAATTGCGAGATGAGTCAGATCTCGTGCTTTCTCTCTCAGCGATGACGATGATGCACGAGCTAGCTCTCGTCGTTCTGTTAGAGCAAATTTACCGCATCGCCACTATCAAGCGTGGTGAACCATACCATCGCGACTAACTACCTAACTAAAAAGCATCTGACCTTCTCGTCAATTTACAAAACTAACAGTTCCTTCCGCACTAGATCTAACGCGCGCTGCGAGACCATTAGCTTGAAGGTGGCTCTGTCTTTAGGATAGAAGAATTTTTTAGCGTACGCTCCGTGAGATCGAGTCGCTACGCCTACCCAGACAGTTCCTACTGGTTTTTCTTCAGACCCCCCGCCTGGACCTGCAATACCAGTAACAGAGACTGCTATGTCTGCACCGCTGACCTCTAACGCTCCTTGAACCATTGCACAGGCTACTTCTTCGCTCACAGCCCCGCAGTCATCTAACAAATTCTGACTCACCCCGATCACATCACGCTTCGCCTCATTTGCATAGGTCACGAAACCATGGGTAAACACCTCAGAAGCGCCAACCACATCGGTCACACGGCTTGCAATAGCGCCACCGGTACAACTCTCTACTGTGACAAATTTCCAATTTTTAGATTTAAGCAAATCAACCACCACGGCTTCTAACAGCCTACCATCATTACTAATAAGTTGAGTTTTGTTCAAGGGATCTTAAATATTCGTGAAAAGCGGCGGATTCGATGTAATTGTTGGACATCATACTAACAAAAAACCGAATCCGCCCATGAAGATAGACTTCACAGCCCTGTTTTGCCCGATTGACAATTTTTGTCAAAGCTTTGAGCCCCGTTATCACCAACGCCTGCTTGCTGACGGCATAAAGCGAAAAAGGCGAAGAGCCGGAATACTCCTTCCGTTGATGGCCTACACGCTCTCCCTCAAGGGAGAGGTCACGTCTAGCTCTGCTGGTCAAGGAATCGAGTTCATCACCTCCATATGCGACAACATGAAGAACAAGCTCATGAGCATGAGCGACAAGTTGATGCTGCGGAAGAGAAGTCTCATAGAAATTATCAACGATCAGCTCAAGAACATCAGCCAGATCGAACATTCAAGGCACCGCAACCCAACAAACTTCGTTATCAACCTCCTTGCAGGTCTCGCTGCCTACTGCTTCCAACCAAAAAAACGTCAATCACGCCACTACCTCCTCATCAAATCTTATTCTCTTAAGCAAAACTCAGGTTAAAAAATGCAAATTTATTGTTGTCGTCTTTTGCGATCTGACTATATTAAGACTCACGCTTTAGGTTCCTAAGCGTATTAAAATAGGGTCTTGCCTAGATCATAGCGGATTCTCTCTTAAATTTTTGAGTAATAGAAGGTAAATATTCTTCTTTTTGTGGTTAAATCTCCAGGCACTTTCGAGGAGGTGTGTAACAAACTTTTCTTTCTTTACTCCTCTGAGTTTTGTCATGCGAAATTTGACATAGCTCCAGAAGCTTTCGATACCGTTTACGTGGTTCTTACCTCTAGCAAATTCATCCTTATGGTGATGAACTCTGTGATGCTTATAGCCTTCTCTAACTAGGCTGTCATAGGCTTTCCAACCATCAGTATAAACTGTGCTATCCTCCATCACTTGCCCTTTGATGACTGGTAGCAGTTCCTTACGACTACAGTCTTTGACGACTTCCACAAAAACTTTTCCATTTCGTTTGAGTAGTCCTACAATTGGAGTTTTCCCTGAAGCTCCACGACCTTGTTTGCCTCTTACTCTTCTTGCTCCGAAATAACTTTCATCTACTTCAACCTCCCCAATAAAAGGTTTATTTTCCTCAGATGCTAAAGAAAGAATTCTGTGCCGAAGAAGTGTATAAATTCGCTGGGCCGTATTTCGATTCACACGGCTCAGACGAGCAGCTTGAGTTGCTGCAATATCCTCTGAAAAGCAGTCCACCAGAACTCTAAATTTAGCTTCAGAAATCTTCGCAACTTTTAGATACTTGTTTTTCATTGTCTTAACTTAGTCATAGAGCTCTTTAAGCTCATGATCTAGGCAAGACCCTAAATGTTTTCCCAGCAACGAAGAATTTAGCGATAAAATCCAGACTTGTCATCTCTACAATTTCCGGTGCAAATACTTGCTTCGTCGCTTGGAGCATCACAAGCGTAAGGACCGCATTTTGGTGGAGGATTGCACCATCGAGCACATCATGCCTCAGAATAAGGATTTGAGCCAACAGTGGCGTTTAGACCTCGGTAAGGACTGGAAGGACATCCACAAGAATTACTTGCATACCCTCGGAAATTTGACGTTGACGTTCCACAACCCCACACTCAGCGACAAGCCATTCTCCGAAAAGCGAGATATGAAAGGTGGATTCAAGTCAAGCTCTCTCAAACTAAACCAAGAGCTAGGAGCTTACGAGCTTTGGAACAAAGAAGCGATAAGCAAGCGCAGCAATGAGCTGGCAGAGGCAGCAAAAGAAATCTGGTCAGCTCCGTAGCTCCCAGAGGATATTCTGCACGCATACAAGACGGTGCCACCAGAAGAAGCGAGCTACGCGGTTTTCGACCACCCGCAGTATCGACTGCTCACAGAATGAAGTTACTTCTGCTTGGATGAGCCGCTGGAAAGTAACTCAGCCTCTAAACAGTCCAGCACTGTCGAGAACTGCTCATTGTTACTTTCATCAGCGTCACAGAGCGTCTTGTGCGCATCGAATACATGCTGTGTTCGATCTGTGGAGTTCGCTAACCCGTATTCTGTTAACGAATTGCGGAAACTAGCTTCCTGATCAACCCATAGCGGTTGTTCTGGATTGATCTGCATCAGCGCACTCAATCCAAGATCTTCTAGTGATTGCTTATTCTTACTTCCTGCACTAGCAACTTCTAACAAGCCATTTTCCACCTTTGCCAGACGCATTGCCAAACCTGCCATAGTCCCCATAAAAGTGGAGTCCATGCCCGTGCACGTTTCTAGGTCGACAACAATATGCACCGTTCCAGCTTTCAGTTCCTCGTCACCCCAAGCTTTCAATTTTGGGCTATTCATGAAAGAGCCTTTGCCCTCACAGCGGACCCAGCCAAGACCGTCTATTTTGCCTGTAAGAATGGTATTTGAAGTGCTCACTGTCGGAATCGCTGAACTATCTGTCAGTCTTGTATTTGATGATAACTGCGAATGACGGCCAGTCAACTCATAGCGACGAAAAAATATCCGTTAGGCTAGTGCTATTCCCACAAGTAGGATTGCTCTGAAACAAGCAATGCACCACCAGAACGCACCTCTACTCGCCAAGTCAGTACGCGGCCATTGGTTTGATAATTCTCCCCCGCCACAGAAAAGGCGTGACTTCCCTTCAACTGAGATGCAGGAAATTCCTGTTGTGCTTTGTGGATCTTAGACCCACTTCCAACCTGTTGGTATAGAAAAACGATCTGAATAGGCTGCTTCACAGCATGCGCTCTCACATCCCAGTCAACCGTATAATATTGCCCTATCCTCTGCTGCTGTTCCTCTAGCGAAATCACCCCTCGCAGGTACTTTTGTTGCTCGGCTCGCATCATTCGATTATTTCGTTTAATCAGCTTTGTGTCCTTTAGGTGATAGACACTAACACCGACATCACTCTTTGTGGAAACACAGGCCACGCTAAAACAAAGAGGTACTATAGCGAGAAAAGTGAAAAGTTTCATCACAGCATTGACTAACCTAACGGGTCAAAAATCCAACCCTCAATATTGTTATATACTTTTTAATTCTGTAAAAAAGCCTCAAGCCCCACACATTGCATGCTACCTGAAATCCAAAACAAACTCAACGCCTTCATAAAAATCAAAGGCTTCCGTAACACCCCTCAGCGCAACGCCATTGTGGAAATCATTTTTGAGTCTGACGAATAAACCTCCTCATTGTTTAGCGCCTTCTAACAAACTTGGGTTCGCCCACTTTTTCATAAAAAACAGCATTCACTGGCATGAAAACGCCAAAATCAAGTGCATTTTGAAAAAATTCTCGACCTAAATGCTTAACTAGGGTAAGTTTTATTAAACTGTCTTCCCTTATGAAATCACTACTATTCTCTAGTCTTTCTTTAGCTCTCTGCACTATAGCAACTGCTCGATCACAGCCATCCGACCATCTCGTATTTGAAGCACAGGGGAAAAGCTGCGGCAAGCATGTGGTTCTGCTCGCTGGCGATGAAGAATATCGTTCAGAAGAAGCCATGCCTCTCCTAGGGCAGATTTTAGCAACACAGGGATTCAAAGCCACCGTCCTCTTCTCTCTCGATGCGGACGGCACCGTGAATCCTGACGCTGGCTCCAACCTCAGCCATTCAGAATCGCTCGATACGGCTGATGCCATCGTCATGAGCCTGCGCTTTCGTCACTGGGATGACAGCTCGATGCGCCGCTTTGACAATGCCCTCAACCGAGGCGTACCCATCGTCGCCCTGCGCACCTCCACTCACGCTTTCAACTTCCCAGCCGATTCGATTTGGGCCAAGTACAGCTACAATGCCAAAGCCGACACTGGTTGGGAAAAAGGCTTTGGCCGCCAAGTCCTTGGGGAGACCTGGGTCAACCACCATGGTAAGCACAAGGTAGAAGGAACCCGTTCAGTCGTTGAAACAACCAACAGCAAGCACCCAATTTTGAATGGCGTTGGCACTATTTTCGGCACCACGGATGTCTATGGAGCCAGTCCACTAGACCCATCTACCATCTTACTTCGCGGCGCTGTTACCAAGTCACTCGATCCCGCCTCCCCAGCCATCGAGGGTAAAAAGAACGATCCAATGATGCCGATCGCTTGGACACGCAAATTCAACAACGCTGGTGAAAAGCCAAATCGCATCCTCACTACTACAATGGGAGCTGCCACTGACCTCAGCAATGAAAACCTACGCAGACTCGTCGTCAATGGCGTCTACTGGGGACTTGAAATGAAAGTCCCAGCCAAGGCTGATGTCAGTCTTCCTGGTAAGTGGTCTCCTTCGAAATATTCATTCCGCACCTACAAGAAAGGGCTTATGCCATCTAACTTCATCGTCAAATAACTTTCACAACCATGCATTTTTCTTTCTCACATTCCTTGCCCACCCTAGCCCTCGGGCTAAGCTTTCTTACCGCGCCTGTGGCTCTTACTCAGAGCACTCAAGAAGTGCCAAGCTTCGAACAAGCAAGCAAACCGCTGGCTCTCAAAAAGGGTACACACATCACCATCATTGGCAATGGTTTGGCCTCGAGGATGATGAAGTTTGGCAACTTTGAAACAGAGCTTCATCTGCGCTATCCAGAGTCACAGCTCACGATTCGCAATATGGGAGACGAAGGAAACACCCCTGGATTCCGCCCCCACCCAGGTCGTAGCCATAATGACCAATTTGCCTTTCCTGGAGCCAAAGCACTCGTCCGCAAAGATCTCCAAGCCAATAGTGGACCTCACGGAGATTTCAAAAACCCTGACCAATGGCTAACAAAACTTCAAACTGATGTGGTCATCGCCTGCTTTGGCTTCACCTCCTCCTTTGATGGCTCTAAAGAACTTGAGCGCTTCAAAAGCGAACTCGACGCCTTCCTCAAACACACAAAGGCGCAACGCTATAATGGCTCCACACCACCGCAAATTGCCCTCGTTTCGCCCACCGCTTTCGAGGACATCTCAGCCACTCAAGATACCCCAAATGGAGTGGTAGAAAATCAAAATCTCACTCTCTACACCGAGGCAATGCGTGAAATAGCAGCATCTAACAATGTGCTTTTTGTGGATGCCTTCAACATCTCAAAAAAGTGGATAGAAACAAATCAGACACCCATCACAATTGATGGCGCATTGCTCAACACCAAGGGTCACGCACTCCTCGCACCATTTCTAGCAGACTCTATTTTTGGTAAATCACCAGGGCTTGCAAACACGTCCCGCCAAGCCATTCACGCAGCAGTCCAGGAAAAGAATTGGCTCTGGCACAACTATTATAAAATCCCAAATGGCGTACACGTCTATGGCCGCCGCTTTGCTCCGTACGGCCCACAAAATTATCCAGACGAACTCAAGAAAGCAGCCGAGATGACCGAGGTGCGCGACCGCGCAATCTGGGCGGCAGCCACTGGGAAACAATTTGACCTCCGTGCTGCGGACAAACAAACACATCCACTTCCACCCGTCCCAACCAACTTCAATCCCAGTGGCACAAATGGTGCCCCTCACTACAAATCAGGTGAGGCCACACTCAAGGACATCACAATGGCTGATGGCTACAAGGTCGAACTCTTTGCCTCTGAAGAAGAGTTCAAAAATCTAGCCAACCCAGTGCAGATGTCTTTCGACAATAAAGGACGCCTGTGGGTGGCTTGCATACCTTCCTACCCACACTGGCGCGTCGGCGATCCCAAGCCTAGCGACATCCTGATTATTCTCGAAGACACAGACGGTGATGGCAAAGCTGATAAAGAAACTATCTTCGCCAACGACCTTCACCTCCCCATCGGCTTCGAACTTGCAGCCGAAGGCGTCTACGTCTCACAGAACGACTCACTCGTCTTGCTAAAAGACACCAACGGAGACGACAAGTACGACGAGAAAGAATACCTTCTCTCTGGCTTTGATGACCACGATACCCACCATGCCATCTCTGCATTTTGTGCGGATCCATCTGGCGCCATTTACATGGGTGAAGGCATCTTTCTTCACTCCAATGTCGATACCGCCTATGGTCCAGTTAGGGGAACCAATGGTGGCTTCATGCGATATGATCCTAATAAGAAAAAGCTCGAGCGCACCACCCAGCTGAACATCCCCAACCCGTGGGGAATTGCTTTTGATGACTTTGGTCAAAACTTCTTCATTCACACCTCTGGACCAACCTTTAGCTGGATGGGACAATCCACGATCAAACCGAAATACGGCCGCAATCTCATAGCTCCAGACCTCCTAACAAGCAACAAGGTTCGACCGACCTCTGGACTCGAGTTCATCTCCAGCCGCCACTTCCCTGAGGAAGTACAAGGCGACGTCCTCATCAACAACAACATCGGCTACCTTGGAATCAAACAGCATGCACTCAAAGAAGACGGCACCGGCTACACATCTTCCTACCGCCAAGACCTACTGCGTTCATCCAATAAAAACTTCCGCCCAGTCGACCTCGAGTTCGCCCCTGATGGCTCCCTCTATTTCCTTGATTGGTCGAATGTCCTCATCGGCCACATGCAACACAATGCCCGTGACCCACACCGTGACCGCGTCCACGGCCGCGTCTACCGCATCACCTATCCATCCAGACCATTAGTCAAGCCAGCTCAAATTGCCGATGCTTCCATCAACACATTGTTAGAAAACCTCAAACTCCCCGAGTACCGCACACGCTACAGGACTCGACGCGAACTACGTGGCAGAGACGCCGACAAAGTAGTAGCCGCCACCAAAACATGGGCATGTAAGCTCGATAAAAATGATAAAGATTACGAGCGCCACCTGCTCGAAGCCCTCTGGGTACTGTGGGGCATGAACAAGGTCGACCAAGAGCTCGTGACCTCCCTCCTCAACGCCAAAGACCACCGTGTCCGCGCCGCCGTGACTAGAATCGTGCGCTACAACCTCGACACACTAAGTAACAATCAAATGCTACTCGAACAAGCGGCAGCTGATGACCACGGTCGCGTCAGACTCGAAGCCATCAACACCGCCAACTGGCTCCCGAAGACACAAGGCCAGAGCATTCTAGAAATTGCCAAGACCAAACCAATCGATCAATGGATGAAACAATCCTTCCAACACGCGAATAATGACCTCACAGGACAAGTGACCGCCAAGAAGAAAGACCCAGAGGTCGAACATTGGAAAAAGTCAGGCATGAACCAAAAGCAAATTGCCTACCTCAAAAAAGGTCGTGAGATCTACCACCGCGAAGCACATTGTGTCACTTGCCACCAAAACGATGGCAAAGGGCTACCTGCTGGAAGCTTCCCTCCCCTCGCTGGAACGAAATGGGTCAATGAAGATCCTGAGCGTCTCATCAAACTCACCCTCAAAGGCGTGATGGGTAAAATCACCGTGGACGGCAAAGAATATAACGGAGCCATGACCCCCTTCGAAGGTTTGCTCAATGACGAAGAGCTAGCCTCAGTCCTCACCTACGTGCGTAAAAGCTTTGGTAACAACGCCACCGCCATCAATGCAATCGATGTCAAAAAAGTACGAGCCAAAATCAAAGAGAAAATCGGTCTCTACACTGCAGAAGAGCTGCTCAAAGCGCATCCTCATGAATAAGACTCAGCTCCCAGAAAACTGGTAGTTCATCGTGCATTCCGTAACATCCAAAATGTAAAACATACCACTTCTCTACACTTATCACTTCCCACTGCCAATTTTTGTCCCTAAGACAAATCACATGTGGAAAGGACGTTTCTCAAAAGCAACAGCAAACCTCGTTCAACAATACGGAGAATCCATCTCCTACGATTGGCGACTTTATAAACACGATATCGCAGGCTCCATCGCACACGCACGTGCACAGGTTAAGGCAGGCATCCTCACTCAGGATGAATTCGGTCAAATCGAAGCAGGCCTCCGCGAAATCAAAAAAGACATCGATGCTGGTAAATTCGAGTTCTCAATCGAGCTCGAAGATATCCACATGAACATCGAGTCAGAGCTTACCAAGCGTATCGGTGCTGCTGGCGGCAAACTCCACACGGCACGTTCACGCAATGACCAAATCGCCACCGACACACGCCTCTACTGCCGTGAAGAAATCGACACTCTCACAGCGCAGATCAAGGAACTGCAAGCTGCTCTTCTCAAGAAAGCGGAGCAATACGCAGACGCAATCATCCCTGGCTACACCCACCTCCAGCGCGGTCAGCCAGTCACAGTCGGCCACCACCTTCTCGCCTACGTCGAAATGTTCGCCCGCGACATCGACCGTCTCACCAATGCTCGCAAGCGTGTTAATGTTTCACCACTCGGATCCGGCGCACTCGCTGGCTCTACAATCAACCTCGACCGCCAACAGATCGCTGACGAGTTAGGTTTTGATAGAGTCACAACCAATTCCATGGATGCCATCTCTGATCGCGACTACATCCTGGAGTTGCTCTTCGACTTCGCACTCGTCGGCACCCACCTTTCCCGTATTTCCGAAGACCTCATTCTCTGGTGCTCTAGCGAATTCAGCTTCGCCACACTTTCTGACGCTCACACCACAGGTTCCTCCCTCATGCCTCAGAAGAAGAACCCTGATGTCTGTGAGATCACTCGTGGTAAGTCAGGCCGCCTCTACGGCAACCTCGTTTCTCTCCTCACCGCAGCCAAGGGACTCCCCCTCACCTACAACCGCGACCTACAGGAAGACAAAGAACCACTCTTCGACTCCATCGATACTCTCAAGATCGCTCTCGCGGTGAATGCGGAAATGATCGCTGAAATGACAGTTAATGTTGAGGAATGCAAAGCAGCAGCCTCCGACTCGATGCTTCTTGCCACCGACCTTGCTGACTACCTCGTAAAAAATGGTATACCATTCCGCTCCGCTCACGAACTCGTTGGTCAAGCCGTCGCTGTAGCAATCGAGTCCAAGACTCCTCTCGATCAGATCGACCTCACAAAGATCTCCGAGCATTACGGTGCAGATGCCTCCGCAGTTTTCTCACTCGAGACAGCACTTAAGGCCCGCACCAACCCTGGCGCTCCAAGTATCGAGAATGTGAAAAGCGAAGTCGCTCGCTGGAAAGCGACTCTCTAACAGCTCGTTTCAACCACTTCGAAAGGAGTATCCACTTTCACCCCACACTACTCAATAATGTGGGATTTATTTTTTACTGACCTTCCATCAGCAAAAGCGAGAAACGGCATGGTCCAAGACCGTTAACTAGTCGTATAAGGATCTTGTTGATCCCTTGCTTAAACTTCACAGTGCGGAGACTTGCGCGGCGATCGCTGCATTCGCTCGTGAGAGCTTCATTGGTATCGTCACAATGCTTCCAAGCTGTCTAAAAAAACGATGGAATATAGAAAATACAAGAAGATACCTAACTTTTAGCGATTCCGAATGTAATCACGCATCTCATGATTCTTATGGGAGTTTTTCTTTACCATCGCCCCACATTCGCTACACACCTCTGCATCAATTCGATAGAAATGCCGAGCTCCAGCTCGGCCTCCACACTCTCAACCAACGTCAAACCACGCACCAAAGTCGTTTCATAACACTGGCCCATTGACCAATAACTTCGGTGCAGCCGAAACACCATGAAACCATTTCCGTTCGACCAATTTGAATCCAAGTGGCAACAACACTGGGACGACAATAAAACATTCCGCACGCCAAACCCAGGTGATGCAGACTTCGACCCGTCCAAGCCAAAGTACTTTGTTCTCGATATGTTCCCATACCCATCTGGCGCAGGTCTCCACGTAGGTCACCCAGAGGGTTACACAGCCACTGACATCATCGGACGCTACAAGCGCATGAATGGCTTCAACGTCCTTCACCCAATGGGTTGGGACGCATTCGGTCTCCCAGCGGAGCAATACGCGATCACGACTGGCCAGCACCCACGCATCACCACAGAACAGAACGTGGACAACTTCCGCAAGCAGCTCAAGTCTCTTGGCTTCGGCTACGATTGGGACCGCGAAATCAACACCACCGACCCAGGCTATGTAAAGTGGACACAATGGCTCTTCATCCAACTTTACAATTCCTACTTCTGTGAAGAGGACAAAAAGGCAAAGCCAATCTCTAAGCTCAAGGCAAAAGGCCTCACACGCGAAGAAATCGACGCTGAGCGTCTCGCTTTCATCTCCGAAGCTCCAGTAAACTGGTCACCTGACCTCGGCACGGTACTTGCGAACGAAGAAGTCGACGAGTGGAAGGCAAAAGGCCACACTGTCGAGCGCCGTAACCTCAAACAATGGATGCTCCGTATCACGAAGTATTCTCAGCGTCTAATCGACGAACTCGAGCCACTCGATTGGCCAGATTCAATCAAAGCTCTTCAGTCAAACTGGATCGGCAAATCAACTGGTGCGGAAGTTCAGTTCACTATTCATGGAGCGAACAGCGAAGCCGCAAACTCATCTGAAAACTGCCAACTGAATACTGAATACTGTCACGGAGTGACTGTCTTCACGACTCGCCCAGACACACTTTTCGGCGCTACCTACATGGTGCTCGCTCCTGAGCATGAACTCGTTTCTAAAATCACTTCTGCTGACCAGAAAGAAGCTGTCGATGCCTACATCACAGCTTGCGCAAACAAATCCGACCTCGAGCGCGGCGACCTCAACAAGGACAAGTCTGGCATCTTCACTGGCGCATACGCGACCAACCCAGTCAATGGCGAAAAAATCCCAGTCTGGATCGCTGACTACGTGATGATGGGCTATGGTACTGGTGCAATCATGGCGGTACCTGCGCACGACGAACGCGACTTCGAGTTCGCTACCAAGTACGAGCTTCCAATCATCCAAGTCGTTGCGCCTAACGACGAGAAAGTCGATTGGCGTGGTTTCACTGGCAACGGGAAGTCCGTCAACTCTAGCTTCCTCAATGGTATGAAGACCAAGGACGCAAAGAAGGCGATCATCAAGTGGCTCCGCGACAACGAGAAAGGCACCTTCAAAACCAACTACAAGCTCCGCGACTGGCTCTTCTCTCGTCAGCGTTACTGGGGCGAACCATTCCCAATACTCTGGGAAGATGGCCAACACTCAGTCGTATCTGAAGACGAGCTTCCTGTGCTTCAGCCAGACATGGACGACTTCAAACCAACGGGCGACCCACGCGGCCCGCTCGTGAAGGCGACTGACTGGATCAAGTATTCCGAAACTGCGGAGCGTGAAACAAACACCATGCCTCAGTGGGCTGGCTCATGCTGGTACTACCTCCGTTATTGCGACCCTAACAACTCAGAGCGCTTCATCTCCAAAGAAGCAGAAGCCTACTGGAATGGCGAAGGCGCTACTGTCGACCTCTACGTCGGTGGCACGGAGCACGCAGTACTTCACCTTCTCTACGCACGCTTCTGGCATAAGGTCCTCTACGACCTCGGTCACCTTTCCACCAAGGAGCCATTCCAGAAGCTCGTCAACCAAGGCCTCATCCTCGGTGAAGACGGTCAAAAGATGTCCAAGTCCCTCGGTAACGTGGTGAACCCAGACGAAGTCGTTGAGCTCTACGGAGCTGACTCGCTCCGTCTTTACGAAATGTTCATGGGGCCGCTCACTCAGGTGAAGCCATGGCAGATGAAAGGCGTCGAAGGCGTCTCTCGTTTCCTCGCAAAAGTCTGGCGTGCAGTATTCATCCAGAACCAAGCTGGCGAGTGGGAACTTTCTGAAAAGATCGTCAAAGAAGAAGCAACTGACAAAGCACTCCTCAAAATCGTCCACGAAACCATCAAGAAGGTCGACGAAGACATCGAGTCCATGTCCTTCAACACAGCGATCTCACAAATGATGATCTGCACTAATGCTTTCACCAAGGCTGAAAAGCTTCCTATGAGCCTCCTCGTCGACTTCCTCAAGGTGCTTAACCCATTTGCTCCGCACATCACCGAGGAAATCAACAAAGAATTAGGTAACACAGAACTCCTCTCTGAGCAGCCATGGCCGCAATTTGTTGAGGAATACCTCGTGGAGTCCGAGATCCAACTCGTTGTCCAAGTCAACGGTAAGGTCCGCGCCAAGCTCATGGTTAGCAAAGACGCATCCAAAGACGAAGTCGAAGTCATCGCCCTCGCCGACGAGAAAGTCCAATCCTTCATCGGTGACGGTACGATCCGTAAGGTCATCGTCGTCCCAGACCGCCTCATCAACATCGTGGCGAACTAAGATCAACATGCCATTCAATTCAAAGCCGCTTTAAAACAATTCATAGCGGATTTTTTAGCTCAGAATCGCTAAATACTTGTTAGCCGACTCTCTCGCCGAAGGCGTAATTGTTGAGGCACAAGTTGCTAGTAGACATGAGGAAATGCCAACTAAGGATTCCTAATTCCAGATTTTCCCATCTATGCTTATACAGCTTCTTATTTCAGACTCATTGACTAAAAAATTCCCGATTCCATCAATCTTGTTTCAATTTCGCGAGATGTATCGAAACATTCTTGCCCCAGATTGTCTCTAGTCCATACTCTGCGGCGTGACTGACGAGAACCAGATACGCGAAAATTTACGTAACGAAGGCTTTGAACTCATCGACAACACTCTTTCACTTCTAGTCGATAACCTTGCAGACGCCCTAACTAGTTTAGGCGAAGACGATCTCATTCCTTTCCTCCCATGGCGTGGCGAGACTCCTAAGTCAGACCCACCAGAAGGTATCCAACAACTTTACTCCATCGGTTTCCAGCTTCTCAACATGGTTGAAGAGCGCGTCTCCGCAGCGATCCGCCGCGAGCGTGAGAAAAAACTAGGTGCAGAATCTATCCGTGGTCTCTGGGCGCGTTCACTCGCTGAAATGAAAGAACTCGGCATGACTGAAGACCAAATCCTTGACGTACTCAAAGACGTCCACGTCGAGCCAGTTCTCACAGCACACCCAACAGAAGCGAAGCGTGCTACTGTGCGTGAGCGTCACCGTGAGATCTATCAGAACCTCGTTACTAGCGAGTACCCAAAATTCACAAACCGCGAAAAGAGCCGCCTCAAGACAAAGATCACAGCAGCTCTTGAATCCCTCTGGTGCACTGGTGAGATCCACGTCACTCGCCCAGATCTCAACATGGAGCTTCGCAACGCGCTTTACTACTTGCGCGAGATGTACCCAGCAGTCCTCAGCCGCCTCAATGATCACTTCCTCGAAGCATGGCGCGATGCAGGGTTCTCCGTCGAGAAACTCCAATCATCAGGCTCTCATCCACATCTCACCTTCGGCACTTGGATCGGTGGTGACCGCGATGGTCACCCACTCGTCACTCCAGAAGTCACCGAGCGCACACTCGGAGACCTCCGCAATCACTCATTCGTCCTTCTCCGTAAGGAACTCAAAGAGCTCGCATTCCACCTCACTATTTCTAGCCAGTTCCAACCAGTTCCAGCAGAGCTTCAGAAGCACATCAACCTTCTTCGCCTCGACTTCAAGGATCCAGTTTGGGCCGGCAAGGTGATCGAACAAAACCGCGACGAACCATGGCGTCAGCTCGTCTATCTCATGCGCGGTAAGCTCTTTGAAACAGCAAATGGCACTGGTGGTTACACCACCCCTGAGCTACTAGACGAAGACCTTGCTCTCCTCGAGTCCACGCTCAAGACCACTGGTTGCGCCCACCTTATCGAACAATACGTGACACCACTCCGTCACAAGGTGAAGACATTCGGCTTCCACCTCGCCACCATCGATATCCGCCAGAACTCCGAGTATCACGACACAGCTCTCAGCCAGCTCCTCGTGCGTGCGAAGATCGAAGATGGTGAGAACTTTGCAACGTGGTCAGAAGAGAAGCGCTGTGAATTCCTCACCAAAGAACTTGAGACAACTCGCCCATTCATTCACAACCGTTGCAGTGCAGGACCAGAAGCTGATTCCGTGCTCAATTGCTACCGCGTCATCGCAAAGCAACTTCACGACTACGGCAACCATGGCATTGGCGCGTTCATCGTCTCGATGACACGTTCCGTATCCGACCTACTTGTCATCTACGTACTCATGCGTGAAGCTGGTCTTCTCATCAACACTGAAGACGGGCTAGCCTCACCAATCGAAGTCGTCCCACTCTATGAGACAAAGGAAGATCTCGACGCTTCCGAGGGCCTTCTTTCTGGCTTCCTCGACCACCCTGTCACAAAGCGTAGCTTCCAGCTCCGTTTCCAAGGTGCTCAGCCATTCCAGCAAGTGATGCTAGGCTACTCAGACTCTAACAAAGATTGCGGTATCCTCACAGCTGCCTGGGCACTCCATCGTGCAGAAAAGGCAATGGTCGACATTGCAGCTAAGCGCGGCATCAAGCTTGGTTACTTTCACGGACGTGGTGGCACTATTTCCCGTGGTGCAGGCCCAACTCAGTGGTTCATGGCAGCGCTTCCACACGGCTCGATGTCTGGTCACTTCCGCATGACGGAGCAAGGTGAGACAATCGCACAAAAGTACGCAAACCTCTCTAACGCAACCTACAATGCCGAGCTTCTCGTAGCTTCAACAGCCTCCACAGCAGCACAGCACCAGTACGGTAAGAACACAGAAGACCCATGTATCCAATATGTCGCACGTCTAGCAGTTGGTTCGGAAGACGCATACAAAGAGCTTCTCAACACAGATGGTTTCATCCCATTTTATCGTGAAGCAACCATCATCGATGTACTTGAAAATTCATGTATCGGTTCACGCCCATCGCGCCGTACTGGCAAGACAGGCTTCTCACTCGATGACCTCCGCGCCATCCCATGGGTATTCTCATGGACACAGGCACGCTTCTACCTTCCAGGTTGGTTCGGTACTGGTTCTGCTCTCAAGAAGCTCAAAGATGAAAGCCCAGAGGACTTCGCAAATCTCAAGGCAAACCTTCCGAATTCTGTCTTCCTCACCTACGTGCTCACTAACGTTGAGACCAACCTCGCATCAGCAAACCGCGAACTCATGGAAACCTACGCAAGCCTCGTTACCGACGAAGCGCTCCGCGAGAAATTCATGGGCATTATCCTCAACGAATTCGAACTCACCCGCGAGCTTCTCACTGAAGTATTCAATGGCGAATTCGAACAGCGTCGCCCACGTATGAACAAGACACTCAACATCCGTGAAGAACCACTCCAGGTCCTTCACAAACAACAAGTCAAACTCATCACTCACTGGCGCGCACTCAAGGAAGCAGGAAAAGAGGAAAAAGCTGAAAAGCTATTACCACGTATCCTCCTTTCTATTAACGCGATCTCCAGTGGCCTCCGTACCACTGGTTAATCGCCCAGTAGAACAAGCATTTTTCCTTGATAGAAGTAGACTGAATAGGGCAAACTATCATGCTTCCCTAAATTGTGGGGCTCCAAGGAGCGACAGCTCAACCGCCGCGCCGATCTCAATCTCAAACTGGAATCTCTGGAAACAGAGCTAAATTGAACAATGCCTAAGTATTCGAACATCGGCGGCCTCAACTCGAAGGAATTGAAAAAAGTTCAGAGTATCCTCGGAGACTGTGAGAATCTACAGCGCGCCCAAATTTTCGGCTCACGTGCTATAAATACGCATAAGACAACCTCAGATGTCGATTTGGCTCTTTTCGGGGAGCACCTGTCACGTCTCGATGTCAACACCCTGAAAATTGCCTTCGAAGACAGCCTGCTGCCCTATACTTTTGATCTCGTCCTGCACCATACCATCAAAGAACCTGAATTACTCACCCATATCCAACGACGTGGCATAGATGTTTATAGAAAAGGCTTTTCTCTCAGCGAAGATGGCGAGTGGATTCCTGAGGGGTGAGCATAAAAACGGGTAGAGATCTCCGACTTTATTGTATCGAACGAACGACTCCTAAAAAGAACGAACCCTGAGGATGTACTGCTCTAGTAACGGACAAAGGTTCCAGTTACAAGAAGGACGGGTATTGCAAACAGAGGAGTTTATCAGATGATTTCAGCGTGGAAGTACGAAGCGTGGATCGCGTCGAGGCGACTACCAAAGAACGGCGACGTTATTGTTTATTCGACTGTAAGGCACCATTCAAGAGCGACTAGTGGCCTTCATTACCAAAAGCTCCAAATCGCCTTAGCTCAGCGAATCATCACTGGACTTCTGCGGAAAAACTGGCACAACTGAATACCACGCCTTTCCTGAAATACAGCCTACTAGTCACCTGCTAATGCAAGTATCGTCATGACTGCAAGAGCTTAATCAGGATAGCACAGCTGTATTACGGCATGCAAATCTTCTGAATTATCTCAAGATAACTGATTGAGAACTTCACCCTAGAGGACTTCCACCCCTCACCGAGCAGGTGGCCATTGCCGCCGTGCTTGGCAGCCTCGACGACAAGATCGAGCTCTTGCGCGAGCAAAACGAGACCTTGGAAGCCCTTGCCCAAACCCTCTTCAAACGCTGGTTCATCGACTTCAACTTCCCAGACAAAAACGGCAACCCCTACAAAAACTCCAGCGGCAAAATGATCGCCTCTGAACTTGGTGAAATCCCTGAGGGGTGGAAAGTTGGAAATTTTGAAGACGACGGCTTCTGTTTAACAATGGGGCAATCTCCTTCAAGCTCTAGCTACAATGAGGATGATTCTGGGACTCTATTCAGTAATTCCAAGGTCGAGCTGAATTCGGATGGCGTTTCCCGACTCCGAGATTGTTTACAACTGAACCTAGTCGAATGGCTAATGAGGGGAACATCCTTCTTAGTGTGCGGGCACCTGTCGGCGACATTAATTTGGCGATGCAATCCTGTTGTGTTGGGCGTGGGTTATGCGCCATGTCCCACCAATTTTCTTCATACGGACTCTACAAGGTTAAATCGCTTACCCATTTCTTTGATCAATATAATCAAGAAGGAACTGTTTTTGCTAAGCATCTCCAAAAAGGATTTTCATGCGACCAGAGCTTCTTATTCCAAATGACGATCTTGTTAGCTTATTTGAACAGTTAGCAGCTACCCTAGATGTAAAGATAAAATTCCAACACTCAACAGACAGAAACCCTCACCCAACTCCGCGACACCCTCCTGCCCAAACTGATGAAAGGCGAAATTCGCGTAACCTCTTAAAAGCCTAACTCTCCCAATTCCCAAGCCCTAAATGTCAAACTTGAATCCCATAGAGCAGCGAACTCTTGAAGACTACCTTCAGATGGAAGGCGGGTATGTTTTGGATTTTACAAATGACACCTTTCGGCAGGCTATGTTGCACTGGTGTAATGTTGATATTTATGCCGACACATATGCCGAATTTGGTAATTCCAAGGCAAAGAGGCTGAGGTGCTTTTTGTCAAAAGGTAGTAACGCTCAGATTTTGAAAACTATTTCTGGGCTTCTCGAATACGCGAAAGCTCACATTCCTAATAGAGATCAATCGAAAGAAGAGGCTATTGGGAAAATGATTAAACGACTAGGCGGCGCTGTCGAAACACCCGCTCCAAACAGTGAACAAGTTTTTTTAGGTAAGGAATTCCCGAAAGTAGATTTCTCTGCTTTGTCTCTTGAACCGTCTTTCGTTAACATACTTGAAAGCAGATGGAAGGAAGTTGGTCGTTGCATGTCTGTAGAAGCTTACCTTTCTGCTGTCATCATGACTGGGAGCTTATTGGAAGCTGTCTTGCTGGGCGTAGCATCGAGCAACCCAAGTGTGTTTAATCAAGCTGAATCAACTCCTCGTAATGAAAAGAATAGAAAGCCAAAGGAAT
Source organism: Rubritalea sp. (assembly GCA_965204255.1). Taxonomy (GTDB): domain Bacteria; phylum Verrucomicrobiota; class Verrucomicrobiia; order Verrucomicrobiales; family Akkermansiaceae; genus Rubritalea. Next base: position 502,726 of record CBDBEG010000032.1, read on the forward strand.
TCCGTGAGTGGAACTTGGCGAACCTGATTGATGTGGCATTTGAAACTGGCTGGATCGATCTGGATGTAAAAAAGTACAGTCATTCTCTTCGCGATTTCAGAAATTACATTCACCCTTTTAAACAAAAACTCTCTGGCTTTCAGCCTTCTGAACAAACGCTAGCTATCTCCATGCAAGTGTTTCGTGCAGCGATAGACCAGATCAAACAAAAATCTTAGCAGCCATATCCCAAATAAACACCACCTCCAACGAAATCGTCCCACTTACCCCGAAAAGCTTTTCTGAGCTTGGTTTCAAAGAACGTAAGCACTTGCAGGAGCAGATTGACAAGACGCCAGAACTCCCTAAGGCTGGTTCTACGGCTTCAAGCTTCACCTTGTCATCAATGAGTTCGGAGAAATGCTCGCCCGCCAGCTTCTCGGTCAAGGCATTGAGTTCATCACCTCCATACACGACAACATGAAGAACAAGCTCATGAGCATGAGCGATAAGTTGATGCTGCGGAAGAGAAGCCTCATAGAAACTGTCAACTATCAGCTCAAAAACATCAGCCAGATCGAACATTCAAGGCATCGCCCCGATCCAAACTTCGTTATCAACCTCCTTGCAGGTCTCGCTGCCTACTGCTTCCAACCAAAAAACATCAATCACCCCACTACCTCCTCATCAAATCTCATTCTCTTAAGCAAAACTCAGGTTGTAAGGTAATCCCCGCTGAGTGTGATTTTGTTATTGTTTTGCATAAGAAGCCCGCTTCTATGGTAATTTAGAAGCGGGCATATAAGTTGGCGACGACCTACTCTCACAGGGCCTATTGCCCGACTACCATCGGCGCTAAAGTGTTTCACTTCCGGGTTCGGAAGGGGACCGGGTGGTTCCACTTTGCTATGGTCACCAGACGGCTGGAGGCGATGTCATTGGGATTCCCTTTTATGGGACGGATGATGCTCCGGCCATCTAGTGACTTAAGCGTATGCTTTGGTTTGTAAGTGTGTGCTTGAGTGATTGTAAAGAGCTTTTGTAGCATTCTTTGACAACTGTATAGAGTCTTTCTTATTGGTTTTTAACTACTTGATTGAATCCGCTTTTTGCGTTTTGTTGCTACTCGCTTGTTTAAGCAAATTTAAAGCTTAAGGAATCAAGCCGGACGGATGATTAGTATTGGTGAGCTGAATACATTACTGCACTTACACCCCCAACCTATCAACGTGGTGGTCTTCCACGATCCTTCAGGGAAAATTAATCTTGGGAGGAGCTTGGCGCTTAGATGCTTTCAGCGCTTATCTAGACCGCATTTAGCTACCCTGCGATGCTCTTGACAGAACAACAGGAACACCAGAGATGCGTCAAACTCGGTCCTCTCGTACTAGAGTTTGAACCCCGCAATTTTCCTACGCCCACAGAGGATAGAGGACCGAACTGTCTCGCGACGTTCTGAACCCAGCTCGCGTGCCGCTTTAACTGGCGAACAGCCAGACCCTTGGGACCTTCTCCAGCCCCAGGATGCGACGAGCCGACATCGAGGTGCCAAACCGCGCCGTCGATATGAACTCTTGGGCGCGATCAGCCTGTTATCCCTAGGGTACCTTTTATCCGTTGAGCGACGGCAATTCCACATTCTACCGCCGGATCACTAAGGCCTACTTTCGTATCTGCTCGACTTGTAGGTCTCACAGTTAGGCTGGCTTATGCCTTTGCACTCGACACACGGTTACCAACCGTGCTGAGCCAACCTTCGCGCTCCTCCGTTACTCTTTAGGAGGATACCGCCCCAGTAAAACTGACCGGCTGCCAGGGTCCCCCGGCCTGATTCAAGGCGCGAGGTTAGATCATCCAAAATTAAAGGGTGGTATCTCACTGATGACTCCAGTGACCCCTAAAGGCCACTTTCAAAGTCTCCCACTTATGCTGAGCATTAAGATCGAATGAACACTAACAGCTTACAGTTAAGGTCCATAGGGTCTTTCCGTCCTTCTGCGGGTAGCCGGCATCTTCACCGGCGTTACAATTTCACTGAGCACCTAGTCGAGACAGCGCCCAACTCGTTGCACGATTCGTGCAGGTCGGAACTTACCCGACAAGGAATTTCGCTACCTTAGGACCGTTATAGTTACGGCCGACATTCACCAGGACTTGGACTCGAAGCTTCGCCTCAAGGGCTAACATCTCATCGTAATCTTTTGGCATTGGTCACGTGTCACATCGTATACGTCGACTTTCGTCTTAGCACAATGCTGTGTTTTTGCTAAACAGTCGGTTGGGCCATTTCACTGCGGCCCCCCAGAAGGGGGCACTCCTTATCCCGAAGTTACGGAGCCATTTTGCCGAGTTCCTTGACTAGGTTTCACTCTTGCGCCTTGGTATACTCTACCCACCCACCTGTGTCGGTTTGCGGTACGGGATGCGTTTGATCGGGTTGGCTTTTCTTGGCACTCGGTCCAGTGATGCGAATCGACCGTAGTCTCATCTCGGAATTCAATAACCTAGTCACTTTCTAGAATGCGTCCCCTTCCCTTTGCATGTGCAGGAATATTAACCTGCTTTCCATCGCCTACGCCCTTCGGCCTCGGCTTAGGTCCCGACTAACCCTGGGATGACTAACATTGCCCAGGAAACCTCGGGTTTACGGCGGAGCGGGATTTCACCGCTCTTATCGTTACTCATGTCTGCATGCTCTCTTGTAAGCGCTCCAGGTTCAGTCGCCATCCCCCTTCAATGTACTTACAATGCTCCTCTACCACGCCCACACTCCGCAGAGTATGGACATCCAGAGCTTCGGTACTATACTTATCGCCAATCATTTTCGGCGCAGGATCTCTCGATGAGTAAGCTATTACGCACTTTTTAAATGGTGGCTGCTTCTAAGCCAACATCCTCACTGTCTATGAAATCCCACCTCCTTTCCACTGAGTATAGTTTAGGCACCTTAGCTGCTGATCTGGGCTGTTTCCCTTTCGACAATGAAGCTTATCCCCCACTGTCTCACTGCTGCGCTCTATTGAATGGTATTCGGAGTTTGATAGGGGTTGGTAGGCGGGTATGCCCCCTAGCCCTTTCAGTGCTCTACCCCCACTCATCAACACGCAACGCTGCACCTAAATGCATTTCGAGGAGAACCAGCTATCACGGGGTTTGATTAGCCTTTCACTCCGACCCACAGCTCATCCGAGAATTTTTCAACATTCACCGGTTCGGTCCTCCACTTAGTATTACCTAAGCTTCAACCTGGCCATGGGTAGGTCACCTCCGTTTCGGGTCTAGCACATGCAACTCATTAACGCCCTATTAGGACTTGGTTTCCCTACGCCTCCATCCCAGAAGGATTTAAGCTTGCCACACATACTAACTCGCAGACTCATTAAGCAAAAGGCACGCAGTCACTCCGAAGAGCTCCTACACCTTGTAGGCACATGGTTTCAGGTTCTATTTCACTCCCCTCACAGGGGTTCTTTTCACCTTTCCCTCACGGTACTGGTTCACTATCGGTCGCTAACGAGTATTTAGCCTTGGAGGGTGGTCCCCCCATCTTCACACACCGTTTCACGTGTGGTGTGCTACTTTCACCTAGCCAGTTCGGATTTCAATTACGGGGATCTCACCCTCTATGTCTGTTCGTTCCAAAACATTCATCTATCCTCACTGGTCAACTAATGGTTAGGCTGATCCGCGTTCGCTCGCCACTACTTACGGAATCTCATTTTGATTTCTTTTCCTCCGCTTACTAAGATGTTTCAATTCAGCGGGTATCGCGTATCCTTCCTTATTTTATTCAAGAAGGAACAATGTCATATTAATAACATTAGGTTACCCCATTCGGAAATTCCCGGATCAATGGTTACTTGCACCTAACCGAGACTTATCGCAGCTTATCACGTCCTTCATCGCCTGTTAGCACCAAGGCATCCACTATGTGCCCTTTCTAGCTTGATTCCTTATCTTTAAATCAAGTCGACAGTCTCTTGCACGAAGTGTTGCTTACCCACTTCAGAGGCTCTGTCTAAATTTGCCATATTCACTCAGTAATAGCCCTTAGACTATTACTGGAAGTTGCTATTTTTAGAGTATCCCAACTCGCAAAAAGCTTGTTTAGTGATTCAATTGCAATTTGCAGTTAGGAAAAACTATTAATTAGTTTCTCTATACAGATGTCAAAGAACGCTGCACTCAGCAATCCTTTCCACAGTTCATGAAAAGAAGAAAGACGCACTTTAAAAGTGAAGTTTAGAAAAAAACTTTTTCTGCAAATGGTGGGCCAGGCAGGACTTGAACCTGCGACCCCACGCTTATCAAGCGTGTGCTCTAACCAACTGAGCTACAGGCCCTCATTTAAATAGGAATGGTGGAGGTAACCGGATTCGAACCGATGACATTCTGCTTGCAAAGCAGACGCTCTACCAACTGAGCTATACCCCCGAGGTTAGAATAAAACTTCACTCTTAAATATTTTGTGCTCCTTCTTTTTGAAGAGAAAAACTGAATTGTATGCTGCGGTTCACCATCGCTGGCAGATGCTCTCATTGTAACGTGCTGATCATTTCTTAACAGCAGACCTGCAATAAGTTTAGCCTATTACTTAGCCTTCGACCTATGGCATAAGCCATTTACTCCATAGAAAGGAGGTGATCCAGCCGCAGGTTCCCCTACGGCTACCTTGTTACGACTTCATCCCAGTTACCAACTACACCTTAGGACCCTGCCAATGTTGGCGCAAATACTTCGGGTGCTGTCGGCTTCCATGATGTGACGGGCGGTGTGTACAAGACCCGGGAACGTATTCACGGCACCGTAGCTGATGTGCCATTACTAGCGATTCCAACTTCATGGAGGCGAGTTGCAGCCTCCAATCCGAACTGAGCCCAGTTTTGTAGATTTCCTCCACCTCGCGGTCTCGGTTCTCATTGTACTGAGCATTGTAGTACGTGTGCAGCCCTAGGCGTAAGGGCCATACTGACCTGACGTCATCCCCACCTTCCTCCCAGTTGATCTGGGCAGTCTGACTAGAGTCCTCAACTCAATGTTAGTAACTAGCCACAGGGGTTGCGCTCGTTGCCGGACTTAACCGAACATCTCACGACACGAGCTGACGACGGCCATGCAGCACCTGTGTAAGGTCCCCGAAGGGTCACTGCCTTTCTGACAGATGAGCAATACATGTCAAGCCTAGGTAAGGTTCTTCGCGTTGCATCGAATTAAGCCACATACTCCACCGCTTGTGCGGGTCCCCGTCAATTTCTTTGAGTTTTAGTCTTGCGACCGTACTCCCCAGGCGGTGCGCTTAACGCGTTAGCTCCGGCACAGACAGGGTCGAACCTGCCCACACCAAGCGCACAGCGTTTACTGCCAGGACTACAGGGGTATCTAATCCCTTTCGCTACCCTAGCCTTCGAGCCTCAGCGTCAGTAAATGTCCAGTAACCTGCCTTCGCCATTGGTCTTCCTCTCAATATCTACGCATTTCACTGCTACACTGAGAATTCCAGTTACCCCTCCATTACTCTAGCACAGCAGTATCGGATGCAGTTTCAGAGTTGAGCTCTGAGATTGCACATCTGACTTACCGCGCAGCCTACGCTCCCTTTACGCCCAGTGATTCCGAATAACGCTCGGGACCTTCGTATTACCGCGGCTGCTGGCACGAAGTTTGCCGTCCCTTCCTCTTGTGATACTATCAATCCTATGAGCTATTAACTAATAGAAATTACTCTCACATGACAGGAGTTTACGACCCTAGGGCCTTCATCCTCCACGCGGCGTTGCACCATCAGGGTTGCCCCCATTGTGAATGATTCTCGACTGCTGCCACCCGTAGGTGTCTGGACCGTGTCTCAGTTCCAGTGTTGCTGATCGTCCTCTCAGACCAACTACCCGTCGTCGCCTTGGTGAGCCTTTACCCCACCAACTAACTGATAGGACGCGAGCCTATCTCAAAGCACCAGCCAAAGCCAGCTTTACTCCAAAGAGCACATGCGGTATTAAACCCAGTTTCCCAGGACTATCCCACTCTTTAAGGCAAGTTGCTCACGCGTTACTAACCCGTCCGCCACTAAAAAAGCTCTAGTAAACTAAAACTCTCTTCGTTCGACTTGCATGTCTTATCCACGCCGCCAGCGTTCATTCTGAGCCAGAATCAAACTCTCCGTACATTTTACATCTCACGATGCAGTATCTCGCGATACTCTTTTCTAAACGGTTGGCGTATATTTGCGTCTGTAAATATACTAAATTAACAAGTGCGAATCTAAACCCGTTCCGATCTAAATCCATTTGCCGCATCAGTGTTTCCACTACCGCAGCGCACAATTCAGTCTTTCCTCTTCCTCTTGATTCAAGCCTTCCAACGTAAAACGCTGCATCTTGATCAAGCCATGTCGTGTAAAAGATCTCGTCCCAGGAAAGCATAACTCAATCGCAGAACCACAGTCCCAATCAACTAAGATAACGCCTCCTGCACCCCCCGTAGCGGATAAGGCGGGGCGCAATCTACATATTCCACAATACACTGCAAGTCCTTTCTAACCCTTTTTTAATATTTTATTTCCAGACCACTCACAACCCACTAAACTACCAACTTCTTATTCCAATAAAATATCTCCAGAAACTTTGCTGTAATCTCCTATTATAGAAGGACTCATTCTTGCTTTTCAGCAACTCGGTCTTCGCGCTCTCGACCTTACACAGTCAGTACCTCTCAAAGATTGGCTCATAATCGATCGTGAGAAAATGGTTGGTACCATTGCTCGCCTTCCTGAGTCAGAGGATACAGATCACGGTGTAAACGTTCAGCTCGTTGTTGAACTTTATTCTCGTTAAATCTGCTTACAGAATTTAAGAAAGAGCAAGGTGTTCGCAACCGTCATGTCATCCTAGGTTCTTTGAAAGATAAGGGGTCTACTCCAAAGATTGGGAACATGAGGGAAAAGAGCCGACATGTCACTTTTCCCCCTTGCTAAAAAAATGCAAATTTATTGTTGACGTCTTTTGCAATCTGACTATATTAAGACTCAACTTTAGGTTCCTAAGCATATTTAGGTTCCTAAGCATATTTAGGTTCCTAAGCATATTTAAAAACTTAGGAATAATGAAAAAACTATTATTTACACTCGTCTCACTCGTTATCGGTGCAAGCTCTGCACATGCAGCTCTTAGTCACTGGAAAACTGCTGTCGGTACAGGCACTACAGCTACTGCTACAAAGTTTACTACCGTAAGCTCACCTGAAACCATCAACGTAGGAACTACAGCAGGTACTGCAATGAGCTTCGAGTTTATCGTCAACGCTGGTAGCAACACATTACAATTTGGTGGTTCAACCCTTCTCGGTGACTACAACAGCAACGAGCAAATCCTTTCATGGGAGCACGCCACCGATACTAACAACTACGGTATCTCTGATAGTAGCGACGGAGGATTTAATAGCGACTCTGGAGTTGCCCTTACTGCAGACACGGACACCCATCTTGTATTCACCACAGATGGCACGAACACTTATCTCTATGTAAATGGTGCCCTTGCTCACACCTTCACTGGAGCTGCCATCAATATTTCTGGCACGACAGGTTTGGGGGCAGCTTTCGCTGGCAGCAGTACCTTCTACAGCAGACTTCCAGGTAACATCCTTGGTTTCGCAGCATATAACTCACAGCTGAGCGCCACCGAAATAGCTGCCCACAGTGCAGCATTTGTCAGAGCAGTTCCTGAACCGTCTACCACAGCCCTGCTCGGTCTTGGTGGTCTCGCTCTCATCTTGCGCCGCCGTAAGTAAGCTCTCGCAAGCGGGTCGTATTTCTTCAAACTCAGCAGGAACCTCCTGCTGAGTTTTTTTGTACTAACTAAAAAAGAGACTTAGGCAGCGAGACCTGCAAGGAGGTTGATAACGAAGTTTGTTGGGCTGCGGTGCCTTGAGTGAAGTCTATCTTCATGGGCGAATTCGGATTTTTTGTTAGTGTAATGACCAACAATTACATCGAATCTGCCGCTTTTCACGAATAGTTAAGATCCATTAAACAAAACTCAGGTTATAAGCTCGCTACGCTAGAATAATCTACATGAACCATACCACGAGAGGAACCGGCACCACCAAGGCCAAATCAGCCATCACACGTAGTGCATCGACAGAAAAGCAGGAGCGGGAGCGATTGATCACATGCAGCAATCCAGCTGAGGCCATCACTGCATAACAAAGCGGAGCACTATAATCATTGACAAAAAATGCCACGGCAATCACGGAACCCACCACTAACATAAACAAGCCCATAGATAGCGAGGTCTCACTTTCTTGCTTGATCTCTGGATCACTAGATCTTCGTGAGCGCTCCCATAAGTCAATTGCATTGATATTCATCACGCACAACAACCCAAAGAGCAATACATGCACAGACATCAGCACCATTTGCAGCGTAGCGATCACCATCGCAATAAAGGCACCTAGTGCAGAAAAGAAGGCTGTCACATAACCCAAACCTGTCACTCCAATAAAATGCTCAAATATATCTGAAAGCACCAATGGTAAGGGCTCAGACGCGACAATCACTGGAGCGGACACCCCGAATGCAAAGGTCAACCCTGCGACTAGGTTTTTTTTATACGCCACATCCTTCCGATCAAAGAACGAAACAATAAGGAAGAATAAGACGAGTACAGCGCCCGTAACCCCAACTGTCAGCAAAATCCGCTGCATTTCAAACAAAGCAACGTAACCACTGTAGGCTATCACAGCCAACACAAGGCCAAATAACCACTTCCTACTCTGCCAGTGAAATCTGTGTCGCCACGGCATTTCACCCTCTATCGGGTGCACCCCACGTCGCACATCTCGTATACGATCTAGTACATAGACGCACCACACTGCGCCGGCCAAAAGAAAATACGAAGAGGTCTCCACATACTGAACTCGCATGGAGCGAGCAAGCAGCCACATCCAAGCTACTGCTACCAATGGAGCATCGAGGCTCAACAAGTTTGGTAGCAGCCATGCAGGAGGACGCTTATTCATCAAAAAGACCTCCTGTGGAAAGTTTAGTGAGACTCATGACCTGCTCGGTCGTCATGCTTTTCCTCACTGTGTTCAGCGTGACCATGATCATCTTGCCCACTCTTAGCGTTGGAATCAAAAAGCTTCTGAGTCTCCTTCCAGTCGTGCTTTTCACAAGAGGAAAGACCTACGAATACTGCGAGAGCGCTTACGCTAAGGATAAAAAATTTCATTACGCGGAAGAACCATAGATGACATTAGACGGAAATCAAGACCTCAATATAGCGAACCATACAATTCCCGTAGGCTCCAACCCCATGCTTAGTCACTAAAATCTAAAAAGGTTACCACCCCGACGCCCGACAAGAGCAAACGCCCCCGCAATTGCTACTCCCAGAAATACCATCGCCCACACCCCAAGAGCTGAAGCAATCTCATGCCCATTTCCTAAAGTGCTAAGAAGCGCATAGATTGCCTTCGTGACAGGATAATGTTCTACTTGTTGAGCGAGAATCAAACTATCCGAAACCTCCAACATTGCAAAAGCGAAAGTTAATATCGCACCTGCAATCAAGCTTGTCCCAATCAACGGCAAACCAATTCGCCAAAATGCTCGACTAGGAGAAGCCCCCATCGACATAGCAGCTTCTTCTAACTCGACATTACTTTGCTGTAGTCCTGACACTGCTGCGCGCACTACAAATGGCAAACGCCGTACCGCATAAGCAACAATCAACAATAATGCTGGGTTCCCATTAGATCCGATCAACCAACTAAACATTCCCCCGTTCTCGCTCATCGATAAATAGCCAAAAGCTAGAACTAAGCCCGGCACAGCAAGTGGAAGCATCATCAGTGCATCCAGTACATTGCGCCCCCATATTTTACTTCTCACGACAACCCAAGCAATCGAGCCCCCAAGCACAACATCCAAGAGTGTAGCTCCAGATGCGTAGAGTAGGCTGTTTTTAATAGACCCTAACACTAAGGGATGCCCCAATCCATCTTGGTAATGCTGCAATGTGAGAGATTCAGGAAAGACCGTACTGTACCAGTCTGTGGAGGCCGAAAGAAACAATACTCCACAATGCGGAATAGTAGCGAGCAAAAACACAGCAATAAAGGTGAAAGAAACGAACAAGCCTGCCACTCCTTTGAGCTGACGCTCTTGCACATTTCCCTTGGGCTTAGTGGCGTGACTCAGTTTGTTACGCCCTAGAATAATTTTAGAAAGAACATAGACCCCCACGGAAATCGTCAACATCACAGCCACCAACGCATAGGGAATTGGATTCGCATTGAGATCTTTAATTCCATCGAAAATCTGCACGGGCGCCACACGAGTATAATCAAACACCAGTGGCACACCTAATTCAGTAAACGACCAAATAAATACAATCGCAGCACCAGCAAAAATCCCCGGCATACAAAGCGGCAGGGTGATGCGCTTGAAACGAGTCCACGGCGATGCTCCCAAATTCTGTGCTGATTGCTCCATCGCGGGGTTTAGATTCCCTAAAGCAGCTAGAATATTCATAAACAAGATCGGATAAAGATGAAGAGCATTCATCATCACGACACCCCAGAACTTTCCGTCCCCTAACCAATCCACAGGTACGGCTGCCGACATGAGACCAAGATCGATCAGGAATGAATTGCATGCACCTTGAACACCTAAAATATGCCGCACTCCAACAGCGCCAACAAAAGGAGGCAAAACAAGTGGAGCTAGAATCAAAAGCGTCAACCACTTTTTCCCAGGAAAATCCCACCTGTAGGCCATCAGAGCAAGCGGAAGAGCCACAAAAAATGTGACGATCGTACTCGTGACACCCAGCACAAAAGCGTTCCACAAGCCTTCGAGGTAAATTGGATTAGAAAACACAACCCAAAGATAACTCAGCGAGAACTCATCTCGCTCATTGATAAAAGCCTGCTTCAACACATCGCCCATAGGTAATAAAAAGAACACCAAAAAAAACAAAGTCACAACTATCGTGATCAATATCGCTCTGCTACTTTTCATTGCGCTACTTACCCTCCTCTCTTGCTAGAATTGCAGTCTCCTTATAATTCCTACGAAACACCCCCGTTATTCGCTTTGCGACTTCGGCAATTTCAACTTTATTGCCTGAAGCGAGAAGGTTTGACATACCTCCACTCGCTTTAACGTAAGACACGTAGGAAACATCATGAAAATGCGCTAAAGAGCGCTCCGGCATTGAGTTCTCTATCAAAGCCAGCCAGGCAGCCTGTAATTCACGATGAGAGTCAATGCATAAGTTTTTGATGATGTAACGCAAAGACCCAAACACGGGACCAGTTATCTCAGACTGATAGATAAAACTTGGCTTGTTAGTATACGGAAGCACCTCGGGGTCGGTAAAATCTATCAGGTTTTGCTTCGTATACACACCTGGCCTCACTGGGAGTCGACGCAGAGCACGCCTAACAGGACCATCCTTCGCTCCCACTTGCTTATTCCAGAGCACCTGTCCTTTTTCACTTAATAAGAACTCTACGAACCCCTGAGCCAGTTTCGAATTGGGAGCTCCTTTGAAAACAGCAACAGAATCAACACTCAGAGAGCTTCCCCCTTCTGGGGCCACCCACTGTAGCCGCGATGCTCCATTCTCCTTCTTGAGCCCTTCATTATACGCTCGGCCATAAAAATCGATACACATCCCAGCGGCAGCATCTCCCTGTGAAACATCATGTGGGATCTTTGTTGCAGCATCTGTAAAATAGCGCGCATTCGCTGCGATACGCTGAATAAGATTGAGACCATCTGCCCACCCGTAACGAATGGCTCTCTGGCGTCGCATTGGCTCATCCTCACCAGGCTCACGTCGAGTAGAAGCAAGCGCTTCATGGATTTTTTGCTGAACCAACATTTCAAAAGCTCGAGCCACCGAGTCACTCTTAGAAGGGTCAGCTATAGCGATTTGTCTAAAATATTTAGGATCTCCTAAATCGTCCCAGGTCGTTGGCGGCTCTATTCGGAGACGCTGTAAAGTATCGACATTATAACAAATCCCAAACTGGGCGAGACATACCCCCACCCAGAGCTTCTCCTTATTGTAATATTGCTCGCCAGTGTAATTCTGAGGAATCGCATTTTCTCCATCAAACCAGTTAGGCTGAGATTGGAATACATCAAGGGGTACGAACCTTCCCTCTCTCGCCAGTTCCTCAAAAACATATTCTCCGCCACCGAAAAACACATCAATCCCTACGCCCCCATTCTCATCGGCATTGGCAAACTTACTATCTAACACCATACGAATTTCCGAAGTCCCTCCGGGCGTCCTCCAGTCAAGATAAACTTTTTTGCCCGTTTTCTTCTCCCAATAGCGATTGAAAGCAACTGCAAACTCACTACAAATCGTCTCATTATGCGGCGTGATCACCACAAGTGTGTCATCTGCCTCAGAACGGCTCATAGCCTCTGGTCGCTGTAGCAACAGAGGAGATACCGCCACCACGATAAGGGCGACAATTGCTCCGATTCGTTTGTTCCAATACTTCTTCATCCTGCCTTAGGGCTTAAGCATCACGACATCTTGCTGCCTCGCGATCAAGGCGACACGCTCATCAATCTCGCGCATGTGTCGTGGATTCAGTTCTGAAACCTGCATGTACACTCCATCATCACTCTGTACAAGATACTGAATGGTTGCCCCTTGGTAGACGCGCTCTAACACTTTACCATACACTTGATTGATCACATCTCCAGAATCATCAAAACGTAAAGCCTCTGGGCGAATGGAAATAACAACTGAATCCTCTACTTCAGGTTTCCATCTGGGCTCACTCACGTAACCTTGGAAGATCTCACCTGCGGCAGAAATCACGCGAACATTATACCCACGGTGGTCATCACTCACAATCCAATCAACCTTTCCCGACAGGAAGTTCGTCTCTCCCATGAATTGCGCCACATGCTTACTACGAGATGTGCGATACACTTCTTCAGGTGTTCCAACTTGAGCAATGTGTCCATCGCGCATCACAGCGATCTTATCCGCTACAGATAATGCCTCTTCCTGATCATGAGTCACGTAAATCGCGGTGAGCCCAAACTCCTTTACGATCCGACGAATCTCCGTGCGCATTTCCAAGCAAAGTTGGGCATCAAGATTGGAAAGCGGCTCATCTAGCAACAAACACTTTGGCCGCACAACGAGAGCACGAGCAAGAGCAACACGTTGTTGTTGCCCACCCGAGAGTTGATCGACTCTGCGGTCCTCGTAGCCTTCTAACTGAACACCCTTGAGGGCTTCGAGCGTACGATCGACAAGTGCATCCCCCTGAATCCCACGTTCTTCTAGGCCGAATGCGACATTATCTCCGACCGACATATGCGGCCAAAGTGCGTAGGACTGGAATACCATAGCCGCTTCACGCTTGTGTGTAGGAACTTCAGTCACATCGCGTTCCCCAAAAATAATTTTACCATCATCAGGCTCTTCCAACCCAGCAATGGTTCTGAGCAAAGTAGTTTTTCCACAACCACTTACTCCTAACAAAAAAAATAACTCCCCACCACCGATGTGCAGGTTTACCTCTTCTAACACCACAACATCCTTGCCGTAGCACTTCTTCACACCATCTATCTGAATCGCATCCATCGCTTCGACCGTATACTTCGCTTATACACAGGGGAATGCAAGAATAGACATTTTCTAATCTATCACTACTGGGTGCAGTGGATACTCGACCACCTGTTCTAGCTTTATCCCATAGATTCTGGCGATCTCTGGTGCATCAGAGGTCTCATAGACATCGCGATAGTAGATCTCCTTCACCCCATAGGCGCAAAGAGTCTGCATGCAGGCAATACAAGGCATAGTCGTGCTGGCAATCACCTTCGCCTCTCCTCTTTTAAATAAGCTACAAAGGTTGACCTCGGCATGGAGCATGAACTTCTGCCTTCCATCTCGGTCATCCCAGAAGCCTTCTGGAGCATCGTAGCCTGGAGCCAGACCATTATAGGCTGTGCCGATCACTCGATTATCAAAATCAAGAGCTGCCGCTCCGACCTTGCGAAATGGATCCTCACTGCGCAGACTCGCCACGTGCGCTAGTGCCATTGCGTATTGGGGGATCGATAGCCGTTCTGAACTCATGGCTGTGACTTCAACATAGCTAACATGCCTAGCTCAATATTTTTTAGAATTTCGCCGAATCGACGGTAAAATCCACACGCACTAGGGAATCATTGAAATGTAATCCTTGTTCGCACCACACTTTCGTCACCTCACCAGAGATTGTAGGGACAAACCAGACTTATGGAAAAAGTTGTCGCGTATGGTGAACTCAATGCCTTGACCGAGAAGCTGGCGGGCGATCTTGGCCGAGATATATCCCTTATCTCCGTAAAGCTTGCCAAACAGCTCACTCGACATCCCTGGAACCGGAACACGGTCGTCCACATTGCCCGGCGATATCTGGAAGGCGAGCATTTCTCCGAACTCATTGATGACAAGGTGAAGCTTGAAGCCATCAGCAAGCAGGCGTTGGTGATAACGGGGCTCAAAGCTTTGATAAAAATCGTCAATCGGGCAAAACAGGGCTGTGAAGTCTATCTTCATTAAGCGTTGTGATTCTGCATTGCTCGCTCAGATTAAAAATCTAAGGCACCGTTTAGTGCTCATCCGCTGAATGTAGGTAAGTGGAGCCTTAAGTTTGCTTTTATACGTCGTCGCTGAAGCCTCAATTAACCATCGTCACCTGAGAATACTTGCACTCTGATCAAGTCGCGCTAACATACAGCAAACACATATCAATCTATGTTAGCATCCAATTCATACACATCTCCATACACCGTTGCTGCTCAGCCAGTCGACGCGCGTGCAGCATTTATTCGTAAGACTTATGGCCACCTCGCTGGGGCAATCACGGCATTCGCAATCATTGAGTACCTTTTCCTCAAACTTCCAGTAATGAAGAACCTCGGTCTAGCTATGATGAATAACTGGTGGCTTGTGCTTATTGCCTTCATGGGCGTCTCTTGGATTGCTCAGAAATGGGCAATGAGCGGTGCATCTAAAGGCATGCAATATGCAGGCTTAGGCTTATACGTCGTCGCTCAAGCGATCATTTTCGTTCCGATCATGTCGATGGCCACCATCTACTTCGAAGGCATCATCATGCAAGCAGGTATCATCACGTTAGCATTATTTGGCGGAATCACAGCAATCGCTTTCCTAACCAAAAAAGATTTTTCCTTCCTCAATAGCTTCTTGATGATCGGTGGCTTTGTAGCCCTTGGTCTGATCTTTGCTTCAATGATCTTCGGCTTCCAGCTCGGTATCATTTTCTGTGGAGCAATGGCGATCTTCGCCAGTGTAGCGATCCTTCGTGACACCAGCAACATCATTCATCACTACGGTACTGAGCAATACGTTGCAGCTTCCCTAGGACTCTTTGCTTCTGTCGCACTTCTCTTCTGGTATATTCTTCAGATCCTCATGTCCCTCGCTGGACGCGACTAAGCTGAGAACAACTTTTAATCTTCCAAAGCGATTTAATCGCTTTTTCTTTACCTATCAGCTATCATGTTATCACCCGACAAGCCGATTCCTGAGCACATCGAGATCATCAACTCACTTATGCAGCGCGGCGCACAAAATCGCGCGATCATCATCCCGACCATACTGATGACAGGCATCGCCTCACTCGTGTTAGGCACTAGCCTCACGTTTCAGGTCGGGCGTGAAGCGACCCTCCAAAGCTATCCTATCAATGCGGGCGACTGGATTTGGACATGGATTGGCGCTGCAATTTGCGCCCTAGCCGTCAGCCTCTTTTTCGCAAAACGCCAAGCCAACAGAAACGGTCACGCACTCAACACCCCTCAACTACGCCACGTATTCCGCAGCTTCGCTCCTGCTTTATTGTTAGGTTTCCTCAGTGGTACAGCTCTTTGCTACCACGATATCAGACTCCTTCCACTCACAGCTGCGCTATGGATTTCTAGCTATGGAGTCGCCCTCCTTTCTATTCGACTCTACGCCACCAAGTCTGCTCGCTTTCTTGGCGTACTTATGTTGGCACTCGGACTCGCATGCTTTTGGGTTGGCCTCAGAACTCAGGGTACAATCCACCCGATCCACCTAGCTAACTTTTTCATGGCAATCGCCTTTGGTATGTTCCACCTCATTGTAGCTTCAGGCTCAATTCTCTTTGCTAAAGTTCAGGCCTAGTCTAGCGAACTATTGGCCAAGACTTTTCAGCGCTTTTCAAGAGCATCAAGTACCAGCTGTATATCTTTTTTGCTATATGACTTCATCTGTAAGTTATCGGTTCCAATACTTCCCATCAGATGTTCGCGGCGCGAGCACGAGCGAAACTGGATATACCCAGCTCCTGAAATCACCCAGAGCGACTCCATGGCGAGCTTCAAAAGCAAAGTACATTTTGATGGTTTTCTCGAGGGCTTGTTTATTCTGCATATAAACAGACAAATTCTTGGTCTCAGCACTCACCCTCATCTGACAAAATAGAAGTCAGCCGAAAAAGCTCAAAAAACAACGCATAATCAAAGCAATACTAGCTAAGAAGGGTCGAAGCAAACACGTTCTAACAGAGCTTTTTCTCTTCTATTTCTAGGCATCTAAGATACAGGTGCTCACCAGACTCAAATAGTGCTAAAACCCACTTACCCAAAGCGCCCCCTACTCCCAAGAAAATAATTTTTCCATTCCACGAACCTAATATCTATCAACACAATGCATCGCGTATTTGTCGAAAAACAAACTGAGTTCAACTTACCAGCAAAGGAGTTACTCCACGATCTCAGAGAAAACTTGAGCCTTTCCAATCTCGAAGGCGTTCGCGTGATTCAGCGCTACGACATCGATGGCCTCAGCGATGCTGATTTTGCCAAGGCGAGCCAGCTCATTCTTTCTGAGCCACAGGTTGAGACTTCATCTGCAAACCTTGTAGTTGTAGCAAACGAAACAGCTTTCGCCGTAGAATACCTTCCAGGTCAGTTCGACCAGCGTGCGGACTCCGCAGCGCAGTGTATCCAGATCCTCAACCAACAAGACGCACCACTCGTGGCATCTGCATGCGTGATCGTTCTTCAGGGCGACATCTCAGCTGAACAGCTCACAGCTGTGAAAAACTACGTGATCAATGCAGTGGACTCCCGCGAGGCATCCATGGACAAGCCTGAGTCACTTGCTCAGGAAATCATGACTCCAGCAGACGTTGAGATCCTTGAATGGTTCATTACATCCTCTGACGAAGAGCTCACAGCAAAACGCAACGAGCTCGGACTCGCAATGAGCGCGCAAGACCTCATCTTCACAGCGCGTTATTTCCGCGACGAAGAAGGCCGCAACCCAAGCATCACAGAGATCAAGATGCTCGACACTTACTGGTCTGACCATTGCCGCCACACGACTTTCGCGACAAAGCTCAACGAAGTTTCCTTCGAAAACGGCACTGAGATCATCAAGAATGCTTATGTGAAATACCAAGAGATTCGCCAAGACGTTTACGGTCAGAAAATCGACACTCGCCCAGAGAGCCTCATGGATATCGCCCTCATGAGCATGAAAGAGCTCCGCAAGACTGGCGAGCTTGACAACGTAGAAGTTTCTGAAGAAATCAACGCAGCATCCATCGTGATCGACGTTGATGTGGACGGAGAAGACCAAGAGTGGCTTCTCATGTTCAAAAACGAGACACACAACCACCCAACAGAAATCGAGCCATTCGGTGGTGCGGCTACTTGTCTTGGCGGTTGTATCCGTGACCCACTTTCTGGTCGTTCCTATGTTTACCAGGCAATGCGCGTGACTGGAGCTGCGGACCCACGCACACCATTCGCAGACACAATGCCAGGCAAGCTCCCACAGAGCAAAATCTGTAAAGGCGCAGCAGACGGATACTCATCTTACGGTAACCAAATCGGGCTTGCGACTGGTCAAGTTTCTGAAGTTTACCACCCGAACTACGTGGCAAAGCGCATGGAGATCGGTGCAGTAGTTGCAGCAGCTCCTAAAAAAAACGTGTTCCGTGGCAGCCCAGCTAACGGCGACGTGATTCTCCTCATCGGCGGACGCACTGGCCGCGACGGTGTGGGAGGTGCTACTGGTTCTTCTAAAGAGCACACAAATACAGCTCTCGAAAACTCTGCAGAAGTGCAGAAAGGTAACGCACCTACTGAGCGCAAGATTCAGCGCCTCTTCCGCAACCCTGAGCTCGCTAGGAAGATCAAGGTTTGTAACGACTTCGGTGCTGGTGGTGTTTCTGTAGCGATCGGTGAAATTGCTCCATCCCTCGACATCAACCTCGACAAAGTTCTCAAGAAGTATGACGGCCTCGACGGCACTGAGCTCGCCATTTCTGAGTCTCAGGAGCGTATGGCAATCTGTGTAGATCCATCCACCATCGACTACTTCCTCGCAGAATGTGACAAGGAAAACCTCGAGTGCGTAAAGGTAGCAGACGTTACTAACTCCGGACGCCTTGTGATCAGCTGGCGGGGCAAGAAGATCGTAGACTTTTCCCGTGCATTCCTCGACACAAACGGCGTAACACTCAGCGCTGACATCGAAGTGAAGGCTCCTACAAAGGATACTCCACTCGGCAAACCAATCGCATCTGTAGCAGCAGCAAACAGCATCGAAGCAAAGTTCACAACCGCACTTTCCGACCTCAACTCCTGTGGTCAGAAAGGTCTCGGCGAGCAGTTCGACAGCTCCGTTGGTGCTGGTACAGTGCTCCAGCCATTTGGTGGTAAGAACCAGCTTACTCCTGTGGACTCTATGGTGGCAAAGATCCCACTCATCGCGGGCAACACAACGACATGTTCCTTCATGTCTTGGGGCTTCAACCCAAACATCGCTACTTGGTCACCATACCACGGCGCACTTTACGCAGTGACTGAGTCTGTATGCCGAATCGTTTCCGCAGGTGCTCGCCTCGGTGACGTTCGCCTCACACTCCAGGAATATTTCGAAAAACTCGGCAACACTCCATCACGGTGGGGAAAGCCATTCGCAGCTCTCCTGGGTGCGTTCACAGCTCAGAACGAACTCCGCCTCGGAGCAATCGGTGGTAAGGACTCCATGTCTGGTTCCTTCAATGAAATCGACGTTCCACCGACACTCGTTTCTTTCGCTGTAGCTCCAGGTAAGTCCACTCTCGCAGTTTCTCCAGAATTCAAAGTAACAGGCAGCGAGCTCTTCCTCGTGACAACTCCACGCGACGAGAACCAGCTTCCTAACTTCAAGAAGCTCATGGAAAATGCAGATCTCCTCTACACAGCAAATGCTGAAGGAAAAATCAACGCAATGCACAGCCTCGCAGAAGGTGGCATCGCAGTAGGCATTTCCAAGATGGCATTCGGTAACAAGATCGGTGCTGAGCTCACAGTTACTGAGGACAAGCTCTTCGCAGAAGGTTACTTTAACTTCATCGTAGAAATAAAAGCTAGCGAGACTCTCCCAGCTAGCCTCGATGCAGTGAAGATCGGTCAGACAACGGCTGCTGAAACTATCGTAGCAGCTGGTGAGACACTTGCTCTCGACACACTGATCGCAGCATGGACAGGCACACTTGAAAGCACTTACCCATCTAACACAGAGGTGGCTAACTCCGTTCTCGAGATATTCTCTTACGACGGTCCAGTAGCTGGTAAGTCTGCTAATATCATTTCTGGCGCAAAGCCAAAGGTGATTGTTCCATGTTTTCCTGGCACAAACTCCGAATACGACTCTGCGAAAATATTCAACGAAGCAGGTGGCGATCCACACATCGAGGTGTTCCGTAACCTTACTGCCGCTCAGGTAGAAGAGTCCCTCAAGGTGCTCGCTAAGCAGATCAACGATTCCCAGATCCTCATGCTCCCTGGTGGTTTCTCCGCTGGTGACGAGCCTGACGGCTCTGGTAAGTTCATCGCAACTGTGCTGCGCAACCCAATCGTTCACGACGCAGTGATGGACCTCATTCAGAATCGCGACGGTCTCGTGCTCGGTATCTGTAACGGCTTCCAGGCACTCATCAAGACAGGTCTCGTTCCTTACGGTGAAATCCGCGATCCACAGGCTGGTGCTCCGACGCTCACATTCAACAATATCGGCCGCCACATCGCTTGCTACGCAACAACGCGTATCGCGTCTAACAAGTCCCCATGGCTTGCGAACACACAGATAGGCGACCTCCACAGCATCCCATTCTCACACGGCGAAGGCAAATTCTACGCAACTGAGGAAGAGATAAAGCAGCTCGCTGCAAATGGCCAAATCGCTACGCAATACACTGACCTTGCTGGCAACCCGTCCATGGACATCGCCTACAACCCGAACGGCTCCCTCTACGCTATCGAAGGTATCACTTCCCCATGCGGTCGTGTCCTAGGTAAGATGGGTCACACTGAGCGCCGCGGACAAGACGTGGCGAAGAACGTTGCGGGTGACAAGCACCAACCACTCTTTAAAGCAGGTGTGCATTACTTCCTCTAAGTTCTAACGAACTCCAAAACCATTTCAAAGAGGGCTTTATACCTCCCGTCTCATCTAGTCAATCTAACGACTCGATCATACTACCGAAGTTATAACTTCTCTAAACTCGAGAAACTCTTGGATATAATCCACATCAGCATCTTCTTCGCGGATGCCTAAGTAGATCTTTTTCTGCACGCCTACATAACTGCGGCTGTGGCTTGAGGCTATCCAAGCTTTCGACACGACCAATCAGCCTCTCAATACTAGAAATGAGATTGAGGATCTTGCTCGTAATCATAAACGGTGGCTCCATGGAGTGATAGTATCACTAATCAACTGGAAGGTAATACTATGAGTGCTATGTCTCATCCAACTCAATGAAGCTTCCACTAAGCCACTATGAAAAAACATCCATAGATTTCGAAAATTCATAATTGCTTCAACCATCTGCCTAGGCTGTTTTGGCTTCACATCATGCGATGGAGACAGCTCATCTTCTGACAATTCGGCTGATTTCACTTGAATGCCAGAACTCACACGTTCCGATTGAGCTCACTGGATTACTTCGAGGCAAAAGGTAATGGTTGGAGTGATTGACGTAGCAAGTAATACTATCGAAACTTCAGAACAAATGGCACAGACTATTCCGAGAGGCACTCAAATATGTGAATGCCGACAAACTTATTCCGTGCACTAACTGCGGCATGATCCCACTATCTCGAGAAGTCGCCCGAGGATAAACTTAAGGCACTCGCAGCTAGGGCTGCCCTTGTGCGCAATGAACTCACTGGCACACATGCAACCGATGCTGAGCTAGAATGCGCCTGATAGAAATATGATAGAATTCATCACAAACAACCTTTCCAGCTTTCTAGCCTTGGCCGCAACGGGAGCCTTTGCTGGTATTCTAGCGGGCCTCTTAGGTATAGGTGGAGGCATCGTCATTGTTCCTGTTCTCTTTTTCTTATTTCAGAGCTATGGCGTATCTCCTAAATCAGCTATGGTGGTGGCTACAGCAACTTCATTAGCAATAATCGTCCCCACCTCGATTAGCTCCATTCGCTCACACCACCGAAAAGGGAACGTAGATCTTCTCCTTCTGAAAAAGTGGGCCGCCTTGATCCTAATAGGTGTCTTGACCGGGAGTTGGTTAGTCACACGAGTCGACGGCACATGGCTCACTGCTCTATTCGGCATCATTGCGACTCTATCAGCACTCAATATGTTATTAAGAACTGGAAAGTCTGCCCTCTTTCAGCAACTCCCAGGAAAAGCAGGCCAAACTACAATGGGAACATTGATAGGTTTTTTCAGCTCTATGGTCGGCATCGGAGGCGGGACGATTTCTGTCCCCTTACTCACACTCTACAACTACCCTGCGCATAGAGCTGTGGGTACTGCGGCGGCAATTGGGCTAATCATCTCTTTGCCTAGTGCTCTCACGATGCTTGCGTTTGGACAAACTCCAATCGACGCACCTGCTGGAACATTCGGGCTCGTCAACCTCACAGGCTTACTCTGTATCGTTCCACTCACAGTATTATTTGCTCCAGTGGGAGCCTCACTAGCTGCGAAGCTGGACGCAGTGAAGCTCAAAAAGGTCTTCGCTGTCGTACTCCTCATCACAGGCTTACGCATGCTCGCACAACTTTTGTTTTAGCAGCTCAGACCCGAGATCAATATCTATGGGCTTGTCTGGCTGCTCAGTCTTCTCGGAGCCAATGATCGTAGCGATCAACATAACTGATAATGAAGAATAACAACGAGATAAAGTGGTCTATCTTCAGTAGAAAAAATAATACCCTCACTCCAGATAGAACCGAGGGCATCTGATTCGAAATTGAACGACTCTAGCGCGTTAACCTCCAGTCTTTGGTGTGCGCTTCTTAGTTTTTTTCGCCTGCTTCATACCGCTGGCTCCACCTGGTCCGCCAAACAGATTGGTTGGTTGTTGAGTCTTACCGCCTGGCTTACGACCAGATGCGATCTCCTGCTGACGCTGGACTTCCTCCATACGCTCAGCAAGCTTTTCAAACATACCCTTTTTGCGTGGCTTACCGTCATCTCCACCCTTACTTTTTTTCTCTTCAAGCTCAGGCTCAGGAAGCTTCTTCATAAGAAGAGTTTGACCAATAGATACAATGTTCTGTGTAGACCAGTAGAGCGCGAGCGCTGCTGCGTAATTGTAACAGAAAAAGAAGAATATCAGCGGCATCAACATGAAAATACGACGTTGAAGCTTGTCACCAGATTGCGGAGTGAGCTGCATCTGAAGCACCATTGTCATTGCCATGACGATTGGAAGCACGTTGATTGGTACTCCGAAAACATCCCAGAGCGTATCTGGGCGTGAAAGGTCATCCACCCAGAGGAAGCTCGCACCACGCATTTCCACGGCAGCACCAAGCATCTTGAAGACACCGAAGAAAATCGGGATCTGAATGAGCATCGGGAGACAGCCACCCATCGGGTTTACCCCATAGGTCTTGTAGAGCTTCATTGTTTCTTGGTTAAGCTTCTGCGGATTGTCCGCATGCTTTTCACGAAGTTCCTTCATGATCGGCTGAAGCTTGCCCATACGCTTCATTGTGCGTGTGGATTTGTTGTGTAGTGGCCAAATAACGATTCGGATAAAAACTGTGAGAAGTACGATAGCCATCCCCCATGCCCATGAGGCATCTCCAAACCATCCGTAAATGATATTGAGTGACCAGCTCATGAAGATAGCAAACATAGAGAACCAACCATAGTTCATGATCGCGTCTGTGTGTGTGCCTGCAGCCGTGATGAGATCGCGCTCCTTCGCCCCCATGTAGACATCCATGGAGAAGTTCTGCTCACTCCCCGCATTGAGCATAGTGTGCGGGAAATTCACTCCCATCGTGAAGACCCAGCGCTTGAGCATCTTTTCGTCTTCCTGAATGTCTCGCTCTGTTCCTGTGGCCCAGACTGAGTCAGCTTGGAACTTCGGTTGGAAAAATGTGGTGAAGAATTGGTTGTTCACACCAGCATACTCGAGTGACGATGGCTTAAGCACTTCAACAGCCTTCGCATTGCTGAACCAGCCACCAGAAAATGGCTTGTGCTGCTGGAACTCAAACTCACCATCTTCGTAGTAGAACCACCCCGCCTTATCCTGCATTTCCTTACCGTGAAGTGGCGCTGCAGTTCCTGTGTAGACACCGTAGTTTGCAAGGTTGATCGGATTGCCTGACACATTCTTAAAACTCATATCGAGCGTAAGCTGGTAGCCTTTTGCTTCTTCCTTCTCAACCAACGTCCACTTCTTGGTCACTTCCAGACCACCATTGACAACACCACGGTAGGTGATGGATTTGTCATCCTTAGCAACAGTCTCGTAAAATGTATTGTCGATTTTCTGGTAATCGTCTGCGATCGCACCCACTGGGTAGCTAGAAAGCACATTGAGTGTTATATGCCCGTCCCCATAAATCGTTTTCTGCTGTGGAAACTCAGCAGTCTTCACACCACCCCCGAAGCTCGTGAAGGTATAGATAACATCTTCCACATCGTCATCTTTTCCGATAATTGTGTGTGGCTGGTCCTCTTTCGCGTTGGGAATCTCTGGCTTCTCAGTCACGAGACCCGGCTCTGACGACTTTGCAACTACTTCGAGCTGCTCTTGCCTCTTCTGCTCCTGAACAGCCTTTTCTGCATTTCTGCCAAAGTATACATTGGCGACTAGACCAATGCCACAAAAGACGAGGATAATCCATGCTTTACGATCCATAATATTTACTAACTAAAAATTCGATTCCTCTGATGATTTTTTGGGAGGAACTGGGTCACACCCACAGCTACCCCATGGGTGACAACGACAAAGGCGGTGCACCCCAAGCCAACTGCCTCGCAACGCTCCATGGGTATCTACCGCCTGATAAAAATAATGCGAGCAAGAAGGTGAATATCGACATCCTCCATATGAGCCAATCACCGCCCTAAGCATTGGATTTAAAAAAATCTGATAGAAGCGAATCCCTAGCTGTATACAAGTTACCGGCAATCTTTTCATTGAGCGTTATCTTTCAATATTCCCAATTTACGAGCCAACTTTAGCCATTCACGCTCCAACTCTTTATAGCTCGCTTCGGAGGCTCGCCAGCGAGCAATCGTTACAATGTAGTGATCCTCTCGGATTTCTTCACCATGCTTCTGCAAAATAGAGCGAAACACACGTCGGAAGTAGTTGCGCTGGTGCGCCTTTCCTATCTTCTTCGTTGTGATGAGCCCCGACTTGAAATGCGCGAGCTCGTTAGAACGCAGTGTGCTGACAACAAGACAGCGCCCCAGTCGCGACTTTCCATGTTTCCGCACACGAGCAAACTCTGCTCGGTGGGTCATTGAGAACTTTTTGGGAAGACGCATGGGACGCTTCTCTCACCTAAATAAGTAGTGCTCAGAGTGAAACCACTGTCGATTTTACTCTCTTTACACTACAGGAATACTAGGTGTGCTGCTTGGTGTGACGCTTATATTGAAGCTCAGCACCTTTAGGAAGGAGACGCTTGCGACCCTTTTGACGACGACGGCGGATACAATCGCGGCCAGCTTTAGTAGCCATGCGAGCGCGGAATCCGTGCTGACGCTTGCGAACACGCTTAGATGGTTGGTAAGTTCTTTTGCTCATGGTGATGTTCCTTTTGGAATATTAAAAAGATTTTCCCCGCTGCCACAAAGGCAGAAGAATGGGCAGGCAAACTAAGTATTTCGAGCGCTTTGTCAACACATCATTCATATTCCTGAGCATTTTTCATTCTCCATAGATTTTGCATCGCTGCTTGGCATCTCATCTCTTCTGTTAGTAAACTCCTCAGTTCTCACTATGAGTGAATATCTATCCACCTCTCCCCACTTCCAAGCAAGCGACGCCCCGTACCGAAACAGCCACGATCGAAGACCTCGATCAGATTACTAAATTCATGATGAAACTTCTAGCTCGGCAGGATAACTCGAATGCAGATCGCGCACTCCAGCGCAGGGGCTTACATCTCATTTTAGAACAACCGACATGCGGCAGAATTTTCGTATTACGCAATGCCCCCAGATCCTAGGCACGGTCAACTTACTATTCACCATTTCCAAAGCACATAGTGGTATGGCTCTCAACCCGTCAATCACGTCAAAGAATTTGCAAGAAATAAGGGCTTCTCTCGAAAATTACCCTACTTACCGACAAAATCAGTGCTGACTCGCAGAAATTCTTCGAGACTTTAGGATTCAGCTATTCAAGCATGATCTCGATGCACTTCATTATCAACTAAATAGAGCACTCAAACTGCGGAGCTTAGCGCCCCAGCATCGCATTCGTATCCTCTACGCTTGCTTCGTTCATCTGCTGAAGGCTGTAGACATTCGGGTTTGAGTACCCAGAATTACTAATGCTCGTTTCAACGTCGACAATCCTATTTACACGCTCAGTCGCGTAAACGGAGTTTGGACCCTTTTGGTATCCCTTGGTGCCATAATTCTCTTTACCAAATCGAGAATACTCCCCCTGAACAGCAGCTTGCTTTTGCACAAAATGCGGAGCCTGTTGGTAAGAGTTGCCGCCTTTATTCTTAAATTTTTTCGAGTCAAACCCGCGATTGCTATTCCAACGCTTCGAACGATACTTCGCTTTTCCAAAGTCATTGGCCGAATAGGTTTTTGCTCCAGCGTAACTCCCCTTTGCATCGTAGCGACTGCGCTTGTCTTGATTCGGTCGCACATTGCCCTGTTCATCGATGACGTATTTTACATCAGACTCATATTTACGAATCCCTTTAGCTTCGCCCTTCTCATAAGTCACTTCACGCTCGCTCACACAGGAAAGTACAAGCAACGAGAGAATCAGGTAAGAAATTGACAGCCAATTACGCATGCCGAGGATGTAGCCGAGAGCCAGAGCCAAAGCAAGCACACAAAAGAAGCAGTCTATCTAGCCTAGAGAGATCCCTCACGCAGCTCACAAGGCAATAGTAATGGCATCGCCTACGAACGCTGATACTACTACCAATACTCTCCGTACTACACAGGCGGATACTATGACGCTTATAGTTATGGCCGTCGAGGCTCCTACAGTACACGAGTTGCCAGAAGTTCGGACTACAGCACCGAATTAAAGACCAAAGTAGAGTTTCGTAAAGACACCGTCTATAGCTGGGAAGACGCTCGCTAACTCCTGAGTAACAAGTCTGTCTAACGGCCTTTTTATATTGCTCCAATTAGCGTGATGGCCTTAGTCTAGCAACTCACATGAAAAAACAGCCACTCCTCCTACTCGGAATTGCATGCGCTGGTTTTCTTAGCTCGTGTACACAGATAGATAGCTTCGGCGCTTATGACAAATACGACCGCCCAGCTACCAAGCCTAGCAACCCTAACAATGTTTGCGTCAAGGTCTCTACAAATAAACAAATGGTATACGTACTAGAGGACAAAAAGCCACTCCTCGTCATGCCAGTGTCCGTAGGTAAAGATTCTACACCTACCCCGAAGGGAAACTTCACAATCTACAGCAAACAAAAATACCGCAGAGCTGCGACTCACGGCTACTATGACTTTGGCGGAGGCAAATATGCAAGAGGTTACCTTCGCAACAAGCCAGCCGGCTCTAAATTCATCGGCACCCCAATGCCCTATTGGTCTGAATTTAAAGCTGGCTACGGATTCCACACTGGCTGGGTGCATGACACTCCGCGCTCACTTGGCTGCATCCGTATGCACCACAACGTAGCGCCTAAGTTCTTCGCTCTCATCAAGGAAGGCACTCCGCTCAATATCGCATTTTCTCAGCCAGAAGATGCGACACTCGGACTCAACATCCCGCGCCCACCGGATACGAGCCCACTCCCAGACTTCCCGATCAACTACATGGTCACCAACAAAGTATACAAGCGCCACAAAACACCGACTTACAACTAAGATCGGGCTTCTCTCATTTTTTCAAAAGCCTGTTGACTCGCTCAACGAGCTTTTGCATTTTCTTACTCTACGTTTAGCTTACTCTGCTAATATTCAAAAAAGTATTTGCCAAGTATCAAATATGTATGCAGCATAACTCCGTCGTCATGACACGAAGCGCTACTCATTGATCGCTTTAGGATTTTTCGAGCTAAATATTTTTTAGTCACCCCGCCGCATCGCCAGCTTCCAATTGGTCAACTGCATTACTGAAATTCCACTCCGTGCACCTGCACACCGCGTGACACACAGTTATTAATCCACTAATTCCATCTCAATATAGGGCGAGTTTTTCTTGCCGTTGCATGCCCAGAAGAGCGTAAAAACCTCTACCTCCATAGTACTCACTATGGTTACCCACTTTCACACTACTGATTCACTATGAGCGAAGAAAGTTCAAAACCTGAAGAGATTGCAGAAGTTAAAACTGTTGCAAAGAAAGCTGCCAAAAAAGCGACAAAGAAAATCGCTACTGCGAGCAACGATGTAGCCGAAGCGACGCCTGAAGTGAAAATTGAAAAAACAGTAGCACCAACTCCTACCGCTGAGACGACGCCTACACCACCAGCCGCTCCTGCTGAAGAGCAAGTAAACACTCAAACTCAGTCCAATAAGCCAAGCCACGAAGGCGAAAAGCGTCAGCGCAACAACCGCAAACAACGCAATGGCAGAGTCGAAGGCAGCGGCCCAGTCCAGCAAGGCAACCGCAACAACAATCAAAATCGTCGTGGCGGTAACAACAACCGCCGCAGAGGCAACAAAGAGCCCCGCGAGCCAAAATCTGTTGAACTTACTGGCCCACCATTAGAAGTGAGCGGTATCCTCGAACTGAGCCCAAAAGGCTTTGGCTTCCTCCGTGAACTTTCAGGCGACCTCGAACAATCGAACAACGACGTCTTTATCCCTCCAGATATCGTACGCGTCAACGGACTTCGTATAGGAGTAATGATCGAAGCGATTGCCAAGCAAGGTCCACGTGGACTCCAAATCACCGAGCTCAAAACGATCAACGGCATGCCCGCTGACACAGCGCGCAAACTACCGCACTTCGACGAGCTCAAGGCCGTTAACCCAGACAAGCGCATCCCTTTCGAAACTAGAGAAGATCGCTTCACGACACGTGTATTAGACATTATGTCCCCTATTGGCCGAGGCCAGCGCGGACTCATCGTCTCACCACCACGCTCAGGAAAGACGACCATGATGCTCCACATGGCAGAAGCGATGCAGGAGAAATACAACGAAGACATACACCTCATGATTCTTCTCGTCGATGAACGTCCAGAAGAAGTGACTGAATTTAAAATGAGTCTTCCTGGTGCTGAGATCTACGCAAGTTCAAACGACTCTGGAGCTAAGAACCATTGCCGCGTCGCAGAACTCTGCGTCAAACGCGCTAAGCGTTTGGTCGAAGCTGGCGAACACGTCTTCCTCATGATGGACTCCATCACTCGACTTGCTCGTGCGTATAACAACGTCATGGGCGGCAGCAAAAAAAGCAAAGGTCGCGGCGTCCAGTCTGGCGGCATCGTATCCGGAGCCCTAGAAATGCCTCGTCGACTTTTCGCAGCAGCGCGTAACACACGCACAGCAGGTTCATTGACCATTGTTGCCACAGCACTCGTTCACACAAACTCACGTGCCGATGAAGCCATTTTCCAAGAATTTAAAGGAACCGGTAACATGGAGCTCGTGTTAGACCGCCGCATTGCGGAACAATATATCTACCCAGCAGTCGATATTTTTAAATCCGGCACCCGCCGCGAAGAACTTCTCCTTCCTGAACATATGCTTCACAAGATCCACCTCATTCGTCGCGGACTTTCTGGCGCACGTCCACATGAAGCGATGGAACGACTCATCTTCTTCCTCAAGCGCTTCCACAACAACGCGCAAATGTTGTTAGAGATCAAAGGATAAATCTATGGCTCGAGCTAGAGAGCAAATCATCACTCGCTTTGCCCCCTCGCCTACTGGCCTTCTCCATCTAGGACACCTATACGCCGCCCTGTTTGCTTGCGATCTCGCAGCAAAACACGGCGGTCGTTTTTTGCTCAGATATGAGGATATCGATATCACTCGCATCAGAGAACATTTCTACACTCAGATAGAAGAAGACCTCGCTTGGGCTGGTCTCACATGGGAAACTCCCACACTGCGACAAACAACGCGTACTGCAGCATATAGTGATGCTTTAGAGAAACTCAAATCACTCGGCGTCATCTACCCATGCTTTTGTACTCGCAAGGACATCCAGCGCGAGCTCAAGTCAATCACCAGAGCCCCTCATGGACCAGACGGTCCGCACTATCCACAGACCTGTAAAAAACTAACACTTCCAGAAATTCAACAACGGCTCGACGATAGACTAGAGCCCTCATGGCGGCTCGATAGCGCGCGTGCCAAAGAACTCACTGGCGATCTCACTTTCACCGATGCGCTGCATGGTCAGATAAATGTCGACCACACATTGTTAGGCGACCTCATTCTCGCACGCAAAGACATCGGCACGTCTTATCACATTGCCGTCGTAGTCGATGATGCATTTCAGAACATCACCGACGTCACACGAGGCAAAGACCTACTAGAGTCGACACACATCCACAGAGTACTTCAAGTATTGTTAGCACTACCAGAGCCCAAATACCATCATCATAAGTTAGTCTGTGACAACGACGCTGAGCGCTTGACGAAACGCAATGCAGCACTCTCCATTCAGAGCCTACGAGAGCAAGAAATCAGCAAGGAATCGCTGATCGAATTGGCTCACTCTCAGTTGAGATAATACGGCTAGATTTGGCCAGATTCGAAGCACTGATTCATATCGATCGCTGGCGTGTTGGCCTTACCACGAACTTTTGCAGGCACCCCCGCTACAGTGACATGCTCGGGAACATCAGTGAGCACCACACTACCCGCACCAACTTTCGCGCAACATCCAATCTCAACGCGGCCAAGGATCTTCGAGCCCGCACCGATCATGACGCCTGTTCTAACAATTGGATGACGGTTGCCGCTCACCTTACCTGTACCGCCAAGCGTCACTTCGTGAAGCAATGAAACATTATCTTCAACGATTGCAGTCTCTCCAATCACAATACTTGTAGCGTGATCTAACATGATGCCACAGCCAATTTGCGCGGCGGGGTGAATATCCACGCCAAAGACTTCACTACAGATATTCTGGAAATAAAGCGCGAGAGGTTGGCGGTCATTTTCCCAGAGGTAATGAGCGACGCGATACGTCGTGATAGCCATGAAACCTTTGAAGAAAATAAGTGGCTCGAGTGGAGACTTACATGCCGCATCACGATCAAAGATCGCCATCATGTCGGTTCCTGCGCTTTGGCTCACCGCTGGATTGTTCACAAAAATATCTTCGAACAGAGGCATCAACTCCTCACGGTTCATATCCTTATGTGAGAGCTTTCTCGACAAACGAGCAGCCAAGGCCTCCGCTAAGTTGGATCGATCAAGTACCACATCGTGCAATAAGGAACTCAAATGAGGCTCGCTATCTGCGATCTCCTGAGCATGAGCACGCACTTGGCTCCAAACCTCCTCTGTCGATACATTAGTACTCTGACAGAGATTCTTAGGTTTAAGACTAGATTTATTGAACATGATGTGATGTGAATTGGTGCGTGAGAGTTTCCCAAAAATTAGAATACGCATGTCGCGCAATGGCGCAACTCGCAAAGCATGCCGATGGTAAAACTGTGACTCGACTCGATGAGATCGCACAACGCGAAGCTGTGTCCTCTAATTTCCTCGTTCAGATTCTCAACGACTTGAAAAAGTCTGGTCTCGTAACCAGCAAGCGCGGCAAATTTGGAGGATATTTGCTATCTGACAAGGCTGAAGATGTCTCACTTTACGATATTGTTCAATCTGTCGAGCCCACCCTACTAGAAGATACCACAACCAACGCAGGAGATTCAGGAGCAGCTGTCAGTAAAATATGGAGCTCTGCCAGCAGCACTTTCGCAGAAACCCTCAAAGCGATCAAACTTCCAACGCTCATCGAAGACAATTCTGGGTCAATGTTTTACATTTAATCCGAGTGCTAATGAATCGGCACTCCACCGTGCTCGCCCATAGTCTGACGGAAGTGAAAGCTTTTCGCTTTATCTCTATTCGGGAACAGGGCGAAATTCACCCACTCTGAATGTGAGCCAGATGTGGTAGTGACCACAATTTTCACAGCGACAACAACACGCCCATCGGCCTTAGGAAAAAGCTGTAATGTGTCGAGAATGGTAAAGCTTGCCCACCAACGTGGCACAACTCACTAATGCGAGAGGTATGAGGAAAAGTAGCCATTTCATGTGGAATAAAAACTAACAAATTTATCCACGCTGCCGACATCAGATTTCAGACTTGCATGCTCGGCTGCATATCTTCTACTCGGCGGCCATGAACAATACCTTGGGCATCATCATTTTAGTTTGCTTATTCATCCTTTGGAAGCTCGACCTGCTCTCTACCCTTCTCAATGTAAAGTCATTTGCTCCTAAGCTGCCAAGTGAGTTCAAAGGTATCTTTACCGACGAAAAATATGCACAATCTCAGAACTACACTCGCGTTACTTCTCAATTTGACATCGTCCATTCTACCTTCTCATTCGTCGTCACCCTCGCGTTTTGGTTCACTGGCGGCTTTGAATGGTTGGATGAAATCGTGCGAGGCTAT
Organism: Rubritalea sp.; assembly: GCA_965204255.1. Taxonomy (GTDB): domain Bacteria; phylum Verrucomicrobiota; class Verrucomicrobiia; order Verrucomicrobiales; family Akkermansiaceae; genus Rubritalea. The sequence goes on from CBDBEG010000032.1 coordinate 534,813, forward strand.
GGGTACAATAAAATCATCACAGGTCTCATTTTCATGGGAGCTCTTTTTCTTGGTAAAGCAATCATTGGCATTCCCTTCGAACTCTACTCTACCTTCGTCATCGAAGAAAATTTCGGTTTTAACAAAACTACTCCAAAAACATTCATCATCGATCAAATCAAAGGCCTCATCCTCATGCTTGTTATTGGAGCTCCTATCCTCGCCTTGATTCTCTGGATTTTCAATGCAGTGGACAACGCTTGGATCTGGGCCTGGGTTTCCTTCACTATCATTCAACTTCTGCTTAGCTACCTAGCTCCCACCTACATCTTGCCGCTTTTCAATAAGTTTAAACCAATGCAGGATGGAGAACTCAAATCTGCGATTAACAAGTTCGCTGAAAAATGCGATTTTCCACTCACTGAAATCTACGTGATGGACGGCTCAAAGCGCTCCACAAAATCCAACGCATTCTTTACAGGTTTTGGTAAAAATAAGAAAATTGCCCTCTTCGACACACTCATCGAAACCCACACAACTGAAGGAATCGTCGGAATTCTCGCTCACGAAATTGGTCATTTCAAATGCAAGCACATCATCCAGCGTATGATCATTAGCATCATCCAGATGGCTGCTATCTTCTACCTCATCGGCATCGCTACGGACAAAGACGGCAGCTTCGCTCAGCAACTTTTTGAGGCCTTTGGCGTCGCTCAAGTTTCCATCTATGCTGGTCTGATTTTCTTCTTCATGCTCTTCGCTCCGGTCAATAAGATCCTCAGCATTTTTGCTAACATGAGCAGTCGCAAACATGAGTTCGAAGCCGACGCCTACGCTGCGAATGCTCAGGGCACACCTGAGCACCTCATCCATTCTCTCAAACAGCTCTCGGCAGATAACCTCGTGAACCTCACTCCACACCCATTCCCAGTGTTCATGGAGTACTCTCACCCACCGATGCTCACACGCATCAAGGCCCTCAGAAAACTCTCAGAGACCAAGCTGAAGTGACATAAAAAAAATCTTGGGGCTGAAGTAGCTAAGGACGCGCAAATGTCCTATGTTCACTTCAATGTATCAACGCAAAAGCAGGTTATCTTCTTCAAAGCAAAGCAGGCTCATTGAGGGGAGCTATTTGCATCTTCACACTTTCCCTTCCTGTTTGATAACCGCGAGGAGATCGGGGCTGTCGGCGGTGATTCGGAAGAGGCGGTTGCGAATCTTTGCTGAGGGGGCGTTGTGGGTAGCTATGAAGTGCTTGAGGAATTCCCGCTGCTGTGGTTCAGAGGATTCGAGATCGTAGCCATCAAGGCTGGGGGAAAGCTCGTCGAGGAAGAGGAGGTCGCGCTCCGCCATGTGTTGATGGAAATAGCTTTCCATCACACAGGCGTCGGCAAGCTCCTCAAGAAATTGGTAGTCGGCCAGCGACTGATCGGCCTTAGCAAATTGGATAAGGGGAACGAGTTTTGCGAATGCTGCCCCTTCAGAAGCAGAAGGTTGTTTAAGCGGAATTTTTTCGAGGCAGGATTTGCTAACCTCATAGGAGTTTCCCTTCCTCTTTGGAAAGTTGTCCTTAAAGCAGGCGCGGAACAGGCTCGAATTTAGCGTTGCCGTCAATGCCTCAAGGGGTATCTGGCTGCTGGTTATGATGAAGCAAGTATTAATGACGACGTAGTCTCCATCTTGATCGAAATAGAATGGCAGCTTCTGAGCGATTCTTTGGCAGAGGATTTTAGGGCCTGTGAGGAGTTTGAGATAGCTATCAGGAAGTGCACTATCCATTTCCAACCAAGTGGGGGGCGCATCCTTAGGCTTGGCCGCCCGTTTGTATTTGCGTTGGCTCGCACGGGCTTTCAGTTTAGTTTCAAATTTAGAGAGGTGGTAAAAGATAGCGGGATAGCGTTCTTCGAGGTATTCGTGGGCACCAGACTTTATGAGAATTAGGTAAATTTCTTCCCAGTTCACGCCGTAACGCTCTACATCCTTGCCTCGAATGAGTTTACCGATGAGTTCTTCGGATGCAGGATCCTCGTTAATCAAAGTATTCCGCTGCTCGGACGAGAGACAGAACGCGTCGTTACATCCTGTTGTTATCCCACGAGAAATTGATAGATCCCATTTTTCAAGTGGAATACCCTGCTCCTTCACGAGTGATTTGATGCGTTGCCTCTCTTTGGAGAAAACTACCCATGCGTCCTCAGTAAAGTTGGACTGCTCCACCTTGTTCTCTGCAAAATATGCGGCTGGGTCGTCTATCGCTGCGCGTCCATCAGTGGCTTCGCAGAAGAGAATGCAGTCATTGGGTGGTTGCTTGTAAAATCGAGTGATGCAAGTGTAGGTCGTAGCTTCGCCGAAGATCTGCGCCATGTCGAAGTCCAGAACGGACTCGGTATCGACCTTGGAAGAAAGGAATCCCCGGAGGGCTTTTCCATAGTCGTTCCGCATCCATTTGTTCGAAGTAATGTAGACAAGCGAACCTCCTTCTCTGAGGAGTTGGGCGCCACGCTCGTAAAACAAGCAGTAGATGTCTCCTCTCCCAGCATAGGTCTGGTAAGTGTCTTTCCACTTGGTCTGAATCGGATTGTTGGCGAATCGCTCAACCGAGATATATGGAGGGTTTCCGATCAGAATATCGAATCCATTGGAGAGTGAATGATCGAACATCCATCTAGGTTCGAAGAAATCGGCTGAGTTGTGAGGGTCGTAAGGGTTCCAGCGAGCGAGTTTCAAGCTCGTTTCTTGGTCGGTAAAGGTCGATTCAAGCTCGGTGGCTAGCTGATCGCGGAGCTCCTTATCTCGTTGGTGTAGCCGAATCTTCTTCTGGCGGTTCTCGGCGGTGAAGTGTTCATGGCGGATCTGCTGCAATTCGCGCTCGATCGCCTTAATTTTCTTTGGGTTGCTACCGAGCGTCCAGTTTTCTTCTTCCTTCTCTAGCCCAATGAGAGTGTCGGCGGCTACAAACTTGGTTTCGAGGTTCGGGAGTGGACGGATTCCATGGTTTTTGGCCTTGTCACGGTTGGTCTTCTGGTCGCAGACCAGTGAAATGAAGAAGCGGAGCTTTGAAATTTGAATCGCGATGGGCTGGATATCAACACCGTAGAGACAGTTCTCAATGAGGTATAGTTTACGGCCGTAGTCACCCTCGTTGTTTTTAAAAGCTTCTTGGATCGCATTTTGCGCTGCCTCGCAAGCAGTGCTGTCGGGAATGGCCTTAGCCGCATCGAGTTGGAGTTGCTTCCAGTGGTCATTGCTAGGGTCAAGCTTTCCGAGGATGAAAACGAGTTTGTGCAGCATTCCCATTGGGAAGGCTCCCGAACCGCAAGCAGGGTCGAGGATTTTGCAACCGTTAATGGACTCAATAAGCACCTTGAGTTCCTTTGGCGAAAAGGCGTGTTCCTTTTCGGTGTAGGCGAAAAGAATATCAAGACCTACTTTGGCATCCTCCCGGCTAGCATTAGCCTTGTCAATAAGGGCTTTGGCGAGGTGGGATTTGAGTGCCTCATCAACCATGTAGTCGACAATGGGTCGCGGCGTGTAGAAGGAGCCTGTTTGCTTACGGGCAGTGGTTTTGGTTTCCTCGTTGTAGGAGGCGAGTAGGTTCTCGAAGACCTTTCCAAGAAGTTCAGGATCGAGCGCAATCTCTTGATCGATGGGCGTGTTCTCGACGATAGTGAACTTGTAGCGGTTCAGAATATGCAGGAGGCCGGAAACACACTCCTTCTTTCGCTTTTTGTTGCCGTAAGTTTCTGAGAGGTCGATGTCTTCAACTTCGTCCGCGAAAAAGAGGTGGTTCGGAATGCGGGGGCGGTTTGCTACATTCTTGGTAAAGCCGTCGATGCGACGTAGACGGTTTTTGTCGTCGGGGTCTTCTCGGTCGAGGCACTCGAAGAGACCACCATTGAGAAATGGGATGTCTGCAAAGTGGTCGAGCACGCTATCAGGATCACTAAATAGATCTTTGTAGCGGAAAAGATTGGTGACGCCATGTTCGTTGTTCTTCCCCTGAAAGGATTCATTGGTGATAAATCGGCGGGATGGCTGAGTGCCCTTTTTGCCCATCGGCTGGTTGAGCGTTGCGAAGAAGAGATTCTGTAAGATCGCGTAATAATACTGTGAACTCTCTTTATTGGTAGGGTCAAAGTCTCTGAGGATCTTAGCAAGCTCAGAGTGGTGGAAAAGTTTCTCAGGGATGAGATCCTTTTCCTTGATGAACCAGCAAAAAATGAGGCGTGTGAGCAAGCGAATGAGTCCAGTGGCGCGGCGCTTTTCGCCGTCGGGTTCTGCGTCGTCAGGAAAATCGACTTGCGGAAGTGCCCAAAAATACCAATTGGAGAGTTCTTTGTAGAAGCGCTTATTGAGGAGTTCGACGTTGAAGATCTCCTCCCATGCAGTGTGAAGGCTATCGAAGTTATTGATAGGAGTTTTACAAAGATGCTGAAGGTTCAGCATTGCAAAAGAATTGAGGATGTCAAGATGTCCACGGTGTGGGGTATCGAGTGAAATGTCCCGAATGATAGTGACCTTACCCAGCACGTCCTTGTGTTGCTCGCTCTTGTTAGGGCGGCGGTTAATCACCGCGATGGATAGAACATCAACTTCTTTTTTTTGGTGCTTGATGAGCACTAGAACAGGCATTGGAAAGACGCGGTTAATCTGGCGAGCAATGGCGGTGAGCTTCCCGCGTGCGTAAGTGTTGTTCACAGCGGATTTTCCGTTCAGTTCAATGGAAAAGAACAAGTAGGACTTAAGAAGACTAGAGTCGATGTCGGATTCTTGAAATAGGGATGTCTCGCCAGAAAGCTCTTCCTTGGTAAGTTGGAAGAGCAGATCGGCGGAAGACCAATCTTCAAAGAGCGCTTTCTCTTTGTCGAAGCTGGCTTGGGGGTTGCTCTGGGTAAGGAATTTAAGAAAGTCCTCCGGTTTGGATTTTCCAAGATCGACAGTTTTGTCGCTCTCATAGCCAAGGGTAGAAAGTAGGTTAAGAGATGCCTCCCTCAGTGGGGTTGAGCTGAATGCTCGTAGTTTGCTGCAAAGAGTTTGTTGGGTATCGGTTGGCATGTGAAGAATTCTAGCTACTGGAAGATTGATCCATGATCACGAGCCAGGTCAAGAGCTCGTATTCGTATTCGAGTTCGGTCGGCGTTTCGTCAGCACTGGGGAGTTTGCCGTCACGTCCAGAGAACAGGTTCGCAGCGGCACGGTGCTTGAAAGTTTGCGCAATCGATTCAAGAGCCTCCTTGATCAGCCCATCGTAGTGCTCCATGTTATTACCATTTGCGGTTCTCGTATCAAACAGGTCGCACAGTTTTTCCTGAGCCTTTGTTAGTCCCGCAGCTAGATCTCTGAAAAGGTTGAGAGCTTGTTTCGGATGGGTAAAGGTTAGGCGAACTGTCCCGTCGTCTTGCAAATAAATGAGATAATACCTGCCGAGGGGATTGATCTGTTTTGCCGTTTCTGAACTTTCCTCTCCCTGTTGCGGAGTCTGCTTTCGATGACGTAAGCAGAAGATGACGCCGGGTTGTCCTATAGGCTGATCTTTCTTCGTCGGAACAACTGCGTAGAGTCCCGGCTTTGCGGCCTCAAGTTCGGCACGCTTGGATTCGAGGAACTGAAGCAAGTCGGCGCGGAACTCATCTAGTGAAAAGTCTGTAAGAGTGACATTGTCATCAAAGTCTTCGAGGTCGAGGATTTCGTCCTGCATCCGTTTAAGTTGCTTGTCGCGCAACAACAGATCTTTCGAGATTAATTCCTCCCTCAACAGGTTGTCTTCTTGTGTCGCAGAGAGATCAGCGAGCGCCATGCGGGCTTCTACCCGATGTTTGACATTGAGGTAGCGATCCAAGTCCGCAACAGGCCAGAAGTTCACCAAATTCACACTCGTATTGAGTGATCCAATCCGATCAATCCGTCCGAACCTTTGAATGATCCGCACTGGATTCCAATGAATGTCGTAATTGATCAGGAGATCGCAGTCCTGTAAGTCTTGTCCTTCGGAAATACAGTCTGTTGCGATCAGAACATCGATTTCCTTATCCTGAGGGAATCGTTTTTGCTCTGCGCGCCGTTTTGAAATCGGAGAGAAGTTGGTCAATATGTCATCGAAGTCATTCGAGAATTGGAATGTGCAGCAGTTCTTCTTGCTGCTACCGCCCTGAACCAAAGCGAGGTGAGCATTGCGCTTGACGATGCAGTCTTTCAGCTGTTTGTAGAGATAGCTCGCCGTATCGGCAAAGGCAGTGAACACGAGAACCTTTCTATTTTTCTTTCCTTCTGAGTTTGTGCTTGGGCTATCTAACTTTTTGAAAATCTGTTTGCGTAACTCTGTCAGTTTTCCATCAGAGTCTGGTGTCGTTTTCTTGGCTTGGTTCAAGAGAAGTTCCAATTGTGCACGGTCATTCTTAATTGCCTTCTGCCACTTATCCGTGTCGATGTGTCCGAGGTGGAATTTTCGCTTACCGCCAACAAAAAATTCAGCAGCATCCATCTCATCTTCATCATCAATCTCAGGGTCGAGAACATCGTAATCCACTTCTGGGCGTTCTTGCTTGTTGGTCTTGAACTGATCGAACTTCTTTTCAAGTCCATCAATCTTATCAATCGTTCGCTGTATGGTGAGTCGGAATGAGTCAATTGAGCTTTCCAGTCGTTTCAAGAAATTCACCTTCATCATGCTGATGAGAGTTCGTTCCCGGCCTTCCTGAGTGAATCCATTCGTCTGTTCTTTGACGTAGCTCGCACGAATTTTCTCGAAAAGATCTCGCCGTAGGAATTTCGTCGGGTGATAGAGAGCTAGGGAAAGCTTAGAAATTTCGTCGTGGAGTTTTTCGAACGAGATTTGGTCTGGTCTCAGGTCAATTGGCGGGTGAAGTGAGAGCGGCTTCGGTCTCTTTGGAAATCCGCCAAGCCGCTTCATCTCATCCTTATAATACCGAGAAATCTGCTTCCTTGATCGTGCAATGCTCAGGCCGTCAAGCAACTTGAAAAAGTCTCCGCCGATTGCTTGCAAGAGCTCCTTGTTCGTCCGACTTTCTAGGGGCTTTTTTGCCCACTGAGTGAAGTGCTGCTGGGCTTTCCGAGTTGTCTCTTTGACAGAAGTTATATTCAGCGACTGAGCGAAAGCCCCGTCGGGCTTAGGGTCGCGTGCGACATCGCCTCCGGCGATAAAGGACACTTGGTTGCGCAAATCAGAAAGTTGGTTGTTCACTGGAGTTGCGGAAAGAAGAAGGACTTTCGTGTTGCTTCCTGACACGATGATGTCTTCCACCAAGCGCTCGTATCGGCTTCGTTTCCTGGGTTCTCCTTCCTCTTGTTTGGCGCGTGCATTGTTCCTGAAGTTGTGTGACTCATCGATGACGACTAGGTCATAGGCTCCCCAGTTGAGCGTCTCCAAGTAGAGGCCATTTACCTCTCCCTTATCCCGCGAAAGATCGGTGTGATGGAGCACGTCATAGCGGAACTTGTCTTCGGTAAAGGGGTTTAGCTTATCTGGGCTCTTATAGATCGTCCAATTGCGACTTAGCTTTTTTGGGCAGAGCACGAGGACGCGTTCATTCTTCAATTCAAAGTATTTGATGACAGCAAGCGCCGTGAATGTTTTTCCCAGCCCAACGCTATCCGCGAGAATGCAGCCATTGAGCTCTCGAATTTTATTGATCGCGGTTTTTGCGGCGTCCTTTTGGAAGCTGTAGAGCGTTCTCCAAATGTTGGTATCAGGTAATTGAATCTTGATGAGGTCAGCATCCACGTCACGTTCACCATCAATGAATTCTCTAAAAATATTAAAGAGAGTCAAGTAGTAGACAAACTCTGGAGATTTGTCTGAGTAGAGGTGTTTAAGCTCTTTGAGGACGACGTCCTTAATGTCTCTAGTAAGTTCATCCTTTGACCACCATTCATTAAACCAGGCTAAGAGATCTTTGCGGTCGCGATTGTCCTCGACCACGATATTTAGCTCGACGTTATTTCTGGATTGATGCAGTCCAAGCCCTGGCAACGTGAAATTGGAACTACCCAACATCGCATGATCAATCGCACCGTTCTGGATGTGGTAGAGCTTACCATGTAGCAGGCCTGTTTGATTTACAGTTCTTATCTCGACCTTTTCTTTGATCCATTTTGCGCATTCTTTTGCGAGTTTTGCTTGGGTTAGCTGATTGCTGAGCTTCAGTTGCCCGTCGGTTAGCGAAAATTCCCGAGATTCCTTTGTCTCTTTGTCCAGCTGATTCACGAATTGCGGGTCGCCGAAAAGGAATCGTAGTTGGGAAACATTATCGAGTTCGCCTTTCAGTGCGTGGTAGGCGTGTATCGTGAAATATGCGGACACCACAGACAGCGTGGTTTCACCTCCCAGATACGATCTGAGAAAGTCGCCCGCTTTTCCTCGGGAGGCATTGTCTCTTATTCCTGAATTTGTTTGGGCTGTTACTACGTCTTTGCTCATTTTCGAGGATTATGCATTCTTAGTTTTTCTTGGGGCTGAAGTAGCTAAGAGGACTAGTGGTTGTTTCGTTTATACCAGTATTTAAGCTGTTTGAGGAGCTATTTATGGTTGCCTCCATTGAAGTGCCATTGACACTCCTTGAGAAACCAATAAAAGTTCTCTTGTTTGATGTCGTTGAAACGTCGCATGTGACGCTTAGCTTGGTTCCAGAAATTTTCAATTCCATTGATGTGATTCTTTTTATCAGCGAACTCCTCCAAAATAACTCTCATCAGCTTCGACTTCTCCAGACAGCTCATAACTTGGGATCTTGCTGGCAATCAGCTTGCTGAGCCTCATGTAAAACTGAATCGAGGTGTTGGCCTGAACCTCGACGATCTCCGCTGCCGCCCTTGCTGTCGTCCCAGCAACAAAGTGCTCAATGAGCCTGCTTTGCTTTGAAGATGATAACCTGCTTCTGCCTTGATTCATTGAAGTGAACATAGAACATCTGCCCGTCCTTAGCTACTTCAGACCCATAATCTTTTTCTTTTGACTCAACCACCACTTTCCCATAAATTGCATTTCACACACATCGAGGCTCTCAAAAAACTCAAATTCTAACTACTCATCGCTTCCATGAAATCCCTTGTAAAAATCTTCCTCATCATACTCGCCTGTGTAATGGGCTGCATCGTAATCACAGTCGGTGGATGTGTTGGATGTGTTGGATGTGCAGCTGCGATCGGCACCTTCACTGATCAGCAACAACCTCACTATGCCACACCAGAAGTACTGAATGAGAAATACGGCGAGGATTTCAAGCGCATCCAGGCTGCTCTCCAAAACTCCATTTCATTGAAGTATCAGGACAAGAAAGTACAACTTCACCCTGACATCTTGGCGGTCATCACCGAGGTCGATGCCAGTGATACTGACATCTATCAAAAGTACGATGCGAAACTCAATGGCTATTACCTTTCAAACAACGCAGGTACAGGAAACCTCACCTACAATAATCAAGAGATCAACTGCTTAATATACAATATCGAGCATAACGAGCAGGACTACTATATCTGCCTCAAAGATATCTTTGCTCAATCTGCCGAAGAAGACGTGACAGAGCCTGAAACATCAAGCTCTGCGCAAGACTAACTGGTCAATATGGTGCTCAATCACGTTGTGCCGAAACCTAAGATTAGACGCTTTTCTTTACTCCATCTTCATCGACATTCACGTAGGTAATTTCAGTGCTAAAGATTGCTTCACTCTCGCGCTCTTTCCCCATAAAGACATCAACGCGATAGCTCACAGAAGTGGTGCCTTTATTCAACAACTCTGAACAGATCCGGATAATCGCACCATTGGTGACGGATTGGTGAAATTCTACTTTCCCCATTCCTATCGTTACGAAGCGCGCCTCAGGGAAATCCTGACTAGCGGCAATATAACCAACTTCATCCACCCAGCTCAGCAATCGTCCACCAAAGAGGAAGCCGTATTGGTTGAGGTCTTCTGTGAGTACGAGCCGGTGCGTTTCCATTACTATGCTGGGAAAATTTCAATTCGCTTATAACGTGCAGCACCTTTTGTTGATGCCGTCTTCACGCCCCCCATATCGGCGAGGGCATTATGCACGATCCGACGGTAATATGCATTGAGTGGACGCGTGCGGACAGACTTTCCGCTCTCTATCACTTTATTGGCCAAAGTCTCGGCCTTCTCAATCAACTTGCCTTCTTGCTCATGACGGTAGTTGTCACAATCCACTTTGACGCGTGGAGCATCTGGGAAATGTTTATTGAGGATACGATTCACGAGATACTGAAGATCTTCCAGACGATCACCATTCCGGCCAATCACAGCTTTCGAATCATCGACCTTGATCTGCAAACACAAGCCATCATCAGTCACTTCTCTTTCCACCTCAATGGAAAAACCTAAATGACCGAGCATGGTCACCAAAATTTTTTCTGAAGCATCATCCCATTTCATAAGGACAACTTAAAAACTAACAAGTCATCCGTCAAACTACCATTCCATCATTTTAGGCTCCACAACCAGTGCTCGACATTGCACACTTCAGCCATGGCCACTATCGTACTCGGCATCACAGGATCTATCGCAGCTTACAAAGCAGCAGACATCGCTTCAGCCCTCGTCAAAGACGGCCACGAAGTGCATTGTGTAATGACCCAGTCAGCCACTGAGTTCATCACTCCGTTCACTCTACAAATTCTTTCTCGCAACCCAGTGTTAGTGACACTTCAAGACAAGAAACAGTCCTGGAAACCTAACCACATCGATCTTGCAGATCGAGCCGACCTTCTAATCATCGTCCCGGCCAGTGCTAATAGTCTTGGCAACTTTGCCAACGGCCTCGCGCTCGATCCACTCTCCAGCATCTATCTCGCCACCAAGGCGAAGGTGCTTATCTGCCCAGCCATGAATGGTAAGATGTGGGATCACGTAGCAAACCAACGCAACGTTACGCAGCTCAAAGAAGACGGTTGCAACTTTTTTGGACCCGACTCCAACGGCATGTTAGCCTGTGGCTATGAAGGCAAAGGTCGCCTAATGCCAGTCGATGCGATTCTAGATAAGATCAGCGCGATTCTCACCTAACTACTATCTACCCACCCCTTTCTACTTTTGCAAAAACACTTCCTCATCACCGCTGGTCCCACACGTGAGCCACTCGACCCAGTTCGCTACCTAACTAACAAATCCTCAGGGAAAATGGGCTACGCGCTCGCTGGTGCAGCTGCGCACGAAGGTCACCGCGTGACCCTCATCTCAGGTCCTTGTGATCTCAAAGTCCCAGCTGGTGTCAACTACCTTCCAGTAGAAACAGCTGCGGAAATGTACGACGCCGTTTCGCTCTACCTCAAAAAGGTCGACATAGGCATCTTCGCAGCAGCAGTCACCGATTACCGACCAGCTGAGGTTCCTAAGCATAAGATCAAAAAGTCCTCCGATACGCTCACTCTAGAGCTTATAAAAAACCCAGACATCCTTGGTTCTGCTAGAAAGGTCCTTGGTTTCAAGGGCACCCTTGTTGGCTTCGCAGCTGAAACTGAAAATGTCATCGATAATGCTCGAGGAAAACTCCAATGCAAAGGTTGCGATTTCGTGGTAGCCAATGATGTCTCGCGCAAAGATATCGGATTCGCCGCAAGTGAAAATGAAGTCACCCTCGTCTATCCTAACTACGAAGTAGCGCTTCCAAAGGAAGATAAATACCAACTTTCCCTCAACATCATCGAGAAGAGCTTAGTCGTCTAAGGATGCTTCAAACTACGCTCTATTGTGTATAAACCAAACCTGTTGAGATATAGTCCTTACCTTAGACCCAATCTCAACAGGCCTCTATACGCATCAAAATGGAAATTCTACTCACGTCTAAACCAGCATCTTAGCCTTAGCCCAGTCCTCTTCACTGAGACTACATGGATCGGCGACCACCCAGTGACCAGTCTCGATCTCCACAAGCTTCATATCCATTCCCACTGTCTCTTCGTAGCGCGGGTGACCAATGCGGTGACCAAATGCTGAACCAGCTGGCGGATCAATCGGTGATGGCACATCACCTTCGAGACGAATACGCTTCTTCTCGTAGTTGGGATCGGCGTGTGGGATTGCTGAGAGTAATGCCTTCGTATAAGCGTGACATGGGTTGCGGTAAATCACATCCGAATCAGTGAGTTCAACAATCTTCCCAAGATACATCACAGCCACTCTATCAGAAATGTGTTTCACCACTGCGAGATCGTGAGCAATGAAAATGTATGCCATGTTGAGCTCCTTCTGAAGCTCAACTAACAGGTTTAGTACTTGAGACTGCACAGACACGTCGAGCGCTGAAACTGGCTCATCTAACACGAGCATCTTGGGGTTGAGCGCAATCGCTCTGGCGACCCCAATACGTTGGCGCTGACCACCTGAGAACTCAAAAGGAAACTTGTCAGCTGCCGACCTTGGCAATCCCACCTTTTCAAGCAGGTCTTCGACCATCTGGTCACGTTCTTTGCGGGAACCGATCTCTTGAATGTCGAGTGGTTCACGCACGATCTGACGTACAGAGAATCGCGAATTGAGCGACTCGGCAGGATCTTGGAACATCATCTGGATGTCCTTGCGCAATGAGCGTAGAGCACGCTGAGACATCTTTGTGATATCGGTCCCTTCGAGATTGATTTGGCCAGCTATTGGTTCGTACAAACGCACTAGGCATTTTCCTAAAGTGGATTTACCACACCCTGACTCTCCTACGAGACCTAGTGTCTCACCAGGCTTCACTGCAAATGAAACTCCATCGACAGCTTTAACAGCTCCGACTTTCTTCATAGAAATCCCCCCACGTACAGTGAAGTGCATCTTCAGATCATTGACTTCGAGAAGTGACATAGCTTAGGCCTTGACTGGTCGGTTAGAGTTACAGGTCGGGCAATCTTCCACCCAATGCCCTTTGGAAATTTCGATAAAGTCTGGGCGCTGTGTGAGCTGATCGACTGGCACGGACATGCGCTGACAGAAACGGCAACCTTCCACAAAATCCGCAATATCTGCAACAGTACCAGGAATTGTGGAGAGTTGAGACTTACGCGCAACGTCTAACGATGGAATCGAGATCAGTAATGCCTTAGTGTAGGCATGCGTAGGATTCCCAAAAATTGTTTCGACATCGCCACGTTCAACGACTCGCCCAGCATACATGACCACGACCTCATCACAGGTCTCAGCGATGACTCCAAGGTCGTGCGTAATCATGATCACTGACATGCCCATCTCCTTTTGAAGGTTATTGATGAGATCGAGAATCTCGGCCTGCACTGTCACATCGAGTGCAGTGGTCGGCTCATCAGCAATCACGAGATCAGGCTTACAGCAGAGCGCCATAGCGATCACGACACGCTGACGCATACCTCCAGAAAGCTGATGCGGGTATTCGTCCACACGCTTTTCTGGAGCGGGAATCCCCACTTTATCTAAGATATCGATAGCTGCTTGGCGCGCCTCAACCTTGCTCATATTGCGATGCAAAAGCAACACCTCCATCAGCTGGCGACCAATGCGATGCACTGGGTTGAGCGCAGTCATTGGCTCTTGGAAAATTACTCCAATTTCACCACCGCGTACTTTATAAAACTCTTTATGATCAACCTTGCGTAAATCGCACCCGTTGAACAACACTTCGCCGCCACATACGTGCCCCATCGGCTTAGGAAGGAGATCAACGATCGACATCGAGGTCACTGATTTACCACAACCAGACTCCCCCACAATTCCAACAGTCTTCCCCTTAGGCACCGAGAAACTCACACCATCGACTGCACGCAGCCAACCCTTATCACTCTTGAACTCAACAACGAGATCTTTGATTTCTAAAATATGTTCAGCCACATCGTCCGATTAGTTCTGTTTCATCTTACGCTTTTCTAACTCTTCTAGAGTCGGCACACCTTTACGATAAAGGTCATAAAAATGATTTTGCTCTGGGAACTTTTTTCCTTCTTTCTTCGCCGCAAAGGTCTCCTTCTTGAGATCTTCATCGATCCAGTAGAGGTAACTCTCATAGGCAAATGAGACCTGGGGAGCATTAAATTCATACAAGTCAGTTTGCGGCCACTTGAGCCAACGCCAATGCGCTTGTCTTAAAAAACCAGATTTGACAGCTGGAATGAATAATGCGTCATCGTGAACTAGCTTTTGGACTTTCCAGGCATCGCGCCGAATGGCCTTTTCCGTTGTTGCTGCACGGATGTTTTCACAGAGTTTATCCATTACAGGGTTACTGTAGGAATTGAAATTTGTAGTCTGCTGTTTCACATTTCCCTTTTCGTCATAAGCATTGGAAGAATGGTACAAACCATAGTAACGAGGAAATGGAGGCTGCACGTTCCAGCCTACAAATGCGGCTTGGTGACGCTTTTCTAACATTTTAGGGAAAGACACCGAGTTGATTTGGCCATCGAGCAGAATTTCAACCCCAGCTTTTTTCGCCCCCTCCTTTAGCTTATCCATGATTTGATCATAGATAGGAGCGCGCCCCCAAGTAATTTCTAACTGCATACGCTTACCAGCATCGTTGATCAAGTAACCTTCCGAGTCACGTTTTGTGTACCCAGCTTTCGCAAAATATTCTTCTGCCTTACTGACTGAGTATTCACGCGCTTCTACATCTGGATTACTAAACTTCCCGAAGCCTTCGCCACAGTGATTGAGACGCTCCACATCTCCACGGAAGAGCACAGTATTGACTGTTTCAAAATCCATGGAATGAGCTAACCCTTTACGCACATTCAAGTTATCTAAAGGTTTTTTAGCTAGATTCAAGTAAAGACCACGAGGAGTACGAGGAAAGACGTTATAGAACTGCACCTTCTCGATATAGCCATCAAAGTACTGAGAAACCTCCATTTTGTCATACCAATAGTCGGGCACATTGAGGCCGAAGAAATCGATGTCTCCTATAAGAAAGAGTTCAAATGCCTTCGATTGGTCAGCAATCACTTGGTAGTTAATTTTGTCTACATTATAAGCGTACTTGTAGAACTTCTTATCTTTCGCCCACCAATCTTTAACACGAGTTTGTGTAATACTTCGTCCCTTCTTGATATCTTTAGGAAGCACGGTATAGGCACCGGTGGTTGGAGGCACGAGCCACTGATAGCGCTCTTTATAATCTGGTCCGTATGCATCGTAGAAATGCGGAGCAGATGGACTCAACGCCGTGTAATAAGCTAACCTTGGTTTTGGCTCGGGAAGTGATATCGATAGCACTGACTCTCCATACGTCGTGACGTTGGCAATCTGCTCTCGGCAGTATTGCTTTTGGAAAGGGTTCGATACGTTATCCGAAATACGCACATAGATATCGAACATGAAGTCCTTCACATTGACTTTGACGCCATCATTGTAGGTTGCATCAGGATCGAGTCGGTAAAACACCGTACAACCATCCTCTCCATATGCCCATTCCTTAGCTAGAGCTGGAATCACCTTTTCGGTAATCGGATGATAGCTAATCAAACTCATATCGATCAGATCATAGAGATCTCCACGGTATATACCGTTAGAATTTGGACCAAACGGTCTCAAGGTTTTTGGAAAAGAAAGTCTATATGTATGAAGTGTGCCACCTTTCTTCGCCTTAGGGTCACCGATGATTGGGTTATCCTGACCATTTTCCCACGTCAAATTATCAGGAATGTCCGCTTCGGTTTTAAAATCAAAATACTTGCCTAAACTTTGGCGGTAGCTGAGCTTCGCACGCTTACGCTCAATCTCACTAAGCTTTGACTCGATTGACTTTTTCTCCCCCTCTGTTGCTACTTTAGATAGCTCACCCTTGAGCTCACTCTCCCGCTTATTGAGCTTCGCTTGCTCATCGAGTAACCACTCCGAAATATGGCGATTGTAATTCTCCACGAAGCTCTCAAAGCCTGACTCACGCTTTACGCGTACTTCCTCAGTACTGCAAGAAGTCACAAAGACTACAGCGGTAGCTAGAAGGATAAGATAAAATAGATTTCTCATAAATATTGCCTATTTGTAAGTAGTAAATTTCTTAGGATCAAATGCATCACGCACGGCCTCTCCCACGAAAGTCACTAGCACCAAGGTAGAAACTAATGCTGTGAACGAAGAGGCTACCAGCCACGGTTTCGAGAAATTTGCCAAGCCATCCTTCAACAAGGTTCCCCAAGTCGCATATTCAGATGGGAGACCAAAACCGAGGTAATCTAAGGCTGTCAACGACATGATAATACCAGAAACACTAAATGGTACTAGAGTAACGAGAATCGCCACGGTATTAGGCAGGATATGAGTGAAAATAATGCGAGATGTCGACGCGCCAGAGACCCGAGCTGCTGCTACATAGTCACGTGCCTTTTCCTTCATCGCTGCAGTACGCATGAGATAAGTCATCCCCATCCAACCAAAAGCGATCAAGATCAGCAAAATCAGCCCCAAACCACGATCATCGGCATCAAGAAGGCTACTAAAGATGATCACCACGAATAAGAATGGAATGGTTGAAAAGATCTCAATCAAGCGCTGAAAGATAAGATCAAACACCCCTCCAAAGAAGCCCATGAGAAGACCTAAGCTCACTCCAATAAAATAAATCATTGGGATGTAAATCAAGGCTGCCTTGATGTTGATCTGTAAACCTCCATAGAGGTAAGCCACGAGATCACTTCCTAAAGGGGTAGTGCCTAACAAGTGCTCATCACTTGGAGGCGCTGCGTGAAAGAGCACTTTGCACAGTTTGCCATCACCCGATGCAAGAAACTCTTCACGAGTCACATCCTCACCAATATACGATTCACTTCCAACTACTAAAGATCCTTGTTCATAGCGCGCTTCATAGACTGGTTCACCTTTGCGATCACGGCCGAAAACGAGCCCATTTTTGAGCCCATTTCGGTAATCAAAAATCATATGCCTACGCTCGGGGTCTTCATCAAATAAAGTAGAAACACTACCATTCATCGGCTCACCCTTCCTGCTCATCAAAACGCCGTTCTCTTCTTCTAGTTCAACAAATGGCACCTTCACTGTATCCTGTGTCGGATCGTACGGGACTAAAGGCATAACCACGGTAAACGTACCCTGCTTCTGTAAAAAGCGATAATCCGCTTCCGCAGATGCTCGATCCCCTGTGAGACCAAACTCTTTGCCGTAATACACAGTACGGCTAAATGCAGGAAAATAGGTAGCGGTATCTGTTTTTACAAAGAGGGCACGCTTACCCACTACGACCTGGTCTAGCCCAGCAAAAATCACCATTGCTACAATAATCCAGAAAGAAACAAAGCCGCGGGTATTGGCTTTGAATCGGCTCAAGCGCACCTTCGTCGTTGGCAACATTTTCTTACCAGCAGGAATACGGTAAAGCATCACCACACCAATTAAGATCCCAACAATACTGACCAAATGCCCGAACCACGAGAATTTACTCACCTGACCTCCAGAACCACTTTCGCTATGGAGCCAGCTCGTTTTGTAAGCCAAATCGTACGCCCAACTTAAGGTAGGCAAATGCATACCCAGCTGTTCCGCCAAACCTGCGATTACTGATGCTACAATCAAAAACCAAGCAACTTTTCTCATAACTCTTTCCCTCTGTAGCTTAGTTAAATTTGATACGTGGATCGACCATCGCCACAATAAAGTCAGACAAGATATTCCCCATCAGCATGAGAAAAGCACTAATAGTGAGCGTCCCCATAATCACGGGAATATCCTTATCCATTACCGCTTGGAACTGAAGCATGCCGAAGCCTTGAATATCGAACACACGCTCGACGAGCATGCTGCCGCCTACAAAAAGTGTAATCAGACTCCCTAAGCCTGTAGCAATTGGAATAAATGAATTACGGAAAGCATGCCCAATCACAGAACGCCTGAAGCTCACACCTTTGGACATTGCCGTACGAACATAATCCGCAGATAAATTATCCATCAAGTTATTCTTCATCATCATAGTCAAGAAGGCAAAACCACTGATCACATAACAGATCACAGGAAGCACTGTGTGGTGTGCCAGATCCTTCATTTGCTCAAAAATGCTCATATCATCAAAACCTTCACTCGTGAGACCAAAAATTGGGAACAACCCCATTTGAGCACCTAAGAAAACCACTAATAAAGCCCCTAATGCGTATCCTGGAATTGCGTACCCTACAAAAATCATAATGGAGCTCAAGTTATCAAACCACGAGCGATGGCTTATCGCCTTGATCACTCCAAGAGGAATACAAGTCCCGTAAATAATCACTGTCGATAGAATCCCAAAATAAAGCGCAATCGGAATGCGTGCTAAAATCATAGACCACACAGAATCACCATATTGCTGGGACCTACCTAAATCACCTTGAAGAAGTCCAGTAAAGCGCTTCTTATATACCACAGCTCGGTAATCATACACCTCTGTACACTGGCTCGCGTCCTTCTTCTCACGTCTCGCCCAACGCTCAGCACGATCTGCTGGAGATTCTATGCGAAGCGCCCAGCCATCATCGCGAGGTTCACCGCCTTCTACATAAACAAAACTCTTTAAGCTAACAGCCTGACCTTCTTTACGATTGATCTGAACCTCTGCCACTCTATCAGAGCCTCGGAGAACCAACTTTAGCTGCTTACTTGTATCTAAATCTTTATCAATCGTCTCGCCACCAAACTCTTTTTTAGAAATCAAAGTCTCCTTAGGTAAGACACCAAGCCACTGCCCGTAAGCATGCAACACATTTTTGTCATAGCCATATTCTTCCTCTAACTTTTCCAAGTCTTCAGTAGATAGTTTGCCAGATTTATCCTCTCCTCCACCAGAGCTTCCACCTTCTTCTCCACCAACCACTGCGGCTTGCAAAATACTCTCCATCGGCCCACCTGGCGCAAAGCGCGTCACGGTAAAGACAAGCAAAGTGATACCTAACATCGTAGGTAACACCAATAAAAGTCGACGAATAAAATAGGCTTTCATGAAATTTCTGGGGTCTCTCTCAGTATCACTGAACGAACTTGCAGCTGTGTATGACACACTTTTAGCAAATGTAAGAATTCGTTTATCTAATTCCCTCCAGTTTTTTTAGAAAAAAAGCTCCACATTCTCCCTAAACTCTTCACTTTCCACAGCAATGCTTCGACACACGCTCAAACTTCTCTGCCTCGCAGCAAGTACCCTTACTTTCACTTCCTGTGGGGATAAGACTCCTATCGAAAAGCACACGGCACAAAAAGTTCTCGTTATAGGCAACAATACAGAGCCACAAGCTCTCGACCCTCAAATCGTAACAGGTGTCATCGAAAGCAACATTATCCGCTCAATCTTCGAAGGCCTCTGCGTAGAACACCCATCCGAAGAAGGAGTTCACCTTCCTGGTGCAGCTGAACGTTGGTCATCCAATGAAGACTTTACAGAATGGACCTTCCACCTTCAACCAAACGGTAAATGGTCAGACGGTCGACCAGTAACTACAGAAGATTTCCTTTTCGGTTATGAGCGCATCTTATCCCCAGATCTAGCCGCAAAATATGCATCCATGCTCTACTACATCGATGGAGCCGAGGCGTTCAACAAAGGTAAATTGAAGGACTTTAGCTCAGTTGGAGTAAAAGCTATCGATAGCCATACGCTCAAAATCAAGCTCCGCGCATCAATCCCGTTTTTACCAGACTTAACAAAGCACTACACATGGTTCCCCGTCCCTAAACACACGGTGCTCGCGCACGGAGGAATGACAACTCCTAACAACCCATGGACTAACGAGGATAACCTTGTAGGCAACGGTGCGTTCAAACTTAAAACATGGAAATTCAATGACCAGATTTTCGTCGAAAAAAACACTCACTACTGGGATAGCAAAATGGTCAAATTAGAAGGTATTCGCTTTCTCCCAATCGTAAACCAATACACCGAAGCGCGCATGTTCTTTAACAACCAATTGCACGTCACCTATAGCTTAGCTCCAGAAATGATCGAGTACTCAAAGCAAAAGTACGCTGAGAACCTCCGTCAAGAAACCTATCTAGGTATAAACTTCCTACGCTTCAATGTCACACGCGACCAACTCAAAGACGTCAAGGTTCGCAAAGCTCTCGCTCTATCCATCGATACACAATCGATCATCGACAACATTCTCAAAGGCGGTCAACAACCAGCCTATGGACTCACTCCACCAATGGGTGAATATCAACCACCAAAAGCTGTTAGCTATGACCCAAAGAAAGCTAAAGCACTACTTACAGAAGCTGGCTACACAGATCCTAGCACACTAAAAATTGTCTTGCTTACAACTGATAAAGAAAGCGCCAAAACCATCGCCGAAGCTTATCAAGACATGTGGAAGAAAAATCTCGGTATTGAAGTCTCTATCAAACAACGCGAATGGAAAACTTACCTAGATCGTATGTTTAAGCTCGATTACGACATCGCTACAGGTGGATGGATTGGCGACTACCCAGACCCTACCACCTTTCTCGACATGTGGAAAAAAGGCGACGGCAACAATCGTACGGGCTGGTTCAACACTCAATATGAAACCCTTTTGCAAGAAGCTGAGCAGATCCAAGACCCTTCTGCACGCCTTCGGAAACTAGAAAAAGCCGAAGCTCTCTTACTCAGTGAAATGCCAGTCATGCCAGTTTTTTGGTACACCAGTAATTACCTCCTGCATTCTTCAGTTCAGGGTTGGAACCCTCTCTTATTAAATAATCACCCATACAAGTTCGTTGATCTCATCTCAGAGAAACCAGCTAAATAACTTTCTGTTATGCTACGCACCATTATTAGTCGCTTAGGCCAGGGCATTCTCGTTGTATTCTGTCTACTCGCCATCACTTTCACAATAGTACGCCTAATGCCAGGTGATCCATTTTCAGGTGAAAAATCACACGCTGAGCACATCATCAAAAAGAACAAGGAGCGCTTTGCCCTCGATAAGCCAATTCCACAGCAATTTTTCGTGTACCTCAAAGCTCTAAGTCAAGGCGAGATGGGCTACTCAGCAATCAAGGAGCAACCAGTTTCCAAAATCATTGCTCATTCATTCCCTGCCTCATTTCTTCTAGGCCTCTGTGGCATTATCATTGCGATTGGGATTGGCATTCCAGCTGGAATCATCTCAGCACTAAAAAAGAACTCCATCATCGACTACGGCACCATGATAGTAGCCATGATAGGTATTAGCATTCCCTCATTCGTCATTGGCCCACTTCTTGCTGGGCAGGTTGCCACTCGTATCCCTTTTCTTAAAGTGGCCGGTTGGGGTGACCCTTTTGACTGGATTCTCCCTGCCGTAACACTCGGCTTAGGCACAGGTGCTTACCTCGCCCGCATCACTCGAGGAGGTATGCTAGACGTACTCAACCAAGATTACATTCGCACAGCTCACGCTAAAGGTCTTAAGCAAGCAACGATCATCACTAAACACGCAATCCGTGGTGGCATCATCCCCGCCATTGCTTTCGTCGGTCCAGCATTCGCGACCTTAATCACCGGATCATTCATTATCGAAACCATTTTCCAAGTCCCAGGTATGGGCCAGCACTTCGTCAACTCTACCTTAGAACGTGACTATTTTCTTCTCCAAGGCGTGGTTATCCTTTTTGGTTCACTCATTGTTCTGGCAAACCTCATTGCCGACATCACCCTCGTTTTCCTCAATCCGCGTCTTCGCAGTTCTAACGCCTAATTTCTCATGAGCGCTGATTCTACAACTCAAACATCTGGCAACTCACTGTGGTCCGACACGTGGCTTCGTCTACGCAACAACCACATGTCCATCGCCAGCCTCATCGTGCTAGCCATCATCGGCCTGTGTTGCTTTATCGCACCCCTCTTTGACTTTATTAAAGACCCAAATACTCAGAACCTCTCAAATTCATTCCAGTCACCCGATGCCAACCACTGGCTCGGCACAGATCAAGTTGGGCGCGATCTACTGGCACGACTATTACTTGGGGGCCAGATCTCCATCCTCGTAGGTATTGTTGCCACCACAATCTCTGTAATCATCGGAGTCGCATACGGCGCAATCGCTGGCTACATCGGCGGCAAGGTAGATAGCATAATGATGCGCATCGTAGACGTCCTCTACGGACTCCCATTCCTCATCGTCATCATCCTCTTCTCTCTTCTCATCTCTGAATATGCAGAAGTCGCTTCAGTCTTCCTCATTGAAGATTGGGGCTGGAATAAAAAAATCGTCGAAAAATTCTCAAACCTCGTACCACTATTCATCGCAATTAGCGCCCTAGGTTGGCTCACCATGGCACGCATGGCTCAGGCTCAAGTTATCTCACTAAAAAGCCAAGAATATGTAGAGGCTGCTATTTCTCTAGGCCTCACGCACAGCAAGATTCTAACTCGCCACATCATGCCTAACATGCTGGGGCCAATCATCATCTACACGACCCTCACAGTTCCTGGATTTATCCTCACCGAAGCTACGCTTTCCTACTTAGGTCTCGGCATTGAGGCTCCTAACAGTTCATGGGGCATCTTACTAAAAGAAGGCTCTAACTATATGGAAACTCAGCCTCAACTTCTCATCATCCCATCTATAGTCTTCTCTCTCACCCTCTTTGCCCTCAACTTTCTCGGCGATGGCCTACGTGATGCGCTCGATCCAAAAGCCTCAAAGGACTAGGGACTCGAAACTCCAATTCTAAAAAAACAAAAGCACAGAAGGTTCCTCTCTACGCTTTTTATGTAATCTCAGTTTAGTAAATCGCGTTAAAGAAAACACGTAAAACGATCGCATAGCGATCATCACCTCGCTACAGCTTGGAGCTTACAAAGTCGTTCGAGAGCAGCGCCAGAGTCGATCAGCTCAGCAGCCTTGCTGACGCCCTCGACAATATCACTAACAAGTCCAGCACAGACAAGTCCTGCACCTGCATTAAGCAAGACCATCTCGCGCTTTGGGCCACGTTCTTCACCCGAAAGAATATCCACGAGAATCTTGGCATTCTCGTCAGCCTCACCACCAGCGAGCTCAGATTCCTCACACACAGTGAGACCAAAATCACTAGGCTTCATACTTTCTTTGGTGAGTTCTAACTGCGAGCCAGATTTAAACACCTGCGTTTCACCCATGAGGCTCATCTCATCAACCGGTCGACCGTCGGCAGTGCGCCCATTGACAATCCATGCACTCTCACGACCAAGCTTCTGCAGAATCTCAGAGAAAACAGGACCAAGCTTCTCATCACACACGCCAATTAATTGATACTGTGGGCGCACTGGATTGAGCAATGGGCCAACGAGATTGAAGATCGTACGAATTCCTTCCTTTGCCAATTCAGCGCGAGCTGGCACTACAGCCTCGAAAGCGGGATGATACATCTGCGCAAATAAGAAACCGACACCTGCCTCGTCGAGACACTTACGGAAAGTTTCTGGAGAAATATCAAGTCGGATACCGAGAGCTTCTAACACGTCAGCTCCGCCACTCTTGGAAGTGATTCCACGATTACCATGCTTCACCACAGTCGCTCCACCAGCCGCAACAACAAACATACTGGTGGTGGAAACATTGAAGAGATTGAGCTTGTCTCCGCCAGTACCACAAACATCAATAGTTGGGCCGTCGAATGTGAGCCCATCGGTTCCTGGGTCAACAGCGCGCTTAAGGAAACATTCTACAAAGCCAGCAATCTCCGAAGCAGTCTCGCCCTTCGCAGCTAAGCCTTTCAAGAAGCTTACTTTTTGCTCCACTGAAGCAGATTCATCTAAAAGAAATTCAGCTGCAGCAGCGATCTGCTCGAGTTCTAACTCTTCCCTGGATTGTACAGATTTGATCAATGCGTCCATGATGCTGAAACCCTAACAACCGATTCTAAAAGTGAAAGAAAAAGCCCGCAGCAATTATGCCACGGACTTTTGAAAATTTCTATCGGAACCGAATTATGCGATTTCAGAAACTGGTAGATTTGCCACTTCTTCGCGGATCTTTTCTGCGAGCGGAGTAGAGAGGTAACGCTCAGTGCTAGAGCAACCGATAGTTACAATCTTCTTATCCTTAGCTTCAGGACGCTTAGCGATCTGAATAGTAGCCCATACATTAGCACCTGTGGAGATACCTGCTGGGAGGCCTTCTTCTTGGGCAAGCTTCTGAGCTGTCTCGAATGCGTCTTCGTTCGCCACAGTGATTGTACCGTCAATAATGTCTGTGTTGAGGTTGCCTGGGATGAAGCCAGCTCCGATTCCCTGAATCTTGTGAGGACCTGGAGCACCACCACCAATAACTGGGGAGTTCTCTGGCTCAACTGCGATTGTTGTGAAGCCTTTTTTACGGGCCTTGATCACTTCAGAAACACCTGTGATTGTACCACCTGTACCAACACCAGCTACGAGGAAATCCACATCACCGTCGAGAGCACTCCAAATCTCTTCTGCCGTTGTCTCACGGTGCGCCTGTGGATTTGCTGGGTTGTCGAACTGTGATGGACCGAATGCTGTTGGGTCCTCTTCAAGAAGTTGCTTTGCCTTAGCAATCGCACCGCCCATGCCTTTTGCAGGAGGAGTAAGAACAATCTCTGCGCCGAGCATACGAAGAAGTACGCGACGCTCAATAGACATGGACTCAGGCATTGTGAGCACACAACGGTAACCCTTAGCACGTGAAACAAATGCGAGAGCGATCCCTGTGTTACCAGATGTTGGTTCAATGATTGTGCCGCCTGGCTTGAGTGAACCATCCTTCTCCGCAGCTTCGATCATGGACTTACCAATACGATCTTTCACGCTGAAGAGCGGGTTGAAGAATTCACCTTTTATGTAGATCTCAGCATCAAGACCTTCTGTGACTTTGTTTAGCTTGATCAGTGGTGTGTTACCTACTGTGTCTACCATGTCTTGTGCTAGGATTCCCATAGTTCTGTTAGTTTAAAATTTGATTCAAATTGAACATGCGAACTGTCCCATCCAAACCACTGTTTGACCAGAGATAAATTGTGGAATTTATGATATTTCCCAAGAAATAAAAATCGGCCACCTCTGACAAAAAAGAGCATGACCAATACATTGGTTAATTTTACTGAAAAATTAGATCTGGTAGTCGCTGCTCCCATTGTTGAGGTGGAGTCCACATTCGTACTTTTGACCACCATAACGCGTCTCTTCAGCACTCATACCGTCCGTTACTGGAATGGTGGAATGGTAATCACCCATCGTCACGTACCCTTGAGATTCGAGCGGGTGACGCGGAAGATCGTTCATCGCAAAATAGGCATTCACCTGAGCATCCTCCCAATCGAGAATTGGATAGACCTTGATAGTGGAGCTTTGCTGCTCAGCAAATGGTCGCTCCTTACGCGTACTAGACTGAGCGCGGCGTAGGCCACTGAGCCAGATGTCTGCGCCGATCTCTTTGATCGCACGGTCTAACGGCTCCACTTTATTGATGATTCCGTACTTGGTATTACCATCTCCATCTTGCTCCCAAAGTTTGCCGTAAAGCGCCTCTTGACGGGCAGCAGTAAGCTTTGGATTATAGACACGAAGATCGACATTGAGCTTCTCCTGAAGCGTCTCAATGTACTTATAGGTTTCAGGGAAAAGATAACCAGTATCAACAAAGACCACAGGCATCTTCAGTGCGTTCTCACTAATAAGGTGCAGCATCACAGCTGCCTGAAGACCAAAACTAGTGCTCGCCATTACGCGATCACCATAGGTTTCGTAGAGCCACTTGATACGCTCGCCCGCCTTCTTGGCGCCAAGCTCAAGAGCAATAATTCCTACATCTATTAGTTTTTGTTCTGCTGCACTCATGATAAGTAGCTGCGCTCCGATTTTACGTGATTATGTTTTAGGTAGATTCAGCGGCTTAGACCGCTGAAATCTTTATCCTTTATCCTAACGAGCTTTAGCTCGGATACGCTTCTGGCTTGATATTCTTGTGGAAATCCGGGCCATTGACTGTCGCTGCGACATAGCCAGCACGGATGACAAAATCACCGAAACGCTCGCCGTCTTCACGGTTCTTCACGTAGTCTTCGATGATTGGTTTGAGGATCTCTTTAGCATCCTTACCAAGAATATCCTGACGGTAGAGCTTGTTGAGGCGCTGACCTGCATGACCACCTCCGAGGTAGAGGTTGTAGCGGCCAGGACCACGACCGACAAAAGCGATTTCCGCAAGGAATGGGCGACCACAACCGTTCGGGCAACCAGTCATACGAATCGTGATAGCGTCGTGACGGAGACCACATTCTTCTATCACTTCTTCGAGCTCTGTCACCACTTCTGGGAGGTAGCGCTCGGCTTCTGCGAGTGCTAGACCACATGTTGGAAGTGACACACAAGCGATCGAGAAGAGACGAAGCGCGGAACGCTCGTGACTCTTAAGGATGTTGTGCTTTTCAAGAATTGCTTCGATCTCAGGCTTCTGGTCAGCTGAGATGTCAGAAATTACTAAATTCTGGTTCGCTGTGAGACGGAATTCACCTTTGAGCACCTTAGCGATTTCACGAAGGCCAGTCTTCACAGGGAATGCCGAGGAGTCGACCACACGACCACCTTCGATGAAAAGGTTGAGGTGCCACTTGCCAGTTTCATCTTCATGCCAGCCAAAGTTGTCTCCATTGGTTGTGAATTCGAATGGGCGGACTTCCTGAAGTTCGTAGCCGAGGTATTCATTAAGTGTCTTTGTGAACCACTCCGCACTACGGCTTTCGATGGTATACTTGAGGCGAGACTGCTTACGGTCACAACGGTTACCGAAGTAACGCTGCACAAGGATTACCTTTTCAGCCACATCAACCACCTGCTCTGGAGTACAGAAACCGATGATATCAGCGAGACGTGGGAAGGTATTTTCCACACCGTGAGTCATGCCCATGCCACCACCAACGGCGACGTTGTAACCAATGATCTTATCATCGTCTTGAATCGCGATGAAGGAAAGATCGTTGGCGTGGATGTCACAGTCGTTAGACGGTGGGATCACGATCGCAATCTTGAACTTACGTGGAAGGTACGTCTTGCCGTAAATTGGCTCAATCACCTCTTCAGAGGAAATCACTTTTTCCTGATCGAGGAAAATCTCGTGATACGCGCCACCTTGTGGAAGGAGGTGTTCGGAGATGTCTTTGGCTTGCTGCACCATCTCAGCATGTGACTTGCTGAGGTGTGGGTTAGGGTTCGACATCACATTGCGGTTCACGTCACCACAGGCTGCGATACAGTCGAGAGCCACTTTATCCATTTCCTGGACAGTGCGCTTGAGCTGGGACTTGATCACACCGTGAAGCTGAAATGCCTGACGGGTTGTGAGTTTAAGTGTATTATTGGCAAAGTTCTCTGAGAGCCAGTCCATGTGGATCCATTGCTTAGGAGTCACCACACCACCTGGAAGGCGAACACGCATAAGGAAGCTGTATGCTTTCTCGAGCTTGTGCTTACGACGGTTCGCGCGCAAGTCACGGTCGTCTTGGACATAACAACCGTGAAACTTAACCATTTGCGCAGATCCTTCTGAGATGCCACCAGTAGATGAATCAGCGAGTTCTTCAGCAAGTGTGCCACGGAGATAGTTTGAGTCTATCTTAAGGTACTCGTTTGCTGATAATTTTTGTTCTTCGCTCATAGAAAAATTTGTAATTTGAGATTAGTAGACATCACGTTGATAGCGCTTGTCCTTCTTGAGGGCATCAATGTATGCCGCTGCGTCATCTGATGACTTACCACCATGCTTTGCCACGATGTCGATGAGAGCTTGGTTCACATCTTTTGCCATGCGCTCAGCATCACCACAGACGTAGAAGTAAGCACCCGCTTCGAGCCACTCGTAAATTTCTTCACCTTGTTCGTGCATCTTGTTCTGCACGTACATTTTTTCCGGTTGGTCACGTGAGAACGCCACGTCGAGCTTAGTGAGAGCTCCTGACTTGAGGTGGTCCTGAAGTTCGAGCTGGTAAAGAAAGTCGTAAGTGTAACGCTGGTTTCCGAAGAAGAGCCATGTCTCACCCTTTGCTTCAGTTTCACCACGCTCTTCGATGAAGGCGCGGAATGGCGCGATACCTGTACCTGGGCCAACCATGATGATTGGTTTGTTAGTGTCTTCTGGTAGACGGAAATTCTTGTTCTTGTGAACGTAGACCTGCACCTTCTCGCCAGACTTTGCTGAGTCGGCGATGTAGGTAGAAGCAACACCCTTGCGCTGCTTGCCGTGACCTTCGTAACGAACTGCGGCTACTGTGAGATGCACTTCACCAGGATGTGCCTTCGGACTAGATGCGATAGAATAAAGACGTGGAGGAAGCTTGCGGAGAATGTTTACCAATGCCTGTGCACTGAGCTTCTGGATTGGGTAAAGCTCTAGGAGATCGACGATCTCGCGACCCCATGCCCAGTTCTTAAATTCAGCTTTCTTCTCGTCGCTAACGATGTCACCGAGTTCGTCGCTATTCGCGAGCCCTTGGTACTTCTTAGCCACAGCGCGAGAGAGTCCAGTGATATCGAGTTTATAAGTGAGTGCTTCTTTGAGCTTACACTTGTCTTCACCCTTAATTTCCACCTGCTCCGTACCACTGAGACCAGATGCTGCGAGGAATGACTCAACCACATCATCTGCATTCACAGGAACAACTGCGAGTGCATCACCAGCTTCGTAGTCGAGGCCAGAACCTTCGAGGTCGAGCTCAAGGTGAATTGTTTCCTTAGCGGAACCTTCACCATTGATGAGTTGGTTGTCGATCACTTCAGCTGGGAATGGATTCTTACGGCTATACTCCACTGCTGAAGCTGCTGCTGCGAATTCGAATGCAGGAGCTGCTGCCTCAGCTGTGCCGAGTGCTGTAAAAAGAGCGTCCTTCCAAGTTGCGTAGGCGTCATCGAAATCAACATCGCAATCCACACGATCTGCCACACGCTCAGCACCGAGCTTTTCAAGCTGTGTATCAAATTCTTTACCAGTCTGGCAGAACTTATCGTAGGATGTGTCACCAAGTGCACATACGGAAAATTTTATGCCTTTGAGATCGACGGATGCGGCCAAGAACTCTTTGTGGAATGCTTCAGCAGCTTCTGGTGGTTCCCCGTCGCCCCATGTTGAAATGATAACTGCAAGATTTTCAAACTTCGCGAGATCCTTCGGAGAAATGTCTGCGACGTTCTTCATTGTCGCTTTGAAGCCCTTCTTCTTAGCCTCTTTCACTGTCTTATCAGCGAGAGACTCAGAGTTACCTGACTCAGTTCCGTAGAGAACAGTCAATGGCTTTGACGCAGCTACAGCACCCTGAAATGATGCAAGAAAGCCGCTAAGCCAAGCCTTCTGCTCAGGCGTAAATGTAGGAAGCAGTGCGCCTAGTGCCGCGCGCTGATTTGGATCAAATGGAGCGTAAGATGGAATCATTATTGTGATAGTATTCTTAATACATTACAAACTTGCTAAGTATTATTATGTTTACCTGTGCGGGAGTAAACACTCGGATTTGGAATCGCGCAAGCTCTTTTGACCGAAAGATTTTAGACAGACACAAAAGGTTGAGTCGCTTACATTTGCACCACACTGGACACCCCACAAACCTCTACGACCATGCAATCACTCTCTCAACACAACCCCAATAAGCCCTACGTCCAGCGACTAACATCGCGAACCGCTATTCAAATAGGTGGCTACTTGCACGTTGGTCGCACTGGAATATTGCACTGAGCAAAGTAATCCTTAGCCTCTCCAACAGTATATTGACCAAAGTGGAAAATACTCGCAGCTAACACTGCATCCGCTTTTCCGCCCTCGAACACGTCAACCATGTGCTGGAGATTACCAGCTCCACCACTAGCGATCACTGGGATTCCAACAGCCTCACTCACAGCAGCTGTGAGTTCGATATCATAGCCATCTTTGGTTCCATCAGCATCCATACTGGTGAGAAGAATTTCACCAGCTCCACGGTTATAAACTTCCTTTGCCCATTCCACAGCATCAATCCCTATTGGCTTTCGACCACCGTGTGTGTAGATTCCCCACTTTCCAGGACCCTCCTTTTTCGCATCGATTGCAGTGACAATGCACTGACTACCAAACGCTATCGCCCCTTCGTCGATGAGATTTGGATTGATGATCGCTGCTGTATTGATGCCGACCTTATCAGCCCCAGCAAGCAACATCTCACGCATGTCCTCAACCTTGCGGATACCACCACCTACAGTAAGCGGAATAAAGCAATGCTCTGCTGTGCGACGCACTACATCTACCATCGGATCACGACCATCTGATGATGCTGTGATATCTAGAAAAACGAGTTCATCGGCTTCTTGTTCATTATAGGCAATCGCACACTCCACAGGATCCCCGGCATCCCGGAGATCTACAAAGTTTGTGCCTTTCACCACACGACCATTAGTCACGTCCAAACAAGGGATAATTCGCTTAGCGAGCATGCGGGGATGTAAAGCGTGATTCGCTTGAAGGTCAATGTGATATCACTTCGCCCAACCACCTAGCTGCGCATTCTTTGCGGCAGCTTCTAGACTTTTTAGCTTTTTGATTTTCTCCTTTCCACTGCGTCTATCGGGCATCGTTGCTGATTTAATATGAATTCTCGCAAAACCTTGCTCAACTAACAGCTCATGCAGAAACACCTCTTTCCCATGATAGTCTACTACCACAAAGGCGTGACGACGCTGTGGCCCATAGACATTTCCCCACTTCGTGATGACACGAAATTCTCCCTCTCAGAGCTTTTTTAAAATCAACTCTTTTGCAGACTTTTCTACTGCAATCGTTTCCTCTCGGCTAAGCTCACCAAAGTATTCCCCTCGATCTGAAATTCGCTTCCCATTGGTTTCCCATTTCGATATTCGCGATATTTACTCTCAGGGGCATCAACAAAATACAGACGAAATTCGGTTTCTCCCTCAACGTGCTTCACTAAAAAAACTATCACCATCATTCAGGCGACTTTTGACTAACATACATTCCTCTAAGACTTCATAATCTCCAGCCGCGACAACAACCTCACTAAGCGGCCCCACCTGAGACACACTCTCGCGCTCTGCCTGAGAAAAATAGATGATACCACTGATGCCTGCAGCAAAGCAATAGTAGGAAAAATACTCGAGCTTTCCTTTTTTAACAGCCCCCATCACGAGGTAAATCGCTAATAGACCAACGATTGCTGCCGCAATAGCACCCGCAAGATACGAGGTATTGAAACACGCTGCAAATGCCTCACCGACAGAACCTGTCTCTTCGATTTTATCTTTCATCGTCAGAACAAAGCCCCCCGCAATAGCTGGAATCGACATGAGGAAAGAAAACTCAGCTGCTTTCTCAGCCTTCACTCCACTCACTAAGCCCGCAGCAATTGTAGAACCCGAACGTGAGATTCCAGGTAGGATCGCAAAAGTCTGCCCGACACCCATCGCTAGAGCGCCCTTGAAACCAGCCTCTTCCTTGCCACCTTTCACCAAGCGCGGCACAAAAAGCACGAGACCAGTCACGATCAACAAGCCAGAAACCAACACGGGGTTACCTGGAGCTGCATCAAAGAAATCTTTAAAAAGAAGTGCAGCAATCACAGCTGGTACCGTTGCCAGACCGAGGTAGAGAATCTTCATGCGCTCCGCTACCATCTCCTTGGCATAAAGCGACTCCACCAACTTCCACAGACTTTTCCTAAAAAAGAGCAACACGCTCACCAAAGTGCCGATATGAAGAATAATCTCAAAAGCCAAATCCGGTTGATGCTCCGCACCCACTTCACGAATACCTAATAGATACTGCGTCAACACGATGTGACCACTCGACGACACAGGCAAAAACTCAGCCAAGCCTTGCACGATTCCAACAATAATTGCCTTCCAAATCTCCATCAATCCTAGGGGGGTAGTGGATGCACCCTAGTTTTTCCCAGCAGACGTTCAAGAGTTTAGCTAGTAAAAGTTCTCATACAAAAAAGCGTCCAAGACTATGAAACCTTGGACGCTTTAAAATGATTGTTGGAAGACGGAATCTTACTTTGTCAGCTCCTTGACTTTGGCAAACCTAGGTGGGTTGGCCGCTATGCGCAGCGACCCAACACTTCATAAAAAAGCGCAAGGAGCGAACACCTTGCACTTACTTACGTCGGCGCAAGATGAGAGCGAGACCACCAAGACCAAGCAGAGCCGTGGTAGACGGTTCAGGAACTGCTAATGCTGCGCTGTGGGCAGCTATTTCGGTGGCGCTCAGCTGTGAGTTATATGCTGCGAAACCAAGGATGTTACCTGGAAGTCCGCTGAAGAAAGTATTGCTGCTAGAGAGACCTCCCCCCAAACCTGTCGTGCCAGCAATATCGATGGCATTCCCAGTGAATGTGTGCGCAAGGGCACCATTTACATAGAGATAAGTGTTCGTTCCATCTGTGGTGAATACAAGGTGGGTGTCCGTGTCTGCAGTAAGGGCAACTCCAGAGTCTTTAGCACCGAATCCTCCAGATCCGGCCCCATAGATACCGTAGTTGTTAGTATTTTCGTATTGTTCCCATGCAAGGTATTGATTGTTGGTGGAATCACCGAGGAGGGTTGAGGAACCAGATTGTAATGGGGTGCTACCAGCGTTGACGATGAACTCGAAGCTCATTGCAGTACCTGCTGTAGTTCCTACGTTGATGGTTTCAGGTGAGCTTACGGTAGTGAACTTGGTGGCAGTAGCTGAAGTGCCTGTACCGACAGCAGTTTTCCAGTGACTAAGAGCTGCATGTGCAGAGCTTGCACCGATGGCGAGTGAGACGAGTGTAAATAATAGTTTTTTCATTATTCCTAAGTTTTTAAATATGCTTAGGAACCTAAAGTTGAGTCTTAATTTAGTTAGATTACAAAAGACGTCAACAATAAATTTGCATTTTTTTAGCGAGGGGGGGAAAGTGACATATCGGCTCTTTTTCCTCATGTTCCCTATCTTTGGAGTAAACCTGTTTTTAGTAGATCATCGAGTGGCGAAGCGGACGGGAATCGAACCCGCAACCTCCGGCGTGACAGGCCGGTGCTCTAACCAATTGAGCTACCGCTCCGTTTCCTTTCGGTGCATGCCTTGCGGCGGGGCAAAACCTACGCATTTTCTCTCCCTGCGCAAGATCTTTTTTGACATTTTCTGCACTTTTTTTCATCCACCCACTTTCACAAGGCCTAGCATACCGCACATAAATAATTGATAATCGACTCAATTTCAACAAACTAAGAAGCTACTTAGAAAAACAGAGTCGAATTCAAAAAAAGCACTCAAGCGAATGATTCTAACTTGGCACTTGAATGTGCTGGCTAATCAGAAATGGTCGATTCCGTGCAAAACGTGAGTAAAAAGGTGACCATTTTAGCGATTGAGTCGAGCTGTGATGAGACTGCGGTATCGATCATTCGTGGAAATTTACTTCAAACTGAGATTTTAAGTTCTGAAATCTCATCGCAAATCGAAATTCACCGTGAGCATGGAGGAGTTGCTCCCGAGCTCGCTTCAAGAAACCACTCACTCGCACTTCGCCCTTTAGTCGACCAAGCTCTCTCGAAAGCAAGAATCGCATTTTCTGAAGTCGATTGCTTTTGTGCTACAGCAGGTCCAGGTCTCGCCTCTTCATTACTGATAGGTCATACAGCAGCCAAAGCCATGGCTATCGCAGCAAATAAGCCATTCATTTCTGTCAATCACATGGAAGGTCATTTGCTCTCACCATTCATTTCTGGCGATCAAGGAATCCTCCCAAACATCTCGCTCGTAGTATCTGGGGGGCACACCATGATTCTCCACACGAAGCAATTTGGCGAATATGTATTATTAGGCAAAAGCACGGACGATGCAGCCGGCGAAGCCTATGATAAAGTGGCAAAGATGTTAGGACTGCCATACCCTGGTGGTCCAGAAATCGAAAGAACTGCCTGTGGCGGCAACCCAGAAGCCTACGCATTCCCACGCTCGATGCTCAAGAAAAGCAATTTCGACTTTTCTTTCTCAGGACTCAAGACTGCGGTGCTTTATACAATTTCTGAACTCAACCCAGAAACAGGCAAAGCGACACCAGAACAGCTCCCTGACCTCTGTGCCTCCTTTCAAGCAGCAGTTCTAGAAGTCCT
The DNA here is from genome assembly GCA_965204255.1 of Rubritalea sp. Lineage (GTDB taxonomy): Bacteria > Verrucomicrobiota > Verrucomicrobiia > Verrucomicrobiales > Akkermansiaceae > Rubritalea. The sequence goes on from CBDBEG010000032.1 coordinate 568,778, forward strand.
CGTCAAAAAGACAATTCGCGCAGCCCAGTCAGTGGACGCTGACCGTATCACCATGTCAGGAGGCGTCTCTTGCAATGGAGCTTTACATGAGGCAATGCTAGATGCTTGCCAGCACCACAGTATGCAGCTGGATATTTGTAGCAAACATCTCAGCACCGACAACGCAGCCATGATAGCCTACGTCGGGCTCCACAAATATCTAAGAGGTGAATTCTCCGAACTTGAATCAGACATCGACCCCAACTTACCTCTAAACACCCTTATTTTACGGAAGTAATTCCTTACAAAACCAAAACTTGCCGCTCTTCGGATTATTCCCTAAAGACTAGCGCACACCATTCGAACTATTCCCAAACCAGCTTCCTATGTCTGAAAACCAAGCCAACGCCAAATCAACGTCTAACCAAAACACCCTCACTCTAATCGTCATCGCAATGCTTGTCATCATTGCCTTCATGATGTTCTTCAACATGACGCAGAAAATTAGCACTTCTGCGAGCACTAGCGCCAATACAGACAAGCTCATCGCACTCCGCCAAAGTGTCGCCAACAAAGAGCGTGAACTCAGAGCTCTCGGTATCGAACTTCCTGCCGACACGAGCTCGATCGAAGAACTTAGTTCACGCATCAACCGTGACGCTATGAAACTTCGCAATAATGTAGAAACTATTCAGACTGCGCTCAGCAAAAAAGAAGCAGCACTCACACAAACTCAGTTTGACCTCAAAGGTGCCATCACCACGAATCAGCACCTCAGCAACGAAGCGGCTAAACTTCGCTCACAACTTGCTCAAATCGAAGGTCAACAAGCGAATGTAGCCTTCCTCAAACAAGAAGTCGACACACTCAAGTCCACCCTCGCTGCGCGTGATAAGCAGATCAACGAACTTAGCAAGCGCCCAACACCAGAAACAGTAGCGCAGTTCAGAGCCTCTCTCAATGAGACCATGCTCACCAACGAAAAGCTCAACAAAAAAAACTCCGAGCTCGAGCTCCAAGCACTCAAGGCAGTCAACAATGCTGACGTAGACAGAATGCGTGCTGAGAATCAAGAAATGCGTATCGAACTCCAGCGCCTCCGCGCAGACAATGACTATGAAGCACTCTATGCAAAATCCGCTGAAGAACTTCGCCCAGAAGCAGCTCTTCTCTATCGCGAACTTGAAAAGCTAGAGGGACTCTCACTTGAAGCGCTCAAGGCTGCTTACCTCACCATCAGCCAGGAACACAATGCACACATGATCCACACAGTTCGCTTCAAAACTAACTCATCAGAAATTAGCTGGGACTGCATGACTCCGATCAAGGACATCGTCACTACTGCGAACAAAGATTCCTTCTTTCTCGTCGTCGGCTATGCCTCTAAGACTAGCAACAAAGACAGCAACAAACTCCTTTCAACGAAACGCTCTGTTACTATTGCCTCTATCATCAAACACCTCAAAGGCGGCATGGGTACGCGTGCGGTATTTCTCGGACAAACCGACCGCTTCTCCCCGCAACCACTCGACAACCAAATCTGCGAAATTTGGGAACTACGTAAGTGATCGAAAAGAACTCAAGCTATACTAACTTTCAAAAACACGCCTCATGAGTGCAGGTATTCTCGCCTGCGCTTCCCTCGCCAACGTGCAAGATATCGCGCCATTTCAGACATGTCTACATCCATGACTTTTCTACCAACATCGATGATGGTGGCGAAGTTTCTAGATACTTCTTTCACGTCTTTGGCGGTGTCCCTCTCTACCGTCAAAATGACAAATCTCTCGTGGCTCTCACTGCAGCTTACCACCTCAACAACTCCCAATTCTCTGGTGGTTCTGCAGGAAGCTTGGCTGCATTTTCCCCTTGGGATGACATCCACAGTATTCGCTTAAGTGGATCTATCCAATGGAAATTCGACAACGACTGGGAACTCTTTCTCCTTCCGAAACTCAGATCTTCAGCTGAAAGCGGAGCCAAGTTCAAAGCTCACTCATTACTGGTGTCAAAGTCTCTAACGACCTCGTGCTCGATGACTCCAAAGGAAAGCGCATCACCCGCGAAGATTTTGATCCAGCGCCCTTCCTAGGAATCAACCTTGGCTATAACTTCTAATTGATTGAAACTATCTCACATGAAAACGACTTCCCTTCTCCTCGGCAGCCCAACACTCAGACTATTCAGCTCATCGTGTATACAACAAACAGTACGCGATGCACAAGGCAACCTCATCTATCAAGAACCAATAGTCGGTAAGCCTTGGTAAGCTGAAGCCACCACAAAAAAGCAGGTAGAAAAGCGCGAGAAAGAACTCGGCTGGAGATAAGCCCGTGATTCATCACTCACCCAAGCGCTTACTCTCAAAATTGAGCGTTTTTATCGAATCCTTACAAGACACTAGCAACCTTGCACTATTTAGAAACCATTAGCCTCCCCAGCGACCTCAGCGCACATTCAGAGATTATTGACGTGCGCTCTCCTTTAGAGTTCGAGATCGATCACATCCCGGGAGCGATCAACCTTCCTGTGCTAGATGATCAAGAACGTGTCACCATAGGAACGCTTTACAAAAAGTCGCCCTTCGAGGCACGCAAACTCGGAGCTGCTCTGGTTTCAAAAAATGCTGCGAAACACCTTGAGGGTCACCTCTCAGGTAAAGACCTCGACTACGCCCCATTACTCTATTGTTGGCGTGGAGGCATGCGCTCGCGCTCGCTCACTCACATTCTCTCCTCAATCGGCTGGAAGGCCAAACTTCTCAATGGCGGCTATCGAGCGTTTCGTAAATCCGTTGTCGAGAACTTAGAGCAAATACTCACTAATCCAGAGCTCAAACTAATCATTCTCTCTGGGCTTACTGGCGTGGGAAAAACTCGTATGCTCCATGCCCTAGAGCGCTCAGGCAAACAGACCCTCGATCTCGAAGGCTTGGCAAACCACAAAGGTTCATTGTTAGGCTCACCACCTAAAGGTGGACAACCCAGCCAGAAACATTTCGAGACACAACTCTGGCACACTCTCAGCAAATTCGATACAAGCAAACGTATTTGGACGGAAGCCGAAAGTCATCGCATCGGCAACGTCCACTGTCCACCACCACTTTGGAAAAAACTCAGCCAAGGAAAGCTAGTCCAGCTCGACTTGAATATTGATGAGCGCATTCAGCTACTGCGAGAAGACTACCCGCATTTTGGTGACAACCCAAGTCAGCTAATCGAGCTCCTCAATGTCCTTCGTCGCCTACGTGGCAATGATCTCGTTGATAGATGGCAACAGCAGATTACCAACGAGGAATGGCCAGCATTCCTCAGATCCATATTGCTCGATCATTACGATCTGAGCTACCGCCGTCCCGAAGACTCCAAGTCCATCTATAGCACCCCCTCAACAACTGTCGACATCGAGTCAGCCTCGCGAGAGTCCTATGACAAAGCCGCACAACAGCTCATCCAACTCCCGCTCTAACAATCGATGTCTGCCTATCGCCTATCAGGTGCTCACCTGTAGGACCATAGGATTATTGGTAAAATAGACATTCTCATCGAGCAGGCAAAGGCTGCCGGAGTAAACCACATGGTCGTCAATGGCGCCTCACCACTGGACTAGCCAGTAGTAGCCCAACTCCCGCCGCGCTTCCCAGACTACATCATTGCCTTTTTTAGCCTGCACCTTCGGTTTGCACCCCTTTAGTCACTTGTTAACTCGTTCCAAAAATCTCAGTAAGCCAGCGGTGCATAACATGCGCATCCGCTCCGCGCTCAGATTGCTCATTCTTAAATTTATCTAACTCCGAGAGCACATCGGCAGGAATACAAACGTGGTTATCAGCAAAACAATTGAGACATCCAGTATCGTGTAACAACACGTGAGTATCTAACACAAAGTTCTTTGCTTTTTGGTTAGGCTCTTTGATTACGAACTCCTGCAAGCGCTTGAAATACTTACACTTACCAAACTACTTCCACTGCGATATTTTTTAAATCCACTGCATTTCATGGCATCTGATGCCACGGCTCTGAGGTATGACACAAAAAGCGCAAAAGGATCTCGTCTTTTTTGCCGAATCCATTTCAAGATGCTACCATTTTTCACAGAAAATCAATTCCCTCTTTCCACCTAGAATCGGTATGATAAATGCATCCAACTCAACGTGAAATTTACCATGAAAGCACTCGTAAAATCTAAGGCCGAAGAAGGCTTGTGGCTCGAAGACGTTCCAATGCCTGAAGTTGGTCCTAGCGAAGTTCTCATCAAGATCAAAAAGACATCCATCTGTGGTACCGATCTCCACATCTGGAAATGGGACAACTGGGCACAGCGCACCATCCCTGTACCAATGACCGTCGGTCACGAGTTTTGTGGTGAGATTGCTGAGGGCGGCGCAGGCGTGCATGACTTCACAGTTGGCGAGCGAGTTTCAGGTGAAGGCCACATCGAGTGCGGCCATTGTCGTAACTGTCTCGCAGGTCGCCGTCACCTATGCCCTAACACTAAGGGAGTAGGCATCAACCGCACAGGCGCATTTGCTGAATACCTCGTCATCCCGGCAGCAAATGTCTACAAGATTCACCCATCCATTCCTGACGACATCGTTTCTACATTCGACCCACTCGGGAATGCTGTTCACACAGCGCTTTCATTCGACCTCGTCGCTGAAGATGTACTCATCACAGGCGCTGGACCGATCGGTTGCATGGCTGCAGCTATCGCTAAATTCGCTGGCGCGCGTAATGTGGTCGTCACCGACGTCAACCCATATCGTCTCGACCTAGCAAAGAAGCTCGGCGCGACACGCGTAGTCGATGTTTCTAAAGAAAGCCTCAACGAGGTAAAAGCCAAACTCGGTATGACTGAAGGCTTCGACGTTGGCTTCGAAATGTCCGGTCACCCAAGCGGCCTCAATGACATGCTCGAGCATAGCTCGAATGGCGCTAGGATTTCTCTCCTCGGAATCTTCCCTGAGAAGGTTGCAATCAACTGGGATAAAGTCATTTTCAAAGGTCTCATCCTCAAGGGTATCTACGGTCGTGAGATGTACGAAACTTGGTACAAGATGAACTCCATGGTGCGTGCTGGTCTCGATATCAGCCCAGTCATCACCCACCGCTTCCACTACACCGATTTCGCCAAAGGCTTCGAGACCATGCTTTCAGGTCAGTCCGGCAAGATCGTCCTCAATTGGGAATAATCGAAAAACTAGGGTTTCCCAATATCAGCAAGAGAAACCCGATTTATCTCCATTTCACTTAGACAGTTCATCACATCAATAAAGCGTTGGTGTAGTGATTCGTTTTCGACTGCTACTTGAACTAGTAGATCATTCGGAGCTGCTGCAGATCGAGATCACTTTTGCGATACCTCGCTAGATTCGCAGTATTGATCAACTCAACTCTTGCGTAGTCGGCATTAGCCATCCACATTTAGGCATGAGCATGAATGACACTCTCACCGCAGACATGAAGGCAGCTATGAAGTCCAAGGACAAAGTTTCTCTCACCACTATCCGTGCCCTCAAAACTGCGATCAAAAATGCAGCAATCGAGCAAGGTGACACAGACGCGGAACTCGATGACAAAGCAGTCATCGCAATCATCCGCAAACAGATAAAACAGCGCCTCGACTCTATCGAGCAATACAACACTGCTGGACGCCCTGAGCTCGCAGAAATTGAGCAGGCTGAAATGACAGTGCTCGAAAAATACCTTCCAAAAGCTCTGAGCGAAGAGGAAATCAACGCTGCCGTCGCTGATGTCATCGCAGAAACTGGCGCATCTAGCCGTGCTGACATGGGTGAAGTCATGGGACTTCTTCAGAAGAAAACCGAAGGTCGTGCAGAAGGCAAGGTTCTCTCTCAGGCAGTCATGAAGGCACTTTCATAAGTCTCTTTATGCTTTCCGCTATCATCGTCGCTGCTGGCTCTAGCAGAAGAATGGGCTTTGATAAACTGATGGCCTCACTCGCTGGTGCCCCAGTCCTTCAGCACACAACTAACGCATTCATCCAGTCGTCTGATGTGGATGAAGTCATTCTCGTTTGCCCACAACAACGCTTTGAGCAATTAGAGTTGTTAAAAAATGGCACAACGATCAAGCGCATTGATGGTGGGGCGAATCGACACAATTCCGTATCAAACGGATTGAAAGCCCTCGATCAAAATTCTGGATGGGTAGCCGTGCATGACGGCGCCCGTCCATTGATTTCACAAAGTCAGATCAAGTCCACGCTGGCAGCAGCGCAACAACACCGAGCCGCCAGTTCTGCACGACGTGTCACTGAAACGGTTAAAAGGGCCGACGCCGAACAGCTCATCACAGAAGCCGTCGATAGAGAAAATCTCTGGGCGATGGAAACTCCACAAATTTTTGATCAATCACTTTTGTTAGAAGCCTATCAAAAAGTCGAAGCATCCGACCAACTAGTTACCGATGAAGTCTCGGCACTTGAGCTCATCGGTGTGCGCACTTACCTGGAGGCGAATCCTACGCCGAACTTGAAGATTACTTTTCCTGAAGACCTTGCACTCGCCGAGCTTCTACTCACAACATCGTACTAAATGCACGCATCAGCCACCTACCACCACGACACACTTCGTGGTTTCCACATTGCAACCTGCGAAATGCCACATGTTGAAAGCGTCTCAGTCGGCATCTTTATCCCCGTAGGGAGCCGCCACGAATCAGCTGCAGAAAATGGCTCGGCGCACTTCGCTGAACATATGATTTTTAAAGGCACATCAACTCGCAATGCGCTAGATCTAGCAATCGCGATCGAAGGATCTGGAGGCTCAGTCAATGCTTTCACCACTGAAGACCAGACATGCCTCGAAACTCGTGGACCCTCAGAACTCCTTCCTCATTTGTTAGAGATCATGAGCGACATGCTCTGGCATTCCACCTTCCCTTACGAAGAAGTGGAACGCGAGCGCGAAATCATCGTAGAAGAAATCGTGATGTACCACGAAAATCCGAGTGACCACTTACATGACCTTCTCTCAGAGGCTCTATGGCCAAACCATCCTCTCGGTCGTTCTATCACAGGATCTGAGGCATCAATTCTCGGGATCAATGCTGAATCTCTCAAGGCATTCACCTCCCGCCACTATGCCAGTGAGAGCATCACTCTATCCATCGCAGGAAACGTAAAGCACACCGAAGTTCTCGCATTAGCCAAAAACTTTCTCCCAAAGAAAACCTACGACCGTAGTTCCTTCGATCGATTCTCTAACACCCCATTCAGCGGTAGAGTCCCCTTCCTCTACGACCAACGTGATATCGAACAATCTCACCTTGCTCTCGCCTTCCATACTTCTGGTCGCCATTCAGAAAAACGGCACGTTCTACGCATGCTCAGTCTACTGTTAGGAGAAACCATAAGCTCTCGTTTGTTCCAAGAACTCAGAGAAAAGCGCGGGCTTTGTTACCACGTCGCGAGCGACTTTAGTCTCTATGAAGACACTGGCACCTTTGAAATTCACGCCAGCCTAGACAGTGAACGACTAGAAGAAAGTATTTATGCGATTCAACAATTGTTAGTCGATCTCCTTCAGCAAGGGTTTACCAAAGACGAACTTGCACAAGCAAAGAACTTCGCAATGGGACAAGCGCGTATTGGACTAGAGACTCCACATTCACAAATGAGCTGGATGGGAGATTCGCTTACCTCATTTGGCAAAATCATCGATCCAGTCGAAGCCCGCAACATGCTCGACTCTGTCACGCTCGGACAAATCCACGAACTGACTCAAAAAACATTCCAGTTAGAGCACTTAGCCATCGCGAGCATTGGTCCGCAGAGCGAAAATGAGATGAGAGAGATTTTCGACCACCTCAAATTACTCTAACAAAACCTAATCAGAGAGTGGCAGGCGTAAAGAAAAGTCCGGGATACGCACAGCAAAGAGCTCACCAGCCTCTGTACACCCAAATAAAGCACCATGCACTTCCGCATCGTGAAGGATCATGTGGTAGCTATTATAAATAAATTCTTCTTCGGGCTTTAGAGTTGGAGTCTCACCGACTACCCCTTGTCCTTCCACGACTGTCACTTCCCCATCGCCCTCGCGAACAACCCACTTCCGACCTTTGATTGTGAGTGTCTCGTGGGAGTTATTAATCACCGAAATAAAATAGACAAAGACGAAAGGCTTATCCTTTGGAGCTTCTAGATTCGGGACATACATCACGTTATCGACACGCACAATGAGCCCTGGAATTTGCACAAAAAGAAGTTTCACAAACTCACTCTATTCCTTGGTAATGCAGCATTCAACACTCTAACACGATAATTGCTCTATAGGGAGCATCTAAGCACATTCAAAGCGCGATTGCGACACACGGTAATAGCCAACTTTTTAAGCCGCCCTTCACCTTTTCCACATCCTGTTTATACAAACGGATAAAGCTATCCTGCACCACATCACGCGCATGATCATAATCTCGAACAATGCTTATAGCAAAGCCGATCAGTGGTAACTCATACTCCTTGAGAGCATGCTCTACCAACTCTTCGGATATCGTGATCATGTGCAGTTCCATAGTGCCTTCTTCTGCACTATTTAGTGCTAAAACGCTCAACACTAGAAATTCTTAGAAAAAACTACACAAAAAATCCGAAGCCTCACATTCGGAGCTTCAGACCTTGATCGTTTAAATTTATATATGCTTACCAATCGAGCTTAAGGCCGAGGATGGCATTGAATCCTGCACCATTCACGCCTGAGCCGTGTACACGATAGTCTTCGTCTGTGAGGTTCTCCAAACCGAGAGTCACTAGCACGTTGTCTTTAGCATGCCAATTACCACGAAGCGAACCAGTCATGTAACCAGGTGTTCCATTTGCTGGAACACGCTGGTCATCTCCGAGATCACTCTGAGAGAGGTTATTTTGAGTAGCCGCTCCAAGAAGCTGACCTTCAACCCAGACTTTATCTCCAGTTTGTGTCCAGCGAAGAGTCACAGAACCAACCAATGGAGAGAGACGCGAAACTGTATCTTCAGTCACTGGGCCTCCAACATCTTTGCGGGACTTTTCCTTACCATCTTGAAATGTGAGGTTACCAAACAAATCCCACTGTTCCGAAATCTGCCATGCAGCATCGGCCTCAACACCCCAAATGTATCCTGCTTCACCATTTGTGATCCGAGCCACAGTATCTACACCAACTGTCTCATCAATGCGGGTGATCGGGTCTTCAATATCTGTGTAGAATGCTGCCAAACTCCAGATAACGCCATTCACATCAGCCTTCGTTCCTAGCTCAAAACTAACAACTTTCTCAGGATCGAGATCTGAGGAACCAAATTCCTCAGTACCAGAAAGTGCTACGCCAGAACCTGTAATATCATGGAGGTTAGGAGCTCTGAAACCTTGGGAAACACCACCATACACAACTGCGTCTCGAGTCACTTCATAGGTACCTCGGGCACTACACGAAAGGTCAGACCAGTCGTCGCCACCTGCTTCCCCATTGGCATAATCACCCCACTCAGCATCAAAATAGCTGCCGCGAGCACCTAATTCTAAATTAAAGTTCTCCACTATATCCCAGTGGTACTGCGCAAATGATCCCAGCGAGTCATAGGAGGAATCGTCTGCTACTGGACGACGCTTGAGCTCACTTCCGTCTGAGTCCACTTCATTGTAGTAGTAGTCACCACCCCACACAAAGACACCTGGACCAAGATCTCCGCTAGCTTGGAAACTCCAACCAAATGTTTGCACACCTGACACACCCCAACGTAGGTCACTGCGGCGCTCAGAATCCTGAGACTTCTGATAGGAAAGTGTGGATGACCAGTTTTCTAGCAAACCACCCGCCTCACTGCCGGAAATGCGTGCGTACGTGAGGGCTCTCTCTTGATCATAAATTCGGTAATCTAAGTCACCCGCCTGCGTTACATGATCACCATGTATCCAGCTAAGACCAGCCCCACCACGCTCACTGTACTTTGTACTGTGCCAACGCCAAATATCGTCTTGATTCAAGTATTGATAAGCCAGTGTAAGCTCAGTTCTGTCGCTCAACGCATATTGATACTTAAGATCGAAATTTTCTTCACTGTAGCCCGTGCGGTTCATTTGACCAAAGAAGCTGTCTCGAATGTCACCATAGCTCTTTACTCCTAGGCCTAAGCTAAATCCCCACTTTCCAAGTTCCCCTACGCGTTGCTCGATGCGGCCGACATGGCTTTCACTATTGGTATCGAAACGATAGAAAACACTACCATCCTGATAGAACCCAGAATGACCTTTACTCGTTGGCCGATCATAACCTGTTCCTTTACTAAGTACGTTCAAAGTACCACCTAACGAATCTGAGCCAAACATCACAGAGCTCGGACCCTTTACGAGCTCCATCTGGCTAACACTATAAATGTCTAAGGTATTCCAGTACTGCACAGGGCCATTACGCCAAGTGGAATCATTCATTCTAACACCATCCACTAACAAGAGGTTTTGACGGCCTGTAAAACCACGTACAAATGGGCTACCATGACCGTGCGTTGTTTTCTGAACCAGCACACCAGAAGTTGTCTGAAGCGCTTCAGGGATAGTTCGAAGCTGCTCCTTGAAAATTTCATCCTCGGTAATAATCGTAATACTGTGTGGAGACTCTAACTGCTGCTGCTCCATCCGCGAGGCTGTCACCACTGTTGGTTCTAAAAAGTCTTGAGCCACCAATGGGCTCACCATCGTAATCAGTGACAATATAAAGTATCTTTTACTCATCTATTTTTCGTAGAATTTGTTTGATCAAGGGGATGGCTAAGAAAGTTACTAGTAACAAAGTCGACATATCTCCACCTCAAACTTCACTTTTTTGAGACCTATTCTCAACAACAAGAAGAATCTTATGCCATTCCCGACAAATGAAGATGACAAGTCCTCGATAATAGCGCACAAAAACCCCATGCGCACCGCAGTATACGCAGGGTCATTTGACCCACCAACCAATGGTCACCTCTGGATGATCGAGCAAGGGCTCGGACTCTTTGACCACCTCTACGTCGCTATTGGGTCTAATCCATCAAAGACTTATACCTTCTCTGTGGAAGAGCGCATCTCCATGCTCAAGGCCTCACTCCCTCGCTGTGATCGCCTCACCATTTCCCATTTTGACAATCGCTATCTAGTCGATTACGCCAAAAAAGTAGAAGCTGGTTATATTCTTCGCGGCATCCGCTCACCTGACGATTATGAATACGAGCGAGTCATGCGGCACATCAATGGCGACATGACCCCAGAGATCACGACAATCTTCCTCATGCCACCACGTGATATTGCTGAACTTTCTTCCAGCATGATCAAAGGCCTCACCGGTCCCTCTGGCTGGCAAGATATTGTAAAGCGTTATGTTCCGACTCCTGTGATGGAATGTCTCACCGCCCAATTTGACAAATAGACAAATCCACACACACACATCGCTCTATCCGAAAATCACTCTCGATACGTTCAGATCACTTTCTAAAAAAACACCAAATCTCATTCTAATAGAATCCTATGGATCACGAAGCACTCTCAGCAGCAGTTGAAAAAAATTACTCTTGGATAGAAACGCTCAAAAAAGAAATGGGTCGCGTCCTTGTTGGCCAAGCCAATCTTGTTGACCGTCTTGTCATCGGCCTTCTTACAAATGGTCACATCCTGCTCGAAGGTGTACCTGGACTAGCCAAGACGCTCGCTATCAAATCTCTATCAGGATGTATGAAAGCGGATTTTGCCCGCCTTCAGTTCACTCCTGACCTCCTACCTGCCGACTTGTTAGGCACTATGATTTATAACCCAGAGAATGGTGAGTTTTCTGCAAAACTCGGTCCAATCTTTTCCAACCTCATTCTCGCCGACGAGATCAACCGTGCCCCAGCAAAGGTCCAATCCGCATTGTTAGAAGCGATGCAAGAACGCCAAGTAACAATTGGTGATACCACCTATCCGCTTCATGATCCATTCCTCGTCCTAGCCACTCAGAACCCAATCGACCAAGAGGGTACATACACTCTTCCTGAAGCACAGCTTGACCGCTTTCTCGTCAAGGTCACCGTCGATTACCCGTCAAAGCAAGAAGAGCTCATTATTCTCGACCGCATGGCGACATCTGGTGCTATCAATGAAATGAAACAAGTAGTCGATACAGCCACAGTCTCAGCCAGCCGTAAGCTCGTAAATCAAATCTACATCGATCCAGCAGTTCGTGAGTACATCGTCGAACTTGTGTATAACACGCGCAACCCTGCCAACATCGACTCGAGCCTCGTTCCATTCATTCGCGCTGGGGCCTCTCCGCGTGCGACTATCTACCTCGCTCTAGCAGCAAAAGCACGCGCCTTCACTCAAAGCCGCGCTTTCGTCACTCCACAAGACATAAAGGATCTCGCTCCCGATGTTCTGCGCCATCGTATTTTACCCAGTTATGAAGCCGAAGCCGAAGAAATCAGCATGGACACTATAATCGAACGTATCCTTCAGAAAACTATCGTTCCGTAATGTTAGGAACTCGCTTCATTTTCACCCCCATCACATGCTTCTCCCTCGTAGCATGCGCAGATCTCGTTCCTATTCGCAGCACCGAGACAACGAACATCTCTTCCCCAAAGTCCTAAGGAATTTTTGCTTTTCATCCCGCTCGAGGCTGCCAATCTCCTCGCACTGCATTATGTTCACTCCAAAATGGAAAAAAGAGGCGAAGCACCTCTACAAGGGCGCAAAAAAGTTTATCAACTATAAGCGAGACTTGTTAGCTGAAGACCGAATCGAAGAAATCGAGTCCCGCCGTATCGACCTCTACAAAGCTTGGAAATCAGGTGATAAAGAAGAAACTATAGAAGCAGGAAAGCAGCTTCAAGCCTGCTGTGAACAAGTACTCCCACGCTATAAAGCTCCAGACGCTGTTGCCGAAAACGTCGAAGTTCTCTTCGTAGCCATTGTAGTAGCACTTGGTCTCAGAGCCTACTACCTCCAGCCATTCCGTATCCCAACTGGCTCCATGCGCCCTACGCTCAACGGCATCATCGGCCATGTGGAATCTAAGGATGAATGGCCAGCACTCCCTGTACGCCTCGCGCAAGAAATCACCCACGGCCGTAGCTACCTCTCCGTCGTCAATGAAACTGAAGGTGATCGCATAAAGAGCATCGCCGCCAAACAACAATTTCACTTTTTTTCACGCACTGTCATCACCTTTGAAAGTGGTCGTACTAAGAACATTGCTGGATCTCCAACAGCTTTCGCTGAAGCCCTCAATAAAGAAGCTTTTGAAAAGCTCACTAGAAGGAAAATGAGCAACATACCGAACGAAAGACTCCTCCAAATAACTCAAGTTCGCCTCCCCGCTAATTTTATCATTGCTGAGGGCTACACTGAAACTGGCGACCTCATCCTCGTTGACAAATTTTCTTATCACTTCCGCTCTCCGAGAGCTGGTGAAGTCTTCGTTTTCGATACTCGCAAAATCAAGCAGATCCAAGAAGGGCCAAACCCAGGTTCACACTACATCAAGCGCCTCATTGCCACGCCAGGTGAAAGAGTTGAACTCAAAGGTGGCACACCGCGCACTCTTTCCTTCCAGCTTAACAATGGGCAGTTAGGCGTGATGCAAGTCAGCGACCAAGCACTCATCTACACCGACGGAAAAAAAATGAAGGCACCTGGAGTTCTTCGCGTAGAAGCTGCTGAGAACGGCTATGGTGGCTACCAAGCCACAACACGACTTGCACCAGGCCGCACAGTCACGATGGAAAATCGTCCTTCCACTGGAAAATCCGAGTACTGGGCAATGGGTGACAATTCCTATAACTCCTCTGACTCTCGTATGTTTGGCGCGGTCAAAGAATTTAACTTAGTTGGCTCTGCAATGATAGCGCTCTGGCCCTTCGGTTCTGGTCATTGGGGCTTCATTGACTAACACCTCAGATGTTAGAAACAGCCTCCATCACCCAAAAATCTAAGTCGAATCTCGCATTCACCTTCCTCTGTCTGCCTAAAGAGCGACGCGAAGATATGGTAACCTTCTATGCATTCTGCCGCGTCATCGATGACCTAGCAGATGAACCAGATATTCCGATGGCGGTAAAGCGATCTAGGCTAGATTCTTGGATTCAATGTTTTCAAGAAGGCGGTAAAACTGAAAATGCTCTTCAGCGCAAGACTCTGGCACTACATGACAAGTACCAGATCGACAACCAACTCTTTCTCGATCTCATCGAAGGCTGCGAATCCGATCTTCACCCGCATAGGCGTTTCGCCACTTGGGAAGAACTTAAGGAATACACCTACCGTGTTGCCTCCTGTGTCGGCCTCATTTCCATCGAAATCTTTGGCTGCACCAACGAGCAATCAAAGAAATACGCAGTCGCACTCGGTCATGCGCTCCAGCTTACTAACATTCTGCGCGACGTCGGTGAAGACCTAGAAGACAATATCCGCATTTATCTGCCGATTAGTGATATGTCGCGCTTCCAATACACCGAGCGTGACCTCATTGGCAAAGTGCACGATCCACGCTTCGTTGCAATGATGCATTACATTGCCGACCGTGCTGAGACCTACTACCAAGAAGCCCTCGCCAACATCACAGAATGCGACAAACGCGCTCTACGAGCCGCTGAAGGCATGCGTAAAATCTACTACGGCATCCTTCAAAAAATGCGCAAGGACGACTTCAAAGTCTTCCACCAACGCTACTCACTTTCTAAGCCGAAGAAGCTTCTCTACCTCATGAGTTCACAGGTTTGCCACTAAGTATCAAGGAACGCCACACCCACCACCTACAACAAGTCGCAGTCACCATAAAGTGCTGAGAATTCAGCGCACTCCAAAGAGTCTAACCTAATACGCCAATTTTGTAAGTCACGAGCTGGCCACCTTTTTCTAACTCGACGATTTTGCGCTCAATCTTCGTTCCTAACAACTGCTCCATCATGCGCACCTCTTGGTTGACGGCTGATGGAAATTTCTCGAAGATTTTCTGCATCGGGTGATGGTACTCTTCGATCCGGAATCCACCTTCTCGAGTGTAATGACATTGGCAAAAAACGCCTGACCTTTCGCGCAGCTCAACAAGGCGTGTGGCTTTTTCTATTATTGATTTTCTTTGGCTCACATGGGAAGCCCATTTTGCGCGCTGTTGCTCGTAGTGGTGGAATAGAATTTTCTCAGGAGCTGAATCACCAAAAAAGCGCTTCACGCCTTCCATTACATTGAGGGAAAAGTCGACTCCCGCCTGCGGAAAGAGGCTGCTGCATTTTTCTGTAAGGATATAGAGCTTTTCTGGGCGCCCTGCTGCTTTGCGCGGCACCCGCCATGTCTTAAGGTAACCGAGAGCTTCAAGCTTTTCGCATTGTTGCTTCGCCCCCATATAACTCAGCTCTACAGACTTTGAGAGCTCAGTCACCGTCATCCCTTGGGACTTCTTGATCGCCTCTAGCATATTCAAGACATTGGGCTTCGTGAGATCTCTGAAGGCGTCGGAAAACATGGCTCCAGCAATTTCTACATATCCGCTGGGAAAATCCACTCTAAAAGTGGTTAATTTTACTTAAATAAATCGCCTCCTCATATTTTGACATCTGACAAAATATGACTATGCTCAGCCTGCAGATGACTAAGGAGGAATATGACGAAGTGATGCCAACTCAATCCCACGCTCCAGGCTATTGGCCTAAAGAAACGATGGAGAAATGGAGTGACCATAAGTGGCAGTTGCGCAACCGCATCAATTCGCTCGAAGAAATTGAACAACGCATCAATCTCACACGAGAAGAACGCTCTGGAATCCTCCTCTCAGGCGATAAGTTGGCGATGTCTATCACACCACACTTCATGAACTTGGTCGACAAGGATGACCCAAACTGTCCGATCCGCCGCCAAGTCATTCCACGCATCGAAGAAACATGGGAAGATCCAGCCGAACTCAGTGATCCATGTGGAGAAGACTCCCGCATGCCAGTTCCAGGGCTCGTCCACCGCTATCCAGATCGCGTGCTATTCTTAGTCACCGACCGCTGCGCCTCCTACTGCCGCTACTGCACGCGTTCCCGTGTAGTTTCAGGTGTCGGTGAGCAACAGCTAGAAACGCAATACGAAGCAGCTTTTGAGTATTTAGAAAATACTCCATCCGTACGCGACGTCCTACTCTCTGGCGGTGATCCTCTACTTTTCACAACAGCAAAGCTCGATCGCATCTTGATGCGCTTACGACAAATTCCACACATCCAGTTTGTTAGAATCGGCTCTCGAATACCAGTTTTCCTCCCACAACGCATTACTCAAGAGCTCTGTGACATGCTGAAAAAACATCACCCGCTCTTCATTTCAATTCACACGAACCACCCGAAAGAACTCACCAGCGAAGTACAAAAAGGTCTGGTCCGCCTAGCTGAAGCAGGTATCCCACTCGGCAACCAATCTGTGCTTCTCAAAGGTGTGAATGATGACGTGAGGACCCAGCGTGCTCTCGTGCACAAACTTCTTACTTGCCGAGTGAAACCGTACTACCTCTATCAGTGTGATCTGATCGAAGGTTCCTCACACCTTAGAACTAGTGTAAGTAAAGGGCTCGAAATCATCGAAGGTCTTCGTGGTCACACTAGCGGCTACGCCATCCCCCAGTACGTCATCGATAGTCCTGGTGGTAAAATCCCAGTAAACCCTAACTACGTAATCCAACACACCGATAATCAAGTCGTGCTGCGCAACTACGAAGGAAAAGAGTTTCTCTACCCAGAGCCTAACAGCACCCCTGCATTTTTAGAGTAAAGAGTAGGAGTTAGACTACTCTTCCTCTCGCTGCATAAGCTGTTGGATTTTGTCGAGATAAACGTCGATACTTTCATCTTTTCGCTCTTCGCTCTCCATCGCTAAGTGCTCTTTGAGCTGCATGTAACCAGAGAAGTCTCCAGTAACTTCATACGCTCGGGTGATCTGATACCAATCGAGGTAATCCCGACAGCGCTCATCGGCGATTACCATATTCTGACGTTCGCTCGCCATCACGGGTAAACGCTCTTCTACCAACGCTGTGTCGCCATTGGCCAGATCTACCGAAAGTCTCGCATATTCTAAGAGAAGCGGGCGATAGCTTGGATGGCATCGGCTCGAGAGATGAATAACACCACGCCTGAGTGCTTCAGTAGCCTGAATACGCTCGGACTTTTTCATCTCGTCTAACACTGTATACTCCTCCAAAGGTACAAGCTGCGCATTCCCCTCACCGTCAGGGACATTCAGCATCAGCAACTTGGTAAGCTTTAGGTCTGTCTCAGCAATGCTAAAAGTATCAGTGAGCTTTGGGGCAGCAAGCTCAGCGACTTGAAGGCTCCACATTTTCTGAATCGAGTTCGCTCCAATGCTCAGCGATGGAAAATGCTTTCGCAGCAAAATGTCCATTTCGCCTTCAAATAAAACTACCTCAGCGAGGAAATTCCGCATCGATTCCTCGCCATCATCCTGACGGAGCAACGATAGAACCAAGGCACAAGATGCGGCTCGATAAAAACTCTGATTTGTCGTATCGAACGCTCTCACTGCACGCCCATTACTCGACAACACTTTCTCCAATGGAAATAGCTCTGGATGAGACAAAAGGTGTTCATAGATGCGGCGACGTGAATTGTCTTTTTTCCATTTTAGCACCTCTTGAAAACCATAATTGACCCATGCTGGTACTTGAGCCTCTTGATCCGCTCCTAATACTTTAACTCCTTCTAAACCTCGACGATAAAGTAATACATCCAATACCCCTTGCTCCAAAATAGCACGATCCACTTTGACACGCGTGTCTACTAGAAGTTCAATGACGATTTCAGAATCGTCAAAAGACGTCACTCTTGGACGAACCTGCAAACTCCCCTTCGACTTCCCCTTTTCATACATTTCAATGTAGAGTGGACGACTCCCGAGATAAGCGTCTTCCTCTAACAATAGCCCATTGAGGTCTTTTGCCATCGTATTCGCAATCGCAGCGATCGCCATGCGCCTCCTAGCATTGTTTCCTTTGACAAAAATTTTATGAATCTTGTTCGTGGAAACATTTCTGACTTTCTCTGGAGCGAGATCCTCACCCACAGGAATATTTACGCCCTGCCCTAACAGAGGTATCGCCTGCAGGGCAAAAAGTGCCACAGAGCTATAGAAAATCCGCGCGAACACTATGCAGGCTCTGGCAATTCTAGTACGGTGTATTGTTGCCCTTTAGGCAATTGTCTAGCTGCTTCGCATAGCTTAGCGGGTAAAAATCTAATTAGGTCCATTTTCTATCTTCTAAAAATTTTAATTAGGTTGCAAGGTAGGGTAGTAAGTGCTGGGAAAATAATAATGAAAAACCCTACTCCTACAAGCCACTACCTTGCACATAGAAACCAGCTACCCCTAGAAAGAGTGGAGTAGCTGGCTGACTACTTAAGAATAGCGACAAGATAGAAATCGCTATAAGAATACTCTTACCCCCTTTTAGGGGTGTCAATCACTTTTTTATTCCTAACGCTCCCTGCATACTTAATTTTGATCACTAAGATCCATAAAGTGAACCCCATTTCCACAGCAAGCATGAAAATGAAGTCACAAATTCCCTAGCTCGTTCTGAGCTTATGCTAAAGCACCACGCTTCGTGCGAAGCCGCTCAAGCTTTCCTTCCCACTTGGTAAGGCGCTCGCGCTCCTTCGCAACCACTTCAGGCTTGGCGCGGCCGATGAAGTTTGGATTACCGAGCTTCTTGCTCGCTTTCTCCACTTCCTTAGTCACCTTCTCGATTTCTTTATCAAGGCGAGCCTTCTCCGCATCCATATCAATAAACCCTTCGAGTGGCATGTAAAATTCACCACACTCAGTGACAGCAACCGGTGTACCCTGTGGTGCATCGTACTTGGGGTCTTCAATTACTTCAGCTCCGGACAAAGAGGCAAATGTAGTACGCTCAGCAGCATCCAAATTAACTCTTGGGGAAATAAACTTCACACCTTTACTCGCGGCGAGCTTATACTCTAACTTGAGGTTACGGAGTTTACTTGCTGTCTCGTAAAGTGCAGCTGCGGTCTCTTGAGCTTTGGCAACTTTCTCAGCTAATGAAGCGGGAAGAACTGGTGCTGTATCGATCACCTTATTCATCAAGAATTCACCTGCTCCTATGTAGCCCATTTTCGCGGAAAGCTCTTCAGTGATATGCGGCATGAACGGGTGGAGATAGGCGAGGTAGCGGCTCAAAACGAGGTCAATCACACCAAGCGTCTGCTGCTTGACTGCTTCATTGTCTGAACGAAAATCAACCTTGGCAGCTTCGAGGAACTTGTCGCAGTACTCAGTCCAGAAGAACTGATAAAGATGCTGCGTGAGATCATTGAAACGATACTTGCTGTATGCAGTTTCAAGGTCTGCACCAAGCGCATCGAGCTTAGCGAGAATATCCAACGAATGAGTCGGAAGTGACGCATCGATGATGAGCTCTGAATCATCGCGCTGCTGCATCTGACGGAAACGACAAGCATTGTAGATCTTGTTCGCAAAGTTACGGCCTTCTTCGATCTGAGATTCATCAAACTTCACATCAGCACCTACTGGCGCAATGCGCATAAGACCAAAGCGGAGGGCATCAGCTCCATACTTGTCCATCAGATCAATTGGGTCAGGAGAGTTCCCGAGTGATTTACTCATCTTACGTCCCTGAAAGTCACGGATGATGGAAGTAAAGAACACATTCTTAAACGGAAGTTTGCTTTCAAACTTGTAGCCTGCTATGATCATGCGTGCGACCCAAAAGAAAATAATATCAGGCCCTGTAACGAGATCCGTCGTTGGGTAGAACTTCTTCTTCACGTCGTCTGACATAGTTGCAAATGGCCAGAGCCATGAGCTGAACCAAGTGTCCATCACATCTTCATCACGTTCCCACTCACCGTCGCTTGGAGCGTCAGTTCCTACGTAGATGTCTCCAGATTGGAGATCTGCAATATCGAGGCTCACCTTCTCACGAAGCTCGAACGCCTTTTCCTTCTTGTACCACACTGGGATCTGATGACCCCACCAAAGCTGGCGAGAAATGCACCAATCTTGGAGATTGCTCATCCAGTGAGCGTATGTCTTCTGCCAGCGCTCAGGGCGGAAGATAATGTCTCCATTGGCTACAGCATCTGTCGCTTCACCGATTGCCGGGTACTTGAGGAACCACTGCATGGAAATGCGCGGTTCGATGATCACGCCAGCACGCTCGGAAAAGCCTACGTTGTTTTCGTATTTTTCGACTTTGATCAGAAGACCACGTTCTTCAAGCATCACGGCAACCTTCTTACGTGCTTTGAAACGATCAAGACCGTCGAGCTCAGGAACTTCTGGACAATTGACGCGACCGTCTGGGTGCAATACGTCGATGATTTCGAGTTTGTGACGCTCTCCGATTTCAAAGTCAGCCTTATCATGCGCAGGAGTGATCTTAAGGCAACCCGTACCGAACTCTACGTCGACGTGGTCATCTGCGATCACAGGGATTTCTGCCTCAGGGAACGGGCGGCGCACTTTCTTGCCAACAAGGTGCTTGAAACGCTCGTCTTTAGGGTGGACAGCGACTGCAATGTCACCCATTAAAGTTTCAGGACGAGTCGTTGAAATTTCTAGAAACTTGCCTGGCTCATCGACGATCTCATACTTCATAAAGTAGAGCTTCGACTGTTTTGGCTTCATGATGACCTCTTCATCAGAAAGTGCTGTAAGGGAAACTGGGCACCAGTTCACCATACGCTTGCCTCGATAAATAAGTCCTTCTTTAAAGAGGTCTACGAAAACTTGCGAAACCTGCTGTGAGTAATCTTCATCCATTGTGAAACGCCCACGGTCCCAATCGCAGGAACAACCAAGTCGCTTGAGCTGCTTGATGATGATGTCACCATGCTTGTCTTTCCAGTCCCACACGCGTTTGAGAAACTCGTCACGGCCGAGCTCGCGGCGTGTTGTACCTTCTTCCTCGCGGATCTTTTTCTCAACCTTAACCTGAGTCGCAATACCAGCGTGGTCAGTACCTGGAAGCCAGAGAACTTCTTTGCCTTGTTGACGAGCACGACGAGCCAATACATCTTGGATAGAATTATTCAAGACATGCCCGAGGTGAAGGATTCCCGTCACGTTTGGTGGCGGAATTACAATAGAATACGCATCCTTACTCGATGTAGGATCCGCGCGAAAACACTCGTTATCCAACCATTGTTGGCACCAATTCTTTTCAACCTCTTGTGGTTCGTATGCCTTAGGAAGCTCGGACATGCATGCAACATAGCAGGTGTCGTCCATTTGTAAAGCCATCCCGCACGCCCTATTACCAGTACAAACCACATACTCGAAACTTCTGCACTCTGTGAATTTAAGCTCCACTCAAAAAACAAAAACTGCCATCCCAGCACACTACAACACATCTCTCCCATTTTCTAGCACATATCTCCATTGCTAGATTTTATGAGAAGGTCTCATGGCTGCCCTAAGTATCTCATGCGCATGACTATTGACCAATAACTCCCTCCTCGCTACATGGAGCGAAGCATGACGAGCGCACAGTACAACTTTGCACGCAACCTCCTCTTCAAACTCGATGCGGAAGATGCTCACCATCTTTCTCTCAACCTCATGCGCAAAACCGAGGCTTTTGGCATTCTCAAGCTTATAGCTGGCAAGCTTCCAAAAGCGCAACCAGTCAGATGTATGGGGCTCACCTTTCCGAACCCTGTCGGTCTCGCAGCAGGCCTCGATAAAGAGGGTAGCACGATCGATGCACTCGGTCGCCTCGGATTCGGCTCGATCGAAATCGGAACGATCACCCCAAAACCACAACCGGGCAACCCACTGCCGCGCCTTTTCCGCATTATTGAAGAAGAAGCTATTCTCAACCGCATGGGCTTCAACAATGTTGGTATCGAGCAAAGCGTCAAAAATGTGCGAGCATCGAAGACTTTCAAAGGCATTATTGGTTTCAATATTGGAAAAAATAAAGTAACGGCTAACAAACAAGCCGTCGACGACTATATCAAGGCTCTCTGTGGATGCTGGGGCGTTGCAGATTATATCACGGTCAATATTTCCTCCCCTAACACACCTGGACTTCGCGACCTTCAGGCTGCTGACGACACCGCAAAATTACTAGAAGCTCTCAAAACTGAACAAGCTCGCCTCACAAAAAAATCAGGTATCCACATGCCGCTCGCACTCAAGGTTGCTCCAGACATGGGCGAAAAACAAATCGCAGATCTTTCTCGCGTATTCCTAGACGGAGGTCTCGATGGACTCATTGCCACGAACACAACCATCAGCCGCGCGCCAGTGCTCGGCAAGCCATACGCACAACAAGCTGGCGGCCTCTCTGGCAAACCAGTCACTGATAAATCTACAGAAGTCATCAAAGCCTTTTACTCTCACCTCGGCGAGCAAATCCCCATCATTGGTGTCGGCGGCATCATGAATGCTGACCACGCAATCGAAAAGCTCGACGCCGGTGCTAAATTGATCCAGCTCTACACAGGCTTCATCTATCACGGTCCACCATTGATTCACTCTATTCTCAATAAACTTGCGACACGCTAAATAGCTGTTAGTCTTCTCACTAACCCCATTATCTAGAAAATCATGAAAAAACTCATCACAGCAATCGCAGCAATTTCCACAGCAGCAGCCTTCACTAGCTGCCAACCACAAAACCACGCACAAGCAAATGCAGGCACAGGTGCAACTCTCGGCGCTATCGCAGGTGGTATCATCGGCCACCAATCAGGTAGAGGTCTCGAAGGCGCAGCTATCGGTGCAGTAGCTGGCGGCGCAACTGGTTACGCAGTCGGAAACGAAAAAGATAAACAGTATCGCTAATAGGCTGAAGACCTATCAAATGATGAAGGCACTCACTACGGGTGCCTTTTTTATTTTAGTCTTTTTGGAATAAAAAACCCTCCTATTCACCTCATATTGAAAAGTATACTTGCCAATAATCACACACAACCAGCCCAAATGAATCGCAATATCCTAATCTCAACCATCGCCCTACTAAGTGCGGTTGTTGGCACGCTCCATGCACAGTTCGGTGAACCGAAAACGAAAGCCGCAATGCTCCCAGAGTTCACCAGTGTCACCCCAGAGCAGACCTTCGAAATCGCTCTCGAGCTCACTCACGACGAGCATTGGCATTCTTACTTCATTAATGCCGGGCTCGGCACATCAATCATCCCTGAGGTTGCTTGGATATTACCAGAAGGATGGAAGGCATCAGAACTGCAGTTCCCTGCACCTCACGAATTCGCCTTTGCTGGAGCCAAAGTCTACGGCTTCGAAGGAACGAACTACCTCATTTCTGAAATCATAGCACCAGCAACAGCTCAAGTTGGTGACACTATCACGCTCACAGCCGACAGCTCCTGGCAAGTGTGCGACAGCTCAAGCTGTTTGCCACCAAATGGTGAAAAATTTCAAATCAAACTCACGATCTCCGACACATCCGTAAGAAATACAGAGTACGCGAAAGTCGATGCATACAAGCTCAAGCAGTTCCCAACTGCCGACCATCCTAGCGGTTGGAAGGTCTCAGCCGACGAATCCCCTGAGGGCATCAAGCTCGTCATCGATGGCAAACTTCCTAAAGACGTTCAGTTCTTCGAATACGACAAACAAATTGATGTACAGTCAAAGCGCAGCGTAGCCCACGAGGGCGACACCCACACGTTCTCAGGTTTCCGCAACCTAGGGAATGACCTAGAGGGGAAAGCCGGCCCTCAGCTCGATCGTCTCCGTGGTATTCTCTATTCCCATTCTACATTTGAAGGCACAGAGAATCACGCCTTCTGGATCGATGTCCCATTTGACCCAGCAACATTTGCGAATGGTACAACAGCTAGCTCAGAAACAGCTGCCAATCTGCTTCCAATCACCGAAAAAGAAACCAAGCTCAGTGTCGCTGTCGTGTTAGGTTCACTCTTGTTAGGAGGTCTCATTCTCAACCTCATGCCATGTGTGTTCCCTGTGATTGGTCTCAAAATCATGGGCTTTGTTCAACAAGCTGGAGAAGATATAAAGAAGATCAAACTTCACGGTATAGCGTTCACTGTGGGCGTGCTCGCTAGTTTCCTCGTACTTGCCGCCGTACTCTACCCACTCAAGGCTACAACAACACTAGGTGCGCAGCTGCAGGAGCCTTGGGTCGTATTTTCACTCCTCGTTGTGATGCTCCTCCTCGCTCTCAGCATGGCGGGTCTTTTTGAAATTGGCACCAAAGCAACAAGCGTTGGAGGCAACCTCATCCAGAAGGACGGTATTTCTGGCTCATTCTTCTCAGGCGTACTCGCTGTAGTGATCGCGACTCCATGCTCTGCGCCCTTCCTCGGGCCTGCGATTGGAGCTGCTTGGAAGTTCGACGGACCACTCTTCTTCGTTTCACTCCTCATGATGGGTATTGGCTTAGCCCTCCCGTACATTACACTTTCTTTCTTTCCAGCATTGGTAAATAAACTTCCGCGCCCAGGTGCTTGGATGGAATCCTTCAAACAAGGCATGTCCTTCCTCCTTTTCGCGACTGTTGCTTACCTCATCTGGATCTACAATGGACAGGTCGGTGAAGAAGGTCAGAAAGGTCTCGCCATCATGCTCGGTCTCACATCGATTGCGGCAGCGGCATGGATCTATGGTCATTGGAATTCCCCAATCAAAGCTAAGGCAACACGCGTGAAAGCAAATATTCTCGCCCTGCTTTTCATCGCTGGTGGTGTGGCTCTTGCGATGCCTCCAAAAGCAGACGAGCTAGAAGTAGTCGTAGCTGAAAATGCTGTCGCCGAACTCAATTGGGAACCATGGTCTCAGAGCCGAGTCGACAAATTCCTCGCCCAGGGCACTCCAGTATACATAGACTTCACCGCAAAGTGGTGCCTCACTTGCCAAACCAACAAGGCTGCTTATACAGCTGATGTTCGCCAATACATCTTCGATAATAACATTGTTACTCTCAAAGCAGATATAACAAAGAAACACCCAGAAGCGACTAAAGCTGTGCACGCTCTCAATCGCTCTGCGATTCCAGTCAACGTTCTCCACGTCCCTAACGACAGCACACCGCATGTAACGCGTGAAGTTCTCACCGCAGACTACTTGCTCGATTTCATCAAACAACGTGTCGAACAATAAACCGATCAAGTCTCACTCTCACAGCTCCAGTACGCTCATGTGTGCTGGAGCTTTTTTCTAACTACGTCGCAGTGAGTAGTCCAGCGGTACTCCGACCGATTACTACAGCTTGGTCTGAGTTGGCTTTTGACGTATTCAAAGTAAGTATCAATTTCTGACGAAAGGCACTTTGAAAAGACATTCTTTGAATGAATCGTTTCAAAGTCCTTCTTCTGAAAACTTCTATGGAAGTTTTACTCGGATCTATTTGGAATCTTTGGCAATACTTAGTGCGTGCAAATTCATAAAGCCGCCTTCCAAACTAGCGCACCAGATCTAACAACCTGTCCAGATCCTGAGTTCCCTGAATTCGCATTTATTGGTCGTTCAAATGTAGGTAAATCGTCCTTGATCAATGCTCTTGCCAACCAGCGCAAACCATTGGCTGACGTATCAAAAACATCCGGCCGAACACAGATGATCAACTTCTTTCGCATTAATGACGCTTGGCACCTCGTTGACCTTCCTGGCTACGGCTTCGCTAAAGTTTCCGATAAGAAGCAAAATAAGTTCAACGAGTTCGTCTCAGATTACCTTCTGAACCGCGAAAACCTCATGTGCGTATTCACACTCATTGACTCCCGCCATTCCCCCCAAAAAGTCGACCTTAAGTTCACGAAGTGGATGATGGAGTGCGGTATTCCCTTCGTTCTAGTCTTCACAAAAGCCGATAAAATAAAACCTAGCGCAATGAAGCGCAACATCGACGCTTTCCACGCTGCAATGCAAGAATGGTGCGACGGACTGCCACGTACCTTCATCACTGCTGCGCCTAACGGCAGTGGACGCAAAGATGTGTTAGACTTTATTGAGCTCGCTATTGAGGCGAGCAGATAAGGTTGCAAAAATGAATAATTGCGGTTCTAACAATGCTGCCTAGTGTTTTATCACTTATGCAACCTAAACACATCCGTACGTTTGCCGCTTTGGCAACAGCCACACTCACAGTAGGCTCTCACTGAAGGCACTTTCCCAAGCCTTAGAGAGCTCATGACTGCACAAGCAGCCCAATAGGCCGATTGAGCATTCAGAACCCACAAAGCACCTAGCTTCTTCAGCTCGGGTGCTTTTTTTATTTTACTCAATATCAGAAAAATCAAGAATAGGATGAATGCCAACAAAGAAACATAAAAACAAACCACTTGTTGGCAAAGCCCTCGTGAAAGAAGTGAACCGCCACATCCGATTAGCGCGCACGCATTGGGACGCTCACAACAACAAAGCCTGTCGACGCGAGCGCGAGCGAGCTATCCAGCTCTACGAAACGCTCGACCCAAGCCAACGCGAGCAAGTGCCTCAAGTGCTCCGCGTCTGGCTACGCTACAGAAGTGAAAAATATTTTGGCGAACACCGCACACCACCGAAGAACCAACCACTTAGTTAGGTTTATTCTTTGACGATGCCTTGAGTGCTTGGTCGAACCAATTGTCGGTTCTTGGGGCGCGCTCCGAGTCGCTCGTGTAATAAAGCTTTTCCTCAGCTTGTTTTTTCGACGCTGGCTTATTTAGCCAGATGAGACTCACCCCTGGGTTTTTGTTATCTTTAGCAAACCGAGCATTGTGCGTATTTGCGAGGTGACGCATCAGTGAAATCGCTCGTGGACCAATGATTGACTTGCCAGTGAGCGAGCCATAGCCATGAATGACTCGCACAGCCTTGAAGTAGCCATACATTGCCTGATCAAGTGCATCGATAATCATCGCTTGCGCCTGCTCCCACGTTTCTCCTCCATGCGCCACATCTACTTCGTAGATCGCAATGCGACCCATTGCTTCACGGCTCGATTGACACTTCAGGCAGTGCGATTGGTTTTCGAATGGAAATCCACAATGACGGCAGTGAAGCATAGCCCAATTCCTAAAAGGTTTTGCTCAAAATGACAAGTCTGAGTTGCAACTCATCTATTCAGAAAACCAAAGATGCGCATCCGCTTCTTGGTCACGATCAAAACTTGGAATCAAAAGACCCTCGAAATCCGCAACCTTCTGCATCCACTTTTTTATCCACTAACAAAGCAACCTAGCTATCTGCATCAAAGATAGGGGAGACTCTATTTTGCTTGGTCGGGTATGAAGGAGTCCACAAAAAACTCAGCAGGAAATCACCTGCTGAGTTTGAAGAAATACGACCCGCTTGCTCCAAAGAAAGCTTTTACTTACGGCGGCGCAAGATGAGAGCGAGACCACCAAGACCGAGCAGAGCCGTGGTAGACGGTTCAGGAACTGCTCTGACAAATGCTGCACTGTGGGCAGCTATTTCTGTGGCGCTCAACTCTGAGTTATATGCTGCAAAACCAAGGATGTTACCTGGAAGTCTGCTGTAGAAGGCATTGCTGCCAGCGAAAGCTGCCCCCAAACCTGTCGTGCCAGAAATATCGATGACCCTCCCAGTGAATGTGTGCGCAAGGGCACCATTTACATAGAGATAAGTGTTCGTGCCATCTGTGGTGAATACAAGATGGGTGTCCGTGTCTGCAGTAAGGGCAACTCCAGAGTCGCTATTAAATCCTCCGTCGCTACTATCAAAGATACCGTAGTTGTTAGTATCGGTGGCGTGCTCCCATGAAAGGATTTGCTCGTTGCTGTTGTAGTCACCGAGAAGGGTTGAACCACCAAATTGTAATGTGTTGCTACCAGCGTTGACGATGAACTCGAAGCTCATTGCAGTACCTGCCGTAGTACCTACGTTGATGGTTTCAGGTGTGCTTACTGTAGTGAACTTGGTGGCAGTAGCTGAAGTGCCTGTACCGACAGCAGTTTTCCAGTGACTAAGAGCTGCATGTGCAGAGCTTGCACCGATAACGAGTGAGACGAGTGTAAATAATAGTTTTTTCATTATTCCTAAGTATTTTAAATATGCTTAGGAACCTAAATATGCTTAGGAACCTAAATATGCTTAGGAACCTAAATATGCTTAGGAACCTAAATATGCTTAGGAACCTAAAGTTGAGTCTTAATATAGTCAGATTGCAAAAGACGTCAACAATAAATTTGCATTTTTTTAGCAAGGGGGGGGAAAGTGAAGTTTGAACACACTACATGTCGTTTTCATTAGCTCAGAACCGAACAGAAGAAGGTGATTCAGCCAATCGTTTTTGTCAGAAGATCAATTCCCTGCATTGCCTTACAAAAAAGCCGACCAGAGAAACTCTCTGATGGGCTCTAAATAAACTTAACAATGGCTCTTAGAGAATCATCCCTGCTGCCACAGTTTCATACGTGCTCGCATCGATCAATATGAAAGAACCAGTATGACGGTTCTTGTTGTACGCATCTACATGAAGCGCTTGAGCTGTGCGTAGCTTAATACGACCAATATTGTTCATACTGAGTGTCTGCACGTCATCTTGCTTATGGAATGTATTCACATCCACCTGATAGTCGAGCAACTGAATCATCGCCTTTGTCTCCTGCTCAGTGTGACGGATAATGTACTTACCACGCACAGAGAGTGGGCGCTCGGAGAACCAGCAAACCATCGCTTCGATATCTTGAGTCGAAGTCGGCGGATTGTTCACCTTCACGATCATATCACCGCGTGAGATGTCAATTTCATCATCAAGCGTTATCGTCACGGATTGTGGAGCAAATGCTTCTTCGAGCTCACCATCCACAGTATGAATGGACTTAATGATGCTCTTGAAACCAGAAGGAAGAGCTAACACCTCATCACCAAGCTTGAATACACCACCTGCGACACGACCAGCGAAACCACGGAAATCATGCCACTCGTTAGAGTGGGGGCGAATTACCCACTGCACAGGGAAGCGTGCTTCGACGTGATTCTCACCACCACCAACGTAAACGTTTTCAAGATGGTAAAGAAGGCTTCCACCCTCATACCAAGGCATATTCTCGGACTTATCTACGACGTTATCACCACGGAGCGCTGAGATGGGAATTGTCGTAATTTCAACAAGATTACCAAGACGGCTCGCAAGCTCACGGTACTCTTTAACAATTTCGTTGTAGCACTCTTCAGAGTAACCAACGAGGTCCATCTTATTCACAGCCACAACAACGTGCTGGATACGAAGAAGGTTTGCGATGAAAGTGTGACGCTTTGTCTGCTCGATCACCCCTTTACGTGCATCGATTAGAATGATCGCCATGTCCGCCGTAGAAGCTCCAGTCACCATGTTACGTGTGTACTGGATATGACCAGGAGTATCAGCAATGATGAACTTGCGCTTAGGTGTCGCGAAATAACGGTATGCGACGTCGATTGTGATACCTTGCTCACGCTCAGCCTTGAGACCGTCAGTGAGAAGCGCGAGATTTACTTCCTCGTCACCGCGCTTCTTAGAGCTAGTTGCTATAGCCTCGATCTGATCTTCGAAAATTGATCTGGAATCATAGAGCAGGCGCCCGATAAGAGTGGACTTACCGTCATCGACGGAACCAGCTGTTGTAAGACGTAAAAGATCCATAAGAAATTTAAGAGTTAAAAGTTAAGGTTCAGAAAGCGGACTAAAAGTAACCTTCCTTCTTACGATCCTCCATTGAGGTTTCAGAACGCTTATCATCGGCGCGATTGCCGCGCTCAGTTTGACGGGCCGCAGCCACTTCTTCGATAATTGCTTCAAAATCAACAGCTGTTGATTCAACAGCTCCAGTAATTGTTGCGTCACCCATTGTACGGAAACGGATGCTCTTTTTCTCAACAACTTCACCTTCACGAGGAGAGACGAACTCAGAAATTGCAAGGATAGTGCCATTACGCGTAAGACACTCACGCTCTGCTGCGAAATAGAGACCAGGAAGATCAATATTCTCCTCCTTGAGGTACTGCCAGATATCCATCTCAGTCCAGTTAGAGAGCGGGAACACACGGAAGTGCTCACCCTGCTGCTTACGACCATTAAAAAGATTCCAAAGCTCAGGGCGCTGATTCTTAGGATCCCACTGACCGAAGTCATCACGATGGGAGAAGAAACGCTCCTTCGCACGAGCCTTCTCTTCATCACGGCGACCGCCACCAAGGCATGCATCATAACCATTTTCTTCGATTGTATCGAGAAGTGTTACAGTCTGAAGAACATTGCGGCTCGCATCTGGACCAGTTTCTTCCTGCACGCGACCTTCGTCGATGGACTGCTGAACAGAACCAATTACAAGACGCGCACCAATCTTGTCTACGTAGAAATCGCGGAACTCAATGGTCTCTGGGAAATTGTGCCCCGTATCTACGTGTACAAGTGGGAATGGAATACGCGCAGGGTGGAACGCCTTGTAGGCTAGGTGTGCCATCACGATAGAATCCTTACCTCCTGAGAAAAGGAGAGCTGGATTTTCGAACTGTGCAGCTGTTTCTCGGAGAACGTAGATCGCCTCCGCTTCAAGCTGCTTGAGATGACTCATCTGATAATTTGACATAACAGTTTATTTTGAAATTATTTCAATTTGAATATTAGAGGTGATTGCTTGAAGCAAAGCCTCAAGACTTTCTTCGACAGATTGGGTTTCGGTTTCGATAATGAGATCAGCATTATCAGGCTCCTCAAATAAAGAAGTCTTACCTAAGAAGTGTGCGACTTTGCCATCCTTTGCTTTCGCGTAGAGCCCTTTGACATCTCGCTCTTGGCATGTCTCAAAAGAAGCCTTTATGTAGACTTCAAGATAATGCTCACCTCCAAGAATCTCACGAACTTGCTGACGGAAAACGTTTTGGGGAGTAATGAGAGATACGAGCACAATCGCTCCATTGTGACGCAGCAGCTTTGCAACTTCCGCTGCACGGCGAATATTCTCTTTGCGGTCTTCATCACTGAAACCAAGGCCGGCATTGAGCCCACTGCGAAGATTGTCGCCATCTAATATCGTCACGAGACGCCCCTGCGCGTGCAGAGCTTTCTCCGCAGCATTTGCGATAGTGGACTTCCCTGAACCAGAAAGTCCATACATCCAGACAACCAAACCTTGCTGCCCTAACAACTCTTCCTTTGCGGACTGTGGCAATTGACGTTCATACTCAGGATAAATATTGCTCATGCCTTTACCTTTCTAAATTTTTGTTTCCAGCGAGCTCCTTGCTGCGGCAACCATTGCCAAAAGCGCTCATGCATATAATAAATGAAAAACTTAGGGTCTTAAGTAGATTATCATTAATAACTATGCATAATTTACTTAAACACAGTGAAAAACAAATACATAAAAGGCGCGCACTTTTCAGAGCGTAAATTCAGAGAGCTTTTGCAGCTTTTCTGTCGGTTATCTACTTGAACTGAACTCATATCGAGTGCTCGACTTACAGGAGCACTCAAATTTTGGCAAGAATTATTTCATCCTTAACTTACCCAAGTTACTAATGTATCAGGTTTAGTCAGTCTCCTAGCAATACCTAATTCACCTCACAAATGCCTAACTCTTTCTCGGCTTCACAGGAAGCTAAGCCAGAAGATCAACCCATCACCTGCATCATTCTTGCCGATGTCTTGCAAGAGCTCAAAATAACACTAGCCACTACAGCCAGAATCAGCAGTCCGTATTTCATGATAAAAAAGAGCCACCCATCTCACGAAGAAACGGGTGACCCATAAAATTCAATTACTTCGTAGGCGCTACGGGAATGTCAGCGAACTGTGGAAGTGAGCGAAGCTTTGGAGCTTTTGCCTCACCAGTAGAGCAACCACAAGAGCTAAGAAAGATAGTAGCGGCAGCAGAGGAAGCGATTGTTAAAATGCGTAATGTTTTCATAAAGTCAGTTATAATTCGCAATGCATATTACGCGGTGCATACGTGAGCGCAAGAAAAAAACGGACTCCTGTTAGTGTACAGACTTGGCACATAGGTAACAGACGTGCGTAAACATGGGTAACACATTTAGAGTGTAAGTCATGAGCTGGCAAATCTGTGATCTTATGGAAGCAAGGAGATGTTTTATTGAGGATGTGGAACGTGGATATCTCAACGTGGCTGAGGTTTGCCGAGAAGAGGCTAGAAAGGATGTTCACCCTATATTCACTAGGGCTTTTTCAAGCAAGATTTGGCAATTTTTCAGTGGTAACAAGAGATTCCGCACGGGCTGACTTTATGCGGGATTGATTGTAATTGTGCACTCTTAGGTTCTTAATTCCATTGTTGCATGAAGGCTGTGATGTCGGCTACGTCTTGAGCTGAGAGGCCAAGCTGATCGGCGGACATCATGAGAGAGCGATTCATATGCTCTACTTTTTCCACGCGGCTCTTTGGAACCATCTGGGTCACACCACCAGTGGAGGTGACAATGTAAGGGTCGCCCGGAATCATAATTCCGTGAAGCTTCCCCCCCTCTTTGAGAGTAATTTCATGCCCATGGAAACTATGAGCGATGCCGGCAGAAGGCTCTATGATACTCTTGATAATAGCATTCTTAGACTGTGTCGCGCCCAAGCCCTTGATAGCTGGTCCGTAATCTGGACCTACACCATTGATGTTGTGGCAGATTGCACAACGCATGATTGTTGACTTCCCTTTCACAGGATCACCTTTGAGCTTAGCTATCTCAGCTACAGAGGGTAGTGAGGATGTTTTCGGCGGCTCTGGCACAGTGATCGAGTTGATCGCAATAGTTTCAGGATCGTAGATCCCACGCTTTTTGAGTTCGGGCCCAAGCCCCATATGGGACCAGATACCTGTACCACGCTTGAACAACCAGTATAGAGCAGACTTCTTGGTCGCTTGGCCGTCAGCTGCAAGATCAAGTAGCGTATTTGCGGACTTCTGTTGGTTAATGAATGCTAAGGA
The DNA here is from genome assembly GCA_965204255.1 of Rubritalea sp. Taxonomy (GTDB): domain Bacteria; phylum Verrucomicrobiota; class Verrucomicrobiia; order Verrucomicrobiales; family Akkermansiaceae; genus Rubritalea. The sequence goes on from CBDBEG010000032.1 coordinate 601,648, forward strand.
TTCAACAGCAAAATCGCGCTGCTCTTGGGTGAGCTTCGAGCTTTCAGCACGCGCCTTGAGATCATCGATCGCTACAGCAGGCCAGAGTCTCCAAGTGAGCTTTACGAAGTTCTCACTCCAAGTTGTAACATCCCCGGAAACCATTGCCTTTTTAAGGCCTAACCAGATTGCATCTTCTTTATTTTCAGCTCCGAGACCAATTGCCTCAAGGTAGTTTTTATCCATTCCGTCGTATGCTTTTGCGAGCTCGATAAAGAGAGGGAGAGTCTCTTCAGCTGAGTAGTGGCGTAGCGCGAGAGCTACATCTCTGCGCACAGCTGTGTTAGAGTCTTTCACTAGCAGCTTCGCGTATGGCAGAATGTTTACATTTGCACGGCGCAGTGCACGGAAGGCAACAAGACGCTGCTCAGCCTTATCGCTGTTTAGAAGCTCTTCACACTTTTTCAGACCTTGCTCACCAAGGTATGGTAGCAACCAGATCGCACGTGAGGAAACATACTTGTTAGGGTGTGCTAGAACCTCGAGAACTGCAGGAAGAGATTTCTCTTTGCCATCGCGGAGACGAGTAAATCCAAGGTGACGCACATTGATCGCAGGGGACTTGAGCGCCTCAACTTGACCTTTGACCGTAGTAAGATCCATCGCAGGGATGGATGGCTTGAAGCCCTTCGGAGCAATACGGTAAATAGCACCAGAGCAGCTATCATCCATAGTAGCATGACCACCTACTCGGCCATCATACCAGTCAGCTACATAGAGCGCCCCATCTGGACCTACTGCGATGTCAACAGGACGGAAGAGCACACCTTTACTATCGACCTCACCCATGGAGCCAACATGTGCAGTAAAGTCACCACCGATGAATTGCTTAGCAAGGTTGGTCGACAAGAAGTCAAAACGATCGAGCTGGAAAGTTGCCCCCTTTTCCTGCGGGTGGTAGCCGAAGATGTTATTACGCGCAGCTTCTGCAGCAAGGTAAACACCCTCCCACTTTTCGCCGAGAGCACCATTTTCATAAATCACATTTCCTGTTGGTGATCCGAGACCGTAGATGTCACCCACATCGAATGTGCCTGGATCATCCTGACGCCAATGCGCCCGGCTAGTAGTCTGCCCAGGGCGGCGCTCTGAGGTCCACATACGGCGACCATCACGCGTAAAGAAGCCGGCACATCCATATTCCAATACATAGGAATTACGACAGCTGTCCACGTCGTCATTATCGTTCTGGAAAATGTCTCCTAAGGAGTTTATCGACTGTTCGTAAGAGTTGCGGAACCCGTGTCCAAAAATTTCCGCATTGGAGCCGTCTGGGTTCACGCGAACACCAAAGCCACAAGTCCAGAGAAAGCCGTCGTCAGACTTCTTCCCACCAGGAATATTCCAAGGTGACGAGAAATAAACACCATTCATGTAGAATGTTTTCCCCGATTTGTCGGTAAATTTACCACCGCAGTTACCAGCATTAAAATAGAACTTACCATCCGGTCCCGCTGTGAGTGAATGCAGTGAATGATCGTGGTTATTACCGTAGAAGCCAGTGAGAAGCACTTCTTTTTTGTCTACTTCTGGGTCGAACTTCAAATCATTGTTCACATCTGTGTAAACGATGAGATCTGGAGCATTAGAGACAATCACCTTGTTCTCAAACACCGCAATACCTAGCGGTGCGACAAGGACCGCGTCCTGTACAAAGCAATGTGAGCTATCAGCCACACCATCTCCGTCCGTGTCCTCTAGCACCATGATGCGGTCACCTGCACTGCGGCGGCCTTTTTTGGAGCGGTAGTTCACCCCCTCAGTCAACCAGATGCGCCCCTTATGATCGATAGCCATGTTCGTCGGGTTGTAGAACTGTGGAGACTGCGCCCAGAGGGTCACTTCTAGGTCAGCATCTTTAGGAATCTTAAACTGATCTAAAGGTACGGATTCTGCAGCCAACTCTGGCTCCCACGGTGCTCGATCGTTAATCACAGCAAACTGCACTGACGCCTTGGTCGGCTTACCGTCTCGAATAGCACCTTGCTCATCAAGTCCTGCAATAGCTACAAGCTTCACAGCACCTTTCGGCACTTTGATCTGAATAGAAGAGTCCGCATGCGTGCCGATCCCTTTATTGAAAATCTTGCCTGTGAGTGTGAGTGGCTTCCCTTCAATGTTGGTATCGTATTTGACCTCACCATAGCCTTGGGAAACTTTCAGCACGAATTCCTTGCCTACTGAGACTGACTTACCTTCAGCATTCTGGAACTTTAGCTCAACCCAGTCTACCCAATCAAAAGAATTGCCATCTACGCCTATCGACTCAAGAGTAATCGTCTTCAGCCCCGTCACATCTGCTGTGAGCTCAACATGACGCACCGTATCAGTTGCTTTGACTAAGGATGATTTTGCCAGATACCTCTGGATTTGTTTCGCTTCCGCAGCTGGCTTGCCCACCTCCTGCGCCTGCACCTCTAACACCTGAGTCAAGGCTACAACTAACGCTGCGATACCTGTTATTAGAACGATTTTTGATTTTTGATTCATAACTATTTTTCAAAACTGTTCGAAAATAAGCTGTTTGTTAATGAACAATGCTCAATAATTACAACTTAGGCTGTTTCGCCGGTTTCTGGATGTACAGTTTATAATTCGGCAGCTCGATAGGCTGAGCGAGCCCTTCGCTGAGCTTCTCCTTAGAAATAGGTGAAGATGGCACCCCGTGCTTTGGCACATCGCCACGTGCTGTCCAGACAATGGCGTTGAGCACCATTTTACGAAATTCATCGATCGCCCAGTTCTTGTGATAATGTCCGCCAGTAAAGCCAATTCCGCGGCCACCTTGCCCCACAGGAGTGTCTTTATACCACATGAGCTTCTGCGGTTTACCGAAGCCATCTTCGCCATTCTTATTCCACAAATTGATGTAGTGAATCATGCGCTCAGGCTCTGGAACAGCCGTCACAGCTGCGCCACAGCAGCCACATTCCTTTTCATTAGCAAACACCATTGAATAATAAAACTCATCAAATGCAGGGAAAGTTTCTGGTAAACCATTAGCGATAGGCAACTTTTTGTTAGCCTTCAGATCAGCAATCCAATGCGGGTTCACAGACTTCCAGTCGTCCATGTAACCACCAATCCATGGCTTAAAATACTTTTCACCCACATTTTTTTTCGGATGCACCCCATAGTGCATAAACATGATTCCCATGCCGTCTTTCACGAGCTTATCTAACACTGCGTACTTTTCACCAAAACGACCACCAGCATCTGCATAGATGATGCATGCGTCGACTCCTTTGAAGATCGATTCATCCTTTGGCCAGCCTGGGTAATAGACCTTCGCCTCAACATCGAGACCGCTATCGTTCAGAGCCTCGGCTAACAACTTACAGCCTGCTTCAAATTCATGCTCCCCGTTCGCGTGGCTCTTAGATCCAGCGAGAAAAAGGATCTTCTTGGTCTCGGCGTCGGCGACCGAGGCCATAGATATAACCGTTAGTGCCGCACAAATGGAGGGCTTCAATAGGCTGCTTAAGTATTTTTTCATCAGATATTTTTGAAGGTGATTCTCATGTATCGGAATAGTAAACCTACACTTTCAAGCAAGATTTGGCAATTTTTCAGTGGTAACAAGAGATTCCGCACGGGCTGACTTTATGCGGGATTGATTGTAATTGTGCACTCTTAGGTTCTTAATTCCATTGTTGCATGAAGGCTGTGATGTCGGCTACGTCTTGAGCTGAGAGGCCAAGCTGATCGGCGGACATCATGAGAGAGCGATTCATATGCTCTACTTTTTCCACGCGGCTCTTTGGAACCATCTGGGTCACACCACCAGTGGAGGTGACAATGTAAGGGTCGCCCGGAATCATAATTCCGTGAAGCTTCCCCCCCTCTTTGAGAGTAATTTCATGCCCATGGAAACTATGAGCGATGCCGGCAGAAGGCTCTATGATACTCTTGATAATAGCATTCTTAGACTGTGTCGCGCCCAAGCCCTTGATAGCTGGTCCGTAATCTGGACCTACACCATTGATGTTGTGGCAGATTGCACAACGCATGATTGTTGACTTCCCTTTCACAGGATCACCTTTGAGCTTAGCTATCTCAGCTACAGAGGGTAGTGAGGATGTTTTCGGCGGCTCTGGCACAGTGATCGAGTTGATCGCAATAGTTTCAGGATCGTAGATCCCACGCTTTTTGAGTTCGGGCCCAAGCCCCATATGGGACCAGATACCTGTACCACGCTTGAACAACCAGTATAGAGCAGACTTCTTGGTCGCTTGGCCGTCAGCTGCAAGATCAAGTAGCGTATTTGCGGACTTCTGTTGGTTAATGAATGCTAAGGATTCAACAGCAAAATCGCGCTGCTCTTGGGTGAGCTTCGAGCTTTCAGCACGCGCCTTGAGATCATCGATCGCTACAGCAGGCCAGAGTCTCCAAGTGAGCTTTACGAAGTTCTCACTCCAAGTTGTAACATCCCCGGAAACCATTGCCTTTTTAAGGCCTAACCAGATTGCATCTTCTTTATTTTCAGCTCCGAGACCAATTGCCTCAAGGTAGTTTTTATCCATTCCGTCGTATGCTTTTGCGAGCTCGATAAAGAGAGGGAGAGTCTCTTCAGCTGAGTAGTGGCGTAGCGCGAGAGCTACATCTCTGCGCACAGCTGTGTTAGAGTCTTTCACTAGCAGCTTCGCGTATGGTAGAATGTTTACATTTGCACGGCGCAGTGCACGGAAGGCAACAAGACGCTGCTCAGCCTTATCGCTGTTTAGAAGCTCTTCACACTTTTTCAGACCTTGCTCACCAAGGTATGGTAGCAACCAGATCGCACGTGAGGAAACATACTTGTTAGGGTGTGCTAGAACCTCGAGAACTGCAGGAAGAGATTTCTCTTTGCCATCGCGGAGACGAGTAAATCCAAGGTGACGCACATTGATCGCAGGGGACTTGAGCGCCTCAACTTGACCTTTGACCGTAGTAAGATCCATCGCAGGGATGGATGGCTTGAAGCCCTTCGGAGCAATACGGTAAATAGCACCAGAGCAGCTATCATCCATAGTAAGACCATTACCTACTTGGCCATCATACCAGTCAGCTACATAGAGCGCCCCATCTGGACCTACTGCGATGTCAACAGGACGGAAGAGCACACCTTTACTATCGACCTCACCCATGGAGCCAACATGTTCAGTAAAGTCACTACCGATGAATTGCTTAGCAAGGTTGGTCGACAAGAAGTCAAAACGATCGAGCTGGAAAGTTGCCCCCTTTTCCTGCGGGTGGTAGCCGAAGATGTTATTACGCGCAGCTTCTGCAGCAAGGTAAACACCCTCCCACTTTTCGCCGAGAGCACCATTTTCATAAATCACATTTCCTGTTGGTGATCCGAGACCGTAGATGTCACCCACATCGAATGTGCCTGGATCATCCTGACGCCAATGCGCCCGGCTAGTAGTCTGCCCAGGGCGGCGCTCTGGGATCCACATACGGCGACCATCACGCGTAAAGAAGCCGGCACATCCATATTCCAATACATAGGAATTACGACAGCTGTCCACGTCGTCATTATCGTTCTGGAAAATGTCTCCTAAGGAGTTTATCGACTGTTCGTAAGAGTTGCGGAACCCGTGTCCAAAAATTTCCGCATTGGAGCCGTCTGGGTTCACGCGAACACCAAAGCCACAAGTCCAGAGAAAGCCGTCGTCAGACTTCTTCCCACCAGGAATATTCCAAGGTGACGAATAAGCGCCATTCATGTAGAATGTTTTCCCCGATTTGTCGGTAAATTTACCACCGCAGTTACCAGCATTAAAATAGAACTTACCATCCGGTCCCGCTGTGAGTGAATGCAGTGAATGATCGTGGTCATTACCGTAGAAGCCAGTGAGAAGCACTTCTTTTTTGTCTACTTCTGGGTCGAACTTCAAATCATTGTTCACATCTGTGTAAACGATGAGATCTGGAGCATTAGAGACAATCACCTTGTTCTCAAACACCGCAATACCTAGCGGTACGACAAGGGCCGCGTCCTGTACAAAGCAATGTGAGCTATCAGCCACACCATCTCCGTCCGTGTCCTCTAGCACCATGATGCGGTCACCTGCACTGCGGCGACCTTTTTTGTAGCGGTAGTTCACCCCCTCAGTCAACCAGATGCGCCCCTTATGATCGATAGCCATGTTCGTCGGTTCGTAGAACTGTGGAGACTGCGCCCAGAGGGTCACTTCTAGGTCAGCATCTTTAGGAATCTTAAACTGATCTAAAGGCACGGATTCTGCAGCCAACTCTGGCTCCCACGGTGCTCGATCGTTAATCACAGCAAACTGCACTGACGCCTTGGTCGGCTTACCGTCTCGAATAGCACCTTGCTCATCAAGTCCTGCAATAGCTACAAGCTTCACAGCACCTTTCGGCACTTTGATCTGAATAGAAGAGTCCGCATGCGTGCCGATCCCTTTATTGAAAATCTTGCCTGTGAGTGTGAGTGGCTTCCCTTCAATGTTGGTATCGTATTTGACCTCACCATAGCCTTGGGAAACTTTCAGCACGAATTCCTTGCCTACTGAGACTGACTTACCTTCAGCATTCTGGAACTTTAGCTCAACCCAGTCTACCCAATCAAAAGAATTGCCATCTACGCCTATCGACTCAAGAGTAATCGTCTTCAGCCCCGTCACATCTGCTGTGAGCTCAACATGACGCACCGTATCAGTTGCTTTAACTAAGGATGATTTTGCCAGATACCTCTGGATTTGTTTCGCTTCCGCAGCTGGCTTGCCCACCTCCTGCGCCTGCACCTCTAACATCTGAGTCAAGGCTACAACTAACGCTGCGATACCTGTTATTAGAACGATTTTTGATTTTTGATTCATAACTATTTTTCAAAACTGTTCGAAAATAAGCTGTTTGTCAATGAACAATGCTCAATAATTACAACTTAGGCTCTAAGATGAAATGGAATTTACAATAGTGATAGCGAAATGCACACTCGTCTTCTTATGAAGAGAATTCTGCTCACCCTCTCCAGTGCGATTAGTCTCAGCTTCACCGCTTGTGTTGCTCCACCGTCCATTGACCAATACGGTCATATGCACTCCAGTCCAGCAAGCGCTAATCTCAACGTTCGAGGAGTTGAAGAGTTTGTTAAAATCAAGAAGCAGAAAAAGATCTCCAAAAATGCTAAATACAATGCCCAAGTAAGCCGTGTCGCAGCCCGGCTCAAACCAGTCATTCATCTCTTTAACGCCAAATGGGAATTTGTAGTCTTCGAAGACCCTACTCCAAATGCTTTTGCTCTGCCAGGTGGCAAGGTGGGCATTCACACTGGTATGTTTCAGATCACACAAACTGACGCAGGACTAGCAGCTGTGTTAGGGCACGAGATCTCACACGTTACCTCTAACCATGTAGGTAAACAGCAAAAGCAACGCACGGCTCTCGTACTCGGAGCCATAGCACTCGACCAAGTCGTCAAACACAATAAAGCTAGCAACAAAGAACGTGCAGCCATAGCTGGCCTCTACAAAGCTGGATCTACAGTTGCTATCGCCCTCCCTCACTCACGTAGACATGAGTTAGAAGCTGATAGAATTGGCACGATTTACATGGCAAAAGCTGGTTATGACCCGCGCGAAGCACTAGCCATGTGGCAGCGCTTTGCTCGCTACAACAAAAAACAAGGTAGCAGGACACCTGAGTTTTTGCGTACGCACCCACTCGACTCCACACGCATCCAAGCACTCAAAGATTTCATGCCTATTGCAATGCAGGAATATAAGTCACGCTAAGCTCTCTTACTGAAATAAGAAGCATATCATGAAAATAAAACCATTCCTCTACTTAGCAGCTCTTGCAGCTCTCACTTTTAGTTATTTTAGCAAGCAATCCGTTATGTCAGCAGATTCCTCACCCGCAAAAATACCTCAAGTCCCAGAAGATTATGAACAAATCAGTCTAGGTGCCGGATGTTTCTGGTGTGTCGAAGCTGTCTATAACCGACTCGATGGAATCAGATCTACAGTCTCTGGCTACACTGGAGGTAAAACTAAGAACCCCACCTACGAAGAAATCTGCACGGGAGCTACAGGCCACGCCGAGGTCGTACATATTATTTATAACCCCAAAATCATCAGCACTGAGGAAATCCTTACATGGTTTTGGAAAGCCCATGACCCGACTACCCTCAACCGTCAGGGTAACGACAAAGGCACTCAATACCGATCAGCCATTTTCTACTACACGGAGGAGCAACGTAAAATTGCCGAAGCCTCGAAAGCTGTAGCTCAGAAAAATTTTAAGTCACCTATCGTGACAGAAATCACAAAGAACAGCACACTTTATCCTGCCGAAGTCTATCACCAAGATTATTACCGTCTGAATAAAAATAAAAACAGTTACTGTCATTTCGTCATTGCTCCAAAAATGAAGAAACTCAAACTCGAAAACGTCGAGAAAAAGGCCGAATAATTGACTGATTGAGCATCAATACAGTTGGCTCATTACCAAATACTTCACAAATAAAAACTCTGCGCGGGCATCCACGCAGAATTTTTTAAATTTAGACCTTAACGAAGTTTACACCTTTGCGAGCTCTTGCAGAAGAACAGCATTGAGCTCAATGCCTGCTTCGAAATTTTCTACCCAGAAATTTTCATTTGGAGCATGGATTTGGCAATCAGGAAGCGCTAGACCGAGCAATAGAGAATCCGCACCGAGAATGTCCTGCATATCCTTGATGATTGGAATGCTCCCACCTTCACGGATAAGCACTGGCTGTTTGCCAAATGTAGTCTCTGAGGCCTTTTGCGCAGCCTTGCCGAATGCTGAATGTGGATCGCAGTAATACGGCTTACCGGCGTGTCCAATTTCTACTTCCACCGTCACACCAGCCGGTGCGTGCTTCTCAAGGTGAGCCTTCACTTTCTTGCTGATGTCTACAGGATCTTGATTTGGCACCAGCCGGAAAGAAAATTTTGCCATGGCCGCGGCTGGTAACACAGTCTTAGAGCCTTCACCTTGATAGCCTCCACCAATCCCATTCACTTCAGCGGTCGGGCGAGCCCAAAGACGCTCTGCTGAACTATAGCCTGGTTCACCGAATACTTCAAGAGAGCCTGTTTGGTCGATGATGTCTTGGTCTGAAACACCTGGAACTTGAGCCCACATTTCACGCTCCCAGTTCTCAAGCGGCTTCACATCATCATAAAACCCTTCGATCGCGATATTCCCCTCTGTATCATGAAGGCTTGCAACCAAGCGAGCTACTGCTGTAGCAGGGTTCGCAACAACGCCACCATAGCAGCCCGAATGCAAGTCACCACTTGGCCCTTTGACTGTCACTTCACAACAACTGATTCCGCGAAGACCATAGCCCATTGTGGGTACGCCACGTGCCACCATGCCTGTGTCGGATACGGCAATGATATCACAAGCGAGCGCTTCTTTATTATCCTCAATAAATGGCACGAGATTCGGGCTACCGATTTCTTCTTCGCCCTCAAAAAGGAAAATCAAATTCACAGGAAGCTCACCCTGCTCTTTCAAAGTTTTCTCGACACCTAACACATGTGCCATCATCTGGCCTTTGTTGTCTGTAGAGCCACGCCCCCAGATTCTCCCATCCTTGATCACTGGCTCAAATGGAGATGTGTCCCAGAGCTCAATTGGGTCGACCGGTTGCACGTCATAGTGACCGTAAATTAAGACAGTCTTGCGCCCTTCTTGGTGGGTATTTCTAGCAACGACTAATGGGTGACCAGGTGTTTCGTGAAGTTCAGCCGTAAGCCCCATCACTGTCAGCTTATTTTGGAGCCACTGGCCACAGGCTAACACATCCTCAGCATGTTCAGAGGCTGTAGAAATACTGGGAAATCGGAGAAAACTAAATAGATCGTCGAGCTGAGATTGCATGCCCTATTTCATGCGACCATCCTGAGCCTAACGCAATCTCAAAAAGAACCCCCCAAATAAAACACGTCGGCTCTATGGGGTGTATAAGAAAATGAAATCCTCTTGTTAGGCGAGTCCGTTAGCAAACTTAGCAGCCTGTAGAGTGTTTCGCATTAGCATCGCAATCGTCATTGGTCCTACACCACCAGGTACAGGTGTGATGGCTTTACATTTTGGTGCGACTTCGTCGTATGCCACATCCCCCACAAGATTGTAGCCATTTTTCTTGCTAGCGTCTTCCACGCGGTTGATACCTACGTCGATCACAGTAGCGCCGTCTTTCACCATGTCAGCAGTAACAAACTCAGGCTTTCCAATCGCTGCAATAACGATGTCTGCGCGGCGACAAACTTCTGCGAGCTCTTTAGTACGTGAATGCGCCACAGTCACAGTCGCATTGCCAGCTTTCCCCATAAGGAGAAGCGCCATTGACTTACCAACGATCATTGAGCGACCAATAACCACAACCTCAGCACCAGATGTTTCAATACCAGCCTCCTTAAGGAGACGCATGCAGCCAGCTGGTGTACATGGGACATAACCAGTTGAGTCTTCAAGCGCGAGCTTTGCTACATTCTCAGGGTGGAAGCCATCCACATCCTTCATAGGGGCAATCGCACGAACGATTGTTTCTTCATCGATATGTACAGGAGGTGGAGACTGAACGAGAATACCGTGAATAGCATCATCGTCGTTGAGTTCCTCGACTACAGCCATTACCTCATCTTGAGTAGACTCAGTCGGCATTACGATTTTACGAGAATAGATGCCTAGCTCTTCACACTTGCGTGCTTTTGAGCCGACGTAGACTTCCGATGCTGGATCTTCCCCGATGAGAACTACAGCGAGTCCTGGTGTGATCCCCTTTTCCTTCAACTCTGCGATCTGCTCAGTGCATTCGGAAAGGACTTTTTCAGCAACAAGTTTACCGTCGATTTTCTGCATGAATGCCTCTTAGAGACAGCACACTCGCTAGACAATGCCTAAATGCCATCAAGTCCGTCATGCAAGATATTCTGAAGAGCAACCCTCTCACGCTCAAATTGCTCAGCATCGATGCCTTGCTCAATTTTTACTGGTTCCCCTAACACCACGTGAACTTTAGAAAATGGTACTGGAATTCTAAGAGCGTCCCACGTTTTCAATTTCCAACAACGATCAAATTTAACTCGTATAGGTACAATGGGCGCACCTGTCGATTCTGCCACTTTGATAATTCCTGGCTGCAGCTCATATTTCGGGCCTCGTGGGCCATCGGGCGTAATGCACACGTCGGAACCAGATTTGATCGCCTTGCGTAATGCCACGAGCGCAGCCACAGCTCTGCGCGAACTCGATCCACGCACAGCATCAATATCACACACTCTAACAGCACTCTCTAACACAGCACCATCTTTACTAGCACTCGTCAGCACGACGATTTTACGGTGACGGAAAAATTTTAAGTGCGCATACGGCATCACAAATACAGTGTTGTGCCAAATCGCCCAAATCATCGGAGTATCAGAGCTCTCAGTGAGACCTGCGTGATCAGTAACACGCAGCCTCAATGTACTACCAACAAGGCGCAAAATCCACCCAGCACAGGTACCGATGATACGTTGCTTTCTACTCCCGTGGATATCGTGACTCTTCGCCATAAACTTGGCTCACCATCTGTCACATCCCAACAATTGACAAGCTCACGCTCACAAAAAGAAAAAACCCATTTCAAATCATCTTCTTCTTGCATGAAAGGAAATCTAGGGGAACTTCCATCTATGAGTGACTTCGAGGACAAAGTACGCGAAACTCTCGCAAATCCACAAAATCAGGGAGAGATGCAAGATGCCGACAGTGTCGGAACTGTAGGTTCCCCCGACTGTGGAGACATGCTGCGCATGTGGCTAAAATTTACCGAGAAAGATGGAAATAAAGTCATCGATCGCGCGTCCTTCCAATCTTTTGGGTGCCAGACAGCAATCGCGGTAGCCTCCATAGCAACTGAGATGCTAAAGGGGAAAACTACAAAAGAAGCGGCAGAACTCAATGCTCAGGAACTCAGCGGCGACCTCGGAGCTCTTCCTCCTATGAAGATTCATTGTGGGCAGCTAGTTGAAGGTGCACTAAAAAATGCACTCGACCAAGACGCTGCTCCAGTCGCAGATACTTCAGACAATAGCGAGACGCTTGCCAGCAGTATGAATGACCAGCCAAAGGGCACGATCCGTATCATTCCTCTCGAAGATTAAGCTCATTCTTTTTTCTACCGAAGATGAAGCGCAAGTATCTCAAAATGGTTCGTCGAACCTATCGGTACCTGCGCCATCCACGCATCCAAGAAATTAAGTGGCTCACACCATTTACCAAGGCCATCTTCCAATAGGCAACCCGACTAAAGATTAAAAATTACTCTAAAACCCCGAAAGTCACGAAACAAGACCTTGAAAAAAGTGTGCGCTCGGTCGAAGTCGAATTCGGAGGCTTCGACTGGCATAATGACAACTTTGGTAATGCTGTCGGCAAGCTCCCAATTCAACTCTCGTCGTACTCGCGACGGAATTTAGTCTCACTCCTCAGCTCAATTCAGAAGGTGGTTGCAAAGGCTCCCCCATCAAAAAGATTTTTACATAGCTAGCGATTCCCCCTAAGCTAGCCGCCATGAAAAAATCCATTTCCTTTCTCACCTCCATCGCACTTGCTATCCCAGTACTTGCCGATGGACTCACCAAGCAAGATGCCCAGAAACTTTCCTCTGAACTCACAAAACAACGTCGCAAAGAACTCGTAGAGCAACGCCAGACCGACTTTGACAACAAAGCCATCACCCTCGGCAATAAAACTATGCCCTACAAGCTGAAGAAATTTGGATGTGAACCCAAAGACGGTCATTCCCTCTACATCACTATGCATGGAGGTGGTGGTGTTCCAAAACAACTCAATGACCAGCAATGGAAAAATCAAATCCGCCTCTACAAACCAAAAGAAGGCTACTATCTCGCCCCTCGTGCAGCCACTAACACATGGAACCTTTGGCACGAACCACACATCGACCCGATGTTTGACCGTCTCATCGAAAACTTCGTGGTAGCAAAAGGTGTCAATTCAAACAAAGTCTACATCACAGGCTTTTCCGCAGGCGGGGACGGAACCTACCAGCTCGCCCCACGTATGGCTGACCGCTGGGCAGCAGCGGCCATGATGGCAGGTCATCCAAATGATGCACAACCAGACAATCTATACAATCTCCCTTTCTTCAGCCAATGTGGTGGCAAAGATACAGCCTATGACCGTCATCTTAAAACTGCGGAGTGGGGTAAAAAACTCAAGGAACTCGCAACAGCTAACCCTGGTGCTTACAAACATAAAACCATCATCTACCCAGAACACGGTCACTGGATGGATCTCAAAGACGCTGTCGCCTATCCGTGGATGGCTAAGTGCACCCGCAACCCTTGGCCTAAGAAAATTGTGTGGCTTCAGGATGACGTCACTGTCCAACGTTTCTATTGGTTAATCAATGAAAAGCCGAGCAAAGACCAGCGCATCACTGCGGAAGTCGACGGCCAAACCATTACCCTCACCTCCGATGACGTATTTGAAATCACGCTTCGACTAAGTGATCAGCTTATTGACCTCAATAAAGAAATCACTGTACGCCAGACTGGTGTAGAAAAACCCCTCTTCAAGGGCAAAGTGCCACGCACCAAAGCAGCAATCGAAAATTCGCTGCAGCAACGCTTTGACCCAAGCTCCATCGCTACAGCTGAGCTCAAAGTCGAGCTCTAACGGCGCCCTTGAAGCGCACGCATCAATGTCAATTCATCTGCATGCTCAAGGCCTCCACCAGCCGGTAAGCCTTGCGCAATGCGTGTAATTTCACAGTTTTTCTCAGAAAGAACCTCGGCCAAGTAATTGGCTGTAGCCTCACCTTCGACATCCGAACTTAATGCTAAGATGACTTCGCCTCCCCTTAAGGCGTCCATGCGCATAAGTAGCTGCGAAATGCGCAAATCTGCTGGAGTAACATTATCCAAAGGAGACAACTTCCCACCAAGACAATGATAATAGCCTCTCAATGCTCCACTGCGCTCGAGTGGAAGCACATCCGTTGCTTGCTCCACTACACAAATCAGCGAGGGATCACGGCTGTGATCATCACATATTGAACAACCCTGATCAGTTGCAAAAAATCCACAAGCTGGGCACAAAGTCACTTCCTTCTCAGCTTTTTGTAGGGACTCAGCGAGATCTAACGGGTTTCGCTTTTTATGTTGAATCATCCACACAGCAATGCGTTCTGCACTACGAGGACCTACACCAGGGAGCTTTTTAAATTCCTGAATCAATGCCTGAATCGGCGCCGGATAATCAGCTCTAGCCATGCTTACTTTACTTTTTTTTACTTGGGAATGGAATTGTTTCCGCCTTCATATTGAGTTCATTTTCTGGCTGCACTTCACCTGGCATTTGGTGCTGCGCCCCATAGATGAGAGCACATGACCACGTCCAGATTAGGGCAATCAAGTACATCCAAGGCAGCCATAGAATCCCCCACAACATCAGAGTAGGTGCAAATCCTAACAAAACTACGACCACCATCAACCCGACTATCATCCGTCTCCAAGTACCCAAGGAACCTAAAGTTAGGGCTGCGACAAGCCAGCACACAACAAACGTAATCACCCACTCCGCCTCACGCTGTAGTACGATTGGCTCCACCAAGAAGTAAGGATCTTGTTCCCAAAACCGAGCAAGCCACTCAGAAGCCTTTTGTAAATAGCCCATCATATCCACACTCACTGACAGGACTGTGCCAGTGACAGCACAGAGCAAGGAAGGCACTCCAATCGTGCCCATGGGTTTATTGGCTTGGGATTGCATTGGTGGGACGGACTATAGATAGAGAGTCTTTGGCGACTCAAGCATTTACCTCGTGGGCCACTATTCGTCCACCCATGCCTCAGCCAAAATAGCACGCAGTCTCTGTCGCTGTACTCTTGACGATGCAGCTACAGCAATTTGCCAACTTCTACACGGCTAATTGCTAGTCTCGCGCATCACTTCCATACAACAAGCCCACCGCTTACCGAAGTCGTGGTTGACCTCGGCTAACATAGCAGCCCTACTTTCGGGCTTCTTTCTCCTCTTTAATTTTGACAATACTCGCATTCAGCTGACGCTGCCATTCAATTGTATTGTACAATGCGCGACCTTGAGTTTTCAGCGCATTCCTCGCCTCTAGCAACTGAGTTTGAAACTGCTTAGCCTCTTCCTCAGTACTCGGAGAAAACCCATTCTGAAATGCGACGAGGGAGTTGAAATCATCCAGATACAGACGCGCCATTTCTTGATAGAACTCAAAATCCTCAGCATCAGACACTATCTCTACCTTCTGTAAGGATTGAAACAATACCTCAGCTTCTTTCCATTGCCCTTGATCCCATTCCTTGAGCGCAGAACAAAATAAAATCATCATATCCATGCTATCCTCAGCATTTCCCATATCCGCAACTCGAATGGGGTAAAGACTTAATAGCCGATTGATCGCCTGCTGTAGCTTGTGTTCTACATCACTCAATTCCCTTTCGTTGGAGCTTTGGGTTTTCAAGGTGATACGCAGCGCCTTCCGGGCATTCTGAGAGTCACCCGCAAACCAAGCTGACATTGCTGAGCGAATTCCAGCCCAATACACGGTCTCACTTTCCACGCCTTTGGTCCGAACAAGTTTGAGATACCTCTGATAGGCCTCTTCATATTGACCTTGATCTAGTAGAGCTTGCGCATTTCTCAACTCAGCCGCGACCAAATTCCGCAAAGCTTCGGCCTTCGCCTTGACCTCGAGTTCCACAACCCGCTCCACAACAGGGGCGGCAACTGACGCTGATTCCTCATCCCGACCATTGAGCTGCATCACAGCAGACACAACACTAGCTCCCACTACAGCCGCTCCAGCGACATACCATTTCCTATTCCCTCCCTCTCTATTTTGACTTCTACCCTTCTGCTCGACTAGATCCTTAGGTGTACAACCTGTGCGCAAACACACCTCCACCTGTTTGAGAGCAGACAAAAGTTCTTCATAGGTCTGATAACGGTCTTTTGCATCGAAGGCCATCGACTTATCAATCACTTCACAAAGGTACGGGTTGATTGCCTTCGTCCTTGACCGGAGCCGCGGCACCGTGCGCTTGAGCTTCAAAAGCTCCGTCGTCGACTTCGTCTCCGTCGTAAATGGCGGTTCTCCTAACAGCGCATGATAGAGGCTAGCGCCCAAGGCATAAATATCACTGCGCAGGTCTTCTTCCTTTAGGGTCAAAGTCTCTGGTGACACATAGTATGGAGTCGCCCAGATCTCCTCGGCCATTGCTTTGCCCCCAGACGTCATCAAGGCCAAACCGAAATCCACGATCTTGGCTCGCCCCTTTTTATCAATTAAGATATTGCCTGGTTTCATGTCTCGGTGAATCAAGCCAGACTGGTGAGCGGCCTTCAATCCCTCGACCACCTCGATCGCCAAGCGCGTCACTACTGCATCGTCCAACTTATCTTCACGATGCATCAGCTGCTCCAGGCTATCTCCTTCGACTAGCTCCATCGCGATGTAATAGCGGTCATATGCCTGCCCCACTGTATAAACGCGCACCACATTCGAGTGACTAATAGAAGCAGTGATCTTCGCTTCTTTTTCAAATTCTGCCACCCGCTTCGAGTCACTCGAGTAATGTTCATTGAGTAACTTAATCGCTACCTTCCGACCAAGTGTAGTATCACATGCAGCAAACACTAAACTCATCCCCCCCAGCCCTTGGCGTTTGAGAATTTCGTAATTCCCCACTTGGCATTTTACATGAACCTGCTCACCACAACTTGGACATTGCACACTGGAGTACGGAGCGAACGGGGTGACATCCATCACCTCACCGCACGCTTTGCAATTCTCTAGTTCTCTCTCGCTCTCCTCCATCCGTGGCACACTATGGAGAATTCGCGCATCTGACACTGAAAAAAACTTTAAAAATCGAAAATTTTTCTCGCATCCACGACGCCCTCACAAAACGATGCAGCATGAAAATTCTCGTCGATGACAATACTGGGAAGCGTCTCGACGTTTTCCTCAGCACACAGCTTCCTGAGCTATCACGAGCGCGCATTCAATCCTTGCTCAAATCTGGCGATATCCTCATCAACAATAGCAAAGCCAAAGCCAAATACCCCGTGCAGGTAGGAGATAACATCACGGTCGACATTCCCGAGCCCACATCGGACGAAGCGCAACCCGAAGAAATCTCCATCGACATTCTTTATGAAGACGATGATATCATTGTCGTGAATAAGGCATCTGGCCTTGTGATCCATCCTGCCGCAGGGAACAATACAGGCACGCTCGTCAACGCCTTGCTCTATCATTGCAAAGGCAAGCTTGCAGGTATCGCAGGAATAGAGCGACCAGGCATTGTCCACCGACTCGATAAAGATACCTCGGGCTGCATCATTGTCGCCAAAACTGACAAGGCACACGTAGACCTCGTCCAGCAATTCAAAGACCGCAGCACAACCAAGCAATATCTTGCTGTAGTTCAAGGTACTCCAAGCAAAGACGAAAACAGTATCTTCACACAAATTGGCCGCCATCCAGTCAACCGTCTCAAAATGGCTGTAGTCAATCCAGGTTCTGGAAAACCCGCCATCACTAACTACCGCAACCTTGGTACTGATCCAGCCACAGATAGCTCACTTATTCACTGCGATCTTCACACTGGTCGCACCCACCAAATTCGTGTCCACATGCTGCACCTTGGCTGCCCTATTATTGGCGACCCAATTTATGCGAAAGTGCATCGCCAAAAAGCACAGACAGGCCGTCTCATGCTGCACGCTAGAAGGCTCAGCATCACCCACCCTCAGACCGACAAACGCATGACCTTTCACGCTGATATTCCAAAAGCCTTCACCCCATGGACGGACGCATTTTTTGAAAATGCCGAACCCGACGCGACATAAATCTCGGTTTGGAGTTCGTGGTCTATTACCTCCATGAGAATCTACATCCAGCCACCTCACCACACTCGGCAAACTTTGAGCTTCCTCCCTACAATATCTTCACTTACAAGACTCGGCATCCCAATGCGCAGACTCTTACGCACTTCTATCTTACTCATTCTAATTGCCTTAGCGCCGATTCTATCTGCCCAAAAAGCAGCCGAACCAGTACGCCCTGGCACCATTCTTCTTTCAGCCTTCCAGACAGTTTCCGAAGCTGAAAAACTGGAGCAACAAGAGCAATACAAGGATGCTTGGAATAAGTACCAACAAGCTCTGCGCTATTACCAATCACTCTCGGCTGCTCATCCTGCCTGGAAGCCACACATCGTCCACAGCCGTATCGATCGCACCAAAGAAGCAATCGCTCGCATTGAGCCAAGGGCTCAAAAAGAATTTATGGCAGAGCAGGCAAAACTCCAGCACCTCGTTCAAGACGCTGATTCATCAGCAACCATTCCTAGCCCAGCTGCCGTCGCTACAGATCCAAGCCAGCTCCGTCAGCTCACACAACTCAACAACCGACTCAACACTCAACAGCGTGAACTCGAAGCTCTAAAAAATAAACATACCGCAGAAAAACTTAAGTACACCGAGCGTATCAACAAACTTCAAACTAAGCTCCGTAAAAGCCAGCAAGGTCTCAGCACAGAAAGTACTCAGACACGGATGCTAAATGGTGAAATTGCCCGCCTCCAGCAAGAACTTCGAAAAAGCCAACAGCTTGGAAAAAATGACCAACAAAAACTCCTCAACACTATCGAGGAACTCCAGCGTACACGCACAGCTCTTGCCACAGCACCACTCCGAGCAGATGTAGAAAAGCTCCAACAGGAAAAAGAACGTCAAGAAAAAGAACTTATCTTCCTCGCCCAAGCGCACCACTCCACCTCCAAAGCATTGGAAATAAAAACGCTCGAAAATAAAAAACTCGTGCAAGAAGCGGCTATGACAAAGTCCCTCTTGGCTAAGAAGACGAAAGATCTAGAAGCCTCTCAGAAAAACACTGCTGCTGTCGTTGCAACTATGCGCAAAGAGATCAACATGCTCAAAGGGAAGCTCGCCGAAGCCGAAACGATCATCGCTTCACAAAAAACTGAGATTACCGACCTCATCTACCGCCTCTCTGAAGCCGAGACCCTTACCGACGAGCTTCGCCAAGACCTCACCAACATGACAGCCGAGCGTGACCAGCTCAGTGAGATTCTCAAACTCAGTGACACAGAACGCGCTAAAAAGCTAATGAAAGAAAACCTCCGACTCGGCCGTGAACTGAGCACAGCAAAACAACATCTGAAACAACTCAACACGGACAAGAATGCAGCACTAGATCGCGTTACACAGGCTGAAAACGATGTCGCCATCGCCAAGCATCAGCTCATCCTTAAGCGCCAAGAGAACACTGCATTCCGCAAGCGTATTAGCAATCTTGAAGCAAGCCTCAAAGCTACCAAGGAGCAACTCACCCTCCAGCCGAACTCTCGGCTTAACGACGAGGCATTCCGCGAAGAAGCAGATCTACTGAAAAAAACCGTCAATCGTCTGATTGCTCAATCTTCTCGTCGTCGCCAGGCCGAGCGACTGCTCTGGCAGGAATATCAACGTTCCGCTCCACGTAATGAAGTCTTTGAACAAAAGTATCTCGACCTTGCTGGCGACGATATTCAGCTCACACAGCGCGAGCGTGAAATGTTACTCAAGCACGAGTCAGAAGGGACTATCCATAGCCCACTCAGTGGAGCTTCTCACAAAGAGCAAGAAATCGCACAAGCCGAGGCTAATATTAAAATCAATACCTACCACACCATCGCACGCCGACTGGTAGAAAAGAATAATCTTACCTTTGCCAAGGACATCTACGATGAAGCCTACGATGCAATTCCCGACTACAGCTTCCTTATCAACCGAGGAGTGATTCGCATGCGCTTACAGGAATTTGAAGACGCCGAAAGCATCTTCGAGCTCGGCACAGCTCAACGTCCTCGCAGCCCGTACACCCACTTCATGTTAGGGATGTCACGTTTCCACCAGAACAATGACGATCTAGCTTCGAAGTCGATCGATAAAGCTATCGACCTCCGACCAGATTACAAAGAAGCCCTTCTCTACCGAGGAATTATCGAAGGCCGCAATAAGCGCTACCAAAAGGCTCTCGTCCACTTCGAAGACGCCATCGAGCTCGATCCTGAGTACGAAGCTGCGCTCTTTAACGTCGCTAAACTCCACAGCCTCATGGGCAATAAGCAAAAGGCCATCAGCGCCTACAACAACGCACTGCGTGCAGGCCTTTCCCCTAACCTTGAATTCGAACGCTCCCTAGGAATCAATAAAGCGACACTCTAGGCAAAATAATCCTCCCACACATTCTTCACATAAAAAAGAGCCGGCTCTTTTTGTAATTTCTATTGCTCTTTCGCCCTAAAAAAGCTCTCGAACGGCTTCCTTTTCGCTGTTCAATTCGGCGACCGAGGCATCAATTTTCTTGCGCGAGAATGCATTAACTTCAACACCCTCAACCACCGTCCACGACTTGCCATCCTCCGTGCGAATCGGCATAGAAGCGATTAGCCCTACATCAATTCCATAAGCTCCTGACGAACACACCGCTGCGCTAAACCAATCACCAGCTGGCGTCGGATTGCAAAAACTACGCACGGTGTCCACAACTCCATTTGCTGCTGAAGCTGCTGAAGAAGCGCCACGTGCTTTGATAATCGCTGACCCGCGTTGCTGTACTGCTGGAATGAATGTGTCTTTTAGCCAAGCCTCATCAGTAATAACTTCAGTGGCTGGCTTGCCTCCGATTTTTGCGTTGTAGAAATCTGGGTATTGCGTCGACGAATGATTCCCCCAAATACAGAGATTGGTGACGTCCGAACTATGCACCCCAGCCTTCGCCGCAAGCTGGCTTTTTGCCCGATTTTCGTCGAGTCGAGTCATCGCAAAGAAGCGGTCATTTGGCACTCCACTCGCATGCTGCATCGCTATCAGACAATTCGTATTACATGGATTTCCAACAACGAGGACGCGCACGTCCTCGGCCGCCGACCTACCAATTGCCTCGCCTTGACCTGTGAAAATTTTCCCATTGATGCCCAACAGATCTTTGCGCTCCATACTAGCACCACGTGGTACCGAGCCGACAAGAAGTGCCCAGTTAGCCCCTTTGAAACCCTCGTCAAGATCTGCGGTAGTCGTAATTCCATGTAACAAAGGGAAAGCGCAATCCTCAAGCTCCATCACTACACCTGCTAAAGCTGGTAGAGCTGGCTCAATCTCTATCAACCTAAGCGCAACGGGCTGATCTGAACCAAACATGGCACCTGAGGCGATTCGAAATAATAAGGCATAGCCAATTTGCCCAGCGGCTCCAGTAATTGATACAGTAATAGGATGTTTCATAAATTTGTATCTAACATAGGAGTCGTTTTCCCCTACGTCAACTTCTTAAGGATCCCTACAACAAAGAGTGTTCAAACCTCTTGCTAAGTTAAAAAATAAATCGTTATCAATCCCCGCCGTGGCTTAATGATGACTAGGGAAGAGAACGTCGATAATGAGGTAAACACTCACAGCGAGCATCCCGCTCAAGATAGCCATATGCGTAGGATAGCCACCGAGCGATATGGATTCATCAGTACAACCACACTCTATGTTCAATCCTTTTGCCCAAACAATCGCGATTGCGATCATAAACAATAGCGTCATGCCAGTACTCAACACCAGCCCACCTGTGAGCCAGCGCCCGCAAATAAGGCACAGACCAACAATCACCTCTAAAGGCGGCAAAAAATATGCCAGCCACCTATCCCAAGGGGGCGCATCAAATGGAGCAATCTGAAAGTTCGACACATTTTCTACAAAAGCATGTACATCGAACATCTTCATCGCACCAAACACGAAAAAGATCAGCCCTAACAGCACACATAAAATGCGCACGAGCATTTGCTCCTTAGACAATTTCCCCATCTGGATAAATCTCGCGGTACTTGATAGCCTCAACCCCCACGAGTGCTGCTGTGCCTAACAAACTCTCTTCAGTTACCGTCTTCGGCACCTGAGCAGCCGGGCGGCTCAGGCCACACAATAAATGTCCGTATACCTGAGCTCCTGCCACGTGGCTTAATAATTTAAATGAGATATGTGCGGCATCCAGATTTGGAAATACCAATACATCCGCACGCTTTTTAGCACGTTCATCTTTCAATTTCACCTCTGCAGCAGCAGGGTTCAAAGCGACATCTGCCTGAAGCTCACCGTCGATGTCCATCTCAAGGTGTTGCCTTTTTGCCATTTCTTTTGCCATCGCCGTCGCAGCCACGACACGCTTAGCTGAATCTATAGGCATTGAGCCCTTTGTGGAATAGCTAAGCATCGCAATGCGCGGAGCCTGCCCCATGAAATGTTCTGCTAACTTCCCAGTTTCCACCGCGAATCCAGCAAGATCTTCCACTGTCGGTTCTGGGTTCACACCACAGTCCGTTAGAAAAAGCATTCCTTCACTACCAAAGTTTTTCAAGTGAGGCGCCACCATAACAACCACGCTGAAAAGCTTCGGAGAATTTGGATCCTTCTTAATAAAATTCATCAATGAGCGATAAATTGATGCCGGGTTCGCTTGATTCCCTGAGACCATCCCATCAGCCTGGCCATATTGCAGCATCATGGCAGCGAAGTTATGTGGACGAGCCATCATTTCACGCGCATTGGCCACCACTCTACCTCGATAACGTTCTACCTTTTCTAAACGACGACAGAAAAGGTCGAGGTCACTCGAACGACTGGGATCCATCACATTGATAAACTTTAGAGAAACCCCCATTTTCACAGCCATCGCCCGCACACGGTTCTTATCACCTAGTAAGATCGGAGTAATGATTTCCATTTGCACGAGCTTCGCAGCCACACGAATCACACGTTCATCTTGACCTTCGGTAAAAACGATGCGCTTCGGGTGCTTCTTCAGTGAGGAGTAAAGGTGCTTGGTCAGCTCATTCGCTTCTGAGAATTCAATGTCAGATGTCGTCATAAATAGTTTCGGTGCGGAACATTGAGTACACAACTAAACAAAAGACTCTCAGCCTCGCAATGCTAAAAGAAGCCATCATAAACAATCCACTCTGAGCTAGGCAAGACCCTCAATAAAAAAACAAATCTCAATTTACCACATATTCACTTAACACACCTTAAGTAATAGCTCTTAATCCAAAGCTTTCTGAACAATTGTTAGCGCCGCTTCTGAGAGATCTAATTTGAGCGCCTCTTTATGACCACGTTCGCTCATTTTGCCCCAAGTTTTTTGAACAATCTTGACCATCTTCTCTTCTTCCGTATCGGCGATAAGATCATCCATCTGATACTGCATGAAGGTGAGGCAGAGCGCATCTTCGAGAGTTTGGCACTCAGCATCCTTGCGCAGGTTCTTCTTAAGGTTGAAATCCTGTACTCGGGAAATAGTCGCATCATCGTAGCCAACTTCTTTAAGGATCTCGCCAGCCTTCTCAGCGTGAAACCTTTTTAAATCCGAACGCCATGTGAGATAACCAGTGCGGTTCATCTCGTAACTCTCACGTGGAATTTCCCAGCGGCAAATATGCTGACAACGCGAAGCTAATAAGAGCGCGTCAGAAGCGTTTGGATCTAACTTCTGGACCCACTCGGTGTGCTTTCCAGAAAAGAACAATTCCTGTGGATAGCTTTTTCCACCCACGGGCCACTGACGCGGGTCGAGAGAGTTTGCGGCATCAAACTTTTCAAATGCGACTTCAAACAATGCTTCCTTTTCCATGTCGAAAAACATACATCTGATGATCGCCTCGCTCAATAGCATTGTGGCCTCACCACGCAACATACTCTACCAAGACAATAAAAAAATGATTCTACCAATCTAGGGCTTGGTGCTCCCACCTAACGGAACGTGACTGTTGTGCTCTTGGCGAGGAAATCAAGGAGTGCTTGGTGCGCTTTATCGACTTCTTTCGCTTTGAGTGTCTTGTCTGGTGAGCGGTAGGTGAAGCTGTAGGCGACAGACTTCTTGTCTACTGCAATCTTCTCCCCTGTTGGGTCAGTGAAGACGTCGAAGCAATGGTAGTCGACAAGAAGTGACTCGTTGTGCTTCTTGATCGCAGCTTCGATCGCTGCATTCTCAAGTGTGAGTGGAGCTTCCATAGCGGCGTCACGGCTAGAGCCTGGGAACTGTGGCAGTGCGTCAACTTTCTCGATTGCCGTTGCGAGCTGCTGGAGCTGAGCGAGGTCTAGCTCAGCCACATAGACTGGATTGTTCGCATCGATCGCACGACAACGTGCTGGTGTGAGCTGAGCGAAAGCTCCAATCAGCTTACCGTCCGCTAGAACATCAGCTACGAGGATGAAGCCCTCATGCTTGCGCTCTTTAAGCTGGATCTTCGCCTTCGGAAGGATTGCATCAATCACTGCCTTGAGATCGTAGAGATCAGAGATCTTAGGTTCTTTGTTTGCCCAGTTGAGTGGTGCGTCTGTGCCAGAAACGAGAAACGAGAGTGACTCAGCTTCGAGGTCTTTGGCTTTACCAGCATTGCGGAACTGCTTACCCATTTCGAAGAAGCGTAGCGACTTGCGGCCTTGGCGAATGTTACGCGCAGCTACTACTACGAGACCAGGCACAAGGCTGGGGCGCATCACTGCGTGATCTTCGGAAAGCGGAAGAGCGACTTTGACAAGGTCACCATCCATGAGTGGGCGCTGAGGAAGCGCATCGCACATCTGCGCCACCATGTTGTCGTTAGAGTGTTCAGCAATTAGCTTGATCGTCTGCGTCTCGTAAAAACCAATCGCAGCGAGCTGATACTTCAGCGCGAGCTGGTAGTCATAGGCTTTGTCGACAGCACTTTCGTCGACGAATGCACCAACAAAGCGGCTTTCAACATTGTCGAGACCGTGGACACGTACAATTTCCTCAACGAGGTCGATGTGACGCTGAAGGTCAAGGCGATGGCTTGGGATTTCCCATGAGTCGTTAGAGCCTTCTGTGAGACCGAGCTTGGTAAGAATATCTTTCGCTGCATTCAATGTGATGCTGCCACCCATGAGCTGGTCGAGCTTTGCCACGTCGAGCGTCACTGGCTGCATGAGCATTGGTGCTTCACCTGCAACGGCTGTTGGACCTTCGATGGTTCCACCTGCGATGTCCACGATGCACTTCGCGGCAAGTGCTGCTGCGTTGAGCACCGCCTGTGGATCGGAACCACGCTCGAAGCGGTAGGACGAATCCGAGCTCAATGCTGTGCGGCGCGAGCTGCGGCGGATAAAGCTCGGCGTGAAGTAAGCTGCTTCGAGGATGACGTCAGTAGTGGTTTCTGTAACACCAGAATCCTCGCCACCTATGATACCTGCGAATGCGAGAGCGGCACCAGAGGCATCAGAAATGAGAAGGTCATCTACGTTGAGGGTGATTGCACTTCCATCGAGCGCATCAAACTTTTCACCCTCTACAGCGAGACGGATGTCGAGCGCGCCATCCACTTTGGCTGCATCAAAAGCGTGAAGCGGGTGACCGAGTTCGTGAAGTACGAAGTTGGTGATGTCGACCACGTTGTTGATTGGGCGAAGACCGATGGCTTCGAGCTTGGTCTTCAACCACGCTGGGCTCTCAGTGACTGTGACACTAGAAATTTTTGTTGCTGTATAGAGCGGGCAACGCTCCGCGGCGGAAAGCTTGATCACATCACCTGCTACTGTTGTTTCGAGGCTTGGTTGAGCGAATGGCTTACGCGCCTTTCCTGTGAGTGCAGAAAGCTCACGTGCCATGCCTGTGTGACTGAGAAGGTCTGGACGATTCGGTGTGATTTCCACTTCGATGATCGTGTCCGTCTCATACATTTCAGCGAGAGGCTTACCAATTTCTGCATCCTCTGGGAGAATCATCAAGCCGTCTTCTTCATCGATGAGGCCGATTTCGCTCGCACTAGCAAGCATCCCCTTGGACTCGACTCCACGCATCTTGGTTTCACCAATCGTGAACGCACCGAGGCTCGCACCAGGAAGGCAGCAAGGTACCTTGTCGCCAACTTCGTAGTTCTTAGCACCACAAACGATCTGACGGAGCTGGCCTTCACCTACATCCACTTGAGTCACCTTGAGCTTGTCCGCATCTGGGTGCTGCACAACCTCTTTGATCTGAGCGACCACGATCTTGTCAGATGGAACACCCTTTTGCGCCACGCCTTCAACTTCTACACCTGCAAAGGTGAGGAGGCCGTCGAGTTGTTCAATACTGTAATCGCTAAGATCAAGGTGATCGTTGAGCCAATTAAATGAAATGTGCATGGGACTGTGCGTCGAGAACGACGCAGTGTTATGTGTTGAATAGTATGTGTTACGTTCCAGCATGATGAAACGCATGAGGTAACACCTAAGATTTGATGGGCTTTCACTGCAAGAAATACAGCTAAATGTCAATCCTTCTACGAGGCGTCTAGAACGATGATCTTAAAGCTGGAAATCCCTGATGGTTCCCATAACGCACTGCGGCGATTAATCCTCCCTTACTCTCGCGCCCTTTATTTTCGTAATTCACCTATAACTAGGCTCACACTTCATCCAGCTCAGCACAGACGAGTATAAAATGCTTCTCTACCGTGGGGAGTAGCTCAGGATGCGGGCAACCACGCTGGATAAATTCCGCTAAATCTTCACGAGAAATGATCGATTCATTGATCATGCCTGCGACAAAGTGAATATCCTTCTCGCGACCAGCTTCAGTCTTGTTGTAGGCGAGGTCGAGAGGATCGAGACAATAGCCGGTGATTTCGCCAGCCTGGAATTTCACACAGCGCTCAAGCCATCCCTCTGGCTGTGAGAGCATCGTCCAATCACCCACGCGCTCAACATAGAAATCATTCTCGTGCTCAAATGAGCTCGCCTGTCCTACGAGGTCATCTCCTGGTTTGAAGATCTCAGTCTGTAGTTTCCTAATAGGAAACATATCGATATCTGCCGAAAGGCGCAGGTAGCCTGGAGCATCGGGGTGCGATGCCAAGATCGAAGCCGAGCCGACAACGACGAAGCGTTTGCGGTCATAAGCTTTAGCTGCGGCAAGCAATGCCGTTTTTAAATCTTCTTCAAAAAGTTCTCTAATGGTACACATAGGCGTATTTTGTTTTATAATGTAAAAGCAAGCCGAGGAACACTGCAAAGTTAGCCACAAATCAAAAATGCGAAAGACGCCTATTGTGGCAGTTTCGTATCACTGCCGAATACGTCCACTAGACTGCGAGCGTAAAGGGCGCACAGGCACGCAACTGCTCAGTCGTAGGTGAAGTGTCGCGCAAAATAGCCGTCACGTAACTCACCGAACGAATGGAAAGGATGCGTTCCCACTCTTTATAAAAATCGTGAGCTGTACAGAGCGGCCGTGCGAGTTGCTCTTTGACGCGCGCTAGCCCCTCATCGAGCACCTCGGGATGATTTTCTACATATTCAGCGAGACGTGAATGTACACGTTGTTGACGTGCGCGCATCCGCTCCACCCCCGATTTCTTGCGGGCTAAGATTGATTTCACAATGTCGCTTTCTGCCATTTCCAACTACTTAGCAAAAAGATTCAGCAACTGTAAAGCGAACAGAACACCTATTTACTTAAGCGAACTGCTTAAGGAAGCGCGTGTCGTTGTCGATGAGCTGACGAATGTCTTTAATTCCCCACTGGATCATCGCAAGACGATCGAGTCCCATACCGAAGGCAAACCCTGTCACCTTCTCAGGATCGAACATGTCGTCGCCTCGGCTCTCAGCGAGTGAAGCAAAGACCGCAGGATCAACCATACCGCAACCAGCGACTTCGATCCACTTTGGCTTCTGACCTTTGACGTGAAGTTTCACGTCGATCTCGAAGGATGGCTCAGTAAATGGGAAAAAGTGTGGTCGAAAACGCACTTCAGTCTCGTTGCCGAAAAGTGCACGAAAGAAATACTCGAGCGTTCCTTTGAGGTCACCGAGCTTCACGTCTTCAGCGACGAAGAGACCTTCGAGCTGGTTGAAGACAGCAAGGTGGGTCGCATCCATCTCGTCACGACGGTAAGCGGAACCTGAAGCGATGATACGCACGGGCGGTGTCGCCTTTTCCATCGTGCGAATCTGCACGGAAGATGTATGGGTACGGAGGAGTTTTCCGCTATCAAAATAAAATGTATCCTTCTCGTTACGCGCAGGGTGATCGTCTGGCGTGTTGAGCGCATCGAAACAATGGTACTCGGTCTCAATCTCTGGCCCTTCTGCCAATGCGAAGCCCATGCGGCGAAGAATCTGGATAGCACGGTCCTTGATCAAGGTGAGCGGGTGCAGACCGCCTTCTAAAAGCTCACGAGATGGAAGTGTGAGATCGATACCTTCCACCGACTTCTTATCGACTTCTTCTTGCAGAGCGGCTAGCTTGGACTCAATTGCAAAAGTGACAGCTTGACGCGCTGCATTGAGTGCCTGTCCATACGCTGGCTTTTCTTCGTTCGGCAAATCCTTCATTGCCGCAGATGCAGCTGTAAGACGACCCTTCTTACCGAGAAACGCAACCCTCACCTCATCGAGAGTTTTCTTATCGGAGGTGGCTTCAATGGCGCTGAGAGCATCAGCTTGGATAATTTCGAGTTCCTGCTTCATGGACAGCATAACCGTGCCATAAATCCCCCTCCCTGTCCACTGGTTTTCCCTCTGCAATCTCATCGCATCGCAGCAAAAAAATACCGCTACCCAGCGCACTGAGTAACGGTAGTAAGATTGTTTCGTGAATACGAACGAAAGCTTAACTTAGGCAGCGTTCTTTTTCGCGAGAGCCTCTTTAGCTTGCTCAACCACGAGGTTGAACGCAGCGATATCGTTGACTGCAAGGTCAGCGAGGATCTTGCGGTCGACTTCGATACCTGCAGCTTTGAGGCCTTCGGTGAAACGTGAGTAGGTGATTCCCTGTGCACGGGAAGCAGCGGAGATACGCTGAATCCAGAGACGGCGGAAATGACCCTTACGCTTCTTACGATCGCGGTATTCATATTGACGCGCCTTGATGACAGCGTCCTTCGCATAGCGGTATAATTTGGAACGGAAACCACGGAAACCCTTCGCGCGTAAAAGCGTACGCTTGCGACGGGCGCGGCTTGCCGGACTGTTTGTTGCTCTTGGCATTTTCTTTTCCTTGTTTGATCAAACTGTTTTTATTCTTTCTCCCGTAGTCTCGTCTGATCGTATTCTCACTAAGTGAGACTCAGGCTACGTGGAGTTCCTCTTGATTCGCGAGAGGGCGAGTCAGTGCTCGCGATTTCTAGTTCACCGATGAGGCCTAGAGGAATGGAAGGGACTCTTTCACTCTCTTGATGTCTGCGTCGGAAACAAGTGCAGCTTTTCCGAGGAAACGCTTACGCTTACGGTTCTTCTTC
This sequence comes from Rubritalea sp., assembly GCA_965204255.1. Classification (GTDB taxonomy): domain Bacteria; phylum Verrucomicrobiota; class Verrucomicrobiia; order Verrucomicrobiales; family Akkermansiaceae; genus Rubritalea. The sequence continues at coordinate 631,011 of CBDBEG010000032.1, forward strand.
TGAAGAATGTGTCGCTTACCTTGCTTACGGCGAAGAATCTTGCCTGTACCTGTGACCTTGAAACGCTTTGCTACGGATTTACGTGTCTTTGCTTTACCTGCGGTTCTAGCCATGGGACGCGTAAACTAGTCAGAGCCCATTAATATACAAGACGAATTTTTAAATTTCTCTCTTTTTTTATTATTTCAGTCACTCATCTCGTAGAACATCTAATCCACTTAAATAGATTCTCAAGAGCCTCACCAGCACGCATGTTGTCGGTGGGAATTGTTTTACAACTGCGGCTCGATTAACTTACCAATCCAACGGCGTGGAAGATCACTCCAACGCGCTTTAGCGTCCTTCTCAGATTGCTGTTCGCAGCTCTTTAAGTCGTCCTCAAACATCCTTCTCTGTTCGCGAGCAAACGACTTGCTTAACACATGCACATTGATCTCATCATTAATAAAAAAAGTGCGGTCATCAAAGTTGCCTGAACCTATGATCGAAAGCTCATCATCCACTACAATCAACTTGCCGTGCATCATACTGGGCTGAAATTCATAAATACGCGCACCAGCCGCTAACAACTCTGGCCAATACGTCATCGATGTCTGTCGTACAATCGGCGCATTAATGTGATCGTTCGGTAGAATGATATCCACTTCAACACCACGCGCCATCGCTCGCAGTAATGCCTCTCTCAACTTTTTGTTAGGAATGAAGTAAGCGTGCTCGATCAAGATCGACTTCTTCGCAGCATCGAACGCTAACAAGTAACCAGCACCGAGCGTATCACCACGTTCATATGGAGCGCCGAGCACCACCTGAGCCTTCACTGATCCCGCTGGAGTCAATGTTGGAAAGTACGCTGGCCCCGTGAGTTCCTCATCGCGAAACTCTTTCCAGTTGTTCATAAAACCATGTTGCAACTCCGCCACTAATGGCCCCTCTACACAATACATGGTATCGCGCCATTGCCATTCCCCCTTCGCATTGCCGTCCCAACAATCCGCATAACCAGCCCCTCCAGTGAACCCAACTTTACCATCAACCACTAAAATCTTGCGGTGATCGCGGTTATTGCCATGCAAGGGTCTCAAATAATTAAAGATTCGATATATCTCCACCTCTACCCCAGCATTGCGCAAAGCAATCAGATAGCGCTCATCAAGCTTTCGTGAACCCACACTGTCTAATATGACATGTACCTTCACCCCCGCTTGAGCCCGTTCACACATCGCCATCACTAAATCATAAGTCACATAGCCATCCACAGCAACGTAGGTCTCGAAAGTGATTGTTTTCTTCGCAGACTTCACAGCCTCTAACATCGCAGGAAAATACTCAGCTCCGTTGACGAGAGTTTCTATCTTGTTCCCCTCTACCCATTCGGCTTGGACTTCCTGCTCCATCACTTCAGCAAACTCCTCAGAAGCCAAAGCAGGAGCCGCTGCACCCATTCCAACAAATGGACTATCATCGAGCTTCGCGCACGAAGCAAAACTCATCACCGCTGCGCCTAACAGAGAAAACCTAACAATATGCATCAATCCGAGCCGAATATGAATTTTCCCCTAAAAAACGCAACCCCAACTTTATCAAACTTCTCAACCACGAATCTCACAAATAGTTGCCCCTCTTGGTTAATGCTCCCCAAGCAGCTCCGACATAGTCGGCGACTATTTGGAGCTTCCCCCTGCTCCTTCACAATAAAAGATCCTCGAAGAACTACACGAAGATTTGAAAAATGTATGTTCGCTTAGGAAATCCTAAAATGGGATATCTTCATCGTCGTCATCGGAATTTGGCGCTGCTTGCGCTGGTGATGCTCCCTGTCGTGACTGATCGCCTTGACCACCTCCGCCACCAATAAACTGTATGTTCTCACCAACTACTTTGAGACTGGAGCGCTTCTTACCACTTTGCTGATCGACCCAAGTATCCTTCTGCAAGCGACCTTCAATAAAGACACCACGACCTTTGCTAAGGTATTTGCCTGCGAGCTCGGCAGTTTTTCCCCATAAGGTGACATCTACAAACATCACTTCATCAACCCATTCTTCTCCTTGTTTGAAACGACGGTTGCAAGCAACACCAAGGTCTGTGACTGCTGTACCCTTTGACGTGTAACGCAATTCGATGTCACGGGTGACATTTCCCATGATCATTACTTTATTAAAACTAGACATGTTGTAAAGACTCTAAAAAGAAAATCCCTGCCTGACAATAGAAAAGACGAGCAGGGATGAAATATTTTCAATCCTTGGAAACTTTACGGTTCAAGACCGCAAAAATTATCCGAGACGACGGTATTGGTGCATGTAGATTCCTTCGACAAGGTCGAGGGCTTCTTTGATGTCTTCAATCGCTTTAGGAGCGGCATCGAAGAAGTAGTTTACGTAAACCCCGCCTTCGATCTGGCGTGCGTTGTACGCGAATGTCTTGCGACCAAGCTGCTTCACTTCGTCGAGTGTTGCGCCGTTGGACTCAATAACCTTACCTACTTCGCTAACGAAGTCGTCAACGGGACCTTCTTTACCTTTAGTGTCGAGAACGACGAGACCTTCGTATTTTCTACTCATAATATTTCTAGTTCTATGTTGTTTTGACGTTGTACACGTTCGCAGCGGCTTCCAACCCATCTGATAGCGCAAGCTGAACAGCATCAGCCGCTCTTGCAAGTGCATTTTCCATGTTCGACCGTTCGTCGGGACTAAATTTCCCTAAAACATGCTCAACCATTTCTCCAGATTTTGATTCGCCTATGCCAATCTTCAGTCGTGGAAACTGATCGCTGCCGAAATGCTGGATGAGTGATTTGACACCATTGTGCCCCGCTGCTGAGCCACTCTTACGGAATCGTAAGGAACCCACTAGAAGCGCAACATCATCATACACTACGAGCACCTCTTCCGGCTGCCACTTGTAGAACCGCAAGGCGAATCCAGCTGCCCGGCCACAAACATTCATGAATGTCTGTGGCTTCATCAGCATCGTGTGCGGATGCTTCGCAATATGTGCTTTCCACTTCAGATGGTTTGCAAATTGTGCACCAGCCTTATCCGCGAGAAGATCGAGGACATCGAACCCGACATTGTGCCGAGTGCCTTCATATTTCTTCCCTGGATTTCCCAAACCAATAACCAACTTGATTGCCACTTTTTTTGAAGACCCGCTAGCTTTGTGAGATTTCTTGCACCTAAATGAGCGGCATAAATGCTTGCTATGAAACGTCAACAACTGATTCTTCTTGCTCCGTTGCTGCACCTTCAGACTTAGCAACACGTGTCATTGCTACGAGAGCAATAAGAACCTTGCTGTGAAGTGTTGGTGTAACGCCTTCTGGGAACGTGATGTCGCCGATTGTAAGGGACTCAGAAAGACCCAGACCTGTTACGTCTGCTTCGATTGTCTGTGGAAGGTCACTAGGAAGTGCCTTCACCTTGATTGTGTGAATAAGCTGCTCGAGAGCACCACCAAGCTTGATACCCTTAGGCTCACCCTTGAGCACCACTGGAAGCTTAGCTGTGAGTACTGTCTCAGGAGTCACCGCGAGGAAATCCGCGTGAAGGATAGCACCTGTAATCGCGTTGAATTGAAGGTCTTGGATGAATACTTGCTGTGGCGCAGAACCTTCAACTTCGAGCTTGAGAAGGATTTGTGAAGAAGGTGATGCGTTGAGCATATCACGGAACGTTTTCGCGTGTACCTTGATGTTCTTGTTCTCAGTTGCTCCGTAGATGACGGACGGGACGAAGCCCTCGCGCCGCATTGCGTTCAACGCGCCCGAGCCAGTACGCGCGCGAAGGGTTGCTTGAATTGTTTCAATAGCCATTTTGTTGTTTATAATAGAAGTTAGACAGCGCCCAAAATTGCTTTATCAGACGTTTCTAGATACGATTATTCCCGTGGGAGAATAGGGCTGGGGGATAACGCCTTGACCGCGAATTGTCAATTGAAAATCCAAATGGACTTTGCGTCATGGATCATTGCAGAGCGCGCACTCTGAAATTACATCTCGAAAAGTGAAGTCACACTCTCGTCATTATGGATACGTCGCATTGCTTCACCAAAGAGAGGAGCCACTGAAAGCGGCGTCACATTGTCACCGAAAGCCTGAGGCACAGAGTCAGTCGTGATGAGTTCCTCAATCACAGAACCTTCGATCTTCTTGCGTGCATCGTCACCAATCACGGCGTGCGACACGCCAGCGAAAATGCGCTTACAGCCATTTTTCTTCAAAATTTTGGAAGCTGCACAGAGTGTACTACCTGTCTCGGTCATATCATCGATTAGGAAAGCATCCTTGCCTTCGACTTCACCAATCACATTCGTTGCCTCAACCTTTGTTGCACTCACACGGTGTTTTACAACGATCGCGAGGTCCGCACCGAGTGCATCTGAGTAGGCACGTGCATTCTTCACACCACCAACATCAGGAGAAACAACAACGAGGTTTTCACCGTCTACACCGCACTCTTCTTTAAGGTGCTTCACCATCACTGGGCGAGCATAAAGGTGATCAACAGGGATATCGAAGAAACCTTGAATTTGCGCTGCGTGAAGATCCATAGTTACTACGCGATTCACCCCTGCGGCAGAAATGAGGTTCGCCACAAGTTTTGCAGTAATTGGCACACGTGACTTGTCCTTACGATCCTGCCGCGCATAGCCAAAGAATGGCATCACAGCTGTGATTTTTCCTGCACTAGCACGGCGAGCAGCATCCACCATGATGAGTAATTCCATCAGATTATGGTTGGTTGGCGGACACGTAGGTTGAACAATAAAGACGTCTTCACCACGGATGTTTTCATTGATCTGAACGAAAGTTTCCCCATCTGGGAAAGCGTCGACAGTCACATCTGCGACAGTTGTATTAAGGTAGAATGCAATATCCTCTGCTAGTTGGTTGTGCGCTGAACCTGCAATAATTTTCATAGAACCAGTGCGCAGCATGATCAGCTCACCCATCACGATCAACTGTTTTTTAATCCTAAGTGAGAACAGGAATTTCAGATTTCTCATTTGCAGCTCTGCTGCGCTACAAACCTTTACTAAATAATATCGTGTAGAATGTCTTTATGATAATTGTTATATCGAGCGACAAGGAATAGTGACGTACATAGTAGAGATCGTAATTGAGCTTCTCCAAAGCGTCTTCATTACTCGCTCCATAGGAATAGTTCACCTGCGCCCAACCAGTGATACCCGGCTTCACCACATGGCGTAAATGATAGAGCGGCAAGCACCTTTCGTATTCCTTCGCTAATTCCACCCACACCGCGCGAGGCCCAATGAGGCTCAAATCACCCACCAGCACATTCCAGAACTGCGGAAGTTCATCGAGTCGCATCTTGCGGATAAATTTACCAATCGGGGTAAAGCGCTCATCATTCACACTCGTATACTTTCCGCCTTTTTCAGAGCCCACACGCATCGAACGGAACTTAAGCATCACGAATGGTTTTTCTCGAAATCCTATACGCTCCTGTTTGAATAGGATCGGCCCCTTACTCGTCAACTTCACAGCGATTGCGATACCGATCAAGAGCGGACCAGCGAGAACCAACCCGATCAAAGCAGCACAAATATCCATCAAGCGCTTTAAACGATTATAGCTCACACTATGATTTAGGCGAAAGCCGTCGAGCATTAACCAATTCACCGTCAATTGCTCCGGAGGGTCCATTCTTAAAATATTCGTAAAGTAGCTCTCGTAGGTTTCGATCTTATGATGATGAAACAAAGCCGAAACCATGCGGCGCTTAAATGCATCAGGAAGGCGGTCAGCATCTGTCGCCACAATGTATTGCTTGATGAACTTTCCTTGAATGGATGACTGAAAGGTCACGATATCAATCGGCTGCACAACAGGTGCGTCTGTATCGCCCTCGATCAAGCGTTGCCCCACTCGCTCAGGGCGAAAACTTGCCACAATAAACTCATGCGAAATCTCTTGCGTCTTGAGTCTTCGATATAAATCCCGCCCACGCTCCCCAGCGCCAATAATACACATCGCATTACCGCGCTCAAAGTGCATCTGAAGACGAGATAACCAGAAGCGGTAAAAGATAGAAACAAGCGGGAAGATCACCAGCACCATCCCCACAGTCAATCGTAAAGATTGATTAGCATCACCATAAATTACTATCGAATAAATCAAACAAAATACAACGACAGCGACCCCGATCGAGACAATTAGATGCTCTGCAATGAAACTCAGGTTTCTCTTGTTCTTCGCGTAATTATACCCATCCACAAGATACACACCGAAAATGCTTGAAAGCATCACCGCTAATACAACTTGGCAATTCAAACTCAGTGAGCTAACCAAATCCGCTTGCGGATGCAAGTGAATCGCCAAACTGCAAAGCGCAATAATGAGAAAGATATCAGTTAGAAGAAGCGCAAGAGGATAGAAACGAATCACTAAGCGACGCTTCCAGTGCACTTTTTTATTCACTTCATCACTCGTCTCTGCGAAGATAGAGCCTCTCAGCACAGTCACTTTCTCCACAACTTTCTCCACAACTTTCTCCACAACTTTCTCCATATCTTTTGCCGTTATTGTGTCTCTCTTTGCTTCCGCGCCTCCTCCATCAGAGTGCGGTAGATTTCTTCAGCGCGCTTTTTATTACCCAGCTGCGTGTGCGCTTTTACCAACCAATCGTACGCCTGAAGAAGTTGCTTTCCTCCTAGCTGATTTACGATGGGTTCGGCAATCTCTAGTATCGCACGCGCATTCTCCCTTAGCGAGTACACATAGCATTTGTCAAAGGCAACATCAATCGACTGTTCAGAATCTACCTGAGCCACTAGATCTAACAAATCCAAAGACTTCTGATAACTCGACCTATTATCACCTTGGAAAATATTAAAATCCAACTGACTTCCCAAACCAGCCTTTGCGGATGAAGTCGCCGCATAGCGGACCACTTTGAGAGAGGCCGGCTGAATCGCATGTGCCAAGCCCATATGAAATTTTGCACCATCAGCATCACCACCAACCCAAGCATCCATCGCCAACGCCAATTGAGCACCACTACCGCCCGCCTGCACCGCCACATCCACAATCTGTCCCGACAGCAGACAATACCCTGAAGACAGCAATACTACCCCATTGAGCATTTCACCCGTACGGTACGACGGAGCCTCGCTCGCGATTGTTTTTTCAAAATGAGCAAATGCCTGCGCACGCAGAGCTGGATCACTGGTTCTCAACATTTGCTGAAACAGACGCACACGAATTTCACCAAGCCAAGCATCGTAAACCCGACGATCTGTAGACAACTGACGCTTTCGCTCAACTGCCACAAGGGCTTTTTCAAGCAACTGCCTGCTCTCCTCAGCATCTTTCACCAAGCCAGCTAAGCTCGCCAAGCTTTCCACTTTTTCACGAATAAATTGCGCATCTTCTGGGTCTTCAACTTCGAGGTAAGCAATCATCTTTCGGTACTCTTGCTTCGCATCCTCCGTTTGCCCTACACTACTATACGCCTGGCACAAAATCAACCAGTCCTCTGGCTCGAGATCGTCATCTTGCTTAAGCAAAGCAATAGCCTCTGCGGCTTTCTCCTGAAAGAGCAAAATGCGGGCGAGCGCATTGCGCCAATACCCAGCATAACTTGCACCAGGAGCCTGCTCCACCATCTTGCGCGCCATCATAGCCAGCTCCTCCACTTCCTCAGCTTCCATCTTACCTGTTTGCAATGAATTCTCAACCACCCAACGCTTTGCGGGCTCATAGGCACGCTCTTCGATCAATTTTTCTCGCAGCGCGCGAGCGCGCGTCACATTCCCGTTCGCACTCGCAGCGATGAGAGCTCGATACAACACCAGATCATTATTCTGGTATAAAGGATGGTAGATGAGCTTTGCAAAAAGGAAATCCGCCTTCTTAAAGTCTTGATCATTCAATGCCTTCAGCGCCCCTTTGTAATACCCACTAAAAGCACTGCCTCGATTACGGTTCGCATTGATGAACAACACCGTAAAGCCAATCAAAGCCAAGATCAACACAGGCGAAGCGATCCAGAGTTTTCCCCAAGATCTACTTCCAGCCCAAATTTTTAAGAACCCAACACATCCTCGTAGAGGCTTTGCGAGCTTATAGCAAAACTCCTCGATGCGCCCCCCCATCGTGTATTGCTCTAAGCAACAATACAGTTTGAATCCTAACCACTTTGGTAAGAGGAATAGGCTAACAAGCACATAGAGCCAACGCTTATGACGGCGCCAGGTCTTCATACGGACGGATTGATACGGGTGATTCATTGCTTGCTCTCCCTCTCGATCAATGCACGTGTTTGCGCGCGGAACTCTCCGTACATATCGCGAATTTCCTGCTTTGTCGGCTCATCCAAAGGAAATACGGCATTCACCATCACCTGAGTTTGATAGAAGGTATTTTTATTCTTATCCACCGACACCCCGAATGGAGCCGTCCACTGTTTTGGGTGAAGGTAATACATCACCATATCAAATTGGTGAGTCGTCGGCTTCGGCTGCACAGGCTTCCCCTCATGATCACAGTGACTACAAAGGATAAAACCATAGTTACCCATTGGCAGTGACATTTCAGTTTGAGATGCACCCCATTCCTCCTTATCGGTAGTAAAATACACGAGATTCTCAGTTTCCACTCTCCATCCCAAGTTACTGTAGCAACGCTTCACGTCATGCCATTTATCAAAAGGATAATCCAAAGTCATCACCACCCTTGTGCCGTAGTACTCAAGACGCCAGATGAAGGAATACGCTCCCCAAATACTAGAGACATTACGATCCTCTTCCTCCATCTCAATCAACTCCCACCCCGGACGGGTAAACTTCACCTCAGCAGGATCAATAATCGCAAGATTCTCCTTATCGTGCATAAAGTACGTCTGATAATCCCCAAAGCCCCATCGGTAGTAGAGCACCACTGCCTCAAAAGCCGTCAGTCCCAGTAAACTCACCACTAACACCCCAGCGATCACAGGGTGGCGTTTCACCACCTCGCCTTCGATGGGCTTTCTGAAAGACGTCAACACCTTCGACATACGAAATTCGACGATGCAATTCCACACTTTTGCCACTCCGCACCCCTCACGCTTTCGCTCATCGCCCACCGCTGGCATCAAGAAGAAATGCAACAAGGCATCGACACTCAACAAAGCCAATAAAGTGAGACCAAACGATACGACTAACATCACATACATCCACCCAGAATCCATCACATCCCAGCCAGCCTTAGCATACACAATCCCTACAGTCGCAATACGCAGAACATTCACGATTGTCGCTATCGCAAATGCTGAACCAATCAGCAATAAGGCATGGAAGGTCGGACGCTTCCGCCAAAGCACATAGAGGCCCGCAAAGACCGCCACACTAATCACTGAGAAATACCCAGCACAAATCATTCTAAGATCGATTTCGTAACCATCAATCACCAAGAAGTCCGCCTGCACCACATGGTAGACACCGCTCTGATCAATAATCACCGAGGCAACCTTCGCACTGAAAATCTCAAATAAGTTCAACAAGCGCACCTCAATCTGGTGCGGTAATCGAACGAGAAACAGCAACATCGCCCAAATGCCAAATAGCCCCTGGACTTCCCTCCATCTAGTAAGCGAGGCAGCCAATAAGCCTACCACCCCAATAGCCGCCACACAGGCAACCCAACCCGTATAATAAAGGTAAGCCACCACTGTGAGGAACATACATCCTAACATCCCCACTTGGAGCCAGAAAGCTAAAGGCGCTGTCTCCGCTGGCTTTGCCTTCCGACACTGAATGACAGTGAGAACGACTAAAATAAGAAGCAGAATGGGGAACCACTGATAATAGCGACGAGACCACAACACCTCAATGAAGTGGAATTCCAATAAAGGACCGAGCAGTATGAGCAATAGCAAGCCAACCACCCACAGAAAAATAATTTTCTTTAGAGGCATAACGATGTTTCAAAATACGATTTCACTGGGAGGCGAGCTGTAAATGCTCATCCGCAATCAGCTGCTTCCCAAGAGCAGCATAGGTTTCTCCCAACAATTGATGTAACTCACTATCAGCTCTCCCCAAAGTCAGAGCTGGCTCAAATGCTTCAAGGGCCGCGTACCAATCCTCCTTCTTCATCTGTAACTTCCCCAAAGCAACTAACAGCTCATAGTGCCCATCCACATTCTCCCCCAATCCATCAATCAAGCTCTTGAGTTCAGCTTCCAAAGCTGCAAGGTCTGGCGCCTCTCCCTGTAAATTGTACTGCACCCATGCTACCACTAACCTTGGGTCACTCGAATTCAACTGATACGCCTTGAGCAAATGTGCTCGAGCACTCTCTGGCTTAAGCTCAGCTAAAAACACATGTAAATCCGCCGCTAACACAGGAGAATGCTGCTCCATCTGTAGACTCACTTCACCGATACCCGCAGCTACCACTGGCTTCACTGTGGGATACGCTTCCACCAAAGCCTTCAGCGATTGCACCAGCTCCTTCTTACCATGTAAGACTCTGTGTGCTTGCAGCAAAAGCTCTGCCGCTTTCGTCGCCTGAAAGTCTTCTTCCTCCAATAATGCTAAAGCTTGGAAATAGAACTGACTCGCACGTACCTGCGCCATTACTTCTGTAGCTTCCCCCGCACTATTGAAATCGCGATCCAACTTTTCAATCGCCGACTTCGCTAAATCAAACTGCTTCAATGCTAATGCATGAAAAATGTAGTCTGCCCGCACGCCGATGTCGCTACGTTTACTTCCAGTAATCTTACGATCAAGCGTTGCCAATGCATGCCAATGCGCTTCTTCCAGTCCGATATCATCCCCTTGGTAACTGAGAGCATTCGCCAACTGTAAGCCGAGCTCTACACACCCACTCTGCTCCACCGCATGATGCAGGCTCTCAATCGCTTCATTGCGCTTCCCTTGAGCGATGAACACTTCAGCCAAAAGAATGTAAGCTTCGCCAGGATTCGAATCAAGAGCCACAGCCGACTCAAGATGGCGCTGACAACGATCCGTCACCCCCTCTTTTTTTAGGTCGACAGGCGAAGCTAAACGCTTCCCACCAGCAGCCTCCACTGGGTACACCCCGAGAAAGCCCATTGCCTTCCCCTGAAGCAAATCTTTTGCTGACCACAAGTGCGCCTTCGCATTTCCTTGAGCCTTTTCCGAGAACGAAAGAAGTGGAGCCAAGCGCTGCATCACTGCACGCCCCTTCTCCATCTCACCCTCTGCCAGCAAGCGAAGACCATCCTCATAGTCTAAATTCGACACTTCATGCGCCACCGCCGAAATGCGCGCATCACCGAAATCCTCCTGTATCACTTCCTCATGAGTCGTCGATGCGTGCCACACACCAACACCCACAACTCCAGCAAAAACCAAGCCAATCGCCAGTTTGCGCCCATGGAACTCAAACCACTCTTTGATCTTTCTGATTACCCTTGCCATGATACGAAACGCAACCTGCACTGATTCAAACGACTTATCAAGCAATATGAAGCTATTTTATTTAACATCCTCTTTGTTCTAAGTGGATGCGCCTTATTCCTCTAACTTTAACCCAAAAGCATCATAAAATACACAACTAGTACCCTTCACTCTTCACACCTCGCTTTGCCTTGACTTCAAAACCAGACAGAGCAAACTCGAGTGATCTCCTGTTCACCTGATGCTCTTGCTTTGCCTTGACTTCAAAACCAGACAGAGCAAACTATCCTGCCCCGTTACAAGACTCTTGACGGAGCTTTGCCTTGACTTCAAAACCAGACAGAGCAAACTGGTTCGGTTTTAAATTCGAAGCCGTCATCGGCTTTGCCTTGACTTCAAAACCAGACAGAGCAAACTTGAAAGCTTGGTTTTCGCCAGCACCACGGGCTTTGCCTTGACTTCAAAACCAGACAGAGCAAACTGCTGTAGCCCGCTGAACTTGCTCGAGGGCGGCTTTGCCTTGACTTCAAAACCAGACAGAGCAAACTTAGCGACTGCTGCACGCGACTCGACAACGTGCTTTGCCTTGACTTCAAAACCAGACAGAGCAAACTCCGAAGGCAGGCTTTGCCTTGACTTCAAAACCAGACAGAGTTGGTTCCAGTTTGCTTTGCCTTGACTTCAAAACCAGACAGAGCAAACTCTTTGCTCTGTCTGGTTTTTATTATCAATGAGTTACCACAGTAAGGTTTGGTCTGGAAGTTTTTCAGGTTCGACCTGTTTTGCTGGGCTGCCGTGAATCACGTGTGAGCGCTCCCATTGTGCTCTTGTGATGTAAATGGCTCTGATTGAGCCTTCTGGTGGCATATGAGCTTTGACTCTTCTGAGGTGGGTTTGTTGTCTAGAAGCTGTGACACATGGGCGGGTGTAGACGCTGAATTGCGTCATTTGATAACCGTCATCGAGCAGAAATTTACGAAATTTTGTGGCGGCCTTTCGCTCTTTTTTAGTGGTGACGGGCAGATCAAACATTACCATTAGCCAGCCCATTTTGAATTTTGTTGTGTCCATGGTTTGTAGTGGACGGATTGTTGTTTAATGATTGCTTTGCGGAAGGAGCGTAGGACTCCCTCTATACAGCTGCGGATGTCTAGTTGGAGGTCGAAATAGTCGACTGTCACTGTGGGGAAGCCTGTTACCCACTTTCTAAACTCGTGTGTGACCTCCCAGTCAGTAGTGTTCGGGTGCTTCTTCACCCATTGAGCAACCCGCCAATCAACACATGGGCGGAATGGTTCCATAAGATCGTAAGCCAAAGGAGTGGAGCGTTCTCTGACTGCATGGTAGATTCCAAATGTGGGGTCGATACCGAGTGCAAAACAGTTTTGGAGCACAGTGGATAAGAGCACGGCATATCCGTAATTGAGTAAAGGGTTAAGACTGCCTTCAGAGCGTCCGCGTTTGAAATCGTCGGTTTCAGCGATCGTGTCACCAAAGACTTCCCAAAACATCTTGGCGCAAAGAGCTTCCTTATATTCCTTTTTACCCCTTGCTGTCATTTCTAGCAATTGAAGCCGAGGATGTGAGGGGGAAAGCAAGGTCGCGAGGCTTAGTTGATTGAGCGTTTTTGCATTGATCGTTTTACTCCAGAGACGCTCTCGTATTTTCTGGGGTAAGCTAATTTGAGCCTTGGTGAGATGGGTGTCGGTAGAGCGGTTTGCAGGGAGAACAAGAGAAGCTGGCTTAAAATTTTCACAAATGACTAAGCCCACTCCGTGCTTGGCAGCTTCGAGCAGCAGCTTTGAATGAATTGAGGCTGAAAAGGAGGTAATGATGATGGCTGCGACATCCTCAATAGCGATCGATTGCGTACCCTCTTCGGTTGAGCATGTGAGTTGCCCATTCTTGCAGCTTAAAGAGCAAGATGGGGCATCAATACTGACAATGTGGTAGGAGATAGTGGAGGAAATTAGCTCATGGTTAATGAGCTATTTAGGATTTCGAGTCCTCTTTTTTTAATGAGAGAATTAAGTGATACCTCCCCCCAAGTGAATTTTAGGGAATCTGGAGCACCTAAGTCTAATTTCAGCCCTGTGGCGGAATTCTTACATGAGAAAATTCTCCAAACGCCATTCTTACCTTCCCAGTTTGATATGCGCACGAGCATTCCATTTCTCAAGATTTGAGGCTTTTTCCCCTTATTCTGGGAAGTAATGTCTGCGAGTCTCTCGTGCACTTTATGGAAAGGAATGATTTGGGGCTCGGGAGTTAGGGCGATTCCATAGTTATTACCGATAATAAGAACAGATTGATTTTTCTTTAGTTTTCCAGGTTTTAGACCGACTAATTTACCGACTTTTTCCTCTTTTTCTTTTGGCTTAAATTCTCGTCTTCCGTTTTGTTGGACAGTGGTTGCTCGTTGTCTAATAGTTACCATTGTTTGAGGATCATTGGGGTCGCCTTGTATTTTCAATACGCGCCAAGGGTTCTGCTCTAGCTTCGCCCCAGATTGATCTGCAGGGATGTGTTGGACGACTCGTTTCTCTGCGAGCTTCCTTGCAAGCTGATTTTTGATTTCTTTGGGAATGTCTTTGTGTACGGCTGTCTGTCTCGCTCCTTTGTTCTTTGCCTTTTGGAACTTTTGGAAAAGACTATCATCAGGAAAATAGTGACGGATGAGTGCGAGAGTGGCTGCATCGACCGCATGGTGCAGGTGAGTGATGTTTCGGATCTCAGTTTTGTTTTTGTCTTTGCACTCAGGACAAGCTTGATCGAGCGTGTGAAGCAGCTTCCACGCCTTTCGGGCTTCAGCAGTGAATTGTCCTGGAATCGAAACGACGTTTGCGGTGGTTTCACCCGTGAGAGGGTCGACAAAGCGCTTCTCGAGCTGACGTGCGGAGAGTCTGTTGAGGTGTGAAGTCACGGTTAATGACCCTTCAGTGAAGCCTTCTTCTTTGACTTCATCAGCTTCCACGAGCATGAGCCTTTTACGGTTTTCCTGTCTTCGCTTGTCGTCTTTATATTTGTCCTTTGCTAGCTTTTTCTTGATGAGGTCCTTGTAACGTTTTTGAGTAAGGATGGAGAGATTCTCTTTGCCTTCAACTGGACGTGACGCACATGCTTTAATGAATTCCATGCCCGTTCTGTTGCTTTTCATTTTGTTCACCTCAGGGAATGTTAGAACGAGTGAGTCAAGTGAGTCCGTTTGTCTCTTCGATCTTGGGATGATATGATCTTTGTCAAGATAAGGAAGGTCTTGGGCACAATATTTGTGACCTGTATATGGGCATAGCCATTCCATATCCATCGCAATACGGCATCTACGGATGAGTGAGGAGCCTGTTAAGTCGAGTTCTGGGGCGTTTTCTTCTAAATACTTTTCAGCTGATTTGAAATGTTTGAGTCGTTTTGTTAGTTCTCCCGCCATTTCTTTCGCTGTCATGCTAGAGTATTCTTGAAGGTCTCTGGCAACTTCAACAACGATATCAGAGACGTTCTTTGCATCACCACCACAGTAGTTATCAATGATGTCGTCGACTAAGCGTAGGAGAATGGTCAGCCGCTGGCGGATGAGATGGTTGTTAGTGAGTTCATCAATAGGACGATCTCGCTCAGCTTGAAGTATCTCTTTGCTTCTATAAATGGGACCAGCAGGGTGCGTGGCTGTCTCTGGGTGGCGATCTGTGTTGAGTACAAAATCTAAAACCTCTTGCATCACTCGCCGCGAGAAAGGCGCGCGACCAGTTAGTGCATTGGAAGGCATCAATTCCTTGCGTCGAAGAAAATGCTCTTTGGTAGGGTATGTAGGTTTTTTCTTTTTCTGATCAGCTGAGAAATGTTGCTCTATTTCGAATTCGAGAGCTGAAGCATCAACACCTTCTTTAGAGCATTGTTCTACCATCCACTGAAGAGTGACGGGGCGACCTTTTTTCCACCTACCCAACGCCTTGTTCTTAGTGTGCTCGGAAAGGTGTTGCCAGAAGTGAGCAAGGGTAGTGGTGTTTTTCTTCGGCTTGGAATCACCTGAGTGAAAGTAGGCTAGCGCAGGATCGAGCACTAGAGCGTCTTTAGAGTCAGGGTGGATTTCGAACGAGGCAGAAATATTAGAATTTGCTGATCCTGTTGATTTTCCAACGGATGACTTAAGCTCTGTTGGCGTGAGTTTTCCTTTCTCTTCCATGTCGGCATGCACAGCCTGTCGCTGCTCAGCTGTGAGAGGTTTGCCGTCGACTTTGATATTGGCAAGAAGCATGGCCCAGCGATAGTAGCGGAATTCTCTTGAGGATTTATTCGGAACCTTTTCTCCTGAGATTGAGCATTTGGCGATAATTCGGTTGTCGAATCGAGGGATTAATTGACCGAAGAGTAACCCACCGAAGTAGCGCTTAGGGAGTTTTATCTCTCGCACAGGAATCGTTTCCCAAGCTCTTTTCTCTTGAGCACCTTCGGGTGCAATGAGTGTGTCGATGAAGTCTTGATCTAATTTAGCTAAATGGCCTTTATGCTTGTCGAGAATTTGACGAACTTCACCTCTCACAATCTCGCGAGGAAAGGCTGTGTTGAGTGTCTTAAATGGAATCTCCGATGAAATCTTGTCACTCCTTAAGTCGATATCGAGCACAGCACAGATAGTTTCAGCCATACTCTCAGTATTGTGCTCTTTCATCAGCGCATGCGCAGCTGCCTCTTTCTCAGTATTCTCTTTTAAGTCATTGGCATGTTTAGCCCAGCGGCTGTTCCCATCATAGCCGCGATTGTGTGCATACCAACGAATGACATGCCAGAGTTCTAACCATGTTAATGATGGTTGATCAGAGATCAGTGCTTTTGCTGCTAAGAGATGAGGTGCAGCGTGTCCTGGAATATCGAGTTCGTCCGAGTTGAGAACTTGTAGATGGGCAAGTAGCGCTTTTAACCGTTCAATTCTTTGGCGGGTTGCTCGAATATTGCGCCGTGCTCTTCGGTGGTCTCTGCGCTGGGACGCAAGACAATCATCTTTGGGAAAAATAACTGAGCCACAGCCTTCAATAACAGGTAATGGGTTTTCGTTGCCTTTTAGAGGGGGGGGGGAAGAACTGAGAACAGCCCAGCCAATAGAGGAATGCCCGATATCAAAAGAAATAATACATTTTTTATCTTTTTTGTCTTGATTCATGGTCGTAGTGTGATAAATCTGTCAGCGAAGTCAAGACAAAGTTTGAAGCACAAGTCGTTTTTCTAGCTGTAAGGCAGCCAACACCGATCTAAAAGTGCTTAACTTCTAAATACCCCGTGAAAACGGGGTATTTTACTTATCACCAATGCACTCAAAGACTAACGAAGTCTATTTGTAGAGATGCTTGAGAAAGAAGCCAAGTGATGGGCAGCAATGCTATTTTCATGATCTATAGGACATCTCGTGTTAGAGCACTTTGTTGCTGGGACGACAGCAAGGGCGGCAGCGGAGATTGTCGAGGTTCAGGCCAACACCTCGATTCAGTTTTACATGAGGCTCAGGAAGTTGATTGCCAGCAAGATGCCAAGTTATGAGCTGATAAAAAGAATCACATCAATGAAATTGAACATTTCTGGTATCAAGCTAAGCGCCACATGCGACGTTTCAACGGCATCAAACAGGAGAACTTTTATTAGTTTCTCAAGGAGTGCCAATGGCGCTTCAATGGAGGCAACCTCAAACAGCTTATAATACTGGTATAAACGAACCAACCACTAGTCCTTAGCTACTTCAGCCCCTTAAGTTTGCAAGACAGTAGCGATTGAATCTCTTCTAGATAGCGATGGATCACAATTTTCTCATCGTACTCCTTTTCAATTTTTTTGCGGCAAGCGCGTGACATCGCTAACTTCTTCACCTCTGACAATTCAATCATCTGCAACATCTTCTCAGCTAAATCCACAGCATCTTGAGATCTGCATAAATAACCATTCACTCCGTGATCAACCACTTGCCTACACCCTGGCACATCGGTAGCCACCAAAGGTCGAGAAAGAGCTCCCGCTTCCAAAAGAACACAGGGAGTCCCTTCTCGATAGGACGGGAGGACTACACAGTCCGCATCTTGCATAAAAGGCAACACAGCATCAGTCACCCCTAAATACCTGATCACCCCTTCGTTATGCCACTTTTTTACCTCTTCAGCGGTAAGAGCAGTTCGATTCGCAACGCCTGTAGGTCCGAGCAACTGCACTTCTACCTTAGGGTATTGTATTTTTATCTGTCTCGCAGCTTCCACCAATTCACACACCCCTTTGTCTCTTAGTATCCGCCCAACAAATAAAAATTGCATCCTCTCCTTTGGACGTGGCTCATAAGCGCACTGCTGATAGCATGATAAATCGACACCAGTTCCTGGCAGGAGCTTAGATTGCTCCTCGCGCACTAATTGAGAATCCATAAAGAGTTTTTGATCGTCGCAATTTTGAAAGAAGATAGTACGCGACGCACTAAATGCTAGCCTATAAAGCGTCGTCACCACACGCTCCAACCAACCGCCTCGCAAAAAAGCGGTCCCAAGCCCTGGGACATCATTCACAACTGGAATCTTCAATAGATGACATGCCAGAGAGCCATATATATTAGGCTTCACTGTATATCCTAAAAACACGTCAGGCTTCTCTTTTCGGAGAATCTTTAAATAGGTCAGGAATGTCCTCAAATCTGCCGCCACCGACATTCCTTGTTGCTCTATTGGAATTTCTACATAACCACAGCCTAGATCAGCAATCCGCTCTGAGTAATCATCCTTAGGAGCAATAACTATCACCTCATAACCCTCGGCGACTAGAGCACGCACAATGTTTGCTCTGAAGTTGACTATATGCCATGAGGAATTCGCTGATAAACAGATTTTCATTGTGACTCCATTCTTTGTGCAAGCAGCTCACCTATATTCTGCAAGAATAGCGTAGGCGTCCGCCTTTGGACTTCTGCACGCATCAACGCTACTTTGTTGTCATCAAATGCACCTAACGCCCGCTCCATAGCAATACGAAGTGCACCAACATCACCTGCTTCACAATGCTCAATACCTGGAATTTTATCGATTCCACCTGCGCATCTGGTAGAGACTACTCGCTTACAAACCGTCATCATTTCAAGTAACACATTGGGAAACCCTTCTTTCCGAGAACTAACAACCCCCAATTCCGCCTTCTTCAAATAAGGAAACGGGTTCGATTTCTGCCCAAGAAAGACCACTTTATCCTGAATGCCTAAATGCGCAACGAGGGCTTCATACTGAGCTTTTCCTGAACCACTCCCAATGAGGATTAACTGATGATCAGGATAGTTTTCTGTGAGCTTCTTGAATGCCTCAATGATAATATCAACACCCTTTGTGTGAATCAATCGCCCCACAGTGACTACATAGGGGGCAAAATCTTCAGCAGCATCTTCACCCTGTTCAGAAGAAAGCTGCACAGCTCTTTCTGCATTCACTGGGTTTGGAATCACTACTGGAGAATAACGAACCAGACGCGGCACAAACTCCAACAACCTCTTTTTCATG
This sequence comes from Rubritalea sp., assembly GCA_965204255.1. Classification (GTDB taxonomy): domain Bacteria; phylum Verrucomicrobiota; class Verrucomicrobiia; order Verrucomicrobiales; family Akkermansiaceae; genus Rubritalea. The sequence goes on from CBDBEG010000032.1 coordinate 649,919, forward strand.
TAATCAGTTTGGCAAATGAGTAAATCGACATTCCGATAAAAAAAGTAAAAGAGCAAAAACTCCCACTTTCTAAGCCCAGTAAAGCAATCACCTACCACGGTATCCTCCCTTAAAACAAGAGAATCACATTGTAGCAATCCTAGATAACGGTAGCAACACAACATTCCGTTTAAATGAACCTGTGAACTATACACTCTTCTTACTGTGTATTCTGATCGCATCCGCAAAAGCTGCTTCACCAGTAACGGTATACCTAATTTTGCCCTAGGAGCTCCCAGATACACACAAGTCACGCTCTCTGGTAGTCCCTGCCATTTTGCATGTCCTTTATGGCATAAAAAAACCACCAGCACATGCTGACCAGATTGAGCCGTTTCTTCTGCAATAGTCCTGAGAATGCGTTCCGCTCCACCTAAAGCTGGAGTATTCAAGAGAACGAGATCCACTAATTTATTCATATTATCCCTTATTTACAGTCATTTGAAACACTCTGTGGGACGGATAACTCTTTCTTAATACTAAAGTAAAGAACAATTTTGATATCACGCAGGTAGTCCCCAGTCTTGACCCAACAAGCATCCGAAACCCAACGAGCCCTATTCTTCTCTGTAAAGTCATCAAATGCCATTATCTATCGTGCTCTCTCAACCGCTGGTTCACCATCAAAATTGGTCATAGAACTGTAGCCATATTCACTCCTAGTTTGTGCTGTCTCCATGCTTGCGCAACTAATTTATGAACAAAGATCGCATCATTAATGAGTTGTGATTGATTCAATAAAGCTTCAGCCCAATCTTTTAATCCCCCTTAACCATTGATCTAATGGGGCAGAAAAGCCCTGCTTAGGTCGGTCAATCAACGACTAAGGCACTGATTTATACAAACTCTCTCTAAGAACCTATTCCCCTATACCATCTCGGAACTTATACCGCATAGGCAAGCCAATTCCCCACTCGACAATATCCCTATCCAATAGGGGGACACGTGTTTCCAAACTAACCCCCATAGAGGCTCTATCTACTTTACACAGCATATCCCCAGGTAAAAGTGTATGTAAATCAATCAATGAGTAATCTCTAGGGAAATCTCCAGTAAAGGCCCGAATTCCACTTTGCCTACTTTGTTCCACACTCGCGCTTAATAGGTAGGCTGATGCGTCTAAATTACACGACACAGAAAAGTCATGTAACTCGACCTTGCTTGACGAAGATAATAAATCTCCCAGAGCTCTTAACTTCCGAGTAGACAAAGATTGATAACCACATTGAGCCAAGCATTCTACTACCTTTCCCCTTACTGACAGAGGCACTTTCGTAAGTAGGCTTCCAGCCCAAGCAAAGCTAGAATTAGAATAGCGTTCAAAATAGGAATCACACTGCGAATAGCGCCCTACATATCCATGAAACAACTCATCTCCACCATCCCCAGACAATGCCACTGTCACATTTTTTCTAGCCATTTTTGAGACTAGATAAGTGGGGATCGCTGATGAATCAGCAAACGGTTCATCGTAAATAGATGCTAACAAAGGGACGACTTCGAGAGCATCCTTTGCAGACACAATATGCTCTGTGTGCTCAGTATTCAAATGCTTAGCTACATCTCTTGCATACGGAGCCTCGTTATATTGATCAACGTCAAAACCAATACTGTAGGTTTGAACCTTGCTCTCGCTGAGACGTTGCATCGTTGCGACTATCAGAGATGAATCTACACCACCTGATAAAAAAGCCCCGAGAGGCACATCAGCCTGCATTTGTCGACCAACAGCACGCTCTAGAAGATACTCAAACGAAGTGAGCACTTCTTGGTCGGAATTGTATTCAAACTTACCTCCACCTACGTAATCCAGAGAATCCCAGTACTTTTTGACCTCTGTCGACCTCTCTTCTGCAGTCAAATCAACCTCCATCATCGAAGCTGGCGTAAGCTTCGATACCTCCTCAAATACACTTTCTTCTCCTGGAATATATCTATAACGTAAAAGTTTTGCTAATGCAGACTGCGACAGAGTCTTTGTAAATCCTGTGAAATCATTGAAAACACTTAAAGTCGACCCCCAAGCAATCACTCCACCTTGTTTGTAATAGTACAAAGGTTTTTCGCCCATTCGATCCCTCGCTAGAATAAGCTTTTGCTCCCTTTTATCATATAAGGCAAAAGTAAACATTCCGACAAACTTACAAAGTGCCTCCTGCACTCCCCATTCTTCAAATGCAGCCAGCATTATCTCTGTATCTGAGTTACCACGAAAGGCGTAACCTTTTGTTAACAATGCATCACGAATTTCCTGATAGTTGTAGATTTCTCCATTAAACACTATTTCAAATCGTCCCGTGCGAGATTCCATAGGCTAGTGACCCAGAGGAGATAAATCATGAATTGCTAGACGGGTGTGTCCAAGTAAGACCCCAAAACTCTCGTCATAGGAATAGCCTTTGTCATCAGGCCCTCTACTTCCTAACGAAACACCTAACGAACCGAAAATCCCGCACATAGTATCAACGAATGATCATAATCCAATTCAAAATGAGCAAACCAAATAGCGTAATCCCCATCACATTCTTAGACTGTTCCTTACTGAGTAGATGGTATGACATGCAACTGAGAACATAGATCGGCAAATACACCCCCATCATCCGTCGAATCGAATAGTTCATCGCTATGATTAAGATCAACAAGAGAGCAAAACCACAGGCATAGAGCACTTCCTTTGGTATCTTCTTGTAAAAATCTTGTAAATTATTAGCGAGCATTGCAACGACACCAGCCCAGCGTGTTACCCAAAATACTCCAAACACCGCAAATGGAAAGGCCCCCCAAATTATGCCAGGTAACGCTGACGAGCGCATCCCTTCAACAAACGGAAATGGCCTCATTTGACCAAACGCTGAGAGCGTAAGATAATTAAGGCCCATCGGTAGAGACGCTAGTTTACCAGTGATTCCTCTTGTATACCCTTCACGTATTGAATTATAGGTTCCCATAGTCTCACTTGACGATTGAATAAATTGAGCCCCTCCTAATCCAAAAACAACGATGAGTAGAGAAGGCACAATGAGAAGAATACTCCCAACTACGCCCAGTGTTTTCTCCATTTTAAGGAAGTAATACAGGGGAAGAAGTAAGGCTAAAAAAACTCCGTTCTCAGGACGAAGATGATAACACAAGAAGACAGCCACTCCTAGAACAATAGCCCCATACTTCATATTTTTATAATCTAAAATAACATAAAATGCCATGAAGTAACAAAACGCTATATGTATATCTCGCAGGAAGCATGCAGAATAAAAAAGCAGAGGGCCGAAAAACAAGAACTGTAAAGCGTATTTCGCTGAGCTTGACTTACTAAAATAAGCTCTAAGAGAACCGTATACAAAAGTCTGGCTCAAAGCAGCTAGAAACACACCCTGCATCTTCAATAACATCAGAGTCGACAGAGGGTCTGTATCAAAAGTACCTTTGATAAGGTAGGATACAAACAAAAACAATGGAAAATCCCAGCCAGATTGCACGAAACAATACTCCCAACTTGCAGAAAAAGTCATCTTTTGGAGCATTCCTAACATTTGATAAAAAGATGCTTCATCTGGAAACATGAAGAAATTGAACTTCGGATTCGATACATACCAATAATTCGTACATGCCGCATAGATCCCACACAAAAGAAAGCCGATAAGAAAAAGTTTGAGATAAAATGGATCCTTCTTTCCTCTAAATAAGAGTAGAATAAATAATACTGACAGAACGAGCCCGCCAAAACCTAACACAAAAACTGCCGTATCATACACAAATGATGCCAATAAGAGGCCAAGGATACATGCAATACCATATTTGATTTGTGAACTATGAAACATTTTATCTAGCTAAATTTGATACGCGCCCAAAAAATGATTAATATACTTCCGCTTTTGCATGTGTTCGATTCACGGCATTACCACCTAAACAGGTCACAATACTTGTACCCGCCGTCTTCGGGATATGCACAAATATGCAGCGATGTCTATGCATATACTCCTTATAAGGGTACTGCACTCTTAGCTTTCTGATAAGCACCCTAAGCCTATGAGGCAAAATAGATTTGATTGTATGGAGTATGCTCATTTTTTACTAAAAATTTGAATCAAAGGTATATAGGCTATAGTAAAACCAAATTTATTTTTTATATAGAGGACTGAGGCTGCATTCCAAAAAACCATACCGCAAGTGCTAGCAATAGCCGCACCATTTATTCCATATTGAGGGATCAGCAGATAATTCAGTAGCATATTCATCCCTAAAGAGATGCCTATAATAATCATAAATACTTTCTGATGCCCTGTCATATTCAGCAAACTCTCCACCGAGCCTGCTGTTGCGCTGAAAAACCACCCAATCGTTAGGATGACTAGAGCTCCGTATCCAGACACAAATTGTTCTCCATAAATTCCTAAAAGAAATTTTCCAGCAATCACCATTACCACTAGAATGGGTAATGCAGTCCAAAACATCAGCTTACTTGTACTCTGAATCACGAACTTAAGTTCATCGTGCTTTCTAGCATAATACAACTCAGCAAATTTAGGAGCAGAGATCATATTAACAGAGCTCAATACAAACCCAACAAGAAAAGCAAGTGAAGTCGCAATACTATATACCCCTACCTCACTAGTAGTTTTATACATACCGAGCATGACGATATCCGTATTGGCAATAGCAATAGTCAAACTCGCGGTCATCAACATAGGTAGTGATAATTTTACTAGAGCCCAAGATGTCGGTGGTGGCGGCTCTCCTAACCTCTCCTCCGTTCTGTTTGGTTGAACCAGCACTTTCAACACATAGATTGAAGTAATGATCGCCATGCACACTGGGATAGAGAGAACTATGCAGACTAAATTTAAACGATGATAGAAAAAATAAGTCAGCCCAAGCAATAAGAGCAGGTGAATCACTTTGGCAACTATATCAAAAATCGACAGCTCTTTTATTTTTTTACATGCACGAATAAATGCTAGATTTATTTCTCTTACAGAGTTAAAAATTGACACGATCGCCAGTATCGGCATCAATCCTGCCAGCAAGGCATTTGAGAACACTGTGTTTGCCACAAAGTCAACACCCACAAGAAAAATAACTGCGGCAATCATTGATAAACAAAGCACAGTTAAGAATATTTTTCTATACACTGAGATAGCATATTCTGCGGAATATTTTTCTTTATATTCAGGTATAATCCGCAAAATTGAAGTCGACATCCCCATCAGTCCAAACATCCTTGATATACTCAATATGGTTGCAACCATAGCAACGAGACCAACCATCTCAGCACCGTAATAGCGCGCCCCAAGAATACTCGTCGCCACGCTCAAAACTGTAATTATTATCTTTGCACCGAAAGAATAAAAACTACCTCTTAGCATCTCCGACATACGCTCATCGCGCAAAAAGCGATGTATCTTATCCTTCACTTGCATCCAAAACTTTAGCGAAGACTTCCTCCCACTTATGCACAATCTTTGTCACTTCATAGTCCCTCGATCTATGGACTCCAGCCATCGCCACATCTTCTAGTGAATCAAACTGCTCTACAGCTCTCCTCATGGCCAACCCCAGCTCATTCTGCGAATCGGCAACAAGAAAGCCATCTACCCCGTCCGTAATGATTTCATTGGGCCCAGTTTCAATATCGAGACTGACACATAGTGCCCCTTGAGACAGAGCCTCTATCAAAACTAAAGGGAGCCCCTCGTGTCGAGAGGATAGCACAAAAATCGATGACTCACGGAACACCCTGTCTAAATCATTACAGCGACCTAATAAACGCACCTTACCCTCGAGCTTATATTCACTGATACGTTCATTTAAATAGGACATCGCCCCCTCACTACCTCCACCTGCAATATGTAACTCCCAAGCTGGGAACTCCGTGGCAAGAGCTGCAAAAGCAATAATAAGTCGATCAAAACCTTTAATGTACCATCTATCCAAAGTTCCAGCAGCTACAATGACTTGTCGCCTTGAAGATTTTTTATAACTTTTAATCGGAGTCCATGCTAAAGGGTTAGGCAGCACAACAACTTCCTTGACCCACTTTCTGTAAATTTTTGCATCATGCTCAGTCAACGATAATAAACAATCGACATAGGGATATGCCACCCTTCTAGACAGACTCATTAAAAAACCCCTCCCATTGAAACTAGAATGTTCAGATGCAATGAGCCTTTTCTTGTAAAGTTTTGCCCAGGCAAGAACCAACAAAGTTGTTTGTGGAATAAAAGAAATGACCACTTCTCCTCGCCACTGAGCTAGAAACTTTTTTATAGCCCAAATGGCTCTACACAGCTTGATAAGCTTTCCTGCTTTACGCTCTTCCTCAGTAAAGATACGATGGTAATTTATCTTTTCGTTGATTGCATAGGCTGAATCCCCACTTACTACGAGCAGGTCAACTTCATAACCTCTATCTGCCAACTTATTGACCAAGAGAGCCATCACTCTCTCAGCGCCACCACCAGACATTTGACCTATAACGAAAAGTAATTTCATCTTCCTAAGATTCACTTTAAGAGACCCGCTAACTCATCCACATACCATGCCGCTGCCGCATCAAGGCCCTGGGATAGAGAAAACTGAGGGTCGTAACCCAAAAGCGTCTTCGCCTTGCTGATATCCGCGAGTGAATGAGGTATATCACCTAAACGATTTGCTCCATGTATCACCTCAATATTAGCAATCGATGGAATATGCCTGCCCATCGCCGAACGAAGCGCTTCGAAGAGCTCGTTGAGCGTGGTGCGTTCGCCGAAAGCTGTATTGTAAACTTGGTTGATTGCCTCTTGGTTCTGGGTCGTAGCAGCGAGCTGATTCATCTGAATCACATTATCAATGTAGGTGAAATCACGAGAATAAGAACCATCACCATTGATCTGTGGACTTTCACCCTTCATCAGCGCAATCGCAAACTTAGGGATTACAGCAGCATAGGCACCATATGGATCTTGACGGCGACCAAAGACATTAAAGTAGCGCAAACCAATCAACTCCATCCCATAGGTTTTCGCAAAAACATCAGCGTAGAGTTCGTTAACAAACTTCGTCACAGCGTAAGGAGAAAGTGGGCTACCAATCACCTCTTCTACCTTCGGGAGTGACTCACTATCGCCATAAGTGGATGAACTCGCTGCATAGACAAAACGCTTCACCCTCGCATTCTTAGCAGCCACCAACATTGTTACGAAACCATTACAGTTTACCTGGTCCGTAGTTACAGGATCGTCAATGGAGCGAGGAACAGATCCCAGAGCTGCCTGATGGAGCACATAGTCCACTCCTTCACATGCCTTGGCACAGGCTTCCGCATCACGGATATCCCCTTCTATAAGGGTATAGTTAGGATGCGTGAGAAACGGCTCAACATTTTCACGCTTGCCTGTAGCAAAATTGTCCAAACAAACCACTTGGTTATTTTGAGGAAGAAGCACCTCTGTGAGGTTTGAGCCGATAAAACCTGCTCCACCAGTCACCAGAACTTTAGAATTTTCAATTTGGGACATCCTATAAAAAGTTAAAGTTTCTGGTCTGCAACTCCTTCAGGTAGGATATTCTTTAGATCAAACACAACACAGCCATCTTTGTTAAACTGACTATAATCGAATTGCTGAAACGCATCATGCGCGACCGCAACTACTACCGAATCATAAGCTACTTTGGTCTCAGCCGTAGAACATGAATCGAGAAGATCAATACCATATTCACGTGTCACTTCCTTGGCATCAGCCCATGGATCAAATACATCCACATCACAGCCGAATTCTTGAAGTGCCTCAATCAGTTCAATCACTCGTGAGTTTCGAATATCTGGGCAATTTTCTTTGAAAGTAATTCCGAGTAGCAGCACTTTTGCACCAAGGATCTTATGTCCTTTGTTGATCATCAACTTGACTATGCGTTGGGCCACTTCACTCCCCATGTTGTCGTTCAGTCGTCGCCCTGCTAGAATGATTTCTGGATGATAACCGCACTGCTGTGCTCGTTGTGTGAGATAGTATGGATCCACACCGATACAGTGGCCACCCACGAGACCAGGACGAAATGGTAGGAAATTCCATTTGGTTCCTGCCGCTTCGAGCACGGCATTGGTATCAATGTCCATCCGATGGAAAATCATACTGAGCTCGTTGACGAAGGCGATGTTGATATCGCGTTGTGAATTTTCAATCACCTTAGCAGCCTCGGCTACCTTGATGCTTGGCGCAAGATGTGTTCCCGCTGTGATGATAGACTTGTACAAGGCATCGACCATCTCCCCGACTTCAGGAGTGGAGCCAGAAGTCACTTTAGGGATTTTCGTCACCGTGTGCTCTTTATCACCTGGGTTGATGCGCTCTGGGCTATAACCACAGAAGAAGTCTTTATTGTAGGTGAGTCCACTGACCTTTTCCAAGATTGGCACACAGTCCTCTTCGGTGCAGCCTGGATACACAGTGCTCTCATAAATCACGATATTATCCGCTGCCAGCACCTTGCCAATCGTGGTGCTCGCTCCCACCAGCGGACGGAGGTCAGGAGACTTATTGTCATCAATCGGAGTCGGCACAGTGACGATGTAAATGTCGCACCCAGCGAGGTCATCGAGCTGGGTTGAAAAACTGAGCTTTGTAGATGCGGCTAACTGCGCAGAACTACACTCAAGCGTGTGATCCGTGCCGCCATTCAATGCATCGACACGCGCTTGATTGATATCAAAGCCAAGTGTCTCGAACTTTTTACCGAACTCAACTGCCAGAGGGAGGCCTACGTAGCCGAGGCCAATCACACCAATCTTAATGTCCTGATTTTGTAATCTTTGTAAAATCACTTCTGAGCTTTATTTAGAATCTACTTTCTTGGACGATGAGGATATCGCCTGGTCGGAGGTGAAACATTTTCGTTTTACCGTTTTTGATATCCCGCAGGCTAATGATCATTCGACGGCCATTGCGCGTCACAACCACATCTTTTTTATTAGCGATTCGATTAAAGTCACCCGCCTGTGCAATGGCAGTAAGGATATCAAGACTGCCCGATTTCGGGTAATCAACAATCCCTGGTTTATTCACATTCCCAGAGACTGTCACTGTGGACTGCTTGATTGAACTACGAGCCACAGTCACTGAGTCGCCATGACCGAGCACCTTACTCCCTGACGATTTTAAGTTATAGCTTGTTATTTCACCCGTCTTACTACGCACGCGTATGCGCGTAGTATCGGCACTCTCCAGCACCCCGCCTGCTTGTGCGACAGCGCCACGCAAGTCGAGCGCTCCTTCTTCAGGATACTTAATCATCCCTGGTGCCCGGACATCGCCGCCGACCATCACCCACTTTTCAGCGTAGGCAATAATCGAGAGGTTCACCTGTGCATTGACGAGATAATCCTTTTCGTAAAGAGCTTGGATTTCATCTTCAGCCTGCTTGAGACTTTTACCAATCAGCTTCACATTCCCAATCAATGGGAAAGAGACGTAGCCAGATTTGCCAATTTGTGCCTCGGTTACGAGATCAGGCTCTTGGAAGACGAGCATGCTAATGACATCATCTTTTTCGAGTTTGTATTCTTTCGCTTCTTCAGCCGAAACAAAGAAGGTCGTCATCAATAAGGTAATGCAAAGCAATAATAAACGCATAGAACTCCAATGAGTAAGATCTCAAAAAAATGGAATACTACGGTGATGCATCTACCATAGTACCCCATGAGATAAGGGGGGTCACTGAGAAACCTTTACAATGAGTCGTTAGCGATTTCCGTCTGTACCAGACGCACTCGAGATAGTGTTCGTGTCAGACGAGGTAGCACGTACTGTTGCAGCAGCTTGCGTAAGTGCTTTTTCACCTGTTGGACGCTCCGCAGCAACTGGAGACGTCGTTGACACCACATTCCCAGAAGTATCTTTCTCTGTTACTTCACCTGTGGCAGCGTCAAACTCACGCTTGGTGCCATCCGGACGAGTACGCGCCAAAGTCACAAGCTGAAAAGAACTTGCCGCATTTTTTACTGCACGTTGGGTGATGCTTGCCAGTGTTACTGGAGCGGATATCTTAAAATTAGCAACTGTCATTCCGCCATTGAGACCAGTCCGAGACGTCTCAACAAGTGTCCCTACTGGAAGCTGAATATCACGTGCAGCAGCTGGAAGGACTACTTTACTACCCGCATACACAGTGAATACAGTGTCGTCCACAGTGTAAGTCACAACAGCACCACCTGCAGGCACTATCACTGTAATCGTTGCACTTGCCTGATCCTCCTCTGACTCTGAAGACTCCTGCTGATTGGAACCCTGCGCCGGAACCAAGGCAGCTGTGGAAAGAAACGCAAGTGCAGTGCAACCTGCTACTGCACCAAATTGAGTAAATTGTTTTATTTTCATAATGAAGGTTTTGTATTGAGCGACCCTTGATCGCATTTTCGTTAAGATTGACTTAAAGAACTCTCATCTCGTTGACAACTTAAAAAGTAATCTGCTCAAGCTAGAAGCTGTATGTTGCGTCAATGTTGAACACCATGTTGTCGAAATCACGATGATTGGTCTCAGAATCATTGACTGAATAGCGCAAGCCTGACCCAAGCGTCACACCATTATCCATCACATAAGAACCGCCGAGATAAAGCGTTACATAATCAGAATCAAGATCACCGGCGGTAGATGCACCTGTCTCAAAATAATTATCATGCTCATAGCTCACACCTGTACGGAAGCTGATCCGCTGACTATACGCATAGCGAGTAAAGAAATTGAGACCCGTTGCCGAGTAGGACTTGCCTGCATCTGAGTAAGATGCGCGAATATTGTGATAAAGAAGCCCAGTGCAGGAAATCTTACCAGAATATTGATGGTTCGCACCAAGTTCAAATGAGGGGGAAGTTTTTGCACTCTGTGAACCGCCATCAAACTCACGATTCTCAACTCCGCAATAACCTGTCACCACGGTCTTTTGCAGAGCCTTGTAAGTTGCCTTTATTCCACCAGAAATAGCATTGTGGTTTGGATTGGTATCTACATCGACATGTTCATAGGCCACATAGGGACCAAGCGTTGTCTTACCAGCCAGCTGATACTGCCACGAGAAACGAGTATTGTAGCGGGACCGATCAAAGAGAGCTTTATCCGTAAAATCATCCGTGCGCGCACCGAGATCTAGATCAAAACGTGACTTGCCAGAAAGCACATGACTCACCGCTAGACTATTATCAAACCCATCCTTCTCAATAGAGCCAGAAGCAAAACGGTTGGGACCTTCAGCATTTTTGTACCCAATACCAAAATCTACTGAGGTCTTGGCAAAACGAAAAGAATAACCAGCATTAAGCAGTTGATCCACACCATCCTGATCTGAATTCTCTGCATAGAAGTTGAACTTTGGCGTATATCTCACAAACCACTTATGTGCCGCAGTCTCATCATTAGAAAGCTCAAGGGGCACACTCACTCGGAAAATGAAATCTTCTTCCTCACCAGTATTTGTAAGGAACACGTTGTCATTATATTCAGCGCGAATATCCACACCAAATTTAAAATAATCAAGAGCACTTCCTTCCAGCTGCTCAGATTGACCGAAGCTTTCAAGTGCCGCAGAGCGCAGTGCTGACTCACTAAAGGAACCATAAGAACCTGTAAGGTCTTGTGCAGATGCGGAACCCACCATCACTAGTAAAGAAACTAAAACGGAAGCTGAGATTGATTTTAATTGATCAGTATTCATAAAAGTTAACAATTGCTCATAGAAAATTAAGCAAACTCTCAAACCTAGTCAAGCACTATTCTCTCCAATATAAGTGATTATTTCAGATTCCCCCACAATGAGCAATTTTCCCTTTCCACTTTCCACTTTCCACTCTCTCGCCATGGCGAGACTGCTCAACATATTGCTCTGCTTCACCTTGATTATTGGTCCAGTCTGGGTCGGCTCCTATTTTGGTGAATGGCGTTGGCCTGTGATCTATTCTGCCATTACTACAGGGATTCTCGCTCTGGTTTTCGCCAGACCGCAAAAAGCACCCCTAAGCTTCTGGATTCTTTTACTCACTCTGCTCACTCTTTCCGCACAAGGACTATGGATGTGGTACAACACGCATAGCCTTTTTATCGAGAATAACATCTTTAAGAGCGTCCACTATATGTGGCACTTAGAGCCACTCACCACTCAACCCCACCCCGAACTTCCAGGGGCTCCCGACAAAGCTGAAGCGTGGGATCGCCTAAGTTACATACTCCCTTGCTTGCTCATCGTACTCGCCACCCGCCAACTCGTCGCAAGTCGGGTTCTCCAGCTCGGCACACTTTGCGGGACTATTTTCTGGACTGGTGTATTCATTGCCGCCCTCGGGCTCCTTCAGCGCTTCACTGGTGCTGAAGGCATTTACTGGAGTGACGAGCTTATCTTTAAATACCGCCAATTCTTTTTCGCAACTTACCGCAGCCCTGGCATTGCCACCAGCTACCTCAACATCGCATTCGCGGCAGGTCTCGCTCATTTACTTTCTATCACTCACAAACTTATCCGCCGCAGTGATGCGAAACCTACCCACCCACTCTTGATTTGTATTGGCCTCATCGTCCTATTCTCAGGCTCAATGACTACAGGCTCAAAAGCTGGCACTGTATTCACTGCCGGCACCCTACTTTTGTGGACCGCCATGAACTTCAAAGGCATGATCCACATGATCCGCAATGCTGACGCACTTTTCCCCAGTGGCAGTCCGCACGAACGAAACATCATCTTAGGAGCTGTTACGATCGCCAGTATCTTCGCAGTCCTCAACTTTGGTGAAACGGTGACCAAGCGCTGGAAAATCTCTATCGACAAAGACCACCAGACGCTTCAATTACGTCACATCGCCAACTCGGTGCAAATCGATATGACCCAGAAACCTGATTGGGGTTGGGCGGGCTACGGGCCAGGTTCCTTCTACCCACTCTTTCCTCTCCACGTCGATAAGAAGACGGACAAAGCTTTACACCACAAATGGGTCTACGCCCACAACGACCACCTTCAGACACTCGTAGAATGGGGATGGTTTGGCACCGGGTGTTTCATTCTGCTGATTGGAGGAGGCGGCACCATCTTACTCGTCGAGAACTTTTCCCACCACAAAAAGCACCGCACTCACCATCTCTTCTACTTCCGAGGTATGGGCATTGCGATGTTCATCTGCCTGCTCCATGCAACCGTCGACTTCCCCTTCCAGATTGAATCCATTGCCATCACCTTTAGCGCGATCCTAGGAGCCGCATGGGCAGCGACGAGCCTACGACTCAAATTTAAAATGGAAAATGAGGAATGCCTAGGCTACAACTCCCAATCTGGATCGAGATCAGCGGCATAACTCCGCATCACGGCAGAAATCATCGCCTTACCACTTTGCTCTTCATCGTAGAGCACTTCATGCACACCGGCCTGTTGCAAGCGCTCGGATTGGTCAGCAAACTTGGCCCGAGCATAAATCCGCATCTCAGGATTGATTTGCTCCGCACTGTGAATCGCCTTCAACACGGCTTGCTCATCGGGGAAGGTAAAGGCAATCGCGCGCGCGCGTTCAGCTTGAGCCAATTCTAACGACTCCTTATCACTCACATCCGCGAAAAGCGCGATCACCCCTTCCCGATGCAAGCGCTTCACCGTCTCAGGGTTCGTCTCCAACACTACTACTCCCACATTTGCTCGCGAGAGATTGTGGTGCAAATTTTGCCCAACTGGTCCATAGCCACAAATAATCACATGCTCATTGAGCCCCATCACTTGCCCACCAATTCCCAAAGTTTCGTGCTCTTGCCCGCAAAATTCCTTGCTTGAATAACGCAACTTCTCAGCCCAGCCCAGACTCCATTTCATCAAGGTCGGCACTAAGCCCATGGAAATGGCTGTGCTCGCCAGCAACACTTGCTCCCATTGGTTCGACAAGGCGGAAAACTCACTCGCACGATTGAGCAACACAATCGAAAACTCCCCAGTACTGCTCAGCGCCGCAGTGGTCACAATCCAGCTTCCCTTACGCAAACCCGACCACCGAGCTGCAAAGGCGACAACCAAGCCTTTCAAAAGAATAATAGCCACCGTCGCCATCAAGATCACATCCCAGTATGCAGCAATCACATCCAAATCGATCAACAAGCCGACCGACACAAAGAACACCGTGAGAAAGAGATCCTTGAAGGGCAAAATGTCCGACAGCACACGGTGCGAATAAATCGATTCACTCACCACCACCCCCGCAGCAAAAGCCCCCAGTGCTGGGCTCAACCCAAGCAAACCACTCACCAAAGCCACAGCTGCACACAGACCAATCACTGTGATAGTAAACAATTCACGGCTCCGAGTTCTTGCTACTGCATCCAGCATTTGAGGGAAGCCATGTCGACTCAGCGCCACTATACCTCCCGTGAACAACGCTCCCTTGAGCAAAGCAAAAAAGACCGCACCATCTCCAGCCTCGTCACTGAGCAAAGAAGGAATGAGCACCATGAAAAGAATCGCAGCTAAATCCTGATAGATTGCCATTCCCAAGGCGGTCCTCGCCTGCGGACTCTCAGGCAGCCCCATTTCTTGGAAACTCTTCATACTCACCGCTGTCGATGAGAGAGAAAATGCAAAGCCCAACAAAAGCGCTTGCGCCAGATTTAACCCTAACAACATTCCTCCCCCCACGCCAACCAATACACAGAGCCCCACCTGCGAGGCTCCTCCGATAAATACTGGCCGTTTGAGCGCCTTAATCTCTTTTAAAGAAAACTCAATCCCCAAGGTGAACAGCAACAGCACCACACCAATTTCCGCAAGCGCATCAATCAAACCCACTTGTTCTAGACCAACCCAATCCAGCAGGCCCGAATTATACATTACCACCCCACAAATAAAATAACCCACCAGCAAGGATTGCTTGAAGCGAGTGAGCATCAAAGAAACCACTACCAAGGCTAACAGCACTATAGTCAGAAGAATAAAAAACGGAGGTATGTGTCCTCCCGCTGCGAGCATCCACGGCATGCCCTAAGATTAGCGTACATTTGCCGATCGCATCCATAAAAATACCACTTTAGCTACTTTTATTCTACTAGAGACCCTATTCTGCGCTATACTCACTCACAAATCCAAAGCACACATCTTATGAAAATCGCTCTATTCTCTACTGCATCCCTCCTCGCATTCACCCCTCTCGTTGCTGCACACTGCCAAGTTCCTTGCGGTATTTATTTCGATGATACAGTCTTCGCAACGATGCGCACATATCACAAGACCATTGCCAAAGCGATGCTTCAAATCAACGCACTATCGAAAGAACCAGCAGCCAACGCGAACCAAATCGCACGCTGGGTCGCCAACAAAGAAAAGCATGCACAAGCCATCCAAGACATAGTCTTAAACTATTTCCTCTCCCAACGCATCAAAATCGACGAAGCCGACAAGGCTGCGTATACGAAAAAGCTCACCCAGCTCCACCACATCTTGGTGCTCGCCATGAAGTGCAAGCAAACCAGCGATGTTGAAAATGCGAGAAAGCTCCACATTGCCATAGCCGCATTTAGCGCAAGCTATTCGAAGCAGTAGGCCTCGGCATTTCAACTTCGCCGAAGAAACTAAGCCTCTGGGACTGCGGTGAGAACTCAGCGCATTCTAAAGCACACACAATCTTCATAAGTAGGTCTTATAGCCAGTATTTTGAGAACCACTCCAGATTCCAGTTGCACATACCTGCAAGCCGTACTACATTAACTCGCATCTCGCTCAATGCAAAGCGCCTTGCAGACACATTGAGCTCCTTTTCACAAAACTCACTTAGAATCAAAGACATGGCAGTACTCGTAGGCAAACCAGCACCAGCATTCACAGCAAAAGCAGTTCAGGGACAAAACATTATCGAAGGATTCTCTCTCAGTCAATTCGTCGGCGAAAAGTACGTTGTTCTCTTCTTCTACCCTAAAGACTTCACTTTCGTTTGCCCGACTGAGCTTCACCGCTTCCAAGAAGAAATCGCACAATTTGAAGCGCGCGGCGTTCAGGTCGTAGGTTGCTCAACTGACTCTGAGTTCTCTCACAGAGCATGGCTCAACACACCAAAGAGCAAGGGCGGAATCGAAGGCGTTTCCTACCCACTTGTTGCTGACATCAACAAGACAATCTCTGAAGACTATGACGTTCTTGCTGGTAATGTAGTCATCGACGAAGAAGACAAGCTCGAGATTGAAGGCGAGCTCGTAGCATACCGTGGTCTCTTCCTCATCGACAAAGCTGGCATCGTTCGTCACCAGGTTGTCAACGACATGCCACTCGGCCGCTCTATCAACGAGTGCATTCGCATCATCGATGCTCTCCAGCACTTCGAGCAACACGGTGAAGTTTGCCCAATGGATTGGCAGAAAGGCGACGACGCTATGACTGCTGACCACGAAGGCGTATCCACATACCTTTCTAAGTAATTTTTCTCTTCCAAGAAATCTACAGCCCATGCGCCACTGCGCGTAGTGGGCTTTTTCGTGCCTAGCTCCATTCCTCACGCTCAGCGAGCACCACATCTCGCAAGGTTACCTTTGCCGGTACCGAAAACAGTGAAACATCCAAGTCGCCAATCTGCACACGGCTATTGATCGAGTCTTCGAGCTCCTTGATCAAAATTAGTCGTCAATATACTTTTTATGTCCCTCTTTTTTAGTGCTTTTTACTTTCGACATAGCAGTCGAGATCTTCTCAGAGTCTTTTGCTAAGTATGCTAATTCTAACTCACACAGAGCAGCGTACGAGAGCCCCATCACTCTGCGAGAGTCCGCTAGAGCCTTTGCTTTCTCTTCACCTTCTGGCATTTTCTCCACCATGGCTGGTGTGTACTTCATCGATTCTAACAAAGCCTCATGCGCTTTTTTTACAGCAGCAGCTCCCGCAGCATAATCTTCACGATCAATGGTCCGCAGTGATTTAAGCTGCTTACTCACCACCTTCATGCTTTTCGCCATTGATCTCGCACTTTCTTCAGCAGACAAGGGTGCAATGCAGGCACACGCTGCCAGAACAAGGAAAGAGCTTCGACGGAGATTAGTAATTCTATTCATCATTCCTCGTACTATCTGAAGAAACCTCTCTCTGTCAAGAATGCGCCACCCGAAAACTCTGAGCAATTGCCACTTCACTGTTGAAATTCGCCCCCAGGCTAGCTCAGAATCTCCTGCACATGGCCGCAAAAAAAGAAAAGAAACTTACTCCTATGATGGCACAATATGTAGCGATGCGTCGCTCTCTGCCTGAAGACGTCGTTCTCTTCTTTCGCCTCGGCGACTTTTATGAAATGTTTTTCGAAGACGCCCAGCGCGCCGCTGCCACCCTTAACGTCGCCCTCACAAAGCGACACGATGTACCTATGTGCGGCGTCCCTCATCACGCAGCTCAAGGCTACATCGCAAAGCTTGTAAAAGCCGGTATTCGAGTCGCTATTGGGGAACAAACCTCTACTCCCATTCCAGGGAAGCTCGTCGAGCGCGAGATTTCACAAATCATTTCCGCAGGCACCGTCGACGATACCAATCTACTAGACGACACGCGCCACAACTACCTCGCCAGTGTGTGCTACATTGGGAAACGCTACGGCCTCGCTTGTGCCGACCACACGACTGGTGAATTCACAGTCGCAGAATTCCCCGATAAAATACAGTTAGAGGACGAGCTCAAACGTCTCTCTCCATCCGAGATCATCATCCCTGATGACCAGCTCAATCAACTCGGCGGCATAGCCCATTGCATGCCCTATGACGGTTACGCCTTCATTGCTGAGCAAGCTGAACATCAACTCAAATCTCACTTCAAAGTGCAGTCTTTCGATGGCTTTGGGTGCGCCGGAATGACAGCCTCCACGTCGGCAGCGGGCGCTATCCTCCATTACCTCATCCACCAACTTCGCAGATCCTGTGACCACCTTCTCAAGCTCTCAGTGAGAGACAATGAGGCATACGTCATGATCGATGCTGCCTCTCAAAACAACCTCGACCTTGTCGAATCTCGCTCAGGTAAAAAGCACACTTTACTCCACGCTCTCGATTGCACCGCGACCCCAATGGGCGCGCGTAAACTTCGTGATTGGATCCTCCACCCACTGCGCGACCTCACTCCTCTATTAGCTCGACAAGATCTTATTGCTGCTTTCCTTGAGCAACCCTATCTACTGAGCCAGTGCCGTGATTCCCTAAAAAAAATCCGCGACATCGAGCGCACTACTGGTCGCCTTTCCCAAGGTAGTGGCACCCCGCGCGACTTCAGTCACTCGGTCTATCGCTCGCGCAAATTCCAACACTCAAAGAAGATCTCAGCGCCGTAGCTGACAGTACAATCTTAGCTAGGCAGTTGCTCGATACTATGGACAACTTCGACGAACTCGTCGACCTTCTTGAGCGCGCCTTAGTCGACGAGCCACCAGCAAAACTTGCAGACGGGGGCATCATTCGCGACGGTTATTGTCCAGCTCTCGATGCATACCGTGCAGCCTCCCGCGATGGGAAACAATGGATCGCCCAACTCCAAGAATCAGAGCGCAAACGTAGTGGTATCGACACACTTAAGATCAAATTTAATAACGTCTTTGGCTACTTTATCGAAGTCAGCAAAGCCAAAGCCGAACTCGTCCCTGAGGACTACCAGCGCAAGCAGACCATGGCGAATGTCGAGCGCTTCATCACTCCTGAGCTGAAAAAAGTAGAAAGTAAAGTGTTAGGCGCTGACGAACGCTCCAAGCAGCTCGAAGTAGACGAGTTTGCGAAGCTCCGCGCACAAATCGCCCAGCACCTCGATGCGCTCCAGTCCACTGCAGACGCTCTCGCTACCCTCGATGTACTTCTCGGTCTCGCTGAGACTGCACAGCTTTTCCAGCACACTCGGCCTCTGCTCGACGACTCCACGGAGTTAGCCATCGTCGAAGGTCGCCACCCAGTATT